>WKKR01000001.1 GCA_009684525.1 Geobacter sp.
CGAGGTCGAGAGTGGCACCATGGAGGCGTCCAAGTCAGGTGAGGCGCTGCAGGCAATCCTGGAGCAGATCAATGCGGTGAACATGCAGGTAAGTCAGATTGCGACGGCAGCCGAGGAACAGACGGCCACCACTGCCGAGATCAGCAACAACATCCAGCAGATCAACGACGTGGTTCAGCACACCGCCCATGGTGCCCAGGAGTCGGTCATTGCCGCCAACATGCTCTCCGGTCTGGCTGAAGAGCTGCAGCGGCTGGTGGGGCAGTTCAGGGTCTGACGCTTCCGGAACGAAACGGCGCGATGCGGGAATTATGAACTGAATTGCATATCCGGTAGCACTGAAGATGCACCCCCAAGGGGGAGCAGGCCAATAACCTGCTCCCCCTTGTCGTTTTCGGTGGTTACTGCTGCGTGCTTTCGGAAAATGTCAACAATACTGGTACAATAGTTCGTAGCGAACAAGGTGTAGCCTCTATGTTCTCAAGTTTTGTATGCATAAGCCGAACATTACTAATGAAGTCGGAAAACTTTGGAAATGTACGGAGGTTCGAGTAATTGCATGATTTGTTTTGCATTGGTTAGTCGGGTATCAAGAGGAACATATCGAAAAAACAGGAGTATTACACTATCTACAGGAGAGGGGCATATATGAGAATATGGGCTGATTTAAAGGTGAAGGCAAAGATTATGTTCCTCGTCGTTGCCGGTTGTCTGGGCCTCGTGATAGTTGGTCTGTTCGGGGTTTTGAACATGTCGCGGATGAGCGCAGCCGAGGAACAGCTCAAAAGTGGGCTGGAACATGTGGCTTTGCTGCAGGACATGAAAAACCATTTCCTGACAATGCGTCTTGATCTGGTTTACATGATGGCGCTGAAGGACCCGGCCAAGATCGAAGAGAAGGAAAAGGATTTTTCTGCACAGGTGGCAAACGTCAAGGAAAAGCTGGACAAATATGAAAAATACGATCTGCTTCCGGTTGAAAGGGAGCAGGTCAAGTCCTTTATCCAGGGGTTTGAGGCTTATGTAGTCGAAGGAACGAAAATGGCGCAGATGGCCAAGCAGGTGCACAGCGGTGGGAATGGCACAGGGGTCGATGAGGTGATCGCATTTGCCACCAATACGGTTGCACCGATCTATGTCAAGCCCGCTGCGGTGATCTCCGATATGGTGGCCAACAATATCAAGGAAGCCGATGAACTGTATCAGAATGATGTCAAGAATTTCAAGCAGTCAAGGATAATACTCCTGCTCTCCGTTGTTGTGGTAGTGGTTTGTGCACTCCTTGCCGGCAACCTCATCGCCAATTCGGTATCCAGGCCGCTGCAGTCGGTGTTCGGGACCCTCAAGGAAGTGGCGGCGGGGAACCTGGCGGCCCGTTCCGACATCACCAGCCGCGACGAGATGGGGATGCTGGCCACAGAGGTGAACGAAACCTGTGGCAAGCTGCGGGAGGTAATCTCCATGGTGGCGAGCAACAGTGAGCGTGTCGCCTCTGCCGCGACCCAGCTCCACTCCACTTCGGCGGAGATGGCCAGCGGCGCCGAGGAGATGGCGGCTCAGGCGAGCACCGTTGCCACGGCCAGCGAAGAGATGTCCGCCACCAGTGGCGATATCGCCAACAGCTGCCATGCTGCTGCCGATGGGGCACTGCACGCCAGTCAGACCGCCCAGGACGGTTCTGCGGTGGTGGAGAATACCGTTCAGGTGATGAGCCGGATTGCCGGCCGGGTACAGGAGACGGCCAAGACCGTGGAGAGCCTGGGGGCACGGAGCGACCAGATCGGCGAGATCATCGGCACTATCCAGGATATAGCGGATCAGACCAACCTCCTGGCGCTGAACGCGGCCATCGAGGCGGCGCGTGCCGGCGAGCAGGGGCGTGGCTTTGCGGTGGTGGCCGACGAGGTGCGGGCGCTGGCCGAGCGGACTACCAAGGCGACCCGTGAGATCGGCGAGATGATCAAGGCGATCCAGAACGAGACCAAGGCAGCGGTGGCAGCCATGGAAGAAGGGGTACGCGAGGTCGAGAGTGGCACCATGGAGGCGTCCAAGTCAGGCGAGGCGCTGCAGGCAATCCTGGAGCAGATCAATGCGGTGAACATGCAGGTAAGTCAGATTGCGACGGCAGCCGAGGAACAGACGGCCACCACTGCCGAGATCAGCAACAACATCCAGCAGATCAACGACGTGGTTCAGCACACCGCCCATGGTGCCCAGGAGTCGGTCATTGCCGCCAACATGCTCTCCGGTCTGGCTGAAGAGCTGCAGCGGCTGGTGGGGCAGTTCAGGGTCTGACGCTTCCGGAACGAAACGGCGCGATGCGGGAATTATGAACTGAATTGTATATCCGGTAGCACTGAAGATGCACCCTCAAGGGGGAGCAGGCCAATAACCTGCTCCCCCTTGTCGTTTTCGGATCTATGAATGTGTGCCAAAGTGCTGCAACTATCTGTCTGCAATACGATATAAGGGTTATCGAATATAGTAATAAGGGAAACCCTTATTTTTGTCTAAAGTGTTTGTAATAATCGGCGATTAGTCAACTATCGCATGTTTTTCATAAGGTCATATGATGCATACGCAATGGGGCGGATTATTATCCTTCAAAGAGTTGACGCAGTATTGATAACGTAACCCCTCGAGGTCACGTTAAAGGAGATGCAGATGAGATTCTGGGCAGATCTGAAAGTAAGGAACAAGATATTGGCGTTGGTGGTGGCAGGGTGTGTCGCTCTTGTGATCGTAGGCTCGGTTGGCCTTATGAACATGCAGAAGATGAACAAGGCCGAGGGTGAATTGATGCAAGGGCTTGAGGACGTGGCTCTGCTGCAGGACCTGAAAAACCATTTTCTGGCCATGCGCCTCGACCTGGTTTACATGATGGTGCTCAAGGATCCGGCCAAGATAGATGAAAAAGAAAAGGATTTTGTCAGCCAGATCGAAAATGTGCGGAAGAAACTGGAAACGTATCGTAAGAATGAGCTTAGTGAGAAAGAAATCGAGCAGATCTCTGCATTTACCAAGGGGTTCGAGTCGTATGTGGCTGAAGGGACAAAGCTCGGTCAGATGGCGAAACAGGCGAACTCCGGAGGGAGTGCCGTTTCGGCAAGCGACGTCATTGCGTTCGCTACCGGTACGGTTGCTCCGATCTATGGCAAGCCGGCTGAAGTAATAGCGGAGATGGTCGCGCAGCATATCAAGGAGGGCGAAGGCATATTCCAGCGCGATACTGCTAGCTACAAGCAGTCTCGGTTACTGCTGCTCGCTGCTGTGATTGTCATCGTGATCCTGGCCCTTATGGGAGGTACGCTTATCGCCAACTCGATATCAGGGCCGTTGAAATCGGTATTCGGGACCCTGCAGGAGGTGGCGGCAGGCAACCTGGCTGCCCGTTCCCACATCACGAGCCGTGACGAGATGGGTCTGTTGGCCGCAGAGGTGAATGCCACTGCCGGAAAGCTGAGTGAGGTAATCTCCATGGTGGCGAGCAACAGTGAGCGTGTCGCTTCTGCTGCGACCCAGCTCCACTCCACTTCGGCGGAGATGGCCAGCGGCGCCGAGGAGATGGCAGCCCAGGCAGGGACTGTTGCCACGGCCAGCGAAGAGATGTCTGCCACCAGCGGCGATATCGCCAACAGCTGTCACAATGCTGCCAATGGGGCACTACACGCCAGTCAGACCGCCCAGGACGGTTCTGCGGTGGTGGAGAACACCGTTCAGGTGATGAGCCGGATTGCCGGCCGGGTACAGGAGACGGCCAAGACCGTGGAGAGCCTGGGGGCACGGAGCGACCAGATCGGCGAGATCATCGGCACTATCGAGGACATTGCCGACCAGACCAACCTCCTGGCGCTGAACGCGGCCATCGAGGCGGCGCGTGCCGGCGAGCAGGGGCGGGGCTTTGCGGTGGTGGCCGACGAAGTGCGGGCGCTGGCCGAGCGGACCACCAAGGCGACCCGCGAGATAGGCGAGATGATCAAGGCGATCCAGAATGAGACCAAAGCAGCGGTGGCAGCCATGGATGAGGGGGTGCGCGAGGTCGAGAGCGGCACCATGGAGGCGTCCAAGTCAGGCGAGGCGCTGCAGGCAATCCTGGAGCAGATCAATGCGGTGAACATGCAGGTAAGCCAGATTGCGACGGCAGCCGAGGAACAGACGGCCACCACTGCCGAGATCAGCAACAACATCCAGCAGATCAACGACGTGGTGCAGCACACCGCCCATGGTGCTCAGGAGTCGGTCGTTGCCGCCAACATGCTCTCCGGTCTGGCTGAAGATCTGCAGCGGTTGGTGGGGCAGTTCAGGGTGTAGGTCGTTGCTGCCTCCTGCCGGTCCGGGGACAATTCTCTGAGATTGAGAGGATTGACGGACTGTCTTTGAAATCTTGATAGCTCCGTTGGGATGAAGGTCTCGCGACGGTTTTGTATTCAGTCAATAAACGATATCGCACTATATATCGTAATGTGATTCTGCATATAAGGACAATCCTGAAAAGGTTTGTCCTTTTTTGTATAAGTAGATTCATTGATATGTGCAATAAGTTTAAACAAGCAAGACAGTATATGATACTTAACCATATATTGCGTATACACTAAAATATATTAGCAACTATTTACAAATAAATTTAAGCTGTAATACTACTACTATATGAAAATAATATAAACATAGTTACATATGGTCGTTTGTTATATGTCAGTATTGTTTTATTGATATGTAATTGTTGGAGGCTGCCGGCAGTATCCACGAATGGCTTGACCATGGAGCCAGACATTGAAAACTGTTCCAGGAAATCGATGATCAAGACGTCGAGTGCTTACTGAAACGTAGGGATTTTTGTGATCGCGGGCCATAACATTTACCGATATATCTCAGGTTCAACCATCGCATTGCTTGTCGTGTCACGGGCGGAATCATGAATAAACTGCTACTTTGCGCACAACTGGAGTCGGCACGGGAGCATGAGCGAAAAGCGATCTCCCGGGAGATTCATGATGAATTGGGACAATTGCTGACGGGGCTTGCGTTCGAGATCTCGTGGCTGCACAGGAAGTTGCCAGCAGGAAACAGAGAACTTTCTGAGCGGATCAAGGGGATGAAGGCGCTTGTCGATGCCGGAATCAAGGAGGTACAGAAGATTTCGGCAGGCTTGCGCCCCCGGTATCTGGATGACGTTGGCACGAGAGCAGCCCTTGACTGGGAAACCGGCCAGTTTACCAATAGGACGGGTATCCGGTGTACACAGGCAATCGACATAAGCGACTCCGATCTCCCTCCGGACTTTTCCGCAGAAATATTTCGGATCTTCCAGGAGGCCCTCACCAATGTCGCCCGTCACAGTCGGGCAACGGACGTTGCCATTTCTCTGAAGCACACCAGGGGAGGGTTGGAGTTGGAGATACGCGACAATGGCAGAGGGATTGCGCAACATGAAATCGATTCCCCCTGTGCATATGGTTTGATGGGGATGCGGGAACGCGCAGAGATGCTGGGTGGTAAGCTGCGGATATCAGGGAGTCACGGAACAGGGACAACGGTGACGGTTACCATCCCTCTGGAAGAAGAGGAGATCCGACAACATGCGTATCCTGATAGTAGATGATCATGCCATTGTCAGAAGAGGATTGGCTCAGATTCTTCTCGATGCCTTTGATGGGGTTTTCCGGCACGATGAGGCAAAAGACGGCCAGGAGGCATATGCAAAGGTCGTTGATCATAACTTTGATCTGGTTTTGATGGACATATCCCTTCCAGGGAGAAACGGATTAGAGGTGTTGAAGCAGCTCAAACAGATAAAACCGCAGTTGCCGGTCTTGATGCTCAGCATGCACCCGGAAGAGCAGTATGCAGTCCGGGCCTTGAAGGCCGGTGCTGCCGGGTATCTGACCAAAGGGAGTGCGCCGGATGAACTGGTGGCCGCTGTCAGGAGAGTCTTGCAAGGAGGGAAATATGTCAGCTCGACATTGTCTGAGCTGCTGGTGTCGGAGCTGGCAAATGGCATGCAGTGCAAGGAGAGGCATGAAACTCTTTCTGACCGGGAGTTCCAGGTCGGCTGTCGGATCGCTTCAGGCAAGACCATCACGGAGATCGCAACGGATCTGGTTCTGAGTGCAAAAACCGTCAGTACGTATCGGACACGGATCCTGGAAAAAATGCAGATGAAGAGCAACGCCGAAATAACCACCTATTTTATCCGGAATGGTCTTGTGGATTGACTCCCGGCTGCAGCCCCTACGGTCTGTAGGGATAGTGCTTACACAGAACAGCCTGTTTTCTGACGGTATTTTCAGCAGTGCACCGTCTTCAGTAAGCTTCCCCTTTTCCGAAGAGCCATCTAGTGCACGATCGGTGTATGAAGTCAGACGCGGAAAGGGAGGAGAGTCTATGTTGCGCAATGTAAAAATCGGGGTACGTCTTGTGGGAGGTTTCTTCCTGGTTGTGTTGATTACTGCGATAATCGGCACGTTGGGCTTCATCGACATAAAGAAGCTCGATGAAGCCAGCCTGGCCCTTTATGAGAAGGGGGTCCGTCCCCTGGAAGCAGTGGGGGAGATCAGCACCGCATTCCAGCGCCTCCGTGTCAACACCAGAGATATCATCATGGCGACGGATGGCGAAGAGGTTGATGAACACGGAACATTGATCAGGAAATATCGCGAAGAGATTGATGCTACGGCAATAGAACTGGAAAAGGGCCTGCCAGACAACGAGTCGAAAAAACTGTTTGCCACCTTTGTTGATACTCGAAAAAACTATACCCCTCATCTCGACAAGATCGTCGAACTGGCGCGGGCAAACAGGGATAAGGAAGCCCAACTCTACATGGAAGGTACCGCCGCCAGGCAAGCTGCCGATAATGAGATGGCTGCCATCGACAGCCTGTCGGCATATCTGGTCAAGAGCGTGGGAGCCGTGGCGAACCAGAACCATATTCTCAGCACACGAAGCGGCTGGATCATTACGGCACTCACTCTGACAGGGGCGATTGTTGCCTTTGTGCTGGGCCTGTTGCTCAGCCGCTCCATAACGGTTCCATTGCGTTCCTTGACAGCCCAGTCGACGCAGATTGCCTCCGGAGACCTGAGCGTGAAGATCACGCATACCTCCGGCGACGAGATCGGCCAGTTGAGCGATGCGTTCCGAAACATGGCGGAAAACCTGCACACCACCATCAAGGAGGTAGCAGAGACATCGACCCAGGTTGCCTCTGCTGCCAATCAGCTGATGGCCAGCGCAGAGAGGATTGCGACTGGTGCCGAAGAAGTGGCTGCCCAGGCGGGTACAGTGGCGACAGCAGGAGAAGAGATGGCAGCCACCAGTGCCGACATTGCTCATAACTGCCAGATGGCGGCCGAGGGGAGCCACCAGGCAAGTAACACCGCTACTGCCGGAGCAGAGGTGGTCAATCTTACCGTGTCGGTGATGGGGCAGATTGCCGGGCGTGTCAAGGATACGGCGAGTGCTGTCGAAGGGCTCGGTTCCCGTAGCGATCAGATCGGTGCAATTATCGGTACCATCGAGGATATTGCCGATCAGACCAATCTTTTGGCGCTGAACGCTGCGATCGAAGCGGCGAGGGCCGGTGAGCAAGGGCGTGGATTTGCCGTAGTTGCCGATGAGGTCCGGGCTCTTGCCGAACGGACCACCACGGCGACCCGTGAAATCGGCGAGATGATCAAGGCGATCCAGTCCGAGACCAAGAGTGCAGTGATGGCCATGGAAGAAGGGGTCCGGGAGGTGGAGCACGGTACCGATGAAGCAGCAAAATCAGGACAGGCACTCTCCGAGATCCTGGCTCAGATCAACAGCGTGGTCATGCAGGTGAACCAGGTGGCTACAGCTGCCGAAGAGCAGACAGCCACAACTGGTGATATCAGCAAAAATATTCACCAGATTACCGAAGTAGTGCAGGATACGGCCAACGGCGCCCATGAATCGGCCACCGCCGCGGGGCAACTGGCAGGTCTGGCAGAAAGCATGCAACGTCTTGTCGGACAATTCAAGTTGGCAGCCTGACCCTCGCAGGGGAATCCGCGTGGCCCAAAAGAATTGCCAAGAAAGATTTATGGGTTGTTAATAGAAAGAATAGAGAATTTATGATCATTCCTCTTAAGTTTTAAACTGTTTGGCCGAAAAATGAGGTAAATGTGTTTTGTACAGTCTGATATATGTCGGAGTACGTATTAAGGGAGGTTGGACATGGCATTCGATGTTTCAACACAGGTACGAAGCAGTGGGACGGGCGATTCCCTTCACATGGTCGGATTTACCGTTGGCGGAGAGGAGTTCTGCATCGATATACTCAAGGTGCAGGAGATCATCCGGATGGTGGATATCACGGTGATGCCTAATGCCCCTGACTACGTCGAGGGGGTCATTAACCTGCGTGGCAAGATCATTCCCATCATCGATTTCCGCAAGCGGATGCACCTGCCCTTCGCGGATAACATCAACGAGCAGAACCGCCGCATCGTAGTGGTGTCGTTCGGCAAGGTAACGGTTGGCCTGGTGGTGGACAAGGTCTCGCAGGTGATGAAGCTCAATGCGGACCAGGTTTCGGCTACTCCGGACGTGATCAAGGGATTCGATTCCGAGTGCCTGATGGGCGTTGGCCGGGCAGCGGACAGACTGCTGATCCTGCTCGACGTGGAAAAGATGTTTCGCCAGGATGAGTTTGAAGGGCTTGCCGACGCAGCCTGACGGGTTTCTGACGACGAAGGGGAATGGGAAGGGCGGCCACTGTGCCGCCCTTTCTGTTTCTGATGTTTCAGAAGGTGCGTCTTTACCGGGTCCGCGACGAGTTTGCGAAGCTCGTTATTGCCGTTCAACGATTTCAGGGGTATGATCTTTTGAAGCCTACGTACTCATTTGAAGACTAGAGACTGCTCCCAGTAAATGTGATGGGTCCTCACGGTTTTCAAAGAACCATACACATACTTCCGGGGGAAAGAGTCATGCGTTATCCCGATACTGTCAATCTGCCGTTCAATGCGACTCTGCTCGGGGACGAATTCATAAGGGGGCTGCCGGATCAATTGCCACAGGGTGATGGACCGTATGCGGTATTGATGGGCGGCTCTCTGGTTGTCGAAGAGATCGATGGCGTCTGCTCTCTGCCGCGACGTTTGCCGGCCGGCTGGAAGTCGAAGAGCCGTGAGCCCCTGTTCATCGGCTACTGGCGGGGAGAGCCGTTACGAATCCTCCGCATCGGCAAGGATACGGTTGTTGAGCCTCCGTACTCGGTTGAGCCGTTCAATGCCGTCAAGGAGCGGTTGGATGACAGTCTGCTCACCATCGGTGGCCTTGCCCAGCAGATCCTCCACTGGGAGCGGTTGAGCAGGCTCTGTGCGCGGTGCGGTGTCCATACCAGCCGGGTACGCGGCACCTGGGGAAAGCAATGCCCTGCCTGCGGTCACGAACAGTATCCCGCCATTCATCCCTGTGCCATCGTGCTGGTGAAGCGGCACGATGAATTTTTGCTCATCCGCAAGGCGACCTGGCCAGAGGGGCGTTACAGCCTGGTTGCCGGTTTTCTCGACTTCGGCGAATCGTTGGAAGAGTGTGCCGTCCGCGAGGTGCGGGAGGAGACCGGCGTGACCGTCAGTAACGTCCGCTATGTGGGAAGCCAGAACTGGCCGTTTCCCAGTCAGCTCATGGCTGGTTTCGTGGCAGACTACGCTGGAGGTGAGATCGTCGTCGACACCAGCGAATTGGAGGATGCCCGCTGGTTTTCCCCGTCAAGTCTGCCGGGGGGATTCCCTCCCCATCGCAGCATCGCCCGCTGGATCATAGAGCGCTTTGCATTACAGCACCAGGAGGATTTACCATGACCGCTGTCATCACCGCACTGCTTCGCCTTTCACTGGCCTTCTGGGTGGGTGGGGTCGCCATCTTCACCTTTATCCTCACTCCGATCATCTTCAGCAATGAGAATCGAGACGTTGCCGGCCGGATCGTTGGTTATCTCTTCCCCGGTTATTTCCGTTGGGGTCTTGTCTGTGGTGCTGTTGCGCTGATCTGTTTGCTTCTGCAGCGTGGCGCGACACGGCATTTCATCGCTGCCCTAGTACTTTTGGCGGTCATGCTGGCGGCAACCTCATTTCAGGCCTTCTACATCGAACCGAAGGCCGCTGCCCTGAAAAAGGAGATTCCTTCCTTCCAGACCACGCCGAAGGACCATCCCCTGCGCCGGGAATTTTCCCGCCTGCATGGCATCTCCGCAGTCTGCAACCTGTCGGTGTTCGGGGCGGGTGCGATCCTCGTGGTGCTGCTGTAGCCAACCAGCACTTCAACCGCTATACTCTCTTCATGAACTCTGCTTCCCCCATTCCGCAGTACCCTGCCAGCCGCCCAATGGAGCTTGCAGACAAGGAAAGGCTTGATCCGCTTTTTGCGGAGCTACAGCCGGCAGTGTCAGAGTTGACCTTTGCCGGGCTTTTTCTCTTCCGCCAGGCCCACGACTATCGGCTTACTCTGCTAGCTGATGCATTGGTAGTGCTGGGAAAAGGGTATGACGGAGATGCCTATTTTTTGCCGCCGCTCTCAGGTGATGTCGCAGCTGCCCTGGATATCCTGTTTGGGAGCGGCCTCATTCTCTACGGAGCAGATGAGCCGTTTGTGAGCCGCTACCTTGCCGACACTGGCCTTAAGGTGTTGGAAGACCGGGATGCTTTTGACTATCTCTATCTGCGGAGTGAACTGGCCGAGCTGTCCGGCAATCGTTTCCACAAGAAAAAGAACCGGCTGAACTACTTTGCCAGCCGCCACGACTTTACGGTCGAAATATTCCGGCCAACACATCTGGACGGTGCACTCAGGTTGCTTGCCGAATGGCAGCGGGTCCGCGGCAGCGACGACAACCGTTCGGCAGTCCTCGAAGCATCGGCAACGGCAGAGGGGCTACAGCTTGCAGCTGTTCTGGGGCTTGAGGGGGTGACGGTTCTCGTCGAGGGTGCAGTCGCTGCCTTTGCCCTGGGGGAACGGCTCAACCGCGAGACGTCGGTCTGCCACTTCGAGAAGTCCGATCCGTTCATGGAAGGGATTTCTCAACTGGTGGACCAGCAGTTCAATAGTAAGCTTTTTACCGACTGTCTCTATGTCAATCGGGAGCAGGACCTTGGAGAACCGGGTTTGCGGACCGCCAAACTCTCCTATCATCCGGTGAAACTGGTGCGCAAGTTCAGGGCATGGCGCATTCTCTGACTAAGATCCAGCCAGCAGAACAGGGCAGGGTTGCGTCCGGTACTCCGCACGGTCTGGTGCCAAAGATAACTCATTTGTGCGGAAAGGAATGAACGTATGAAAAAAAGCACATTGTATGTCACGCTGACTGCTGTAGTCGGACTTGCCCTGATGCAGGCAGTCCCCTATGGCCGCGACCATAACAATCCTTCGGTGGTGGCAGAGCCCCAGTGGGACTCTCCGGATACCCGTGAACTTGCCCGGCGGGCCTGCTTCAACTGCCATAGTTTTGAAACCATCTGGCCGTGGTATGCACGGTATGCGCCTGTTTCGTGGTTGATCGCTCATGACGTGCAGGAAGGGCGCGAGAAGCTGAATTTTTCCGACTGGCAGGGAGGGACCCGCGAGGGAGAACGTCCCGAAGAGATCGCCAAGGAGATCACCGAGGGGGATATGCCTCCTTTTGCCTATCGCTTTGCCCATCCTGAGGCGCGTCTCTCTGCCAAGCAGCGGACGCAGCTCATAGAGGGCCTTTCCGCAACGTTGAAGGGCCACTAAAGGGAGGCTGCCATCAATTTCCTCGCGCATCTCCTGTTGTCTGGCAGCAGGGAAGAAGTCATGGTTGGCAATCTGATGGGGGATTTTATCAAGGGGCGGCTCCTGCCGGGTCAATATCCGGCAGGGATCATGGAGGGGGTGCAACTGCATCGAAGTATCGATTCCTTTGCCGCAGCGAATGAATATTTCCGCTGCAGCAAACGCCGCCTCAGCGATCCCTGCGGACTGTACCGCGGGGTGATGGTGGACCTTTTCTACGATCACTTCCTGGCCCGGGAGTGGGATGTCTATGCCAGCCTTCCCCTGTCCGACTACATTGAATGCGCCTGCCGGGTCCTCAGGGAGCATCGGCAGGTACTTCCTGGGCGGCTCGAACGGATTCTTCCGGCTCTCTTCATCGAATGGCTCCCGTCCTATCGTGAGATCGAGGGGGTCGAGTTGGCGTTGCAGCGGATGGGTATGCGGTTGAAAAGGGCAAATCCGCTTGCCATGGGTGGAGACGAGCTACGGAAGCACTATGCTGGGCTGCATGAAGATTTTAGTCGTTTTTTCCCAGCTCTGCTGGCATACCCGGAGGTATGTAGACATGTCGGTCCTGATGTGGCGGGGTGAAGGCCGTTGTAGAACAAAAACCAATGCCTTTCAGATCCCGCGGCTGGAGAGTTGTTCGTCCAGTTCCTTGGCGGCACGGTCGTAATCTTCCAGTGACAGCGAAAACTCTTCTTTCCAGTCACGGGTCTTGTAGTAAACCTTGTCATAGTACCGTTCCACCAGACCTGCCATGAACGGTTCCATCTCCCAGTTTTTCAGATGATCCAGTAATTCGCGGTAGCTGTCACCGCCCAGTTTTTTGGCAATCCGTGCCAGGGCTTCTGCCATTGCTTCACGGTATTCCGTTTTCCCATATTCATCGATGAGCCGTTGCACCCGCGTCTCCAGGGAGGCGGAACACCAGACCTTGGTGGAGGCGCGCATAACCTCGTAAAGGTCTCCTGGCAGCGAAACCTTGCCGATACGGCGGCTTTCGCCCTCGATGATGATCGGCCTGCCAGCGGGCATGCGGCGAAAGGTGTCCCAGAGAAGGGTTTCAAAGCCCTTTTGCGTGAGATGGTCCTGGGACAGGCCAAGTTCGCCGAATGCCGATCCGCGATGGCAGGCAATCCCCTCCAGGTCGATGGTGCTGAAGCGATCAGGGGCCAGCCGGAGAATGAAGTCGGTTTTTCCGATGCCGGTCATGCCGTGGATCACCACCAGGGGTGCAGGAGGGGAGAATGGCGTGAAATAGGCCACGACATGATTGCGGAAGGCCTTGTAGCCTCCGGTGAGTTGAGCCACCGGGTGCCCGGTCAGTTCAAGTATGGTGGCGACGGTTTTGCTGCGTAGCCCGCCGCGCCAGCAGTAGACCAGGATCGGGCGACCGGTTGCGGCAGAGGCTATGTCTGCAACCATGCCTGGAAAACGCCCGGCAGTCAGTTCCAGCCCGCGGATACGTGCCGGTTGAGGGCCGGCCTGCTTGTAGAGGGTGCCGATCTCGACCCGTTCTTCATTGGACAGAAGTGGTATGTTGATCGCGCCGGGCAGGTGGTCCTCGGCGTATTCCAGAGGGGTGCGGACGTCCACCACGCAGTGGCTGTCGAGGAGCTGTTCTGAAAATGAAAGGGTTTGGGGCATGTCGCTTTCTCCCGGAAAAACATCATATAATAGTGCAGCGAGGCTACGAATGCAAGGTTACACCTGCTGCAACCATGAGCACTGGTGTAATTCCCACACTGGCACCGGCTCGACAGCGATCGAGGGAATTTTGTCTTGCCAGGCCATCACGCTGTGGTATAAGACTAGGCAATGCAGGGGTGATTTTTCGTTAATGAAAGGAGGATGTATGAAAAGACGCATCGTCTGTTTGGCAGCAGCTGCTCTGTTGACTGTTGCCGGATCTGCTTGGGCCGGGAACCAGGCCGGTGTTTTCTCGGTGTCTCCGTTTTTCGGCGGCTACATTTTCGACGGAGTCGAGCACCAGGAGATGAGCCCCACTGTGGGTCTCCGTGCCGGCTACAACTTCACCAAAAACCTGGGTGCCGAGGGTGCATTCGGCTTCACTAGCAGTGACGGGACGAAAAACGACAGTAACCTGAGGGTATACAACTACAATCTCGATGTGCTCTATCATTTCATCCCGGACAGCCAGCTCGTGCCATTCATTGCTGCAGGCTTTGGTGGGAGATCTGCCGAGTACGAGGCTTTCGACAAGATGAGAACCAGGGGCGCATTCAACTACGGCGCCGGGGTGAAGTACTTCCTTACCGACGAAGTAGCCTTCCGTGGTGATGTTCGCCATCTCATTTTCAAGGACGATCTGCTCGGCCAGGTCAATAATCAGACCCTCCACAATGTGGAATACAGTGTCGGTATCTCGTTCCTGTTCGGGGGGGCAAAGCCGGCCCCGGCCCCGGTGGTAGAACCCAAGCCGGCGCCTGTTGTAGCCCCGGTACCCCCACCTGCGCCGAAGCCTGCTCCGCCTGCTCCTGAAGCCAGTCTTGCTGTCTCTCCCGGCTCTGTGACTAAGGGGGAAGCGGTCACCATCACCTGGGCATGCAAGAATTCCGATTCTGCCGACATCCAGCCCGGCATCGGAAAGGTTCCTCCCCAGGGGAGCAGGACCCTGAGCCCTGCAGACAACACCGACTATATCCTTACCTGTAGCAGTGCGACAGGTTCGGCAACCAGCGCAGCTAGCGTAGGCGTAACCCAGCCGGCTGCTCCCGTGGCCACTCTGACGGCTATCCCCGCTGCAATCACCAAAGGCGGCTCCAGCACGATTGAATGGGCCTGTCAGAACGCGACTGCTGCCGATATCCAGCCCGATCTCGGCACTGTCCAGCTGCAGGGAACCCAGAAGGTTTCTCCCGAAGGGAGCGCCGACTACACCTTGACCTGCAGCGGTGCAGGCGGGAAGGCAACCAGCAACGCCAAGGTGACGGTTACGGAGCAGCTCTGCATCAAGCTGGAAGTCGAATTCGACACAGCCAAGGCAGATATCAAGAAGAAGTACCATGCCGAGATCGGCAAGGTTGCCGAGTTCCTCAAGACTTACCCCGAAGCCACGGGCACAATCGAAGGCCATACCGACAACGTGGGTGGCGCCGACTACAACCTGAAGTTGTCGCAGCGTCGCGCCGATGCGGTCATGACCTATCTGATCGAGAAATATGGCATCGCGAAGGGGCGTCTCTCTGCAAAAGGTTTCGGATTGACCAAGCCCATCGCCGACAACAAGACAGCCGCGGGTCGGCAGAAAAACCGCCGCATCCTTGCTACGTTCGATTGCGTCATCCCTGCGAAGAAAAAATAGCATTCGCATCGTGATCCCCAAAGGGCCGCTCCGTCAATGGTGCGGCCCTTTTTTTATGGAGAATTAGGGCCGTAACCTTGATTTTGGCGGTTACCCGTGGTATAAACTCTTTGATTTGACTATCGAATGTTATTTCATGAAAAGGGAGATGTGACATGGCGTACTCTGCAGATTTCGAGAAGGCCCTCCAGGTTGGTCGGCCCCCCAACATCAGACAGCTCTTTCCCAATTCAAAGGCCCTGATTGTCAGTGGCAAGGTAATCGACCGGGCAATGTCGGCCAAGGGGAAAGCCATAACCATGGCTGCCAACGGCAGGAACTACTTCGTCATCCGCGGTGCGCTCATGGCTGCCCAGCGGGCAAATGCGCCGATCATCATCGAGATCGCCAAGTCAGAAGGGGGGCAGAAGGCTTACTGCCCGGTGAACTACTGGAACATGGCCCGCATTGTCGATGCACTCTGTAATGAACTCGGCATAACCGTTCCCGTCGCCATCCATGCCGATCATTACGGCATCAAGAACGACAAGGATCTTGCTGCGGCCAAGGTGGAGATACCCACCATGTTCGAAGCAGGCATCACCTCAATAGCCATTGATGCTTCTCATCTCCCTGACGATCAGAATCTTCTGGCAAACCTTGCCATCAACCCATTCATTCCCAGGTGGGCAGGCCTTGAGACAGAAGTAGGCGAGATCAAGGGTAATTCCGGTCTCTCCACCGTGGACGAGGCGCTCTTCCTGATCCGAGGTCTGAATGCCCACGACATCTTCCCCGACTGGATCGCTCTCAACAATGGCACTACTCACGGCCTCGAAGCGAGCGATGCCGGCATCCAGGTTGGGCTCACCGCGCAGATCCACAAGGCGCTGGTTCCGTACAAGGTAAACGGTGCCCAGCACGGCACCTCGGGAAACAGTTCGGAGCGGCTGCGTGAGATCGCCAACCAGACCGCCACCACCAAGGCCAACGTTGCAACGGCCCTGCAGATGATCTCCTGGGGGCTGGAGGTGAATGACTACGGTAATGCTCAGCTTGATGCTAACGGCAATTTCATCAAGGTGAAGGGCGAGGGTGTCAGCGAGGAGCTCTGGGCCGAGATGGTGGCCTATGCCACTGACAAGGGGTGGAAAAAGGGTGACTACAAGAGCCTGAACCTTCCGTTTGAAAACAAGCTGCTGGCGCAGCCGAAGGAGATTCGCGAGCGGATGGCCAAGCGGGTGGAGGATTTTGCCTACAAGATGCTGGTCGAGGTCTTGAATGCCCGCGATACAGCGCCTCTGGCCATTGAGGCGATCCTGAAGGCAGGTTCCCATGATGTGGGACCGAAGGGGAGCCGTATCGAGGACCCGGCCGAATGGACCGAGGCCAAGATTATCGAAAAGGCCAAGAACATCTCAAGTGACAAGGGAGCGGCAGGCAACTTCGACGACTAGGCTGGTGTCGTACTATTGAATAGATGACGGGGGCTTTTGGCCCCCGTTTCTGTTTAGCTCCATATTCCAACTTCCCATCCAATGTTTTCGAAGTATCAGTTACCGGACCGACTCGGATCATCATTGCATTGGGCAATGATACGGGAGATCTCTTCGTCGCTCACTTCGGGCAGAACAAGGGCACCCTTAGCGTCCCGCTTTACCTCGCTGATACCGGGGTAATGAACCTCCAGGGCACGCAACTCGCTGGATTGACGCTTCACGGTTTTGAGCAGCCGACGGTTTTCCTCTTCCAGGTCGAACTTTTCCAGGGCGCTACGTATCGCCAGTTTCAGTTCTACATCATTCCAGGGTTTGGTGAAAAAGCGATAGATCTCGCCGCTGTTCACTGCCCGCATGGTTGCCTCTACGCTGGCATGGCCGGTCAAAAGGAAACGGATGGTGGTCGGGTGGCGTTGCCGCACCAGCCCGAGAAATTCGGCGCCATCCATTCCTGGCATGCATTCGTCGGAGATGACCACCTTGATACGGTGTCCGGCCATGATCCCAAGCGCCTCTTCACCACTTGCGGCACCGATCACCTCGAACGGTTCATCGGAGAGTGCCCTCTTCAAGGCGGCGATGACATGGGGCTCGTCGTCGACAATCAGGATCGTTGCGTTCATGGTCTTCTCCTCGTTGCATTGTCACTGGGATATTCGTGCGATTCTTTCGCTTTGCCGCAGAAGGGACAGTTTTGCCAGGACTCTTCAAGAGGGAGCCGGCAAGTCCGACAGAAATGTTCGCGGAACGTGCCGCAGTGCGGACAGAACAGAAACTTGGCATCGATCTGCCGCTTGCAGTTGTCGCAGCTCCGTTCATAGGCCAGTTGCGGCCCGATGACCCTCAGCAGCTCCTGTAGCGTTGTCAGCCCCTGGCGCACCTTTTCGATCCCGTCCTCGATCAGGGTCCGCATCCCGTTGGCGCGGGCCATCTCAAGCAGATCCGACTCCTTGTAGCTGGTGCCGATGAACTGTCTGAAGTCCTCGTTCATGATGAACAGCTCAAAAATCCCAGTTCTTCCCCTGTAGCCCGAGTTGTTGCACTGTTCGCATCCCTTGCCCTGCATGACCGTTGCACCCAGAAGCCCCGGCGGTACGTGCAGCAAAGCCATGATTTCAGGGTTAGGGGGGATTGGCTCTGCACAGTCGGTGCAGATCCGCCTGACCAGGCGTTGGGCGATGAGCCCTTCGAGTGCTGAGGCAATGATGTATGGTTTGACCCCCATATCGATAAGGCGGGTGATGGAAGCGATGGAACTGTTGGTATGGAGGGTGGAGAGGACCATGTGGCCGGTGAGCGACGCCTTGAACGCCACGTCTGCGGTGTCATAGTCACGGATTTCGCCAACGAGAATGACATCCGGATCCTGGCGCAGGGTCGCCCGCAGGATCTGGTCGAAGGAGAGGCCGATTTTTTCACGCACCGCAACCTGATTGGCCTCTTCCACGAAATACTCGATCGGCTCTTCGATGGTCTCGAAGTTTTTGCTGCTTTCCAGCATTGCTGCGAGTATGGAATAGAGCATGGTGGTTTTGCCGCTGCCGGTGGGGCCGGTGGTGATGATGACCCCCTGCGGCTTTTTCACCATGGTGGCGATCTTCCTCATGTCGTCGGGGAGCACCCCCAACTCCTGCAGGTTTTTAATGGAGGCACTCTTGTCGAGAATCCGCAGCACAATCTTCTCGCCATTCAGGGTCGGCATGGAGGAGACCCGCATATCTACGACCCTCGTTCCAGCCTTGACGGTGATCCGGCCGTCCTGCGGTTTCCGGCGCTCGGAAATATCCATCTTGGCGAGGATCTTGATGCGCGAAACAATGGCAGGATGAAGATCGACGGGGATCTTGATCTTGTTGTGCAAAAGGCCGTCGATCCGGAAGCGTACCAGGGTGTACTTGGTTTTTGCCTCAAGGTGTATGTCGCTGGCCCGGTAACGGACCGCCTCGGAGATGATGGCATTGACGATCCTGATTACGGGTGGAACTTCGGAGGAGCCGATCAGCTCCTGGATGCTGATATCCTTTTCTTCATCGTCGATGACGATATCGATCTCGTCCAGCGGCTCGAGGTCGCTGAAGTCTTCCAGTTCATTCAACCGTTCCGATTCGCCATAGATCCGCTTGATGGTGGCCATGATCTCGCTGCTTGAGGCCAGGAGGGGGATAACCTTGAAGCCGGTCATCATGGCAATGTTGTCGAGCTTGTAGATGTCGGATGGGTCGGCCATGGCCAGGGTGAGCTGGCGGCCATCCAGCCGGATCGGCAGCATCCGGTTCCGTTCGCAGAGGTCGCGGGGAAGGAAATGGGCAGTAGCTGTGTTAATGGCGTATTCGCGGAGATCGACATACTCGATATTCAGATTTCCTTGCAACGTCTTGATGATCTTTGCTTCGCTGGTCATACCGAGCCTTACCAGCGCGTCGCTCAGGAATTCCCCTTTTTCGAGTTCTCTTGAGGCGTGTTCTAGCTCTTCCTGGCGGATCACTCCGGATTTTACCAGGATGCTCCCCAACATGCCGCGATTCTCATCGAAAAGGTTGGAGAAGTTCTTGATCTTGATCTGCTGGGTCCGTGCCAGCTCCCTCAGTCGCCGGTTTTCCTGCATCAGGACATACTGTTGGAGGGCGAGGCTGACTGTCAGGCGGAGATCTTCGTCGTTCCACGGTTTGGTGATGAACTTGTAGACCGCCCCTTCCTTGACCGCTCCCATGATGGAGTTGACATCGGCATGACCGGTCAGCATGATCCTGATGGTTTCGGGCCAGCGGTTCTTTACCTCCTTGAGCAGTTCGGCGCCGGTCATGCCGGGCATCCGGTGATCGGAGACCAACAAGTGGACCTGCTCCCGTTCCATGACGACCAGGGCCTTGTCGGCGCTGGTTGCAGTCAGGATCGTGTAATCTTCCTCAAGGAAGATTCGCCTCATGGCCGACAGGACGTTTTCTTCATCGTCAACAAAGAGGATGGTGAACTGCTGGCCGTTCCGCTCGGTAACTGCCGAAGGCGTCTCGTTCGCCGGTACTGTATTTTCTGCTCTGAACAGTTCAGAGTACTTTGCCATAGGGATCAATCCCTCCTGATCGGGATCGTAATGGTGAAGTCGGCTCCGCCGGCTGCACTGTCGGTAACGGCGACCATCCCTCCGAGCCTGAGCACCGTGTCGTATACCACTGCCAGCCCCATACCGGTGCCGCTCCCTACTTCACGGGTGGTGAAGAACGGTTCGAAGATCTTTGCCCTGATATCGTGGGGAATGCCGGGGCCGTTGTCAGCGATGCTGATTCTGATCCGTTCGCCGTCCCAGGCAGTTGAGAGGGTCAGTTTCAGCCCCGACGGTTTGGCCTGGATAGCGTTCATGATGATGTTGAGAAAGACCTGTCCAAGGGTCGCAGGCATGCACGGGAGCAGCGGTAGCGGCTGGAATTCCCGCACTATGGTCGCATGGGTTCCCAGTTCATGGGTGAGGACACTCAGGGTTCGTTCCAGTTCCGCATTGATGTCGACAGGCACTGCGCCGAGTTCGTCCACATGGGAGAACCCTTTGAGGTCGGCGACGATCCTGGTGACCCGTTCAGCGCCGTTGAGGCTCTCCTGAAGCAGGTCCCCCACATCGGTCAGTATCGAGTTGAGCTTCAATTCCTGCCACTTGTGATCTGCGTGCTGCATCTTTGCCTCGTCATCCATTTTTATTCCGAAAAGCGTCTTCTGATACTCCAACATGGTAATAAGGCGGGATACGTACTTTTGCAGGGTATGGAGATTGCTGGTGATGAAGCCGAGCGGGTTGTTGATTTCATGGGCAATACCTGAAGCGAGCTGTCCCACCGCAGCCATCTTTTCTTGCTGAAGAAGGTGGGCGTGGGCCTTTTTCAATTCGGCACTCCGCTCCTTGACCTTCTGTTCCAGGCTTTCGGCAAGTTTCCGGTAACGCATCTCGGATTCGGTCAACTGCCGGTTGGCCTCGATCAGTTCGTCGTAGGAGCTGTTCACGACGCTGGTGTGTATTTCAGTGGTCAGCATCCGCTTGAGGTTTGTGCGCAGCAGCGTATCAATGGCAACACCGAGCAGTTGGGCAATGCAGATGAGGGTTTGTGCGGTTTCATCAGGACCGCCGATTCGGAGGGCTCCCACAGTCTCGCCTTCGAGACTGATCGGAAGACTGACGATCTCTTTGCCGAGCCGAGCCGGATCACGCGCAACCCAGAGTTCATCGCCATCCTGGTCTGTGATTGCTGCAGAGGTGGCACCCGCGACGAGCATCCCTTCGAGAAGCGGCTGTACTTCGCTGTCGAGAAGGAGTTCGCATAACCCTTTCTCCTCGCCGACCACGTATGACAAGGCCTCGTCCTGCATATCTCCTCCATCTTTTCGTGGCCTATAAAGGTCATCCATCAGTCAGTGACCACCGAGGTGAGGTTGCGTACGAAATCTGCTTTTGTCAGACCATGTTCTGCAACCAGCCGGTAACGGCCGTCGACTCTGTCAAAGAGAAGGCCAGCCAGTGCGGCGAAGGTTTCCACCACACCCCATCCCTGGAGAGCGGATGCCATTACCACCGGGAAACCGGTTGCTTCCCAGGTTTTCCTGATATCGTCCTCCGGAACGATGTTGGCCAGGTCCCGTTTGTTGAACTGGATTACCAGCGGCAGTGCATCGATGTTCAATCCCACCAGGGCGAGATTGTCTTCCAGGCTTGCGAAACTGTTGGCATTGTTGGCGGTTTCCGCCTGTTGCGAATCGGCAATGAAGGCAACGCCATCGGCCCGTTGCAGAACCGCCTTGCGTGTCGCGTCATGTCGCACCTGGCCCGGTACGGTGTAGACCTTCACCTTGATCTTCAGGCCGCTTGGCGTGGTCAGGAAAAAGGGGAGCAGGTCGAAAAAGATGGTCCGGTCATTGGTGGTATCAAGCACCATAAGGTCGCCACGACCTTCACGGCTCAACTGCTCATGAAGCTGGAGCAGGTTGGTTGTTTTACCTGAAAGCGCCGGACCGTAATAGACCAGCTTCAGGACCATCCGTTGCTGCTGTTCGTTATATTCAATCACCGTCCTGCCTCGCGGTCATGGCGAAGATTCCCCCCTGGGGAGGGTCTATCTGGTAGTAGCGCTTGATGGCATCAATCTTGTGCCAGTCGAGCACCGTTCCCTTTGACAGGAGAAGCAGACCGGTGCCGCTCTGGAAATTCCTGGTCAGTTGCAGCCCGGATATCAATTCGCTGACCTGATATTCGCGTTCGACGTCATCTCTCTGCTTGCCGGTGGGTGCGAAATACTGATAGCGGGCATAACGTTTGGCATGCTTGACGAGGGTTGGGTCGAGCTGGTGTCCCTGCTGGTTGAGAACCTTTGAAAGGGTCATGTTGAGGGCGATTTCGCCGCTCTGGTTGGCCATTTCCCGGTCGATGAAATCGGCGATGGCGATGATCCTTGCACCGAGAGGGATGGCTTCTCCGGCAATCCCTTCGGGGAAGCCGCTCCCATCGAAATGTTCGTGGTGATGGCGGATCAGCACCCCGACTTCACGAAGCCCTTCAACGGCGTCTATGGCTGTCTGCCCCCTGACGGCATGCTGCAGGTAAACCCGTTTCTCCTCGGGACTCATGGCACTCATCTTCATTTCGAGGATGGCAGTGGGGATGCCGATTTCGCCGATGTCGTGCAAAAGGGCCGCGGTCTGGATCATCTCCTGCTCTTTATCGGAAAGTCCCAGGTCCTTTGCGATCCCTACCGCCATTGTTGCGACATTCCTGGAGTGGCTCTGCGAACTCCTGCCGCAGAGTTCGACCAGCCGCGAGAAGGCCGCGATGATCCCCTTGAAGCTTTCCCCGATCAGGCGGTTTTTTTCCGCGAGGTCCTCGTTCTGTTTGCGGATGGTGACGGTATGCTCCATCACCTTCTGCTTCAGATTGGTGTTCCATTCCTTGAGTTCATCGTTCTGTTGCTGGACTAGTGCGGACAGTCGTTGATTTTCCCGGAGCAGCTGGAACTGTTTCACCCCGTCGCGGATGGTCTGCACCAGCATGCCGTCATCCCAGGGCTTGGTGATGTAGCGCGCCGCGCCCCCCTTGTTGATGGCGTCGATAACCAAGTTGATGTCCGCATAGCCCGTCAGCACCATGCGGATCGCTTCGGGGGCGATGGCTTGCGACAGCTGCAGAAACTCCGCTCCGCTCATGCCTGGCATCCGCTGGTCCGAGAGGATCAGGGCCACATCGGGATGCCTGCGGAGAAGGTCCAGCCCATCGTCTCCCGAGGAGGCGGTCAGGATATCCAGATCTTCCTCTTCCATCAACAGCCGGGTAATCGCCCGGGTGATGTTTTCTTCGTCATCAACCAGAAGGATCTTGCTGATTGTTTGTATTGTTCCTGTAGTCATGATTTTCTCCTCACCCTTCATGCTGGGCAATGGGGTCTAAAGCGATGAGAAACAGCTCGACCAGACGTGGATCGAGGCTTGTTCCTTTCATTTCGAGCATGATCTTTCGTGCCTGATCGAACGTAAAGGCCTGTTTATAGGGACGATCGGTTGTCAGGGCGTCGAAGACATCGGCAACCGCCACAATTCTGGCTTCCAGGGGGATATCTTCCCCCTGCAGCCCAAGTGGGTAGCCATTGCCGTCATAGCGTTCGTGGTGAAAGCGGATGATGTTGATAACGGTGACTGGCAGACTGGCCTGCTCGGCAACAGATGCTCCCCAGTCGGGATGGAGGCGGATGGTTGCAAACTCCTGGTCACTGAGTTTGCCGCTGGAGTTGAGTATCGTCTCAGGCACCCCGATCTTGCCGCAGTCATGGAGCCAGCTGCCGTGGCGGATCTCCCTGACGAGCGGTTCGGGCAGGTCGAGCTTTCCGGCAATGGTGAGTGCGTAACCCGCAACCCGATCGCAGTGCCCCCTGGTGTAATGATCCTTGAGTTCGATGGTCTGGGCCAGAGAGCGGAGAATCGCCTCGTTTTCCCGTCCCAGGGCGGCAAGAATGCGTGAGCGGGCGATGCCTTCGCTGATCGCCTTCACCAGTTCCTGCTCTTGCCATGGTTTGACGATGAACCGGTAGACCTCGCCGCTGTTGATCGCCTGCAGGGCGGTGGGGAGATCGGCATAGGCGGTCATGAGAATCTTTACCGTTTGAGGAGAGACCTTTTTCAACTCGGCGAGCAGCTCGACCCCCCTCATCTCTGGCATCATGTTGTCCGATACGACGACTGCCACCGGTTTGGATCGGCATATGTCGATTGCCTGCAACGGGTTGCTGGTGGTCAGTATCTGGAGATTGCTGTCGACGAATACCCGTTGCAAGGCACTGAGGATGTTTTGCTCATCGTCGACGAACAGAATGGTTTCGCTCATTTCCGGCACTCCCGATTGAGGCAGAGGATGAGCCCCTCCTGTTCGTCTTCTATCATGCAGGTTCCCTTGACACAGAGTGATTCACCGTTGCAGTCGATGGTTGTACAGCTGTTCTTTTGGACGAGTACCGTTGCAACGAAATCACAGAGTGCGGGGGGCAGCACCGTTTCGATCTTTTTGCCGAGGATTTCTTCACTATCGGATTTCAGGATGTTTGCAGCCTCAAGATTGACCTGCACCACGATGCCATCCGAGACCAGCGCCAGTACACCCACCGGCAGGTGTTGAAGGATGTTGCGGGTGTGCTGCAGCGCGCGGTTCTGCAGGATCAGTTCGAGAGTCCGTTCGGCGACCAGCCTTTCCAGGGAGTCGTTGAGCGAGGAGAGTTCTTCATTCTTTCTGCGCAACTCTTCGGTAAGCTCAAGGTTCTTGCGGTGCAGGGTAAAGGTTTCGATCGCCTTGGCGATGGTCATGCGCAGTTCATCGTCGTTCCATGGCTTGGGGACAAACTTGTATATCTGCCCTTCATTAATTGCCGCAACCACTGAGGCAGTGTCTGCGTAGCCGGAGAGAACGATGCGGATGGTGTCAGGGTGGCGAGAATAGACCTCACGCAGGAAATCGACCCCGTTCATGCCCGGCATCCGGTAGTCGGAGATGACGACCTGGATGTCCGGTTCTGCTTCGAGGATATCCATCCCTTCCTGGCCTGAGCCGGCGGTCAGGATCAGATAGTCGTCGTCCAGAAATATCCTTTCCAGCGCCCTCAGGACGTTCCGTTCGTCATCCACGCAGAGAATCTTCACTTGGTCGCTCATGATGCTTTGCCTCCGTTGACCGGCAACCTGACGGTGAAGGTTGTGCCTGTGCCCACCTCGCTCGCCACCTCGATGGTGCCGTTGTGTCGCTGGATGATTTCATAACTGATGGAAAGCCCGAGTCCGGTTCCTTTACCCACCTCCTTGGTGGTAAAGAATGGCTCGAAGATCCGGGACCGTATCTCTTCGGGAATCCCGCAGCCGGTATCGCTGATGGAGACGCAGGCATGCTTGCCGTCCAGCCAGGTCTTGACGGTGATTTCACCCTGTTTTTCGATGGCATGGGCTCCGTTTACCAACAGATTCAGGAAGACCTGGTTGAGTTGCTGTGGATAGCAGCTCACCAAAGGCAGTTCGCCGTACTCCTTCTGCAGGGTCACCTTGTATTTCAACTCGTTCCAGGCGATGCTGATGGTGCTCTCCAGGCATTCGTTGATATCTACCTGTTTTAACTCGGCATCGTCGATGCGCGAGAAGCTCTTCAGGTTCTGAACGATGGTGCGGACCCGTTCGGCACCGTCGCTGGATTCGGCGATCAGCTTGGGGATGTCCTCCAGCAGGTAATCGATCTTGTACCGTTTGCGGGCATCTGCCAGGGAAGCGGTCAGTTCTGGGGAACCAATGCTGTTGAGCGCCTCGTCCTGTGTGACAATGAACCCTTTGAGCCGTTCGGAGTATTTGGCCATGGTCCCCAGGTTGCTGGAGATGAAACCCATGGGGTTGTTGATCTCGTGGGCCACCCCGGCCGCCAGTTGGCCGATGGACGCCATCTTTTCCTGCTGCAGCAGCTGCAGATGGGTGGTTTTCAGTTCCTCATAGGCCTTGGCCAGTTCGTCGGAAACAAGCTTGATGGCGGTCAGGTCGTGGAGCGAGATCACGGCACCCTTGTCTTCTGCATAGGGGTAAATCCTGACGGTGAACCAGCGCCCTGACTGCTGGTGGTACAGTTCTCCCGATTTCCCGATCAACAGGTCGACATCGAGACCGACGTCGGTAAAGAGCTCGCGCCACTCACTGCTGATCACCGACTGGTAATCGCGGTTCGTAAATTCCAACAGCGCCTGATTGCAGCGCCTGATAATCCCATCATCTCCTACAAGCATGACAATGTCGTCGATGCAGTCCAGTGTCTGTTCCCATTCGCGTTTGCCCCGCTCGACCTGGGTATAGAGATGTGAAAGCTGTTCGTGTTTCAACTGGAGCTCTGCCTGGTGTTTGAGGAGTTTCCGTTCTGCCTCCTTGCGATGGGTGATGTCCTCTTTCACTGCCAGGTAATGGGTGATGATGCCGGAGTCGTCCATAATAGGTGAAATGGTCACCAGCTCCCAGAACAGGGTGCCGTCTTTCCGTTTGTTATGCAGCTCGCCGTGCCATTTGTGACCGGCATTGATGGTTTGCCAGAGTTCGGAATAGAGTTCCGCCGGTTGCTCTCCCGACTTGAGCACCCGAGGATTGTTTCCTATGGCTTCTTCACGCGTATAACCGGTTACTTCGCAGAACCTTTCGTTGACATACTGGATCGTTCCCATCGGGTCGGTAATGACGATGCTGCTGCCGCTCTGTTCCACTGCCTGGGAGAAGAGACGGAGCGATTCCTCGGCCCGTTTTCGGTCGGTGATGTCGTGCAGTGTCTCCACGGCAGCAACGACCTTGCCGCTGGCATCATGGACCGGTGCGGCATCGAAGAACAGGTAGCGATCCTTCCCGTTCATGCCGTAATACCAACCCTCTGCCCGAAGAACGCCAGGGAGGTCGTGCCGGGTTTCATAAGTGGTATAAAAGGAGTTGATCACGTCTTCCAGGCCGTCGAGAACCAGGTCAGCCACGGTGGGACGCTCTTCGGGGTAAAATGCCTTCCAATGATGCGAAGTGCCGATCATCTCGGCGGAACTTTTTCCGGTCAAATCAGCACAGGCACGATTCCAGACGATGACCCGGTGGTGGTTGTCTATGACGAAGAGCGGTGTGGTGGTGCTTTCGAGAAGATTCTCACTGAACCGCACCTGTTCGTCGAGGAGATGTTCAAGCTTTATGCGACGGGTGATGTCGCGGAAGTTCCCCCTGATGCCGATGACCTCCCCCTGGTCGTTGGTCGCCTCGAAACAGACGTGGTTTACCCAGATGATGCCTCCCGTTTTGGGGAGCAGGCGGAGATCGAGCGGATGGCAGTCGCCTTTACAGGTTGTATTGAGGCGGTGGTCCAGCCAGCGTTGCTGATCATCAGGATGAACGATCTGGTCAAGCAGTTGCGGTTCTGCGAGGAACTCGTCCTCACGGTATCCCAGCATGGTCTCGCAGTTAGGTGAAATGTAGAGTATCTCGCCGGTTGTACTTATCAACAGTGCTATTTCATTGGTGAATTTGGTGATGATCCGGTAGATATTCTGGTTGCGGGCGATCTCCGTGTCCCGTTTGGCTAGCTGATCCACCATGTCGTTGAATGCCTCAGCCAATTCCCCGATTTCGTCTCCGGTCTGCAGGTTGATCGAGCGCTGATCGTTTTCCAGTGAGGGGAGGGTGCGAACATGCTGGGCCAGTGTTATCAGCGGAGCCGAAATACGCCACGCCGTGAGCCAGAGTGCCAGCAGCATCACCCCGAGTACCAGTGCTACCACCAGGATGAAAATGATACGGGCCTGGTCTATGGGGGCGTACGCCTCGCTGAGCGGATAGTGACTGCCAATGACCCATTGGGCCGATCCCAGCCGTTTGAACGAGGTGATGCCAGGCACGCCCTTGGAATTGACGTTTTCCAGGGTTCCCTCGAACCCCTGGAGGGCACGGTCCAGCCCTTTGTTCATGCCGGGGGCAACCTGTTCCATGACCCGTTTCTTGACGGGGTGCATGACAATTACCCTGTTCGAGTCGACAAGATACAGATAGCCGGTCTTACCGATGGTAATCCGGGATAGCTCGGAGAGATAATTGTCCCGCATGAGCAGGTGACGTCCGGCAAGAAGTCCCAACAGCTTTCCCGAACGGTCGCGGATCGGCGTCGTAAAGGTGATCGTCGGCTCGTAAGGGGGGGCTTCGGAGATGTACGGCTCGGAAATGACTGGTTTGCCTGTTTCAAGGGTCTTTTGCACGAATTTTCGATGCAGATGGTCATGTCCCCGATGTTCCGGATGAACCGGGCTCTCGGTGATAATCCGGCCATTGGCATCCAGAAGCAGAAAACCGCCGTCGAAGTAGGTCCTCGCATCGGTTTCGCTGTCCAGGAGGCCCTGCACGGCGGGAAGATCGGTCAGTTGCACCGAGGCAAGGCTTTGGGAGATCATCTCCAGGATTTCCTGGCTACGGCGCAACTGGGCATCGAGCTCGCCGGCAGCCAGGCTGAGCATGGCAAAGTGGTGTTTTGCCGACTCCTGTTTGAATACTCGGGCAAAGTAGGCATAGCCGGCAATGGCAAGGATGGACATGAGAGCAATCATCAGCAGGGAGACGACAGCCGTCAGCTTGGTTCTGATCCGCGCATTTCGCATGGTGACAATCTCGGTAATGGTGAAAGACGTTGTATATTGGTAATGTTCCGGGAGAAGCAGATCCGTTCCCCTCGAACCGTGGCATCTGATATACATGTATATCGGCATTTTCAGTGCTGTTGTTGAGAATTATTGAACAGTGTTTGTCGAACCGTCGCGGTCCTTCCCGTCGTTGCTGACGGCGGTCCGATGGGTGGTGTTCAAGGTCGGGATGGGTATATGGAAGCGATTCAGGGACCGGCGGGATTAGTCAACGGACTCAGTCAGAGCCGTAATTCGTTTCTGACCTCTTCCAGGTAGCTTTTGATACTGCTTGCGCTCTCCATGAACAGGATGTCCGAGGCTATGGTACGGGCTGTGGCGAACGAGACGGAGCGGAGTGCCTGCTTGACCACCGGGATAGCGGGCGCAGAGAGGCTGAAGTCGCTGATCCCCAACCCGAGCAGGATGATGGCACTGAGGGGAGTTGCGGCCATCTCGCCACAGAGGGAGACCGGTTTCCCCTCGCTGGCAGCGACATCGGCGATCCGCTTGATGGAATGCAGCACTGCCGGATGGTAGGCATCGTAGTATTGCTTTACCTTGGGGTTGTTGCGGTCGGCGGCAAGGGTGTACTGGATGAGGTCGTTAGTGCCGATGCTGAAGTAATCCACTTCTTTGATGAGGATGTGGGCGATCTGCACTGCGGCGGGGATTTCGATCATGATCCCGAGCCGCAGCTCCGGAGCGATGGGGCACCCTTCCCGGTCGAGGTCGGCACGCACCTGGGCAAGGATATCCTTGACCTGGCGGACCTCGTCGACCCCCGAGATCATGGGGAACATCAGGCTTACATTGCCGTGCACCGAGGCCATCAGCACCGCTGCGAGCTGTTCGCGGAAGATGTCCTGGCGTTCCAGGGAGACCCTGATGGAGCGCCAACCCATGAAGGGATTGTCTTCCTTGGGGTAGGCAAAATAGGGGAGCCCTTTGTCGCCGCCGATGTCGAGCGTCCGGATGTTTACCGGCAGCCCGGCAAATCCTTCCAGTATCTTGCGGTAGATCGAGTACTGCTCATTGCGGTTGGGGAATGATTTGCGCGCCATGTAGGGGAATTCGGTCCGGTAGAGGCCAACGCCTTCGGCACCGTTGGCAAGAGCGACCCGAATGTCCGACAGTAGGCCGATATTGGCCTTGAGATTCACCTTGAATCCGTCAGTGGTGATGGCGGGCAGGTCGCGCAACTCTTCCAGTTCCCGTTGTCGCTGGCTGAAATCGTTGTGCAGCCGCTCGTATTCGGTCCGGACCCTTTTTTCGGCATTGACGTAGATGTGCCCCGAAGTGCCGTCGATGATCACCTCGTCGCGAGGGCCCACCTTGTGCAACAACCCTTCGATCCCGAGCACGGCGGGGATACCGAGCGAACGGGCCATGATCGCGGCATGCGAGTTCACGTCCCCTTTTTCGGTGATAATTCCGAGTATCTTTTCGTGGTTGAGCGTTGCCATGTCGGACGGCAGGATATCTTCGGCAACGATGATCCTCTTGTCGCGGAGACGGGACCTGGTCGTGCCGTTCCCTTGCAGGGAATCGGAGATCCTCCGCCCGATATCCACCATGTCAGCCGACCGTTCGCGCAGATACGGGTCCTCCATCTGGCCAAAGACCGCGACATAGTGGTCCACTACCTTCTGCACTGCTTGTATGGCCCCGCAATCGCTGTCGATTTCCTCCATGACCCGGCCGATGAACCCACGATCTTCAAGGATCATGAGGTGGGTGTGAAAGATGGCTGCATCCTCTTTTGAGAGGTTGGAGGCAACTCGCTTTTCCATGTACAGGGTCTGGATCTTCGCCTTTTCGATGGCTACCAGAAACCGTTTGCGTTCCTCCTGGCGGGGGAGGATCTTGGTATGCAGCGTGCCGGCCTTCAGGCCGCGCTGGTTGATGATGAACAGCTTTCCCAGGCAGAATCCGGGCGAAGCAGCGGAACCGGTCAAAGAGAATGATTGATGCTTCCCTTTTTTCCTCTGTTCCAGAGGTTGCCCGTCTGCGTCGAAGAGCCCCTGCTGCTTTGCCCTGGCCAGTTCGCGTTCGAAGTAGGCTCGCTCTTCTTCTTTGCTACGGATCGAGTCGAGCAGCTTTGCATTGATGACGATGCTGGAGATCTGGTAGGCAATGGTGGCCAGGGTACTTATTTCATGGGGGGTGAAGACCCGTGCTTCTCTGGTCTGGATGACAATGACGCCGACCGGGGTCTTTCGCTCGAAGAGCGGCAGGCCGAGAAAAGAGGCAAATTTTTCTTCACGGGTCTCCCGGAAGTATTTAAAGCGCGGATGTCCCGGAGCGTTCTCTATGTTCACCACGCCCCGTTGTTCGATGACGAGGCCGGTGAGCCCTTCTGAGGTCTTCATGGTGATCTTGCCGACCGAACTTTTTGACAGCCCCTTGGTGGCCTGGAGGGTGAGGGTTTCGCCATCGTTTTCCAGGAGATAGATAGAACAGACATCTGAACCAGTCCGTTTTGCCACCAGGTTGACGATGTTGTCCAGGGTTTCCTGCAGATCGTGTGAGTGGAGAATCAGCCCGCTGATGTCCTCAAGCGTACGCAGGCCAATGGTTTCGTGATCGTGCGCCATTGCAGTTTCCCATGAAAATTTTCTTGTTGGTAGTATAAAGGATCTCCGGGAAATGTGAACCGTTTCTTACGACTTTTTTCATCATTGAGCCGGGTCTGCTGGCATTGGGAACGTCTTTCTGGTATAGTTCCGCCAGTCTCGGCCGATTGCTGAGGCAATCAGCTGATATGCTTGGCATCTCTTGCACGAATACGTCTTGATGGGAGGGAATATGAGCACTTCATTCGAAGAGCATCTGGCAAAGGGGATCTCGCTGGCCGAGGTGGGCAACCATGAAGCAGCCGCGGAGGTCTTCAGTCACTGCACCGAACTGGCGCCGAGCCGTCCGGAAGGATTTTTCTATCTCGGCGAGGCACTTACCGGTTTGGGCAAGCTCCCCGAAGCCGTTGTCGCCTATGAAAAGGGGCTTGCCCTGGCGCCTGAAGACAGCGATGCCCTCTTGTCGCTCGGGGATATCTACTTCGAGCGTGGCGATCACAAGGAGGCTCTGAAACTCTACCGAAAGGTTTCCGAACTCGATCCGCACAATGCTGACGCCTTTGTCAGCATCGGTCTGGTCCATGCCAATCAGGAGCGTGCCGAAGAGGCGATTGCTGCCTATCAGACCGCGCTCGGTATCGATCCCGAGAATGTCTTTGCCTACAATGCGCTTGGTGATGCCTGGTACGGTCTGGGTGAGCGTGAAAAGGCCATTGCCGCCTTCCAGAAAGGTATCGAATTGGACCCGGATGATGCCGCGGCTCACTTCAACCTGGGAGAGCTCTACTACGACCTGGAAGAGTTCGAGCAGGCTGAAAAGGAGTGTCTGGAGTCGGTGCGGCTCGATCCCGAATTTACCCTCTCATATCTTACTCTTGGCAGCCTGTGCATGGACGAGGAGCGGGTAGGCGACGCCATTCGTTACCTGGAGCTTTATCTCCGCTATGAGACATCGCCCCAGGCTGCGGAGATGGTCACCGAGGTAAGGGCGGTTCTGGATGGGCTCAAGGCGGAGGCTGCCGGTTCCTGACCGGTATTTCAGGGCTTTGTGCCTGCTTCTGAACGCCCCAGTTTCTTCCGGATAGCTTCGGTTACGTGGTAGGCGTCGTTCAGTGCGGTATAGATCAGGTTTGGATGCCGCTCCTCCTGGATGGAGCCGCTGCTGATCTTCATGTAGGACGGCGAGATTGCACCGCCGATGACATAGACCCCCTTGCGTGTGGACTCGAACTCTGCGGTCAGGAGCACCAGCCGGTCTCCTTCTTTGGCAATCTGGCAGACCCCTTCGGCGCAGGCAATGGTCTGCACCCCCAGTTTGTCGAAGATCGGGATCGGTCCCTGCGAGCCGATGCAGGCAATGACGTGCTTCATGGGGAAGCTCATGGCATGGTAGATCTCGATTCCGTCGGGCTGCTTGAACTCGTTGATACGGATGACCAGGCGGTCCACCCCTTCGTCATCGACTTCGCCGATTCGCGGTGTCGCGCCGGGCAGCAGGCGGATGTTCCCTCCCAGCAGGATCTCCTCCCCGAGCCGTTGCGCTGTTTCCTTGTTCACATCGAACTTCTCCGAGATGTGGGCCCAATAGACCGGCTGGTTGTCGTTTAGCTGCCGCTTTTCCTTGAGTATGGAAATGATGACATCGGCAGCGGTGTTGCCGCCGCCGATGACCAGGGTCCGGACTCCCACATATTTGGTCGGGTCTTCCACGGTCTTGGCAACCATCTTGGCATCGCCATACACCGAAAGCTCCTTGGGGATGCTGCTCCCAAAGGCAAGCACGACTTTGCGAGCCCTGAAAAGCCCCTTGGATGTGTGGATGACGAGGATGTCGCGTTCTTCGCGGACGTCCTCGAACTGGGTATCGACTTCGACCCGCAGGTTTTCATGCTGGGCAAAGTGCTGCACGTACTGGATGTACTTCTCCACGGTTACCGGTTTGTCAGGAGGGCGCAGCTCTTCCACCAGGAATGGTTCCGGGGCCTCCTTCGGTTTAGAGGGGTATACGTTCTTGCCTGCCGGATAGGTGTTGGCGATCCCCTGGAAAATGCTTTTGCCCGATTCCAGCAATAGATACGTAAGCCCGTGCTTCTGGCAGAGATACGCGGTGGCGATACCGGCCGGTCCGCCGCCGATGATCACGACATCGTAGATGGTGCGCATTGGGAAAGCTCCTTGCTTCGAGGTTTTGCCGTGACTATAGCAGATCAGGCCCGGTTTGTCAGTGTTCCGGCAAGCGAGAAAAATACCGAAACGCTTTGCATCGGCAATTTTTCCGGTACAATTGTAATCAAATCAACAGGGAGGATATGCAATGAACGACAAAGATAAAACAATAATGGTAGGTGCCATGATGCTGGTTGCAGGTGGGATCATCGGTGCCGGAGCGGCTCTGCTCTATGCTCCACAGTCGGGCAAGAAAACTCGCCAGGACATTGCCCGTTACAGCCGCAGGGTAAAGCGTCGTGCCGGCGACCTGGTGGATGATTTCAGCGACAGCGTCTCTGACATGGTGGAAGCGGTTGGCGAAAAGGCTTCGGAGATTCTGGACAAGGGGAAGGACCTGGCCCACGATGCCAAAAAGGATCTCCTGCACGCCATCGAAGATGGCCAGCACAAACTGGAGAAGCAAAAGAATCGTCTGTCCAAGTTGATCGGCTGACAGCTGGTGGGAGGGTTGGGCTGTCCAGGTCTTTACCCTCTTTTCATTGAGTGCGGGCAGTTTTTGGTGCTGGATTGTCTTCCAGGAAGATATCCCCGTAGTAGGCAGTGATGTCTTCCCGGGTATCGTCTGTGTCGGTCATGACCGCAACGGCGCCAATCTCCGGCGGTTCTTCGCCGAACAGCTTCCGATAGTCATCCAGGATATTCCGCTCTTCATTCACCCAGCTGCCGACTTTATCGCTTCCCGATTCAACCGCGACAATCATGGCGTTTTTGGTATAGGGGCTCGGCGCAAACGAGCCCTTTGTCATTTTTGCCGACCAGACATAATTTATGGCCCGCATGCGCCAGAAAAAGGTCCGGGGGAATACCACGTAAACACGGGCGGCAAAGTCGTCTCCCCCTTTCTTGGCGATATCTTCCTTCTGAATGATTTTTTCAACCTTCCACGACCAGCGGAGCAGGGGGAAGCGCCTGGGATCGACGGAGACCTTTTTAATAAGGCCGGATGCTGCCTTTGAGCTGTGCGCCTTGAGAACGGTGTGGCCGCTATCCTCAACGAGGGAATAGTCGGTCTTGCCCTTGAAGGGTTTGTCAGACCAGCCCGAGAGATCACCGGTACTGAAACTGCCCACATGGAGCGGTCCTGCGGCGAGGATGGCAAGGGGAATGAGGATCAGACAGATGGCAGCAGTGATGGCGACCAAGCGTAGGCGCATGTGGGGGGATGCCTCGTAAAGGGGGTTAGGACACAATGTGGCAATCGCTGCAATGGCGGGCCGGGCCGGCGCTTACCCGTTTGTGGCAGCCAATGCAGAGCTTGTGTCCTGATTCGTGATCGAGATCGAAGTGTTGCGGAGGGCCGTCGTGGCATTCGCTACAATTGAAGATGAGACGGTGAAGCCGGTGATCGAAGTAGACATCACCGTTGTAGGCGGCAAACTTCATGGCGTAAGCTGCAACAGCCGTATTGGCGATAAGTGCAACTGCCAGCAAAAGTCCCTTTTTCATCAAGCGGTCTCCCGAGACCAGGTTCACTGCCTACTCCGTATCTATCTGAAGAAAGTCGGCATGGGATCGGATACTATTAGATACTAATCATTAGTATACTTTGGGCGGTATTGTCAACGATTTTATCCACTTCACCGGCATCCTTTCCGGAGGTGCACAATGTCCAGCGACACCCGTGACGGCAACATGGTGATCCGGCAACTTTTGGCGGTCGACCGCGAGCAACTGCCGACAGATGGCGGTGAACTCTACAACAGGCTGATCTTTTCCGCCAGCCCCTATCTGCTCCAGCATGCTGAAAACCCGGTGGACTGGTACCCGTGGGGGGAGGAGGCATTTGCCCGCGCCTTGCGGGAGGATAAACCGGTCTTTCTATCCATCGGGTATGCCACCTGTCACTGGTGTCATGTCATGGCCCACGAGTCCTTTGCCGACAATGAGGTTGCCGCATTCCTCAATCGTCATTTCATTGCCATCAAGGTGGATCGTGAGGAGCGGCCCGATATCGACGATCAATACATGGCGGTTGCGCAGCTCATGACCGGTGGCGGCGGCTGGCCTCTCACCATCGTGATGCTGCCGGACAAAAGGCCCTTCTATGCTGCCACCTACCTGTCGAAGTTGCGGCGTCACGGAATGCCGGGGCTGCTGGATGTCCTGTCCCGTATCAACGACCTGTGGCGTACTGAGCGGTCACGGCTGGAGCAGCATTGCACGGTGGTGATGGATGGGCTGCGAGAAGCTCCGGAGGTTGCAGATGGGCAGGCAGAACCGCAGCAGCTTGCGGATCAGGCGACTGCTCAGCTGACGCGGCTGTACGATACGGAGAACGGAGGATTCGGCACGGCGCCCAAATTCCCCATGCCGCTCTACCACCTCTTTCTGCTGCAACGGTGGCGGACTACGGGGGATGTTTCGCTGCAGGAGATGGTTTCGACAACCCTCTACCAGATGCGATTTGGCGGTATCTACGACCAGATCGGATTCGGATTTCACCGTTACAGTGTGGACCGGCAGTGGTTGGTGCCGCACTTTGAAAAGATGCTCTATGACCAAGCACTGATGGCCCTGGTCTACCTTGAAGCCGGCAAGGATATGGACAATACATTTTTTGTCGCCGTGGCCGAGGAGATCCTGGCGTTTGTCCTGCGGGATCTTGCCCTGCCGGATGGCGGCTATGCGTGCGCCCTTGATGCCGACAGCGAAGGGCGGGAAGGTGCCTGCTACCTCTGGACCCCTGCCTCAGTGACAGCCGCGGTAGGGGAAGAGGCCGAGCAGTGCTGTCGCTTGTTCGACGTCTCAAGTGAGGGGGATTTTGAAGGGGAGTCCATCCTGCATCTTTCCCGCTCACTCCCTGACATGGCCAGGCAATGGGGGATGACTCCGGATGCACTGGCTGCTGCCGTGGATCGGTGGCGACAGAAGTTGTTGAACGCCCGATCTGCGAGGATACAGCCACTCAGGGACGAAAAGGTGCTCACGGCATGGAACGGGTTGTCCATTGCTGCTTTGGCCAACGGTTACGCCGTCACTGGCAACCAGACGTACCTCCATGCAGCGGAAGACGCGGTCGCTTTTGTCCGTACCCACCTGACCGATGGCGAAGGCTGGCTCATGCGGAGCTGGTTCGCGGGCCGGGTGTCGGTTCCTGGATTCCTGGAAGATTATGCATTTTTCGGGTGGGGGCTGCTTGAGCTTTACCGAGCAACCGGAGGAAGTGACTGGCTCGCCGCCGCACGCTCGGTAGCGGACAGAATGCTTGCCTTGTTTGGGAGTGCCGGTACCGGTCGGCTCTTAGACAGCGCTGGGGAGGAGCTGCTCGTTAGCCGTTCTTCGCTCCATGATGGGGTCATCCCTTCCGGTACAGCCGTGGCGGTCATGATTCTGCGCCAGCTTGGCACCCTCTGCGGAGAGGAGAGCTACTTACGCCGGAGCCGGGCCATCGTTACGGACAGTCTCTGCCAAGTGGCGCACCAGCCGATTTCGGCCATCTATTTGCTCATGAACGGGCTCCCCGATACCGCTCCCGGCTGAGAGAGTGAAAATGGTTCCGTGTTGCCGGTGTTCTGTGGTACATAGCTGGCACCACCAGATACAGGGGAGTCCATGTCGGAAAAGAGGAACATTGCCCGAGCTGCCGGGGTACTCGGCTTTGCAACCATTTTGTCGCGGATCATGGGTATGGTGCGGGACATGGTGGTATCCCGCCTGTTCGGCGCCGGTTTTGCCACGGACGCCTTCTTTGCTGCATTTCAGATCCCCAACATGCTCCGCCGTTTCTTTGCTGAAGGGGCGCTGACCTCTGCTTTTGTTCCGACCTTTTCCGAGTGTCTCACCCGCGACGGCGAGGATGCCGCTCGAGAGCTGGCAAATATCTGCTTTACCCTCCTGACCATTGTCATGGCAGGCGTAACCGTGGCAGGCATCCTGTTATCCCCCCAGATCGTCGGGCTCATGTTCCCTGGGTTTCGAACCGTGCCGGCAAAATTCGAGTTGACCGTTTTGCTCAACCGGCTGATGTTTCCTTATCTCTTTTTTATCAGTCTATTGGCCCTCTGCATGGGCATTCTGAATACGATACGACATTTTTTCACCCCGGCCATTTCGACGGTGTTTCTCAATCTGGCGATGATTCTGTCGGCCTGGCTGCTACACGATTACTTTGCTGTGCCGATTACTGCTCTCGCTGTCGGTGTTCTGCTGGGAGGGGTGCTGCAATTGCTGTTGCAGTTGCCAGTTCTTTGCCAACGGGGTTTTTTATTCAAACCTTCGTTTTCATTCAGACACCCGGCAGTCAGGAAAATAGCCCTGCTGATGGGGCCGTCAATCTTTGGTGTCGGGATCTACTACCTGAATATCACCGTGGGGAATATCCTGGCGTCGCTGCTTCCCCAAGGGAGCGTCTCCTATCTCTATTATGCCCAGCGACTCTTCGAGTTCCCCCAGGGGATCTTTACCGTATCCGTGGCCCAGGCAGTGCTCCCCTCCATGTCCCGGCAGGCTGCCGCCGGCGAGATTGATGACCTCAAGGAGTCACTCACCTTTGGCCTGCGGCTCATCATCTTCGTGACCATTCCCGCCATGGCAGGTCTGGTGGTTTGCTCCACTCCCATTTTCAGCCTGCTGTTCATGGGGGGAGAATTCGGCTTCGACAAGGCTCAGAAATGCGCAGAGGCGTTGATATTCTATTCACTGGGGCTTTCTCTGGTAGCCTTGATGCGGGTGCTTGTCCCTGCCTTTTATGCCCTCAAGGACACCAGAACCCCGGTCTTCACCGCTTTCATCGCCTTCATCCTCAATGTAGTCTTTAGTCTCCTCCTGATGCGCCCTCTGTTGCACGGAGGGTTGGCACTGGCTTCGACCCTGGCAGCGGGAGCCAACCTGCTGCTCCTGTTGCTGTTTCTGCGCAGGAAGATCGGTCCTTTTGGCGGGAGGAAGATCCTGATTGCCGGGATAAAGGCGCTTGTGGCGTCAGTCCCGGTAGGGGGTGCTGCCTATTGGGCCATGGGGCTGGCCGATTGGTCGCTGTTGGAGGGGCGCCTGGCAAAGGCTTTTCTCATGGGGGGCACCGTGGCTGTCTGTGCAGGCATCTATCTGGGGGCATCATGGATGCTGCGCAGTGAAGAGGTCAGGGACGGAATAACGCTGGTCCGGCAGAAAATGGCGCGAAGGAGAAACGGATGAGAAGACGTTGCGTACAAAATGGGCGATATGCCGTGTATCACACTGTTCTTGGCTGGGGGGCGGTCCTTGCCAGCGATAACAGACTGGTCGAGGTCATGCTCCCCTTTGAGCGATCGGGGAAAGAGGAGCTGACGAGCAGAATTGTTTCTGAGTGGCCGGATGCCCGGGAGGGGAACGGTCTGGAGAAGGAAGCGGCGGTGTTGCTCGCGGCCTATTTTGCCGGGCAGCGGATACCGTTCCAGCTCCCTTTGGATCAGAGCGGTTTCACCCCGTTCCAGAAATTGGTCTATGCCGTGGTGGCAACCATCCCCTATGGCTCAGTCCGTACCTATGGCGATGTAGCTCAGGCAATCGGAAGCGCCGGCGCTGCCCGGGGAGTCGGCACGGCAATGGCTGCCAATCCGCTGCCGATAATCATCCCCTGTCACCGGGTCGTCGGGGCTTCCGGGAAGCTGACAGGATATTCCGGACCAGGGGGGATTGAGACCAAGGCATGGCTGCTGAGGCAAGAGGGGGTTCTCCTCGACAGGCGGGAGAGGGTGGCGGAGATAATTCGCCAGAGCGATCCTTGACAGGGGGCAGGTCTGGTACCTGAGCCTGCGTCATTGCCGCATGCGACAGGTGCCGGAATCAGCAAACCTTTTTCATGGACCAGGGTTTAATAATGGCCCACAGCGGAATATCTTAATATATGGTATAGTCTGTGGAAAGTTTTCCGCACATTGCCATTCTATTCAAGACTGCTGTATGAAAAAGGAGGTTGATCATGAGGACACGTTTTGTAATCGTGGTGCTGATTCTGGTCTGTTCATCGGCAGCGATGAGTGCTTTCGCCGCATCCATGAAGGATCTTCTGTACCAGGGGGCAACGGCAAACGACATGGCGTTGTTCCATGGCGACAAGCACCTCAATCGTGGGATCAAATGCAAAGATTGCCATAATAAGGATATTTTCCCGGAGAAAAAATTCGGAGCTGCCAAAATCACCATGCAGACCATTGCTGCAGGGAAGCACTGCGGGGCATGTCACAATGGGAAACGGGCGTTTTCCGTTACCGGGAAATGCAATGTTTGTCACCCCAACAAGTCCGGCGACATGATTATCTACGATTGATCCGCGACTGTGCAATACGAAGGGTGAACGTAAAACTAAAAGAGGTTAGGCTCTCCATGGGCCTAACCTCTTCGCAAATCTGGCGGGCGGCATGGGAGTCGAACCCACGACCTCAGGCTTCGGAGGCCTGCGCTCTATCCATCTGAGCTAACCGCCCACGTCAACATTCCTACACCATTTCAGCGTGGAACTCAAGGGCAATTCTCCATTTTTGCCGGGCCGGGACGATAACCTGTTATTTCTTCTACATCTCTGGTAAGATGCACAGTGAGCCGGTTCCGGGCCGGAGAATGGAGGCATGGAATTTACATGCAGCGTTTTGTATTGACTGTCGTACTGGTGCTGATGCTCTCTGGGTGGGGTAACTGTGCGGAAACGATGAAAAATTACGAGATTCACAAAGTCTCGGATTCCATCTATGCCGCTATTGCTCTACCGAAAGGAAAGACCGCCAGCAATGCCATGTTTATTGTGACAGGCAATTATGTGATCCTTGCGGGGTCTCATTTCGTGCTGGAAGGTGTGCGGGAGTTGATAGCGGAAATAGCGAGGATCACCCCCAATCCGGTGCGCGAGATTATCCTGACGCATCATCACAGCGGGTATAACTACATCGATCTCGACCTTCCCCCCAATGCGGAAATCATTACTTCCTGGCAGACCTGGCTTGCGTTAAAAAGCGAGTATCGCCAGGTCAAGAACCCGGTTACCTTTTTCGACAAGGGGGTAACCTTGCAGAGGGAGAATATATCCATAATCCTGAACAGCATCGATCAGGGGCACAGCAAAGGGGATATCTTTGTCTACGTGCCTGCGGAAGGTGTGCTCTTTACCTCGGACCTGGTCTTCAATGGTGCCGTGGGGTACATGGGTACCGGCAACATGCGGGAGTGGGTCATGGGGGTCGAGATGCTAGAGTCTCTCGACGCGAAAGTCGTGATTCCGGGTGTGGGGGGAGTGACAGATACAGCGGGGATCAGCCGGTTCAAGGTCTTTCTGCAGGACTTTTTGACCGAGGTTCTGCGCCATATCGAACTCGGTCATTCTCTTGCCAGGACCAAAAAAGAGTTTTCGTTACCCCAGTATAAAAACCTGCCGGGATACAAGAATTTTTTCGATGTCAACCTGGAGCGGGCCTATAGCGAGCTCAAGGAGCAATGACTACGTTAGCGTGCCAGTGAGCCGTAGATCGGTATCATCACTTCTGGCTTGCTCGTACTGTCCGTTGTAATGGAGAGATAGCCGCTTAACATCCGGTCTTCCTGGCGTGGAGTGACAATGACCGTAACGGTGGCCGATTCTCCACTCCTCAGTGATGTTTTATCAGATCTGAGCGATACCTGGGGCATGGGTGACCTGAGGGAGACAAGTTTCAACGGTTTGCTGCCGCGGTTTTCCACACTTATAGTGATGGTTTTGGGCTGATTGGCCCGGACTTGCCCCAGATTGAGCTGCTTAGGAAGCACAGCCACTTCTTCGGTAATGGTGCCGGTCAAGGTGAGCGTGGAGGTGGGAGTTTTCGGGTCGTTCGTCTCCACTGCCACGGTTTTGGTCACTGTCCCGTAAAAGTTTGCCGAGTTGAACGATATCTTGATCTCAGACGTTTTGCCAGGCAGCATAACGGGAACACTGGCATTGGCCGCAGTGCAACCGCATGCCGGACGAATATGGTTTATTTTCAGCGGTGTATCGCCGATATTCTTTATGACAAAGGTATGGTCGAGTTTTTTCCCCTGAACAAGAGTGCCGAAGTTGTACAATGGCTGCTCGACCATAATCTGCGGCGCTGCACTGGCGGTTCCGCTGATCAGGAAAAAGCAGCAGGCGATGAGTCCACAGAATTTCATGTCTTACTCCTTACGCAGGGGCTGGATTAATATCGCGCAAGCCACTATATCACAGCCATGATATTAAGGCCATAATGATTTGACACAGTTAACCCTTTCTGTTATAGAGACTTAGGGGATTTTGGTCATGGAGCATACGTGCAAAGGCTTGACTGACTTGCCACTGCGGTTGCTCTATCCTCGTGAGCGCATACTGGCAGAGGTCGAGCGACTTGCCGCCGAGATAAACAGCGATTATCAAGGCCGTGAGCTGGTAGTGGTAGTGGTCCTCACAGGGGCACTCTTCTTTGCCGCCGATCTGATCCGGAGGTTGAGTATCCCCCTGGAGATCGATACGGTACAACTGGCAAGTTACCAGGGGACACGCTCGACCGGTACGGTATCACTTCTCAAAGATCTTTCCCTTCCACTTAACGGTCGAAGCGTGTTGGTTGTGGAGGATATCGTCGATACCGGTCTGTCCCTGCAATCGCTGGTAAAGCATCTTTGCTCACGAGGCGTGAGTGATCTGAGGATTTGCAGCCTGATTGACAAACAGGAGCAGCGGCAGTGCCGGATTGTGCCAGATTACGCAGGGTTGGCATGCAGTAGTGGCTTTCTTGTCGGGTATGGATTGGATATTGACGGGCGATGCAGAGAATTGCCCGATATTTACGAAGTTATGACTGAAACCAGTAACGGGGGGCATGATGATCGTCCAGTGTGAGCAGTGCGCAACACGGTTCAGGCTTGATGATGCGAAGGTCGGCGAACAGGGAGTCAAGGTGCGTTGCTCAAAATGCCGGTTCGTGTTCGTCGTGAAAAAAGAGCGTCAGGAACAGGTGACCGAAGAGCCGGACTTTGATGCATTGTTGAGCGGTCTGGGAGCGGCTTCTTCGATTTCAGGCAATCAGAAGCCTGCAGCTCCGACTTCTGGTGCCGGCTCTCCCGATCAGGAAGCGGTTTCGGACTTCTCCCTGGAGCACAAACAAGAAGACGTGCCCGAAACCCCGGTTACGAGCGAAGTGCCGGCCGTTTCCCGAGAGGATGACTGGTTATCGGACTTTGATCCTGCATCGCGGGAAAACGTTGACGCTCCGCACGTGGGCGCGATAGATTCGAGCGCCATGCACATGGAATCGGCAGAAGCGGGGCCGGTTGCCTCCGAACTGCCTGACTGGTTTGACAATGGCGCAACAGTTGACGAAGAATCGTCCTCAGATGCGCATTTGCCTGGGAGTACCCAGGATACTGTCGTGGAAGGTCAACCTGGGGCTGTTGGAGAAGAGGTCAGCTTTGCCTCTGAGCCTTGGCCGGAGACTTCCCCTGCATTTGATGACAACGCAGATGACCTAACATCGCAAGTGCAGTTCAACTCCTGGGAGAGTGATGCCGAACCTTCAGTTGCAATGACGGCCCGGACTGAGCCTGATGTCACACCACAGGAGGAGTCTGCTGGCGAGTTTTCTTTCGAGTCTGAGGATGAGCAGAGAGGGGAAGAGCCCCGCTTTGCCGAAGAAACGGCTGAACCTGTTGAAGCTGGCGTAGGCGAAATGGAGATGCCCCCGCCTGCGGCTGGAATTACATGGGATACGAGCAAAGCCGAAGAAGAGAAAGATTTTGTATCTGCTGCCGTGCAGCGGTTTCAGTCGCAACCTCCGATTGTCACTGTGGCAGAGGATAAAGACTACACGACTCAGTCGGAGGCCGGACCTCCACCAGTGGCTGATGTGTCGGCCGCTCATCCGGAAGAAGAGCTGCCGCCACTGAGCATAGCGTCACGGCGCAAGGGGAGTTCCTTGTTCCCTGCGGCCATTACGGTTGTTTCCGTCCTGTTTATTATCGTTCTTGCCGGAGTGGGTTTTTACATGCTCAACGAGGGTCCTGCTGCCTTCAATAAACTCGGGATCGCGACTTTTGCCAAATGGGCCGGGCTGAACAGTGCCGAAGAGGGAAGTATAACCCTCCGGAATACAACGGGAGAGTTTTTAAGTAACAAGGTTATCGGCGATATCTTCGTAGTCAGAGGGGAAGCAGTGAATGCCTACGCAAAACCGCGTGCCTCCATACAAGTCAAGGCAAGTCTCTATGCAGCACAAAAGGGACAGCCTATCATGACCAAAACAGCTTATTGTGGCAATCTCCTCACTCGGGAGCAGTTGACCACGCTTCCCTTTGCCAAGTTAGAGACAATCATGAACAACCAGTTCGGGGACTCGCTGGCAAATCTCGGGGTGCAGCCTGGAAAGGCAATTCCGTTTGTAATTGTGTTTGCGAATGTGCCCAAGAATGCGGGAGAATTTGGGTTGGAGGTCGTTGGTTCGACGGTTGCGGGGCCCTAGTTCATGCAACTGCCATGCAGGGAAAAAGAAAGGCCGACAGGGATACCGTCGGCCTTTCTGTGTTGTGTGCGTAAAAGTGGATTACGCTGCGGAAATAGCACTCACCGGGCAGGTGTCAACACATGCGCCACAATCGATGCAGGTATCCGCGTCGATATTGTGCTTGCTGTCGCCAGCATTGATGGCGTTCACGGGGCAGGAGTCGACGCAAGCGCCGCAGTTGGTGCAATCGTTGGAAATTACATGAGCCAAGATAGTCACCTCCTTCTTTAATAAGATGTAGTTCAAATTTGGCCGGTACGCTAGCACACGTGTTTACAAAAGTCCAGAAGAAAGGTTTCTACGCTGCGAGACTGTTTACAGAAATTTTCTTGAATTGGGGTTGCCTCTCAGGTATTATAAAAAACAGTTTTATTTATTTTAAAGTATTTGGGTGATATTTTTAACATGACGGAAAATTCTCAACTTTTCCGTTCGATTTTGCATATTGACATTATTTTAGGAGGAGCGCATGGATATTCTGGCCCTGAACTGTGGCAGTTCATCGGTGAAATATCAGCTTTTTGATTGGGAAAGGAAAGAGGTTGTCGCCAAGGGAATGGTTGAGCGGGTCATCATTGGAGATTCGTTCATCCTGCATGAAGTCCCTGGAAGAGAGACGTATCGTGAGGATTCGGAATGTCCCGATCATCAGGTTGCGATTGATCTCATCATAAAGACCCTTCTCGATCCAAGCCATGGCGTTCTCAAGGATATCAACCAGATATCGGCAGTTGGCCACCGGGTGGTTCACGGTGGCGAAATGTTTACCCGTTCAGTAATGATCGACGAGGAGGTGCTGAATGCGGTCAAAGAGGTTCAGCATCTTGCTCCGCTGCACAACCCTCCCAATATTGCCGGCATCGAGGCAGCGCAAGCGCTGTTGCCAAAGGTCCCTCACGTAGCGATATTCGATACAGCATTCCACCAGACCATGCCGGAACATGCCTATCTCTATCCGCTTCCCTATGACTGGTACGAGAAATACGGTGTGCGGCGTTACGGTTTCCACGGGACTTCCCATCTGTATGTCTCGAAGCGGGCATCGGTACTTCTCAACAAACCACCCTGCGACTGCAATATTATTACCATGCACATCGGCAACGGCGTTTCTCACTGTGCCATCAAAAACGGGGTTTCGGTGGACACGAGCATGGGGCTTACACCACTCGAAGGTGCCGTCATGGGGACTCGGTGCGGGGACATCGACCCTGCGATCCCGGCATTCATGATGCAGAAGGAAAATCTGTCGGCGAAAGAGATCGACAGTATTCTCAATAAGAAAAGCGGTGTCCTTGGGGTTACCGGCGGGCGCTTCACAGATCGACGGGATGTGATCGAACATGCCAACAATGGCGACCGTCTCTGCAGGATTGCTTTGGATATCGAGGCGTACCGACTCAAAAAATATATTGGTTCGTACATGGCGGCTGTTGGCAGACTTGATGCGGTCGTATTTACCGCCGGGGTTGGAGAGATGGGATGGCCAATCCGCGAACGAGCCATAGAGGGGCTTGAACACCTTGGGATCTGCCTGGACAAGGAGCGGAACAAGGGTGCAATGACGCGTAAGCGGGAGAGTCTTATCACCACGGACGACTCACCGATCAAGGTCTTTGTTATCCCCACTGATGAGGAACTGGTCTTTACCGAGGATGTGGCTGCTATCCTTGCAGGTACCTACACCGACCACATGAATTTCACATATTCATTTGCCAGTAAGGATTTTGTGAGAAAATAGCCAGTTTGAGTCGAGTTGCCTCTCTGGGCGGCAATTTTTTATAGGATACAAAAAGGCCGATGGGAGCTTCCCATCGGCCTTTTTGCGTCCAGGTGGTTTTGGCTGGTTATCCCTGGGATTGAACTGCCGTAATTGCCACGACGTTGACGATATCTTCAACCGAGCAGCCGCGGGAAAGATCATTGACCGGCTTTGCCAGACCTTGGATGATGGGTCCCAGAGCTTCTGCACCAGCAACGCGCTCCACCAATTTGTAAGCGATGTTGCCTGCATCGAGATCCGGGAAAATGAGGACGTTAGCTTTGCCTGCTACGGCACTGCCAGGGGCTTTCTTCTCGCCTACCTTGGGGAGCAGTGCCGCGTCCGCCTGAAGTTCACCGTCGATCTGCAGAGAGGGGTCAATACCCTTTGCTATCTCCAGTGCCTTTAAAACCTTATCGGCATCTGGGTGGGAAGCGCTTCCTTTGGTAGAGAATGAGAGCATGGCAACGCGTCCCGGCACATCCAGAAATGATTTGCAATTGCGTGCTGTTGCGACTGCGATTTCACCAAGTGCCTGGGCATCGGGATTGGGATTGACTGCACAGTCGGCAAAGAGAAGGATACCGTTTTCTCCAAACGAGGGGGTCTTGGTTATCATCAGGAAAAAAGAAGAGACAGTTTTGATGCCCGGTGCTGTGCCTACTGTCTGGAAAGCCGCCCGTAATACGTCTCCAGTAGTGCCGGTTGCACCGGCAACTTCACCATCAGCATCCCCTTTTCTGACCATCATGCCGGCAAAATAGAGATTGTCCTTGGCCGTCAGGAGCTTTTCTGCGTCTTCCCGCGTCAACCCCTTGCTTTTGCGTAGCTCAACTAGATCGTCTATGTACGCGGGCAGTTTAGGTGCGGTCATGGGGTCGATAATCTCAACGCCGGACAGGTTTACTCCCTTTGCGGCCGCGGCACTTTTGACTTCGTCAAGATTGCCGAGGATCACAACCCTTGCCAAACCCTGTTCCATAACCTGCTGGGCTGCGAACAACATACGCTCGTCATAGCTCTCGGGCAGTACGACGGTTTTCAGGTTACTTTTCGCTTTTGCCTTGATTTGTTCGACAAGCGACATACTCGTTTCACCTCCAGAGAAATATAAAACAAAATTTTGGCATTTATAGCGTACAGTCCGGGTGGGGGTCAATAGAAAATGATCCCCTAGATTCTCATGAAAAAAATGTCCAGCGTGGGGATTGAGGTATACGGATAGGGAATGAAAAGGGCCGCATGAAGCGGCCCTTAAGCTGATATTGGAAATTGTCGTAAGGGAACGTCCTGTTATTTGACCCCTTTCTTCTGGCAAAACTCGCCGTATTTCTTGTCAACTTTCATGATATGGGTCACCAGCCAGTCGCTCAGGAACGACATGATGGCAGCAGGTACGGCACGGCCTTGTTCATATTCATGGATCAGTTCGCCCAGTTTCTTCCGCAGGTCGTCATGGATCTGCTTGTGTGCCACATATTCCGGGTAATTCTGCTGTTGAAGGAACCTTTCCTCCTGCGTCAGGTGCGATTCGGCATAGGCAACCAGTCCGTTGAGGATATCGCTGATGACTTTGTTTCCTTCACCATTTTTCATGGCTTCATTCAGTTTCTGAATCATGGCGACAAGCTGCTTGTGCTGATCGTCGAACTGTCTCACGTTGATGCTCATCCGATCATTCCACTTAACAATAGTCCGGAATCTGTCAACAGCGCTGATGAGAGCCTCTGCCAGTTGGTTCAGGTCTTCGGCGGCTTTGGCCGTATCCTGTGCATATATCGAGGAGGTCTTGGCCGAATCGGTAATCCTGCTGATGTTTGAACTGATCTCACCGGTCGTGGCGGTCTGCTCTTCTGCAGCAGTTGCTATCTGGTTGATCTGCTGAGTGACTTCATCAACCTGCGAGAGGATCTGCTGCAATGCTGCGCCGGATTTTGCAGCCTCTGACGTGCCGTCGTGGACTTCTTTTACTCCCTGGTTCATCGCCTCAACCGCACCGTTGGTCTCACTCTGGATCGACTTAATCATGTCGCTGATCTCGCGGGTTGCCTTTGTGGTTCGCTCGGCCAAGGCCCTAACCTCGTCGGCAACCACGGCAAAGCCGCGTCCCTGTTCGCCGGCCCGTGCCGCCTCGATGGCTGCGTTCAGTGCCAGCAGGTTGGTCTGATCGGCAATATCCTGGATCGTGCCGACAATCGTCCCAATTTGGTTCGATTTTTCTCCCAGGAGACCAACGGTAGCTGCTGACGCACGCACCTGTTCGGCAATGCGGTCCATGACGGCGATAGTATTGTTTACGACCCCTGAACCATCCTGCGCCAGGCCGGATGTCTGCTGTGACGATTCAACAGCCCTGACACAACTGCTGGCGATGTCATTGGATGTCGCTGACATTTCTTCACTCGCAGTTGCAACGGTAAGGGCGTCCATGGCGACCCGTTCGGACCCTTGAGCCATTTCATGGGATCGGATCTTCATGTCGACTGCTGCGTGGGCAACTTGGGTGGCATTCTGCATGACCATGGAGATAATTTTCTGTAGATTATCCAGGAATAGATTGAAAGACTTTATCATTTCGCCGGATTCATCTTCACGTGTGACTTCCAGTCGTTGGGTAAGATCCGTGTCGCCACTGGACATTTCGACCAGACGCTCAATGATTTCCTTGAATGCGCGTCTGATGCCACTCCCAACGGTGTAGGCAAGAATGAGAATCAGGCAGGAGAAGAGAAGGGCAGCAGCATACACTGGGAGTCGAAGTTGAGCGGCATCCTTCTGCACGTCATCGACATAAACTCCACTACCAATAACCCATCCCCACGGCTCGTATTTTTTTACATACGAGAGTTTTGTATAGAGTTCAGATGTTACACCCCCTCCAGATTTTGGTTTTGGCCACTCATAAGTTACCAAGCCTTGACCTGATTTTCCGACTGATTCATTGAAAGAAACAAACAGGTTTTTGTTGTCAAGTTTCCTGACAGGGCCGTCTAAGCCTTCCTGCAAGCTTGTGGCCTTGTTGAATTTGGTGTCGTCGAGCACTTTGCCGTCAAGAGTCGGTACCGTGGGGTGCATGATCATTTTAGGGACCGGCTTGCCTAGATCATTGATCCAGAAATACTCCTTACCATTGTAGCGCAGGGTCCTTATTGTTTCGATCGTCTGATTCTGTGCATCTTCAAGGGTAATCTTGCCATCTTTCGCCAGTTTGGCTCGATCTTCTAAAATGCCATAAGCGACCTCAACCGATTGTTTTACCGCATTGCGCCGTTGCTCCATGAGTTGCTGTTCCACGAACGGCAGGATGAACAGTTCGACTCCGAAAAGTATGACGATGAAGCTGAGTACCGGGATTGTCATGATCTTCAATCTGACCGGCCAGTGTCTGTAACTCTTGATTGCCATGGGTGATGCTCCTTATCCGGGATGTATTATGAAATGTATGTAACTGGTATTTATGATTAGTAATCGGGAAATTCCCGGAGACCTTTAGCGGGTCATTGTTGAAGTAATTGAATTTACAGTTACTTCGGATGAATGGCGGCGATAGATGTGCATAACGAGCCGAAATCCTGAGAAAAATTATACTTCACCAGAATGGAGTGCTGAGGCCGTAGAATCCTTGCTTCTACATGTCCGGGACGGCACCCTGACTCTTCATCCTGGTTGATTGTCCGCTATGTAGAGCCATATCGGCAGGTCATCGTGTCAGCCTGAGCAGATTTTAAAGATAAATTGCAAAGGGAATGACGCCATCTGCAGGTCTACACCGTTATTTCGGTACTTGTGTGGAAGGCATCTGGAATTGCAATCAGCTCGAAGGGAGCAAGCCCCTACGGTTGCAAATTGCATACATTTCTGTATAGTACCTTGGGGCTTCAAAAGGCTTTCTGGGGCTGATCACGTGGTTCGTGGAGGCAATGTGTTCAACAGGTGTGTTTCTGTGGTGGGTCTCGGTTATGTGGGATTACCGGTTGCCGTTGCATTCGGCAAGTCGCGCACGACTGTGGGATTTGATATCAATTCCGTGCGCATCAGGGAGTTGCGTGAGGGGTTTGACCGGACCGGGGAGGTGGAATGCGCTGAATTGCAAGAGGCGGACATCCTTTTTACGGACAGCATTGATGATCTGAAGAAGGCAGATTTCCATATTGTTGCTGTTCCGACACCGGTCAACGATGCCAACCAGCCTGATCTCACACTCATGTTTCGGGCATCGGAATCCGTCGGTCGTGCCCTGAAACCGGGTGACATCGTCGTCTATGAATCGACGGTCTATCCGGGGGTGACCGAGGAAGAGTGTGTGCCGATTCTCGAACGGGTTTCCGGGCTCAAATTCGGTGCGGATTTCAAGGTGGGCTACAGTCCGGAAAGGATAAACCCCGGGGACAAAGAGCATACCTTCACCCGGATAAAGAAAGTGGTTTCCGGTTGCGATGCCGAGGCCCTTGAAATTGTTGCGGCTGTTTACGAATCGGTCGTTACCGCAGGGGTGCATAGGGCTTCCAGCGTCAAGGTGGCAGAGGCTGCAAAGGTCATTGAAAATACCCAGCGGGACCTCAATATTGCTCTCATGAACGAGTTGGCACTCATCTTCGATCGGATGGGGATAGACACCAGCGATGTGCTTGAAGCTGCCGGAACCAAGTGGAACTTCCTCAAGTTCAAACCGGGTCTGGTCGGTGGTCACTGCATCGGGGTTGATCCCTATTATCTCACCCATAAGGCTGAACGAATCGGTTATATTCCCCAAGTGATCCTGGCAGGTCGCCGGATCAACGACAGTATGGGGAAATTCATTGCCCAGCGGACCGTGAAGGAGATGATTCATGCGCGGCACAATATTCTGGGGAGCAGAGTAACGGTGCTGGGCCTGACTTTCAAGGAGAATTGCCCGGATCTCCGTAACTCAAAGGTCATCGATATCATTCGGGAGCTTGAGGATTATGGCATTGCGGTGCAGGTCCACGATCCCTTAGCGGACAGTGATGAAGCTCGTCACGAATATGGCGTGTCACTCTGTTCGCTTGAGGAGTTGCAACCTGCTGCTGCCTTTGTGGTGGCGGTATCCCATGCACTCTACTGTTCCTGGGGGATCGAAGATTTCAGAGTGCTTGCCGTTGATAATCCCGTACTGGTCGATGTCAAGGGGATCTATGACCGGGATGCCATGTCAGCGGCAGGATTTCGTGTTTGGCGGTTGTGAGGTGTATCCGTAACAACATAATACAAATCTGCATTGAAAGGCGAAACAACAATGGGTGAAACAGCAAACAAGATTCTGGTCACCGGTGCTGCCGGATTTATCGGGTTCCATCTGGCGAACAGACTTCTTGATGCAGGGCATACCGTTGTCGGGCTGGACAATCTCAACGACTATTATGATGTCAACCTGAAGTTGAGTCGTCTGAAAATGTTGGAGGCGCGCGACGGTTTCAGGTTTGTCAAGGGAGAACTGGCTGATCGTGCGGCGATTGCTGGTCTCTTTGCCGAAGAACGGTTCGAGATCGTCGTGAACCTTGCAGCCCAGGCAGGTGTTCGCTACTCGTTGGTGAACCCCCATGCATATATCGACAGTAATATTCAGGGGTTCATGAACATTCTGGAGGGATGCCGGCACAATCAGGTCAGGCATCTGGTCTACGCCTCCTCCAGTTCGGTCTATGGGGCGAATACCCTGATGCCTTTCTCGGTGCATCATAATGTCGATCACCCTGTATCGCTCTATGCCGCCACGAAAAAGGCCAACGAACTGATGGCCCATACCTATTCCGCACTCTATGGGCTGCCAACGACCGGGCTGCGATTCTTTACGGTGTATGGTCCGTGGGGGCGTCCCGACATGGCGCTCTTCCTCTTTACCCGGGCGATTCTCGCGGATAAGCCGATTGATGTGTTCAATAACGGTCGGATGCAGCGTGATTTCACCTTCGTCGATGATATCGTCGAGGGGGTGTTCCGGGTCATGTTTCACCTGCCTCAGCCCAATGGAGCGTGGAGTGGCGAACGACCCGATCCGGGGACGAGCTTTGCACCATACCGCATTTACAATATCGGAAACAACAATCCGGTTGAACTGCTCCAGTTCATAAACCTTCTTGAGGAGTGTCTCGGCAAGAAGGCCGAGAAAAACTTTCTTCCTCTGCAACCGGGTGACGTACCAGCAACGTTTGCAGATGTGGAAGCTCTTGCCACTGATGTTGGATTCAGGCCTGCTACACCGATTGACGAAGGGATCCGGCGTTTCGTTGCCTGGTATCGCAGCTATTATGGCGTGTGAGGAAGGTTACGAGTTCCCGTCGATATTAATGAGGGTATGATCCAGACAATTCTCTCCTGGTCGGCAACTGTTTTAGTGGTCGCGGTCTCCGTTTTTGTCTTGAGCAGGCGGGAGCGTAGCCTCGCGACGATAGTGCTGGGTGCACTCCTTATCCTTTGTGCACTTCTCGAAGCCTTTGACACTCTTGCCATTTCCCATTCTGCGGATCTGTTGATCTGGAAACGGGCGGCTCTCCTCTGCGAAGCTCTGCTTGCCCCGGTTTTCCTGTTGTTCAGTCTGACCTTTGGTCGGCAGTATTCCTGGAAAACGTTTCCCCGTATTGCCAAAGTATTGCTCTGTTTCTCTCCTCTCTTCCTTGTAACGGTCTTCGCGGCTGCACCGGAAAATCTGTTTTATTCTCCGGACTTTTCGACTGAACAGATGCTCTTTCTCGGTAATACCGGGTTTATCTTCTATATAGCCCTGTTCGTGTATTTCATTGTGGCGCTGGTCAATCTGGAGACGACATTTCGTTCGGCGCTTCGTCCGGATCAGTGGAATCTCAAACTTACACTCATGGGGGCCGGAAGCATCCTGAGTCTCTTTGTGTTTTATTACAGCCAGGGGCTTCTCTATCGTTCCATAAACATGAATCTCACCCCCCTGCGGTCATTGGCTCTCCTGGTGGCTGCAGGGTTGTTCGGCTATTCATTCCTCAAACGGTCGAATGCAGTACGGATCACGATTTCCAAGGAATTCGCCTTCAGATCGCTGGTGCTGGCCATTATCGGCGGTTACCTGATTGTACTCGGCCTCTTGGGCGAGGGGCTGCAGCATTTTGGCGAGGCTTCACAACAGGTTGTTTTCCTGTCGGTTCTCTTTCTTGGCTGTGTCTTTCTTGTTGCCTTGCTGCTTTCCGAGCAGATGAAACGCAAAATCAAGGTTTTCATCAACAAAAACTTTTTTGAGAACAAATTCGATTACCGACAACAGTGGTTGGAATTTACCAGTCAACTGGCTGCAGTGAGAAACAGGGAAGATCTGGAAAAGGCAATTCTCTCCCGCTTCTGTGATACCTTTGGCATGGGTGGGGCACTCCTGTTTCTCTATTCCGGCGAACAGGATATCTATTACAACAAGAGCAGTTACCAGGCTGATCCTACTCAGGTAACGCTCTCATCGGGCAATCCATTGGTTCGCTATATGATCGAACGGCAATGGGTGTTCAATGCCGCCTATTTTGAGGCAGAGGTTCTGGATGCCAACCGCTCCCTGTTTGCGGAGTCACGAATAACTTTTGTTATCCCGGTATTTTCGGGACTGGAGATGATAGGGTTCATAGCCTTGATGCGCCCCTTGATCGCCGACGAGGATTACACCTACGAAGATTACGACCTGATGAAAACGCTGGCCCGCCAGGCCGCAGTTGCATTGACCAGTGCGCAGCTTTCCGAACAACTTGCTGAGGTAAGAGAGATGGAGGCGGTGGGGAAGGTGACGACTTTCATCATGCATGATCTGAAGAACCTCGTCTACAGTCTTTCCCTGCTCACCGCCAACGCTCACGACTATATTGGCGAACCTGAATTTCAAAAGGATCTTCTGGAGGCTCTCACCAATACGGTCACCAGGATGAAATCCCTTATAGCAAAGTTGAAAGAGGTCCCGGATCGTCACGAACTGCACGTCCGCCGTGAAAACTTGCTTGAACTGGTAAAGGAGACGGTTGCCTCGCTCAAGAGCGGTGGTATAACAGTTAGTGGCATCAACGTTGAGGCATGTATTGACCCGCTGGAATTTGCCAAAGTCATTGAGAACCTTGTCATCAATGCACTTGATGCTACAGAAGGAAATGGACCTGTTTCCGTGGAAGTCGGTGGGGATGAACATGCGTTCATCAAAGTTGCGGACAGTGGCTGCGGTATGACAGCAGGATTCATTCGGGAACATCTCTATTCTCCATTTAAGACAACCAAGAGCAAGGGGTTGGGCATCGGACTCTATCATTCCCGCCAGATTGTTGAGGCGCATCATGGCAGGATAGAGGTCGAAAGCGAGCTGGGCAGCGGTTCTGTTTTTACCGTATGGATTCCAACGCGAGAGATCCAGTCGTAGCATCCCAGGCATTTCAACGTATGGATGCTTGAGCACATATCCCGATAGTTGGGCGAATATTCATACACATTGTTATCGATACCCTTGGACATGGTCAGGACGTGATATGGAAAAACTGCTGATTGTTGACGACAATGATGAAATCAGGAAGCAGCTCAAGTGGGGGCTTGGCAAGGATTACCAGATCCTCCTTGCTGCCGATGCCGGTGAAGCCCTGTCGCTCTTTGCGAAGCACCGTCCCATGGTCGTTACACTCGACCTGGGACTGCCACCCCAGGTCGAAACCTCAGAGGAAGGGTTCCGCTGTCTTGCGGAGATGCTCAATATTGATCCATTTGTAAAGGTTATCGTCATCAGTGGCAACGAAGAGCGGGTCAATGCATTGCGGGCCGTTGACATGGGGGCCTATGACTTCATCCAGAAGCCAGTCAACCTGGATGAATTGCGTGTCATTATCAACCGGGCCTGTTATCTCCAGATGCTGGAAGCAGAAAATAAGCGGCTTCAAGGAGAGCTCAAAGGGCGTGTGGGAGAATATGCCGGCATTATCGGCCAGTGCCCGGAGATGCAGCACGTTTTTGCCACAATCCGCAAAGTTGCAGCATCGGATGTGGCTGTTTTGATCTCAGGCGAGAGTGGGACCGGGAAGGAGCTGGTGGCTCGTGCAATTCATTCTGCCAGTCTGCGTAAGGATGCTCCCTTCATACCAATTAATTGTGGGGCAATCCCTGACACCATGCTGGAGGCTGAACTGTTCGGACATGAAAAGGGTGCGTTTACCGGTGCGCTTGCCAAGGTGCAGGGAAAAGTGGAATTTGCCCATAAAGGGACCCTTTTCCTTGATGAAATCGGCGAGCTTCCCGTCTCGCTACAGGTGAAACTCCTCAGATTCCTGCAGGAAAAGCTTATTCAACGGGTGGGCGGTCGGGAAGATATTGCGGTTGATGCCCGTATAATCGCAGCAACCAATATCGACATTACGAAAGCCATGGCTGATGGCCAGTTTCGCGAGGATCTCTACTACCGCATCAGTGTGGTGACGATTTCCATGCCTCCCCTGCGTAGCAGGGGAGAAGACATCATCCTGCTGGCGACACTTTTCTTGCGCCGTTTCAGCGATGAATTCCGAAAGAAGGTCAGAGGGTTTTCTCCTGGGGCATTGGAAGCGCTCCGGCGCTATCCGTGGCCGGGCAATGTGCGTGAACTTGAAAACAAGGTTCAACGTGCTGTCCTGATGGCGGCTGCCCTGCTCATCGAACCTGATGATCTGGGTTTTTCCGCACTGCCAGGCTTGCCATGTGGTGGGGATAACGAAGCTCAGACCCTGCGTGCAGCCCGTGAGCGACTGGAGATCGAGATGATCAGATGTGCGCTTTCATCCAATGGCGGCCATATAGCCAAGGCAGCAGAAGAGCTGGGGGTCAGCCGGCCGACCCTCTATGATCTGATCAAGAAGTACAACTTGCCGACATGAGTATGGAGACGTATCTGACATGAAGGTGGTCTCGGCTGAAGTGATGCAGCAAATCGATGCTGAAGCGATCCATTCCTTTGACATTCCGGGAGTGGATCTCATGGAGCGAGCCGGTCAGCACTGCGCTGAAACGGTTATGGCCCTGTTTGCCGCACATGCGTCGCGAAAGGCTCTCGTAGTTGCCGGTAAGGGGAATAACGGCGGTGATGGGTATGTAATTGCCCGGCTGTTGCATGGGCATGGCTGGCAGATCGATGTCATGGTTCTCGCCCAAAAAGAAGATATTGGCGGCGATGCAGCAATAAACCTGCAGCGACTACCGGCCTCAGTTACGGTTTCGTTCTGTTCCGACGAGGAATCTTTCAACAGCCATCCGGGCGATTGGTCCGGGTATGGAGTGCTCATTGATGCACTCTTTGGCACCGGCCTAAAGCAACCGGTGACCGGGGTTTACCTGAGGGCCATTGAAGCGATGAACGCTGCGCAGGTACCGGTTGTGGCAGTGGACATCCCGTCTGGAATTCATGGTACTTCCGGAAAAATTCTCGGCAAAGCGGTTTGCGCAGATGTGACCGTGACCTTTGCCTGCGCAAAGTTGGGGCATATCCTCTATCCTGGCGCAGAGTATGCCGGCGAGATTCGGGTTGTTGATATCGGCATCCCTGTCGAGATTACGGCACGGGCACCGGGTTTCGAGTTCGTCGATCTGCACCATGCCAAAGACTTGGTAAGGCCTCGGAAACGCGATTCCCACAAGGGGACCTTTGGTCACTGCCTCATCATTGCCGGTTCCACCGGGCATACCGGTGCTGCGGCCATGACAGCGGCAAGTGCGGTAAGGAGCGGTTCGGGGTTGGTGACTCTGGGGATACCGGGAAGTCTCAATGCCATTCTGGAGGTGAAAACCACCGAGGCCATGACGCTCCCCCTTGTTGATCATGGCAGGGGTTATCTGGGCGGGGATGCTGCAGAGGCGATCATTGCGGCTTCGCAGGGTAAAGATGTCGTGGCTCTCGGTCCGGGGCTCTCCTGGTGCACGGATACGACGCTGCTGGTCCACCAACTGGTGCAGTCCGTCACTCTCCCCCTTGTCATCGATGCCGACGGGTTGAACTGCATCTCATCCGACACATCGGTTCTCCTGGGTACCTCCTCGCAGTTGGTCGTGATCACGCCTCATCCGGGGGAGATGGCACGCCTGACCGGGGTCACGGTTGCAGAGGTGGAGACGGACAGAATTGCCAGCGCAGTGGCCTGCGCCAGGCGCTTTCATGTGATGGTGGTGCTCAAAGGGGCGCGCACCGTCATTGCTGCGCCCGACGGCAGAGTCTCCATCAATGGCAGCGGCAATCCGGGCATGGCATCCGGGGGGATGGGGGATGTCCTCACCGGACTTATCGCCTCTCTGCTGGGGCAGCGCTATGAGCCGTTCATTGCATGCCAGCTCGGTGTTTTTATCCATGGTCATGCAGGAGATCTTGTGGCACGCGAAAAGGGGGAAGTTGGGATTATCGCCATGGATGTTGTGGAGAAGATTCCTTATGCATTTAAGGATTTGCAGCAAGTCGTTTCAAGTTACGCCATTTAAACGAAAACGGCATGGCACACGTGCCGAGGGGAGATGCTCATGTTGACAGCAGCCGATATCATGACCAGCCAGGTTATCACGGTAACCAGGGAGACAACAATCAAGGAGCTGGCAGAATTGTTCGTACAGCACCGCATCAGCAGTCTGCCGGTTGTGGATGGAGAAGGGAAACTGGTCGGGATGGTTACCGAAACCGATCTGATCGAGCAGGACCGCAATCTCCATATCCCCACGGTTATCTCCCTGTTCGACGGGGTCTTTTATCTGGAGAGCGAGCGAAAGCTGGAAGAGCAACTGAAGAAGATGACCGGCAAAACCGTTGCTGACATTTTCACTGCCAAGGTGGAGACTGCCGGCCCGGGAATGCCGATCAGCACCATTGCCGATATCATGAGTGCAAACCGCTACAATGCCGTGCCGGTTGTCGAAAATGGCAAGCTCATCGGGATCGTTGCACGCATTGACCTGATCAGAACCATGATTGCAGAGGGTGAAGTGTGACGGAACTGGTAACGCTGAGCGCCGAGGATACGCACGCACTCGGTGCAGCTTTGGGGCAAATGCTAGTAGCTGGGGATTTCATCGCGCTCATCGGCGATCTGGGTGCGGGCAAGACCCATTTTGTCAAGGGGGTTGCCGCAGGTCTCGGTGTAACGGACGATGATCCCGTAACAAGTCCTACCTATACCCTTCTCAATATCTATACCGGACGTATCCACCTCTATCACTTCGATCTCTATCGTCTTTCCGGTGCAGAGCAGGTGGATGACCTCGGTTTTGCCGAGTATTTCAGCGGCGACGGCGTCTGTCTGGTGGAATGGGCCGAGCGTTTGGGAGATATTCTGCCTTCTGAACACCTTTCTATCAGCTTTTTCCATAGCGGCGACGACAGGCGCAGACTGGTCTTTTCTGCTGCCGGTGTGAGAGCCGAAATGCTCATGCGGGATCTGCTCGCTGTTTGCCAATAGAAAATTGTTTGACCTGCCTGATAAATCTTGCTAAATACTAACTCCCACACATATTGGGAAACTCTCAGCATTGCTGTGATTATCAGTTGATAAGGAGGATGTGAGATGGCGCTAGTGGTGCAAAAGTACGGCGGGACCTCCATGGGCTCCATAGAGCGTATCCGGAACGTTGCCAAGAGGGTCGCAAAAACCTATGACGCCGGCAACGACATGGTGGTTGTCGTTTCTGCAATGTCTGGCGAGACGAACAAGCTGGTCGCTCTTGCCAATGAAATTTGCGAGTTCCCTGATCTGCGCGAATACGATGTGCTTGTTGCCTCAGGCGAGCAGGTTTCTATTGCGCTCCTGGCCATGTGTCTCAAGTCGATGGGGTATAAAGCAAAATCCTATCATGGCTGGCAGGTGCCGATCATTACCGACAGTGCCTGCAGCAAGGCCCGGATCGAGGATATCCCCGATGAGAATGTCCGCGCAGACCTGAAGGATGGGGTCATCGTCGTTGTTGCCGGATTCCAGGGGATCGACAAGGAGGGGAACGTCACTACCCTCGGGCGCGGTGGTTCGGACACCTCTGCGGTTGCAATGGCAGCTGCCATGAAGGCCGATGTCTGTGAAATCTTTACGGATGTAGACGGTATCTATACGACTGACCCGAATATCTGCAGTGATGCCCGCAAGGTTGAGAAGGTTTCTTACGACGAGATGCTGGAACTGGCCAGTCTGGGAGCGAAGGTCCTGCAGATCCGCTCGGTGGAGTTTGCGAAGAAATATAATGTGGACGTGCATGTCCGCTCAAGTTTTAATGAAAATCCAGGAACCATGGTGACCAAGGAGGATAAAGATATGGAAGCAGTGCTCGTTTCAGGTATTGCCTACGACAAGAATGAAACCAAGATTGCGGTCATGCATGTACCCGACAAGCCGGGTATTGCAGCCAAGTTGCTTACTCCGTTGTCCGATGCGAATATTTCCGTCGACATGATCGTACAGAATGTCAGCGAAGACGGATTCACCGATTTTACCTTTACGGTCACCAAGGCTGATTTCAAGCGGGCGCTGGCTATTACCAAGGAAGTCTCTGCCGAGGTGAATGCCAAGGAAGTTCTTACTGATGAGAATATTTCCAAGATCTCCATCGTCGGCGTTGGCATGCGGAGCCACGCTGGTGTTGCCACAAAGATGTTCCAGGCCCTGGCCCAGGAAGGTATCAACATCCAGATGATCTCCACCTCCGAGATCAAGGTTTCGGTAATTGTTGATGCCAAGTATACCGAACTTGCCGTCAGGGTACTGCACGATGCTTTTGGTTTGGCCGGAAACTAAGATTGCTTGACATGTCTGTGCGGAAGTGCGGCATGGCTGCACTTCCGCATTTTTACACCCAATTCCCGAGTTTTCATTAAGGTGACTGATTATGAGTCTTGTAAAGCTGTATGATACGACGTTGCGAGATGGGACCCAGTCGGAAGATATTTCGTTTCTGCTCGAGGACAAGATCCGTATTGCCCATCGGCTTGACGAGGCTGGCATCCACTATATCGAGGGAGGCTGGCCGGGGAGCAACCCCAAGGATGTAGCCTTTTTCAAGGAAATCAAGAAGGAAAAACTTGATCGAGCCAAGATTGCGGCTTTCGGCTCAACCCGCCGGGCCAAGGTGACGCCTGACAAGGACCAGAACATCAGAACCCTGATCCAGGCAGAGCCCGACGCCATTACCATCTTTGGCAAAACCTGGGATTTCCATGTCCGTGAGGCCCTCAGGATCTCACTGGACGAGAACCTTGAGCTGATCCATGATTCACTCGAATATCTGAAACGCCATGCTCCCGAGGTCTTTTACGATGCCGAGCATTTTTTCGATGGCTACAAGGCCAACCCCTCGTATGCCATGCAGACCCTCAAGGCTGCCGAAACTGCCAATGTGGACTGTATCGTGCTCTGTGACACCAATGGCGGGACCATGCCCTTTGAGGTGGTGGAGATCATCAAGGCGGTAAAGAAGGAGATCAAGACACCGCTTGGCATTCATACCCACAATGACGGGGAATGCGCAGTTGCCAATTCGCTCCATGCCGTGGACCAGGGGATAATTCAGGTGCAGGGGACCATCAACGGCTTTGGTGAGCGTTGCGGTAATGCCAATCTCTGTTCCATTATCCCGGCACTCAAGCTGAAAATGAAGAAGGAGTGCATCAGTGATGAACAGCTCAGGAAACTCAGGGACCTCTCCCGTTTTGTCTATGAGCTCGCAAACTTTTCTCCTCCCAAGCATCAGGCGTATGTCGGGAATGCTGCCTTTGCCCACAAAGGGGGAGTGCATGTCAGTGCCATCCAGCGCCATCCTGAGACCTATGAGCACATCCGTCCCGAGTTGGTCGGCAACACCACCCGGGTACTGGTTTCCGATCTGTCCGGTCGATCGAACATCCTTGCCAAGGCAGAAGAGTTTAACATAAATCTGGACAGCAAAGACCCCGTCACCCTTGAGATACTTGACAACATCAAGGAGATGGAGCATCGCGGGTATCAGTTCGAGGGCGCCGAGGCTTCCTTCGAGCTCCTCATGAAACGTGCCTTGGGCGCCCATCGGAAGTTTTTCTCAGTAACTGGCTTCCGGGTGATCGACGAGAAACGGCATGAGGATCAGAAACCGATCTCAGAGGCGACCATCATGGTCAAGGTCGGCGGCAAGATCGAGCATACTGCTGCTGAGGGGAATGGACCGGTCAATGCTCTCGACAATGCCCTGCGCAAGGCTCTGGAAAAGTTCTATCCCAAGCTAAAAGAGGTTAAGCTTTTGGACTACAAGGTGCGGGTCCTGCCGGCAGGGCAGGGGACTGCTTCGGCAATACGCGTTCTCATCGAGTCCGGGGATAAGGAGAGTCGCTGGGGGACCGTGGGCGTATCGGATAATATCATCGATGCTTCCTATCAGGCCCTCATCGATAGCATCGAATACAAATTGCATAAGGGCGAAGAATAGTAATAAACCTTAAGCATAAAGAAAAAGGCCATGCTTGTTGACGTAAGCATGGCCCTTTTCTTTATGCGGGATCGGATGTAAGCGGTGCCTGAGGGAAGTCTGGCGTTGCTAAAAGTTGCTAAATAGGTAAACGAAAAGGGTTACGGAGCGAACCGTAACCCTTTGATTTTGTGGTGCCGAAGACTGGAATCGAACCAGCACGAGGGAACCCTCACTAGAACCTGAATCTAGCGCGTCTACCAATTCCGCCACTTCGGCATCTGAGAAGACATTCTATAGCACTGTTGGTGGGGCTTTGCAAGAAAAAAATAATGCTATGATGCGCTCAAGGGTGCTGTCCAATGGGGTTTAGATGAACAGAGGACTATCTTCTTGAGAAGTCTCATTCTCTTCTGTTTCTCCCTGCTTGAGTAGAAGTACCAGGGTGCTCGCCAGCGCAGCGCCGACGAGAAATGACAGCAGAACCATCCCGGACCCCATTCCGCGTTCTTCTTCAGCCATGACCAGTTGCCTCCTTCATGATGGATGTAAAGTAGCATAACAGAAACTTGAGTTGTTGTATAGAGGCGTGGCGCATGATTTCCGCAGGTGAGGACTGCTCCATCAGGATTATGGCTCATCCGTGGTGTTAGCGAGCGATACATGCAGAGCCCGAGGCATTTTTTCGATGTTAGTGCCCATTTCGATATCACGATCGGTAGCGGCACCCAATTCCTTGAACCGTCGAGCTGTTACCAATACTCGTGATTCCATCGAACCAATGGCTTTGTTATATGATTCTACGGCCCTTTCCAGGCCTTTACGGAGATCGTCGAAATGCCCGGCGAGATGAGCGATCCTCTCATAGAGATTTTTTCCCAGATCGCAGATGGCCTGCGCGTTCTCAGCCAACTGCTCCTGACGCCAACCATACGCCACTGCTCGGAGAAGAGCGATCAGGGTGGTTGGCGTTGCGAGGATTACCCTTTGCCCTACACCGAATTCTATCAGGGCGGGATCCTGTTCCAGTGCCGCACTGAAAAAGGTTTCACCGGGGAGAAAGAGAACGACGAACTCCGGAGTTGGCTGGAATTGATCCCAGTACGATTTGGCGCTCAGTTTTACGAGATGGGTACGGATCTGTTTAGCATGATCCTGCAGATGTCGTATTTTCTCATCATCATCACTGACTTCCAGCGCTTCCAGATATGCCTGCAAAGGTGCCTTTGCATCAACGATGATATTCCTCCCGCTGGGAAGTTTTACGACCATATCGGGACGAAGCCGCCCATCAGGACCGGTAACGCTTTCCTGCTCGAAGAAATCGCAGTAATTCAGCATTCCGGCGATTTCAACCACTCTCTTTAGTTGGATTTCCCCCCAGCGACCTCTCACGTTCGGTGCGCGTAGTGCTTTCACCAATCTGGCAGTCTCGCCCTGAAGCTGGGACTGGCTTGAGGCCAGTGTCCTGAGCTGTTCCGCAAGGGTATCAAATGCCGTTGCCCGAGTCTTTTCCAGTTCGTGTATCTTCAGGTCTACCTTTTCGAGAGACTCTTTCATCGGCCGAACGAGCTCGTCGATTGCGATGCGCCGGGATTCCAGATCGTTTCGTGCCCCTTCCTGAAATTTTTCCAGTGTTGCCTTTGCCAATTCGATAAACGATTGGTTATTGTTTTGTAATGCCTGGGCTGACAATGCCTGAAATGCATCGGAGAGTTTTGCCTGGGCTTCATTGAGTATGGCCAGCTTCTCCTGGGCAATTTGTCGTTCACCCAAAAGACGAATCTCCATTTCAGCAATGGTTGTTTGAAGTGATGTACGTGCGGAGATTGCATCGTGCAATTCGGCTTCGACCCTCATCTTGGCGGTTTTCAGTTCATCTACCTGCTGGTCTCGTGCCTGGAGACGCTCAATAAGCCTGGCATTTTCCAGGCTGTTCGCTGTGTTGGTTTTCTCATGGAGGAGGCGCAGTCTCAATGTGGCGAGCAGCCAGCCGAGAATTCCACATGTTATGGATGCGCCGATAACAGTGAGATACTGTGTCATTACTGGAACCTCGGGACTGGATGCATGAAGGCGAGCGTGTGAGAGTTCTTCATACTGACGGGTGGACTGTTTGCAAGAATTGCTTCAGTGTTGCCAAAGGTAGAGAAACTGGGTGCCCTGAAACATGTCAATACCATCAGCGTTGATGTTTACGAGATTTACAGTGGGGACGGCTGTCCCATTCACTGACGAGTAGATCGAGCTTTGAAAGCTTCCTGGGCGGTAATAGCGTATGATTCGCGCTTCCGGAATCTGGAGTTGTTGTTTCATGTCGGCAATGTCATCTTCCAGATATCCGACTTTATCGATAAGATGTGCATTTAGGGCCTGATCTGCCGTAAAAATCCTCCCGTCAGCAAGTGGCTTGAGGGACTCTTTGTTCAGGCGGTTTCCCTGTCGGGACAGGACAACATCCGTGAAACGTGAATACAGCCTGTCAATGATCTCCTGGATGATGCGATGTTCATCGACAGTGCTCTCTCTGAATGGGGAAAGTATATCCTTTTTATCACCCGATTTGATGGATTCTTCAGCAACGCCAACCTTTGCAAGAAGTCCCGATAGATTAAACCGGAACAGGATTACTCCGATACTCCCGGTGATCGCTGTCGGATGAGCACTGATGCGGTCAGCTGCTGTGGCAACATAATAGCCGCCTGACGTCCCAAGCCCAACAATACTGGCGTAGACAGGAATAGGATGACGTGTCTTGAATGTGAGAATCTCATGGTGGATGATGTCACTAGCGGTAACCGTCCCTCCTGGAGAGTTGATTCTCATAACAATGCCGGCAATCTCCTTGTCCGTATCGGCCTTTTGCAGGGCTTCCTTGACGAGTGCGACCGTTGATGGCTTCTCTTGGCTCAACTGGCTTGCCCCCTGATCTCGTTCCGAGACAAAGCCCGTGATGTCGATGAGAAGAATTTTTGGCGTACCATCTCCCTCGATTACCTTCTCTTGAAGCGGCTGAAGTGGTTTCAACATGTCTACGTTGATAAAAGCGCAGCCAGGGCAAGCTAAAGAAAAAAGCACAAGGCAGAGTGCTAAGAAGGATCGGTTCATTGCGGCGGCCCTCATGAGGTTGTCTTTTTCTGTCAGGGGGGTGAGTTGGTCTTTTGTACGGCTATTGCAGCAACCAGAAATTCCTTTGCCCGTCGAACGTCATCAATGGTCTGAAATTCTCTATAGCCGTCTGCATGGTCTGGATCGAGACCACGATAGAAGCGGGGACGCTGAGCAGTAAAACCTCGTAGCGCCTTGGATGTGGCATAGTTGTCACTTTGGACGGTTTTTGCTAGGCGGACGACTTCATGAATTATCCCGCAACCGAGTCTGAACAGCCGCTTGATATATTCTTTGTGAATAATTTCTCTCCCTTTGGCTTCGTTGTTTCCAGCAAGGTGCTCCAGGGCAATGTTCAGCCAGCCGTAGACACGATTACTGATGGTCCTGATCGTATCATCATCTGGCATGGTTCCGTTTTCAGCAATAAGGGCACAGTTGAAAAGGTAGCCTAGTTCCTGCTGCAGGGCAACGGAAGAACTCCTCTGCAGGATGCGGGAAAGAAGGGTATCTCCATCGCCATTGTCCGGAGACGACAACAAGACTGCAGCATACACATCGGCTGTTATGGCTGATTTCCCATCACTGAGTGCAAATGCTTCGGGAGGAATGGGAAGGTAGATTTCGATGGCCTGATCATAATCTGGGAAACCCAGATCTGCGAGACGGCCACTTTTAAACTGATAGCAGAGATCCTCAAGTTCACTTTTTATGCTTGATCTGCACCCCTCCATGAGATCCATATAGAGCTGATGGTCGTGTCGGTACAAGATGTCAATCAGGGTTCCCATGAGGCGGGCATGCTTACTGTCGCGGAAGGTGATGAAGTAGAGGTTGTCAATGCTGTGGTCCCAATCGCCCAATCGTTCGGCGTCAGTCGAGAGTTCTCCAACGCCTCCTCCGACTTCAATGCTATTGAGCAGAATCAGTTGAATCAATTCCCAGTCGAGTTCTCTCAGATGAGCCCACAAATGCTCTTCGCCGATCGATAAAATATAGTCAAGCCAAGTGCAGGCCTGATCAAACCTGAAATCCCATTTTTCCCACAGTTCGAGATCGAGGCAGAAAGCCAGTTGTTCAGGTGAACAGTTGGACAGCAAAGAGACCGCGTCTGTTTCACCAATCTCTTTTATCATGAGATAGAATTCCTGGGGGGCAAAAGCTTTCGTAAGCTCCTTCCCTTCAGGATCTTCGGTGAGAAGGTCGAGTCGCTTTCTGCTTGGCAACTCTCTGATCCGGTCGATTTTTTGTAAAAACGGGAGAGAGGAGAACTCCTGCGCGGACAGCTTCCCGCCTTTAATTATCGCGAGGGCGGGCTTGGTTGATGGTTGAAGATTTTCAGTCATGATCAGAACGTCTCGTTTCTCGACGGTTTTTGCAAGTGCTGCCTGGACGCCGCTTGATACCAAGGGATTTCCGGTAGCCGCAGTCGTCATGAAGCCAATGGAGTTGTTCAACTAGTTCGGGAGTCAACTGGAGACAGTCTGGGTTAATTTCAAATCTTCTCTCATATACCTTGCATTGCCTCGTAACGACATCCAGGTAGCGACACGGAACGGCACTGAAAAAGATGGTCCCATCATCGTCTTCCAGTTTTTTAAAGCAACAGGTTCCGCACTGTTCGCACAGGTTTTCCCATATTATATTGTCTTGGGTACGCTTACTCATCGGCTGAGAATACATCAATCCTGATCTGCTCGTCAATGACGTTAACCCTCTTTTGTCGGTAGACTTCCGTGTCTGAATTACGGATCGACATTAGGGGTACGGTTAGGGTCTATTGGAGAAAAACGGTGTCAGCCAAAAAATGCGTGTGAATAGTGTAAATGGTATATCTAGACGCTTCCTGCATTGGCGAATTGTTGCGAGGTCAATCGAGCCAGCAGAACCAGTATTGCAAATATCCAATATCATATGTACATTTTGCAAACCTTGTCCGAAGATTAGGTAAAGCGGTTAATATCCACCAGAAACGCATGGTATTTAAAAAGTCAAATCTAAAGATTGAATGCTCCCACGTGGTTTTATATTTACGTCATTATGTTGACGGTGTGGCAGGGCATATTCATTGCTGTATACAGCGGTCCGCAGCAACGGTTGATTTGCCTTAACATCATGAAAATAATACGTTTGATTGCCGTGGATGCTTTTGTGGGATTTCATGATAGAAAGATCATCGTTGCAGTGCAGGGATGGTCTCTGTTGGCGCGAAACAGAGTAGACCGTCATAATATTGTCGGATTGTGTTGTGATTGGCAGATTATCTTGCAATCTGAAGTATGGCATCTAAGTATATTGAATTTTTATTATACACATTTATGTACGGTAATATCTTGAAATGATACATCGTTTTAGTTACCTGTCTGGGTATTGAACACTTCTGTGTGGGAATTTTGATGTTTTCGGCATGCATGCTGAATATATCCCTGTCGTCTGTTGTTAAATGATGCAATGGGGGTACTAATTATGAAATGTCCAAAATGCAAAGGCCGTATGTTCAACGAAAAATTTTACGATTACGTAAGATCCTTTGATGCATGGAAATGCACTTGCTGCGGCGAAGTTCTCGACCCCACGATTTTGACGAACAGAGCCAGGAGTCATAATCATTTTCTAGGCTAAGAGTTAAAGATAACCATGGATATGGAAAGGGGGTGTGCTTTGAAAGCGCACCCCCTTTTTTCGTCACGTCGAGGTGGAGCATGCTCAGGGTGGACTTTAGAGGCTCTCATAAACTTCACATTGACATCTCAGCACAGCCTTTGTTACTACTCAGCAAACATATAAAGGAAGGAAGCAGTATGCGTAAGGATGGTCGAGAAGCGCACGAACTACGCCTGATTGCTATGACCCGCAATGTCAATAGATATGCTGAAGGGTCTGCACTGGTCGAGTTTGGAGAGACAAAAGTCATTTGTACCGCGTCCGTTGAAGAAACAGTTCCTCCGTTTCTCAGGGGAAAGGGGACGGGATGGGTCACGGCCGAGTATTCAATGTTGCCACGAGCGACCCATACTCGATCGGCTCGTGAATCGTCAAGAGGAAAAGTCAGTGGACGGACTCATGAAATTCAGCGACTCATCGGACGATCCTTGCGTAGCGTCATTGATTTGACGCTATTGGGGGAGCGTTCGGTTTTGATCGATTGTGATGTGATCCAAGCTGATGGCGGTACTCGAACGGCATCTATAACCGGTGCATATGTGGCCTTGATGGAGGCTGTTCGCGTATTGCAGGGCAGAGGAATAATTGCCGGTAACCCAATCCGTGAAGCGTTAGCGGCTGTGAGTGTTGGAATCGTCGATGGGATTCCTCTGCTGGATCTTGATTATGGTGAGGATTCAATGGCAGAAGTGGACATGAATTTTGTGTTGACCTCTTCGCAGAGGATGGTTGAGGTCCAGGGCACTGCCGAGGGTGAGCCGTTTACGATTGAACAGATGGATGCAATGCGCTCATTGGCGTTTTCAGGGGCTGCGTGTTTGTTCGAGATTCAAAGAAAGGTCCTCTCGACGTGAAGGCAATTCTCATTGCAACATCCAATGCCGGTAAATTCAAGGAGTTTACTGAACTCCTCAAACCCAACGTTGAAACGTGTTATTCTCTTGCCGATTTCCCAGGTCTGGTACTTCCGGAAGAAAACGGGACAACGTTTCTTGAGAATGCACTGCTCAAATCCCGTTATGCAGCGAATCTTACGGGGATTCCAACACTTGCGGACGACTCGGGGCTCGAGGTGGATGCCCTTGATGGTAATCCAGGGGTTTTGTCTGCCCGGTTTGCCGGAGCTGGTTCAGACGATGCAAAAAACAACGAGAAGCTGTTGCGCGAATTGACGGGCGTTGCTTCTGCGTTCCGTCAGGCTCGGTTTGTCTGCTGTCTTGCCTTTTGTACTCCTGCAGGGGAATGCGTAACTTTTGACGGTCAACTCTCCGGTCTTATCCTCGATGCGCCAAGAGGGAGCGCGGGTTTTGGTTATGACCCACTGTTTCTTGTTCCCGAATTTGGGAAAACCCTTGCCGAACTCCCCATCAGCATAAAAAATAGAATAAGCCATCGCTCAAATGCGTTTCAAAAATTTGTTGATTTTCTATCGAAGGAAAAAACATAACAGATGGATTGAGGTAATTATTCATCGTGAACACAACGGGGTAGCGGCTGAAAAATGCTTGCATCGGATATTTCGGTATGCTATAAGTCCTATCTCTACGGGGTGTAGCGCAGCCTGGCTAGCGCACCTGCCTTGGGAGCAGGGGGTCGGAGGTTCGAATCCTCTCACCCCGACCAACTCTGCGCCTGTAGCTCAGCTGGATAGAGCAACGGACTTCTAATCCGTAGGTCGCACGTTCGAATCGTGCCAGGCGTGCCAAGACCTTATTACGGTGGCTATGGTGAAGCGGTTAACACTTACGACTGTGACTCGTACATACGTGGGTTCGAATCCCACTAGCCACCCCATTTAAACTCAGCCCCGCTCAGCGGGGCTTATTGTTATGTCGTGAAGTGTTTACGGTATGTTCATTGTTATCATGGCCGGAAGACTTCTTCAGATCCGATGAACAGGCGAGAGTGGCGGAACTGGCAGACGCACTGGACTTAGGATCCAGCGGGCAACCGTAGGGGTTCGACTCCCCTCTCTCGCACCAACCAGTCACTTTATAACCTTCAATAGCCTACCAACCTTACTTGCTTCATGCCTCAGTGGGATTTCTTGCAGGATCCACACAGAGAGAGTTACTGTGACCCATTCGGTGTAACAAGATTCCATGTGCCAGGAGACCTTAGATGCAGATTACAATTGAAGAGCTCAGCTCAGTCAAAAAGAAAATCAAGTTTGAAGTGCCTGCAGAGCGTGTATCTCATGAAATCGGCAAGGTTTATGAGAAGATTCGGAAACAGGCTGCGGTAAAGGGTTTTAGAAAAGGGAAGGCCCCGCAATCATATATCGAAAAGTATTACAGTGATGCGATGGCTGATGATGTGCTTCGCAATCTGTTCAATGAGTCCTATCCCAAGGCTTTGCTGGATAATAAGCTTGTACCGGTTGCCCACCCTCTCCTTGAAAGTGACGGTGTTGTTGCTGGTGAAGACCTGAAATTTTCTGCAACGGTAGAAGTTGTACCTGAAATTGGAAATGTGGCATATGAAGGGCTGCAAGTTACAAAAGAAACTTTTGTTGCAGATCCGGTGAAGGTAGAGGAGCGTCTTCAGCAGATCCGTGAGAATATGGCTCAATTTGCACCGGCTGCGGCTGACCATGCTGCTGCCCAGGGGGATATGGTTGTCATCGATTTTGAAGGATTTATCGATGGCGTACCGTTTCCTGGTGGAAAGGGGGAGGACCATTCGCTGGTGCTTGGGTCCGGTTCCTTTATCCCTGGATTCGAGGAGCAACTCATTGGGCTCAATGGCGGAGCGGAAGCAGATATCAAAGTTACCTTTCCCTCAGACTATCATGCTAAGGAACTTGCCGGCGTTGAAGCCTCATTTTCTGTTATGGTGAAAGAGATAAAAACACGGGAACTTCCTGCTTTAGATGATGATTTTGCAAAAGAGATGGGTGACTTTGAGAATATGGAACAGCTTCGCAATCGTCTCGAGGAGACTATAGAAAAGCAGGAAAAGGATCGGATCGAATCTGACTTGCGTGAGCAACTCGTGAAGGCTCTTGTTGAAAAGAATGATTGCGAAGTGCCTCAAACTCTCGTTGACAGACAATTGGAGAGCATGCTCGATGGGGCAAAAAAGCGCCTAGAGTCCCAGAGGATGTCATTAGCTATGATGGGGATGGATGATGATCAGTACAAGACCCAGTTTCGTGATGTAGCTGAACATAAGGTGAAAAGCTCTCTTATCATGAGCGCGCTTGCTCGCCAAGAGGGTGTCAAGGTCGAAGAAGCCGATATTGAGCAGCAACTGAAAAAAATGTCTGAAGAAAGTGGTCATAATTACGATAGATTAAAAGAGTTCTACACGAATAATGCCCAGGCAAATGAATCGCTTGTCGAATATCTTATCGACGAAAAGGTTTTTTCGATGCTCATGGCAAAAGCGGAAATAACCGAAGCCGCAAAGAGCTAATTTTGATTGAGGCTATACATGATCAGAAAAGGAGAGATGTGATGCTGGTGCCGATAGTCGTGGAGCATACCGGCAGGGGTGAGCGATCTTATGATATTTACTCCCGGCTGTTAAAGGACAGGATCATTTTTCTTGGTGGTGCTATAGATGACCATCTATCAAACCTTGTAATTGCGCAGATGCTCTTTCTTGAAGCAGAAGACCCGGACAAGGATATCCATCTTTACATAAACTCGCCAGGAGGTGTGGTTACCTCCGGCCTTGCCATCTATGACACCATGCAGTACATAAAACCGCCTGTGGCGACGATCTGTGTCGGGCAGGCGGCATCGATGGCGGCTATGTTGCTTGCTGCCGGTGAAAAGGGGAAACGCTACAGTTTGAGTCACTCTCGAATTATGATCCATCAGCCTTTAGGCGGTTTCCAAGGGCAGGCAACTGATATCCAGATACAGGCCCAAGAGATACTGAGACTTAAGAAAAAACTGAATGAACTCCTCGCATTCCATACCGGGCAAGCGCTGGAAAAGATCGAAACGGATACCGAGCGGGACTACTTTATGTCTGGTGAAGAAGCAAGTAACTATGGTATTATTGATTCGATTATGACCAGAAATAACCTTGCCGGAGGTTCCAGGTGAGCAGAAGAGATGACAGAACCGAAAACCTGATCTGTTCTTTTTGCGGAAAAAGTCAGGATGAGGTGAAGAAGCTTATTGCCGGGCCGACGGTTTATATCTGCGACGAGTGTATCGAGCTATGCAATGACATCATTGCCGAAGAGACCAAGCTTGAAGAGGCAATGAGTCCTGATGTTCGTAAACTACCCAAGCCGCATGAGATCAAGGATGTCCTTGACGAGTATGTGGTTGGCCAGGAGCGTGCGAAGAAGATCCTTGCCGTTGCCGTCTATAATCATTACAAGCGTATAGAAGCAATGGGCAAGCCCACGGATGTTGAGATGCAGAAGAGTAATATCCTGCTTCTCGGGCCAACCGGATCAGGCAAGACTCTACTTGCCCAGACATTGGCCCGTATTCTTAAGGTCCCCTTTGCCATGGCTGATGCCACCAATCTGACAGAGGCTGGGTACGTGGGGGAGGATGTTGAAAACATAATTCTCAATCTGCTGCAAGCTTCAGATTACGATGTAGAGAAGGCCCAGAAAGGTATCATCTATATCGACGAAATCGATAAAATTGCCCGCAAGTCAGATTCTCCTTCCATCACACGCGATGTTTCCGGCGAGGGTGTTCAGCAGGCTCTGCTGAAAATCATCGAAGGGACGGTTGCCAGTGTACCGCCGAAGGGGGGACGAAAGCATCCGCAGCAGGAGTTCCTCAAGGTCGATACGACAAATATTCTTTTTATCTGCGGAGGAGCATTTGCCGGGCTTGACAATATTATCCAGCAGCGGATTGGCGTAAAGACGCTTGGGTTCGGTGCAGAGGTCAAGAAAAAGTCGGAAAAGAAAAGCGGCGAATTGCTGGCCGAAGTTACGCCTGAAGACCTGTTGAAGTTTGGCTTCATCCCGGAATTCGTCGGCCGGCTCCCTGTTTTGGCTACTTTGGCTGAGCTCAACGAGGAAGCCATGGTTCAGATCCTCAAAGAGCCGAAGAATGCCCTTATCAAGCAATATCAGAAGCTTTTTGAGATGGAGCATGTGAAACTGAAATTTACCGATGGATCGTTGGTTGCCATTGCTCGTGAAGCATTGAAACGGAAAACCGGTGCGCGTGGTTTACGGTCGATCCTCGAGAATGCAATGCTTGACATAATGTATGAAGTCCCTTCGCAAACCATGGTGAAAGAGGTTGTTATCAACGAAGACGTTATCTCCCGCAGGGAGAAGCCGATTATTGTTTACGAAAATATGGCGGAGTCAGCATGATTAATAGTGATAAACCTGTGAAAAAAACACGGCGCTCCAGCAAGAGAGGGGATCTTAAAAGATTCCCTCTCTTGCCGTTAAGGGATATTGTTGTTTTCCCCCACATGGTGGTCCCTCTTTTTGTGGGGCGTGATAAATCGGTGCGGGCTTTGGAACTGGCGGTTGAAAGCGGCAAGAACATTTTTCTCGCCGCGCAAAAAAACGCTACAACCGAAGAGCCTGCCGTTGATGAGATCTTTCAGTCGGGGACCATTTGCCAGATATTACAACTGCTGAAACTTCCTGATGGAACCGTCAAGGTCTTGGTAGAGGGGAAGACCAGGGGGGAGATTGTCGCATTTATCAACCAACGGGAATGTCTCCAGGTTGATGTTGCTGAAGTTACTGAAAAGACAGATGACTCTGTTGAAGCGGAAGCCCTGGTACGCATAGTTACCACCACTTTTGAGAGTTATCTGAAGCTCACCAATAATGCCCCACAGGAAACACTTGAAGCATTGCGTAGCATAAAAGAGCCGGCATTACTTGCAGATAATCTTGTTTCGCATATAGCTTTAAAGCTGCCCGACAAACAAGAACTCCTGGCAATGGCTTCGCCGGTTGACAGGTTGGAAAAGTTGTTGGTTTTCATGGAGGGTGAGATAGAAATCCTCCAGATTGATAAGAAAATTCGTAGTCGAGTTAAAAAGCAGATCGAAAGAACCCAGCGAGAGTATTATCTCAACGAGCAGATGCGGGCCATTCAAAAAGAACTAGGCAGCAAGGATGATTACAAGCAGGAGTTGAAAGAGCTCGAAGATAAAGCGCAAAATCTGCCCCTGACAGAAGAGGCACGTACCAAGGCATTGACAGAATTGAAAAAATTGCACCATATGTCTCCTATGTCTGCAGAAGCAGCTGTTCTCAGGAATTATCTCGACTGGCTCTTTGCGCTGCCTTGGGGAAAATTCGCTGATGAGAAGTCTGACTTGCACGTTGCTGAGCAGGTACTCAATACTGATCATTATGGCCTGGATAAGGTTAAGCAGCGGATTCTGGAATTTCTGGCAGTGCACTCCCTTGTGAACTCGATAAAAGGCCCAATCCTGTGCTTTGTCGGTCCTCCTGGTGTTGGGAAAACCTCACTTGCTCGTTCAATATCTCGGGCGACAGGTCGTGATTTTGTAAAGATGTCTCTGGGCGGTGTCAGAGACGAAGCGGAGATTCGTGGCCATCGCCGGACGTATGTAGGGTCTATGCCGGGGAAGATTATCCAAAGTCTGAAAAAGGTCGGTAGCAATAATCCGGTTTTTCTTCTTGATGAAATAGATAAGCTCTCCTCCGATTTTCGCGGTGATCCTGCTTCCGCTCTTTTGGAGGTCCTTGACCCAGAACAGAATAATGCGTTTTCAGATCATTTCATGGATCTCGATTATGATCTTTCAAAGGTAATGTTCATTACAACCGCAAACTCGCTGCATTCAATACCGCGTCCTCTACTCGATCGTTTGGAGGTGATCAAGCTGGACGGCTATACAGAGCAGGAAAAGTTGCATATTGCTAAAGAGTATCTGGTGAAAAAACAATTACATTCACATGGGTTGCACGACCATGAGGTACAGTTCAACGAGAGTGCCCTTGCTGAAATTATTCGTTATTACACGCGTGAAGCAGGGGTACGCAATCTTGAACGAGAGATTGCAGGGATATGCCGTAAAGTTGCCAGGTCTATTGTTGCAGGTGCAAAAAGGAAATTTATCATCAAGCCCACGCAAGTCCGGGAATTACTCGGTGGCCGTAAATTTACCAGAACCTGTCACAAACATTCCGATTCGATTGGTGTGGTAACAGGCCTTGCCTGGACAGAGGCCGGTGGTGACCTTCTGAGCATAGAGGTCGCTGTCCTGGCAGGAAGCGGTAAACTGACCATCACGGGGAAACTCGGTGAAGTCATGCAGGAATCGGCGCATGCCGCATTGAGCTATGTCCGATCCCGTGCACAACTGCTTGGGTTGAGCAGGGACTTTTATCGCAACTATGATCTGCATATTCATGTCCCAGAAGGAGCTATCCCTAAGGACGGTCCTTCGGCAGGAATTACTATGGCGACTGCAATTGCTTCGGCTTTAACAGGAGTACCCGTTCGCAACGAAATCGCCATGACCGGTGAGATCACATTACGCGGTCGAGTGCTTCCCATAGGTGGAGTTAAGGAAAAACTTCTTGCAGCTCGACGAGCTCAGGTAAAGATGGTAATTCTCCCCTATGAAAACGAAAAGGATCTGCTTGAAATCCCCGCCGATCTCCGTAAAGGAATATCGGTTCGCCTTGTGAATCATATGGATGAGGTTCTCGTTCATGCACTCAAGAGCGGGTTCAGTTCTTCATGGCATATAAAGCAGGGTGATGTTGATGGGAAGCCACGGCCAGTTGCACCAATTTCACATTGATTGTGTGGCAAAAAATGCCTTGACACAGTAGACGTGCCTTTGCTATAAATCAGCTTCTTTTGAAGCGCCTGGTACGGGGTCGTAGTTAAGTCGGTTATAACGCCGGCCTGTCACGCCGGAGGCCGCGGGTTCGAGTCCCGTCGACCCCGCCATTTAACAGGGCGAATAGCTCAGCTGGGAGAGCGCCAGCCTTACAAGCTGGATGTCACAGGTTCGATCCCTGTTTCGCCCACCAATTTGTATGTTATTGTTGTGCAGTTCCAGGGGGTCGTAGTTAAGTCGGTTATAACGCCGGCCTGTCACGCCGGAGGCCGCGGGTTCGAGTCCCGTCGACCCCGCCAATTAGTTTGAGGTCATGGTTAACGCCATGGCCTTTTTATTTTTGTGCTGGATGCCACTTTCCCCTTCTACTTGACTTGCCGAATGTAAATCGACTATTCTTCTTGAAATACCTGTGAAAGAGGGTTCTATGCGATTTTTCCTGGCCTTACTGTTGATGTTCTGTCTTTTCTGTGGTTGGGGTACTGCCAATGCCGGAGACGGTGCGAGTGTCGTAGCAATTGTGAACGGAGCCGAACTCACAAAGGCTGAACTCAATCAAGAGATATCGAAAATCATTCCCTTGGAACGCTCCTTCCATGGTGGTGTATCCCCCGAAAAAATGAAAGAGATCGAAAAAAAGGCCATGAATGTCCTCGTAGATATGGAATTACAGTATCAAGACGCTTTAGATAAGAAAATGAAATTATCAAAAGCTGAACTGGAGATGGAAATAGGTACGTTGGTCGCGAAATTCCCTACCTTGGAGGAATATGAAAAGGCGGTTGCGAGTGCGGGATTTTCAGAAAAGTCAATGACCAGATTTGTAGAAAGGAATACTCTTTCCAAGAAGATCAATCTCAAAGAGGTTGACGACAGGATCAATGTGACTGATGTACAGGTAGCAAAATATTATCAGGAGAATAGTACAAAATACAAAAAGCCGGAAGAGTACCGGGCTAGCATAATACTCGTCAAGGTGCCACCATCGTCAACAGCCTCCCAACGTGCGGAATACAGGAAAAAAATTGAGGATTTACTGCAGAAGATCCAGAATGGTGCGGTGTTTGCCGATATTGCCGCAGCGTATTCCGATGATATGACGCGTATCAAGGGCGGAGATCTTGGCGTTATGCATGCCGGACAGATGGAAGAAGAGTTCGAGAAGCAGATTAAGTCCATGAAAATTGGGGAAGTGAGTGGCGTTGTGGAGTCTCTCAAGGGTTTTTATCTGGTGAAGCTTGATGATAAGAAGGAGCCGCGCCAGATTCCTTTTGATGAAGCAAAGGAAAAGATCAAAAAGCAGCTGACCACGCAAGAGCGTGAACGACTTTTCAATGAATGGATGGATGGTTTACGGGGAAAGGCCAAGATTATCTATCCTACTGCTAAAGGTTAACGTCGTTGAAAACAGTCGTAGTTATACCGACTTACAATGAGCGGGACAATATTGAAAAATTGGTCGCTGAGGTTTTACGTCAGGATGACGGGATACATGTCTTGATCGTTGATGACAACTCTCCGGACGGCACCGGTGAGATAGCCGATGGCATTGCTTCTGCTCAAGATCGAGTGAGTGTTCTGCATAGAGCGGGCAAATTGGGGCTTGGCTCAGCTTATCGGGAAGGTTTTCGTATCGCCATAGGCATGCAGGCTGATTACATAGTGGAAATGGATGCTGATTTTTCTCACGATCCAGCTATTCTTCCAGAGTTTATCGCAATGATGGGACGGTATGACGTGGTTATCGGATCTCGTTATCTCAATGGGATCAGTGTTGTAAACTGGCCTTTACGCAGACTGATGCTCAGCTATTTTGCGAGTGTGTACACCCGCTTGATAACAGGATTGCATCTTGCCGACTGCACAAGCGGCTTTAAATGCTTTAAAGGTAAGGTCATAGAGGCGATTGATTTGGACAAGGTAAGGTCAGACGGTTATTCATTCCAGATCGAAATGAATTATCGTTGTATGGAGCGGGGATTTCTCATTGGTGAAATCCCCATAATTTTTATAGATCGTCATGCCGGGACTTCGAAAATGTCACGCAGAATTGTCTTTGAAGCGGTTCTCATGGTTTGGAAACTGAAGATTGGCACACTTATCGGCAAACTGAGCGGGAGCTTTTCGCGATGATCAAGGAACAGTGGGCTGTTCTTGCGATAGTTGGATTCTGGGGCTGGGTTGTTTGCTCTATTGGTTTTATTTGGGGAGGATTTCCTCGCCAGTCGGTTTTTGCCCCACGAACAGCAATCCGTTGGGGAGGTGGCATCCTTGTCTTTTTTGCACTCTGGTTTTGTGGAATGATAAATGCCTGAAAGGGATGTTTTTTCCCAAATGCTACGATGTTTGCTGCTCTGCAGTGTGATGGCTTTTTGTTCAGCTTGTAGTAGGGTAGAACCATTATTGCTGAGCGATCAAGCTGTGAATCTGGTTTGGCCCCAACCGCCGGATCCTCCCAGAATCAAATATTTGTGTGATATAAAAGGTCCAGAAGATATTTATCCTCAAAAGAACGAATTTCAGAAATTTTCTGAATTAGTTACTGGCGATAATCGGATAATTCTGGAATTGCTTACCCCGTATAGTGTAGCTACAGATTCAAAGGGTGTATTATATATAGCTGATACATCCATGGGGGTTGTTCATCGATATGATCTCGTCGACAGGGACGTGTCGTATATCAGCAAGGCTGGTGGTGACCAGTTGGCGAGCCCCGTTGCTGTTGCCCTAGACCGGGATGATAATCTCTACATATCTGATTCATTGCTTAACAAGGTGTTCAAGTTCAGGAAGGATGGCGAATTTATTAAGGAACTGATCTCACCGGTAGGGTTCAAGAGGCCTGGAGGCATTGCCATCGGTCCTGCTGGAGAGAAATTTATCGTAGATGCATTGGCGAATATATTGCATAAATTTAATTCAAATGATGTGTACGAAGGTGCATTCCCTGTGCCATCACCCAGCGAGGATTTAAATACTCCGTCATTTGTTGCGACAGATAAATTGGGTAACGTCTATGTCACCGATGCCATGAATTTCACGGTCAAAAAATATAGCGTTGATGGAAAGCTGATAGAGCGAATCGGCGAAGTTGGAGATGTCCCCGGTACTTTTTCTCGTCCCAAAGGGGTGGCTCTCGACAGCGATGGCCACGTCTATGTTGTTGATGCAAATCATAACAATTTTCAGATATTCAATGGAGAGGGCAAATTGCTGCTGTTTGTCGGGATAAATGGTGACAGGCCCGGAGAATTTTCTCTGCCCAGTGGCATCTTTATCGATAATCAAGACCGCATTTTCATTGCTGATACCTTCAATCGGCGCATTCAGGTTTTTCAATACCTGAAAGCAGGTGGGAAGCATGAATAAATTCATTCGTTATGCCGGGGTTGCGACACTCTTGTGGGGTATCGCATCTACTGTTTCCGCTGCAGGCCCAAAAATTTCTGATCTTGTCACCGGGGGAAACAAGCACAATCTCTCATCCCTGAACAAAAATATTACCTACCAGGCGCAGCCGCCGGTTGCATACGGAGATGAGCATAACACTGAAATCTGCATTTTCTGCCACACGCCGCACCGGGCAGCGCCACAGACAACTCTCTGGAACCGAAGCAATCCATCGGTGACCTTTGGCCGGTATTCCTCCTCAACTCTTATTATCCGACGCACGTCTGCCGCGCAGTTCGGCGAGCCAAACGGTTCCTCCCGCCTCTGCCTCAGCTGTCATGACGGTGTTACTGCCGGTGGTGTCTCCTTGGGAGCCATTCTCAACCATCAGTCAATAAATATGGGGGTTAATGACCGTATTACGGGGATTGCCCTGTTTGATGCGAACAAGATAAAGTTTGGGCATCACCCTGTTTCATTTGTGTATGACAATGCAGTCTTGAACGCCATTCAGGCTGACCCGGAGAAGGCAACCCAGAATTACCGATTTCCCAGTATCCCGCAGGTCAAACTTGACGCGGGAAAGCGGATGCAATGTACGACCTGTCACAACCCCCATCAGAATCAATCATCGGAGGATACCTATCTGACTCCTCCCAATGTCGGTAGAAAGATTGCTCCGTTCTGGGTTTATGGTGGGGCAGGGAATGCCACTTCGGACCATGATGCGGTCTGCCTGGACTGTCATAATATACCCACCTCATCATTCCCCTTACAATGATTCGGCACAGGATGAACTGTATGGCAAAATGGAATGTCTTAATTGCTCTGTCGCTGATGCTGCTAAGCCATGCTGTCCAGGCTGCCTCATCATCTCTGCCATCCCATTTGGATCGGCAAAAACTGCCGTATGGATGCGGGAGTTGTCATGTCGGCTTTGATTTTCGTAGTGGCGGAGGCCTTGATGGCTGTTTGACTTGTCATGGGAGCCTACAACGCAGAGTGAAAGGGAGCTATCGATCTAGCCGAGAATTAAAGGACATCGAATCAGAACTGAAAAAAAACTATCGCCATCCGATTCTCGAATCTAAAGGGATACATTCTAGTAAAGAGCGACTGCCGGAGACCGATGCCCGCACACCTCGGCATGCGGACTGTGTGGATTGCCATAGTCCCCATCAGGTTTCGAGTGAAAACAGATTTGCCGGGATCAAGGGCAAGCAGATTGGTAATATAGTTGCAGATATAACGAAAGAGTATGAATTATGTTATCGATGCCACTCCGATAGTGCGAACCTCCCCGGTCTTTCTACGAATAAGCGTATCGAGTTTTCCACTATGAACCCTTCTTTCCACCCAGTGGAGTCCGAAGGGCGGAATCTCACCGTTGTCAGTCTGTTGAAACCGTATCGCGAAAAACGTATCAGCCCGTCGGAGATTTCCACGATAACCTGCAGCGACTGTCATGGGAACGATGATCCTGCTGGTCCGCGTGGCCCCCATAGTTCCAGTTATCAGCATATCCTCAGGGACAATTTTTCAACGAGGGATAATGAGTCCGAAAGCGCTTTCGCCTATGCCCTCTGCTATCGTTGTCACAACCGGTCCAGTATCCTCGGGAATGAAAGTTTCAAATACCACTCCCAGCACATTCGAGGAAAGCAGGGTGGAACAGCCAGCAGCGGGGGGACATCCTGCCATACCTGCCACAGTTCCCATGGCAGTACGGAATATAAATACCTGCTCAAGTTCGATACCGATGTTGTTTCGGTAAGTTCCAGTGGTATGCTTAAATTCAACGAAAAAGGGATGGGTGCATTCAGAGGGGAATGTTATCTGACCTGCCACGGTGTTGACCACAATCCCAAAACATACTGACCATCGTACCTGTAGAGGATTATATGCGAAATGGCATTGTTGTGCTGGGATTTGTGGTGCTTGCTGCGCCCCGTGCCGTCCTTGGTGTGGAACCGGCACTTGATATCAAAATGAATCCCCATGGCACGAAAGGAAGTTGCCAGATATGCCATGTGGAATCGGAAGAAAGCCTCAATAGTTGGTTTACTCTTGGTTCAAGCAAGCGAAAACTCAAAGTGGATTTCGATACGGTTTGCGAGCAGTGCCACGGGGTCGATTTTGGTCATGGGGTAGGGGAAAAACCGACGTTGAATCGCGAAAACTTGCCGCTCGATGCTGACAAAGAGATCGCCTGTGCCATAACATGCCATGATATGCATATTCAATCTGATGATCCACAGCAGCATCATTATCACCTCCGATATCCCATGACACGCCTCTGCCTTTCTTGTCATAACAAATAAGCATGATTACCTGCAGATAGGCTGGTAAAGGCCTGACGATTGGTTTTCGGTTTTTATTTACCCGTGAGTATGCTATATACCAATACTTATGCCACTTTTCTCATGTAAACTCGGTACTGCCGATGGACGGATCCTGGAAAAGGAAATAGAATCCATCGATCCGGTTATGCTCAAGCAAACCCTTGAAGAACAAGGGTTTTTTGTTTTTTCTGTAAAAAAGAAACCCTTGCAGTTTCTCTGGGATTCTGGGATCTATCGTCGGAAGGTGGATACCAAGGAACTCCTTTCCTTTAACCAGGAATTCCTTGTTCTCATGAAAGCGGGATTACCTATTATCCAGGCACTTGATGCGATTCTCGAGCGCGGTGGGAAAGGCAAGCTGGTAGATATTCTTACCGGAGTGCGGGAGGATATCAAAGGGGGAGCGTCGCTTTCCGACGCACTCGCCAAGCACCCCGGAGCATTTTCTCATCTGTATGTCGCATCGGTGCGCGCCGGAGAACGAACCGGTGATTTGCCCCTGACGATCCGCCGCTATACAACGTTTGTCAAAAAGGCTGAGGCGATCAAGAAGAAGGTGGGATCGGCTCTATATTATCCGGCAATCCTCATAACTGTGGCTTTTGCGGCAGTTACCCTGCTATTAGTCTATGTAGTTCCAACGTTCAGTCAGATATATGCCGATGCCGGTTCTCAGCTTCCGGTACCAACACAGATATTAATGAGTTTTACTAGTTGGTTAAAGCGATATTTCATTGTAATGGTTTTGCTTGCCATTGGCGGAGTGGCACTGTTCAGGCGCTGGAGTACGACAAGCAGCGGGCGTTATGTCGTGGATAGTTGGTTGCTTAGGATTCCGTTGGTCAAGGACCTTCATGTCAAATATGCACTGACCGGATTCACCAGAACCCTTGCTACGGTAATCGGCAGCGGTATCCCCATTGTAGAGTCGCTACGGATGTCGGTTGGCACATTGAATAACCGCGTGCTTGAGCGTCGGATGCTGGATGCGGTTGCCAAAATCGAGGAAGGTGTTAGTCTTTCAACAGCTTTTGAGGGTACCAGGATCATGCCTCCACTTGCGCTGCGAATGATTGCGGTGGGGGAAACAACAGGAGCGTTGGAAGAAATGCTTTCGGATATCTCCGAATATTTCGAGGATGAAATTGAGCAACGACTCCATGTCCTGACTACGGCGATCGAGCCCGCGATCATGATTGTTATGGGGATCGTAATTGGGGTAATCATCTTGACCATGTACCTGCCAATCTTCAAGATCGCAGGGGCGGTAGGCGGATAATGGCACAATACTTCACCCGGAAAAAACTCGGCGATCTGATGCTGGAGAGCGGTGATCTCACTGTCGACCAGTATAATTACGTCATCGACAAGTTGAAAAGCACAGGGCAGCGGTTCGGCGAGATTTGCCTCAATGATGGTCTCATTACGGAAGAAGTTTTGGCAAAAACGCTTGCGGCCCAGTTTGCACTGGATTACATCGACCTCCAAGGTTTCAGGATTGATGAAACCCTGCTAAACTCCTTTCCTCCCGATACAATGTATCGTTTTCACTTTGTCCCTCTGGAACAGGAGGGGGATTCTCTGGTAGTCGCCATTTCCGACCCCACGGACGTGGTAAAGCTCGACGAGCTTGAAATCCTTCTAGATCGCCCTCTGATCATCAAGCTTGCCGCAGACTCTCAAATCTCACAGGTATTGAAACGGGGGGAAGGGACGAGCAGGGTCCTTAAAGAGGTCTCTGAGGATTTCATGCTTCAATTGGTGACGGAGACGGAGAGAGGAGAAGAGATTCTCTCCGTGGAGAAGATCTCCGCCGATACCAGCCCAATCATCAAGTTGGTCAATTCCACAATTCTTGATGCCCTGAACCGACGAGCCAGCGACATACATATAGAAACCGCTCTGAATGGCGTCATAATCAAGTATCGCATAGACGGGGTTCTGTATAAGGCGACGGACCCCATTGATCTGCATTTCCAGGGACCAATCATCTCGCGGCTCAAAGTCATGAGCGAGCTCGATATCTCTGAACGGCGTATCCCGCAAGATGGGCGCTTCAAGGTTAAAATCAATGATAAATCCATCGATTTCCGCGTCTCCATCATGCCGAGCGCCTTTGGCGAGGATGCGGTCATCAGGATTCTCGACAAGGAGAGCATTGCCCAGGACTTGAAAGGGCTTACCCTCGATACACTCGGGATGGACATCCGGGAGATCAGGCGTTTCCGCAAGATGATCCGTGAGCCCTACGGGATGGTACTGGTTACCGGCCCTACCGGTTCTGGGAAAACTACGACGCTCTATGCGGCTCTGTCGGAGATTCACACGGGAGAAGAGAAGATCATCACTATCGAGGACCCGGTCGAATACCAGCTCAAGGGGATCGTACAGATCCCGGTAAACGAGAAAAAGGGTCTTACTTTTGCGCGCGGCCTTCGTTCAATACTCCGCCATGACCCGGACAAGATTATGGTTGGCGAGATCAGAGATCCGGAAACGGCGCAGATAGCTGTTCAGTCAGCTCTTACCGGGCACCTGGTTTTTACGACAGTTCACGCCAACAATGTCTTTGACGTGCTTGGTCGTTTTATCCACATGGGTATAGACCCCTATAATTTCGTCTCCTGCCTGAACTGTGTCATGGCCCAGAGATTGGTGCGAAAACTCTGCGTAAAATGCAAATATCCGATAACACTCACCGACGAGGTGCTGGTGGAATCAGGGATTGATCCGGAGATGTGCCGGGTTGCAACCTTCTATGATGCACGTGGATGTGACGAATGCAATCATACCGGCTATCGGGGGCGCTCAGCAATCGTTGAACTGCTGGATCTCAATGACGAACTCAGGGAGTTGATCGTCAATAAAAGTTCAGCAATACTGCTTAAGAAGGCTGCGCGGGAAGCCGGGACCAGTTTTCTGAGAGAATCTGCTGTCGAGAAGGTCATCGCCGGAGAAACTACCTTGCGGGAAATCAACCGCGTAACCTTTGTGGAGTAGTCATGTTTGCCCGAAAGTCTCTAGGCCTTGAAATATACCCTGACGGGATCCGGTTGGCACTGATTTCCGGTTCGCGGACAAAGCCAGTAGTCGAGGCCTTTGACACAGCGCCTTTGCATGCCGATACCATTCACATTTCTCTCAGAGAGGCCAATATCCTTGATCCGGGGAAGTTCGTTACAACCGTCCGCGACACGCACCTCAGGCTTCTGACAAAAACGGTCAGGACGTCTGTCTCCCTGCCTGATGCCGCAGGCAGGGTAATTCTGCTCGACCTCGATACCCGTTTCAAGAGTCGTGACGAGGCGGGAGATATTATTCGGTGGAAATTGAAGAAAAATTTCCCCTTTGATATCAACGATGCCCATTTTGACTTTCAGCAGGTACAGGAACGTGAAACCGGAGAGATCGTCGTGCTGGTTTCCCTCATCTGCAGACAGGTTCTTGTACAGTACGAAGAGTTACTTGCTCAGGCAGGACTTGAACCAAATCATATTGATTTTACGACATTCGGTATTTATGAGCTCTTTGCCGACCGGTTTTCCCTGGACAACGACTATGGTTTCATTTGCTATTTCAATGGGGTCGTCAGTGTCCTCCTTTTTCGTGAGGGTGCACTGGAATTTTACCGCACCAAAGAACTGAGCGCTGCGACCTTCACCCCTAACCGGGTTTATCGGGAGATCAGCAGTTCCCTCCTTGTCCATCAGGACAAGCATCCCGGCGTCCCTCTGGGGAAGGTATACTGTCTCACTTCATATGATCAAGTTGAGGAATTCAAAGTTTTGGTGTCTGAAGCAACGTCTCAGGAACCGGTGCTGTTGGATGTGGAACGCGTCCTTTCCCGTTCCGCTACCTGCAGTACGATTGATAGGAATGCGCTTTACGCCATGTCAGCAGCTTGCGGTGCAGCCTTGAGGAACCTCTGATGCGCCTTACGATCAATCTTTCCACCAGGACCTATATCAACCACGGCCAGTTGAATCTTGCCTTGTCCCTGGTTTTTCTGGTTCTGTTTGGAATTCTCACGCTAAATATCTTGGGGATTTCGAGTAGAGCTGGCGAAGCCAGCCGTATTTCTGGCGAACTGACTGCCATGCAGAAAAAGACTGCTGTCAGCAGTGGTCCTGCTTTCACCGAGCCGGACTACCAACGTTTGATGTCACATATTCACTTTGCCAATTCGGTTATTTCCCGCAAGACTTTCAACTGGGTCACACTGCTTGACTATCTGGAATCGGTTGTGCCTGATGGAGTTGCAGTGACAAAGATAGAGCCTGATCCCAAGACCAAGGTTTTGAAGCTGTCTGGAGCTACGCTTTCATTTATGCGTTTGCGGCAATTGCTGGAGAATATGGAACAGTCGCAGCATTTTTCAGAAATATTCCTTCTTTCCCAGACTGATGCCAAGGTAGGGGATGCTCAAAAGGGCATATCTTTCAATATTACCTGTCAGGTCAAGATGCAATGAAACGAGCATATTCCGCCATAAAGGAAATCATTCGTACCCGGCCGAAAGTCCTGATTTTCATCCTTGTCCTGGTATGTGCCGATGCGGGGCTCTTCCTCTATTCTTCCCTGTATCAGATTCCGCAACTGACAGAGCTTCAGAATCAGTGGTTTTCCCGACGCAGAAACGTTGGGAGCTCACCTGCAGATAAAGTAACCATCTATCAGCAGGGCAAGGCGGATTTGGATGTCTGGCGCTCACGAATCGCTAATAAAAAGGATCTGGCGCGTATTGTCGGGCAGCTCTACGAACTGGCTGCGACCAATTCAGTTTCCATTGCCGGGATTACCTACAAGCCTGAGATCGTGAAGGATGAGAACCTCATTGCCTACGGGACTGGGTTCAACGTGACGGGCAAGTATGCTGCAATCAAGAGTTTTATCGCCGATCTGGGGCATCTTCGCGAAATGGTGATTGTCGACGCCATAGCTCTCAACAATCCCAAGATGACCGAGGAGCGGGTTGACCTGAGGGTCGGACTAACGATTTACCTGCGGCAGGAGGGGCAATGAATCGGAAAAAGGCTCTCCTCGCCATTTTGTTACTGCTTTTTGTTGTCGCTGCTGCCTCCAGCTATTTCCGGATGCCTCGGCAGAAAACCGTATCGAGCCTCACCTTTACTCCCGGTAAGCCGGCTGCACCACGGAAGTCTGCGCCCAATCTGCAAGACGTTGCAAGTGGTGATAACCGTTTGCGTCTGGATCTCCTTGACCAGGAGTCTGCTCGTTTTGCAGGATACAAACGCAACCTGTTCAGGCCGGTGTTCCACGAAGAGCAGAAGATAATACCGTTGCCGCCGCCCCCTCCACCTGTGAAGCCGATCGTACCTGTCGTGAAACCGCTACCTCAACCACCGCCACAACTGGCGGAACCGACACCGGTGCAACGGGATATGGCAAATTTTACCTTTCTCGGTTTTCTGAAAAAGGGGAACAGTAAGACGATTTTCCTTTCCAGTAATAAAGAGATATTCCTGGCTCACAAGGGCGATCGTCTGATGGGTAAGTATGAAGTTACCAGTATCACCGATGAGGCTATGGTAATAACCTCGCTTACAGGTGGTGAGATGGTCATCCCGTTGGTGGAGAATAAGCCACTGAGTGCCCCATCACAGATGAAGCCACCGTTTCCTGGTTTTCCGGGCAAACAGTAGTCTTTCTCTGGAAGTGACAATACAAGAGCCGCACCTGCTTTGTGCATGTCAGGTTTTCATGTAAGGAGAACTACTCGATGCAACTTTTGCGTACAACGTACATACATCTGGTACTCATTGCGCTCATCGTTACCATTTCCGGTTGCGCCGGGGCAGGTCGGACCGCCTTCAGCAAAGGTGAAGCGTTTGAGGCTGAAGGAAAGCTCGATGAGGCTGTTGTCCAATTCGCTTCGGCTGCATCCGAAAACCCTGAGGTTGGCGAGTACCGGATGCGGTTTCTCAAGGCCGGGGAAAAGGCCGCCCAGGTCCATCTGAAGAAGGGGGATGCATTCCTGGCCGCAGAACGGTACGATGCGGCTTTGAGTGAGTTCCAGACATCTGTTGCCCTGGATTCCTCTCTGGACCGCGCCAAACAGCAGAGTGAACTGGTGTTAAAACTCAGGAATTCGCTGGTTTACCTGAAGGAAGGTGAAGAGCTTGAGAAGAGCCGCAAGCCCCGTGAGGCGTTGAACTCCTATCAGCAGGCCCTTCAGTTCAACCCGGATAACGAAAAGGCAAAGGAAGCTATTGAGCGCCTGCTGAAAAGCCGTAAATCAAAACTCGACGGTTCGGAATTGAATCTGAAATCTACCAAGCCGATCACCCTCAAGTTCAAGGATGCCAAACTCAAAGACGTTTTTAATATTATTACCCAGCTGTCAGGGATCAACTTTGTCTTTGATGATGGAATCAAGGACAGCAATGTCAGTATTTACCTGGAAAACGCATCTTTTCAGCAGGTACTTGATGTCATCACCGGCATGCAAAAGCTGAGCAAGAAGATTTTGAACGAAACGACGATCATTCTCTATCCGAGGACACCGGAAAAACAGAAACAGTATGAAGACCTCATGGTTCAGACCTTTTACCTGAACAAACTCGATGCCAAGAAGGCCGTGAACCTGATCCGGACCATGCTGCAGGTGAAAAAGATTTATGTGAACGAAGAGATGAATGCCCTGGTTATCCGAGATGTTCCCGAGGTGATCGAGGTAGCGAGAAAGATTATCGAGGCCAACGATGTTCCCGATGCCGAGGTCCTCCTTGAGGTTGAAGTCATTGAAGTATCAAAGAAGAATGCAGAGAGTCTCGGCTTGGTGCTGAGCAAATACGCCCTCTCCACGAATGCCTTGACCCCAGGGGGGCAATTCTTTTCCGATGTGTTGACAAATTCCACATCAACCAGTACCGACTCGACGACAACGAATACCGTTACTGCGTCCAACCTTCTACAGGTCTTTAACTGGCGCAAGTTCCAAGGGTACGTCACGGTACCGAATGCGACGTTCAATTTCGGTAAAACCCTTTCCAACGCGGAAACCCTGGCATCACCCAAGATCAGGGTCAAGAACAGAGAGAAAGCGAAATTCAACGTCGGGACGAGGGTGCCGATTACGACCACCTCTTCGCCCACTGGTGGCGGGGTCAGTGTCAACGTCCAGTACGTGGATGTCGGCGTCAAGGTCAATGCTGAACCGACCATCCAGCTCAACAACGACGTTAATATGAAATTGAGCCTCGAAGTGAGTTCAATCCTCTCAAGGGAAAAGATTGGCGACTCTACCTCATTGACCACCGTGGTCACCATCGGTACCCGTAACCTTGACACGGTTCTCAGTCTGAAAGATGGCGAAACGAGCGTTATCGGAGGCCTGATACAGGATGCCAAGACGAACTCGAAGCAGAAGGTTTCTGTCCTGGGTGATATCCCTCTTATCGGGGCGCTCTTTTCGGGTAAGGACGATTCCAACGACAAGTCTGAACTGATCCTGGCCATCACACCACGGATCGTTCGTTCGCTGACCGTGCCTGAAGGAGATGCTGCGATCTTCTGGTCGGGCCGTGAAGATGAACCCACGGTACATCGGCCATATTCTTCCTTTGAGCAAGAGCCCGAGTTCGCGGCACCTGCCGCTACACCAGCATTTGCTCCTCAACCCGCTGCAGCACCTGCGTCTGCCCCTGCCGCTATACCGCAACCTTCCGTTGCGCCGCTGGCGTCGCCTGCACCTGTCACTGCTGCTTCTCCTTTGCCTACGCCCCTTGCACCGGCTTCTTCTGCGGCAGCGTCGACCGGTGTCACCGCTGCTGCAACACCGGCTGTTACCGCTAGCCCGACCGCCCAACCGGCTGTTGTTGCCCCGATCATCCCGGTTGTCCCGTCACAGTCGACGGACACGCCATCCCAGGCCGCAGTCAAGGCTGCCGATGCACCCCTGCCGCAAACGAAACCGGCGCGGCTGTCTGTCACCATCGGTGCGCCGTCGACGGTAAAGGTAAAAGATCAATTTATCGTTGAAATCAAGGCAGCCGATGTGGTCGGTCTGCAGAATGCCCCGTTCATTCTTGCCTATGACCCGATATTTGTGGAATATGTCGGAGCGGCAGAGGGGAATCTGCTCAGGCAGGACGGTAAGGCGGTGACATTCAGGGTCACCGATGACAAGAACACAGGCCAGGTAACCTTTGCCCTGAACCGTCCGGCAGATTCCGGAGGTGTCAACGGCAGTGGAACTCTTGCAACGGTCACATTCCGGGCCAGGAACCAGGGGCCGGCCAGTTTCGGCCTCATGGCGATCAATTTTACCGGCCAGGGTGGGAAGCAATACGATGTTCTCCCCTACAATTCTGTAGTTGAAGTGAAATAATGTGACCAGAGGCATGATGGGATCAGGGAACATTCTGCGCGGAGTCCGCGGGGTAAGCCTTATCGAGTTGATAGTCACTCTGGCAATCCTCGGGATACTTTCCGCCCTTATCATTCCATCCATCCAGATGACCGGCAAACGGCTCAGAGAAATAGAGCTGCGGCGCAATCTGAGAACGATACGGCTGGCCATCGATGATTATAAAAAAGCATATGACAAGGCTGTAACCGATAAAAAGATATCTGATGTGGTTAACAAGTCAGGATATCCTAAGGATCTGAAGCTGTTGGTGGAAGGAGAAGATTTCGGTGTGCCGGGTGGTATGAAGAAGAAATTTCTGCGCAGGATACCAATAGACCCGTTCAACCCTCCAAAGCCCGGAGAGGAGCCACAATGGGGTATTCGCGCCTATAAGGACGAACCGGACAGTAAATCCTCGTCAACCGAAGCTGAGGATGTCTACGATGTCTATTCATTGAGTGAGGAAACAGCCATTGACGGGACCAAATACAAGGACTGGTAAGCAGGAATGAGAGTAGTCAGGCTGTTGAAACATGCCAGGGGGTTTACCCTGATCGAGCTGATGATCGTTGTGAGCATCATTGGCATCCTTGCGGCAATCGCGGTGCCTAACTACAAATGGGGGATTATCCGCGCCAAGGAAGCTGTCCTGCGTGAAAATCTCTACAACATGCGGACAACCATCGATCAGTATTATGCCGATCAGGGGCGTTATCCCGACTCGTTACAGGAGATGGTGGACAAAAAATACCTGCGCGGTCTTCCCAAAGATCCCTTTACCGACAAAACCGATACATGGATTGTCCTTCCTCCCCCTCAGCCTACTGATGGCAGCAAGGTGGAGGGATCGGTCTACGATGTCCACAGTGGTTCCGATCTGATCGGTTCCAATGCCACGCCCTATAATGAGTGGTAAAGGGCCTCTCTGTCCTGATGAACTTCCCCGTAACCAATTCTGCTTTATCTGATGGTCGAAATCAGAATGCAGTCGACTGCTGAGAGGCAATGAGATGATTCAGTTGCATAACGTATCCGTTTCCTATCAGGGGGATGTTGCTGCGCTCGGAGGGATCAGTCTCCATGTTCGCAAAGGAGAATTCCTCTTCATAACCGGAGCTTCGGGAGCGGGAAAGTCGACCCTGTTGAGACTCATTTTTGCAGCGGTGCAACCGACGAGCGGGCAGATACTGATAGACGGCCAGAACCTCACCCGCATGGGTCGAACGCAAATCGCCATGCTCCGTCGCTCCATTGGGGTGGTATTCCAGGATTTCAAGTTGTTGCCAAATCGTACGGTGTTCGAAAACGTCGCCATCACTCTCGAAGTCCTCGGATGGGGGCAAAAGGACATTGGTCGTAAGGTTTTCCATGTTTTGAAAAGGATGGGGCTTGAGCATAAGCTGCAGTCGAACCCCTTGAGGCTCTCCGGAGGGGAGCAGCAGCGAGTGGCCCTGGCACGGGCACTGGTCAACGATCCCAAGATTCTTCTTGCCGATGAGCCGACAGGGAATCTTGACGACACGAACAGGGAACAGATACTGGATATTTTCAGGGAAGCAAATATCAAGGGAACAACGCTGCTGGTCGCTACCCATGATCGACGTCTTCTGGACAATTGCCATAAAGACTTCGTAGTCCTGGAAAAGGGCAGAATCGTGGAGGACTCTCGTGAGCAGCACTAAACATGCAGCCAGGCCTCGGCTGACCAACGAGGGGTTCTTTGGCAGATTCCGTTATTTCTGGGGGCGGGCTTTTCTCAATATCCGTCAAAATCCCTTCATCAGTCTGGTCACCGTAGTAACCATCTCTCTGTCACTGCTTATCCTCTCCCTGTTTCTGCTGGTGCTCGTGAATCTCGAAGGGGCTGCACAGGAGTGGAGCCGGCAGGTCCAGGTTACCGTCTATCTCGATAAAGAGCCGACTGCAGACGAGCTTTCTGTTTTACGTACGAAGATTCTTGCCTTGCCGGGTGCTGAGACTATCCGATATATCTCCAAGGATGAGGCGTTCAAGCGCTTCCGTGCCCGGTTGAAAGGGCAGGAGTCGCTTCTGGAAGGGGTTGTGCCGGATGTGCTGCCGGCGTCGCTGGAAATTACCTTGAAGCGCGCCAGCAGGAACAGCGACGATGTTGAACTCTTTGTCGGGAAGTTGAAAAAGGTCCCTGGCGTTGGTGAGGTCCAATATGGCGAAGAATGGGTCCGCCGGCTGACCACCTTCATGCAGTTCGCTCGGCTGGTTGTGACACTGCTCGGTGGTTTCCTTTTGATCGCGGTCCTGTTCATTGTGTCCAACACCATCAAGCTGACCATCTATTCCCGTCGCGACGAATTGGAGCTTCTGAGCCTTGTTGGCGCAACCCGGTTTTTTATCAAGGCACCTTTTCTCATAGAAGGCATCATGCAGGGGCTTGCCGGTGCCTGCACGGCTTTGCTTCTTCTTGGGGCTTGTTATTACGGCCTGCTCTACAATGCAGGCGACTTCCTCAGTTTCGGCCCTACTTCTGCCGGTCTGACCTTCCTCCCGCCTTCCTACCTGGTAGGGATACTGTTTCTCGGAATTTTTCTCGGTTTCCTCGGTAGCCTGACATCGCTCAAGCGGTTCATAACATTCTAGCCATGATTCGGGCGATTTTCATTCTGATGCTTGTGTCCTTTTCTGCCAATTTGGCAGCAACGGCCATGGCTGATGTTCGTGATGACCTGCAGGGCATCCGGCAGGAGATTCGGGAAAAAAAGACCCTGCTCAAAAAGAACAGAAAAATAGAGAAAAAGGTTTCCAACGAGCTGGTGACAATTGACAAGACCTTGAAAGAGAAAGAGGCCAGTCTCAAAGTTCTCAATCAAGATTTGGTAAAAGTTGAGCAAGCTCTTGGAAAAACCCAACGTGAAATTCAACTGGTAGCAGCAGAAACAGAACGGAAAAGGGAGCATATCCGCCACCGTCTTACTGCATTGTATAAGGCTGGTGAATTGGGCAGTGCCAGGATGTTCTTCGCGTCGGAATCCTTCCCGCAAATGCTGGAAAACCAGAAATATATGCAGGGAGTCCTCCAGGGAGACCGCAGACTTTTTGCCGATTACTCGGCTAAACTCGATCAGTTGAAGGGCTTGAAGGGGGTTCTGGAACGGGATGCGGCACGGAAGGAAAATATCCGAACCGGCATTGCCGCAAAGAAGCAGGAGATCGAAGAGGAAAAGTCAAAAAAAGCTGCCTATCTCAGCCAGGTTCGGGAAACCAGCAAGAGCCATCAGGAAGCTCTCCGTGAACTCCAGGCCAATGCGCGGCGCCTGCAAAACATGATAGAAAGGCTTGAAGCACGGCAAAGAAAGAGCTATACTGCAAAATCTGACAGAAAGCAGACCCTTGGCGATCGAGAGCCGCTTCCTCCTGTTGCAGACAAGGGGTTCGGCGCCCAGCGCGGAAGGCTTGCAATTCCGGTGAGAGGCGAGATCGTCGGTCGTTTCGGCCGCCATAAGCACCCCGAATATAATTCGTACACGATCAATAACGGCATTTCCATTGCTGCTCCCCAGGGGGCCGATATCCGTTCGGTCTTCGATGGCCAGGTCATCTTTGCCGATTATTTCAAGGGGTATGGCAACATGGTGATCGTCGATCATGGCGGCGGGTACTTCAGCCTTTACGGCCATGCATCGCGGCTTACAAAAAAGGTGGGTTCGCAGGTCTCCCGTAACGATGTCATTGCCAGTGTGGGAGATATTGACTCTTCGCGTGGTCCGATGCTCTATTTTGAACTCCGCTATCAGGGAAAGCCGATCGATCCTTCGCCCTGGTTCAGATAACAGATGTAAGATGTCAGTCGAGAAACGATTTTCCATTGTGCAGCAATAGGAGCTGAAACGGGAGGAATGATGTTCGGAAAAGGAAAGACACGCAAGCTTGCTCTCTGGCTTACCGTTGGAGTTGCCCTTGTCATTGTGGTGGGGGTCGGTGCCCAGCGCCATTGTGCCGCAGAAGGAAATGACTACGAATCGATTGAGCTCTTCACCGATGTTCTGGCCCTTGTCAAGAAGAGTTATGTCGAAGAGGTAGATACCAAAAAACTGATCTACGGTGCGATCAACGGGATGCTCGCTTCCCTTGACCCGCACAGTTCCTTCATGACTCCCGAGAGTTACAAGGAGATGAAGATCGATACCAAGGGTGCTTTTGGTGGCCTGGGGATTGAAATCTCCATCAAGGACGGGATGTTGACGGTCATTTCTCCCATCGAGGATACGCCTGCCTATAAGGCCGGGATCAAGGCCGGTGACCAGATCCTGAAGATCGACGACAAATTCACCAAGGACCTCTCCATTACCGAAGCGGTGAAAAGGATGCGTGGGCAGAAGGGAACCAAAGTAATCCTCAGCATCATGCGCGACGGATTCGAGAAGCCGAAAGAGTTCCCGCTGGTACGTGATATCATCCAGGTGAAGAGCATCAAGTACAAGACCCTGGATAACGGCTATGGTTACGTCAGGATCGCTCAGTTCCAGGAGAAGACGGACACGGACCTCGCCAAGGCATTGAATGCCCTCAGAAGCGAAAATGGCGGCTCCTTGAAGGGACTCGTGCTTGACGTCCGCAACGACCCCGGCGGGCTTCTGGACCAGGCGGTTCGCGTTGCAGAACATTTCATTGCCGAAGGGCAACTGGTTGTCTATACCGAGGGACGGGAAAAAGACTCCAAAGTCCGGTATTCTTCCCGGGCTGGAACCAAAGAGCCGAACTACCCCATGGTAGTGCTGATCAACGGTGGCAGCGCCAGTGCCTCGGAGATCGTTGCCGGTGCTCTGCAGGATCACAAACGCGCTGTGATCATGGGTACCCAGAGTTTCGGCAAGGGATCGGTGCAGTCACTCATTGAACTCTCCGACAATTCAGGCCTGCGCCTTACCACTGCAAGGTATTACACTCCGAGTGGCCGTTCCATTCAGGCCAAGGGGATAACCCCGGATATTACGGTGGAGAAGCTGGAAATACCGGCCGCTGCCGAAAAGAAGGACTCCATGCATATCCGTGAAAAGGATCTGGAGAACCATTTCGAGGATAAGGAGCCTGAAAAAGGTCAGGACGACAAGAAAGAGAAACTGCCGCTCTATAAGAGCGATGAGCAGATCAAGAATGATTATCAGATTCTGCGGGCGCTCGATCTGCTCAAAGGGTGGGATATTCTTAAAAAGGTTATGGACACTACGAGTTGAAAACTGCCTGAACAGTATGTTGAAGAGATGGGGAGCCGCACGGGCTCCCCGTTTTTTTTGGTGGCTGTGTCGTTTCCGCCAGATGGGCAGGCTTTCAATTTCTCAGGCATCTTGGTATAGTAGTAAAAATTTATTGTGGAGGTTACCCTGCATGCGAAGGATGATGAAGGCAGGATTCTTGTTCCTGGGCATACTTTTCGTTCTGACAGCCTGTGGTGGCGGTGGGGGCGGCAGTACGACTACGACAACGGTTGCACTTACCTCGTCGAAGGATTCGGCCGCAAGCACCGGTACTGATGCAATCCTTCTGACTGCCACTGTCTCGCCCACGGTTACGAGCGGGACGGTGACCTTCAAAATCAACAGTGGCCCGGGGTCGTTCAGTGCCATTTCCCAGGTATCGACCACCACCGCGACGATCACGAATGGCGTTGCAACGGCTCAACTCACCAGTGATACTGCTGGGACGACAGAGATCTATGCAACCTACGGCACGACCAATAGCACTACGAAAACGGTCCGTTTTACCGCTCAAACCGTCAGTCTGACGGCTTCGAGCCCGGCGGCAATGAACTCGGATCCGATAACGCTGACGGCAACCGTATCTCCTGCAGTTGCAGACGGAAGTCTGGTTACCTTCAGTGTGGTGTCGGGTGGCGCGATAGCATCGATTGGTGGAGCCACGTCTCAGAATGTGCCTACCAGTAACAGCCAGGCAACGGCTGTTCTTACTCCGAGTGGTGCCAGTACTGGCACCGTTGTGGTTCGAGCAACATACGGCACTGTCAACAGCTCTGATGTTTCCGTCCAATTTGCCAGCATTACCAGCCCCGTGATGGTCCTGACCGCGAGCAAGAGTTACCTTGTTACTGCTGCTGATCCGATTCTCGTTGTTGCATCGTTCTACCCATCGCTGTCATCCGGAACCCTCATCAACATGAACGCTGCAGGGGGGGCAGGGGTCATTAAGGTTGAAGGAGGGACTTATGGAACATCGGCCACTCCTGGTGTCATTGCGAGTGGTGCCTTAGCAGGTAAAGCATATGTCTATCTCAAGTCCAGTGACAGTACTACCACTGGCAACGCGACTGTCACCGCTTCCTATGGCATCTATCCCACAACCTCCGCGATCGTCTCGTTCCTCCCCGAAATCGGCACCAGCACGAAAAGCGTCTCCCTGACCGCCAGCGCCCTGACCAAGATCGCCGGGAGAAACGTCACAGATATCCGCTTTAATATCGTCAACGATGCTGTATCGAATTCTGCCTGTTATTACAAGTCGATAACACCAGTAGCGTTACTAGGTACTCTGATTCCGAACTATCAACAGTCCGATGCGAATTCGACAGTTGTCAGTTTTGCTGATCTATCGGGGACTGGTGTCGCTCTTGGAAGTACTGCTCCTGTCAAGCTCTTGGATATAGAGTATGGATACAATCCAGTCATGGCTTCACTTAGCATTGTTCCAGTAAGCATGACCGTAGCAGGTGGTGCCTCAGTAACACTGACGGCGGCCGACTTCCTAATCCAGTAGTTTTAAAACGTTAGCGATTGAAACAAAAAGGCTTCACGGAATCTCCGTGAAGCCTTTTCTCGTGGGGCATTCTCTACGGCTATTCGAAGGAAACGGCCGTCTGGCAGGCAATCCCTTCCTTGGCGCGTCCTTCGTCCTTCAACTGGAAGTCAAGAAGGAATTCCTGCATCTCTCCCGACTGCAGCTTGAGAGGCCTGCTCTTGAGGGTGGTGTGAGAGACCTTGCTGAACGGGGCATCCGTGCCCTGGACAGCCGTATATGCCTTTGAGTGGTTGAGCGATACGACCAGCCGCTCTGCCGCGGCGCTCCCGACATTGAGCACCGAGACCAGGCAATGGCCCCGTGACGGGTCATTTTCGTCCCGGTCGATCGACTTGACGATGGCCCGAACGAGCGGCGCAGAGGCAGTCAGATGAAGTTCCTGGATCACGGGCCGCTCGTCTGCAATCTTCGATACCATCCGTAGCGGCACAACTGCGTTCTGGCCGTCGACCAGGTTTGCGGGCAGGGTAAGCGCAACGGATAGTTTCAAGCTGCCGCCGGGCGGGATTTCAGGAGTTTCCGTGATATGTTTTCCTCCCTGCACGAAGGCTCCGTTCCATGAGGATGGGGCCACGAGCGAGAGAGCGAAGCGGTCCGGCACAACGCCGGGGTTGGTGACGACAATCGGGAAGGTCGTTTCCTTTGCCACCTCGACGACCTGTTCATCAGCGGGGACGGCAAGCAAGGAAGCGGGAGTGCTGACTGCGGTGTAAATATAGGCCTTGTGGCTCGCGATCCGCTCAGCAGCTGCCTTTTCCTGTGCGATCCGTTCCGCTTCCGCCTTCTCCCTGGCAATCCGCTCTGCTTCTGCCTTCTCGCGAGCCCTACGTTCTTCTTCCGCCTTCAGCTTGGCGATCCGCTCTGCTTCTGCCTTTTCCCTGGCAATCCGCTCCGCTTCTGCCTTTTCGCGAGCCTTGCGTTCTTCCTCTGCTTTCAGCTTGGCGATCCGCTCGGCTTCCGCCTTTTCTCGGGCGATCCGCTCCGCTTCTGCCTTTTCCCGTGCCTTGCGTTCCTCTTCCGCCTTGATTGCCGCAAGACGAGCTGCCTCAGCCTGTTCCCGCGCAATCCGTTCCTGTTCCCGTTTCAATTTTATGTTTCGATAGGCAGTAACATCCAGCTTCTGGGCATTCTTGGCGACATCCTGCTCGATGCTGGCCTTCAGTGTGCTGTGCGGGAATTCTTCTTCCCAGGTCCGGATAAGGAAGGCCGATTCGTCACTCTTGCCATCCTTGAAATAGGATCGGGCCAGGAACAGCAGTGTCAGTTCCCTCAGTTGGGAATCTGGCTGACTGAGAAGCGGAGAGAGTTTGCCGATGGCAAGGGAATAATCCCCCTTTTTGTAGGCTGTAAAGCCTGCCATGAACTCCTGGGCTTCGTGCGACTGATAGGCCAAAGTCGGTTCGGCACTGGAAAAGCACCACAGCGCTGCGGAAAGAACCACTATTTTTCTAATTTTCTTCGTTTTCATGGCGAGATATGATACTTACTCCTTTGAGATGGAATATGTAACAGCTTTAATACACTGAGGTTTGTGTTGATGTCAATCTTTCTTGCCATGCATCTGTGGAGTGAAGCAAAGGAACAGCAGTGAACCCGAAGAAGGAACGGCTCGACAAACTGCTTGTGGAACGTGGACTGGCGCCTTCTCGCGAACGGGCTCGTGCCCTCATCATGGCGGGTCTGGTGGTTGTTGGCGATCATGTTGAGACAAAGGCCGGACACTCGGTCGCAGCGGAGACGGAGATCCGCTTGAAAGGGGCGGACCATCCGTTTGTGAGCCGGGGTGGCCTCAAACTGCAGCAAGCTCTCGATGCATTTCATATCGATGTGACAGGGGCGGTGGGCCTCGACGTGGGGGCATCCACCGGAGGCTTCACCGACTGCCTGCTGCAGCGCGGCGCGCGAAAGGTCTACGCCGTCGATGTCGGCTACGGCCAGTTGGCGTGGAGCCTTCGTCAGGATGAGCGGGTTGTGAACCTCGAAAAAACCAATATCCGCTATCTTGAACCGGCGCGACTCGACGAAATCCCTGACCTGGCAGTGATCGACGCCTCATTTATATCGCTCGACAAGATTCTTCCGCACGTTATAATGCTAATCAAGCCCACGGGGCGGATAGTTGCGCTCATCAAGCCCCAGTTCGAGGTCGGCAGGGGAGAAGTGGGGAAGGGGGGCGTGGTTCGTGATGAAGAGAAGCACCGGGCGGTCGTTGCCAAGGTGACGCAGCTTGCCGGGTCTCTCTCTCTGTGCGTCATCGGGGTCGTTGAATCGCCGATCCAGGGACCGAAAGGAAACCGGGAGTTTTTGATCTACCTTGTCAGAGATGGCGAAAACATTGGTCAGTGCACTGAGCACGCATGAAAGGAGGGGTATGGAGGACTGCATATTTTGTAAAATCGTTGATGGAAGACTGCCGGCAAAAAAGGTGTACGAAGACGAACTGATCATAGCTATAGAAGACATATCCCCTGTGGCACCTGTCCATCTGCTGCTCATTCCCAAGCGCCATTTTGTCAATTCCCTTGATATGCAGGTTTCCGACCGGGAACTGGTCGGCCATATCTTCCTGGTCGCTGCCGAAATTGCCCGTAGCAAGGGAATAGCAGAGAATGGCTTCCGGATCGTCAATAACAATAACGCCGGTGCCGGTCAATCGGTATTCCACATACATTTCCATCTGTTGGCAGGTCGAACGTTCACCTGGCCTCCGGGCTAGCATACCCCTGAATGAGTGGAGGGATGGATGAGAGCATCAGTGCTGATTGCCGTTCTCATGACCGTTATTATGGCTGTGCCGTCCATGGCAGCCATCTATACCTGGGAAGATGAACGGGGAGTGGTTAATTTTGCGGAGGATTATGGCAAAATTCCGCAGAAGTTCCGGAAAAAGGCGCGAATCGTCGGCGAGGATTCTGCCGATGAGACATTAGAGAGTGAATCTTCTGCACCGAACGTCAAGGAGAAGCCCAGGACGTCCGATGGTCTGCCCAAAGAGGTGTCTCCAGCAGCTTCTGACAGCAGGAAAGTCTTTGGTGGAAAGGACGAACGTGTGTGGCAACAGGAGTTTGCCATGCTCAAGGCAGAATTGAAATCTATCCAGGACCAGATCGATGCGGTCAATGCCCGGCTTGCCAAATCCGATCAGATGTCGCGTTCCGAATACCGGATATTGGAAAATACGAGAAAACTGCTGGAAGAACAGCAGCTTGCCGCTAAGAACAGGTTTGAGAAATTGAGTGCAGATGCTCAAAAGGCGGGGGTGCCGCCAGATCTTCGCTGATCGGAGAGCGATGCGTTCAAAAGAAAAAGCCCGTTCGCGAAGAGCGGGCTTTTTCTTTCAGCAACAATTGGTGGTAATCGGCATTCTGTGACATCCGTCGGTAGGACCTTACTGCAGCCTTCGGTAACTCTCTTTGGCGATCATCCCCGGAGGGTGGTGCAGTCGGTTTCCCCCTTTTTCAAGCGGTTTCACGCGCCTGGCGGATGAGAATAACAGATCCAGTCGTGATCCCGTCACCACCAATTGTATTCGTTGCTCCAGAGTACCGTAGCAGCTTACGTCACTGACCATGGTTTCATCATTTCCCGTGGAGACACTTCAGGCTTCCCTCTTCGATGAGGGCCTGCTCACCGCGTCTGAACCGGGGGTCGATAGGTTATTAATAGTCAGAGCCCTCAACTCGTCTTACCTGCACCCCAGAGCAATTATCAGAGAACTTTAACCAGAGTATAGCTGGACAAGAACTATTGTCAAGTTTGGGTAAAAAAATATCAGATGTCAGAAGTGAAGGTGAAAAGGGTGGCCAATGGCAGTTACAACGCGAATAACATGTTGATTGCATTGGGGATAATCATATCCAGGGTCATGAGCAGGGTGAGGATGATCATGATTACTACCGTGGTCCAGGCGATAATATTGAAAATTATTCCGTTCCGGTATTTCTGCATCAGTCGTTTGTTGTTGACGAGCAGCAGAATGAAAATCAGAACGAAAGGGAGCATGACACCGTTAACCACCTGGGAGAGGAACATGATGGTTATCAGCGGGGTATTGGGGATGAGAATGAGTGCGGCGCTCAGGATGATGATGAACGTGAAGAGCCAGAAGAACTGGGGGGCCTCTCGGAAATCCTTGTCGATCCCGGATTCCCAGCCCATCCCTTCGCAGATGTAGTACGTGGTCGACAAGGGGAGGATGCAGGCGGCAAAGAGTGAGGCATTGAAAAGGCCGAACGCAAAGAGGCTAGCGGCATAGTTCCCGACCAGAGGCTTCAGCGCCACGGCAGCATCGGCAGCGGTCTCTATCCGCAGGCCCTGGGTGTGGATGGTCGATGCGCAGGCAACAACGATAAAGAATGCGACCACTATGGCCATGATACATCCGATGAATACATCGAGCCGGGAGAACCCGTAGTGTTCGATGGTAATTCCCTTTTCGACCACCGATGACTGCTGGTAGAACTGCATCCACGGGGCAATGGTGGTGCCGACGAGGCCAATGATGGTCATCAGGTAGGCACTGTCAGATTTGATCGTGGGGACAATTGTTGCAGTCATGATTGTATGCCAGTCCGGTTTTGCCATGAATGCCGCAATGGGGTATGCGATATAGACCATGCAGGCAACCAGAAAGACCTTTTCAACCAGCCGGTACGATCCTTTGACGATGAGCAGCCAGACCAGCAAGGCTCCGGAGGGAACGGACAGATATTTGCTGATGCCGAATATTTCAAGGCTGGCAGCAATCCCGGCAAACTCCGATACTGAATTGCCGAGGTTGGTGAGGAGCAGGGCAACCATGACGTAAAAGGTGACCTTGACACCGTAGGTTTCCCGGATCAGGTCGGAAAGGCCTTTGCCGGTAACAGCGCCCATCCGGGCGCACATCTCCTGGATCACCACCAGCGCAACAGTCGTGGGGATCATCACCCAGAGGATGGTATGGCCAAAATGCGCCCCGGCAAGGGAATAGGTGGTAATCCCGCCGGCGTCGTTGTCGACGTTGGCAGTTATGACACCGGGGCCGAGTATGGCCAGAAAGAGCAGGATGTTCTTTCTGTTGACCTTTCCCAGGGGCTTGAAAAATTTCAGCAGACTGATGCCGGTGAACATGCCGTCAACTCCTCGGCTTTCAGTGGTAGAGATTGCGCTTGCGTCTGGTTATGGCAGAGAGGAAATGCTGCAGGATATCGTCGACAGTGACAATCCCCGCCATTTTCCCGTCTTCATCGAGAACGGGAACGGCAATGAGATTGTATTTAGAGAGAATCTCGTAGATATCTTCCGGTTCGGCATCGATCTTCACGCTCTTGACATTGTCGATCATGATTTCCGTCAAAGGGCAGTCCGGCGGATTGACGAGCAGTTCCTTCAGACTGACGACCCCTTCAATCCGCTCGTCTGCATCCAGCAGATAGGCGTAGTAGATGGTTTCCACATCCGGAGCGACGAGGCGCACCTGGCGCAGGGCTTCGGCAACGGTCATGTCACTTGCGAGCGCGAGGAACTCGGAATTCATGAGACCGCCGGCAGAGTCTTCCTCATGCTCCATCAGTTCCTGGATCTCTTCGGCTTCGTCGGTTTCCATGAGCCCCAGAAGCTCCTGGGCCGTTTCTTCCGGGAGGTCGGCAAGAACATCTGCAGCCTCATCAGGTGCCATATCTTCGAGGATATCCGAGGCCTGCTCGCTTCCCAACTGCTGGATCACCATATTGCGGAATTCCGGTTCCAGCTCATATAATGTGTCGCCGGTGGTCTCGGTGTCGATGGTCGACAGAACGGTCTGGATGTTGGTTACCGGGATCTGCTCGATGATATCCGCAAGGTCGGCCGGATGCAGCTCCTTCATCTGATCGCGTGCCACGGTGAGTGCCAGTCGCGACGTGTGCATCTCCAGTGGTTGCACGAACTGCCAGCTGATCTCAGTGGTGGGGATCTGTTGCTTGAGGAGATGGGCCACCGATTCTCCCAGCCCTTCGTAGCCCAATCTTCGCAATAGCCCGCGAAAGCCGATGTCTACCGAGAATATGCAGAGCTGGTCGTTAAAGCGTCCCAGCTTGACGTCATTGACCCGTACAACCTTGGCACCATCAACATCGACGATCTGTTTGTCAAGGATGTCGCGTTTGATCAGGATCTCCCCTTCGGAGGGACAATAGGTCGGCAGAGAAGTGGCAGACGCCTGTGATAACGAGATAACCGCCCGGTTGAAGAGGGAAATCTGCTCCCAGCTTGCGGTACACAGGCCTTGGCGATTTTTCAGCAGAAGGTGGGAGACAATGGGAAAGGTTTCGCCGGGTACCATGATGAGATCGCGGAGCGTACCGATTTCCTGGCCGAGATCGCTGAGCACGGTCTTACCCAAGAGAGAGCTGACAAACAGTTCGCTGACGATGCCGTTCATGACCGTCTCCAAAACAAAAAAGCCCTTCCGGGGAGAAAGGGCCTTTGCGCACGACGACACCACCATTTCCCCCTGGTTGAGTTTCGGCAGAGCACAACGTAGGTTTTCACCAGCTACCTTAAGTAAAGCCTTAATCCGGCCAGACTTGGTCTACCACATTGGCGTCTTTCGACGTTTCTGGGCAGTAGCTTCTGTTTGTGCTAACGCCTCTTCCTAACGAGGAATTATGGGAAATCTATAGACCCGGAGGTCTGATTTGTCAACAGCTTTTTCCCCGCAATTCGGGCAAAACGGCTCGTGAGAGCAACGGTTCTGTTTACATTAGGCCATGTGGATGATAAAAATACACAGATAGAACTATCCGTGCTGCAAGAGACGCAGAACCGAAGGTGAGGAATGCTTGGATACCGTGACTCTGGAATTGCTGCTGATTTTCGTCCTGATAATCATTAACGGTTTTTTTTCCTGCTCCGAATTTGCCATTATCTCCATCAGGAAAAGCCGGGTTGCGCAACTGGTTGAAGAAGGTGATCAACGGGCAAAAACGGTGGAAGAGCTGCAGCAAGACCCTCATCGCCTTCTTGCCATAGTCCAGATCGGCGTGACCGTCGTCGGTTCAACCGCCTCGACAGTCGGCGGTATTATTGCTGTTGAACACCTTCGGCCTGCGCTACGTCTCTCTTCGGTTGCACTGATCAGCAATGCGGCTGAACCGATCGCCGTTACCATCGTGGTTGCCCTGGTCTCCTATTTTTCACTGATTCTGGGGGAACTGGTTCCCAAGACCATCGGTCTCCAGTATGCCGATACCATGGCTCTGCGGGTTGCCGGTCCCATCAGGTTTCTGGAGCGGTTATGCGGGGTAGTGGTGAGCGTGTTGACCGTTTCCAGCAAGGCCGTTCTCCGTCTGTTCAGGATCAAGGGGGAAGAGCGTGCCTTCATAACCAGGGAAGAAGTCCAACTCATCGTTGCCGAGGGCCACGAAAGCGGAGTCTTCAGCGCCAGCGAACATGAATATATCAAAAACATCTTTGACTTTACCCACACGGCAGTGCGCGAAGTTATGGTACCACGTACCAGAATCGCGGCACTCGATCTCGACTGGCAGCGGGAAGAAATGCTTCGCTTTATTCTGGAAAACCAGTATTCCCGGTACCCGGTATTCAGCGGCAGTATTGAGAAGATTGTCGGCTTTGTCCATGGCAAGGATTTCCTCGGCAGGATGGTCAATGACCAGGATTTTGCTATCGAAGCGATCATCAGGCCGCCCTTTTATGTCCCGGAAGGGAAAAAGGTCAATGAACTGCTGAAGGAGATGCAGCGCAAACGGATTCATATGGCGTTGGTGGTAGATGAATATGGCGGGATCAGCGGTTTGGCTACCACCGAAGATCTGCTGGAGGAACTGGTGGGAGAGATTGAGGATGAGCATGATGTCGGAGAACCGCGTCGGGTGCAGAAACTGGCCGATGGCTCGCTGATCGTTGACGCACTCATCTCGTTGAGCGACCTGGAGGATCTGCTGGGGATCAAGCTGGGTGAGGACCTGCAGTATGATACCCTTGCCGGCCTCATTCTCGATCAGTTGGGCAGGTTCCCGGAACGGGGTGAATCCGTGTCGTGGCAGGGATTTCGTTTCATTTGCGAAGAGGTGAAGACAACCGCCATTGTTCGCGTACGGATCAGCAAACGAGAAGAGGAGGCGACTCCCTGAATCGAGACAACCTCTGTGCGGAATCCGGGAGGGGCTTTTGGCCCCTCCTTTTTTTCAGTGTTGCGTCTGATGTCGATGACGTCCGATGGTGATCGAGGTGAGAATGGCAATGGCCAGGGAGCCGACAATCACGCCGAGGGAGAAATAGATCGGGATGTGCCAGACATCCACCAGCAGCATCTTGACGCCGACAAAGGTCAGGATGAACGAGATGCCGAGCTTGAGATAGACGAACATTTCCATGACGTGGGCAAGAAGGTAGTAGAGCGAGCGGAGCCCCATGATGGCAAATACGTTGGAGGTATAGACGATAAAGGGATCGTGGGTGACCGCAAGGACTGCCGGGATGGAGTCGACGGCAAAGATCACGTCGCTCGACTCTATCACCAGCAGGGCCAGGAAGAGGGGAGTCGCGGCCAAGATCCCCTGGCGGCGGATAAAGAAGCGGTCATCGCGAATTCTCTTGGTAATCGGGACAAACCGGCGGACCAGTCTGACCAGCAGGTTCTTTTCCGGTTCGATCTTCTCTTCCCCTCCAAAGGCCATCTTGATGCCGGTTACCACCAGGATGACGCCAAACAGATAGATCATCCAGTGAAACCGTTCGATCAGCTCGATGCCGGTGAAGATGAAGACGGCCCGCATCAGCAGGGCGCCGATGATACCCCATTTGAGGATCTTGGGCTGATGGACCTTGGTGATGTGGAAATAGGAGAAGATCATGATGAAGACAAACAGGTTGTCCACTGACAACGATTCTTCGATGAGATAGCCGGTGAAGAACTCGATCGCCTTGGTGGGTCCCATACTGTAGTAGATCCAGACATTGAACGCCAGCGCCAGGGTAACCCAGGTGAGTGTCCAGGCAAGGGCCTCGCGGAAACGGATCTCATGGCTTTTCCGGTTAAAGACGCCCAGGTCGAGGACGAACATTACCGTTATTACGATCCCGAAGCCGAGCCACATGGTTGTCTGTCCTGTCATGAATGCAAATCCTTGGGGTATGCTCTGGTCTGGTGGCTGGCAGCCGCTGAAGTCCTGCGGATGATAGGTGATTGGCGGTGCACTGTCAAAGTTTTTTCAAATAGTGGATTGATGGTGCAATACCCCCCGGAGGGTTGCTTTTTGGCAGAGGTAGGCATACAATTCATTCCGCAGTGTATCCCAGCCCGCACAGAGAATGCATGTCACTCGGTTCAGAAGAAAAATCCCTTAACATAACGCTGACCATATCGTTTCTGTTGCATGTCCTGTTTCTGCTGCTCCTTGTCTACCTTCCCCCGGCCGAGCAGAAGAAAGAGACCGAACCGATCATGGTTGACCTTGAGGATCTGCCGCAACTGAAAGAGCAACTCCCTCGCGGGGACGAAAAGGCAAAACGGCAGGCAGAGACCAGGCAACGGGTGCCGGTCGAATCTGCCCCGCGCGGGGACCAGCTGCGTAATCGCATCACTCCCCCTCCTGTGGCGCCACGGCAGCCGCAAGCCGTGCCTTCACCCCGGATCGCCGAACCTTCGAGGCAAAAGCCAGCGAAAAGTGAGATGCCCGGAGACAGCCTCTTCAGGGCGAAGAAAGAGGACTTGCCCGATCTGGCAAAGCTCCTTCCTTCCGCCAACCGTCTGGAGCGGCTAGAGGAGAACTATCGCAGGAAATATGAGGACGAGGTGAAGGAAAATGACACCAAGTTTCTCAATACCGATGATATCCTGTTCGGTTCGTTCCTGCGGAGATTTGAAACCGCGGTCTATAATGTCTGGCGATACCCACCCGATGCTGCACGGCTGGGAATAGAAGGGGTGGTCCCGGTCAGGATCACCTTCAACCGGAAGGGCGAGATACAAAAGGCGGTAGTCCTGGAGAGCTCGGGGAGCATCATCCTCGATGACGAGGTGCGTCGCGCGTTACGGCAGATCGGCCCGATCGGAGCTCTCCCCAAAGGCTACGGCAAGGACGAGTTCCATCTCATCGCGTTTTTCCATTATGGTATTGTCAGCGGGTCCAGCCGCGGCAGGCTCTATTGATTTGAAATCCGCATCTCCAGAAATTCCCTGAAATCCTTGCTGAACTCTTCCCTTTTCAGGGCCATGTCCACGGTAGCCTTGAGAAAGCCGAGTTTGTCTCCGCAGTCGTGCCGGATCCCCTCGAACTGGCAGCCATAGATCGCCTCCTCCCGTGAAAGCTTGAGGATGGCGTCGGTGAGCTGTATCTCCCCTCCCTTGCCCGGCTCCTGGGTTGCCAGGATCGGGAATATCTCCGGGGTGAGCACGTACCTGCCGATGATGGCCAGGTCTGAGGGAGCTTCCTCCAGCTTCGGTTTCTCCACCATGTCGATCACCTCGTAGACCCGGTCGGAGATGTGATTCGCCCGGACGCAGCCATAGGAGGAGATGAGTTCCATTGGGACTTTTTCCAGCGCGAGCACCGGTCCGCGATATTTCCGGTAGACATCCAGCAGTTGGGCCAGGCATGGCCGCTCCGAATCGATGATGTCATCGCCCAAAAGCACGGCAAAGGGCTCTTTACCCACGAAGTCCCGTGCACAGAGGATGGCATGGCCGAGTCCGCGCGCCTCTTTCTGGCGGACATAGAAGATATCGACCATGTCGGAAATCTCACGGATGCGGGAGAGTTCCTTTTCTTTCCCTTTATCGTAGAGGTGGGCTTCCAGTTCAAAGGCAATGTCGAAGTGGTCTTCCAGTGCACGTTTGCCACGACCGGTAACGAACAGGATCTGCTCGATCCCTGAGGCAACCGCCTCTTCGACCACGTATTGCACCAGGGGCTTGTCGATGAGCGGGAGCATTTCCTTGGGGGATGCCTTGGTGGCTGGGAGGAAGCGGGTGCCGAGGCCCGCAACGGGAAAGACCGCCTTTTTTACCTGCATGAATGATACTCCTCTCAGGTGATCCAGATCTGATCCGCCCTATATTTATCATATTCAAATGGTTGCGTGAGGCAACCGCTTTCAGCGGTATTTTCAGCCTTTGCAGGTATGTTTTGCCGACTCGACCGTGTTGTAGAGGAGCATGGTGATGGTCATGGGGCCAACCCCTCCCGGAACCGGGGTGATGGCCGATGCCCGTTCGCTGGCTGCAGCGAATTCCACGTCTCCCACCAGTTTCTTTTCCCCGACCCGGTTGACACCCACATCGATGACCACCGCACCCTCCTTGATCCATGCTCCCTTGATCATCTCAGGTTGGCCTACGGCGGCAATCAGGACATCCGCCTGTCCTACCTTGGCGGCCAGATCCCTGGTCTTGGAGTGGCAGATCGTGACTGTGGCATGCTGGGCCAGGCACATGGCAGCAACCGGTTTGCCGACGATATTCGAGCGACCGACAATGACCACTTCCTTGCCGGCCAGGTCGACACCGGTCTCTTTCAGCATCACCATAACGCCATAGGGGGTGCAGGGACGGAACAGCGGCTTGCCAACCATCAGGCGGCCGACGTTGTAGGGGTGGAATCCGTCCACATCCTTGTGCGGGGAGATCGCCTCCAGCACCTTCTCAGTATTGATCTGTCGGGGGAGCGGGAGCTGTACCAGTATGCCGTGAATGCGGAGATCGCAGTTGAGCTTGTCGATGAGGCGGAGAAGTTCCTGCTCGCTGGTATCCGCCGGGAGCTTGTACTCGTCGGAAAAGATACCCACGTCCTGGCAGGCCTTTTCTTTCATCCGAACATATACTGCGCTGGCCGGGTCATCACCCACCAGGACCACTGCCAGGCCGGGGACGATCCCCTTTGCCCTGAGGTCGGTAACCTCAGCGGTGATTTCGCTTCGAATCTTTGCCGCAATTGCCTTGCCGTCGATCAGTTGTGCCATGGGCTTCATGCTCCTCGCGAAATTTTGCCTGCATCATACGGGATATGGAATTGGTTTGTAAAGTGGCCAGGGGAAATCCGGCATAAAAAAACCTCCACGAACGGGAGGTTTAGTAAAACTGACGTCAAGCTGCACGTGATTCAGGCTGCTGCCGCCGAAGGGCACCCTGCACAGCTGCCGCCGGTGCTGGCCGGGCAGGACGGGGCCGGGCTCTTCGATCCGTTGCCATATCCTTCAGCATACCAGCCCCCACCTTTGAGGGTGAACGCGGTAGACGAGATGAGTTTCTTCACTTCGCCGCCGCAGGAAGGGCATTCTTTCGCAGGCTCGTCGGAAAATTTCTGGCGCAACTCGAACTGGTGGTCACATGCGGTGCACTGGTATTCGTAGACAGGCATTTCGATCTCTACCCCCTGAAGCAATTTTCTCTCGTAACTATAATGATTCCATGACGATTTTGTCAAGAGTGTTCAACGGGAAAAATGCGCCAGGGTCAGGGGGGGCAGGGGAGCAGGGTACGGAGCAGGCCGGGTTCGACACCGGTGACAAGGACTGTTTTGTGACGGGATTTGGTGCCGGCTACGATGGTAACCCTGGACTTGGCGAGCCCCAGGCTCTTGGCGATGAATTCGGCCAGCTGCCGGTTGGCGGCATCGTCCACGGGGGGGGAGGTGAGACGCACCTTCAGTTCATCTCCCTGCAGCCCGCAGATCTCGGTCCGGCTGGCACGCGGCTGGACATGGACGACGAAGCAGACGCCGTCTGCGGCCCGGCTCACTTTGAACGGGAGCTGGGACGGGTCATTCCCCGTTGACGTTGAGGAGTTTGAGGTGGTTTTCAAGAATGGCCTTGAACGATGTTTCAAACTGGAGTTTTTCCCGGCGCAGTTCCTGGATCTGGTTGTTCAGCTGCATGAGCCGGTTTTCCGCCTCGGCGACGATCCGGTCTGCCTTGAGTTCGGCCTCGGAGATGAGCAGATTCCCTTCCTTCTGCGCATTGGCCTTCATCTCCTCGGAGATCTTCTGGGCTGCCAGCATGGTTTCCCGCAGCGAGGTCTCGCGCAGGCGGACATCTTCCAGTTCAAGCGACGCCTTGCGCAGCTGTTCCTTCAGCTCGGTATTTTCCCGGATGAGGCCTTCCATCTCCTGGGAGACCTGCTGCAGGAAGGAATCCACATCGTCGGGGTCGAGCCCGCCGAGCATCTTCCCTTTGAACTGCTGCTGCTGGATGTCGAGCGGCGATATCTGCACTATTAGCCCCCGAAGCCGAATTTGATACGGTTTACCAGTTCGAAGAGTGAGGCTACCATGAATTTCTGCAGGAAGAAGATGGCAAGGATCACCAGAAGCGGTGAGAGATCGAGTCCTCCGGTATTGGGGAGCACACGGCGGACCCTTTGCAGGACCGGTTCGGTACTCCGGTAAAGGAAGCTGACAATGGGGTTGTAGGGGTCGGGGTTCACCCAGGAGAGAATGGCCCGGGCGATCAGGATATACATGTAGATCGTCAGGGCGAAGTCCAGGATGTAGGCTATGGCATTGATGAAGTTGGCAATGATGAACATGTGGTCCCCGATTGGTGCGAGGTCGGACAGCTAGCATGGTTATACAGAAATACCCCCCTACTGTCAAGGAGGCCGCCCGGTTTCATGACAGCTGCTTGCGGAAACGCTGTACCGCAAAGGCGAGTATGATCGAGCCAAGGATGAAAAGCCCCAGGAGCTGGGGCCAGAGGATGTCCGGCCCGACCCCCTTGAGGAAGATTCCGCGGATGATGACCAGAAAGTAGCGGAGCGGATTGATGTAGGTCGCGTACTGAATGGCGGGCGGCATGTTTTCGATGGGGAAGGCGAAACCGGAGAGGAGCATGGCCGGAAAGGTGAACATGAAGGAGCTCATCATCGCCTGTTGCTGGGTCCGGCTGATGGTGGAGATGAAGAGTCCGAAGCCGAGCGTACTCATCAGGTAGAGACCGGTTGCGGCAAAGAGCAGGAGCAGGCTGCCGCGGAAGGGGATTTGGAACCAGAACCGCGCCATCAGGACGACGATTGAGAGGTTGATATAGCCGATGATGATGAACGGTATTGTCTTGCCGAGGATGAACTCCCAGCGCCGGATCGGGGTGACGATGATCTGCTCCATGGTGCCGATCTCCTTTTCCCGCACCACGGCCATGCTGGAGAGCATCATGGTGGTGATGAGCACCATCAGGGCGGTCACGCCGGGAACGTAGTAGTTGCGGCTTTCCAGGTTATCGTTGAACCAGGCCCGGCTTTCCAGGTCGACCTGCGGCAGCGTCCGGAGGAGGTCTCCCTGCCGGACCATGCGCTGGGTCAGGATCTGGTCGCTGAAACGGCTGGCGATCTTGACCGCATGGGAGAGGACGATGCCAGCGGTATTCGGGTCGGTGCCGTCCACGATGATCTGCAGGGAGGCTGTGCGGCCTCCCCTGATGTCGTCCTCGAAACCGGGGTCGATCTGGACTGCCGCCCGGACCTCCCCCTGGTCCATGAGCTCCCGTATCCGTCCGACACGCTCTATCTGTTCCGTGATATCGAAGTAGCCGGAACGTTGCAGTTGGGCAACCAGCTCACGGCTGGTGGCGCTCTTGTCCAGGTCATAGACTGCTGTGGTGATGTGTTTGACGTCGGTGTTCACGGCGTAGCCGAACAGGACGATCTGCACCACCGGCACGCCGAAGATGACGAAGCGCATCTTGGGATCGCGGAGGATCTGGGTAAACTCCTTGATCAGCATGGCCTTCAGGCGGTCGAACACGTGAAACCTCGCAACATGGTCACTCGATTTTTTTCCGGAACTTCAGGATTGCCAGGATCCGCACCGTAATTCCGAACAGTGCCAGCAATGCCGCTTCACGCCAGAGGACGGAAAGCCCCACCCCCTTCAGATAGATGCCACGCAGGATCGTGACCAGATAGCGGGCCGGGATGATATGGGTGACGATCTGGAGGAACTTGGGCATGTTGGCAATGGGAAAGACAAAGCCGGAAAGGAGAAAGGCTGGCAGCAGTGTCGCCACCATGGCGAACTGGCTGGAGGCGAACTGGCTCCGCCCGACGATGCTGATCAGCATCCCAAGGGAGAGGGCGCCGAACAGGAACAGGATCGCCATGCCGAGCAACAGCCAGAGCTCTCCTCTGAGCGGGACGTCAAACACGAAACGCCCCACCACCACGGACAGTGCCAGGTCTATCAGGCCGATGACGAAGTAGGGGAGCAGTTTGCCGAGGATCAGCTCCGGGCCGCGCAGAGGGGTGGAGATCAGCTGCTCCATGGTGCCGGTTTCCCACTCGCGGGCAATGGTCAGGGAGGTGAGAAAGGCGGCGATAACCATCATGATGACGGCGATGAGGCCGGGGACAATGGCGTTGCGCGAGATCATGTCATCGTTGAACCAGACCCGCGGCCGTATGTCCAGCGGCGGTCGCGGTGCGGTTCCGGTCATGCGCCGGCTCTGGGCAACAACGATGTCGGCAGCATAGAGCCGGACGATGTTTTCCGCATAGCCGAGGGCAATAGTGGCGGTATTCGAGTCGCTGCCGTCCACGATGACCTGGATGCGGATAGGTTTGCCGGACGTGCCTGCCCGGCCGAAATCGACCGGCAGCACCAGGGCGATGAGGGCGTCGCGCCGGTCAATGGCCCGTTCCACGGCCTGGTAGTCGCTGACGTGCTCTACGAGCTGGAAGTAGCGTGAGCCGCTGAAACGACCGATGAAATCGCGGCTGGCCGGGGTTTCGCTCTGGTCCCAGACCACCAGCGGCACCTTGTCCACATCCAGGGTGAGAGCGTAGCCGAACATGAACAGGAGCAGCATCGGCAGGGCTAGCCCCATGATCAGGCTGCGCACATCGCGGATGATGTGCAGGTATTCCTTTTTGGCGACGGCCCGTACCCGTTGCAGCTTCATATGACTCAGGGCTCTCCTAGCGGGCAAATTCCCGTTGTGGCTCTTCCGCCCGGTCGCGCGCTTCGATGAGCGAAACAAAGACATCCTCCAGCGAGGGGACGATCCGCTCCGGCCGCAGAGCCGGGAATCCGGCCTGCATGAGACTGTCGGCAATGAGCGGGATCGCTGCGCCGGCATCTTCGACCACCGCATGCACCCCCCGGCCGAATAGGGCGACATGGCGCACGCCGGGGAGCGCCTCAATGATCTCCAGGGCATCCTGCGGGCGGTCACAGGATAGTTCCACGATCTCCTCCCCCATCTGGTCTGTTTTCAGTTCTCCCGGCGAACCGAGGGCTATCAGCTCACCGCGGTAGATCAGGCCGAGGCGGTCGCAGTATTCGGCTTCATCCATGTAGTGGGTGGTGACGAAGACCGTGACCCCTTCGCCGGCCAGGCGGTAGATCAGGTCCCAGAAATTGCGCCTGCTGATCGGGTCCACCCCGGAGGTCGGCTCGTCGAGGAAGATGATGGGAGGTTCGTGGAGGATGGCGCACCCCAGCGCCAGCCGCTGCTTCCAGCCGCCGGAGAGCGTGGCGGTCCTGGAGTGCCGGTGTTCGGCAAGCCCGGACATCTCGACGACCCATTCCTTGCGCTCTCGCTTCCTGTCCGGTGCAATCCGGTAGATGCCGCTGTAGAAGTCGATATTCTCCTCTACCGTCAGATCCTCGTAGAGGGAAAAACGCTGGCTCATGTAGCCGATGTTGGACTTGATCTCTTCGGCCTGCCGGTTGATGTCGAAACCTGCCACGGTTCCGGTTCCGTCGGAAGGGGTCAGGATGCCGCAGAGCATCCGGATGGTGGTCGATTTGCCGGCGCCGTTGGGACCGAGGAAGCCGAATATCTCCCCCCGCTTCACATCCAGGCTGACATGGCTGACCGCCTGGAAATCGCCGAAGCGCTTCGAGAGATCGCGCAGCGATACGGCGAACTCCTCGTTATCCTTGGTCATGCCCGGCTCCTGACTCTTCCTCCTGCAGGACGGAGACAAACACATCCTCCAGGCTCGGTTCGATGGGGCGTATCCCCTGGAGGGTGACCCCCGCTGCCGTAAGGAGCCCATTCACCAAGTCCGTCACCCGATCCGGATCAGCGGAGACCAGGTGCACACGGTCGCCGAAGAGACCGACAGACGTGTCGGGAAAACGGTCGCGTAACAGCCGTGCCGTGAGCCGGGCATTATCGGACCTGATTTCCAGGATGGTCCCCCTCATGAGGCTGCGCAGACGATCCGGGGTGTCGCAGGCCAAAAGCCTCCCCTTGTGGATGAGACCGACCCGGTTGCAGCGATCCGCCTCATCGAGATAGGCGGTGGTGACGAAGATGGTGACCCCCTCCTTGAGGAGCTGGTAGAGGATGCGCCAGAAATCGCGGCGGGAGACCGGATCGACGCCATTGGTCGGTTCGTCGAGAAAGAGCACCCTGGGGGTATGGATCAGGGCGCAGGCAAGTCCCAACTTTTGCTTCATCCCGCCGGAGAGGTTTCCTGCCTGCCGGCGCTTGAACGGCGTCAGGTTGCTGAAGGCGAGGAGGCGTTCGACCTTGTCCTCCCGGCCTTGCTTCGGGATGCCGAAGATGTCGGCGTAGAAGTGGATGTTTTCGAGGACCGTCAGGTCCTGGTAGAGGCCGAAGCGCTGGCTCATGTAGCCGATGTCGTCCTTGAGCTCTTCGGACTCGCGGACCGTATCCCGCCCCATGACCGATGCCGAGCCAGCAGAGGGGTCCATGATGCCGACGAGCATGCGCATGGTGGTGGTCTTACCTGCGCCGTCGGAGCCGACCAGGCCGAACAGTTCCCCTTGCGCAACGGAGAGGGTCAGGTTGTCGACGGCCGTGTTGGTGCCGAAGCGTTTGCAGAGGTTGTCTATCCTGACCGCATCCATACGGGGCACCACGCGTTACTTGAGTGTCAGTTCGGCGTTTACCGGCATCCCCGGTTTCAGCTCATGGTGCGGGTTGGGGGCGGTGATCTTGATGCGGTAGACGAGCTTGACCCGCTCCTTCTCGGTCTGGACGTTCTTGGGTGTGAATTCCGCTTCGGGGGAGATGAAACTGACGGTACCTTGGTAGGCACGACCCGGAAAGGTATCGCCGGTGATCCGGGCTGTCTGGCCCAGCTTCACCCTGCCCAAGTCGGTTTCGGGGATATAGGCCCTGATCCAGACCGATTCGAGATCGCCGATGGTCAGTACCGGCGTGCCCGTATTCACCAGTTCACCCGGTTCCTGGTGTTTGGCCAGGACGCTTCCTGCAGTAGGGGAAAACAGGGCGGCATCATCCAGGCGATTGCTGGCCAGCTCCAGGGCCGCCCGAGCGCTTCCCACCCTGGCCCGTGCCTGCCTGATGGTCTCGATGCGCGGACCTTTCCTGACCATGCCCAGCCGTTCGCGCAATTCGCGCGCCTGGGCCTTGGCCATCAAAAAGGCGCTACGCGCAGCTTCAAAATCGTGGGTTGATATGACTTCCCGCTGGTAGAGCTCTTCCTGTCGTGCGAAATCGGCTGTCAGCCGGTTTTCCTCGGCTTCAGCCCTGTCAAGGGCGGCTCGGGCCTGGGCAATCTCTTCGCTCCTCGAACCTGCCTCCAGTTCGGCAAGAACTGCCATGGCTGCCTCAAGTTCTGCCCGGCGCAGGGCAACCTCCTGCTCGAGGTCGTCGGTCTCCAGTCTGGCCAGGAGCTGGCCCACCTTTACGGTCGCGCCCTCATCGACCAGCCGCTCCTTGAGCCGGCCATTTACCTTGAACCCCACCGTCACTGTGGTGGCTTCCACAGTTCCTGAAACCGTGAGTGTGGACGATGAGGGGGAAGGGTGTCGAAACAGTATGATGATCGCCACGGCCACAAGGATAACGACGGCAGCGGCAACAATGATGCGTCGGGAAGCGGTCACGCGGGCTCCTTCTTCCGATGTTGCTGGTGATTGATGGTTCCTTAGAATGAATGTATATCACCTTCTGCCGTGGATTGCATCTGAACGATTCATGGCGTGTTAGCCTGTGCGGGAGCCAGAGGAAAGAATTTACTGTTGTTGCCCGCAGCCAAAAGCGCTACAATTCCGATTTCGAAGGCATATCTGCTGTGAGGTCGAGGAAATGAAACGAATCCATGCATCAATCCTGCTTGCGTTGCTGACGACGGCGATGCCTGTGTACGCTGACAGCGTATCGGCACAGAAGGCGTACAACGAGGGGGATTTTGCTACAGCCTTCCGCGAATTCAAGGCCGACGGCAGTGCAAAATCCCTTTTTCAGATCGGTCTTATGTATGCCAACGGCAAGGGTGTCAAGAAAGACCGGCGGGAAGCGGTCAAATGGTACCGCAAATCGGCCGAACAGGGTTTCGGCAAGGCTCAGGTAACGCTCGGGCTGATGTACTCCCTGGGGGACGAGGTTCGCCAGGACAAAAAGGAAGCGGCCAAGTGGTATCGCAAGGCAGCCGAGCAGGGGCTGGCAGATGCCCAGTTTGCCACCGGACAGATCTATGACCGGGGCGAAGGGGTGCATCAGGACCGCGCGGAAGCTGCAAAATGGTACCGGAAGGCTGCCGAGCAGAAACATGCCAATGCCCAGCTGAACCTGGGGGTAAAGTACGATAACGGCGAAGGGGTTGAGAAGGACAAGCAAGAGGCGGCCAAGTGGTATCAGAAGGCTGCCGAGCAGGGGATTTCCCGTGCCCAGTACCTGCTGGGGCACCTCTATGACAAAGGTGACGGCGTTCTCCTTGATAAAAAGGAAGCCTTAAAATGGTATCGCAAGGCTGCCGAGCAGGGATATGCCCTGGCCCAGTACAATCTCGGGCTCCTCTATGATCGCGGCGACGGTGTTCCCCAGGACAACGGGGAGGCTCTGAAGTGGTTCCGGCGGGCCGCGGACAAGGGGAATGCCGACGCCCAGTTTGCCGTGGCCCAGGCATATGTCAAGGGGATCTCGGTCAAGAAGGACCTGAAGATGGGGCTCAAGTGGTATCGCAAGGCTGCCGAACAGGGGCAGGCCGATGCCCAGTTCCTCCTTGGGCAGATCTATGACAAAGGGGAACTGGTCAAGCAGGACCGCAAAGAGGCGTTCAAGTGGTATCGTAAGGCTGCCGAGCAGGGGCTCGATCAGGCCCAGTTCATCCTCGGGCTCATGTATTTCAACGGATTCGGGGTGAAGCAGAACAAGATAGAGGCGCTGGTCTGGTTCCAGAAAGCTGCCGAGCAGGGCCACGACCAGGCGCAGAAGACCCTGGAGTTCCTGGGCAAAAGGCGGTCACCCATGCTTTAGGCGTGTGCGGAATACCGCGACGAGGGATTCATTATAATGTTACAACTCGCCGGATGAGAGTTTGACAGCCCTTAAGGTGAGGTTATACTTTTCTGTGAAGTGTCTCATCCTGGAGGGTGCCATGTACATACAGATTCGTGACAATACCGGCACTGAACGGTTTATCGAGGAAGAGCATCTTGACGCCTCCATAGCCTCCGGCGAGGTGGTTGCGTTCCGACGCAGCGATGGCTGGATTTCGGCACCGAGCGAGCAGTTGCGCGGCAACGGCGTGGTGGGGACGAAAACCTATCGTGGCCAGGAACGGCGAAGGTCGCTGCTTTCCAAGAGACGGATCCCTTCGGACGATACCAATTCCTGACCCGCATGCAGCAGCCTGACAGGGAGCCGGCGAATCGGCTCTCTGTCAGGTTGTTAGCTCCTCCCCTGTCTGATGCGCGGGTCGGCAAGCGCATAACAGACATCTGCCAGCAGGTTTCCCACCAGCGTCAAACCGGCTCCGATCACCAGAATCCCCATTACCAGCGGATAATCCCTCGACATGACCCCTTGATAGAAGAGCTGACCCATGCCGGGAATGGCGAAGATCGTCTCGAAGATGACGCTGCCGCCGATCAGGCCGGGGAGCGAAAAGCCGAGCAGGGTGATGACCGGTAGAAGGGCATTGCGCAACGCGTGACGGAAGATAACGGCTCGTTCCGACAGCCCCTTGGCCCGTGCTGTCACGATATAGTCCTGGCCGATCACTTCCAGCATGGTCGAGCGCATGAACCGGGAGAGGCCTGCCAGGCTGCCGAACGAGGCGACCGCCAGCGGGAGTATCAGGTGTTTGGCCAGGTCCCAGAGCCTGGCTAACAGGCCCCACTGCTCGCTCCCCAGGGAGTGAAGTCCCGAGATGGGCAGCCAGCCGAGTTTCACCCCGAAAAAGTACATGAGCAACAGTGCCAGCCAGAACGTCGGCACGGCGAAACCGATAAAGACGAAGATGGTGATCCCTTTGTCCAGCAGTGAATTGCGGTGGATTGCCGCCAGGATGCCGATCGGTATGGCCAGGCCGAACTCGATGCAGAGCGCAATCAGGTTGAGGGAGACGGTGACGGGTATCCGTTCCTTGATCTTGTCGATGACCGGCCGGTTATCGGGGGCAAAAGAGTTGCCGAAATCCAGGTGGGCCAGCCGCTTGAGCCAGTTGCCGTACTGGACGGGCAACGGCTTGTCCAGGCCGTAGAATTCCCGGAGACGCTGTCGGGCTTCGGCCGATACCTTGGGGTTCATCGCCACCTGCATCTCCACCGGTTCGCCAGGGGCCAGGTGGATCACCGTGAACGTGATAAGGGTGATCCCCAGGAGCAGGGGGATCATCATCAGGAGACGTTTGGTCAGATAGCGGATCATGCGTGCGTTCTACCAGTCCTTGACGTAGGGTATGCGGATGTAAACCGTGAGAATTCGCATCAGTGCAGTTGCTCATCCTTGGGGACGTACCACTTGATCATGTTATAAGTGATCCCTGCCGGGGCCGGTTCAATGCCGTGGAAACGGGCATTTACCACGGGAAGGGCATCGGGAACGAAGAGGAAGGTATAGGGCTGCTCGTCCGCCAGGATCTCCTGGATCCGCCAATAGCAGCGTTTCCGGCGTTCCAGGTCGAAGGTGCTTCTCCCTTCTTCTATCAGCCGATCCACTTCGGCGTTCTTGAAGCCGACGAAATTGAGTTCTTTGGGGCCGGTCTTGCTGGAATGCCAGACATCGAACAGATCCGGGTCCTGCGGGATGGTCCACCCCATGACAATGGCCTCGAAATCCCCCTTGTCGATGAAGTTTTTCAGAAACGATGCCCACTCCACCACCCTGATCTTCACGTCGATTCCCACCGCTTTCAGACGTTGCTGGATGATCAGGGCGGTTTTCAGCCGCTGGTCGTTCCCCTGATTAGTCAGAATGGTGAACTGAAACGGTTTTCCGTTTCTGGTCAGGATACCGTCTTGATTCCGTTTGCTCCACCCCACCTCGGCAAGGAGCCGGGCTGCCCGTTGCGGATCGTATCCCAAATCCTTGACCGTCGGGTTAAAGGCCCAGGTGCCCGGCTTGTAAGGGCCGTGGGCCACCTGGCCCATTCCCAGCAATACGCCCTGCACGATTTCGTCCTTGCTGATGGCCAGGGTGATCGCCTGCCGTACCCGTTTGTCCCGGAAAAGGGGGTGGCGCAGGTTGTATCCCAGATAGGTGTAAACGGAGGCAGGATAACGGTATTTGGCGAAGCGCGCGAGAAAATCGGCGCTTGTTGTCTGGCGCTGGTATTGGACCGGCGTAAGCGCCATCATGTCGATGCCGCCGGCCTTCAGCTCCATGTACATGGTGGAGGTATCGGGAATAAACCGATAAACGTAACGGTCGATGTAAGGCCGGCCTTCGAAATAGTCATGGAATGACTCAAGCTCGATCTTCTGGGCGGCGGTCCATTCCTTGAAGCGGTAGGGACCTGTTCCGACCGGTTTTCGGGATAGGGGGCTCTTGGTGATATCGGTCCCTTCGAGGAGATGCGCCGGGAGGATCGATGCTGCCCATGATTCCAGGGCCGGGGCAAAGGGCTTGTCGTAGGTCACCCTGAAGGTGTAGGGGTCCGGAGCTGTCGCCTGTTTTACCTGTTTGAAGTCTTCGGCATAGGCGGTGGGGGTCTTGGGGTCGATGGTGACCCGGTAGGTGTACATGACATCGCGTGAGGTGAATTCGTGGCCGTCATGCCATTTCACACCCCGACGCAAATGGAAGGTTATGGTGAGGCCGTCCGGCGACACGTCCCACCGCTCTGCCAGTTCTCCTTCCAGTTTCAGGTTCTTGTCGTACCGGACCAGGCTGCTGTAGATCAGGCTGGCAACTTCATGTGAGACGCTGTCCGAGGCAAGCAGGGGGATGAGCGTGGATGCCTCGCCGATAGCGCCGACGATCAGGGTATCGCCATAGGCAGGGGGGCCGGCGGAGCGATGGAGCCGCAGTGCCGGCTTCGGTTCTCTATCGGTGCAACCGCAGGCAAGGATGAACAGCAGCAGGCAGAGGGCCCACCGGAACCTCATCGTTCCTGAATCTCCGCTTTGATCTTCTTGATCTTCTCGGCGGCTTCCTTGTTGTCGGGGTCGAGTTTGATGACCCGGCGATAGAGTTCAAGGGCGCTCTTGCTGTCGCGTTTTGCGAGATAGACCTCTGCCAGGTGGCTGATGATGGTGGGATCGTCATCTACGATCTCGTAGGCGCGTTCCAGGCTCTTGACCGCTTCGTCATAGCGCTTCAATTTGTAGAAAACCCAGCCGAGACTGTCCAGGATGAAGCCGTCGTCGGGGCGGAGCCCGTTGGCCTTCTTGAGGAGCCGCAGCGCCTCGTCCAGGTTCTCCCCGAGCTCTGCATAGGTATAGCCGAGGTAATTGAGCGCCTGCGGGTCGTCCGGGGTGATTTCCAGCACCCGTTTCATGCGGGCGATGGATTCGGCTTTGTTGCCGATCTTTTCGTAAATCACCCCCAGCCGGAACTGGAGTGATGGTTCCGCCGGGAATTTCCCTTCGATGCCGGTCAAGACCTTGAGGGCCTCGTCAGGCTTGCCGAGATTGTCATAGACCCCAGCCAGGTAGAGGTAGGGATCGAGGCGGTCCGGTGCGTGGGAGATCACGTCGTTGAGGAAGGAGATGGCCCGTTCCGGTTCACCTTTGTCTTTGTAGAGAAAGGCGATATGCCCCACTGCCTCGTAATAGTTGAATGCTGTGGCAGGAATCTTTGCATACTCGGCAATTGCCCGGTCAGGGTCGTTCTTTTCCTCGTAGGCATTGGCCAGGTAGAAACGGATCTGGTTGGCGTCAGGTTCCTGTTCGAGGATACTGTTAAAGATGGCGATCGCCTCGTCGAACTGTTCGAGTTCCAGGTTGATCAGTCCCATCTTCCGCTTGGTTTCCAGCCCGCCCAGGTTGGCGGCATCCATGGTCTTCAGGAGTGACAGCGCCTCTTCGAGGCGCTTCTGCTGGATCAGGAGCTGAACCAGGTGTTGTGCCACCGAAACGTTCTGGGGGTTTTCGTTCAGCAATTGGCGGTAGATCGCAACGGCGTCCCCGGCAAGGCCCTGGGTTTCCAGGGAGATTGCCAGATCGATCAGCGCCTGTTCGAAGTCGGGTTTGATTTCGAGGGCCTTGCGGTAATACTGCACCGCTTCGCGGGGGAGCTTCATCTGGTCGTAGGTTTTGCCCAGGTAGTAGTAGGCAAAGGCATTGTCCGGCGAAATCTTGATCAGGGCCTTGAGGGTATTGATCGCCTCTTCGTATTCGAAGATCTTCACATAGGCAACGGCAAGGTGGAGGTAGAGCTCTTCCTTGTTCTTGTTGAGCTCGATGGCTTTTTTGAAATGTTCGGTCGCCTCGCGGTCCCGTTTGAGCCCCACCAGGATGTTGCCTGCCAGCTGATGGGCGTTGAAGCTCTTGGGGTCGATCTCGATGGCTGTCTCGCAGGCCTTGAGAGCTTCCAGGGGCTGGTTGCTTTTCAGGTAAACCCCAGCCATGGCGGTGTAGAGGTAGGCGCCGGACGGGTCGGTCTCCGTTGCGGCACGCAGGAGTGTCAGGGCACCTTCCGTGTCGCCGTCCAGGGAGTGCAGCCGGGAGAGGGAAAAGAGGTACATTGCTCGTGAATCTGCTATGTCAAGGCGGGGAGGGGTTGCCGCCTGGTCAGCGGGAGGGCGCGTCGCGGCTGTCTGGCTTGTGGCGCAGGAGGGGCAGAGGGCGCTTATGGAGATTATGGCTGCTATGCCGAGTCGTTTCATTGGGTATCCCGCAAAAAAAAATCCGTGGCTTCGGTATCAAGTTGAAAAGCCGAGAGCTCGCGGTGCCTGTCGGTTGCTGATCTGGAGATTGGGTACATAGAGAGGGGTGGGGAAACTTCGTACTCCTCCTGCACTGTGCTTGAAAATTACCATATAACAGTAGTGCCGTCAAATCCAATTATTACGGCATTTGCTTGCCATTGGCCGGTTGTATGCTAGAGTTTTCGTCAAGTAATTCGCTTTGTTAAGGAGAGACGATGGAGCAGCGCGAGCTTGAGTCGCTGTTGAGGCCGGAAGCATACCCCGATGCCCCGCAAACAGTGCATCTCAAGCAGACGCACATATCGTACCTATTCCTGACGGACCGTTTCGTCTATAAGATAAAGAAACCGGTCGATTTCGGTTTTCTCAATTTCAGCACCATTGACCGGCGTCGCTTTTACTGCCATGAGGAGGTTCGCCTCAATCGACGCCTTGCCCCTGACATCTATCTCGGTGTGGTGGAACTGCGTAGATCGGAAGAGGGTGTTGCCTTCACCGGCAACGGCCCGGTGGTCGATTATGCCGTCAAGATGGTCCGGCTGCCGGAAGAGCGGATGATGGACCGGCTCCTGGCTGCCGGCCAGGTGCAGGAAGAGACGATCCGCTCGATTGCCGGGGTGGTGGCGGCGTTTCACCGGGATGCGGAGCGCGACACCGAGATCGACCGGTATGGATCGATCGAGGCCATCCGGCGCAGCTGGGATGAAAACTTTGCATTGGCTGAGCGGTTCGTCGGTGATACCCTGTCCGGCCAGGATCTCCAGTATTTCAGGGAGTGGGTGGATCAGTACCTGCAGAGACATGCCGAACTGTTCGAGGAGCGGATCGCAAGCGGGTTCATCCGCGACTGCGACGGCGACCTGCATCTCGAAAACATCTGCCTGGGAGACAAGATCTGGATCTTCGACTGCATCGAGTTCAATCCGCGTTTCCGCTATGGCGATACGGCGGCGGACATTGCCTTTCTCCTCATGGACTTGGACTATCACGATCGGGCGGATCTCGCTGCGGCCTTCATCGACGAGTATGTGAAGGTCGCCACGGATGACACCTGTCTTCCTCTGGTGGAGTTTTACAAGGTCTATCGTGCCTTTGTGCGGGGAAAGGTTGCAAGCCTGCAGCTCCTGGACCGGGCCATACCGGTCGAAGACCGCGATGCGGCCCGAGACCGTGCAATCGGCTATTTTCGCCTCGCCCGGGGATATCTGCTGCGGCAGAAGCTGCCGGTGACGATCTTTCTGGTGGGGGGCCTCATGGGAAGCGGCAAGAGCACCCTGGCCCAACTGTTGGGGCGGGAACTGGGCATACCGGTCATCTCCTCGGATCGGACGCGCAAGGAACTCTATCATGCCACCGCTTCCTCGCGTTCCGCTCCGTTTGGCACGGGACTCTATACCACCGAGGCTGACCGTGCCACCTATGAGGCCCTGTTGGAAAGAGGTACGGCCCGGTTGCAGCAGGGGCAGAGCGTCATCATCGACGCAACCTTCCGGAGGAAAGCCGACCGGGAGCGCTTCCGGCGGGCTGCGGCGGAGTTCGGAGCCGGCTTCCGGCTGGTCATGATCGCCTGTCCCGATGAACTGATCCGGGAGCGGTTGGCGGAACGCGAGGGGAAGATGAACGAAATTTCCGATGGCCGGCTGGAGCTGTTCGACAGCCACTTGGCAGCATTCGAGCAGCCCGACCCCGACAGCGAGCAGTTCCTCTGCGCGAACACGTCTGGGCCGATCCGGCAGGCCGTTGACGATATCCTGAAAGCCGTGGGGATTCTGCCATGATCTGGCCGCGTCTGCAAAAGGGCTTACTCCTGCAGCGTCTTCGTCTCAAGGAATCGTGGGTGATCTTTTTCCTGCTGGGGATCATCATGATGAACGTGCCGTTCATCGGCATCTTCAACAAGCCGGTGACCCTTTTCGGCGTCCCGCTTCTCTACCTTTACCTTCAGCTCGGCTGGCTGGTGTCGATCCTTTTCATAAGCATCTTCACCAAATCCATCGACCAATCGGACGATGGGGAGAAGAAATAGGCAGCCATGCTCAGTATCGAACTGATCTTCGCGGTCATCTTCCTCTATATCCTGTTTCTCTTCATGGTGGCCTACTATGCGGACGGCCGTCGTGAGCTCGGCCGCAGCATCATCTCCAATCCGTACATCTATGCCCTCTCCATTGCAATCTATGCCACGTCCTGGACCTTCTACGGCAGCGTCGGCAAGGCAGCCACCACCGGCCTGGATTTCCTGCTGATCTATCTGGGGCCTTCACTGGCGGCCTTTTCCTGGTGGTTCCTCCTGCGCAAGATCGTCAGGATCGCCAAGGATAACAACATTACCTCCATTGCCGACTTCATCAGTTCCCGCTACGGCAAGTCACAGTGGCTGGGAGCACTGGTGACCATCATTGCGCTGATGGGGATCATCCCGTACATTGCCCTTCAGCTCAAGGCGGTATCAGCGACCTTCGAGATACTGGTCACCTATATCCACCAGCAGGCGCCGGCGCTCAGGACTATGATCCCGTCGCAGCAGCAGTCGAGCTTCTTTTCAGCTCTTATCCTCGGGTTGTTCGGCGTCATCTTCGGCGCACGCCACCTGGTTTCATCCGAACGCCATGAGGGGCTGGTGGCTGCCATTGCGGTCGAATCGATTGTCAAACTACTGGCATTTCTTGCCGTTGGCATCTTTGTCTGTTTCGGCCTGTTTGACGGGGTGACGGACATCTTCAGCCGCATGCAGGCTCGCGATCCCGCCCTTCTGGGCAGGCTCACCACCTTCGGCGGTCAGGGCAGGCCTCCTGCAGCCACATGGTTCACCATGCTCTACCTGTCGCTGGGCGCCATCATGCTGCTCCCGCGCCAGTTCCATGTCATGGTTATCGAGAACTCGTCGGAGAAACACATCAGCAAGGCGATGTGGCTCTTCCCCGCCTACCTGTTCGCCATCAACCTCTTCGTCTTTCCCATCGCCCTGGCCGGCATCCTGATCAACGGGAGCTCCGCCGGGGCGGACTACTTCGTCCTGACCATCCCGCTGTTCAACGGTTCACCCATGCTGGCAGTCGTTGCGTTCATGGGAGGGTTCTCCGCTGCCGCAGGGATGGTCATGCTCGAATCGGTGGCGATCTCGACCATGTTCCTCAACCATCTGGTCATGCCGATCATCGTCAAACTCAAACCGCGGCCCTGGTTTCCGTTTCTGCTCATCAACCTGAAGCGCTGCGGCATCTTCCTGGTGGTGCTCCTGGGATTTGTCTACCAGCAGATCCTGGGCGAAACCTACATGCTGGTCAATATGGGGCTCATCTCCTTTGCCGCTGCGGCCCAGTTCGGCCCGGCCCTTCTGGGAGGGCTCTACTGGCGCCGCGGCAACAAAACCGGTGCCATAACGGGCATCGTCCTCGGTTTCATCGTCTGGTTCTATACCCTACTGCTCCCCTCGTTCATCCGTTCCGGCTGGTGGCAGACCGATCTGCTTGAAAAGGGGCCATTCGGCATCTTTCTGCTGAGACCGACCGAGCTGTTCGGCCTCACCGGGCTCGATGTCTGGTCACACACGGTCTTCTGGAGCATCCTCGTCAATGTGGCCGGGTATATCATCTGTTCCATCCTGCTCGATCAGGATGAGACCGAGCGCGAGCAGGTCAGGAAATTTGTCGACGTCTTCACCGTGAACCACGAAGGGACAACCTGGGAGACCAAACGTCTCTCCAAACCGATCACCATCATGCAGTTCGTCTCGCTGCTCTCCAAATTCATCGGCGAGGAACAGGCCCATATCGCCATCAGCGAATATCTGGGGGACCGGGAGATCGACGAGCGGGGCGGGGTCTCCGAGTTCGAGCTTCCCAATCTGAAGCGCTTTATCGAGCGGACCCTGGCAGGTTCGGTGGGGGCTGCTGCGGCCGGCGCCATCGTTGAAAGCTACCTGTCCGACATTGGGTCGAAGATGGAGTCGGTCTATGACGCCTTCAGCACCGTCCGCACCTCGCTCGAAGAGAGCAGGGAAGCTCTGTATGTCCGGCTCAAGGCATCGGAGATCATGAACCGGACCCTGAATGTGGATATCATCATGGATGACCTGCTTGAGCTTTTGCAGCACGAGTTCAAGTTCGAGCTGGTCGTCATCCGCCTGACCAACCCCGAGGGGGTACTGAAGGTCTCCTGTTATCGCGGGCTGACTGGAGGAACGATCGTGGAGCGGGACTGGTTGCCGGAGATCGACACCTACATAGGCGAGTCGTTTCTCGCCAACAAGCCGCAGTTCGTCAACGACACCCGCAACATCACCAAGCCGAAATCCAGGGAGATCATGGAGCGGGAGGGGATCAGGTCGTTTGCCCATGTTCCCATCGCCACCCATGGCGCCACCCCCTTGGGGATACTCTCGGTCTTTTCCAAAACCATCATCGGGATGTTCACCCCACCGTTCCTGCGGCTCCTTTCCAGTCTGGCGGGGCAGCTCGCCCAGGCTTTGAAGATCGAGCAAGAGCGTCTGGAGAAGGACCGAGAGCGGCAGGAAAAAGAGCAGGCGCAGCTGGAGAATGCCCGTGTCCTGCGGGACATGGAGATCGCCAAGCAGATCCAGCTTTCGCTCCTCCCGGCTACGCTACCGGTAGTGCAGGGGTTGCAACTGGCTTCCCGGTGCATCCCGGCTGCCCATGTCGGTGGGGACTATTTCGACTTTTTCGTGCGCGAGTCCGGGCTGGTCGACCTGGTCATCGCCGATGTATCGGGGCATAACGTCGGCGCGGCCCTGATCATGGTGGAAACCCGCAGTGTGCTCCGAGCCCAGGGCCAGGCCGCTGGTACTGCCAGCGATGTGCTGAACGTTCTCAACCGGCTGCTCTATGAAGACCTGACCAGGGCGGAACTCTTTGTCACCATGTTTTATGCCACCTACTGGGCAGAGACACGTCGACTCAGCTATGCCAGTGCCGGCCATAACAAGCCGCTGCTCATCCGCGGCGGCAACAGTGAGCCGGCAGTTGTTGAGCTCGATGCGGAGGGCCTGATCCTCGGGGTGCGGATGGAGGTCCTGTTCGAGGAAAAGAGCCTGGTGCTGGAGATCGGCGATGTCCTGCTCTTTTATACCGACGGCATCACCGAGGCAACCAACAGCACGGGAGAGCTGTTCGGGGAGCTGAGGCTGGCCGAGCAGGTGGCCCTGCTTCGCGATGCCGGGCCGGAAGAGATCATCGAGGGGGTATTGACTGCGGCACAGCGGTTTACCGGCACGCAGGGGTTCAGCGACGACGTATCCCTGGTGGTGGTAAAGGTAGCATAGTGGCGAAATAAGCGAATCTTCATTGAACAGGGCGTGATCTCTTGCTAAGATTGCACATATGCCATTGTCGCACCATCCCATTGCCAGGAGTCCTGAATGAATCTGTACATTGAGAAGAAGAAAGATGTGACGATCCTTTATGTTCGTGAAGAACGCCTGGATGCCCATAATTCGGGCGAACTGAAAACCGAGATGGGACGCCTGTTCGAGGGGGGAGAAAAGAATATTCTCGTGGAGATGAAGGATGTGCGCTTCATTGACAGCTCCGGTCTGGGCGCTCTGGTTTCGGGCTTCAAGAATGCCATATCCCATCAGGGGAATCTCAAGCTGGCAAGCCTGCAACCTCAGGTCAAGTCCATGTTCGAGCTGACCCGGCTCCACCGGGTTTTCGAGATATTCGGCTCATCGGCCGAGGCGCTGGAAACTTTCTGATGCATGAGGACGAGATGGATAAGAACCGTATCCAGGTTGACATTAAGGTTCCCAATCAGACCCGTTACCTGAGCCTGATCGGCAGGATCGGCGAGGACATCGCCAATGAGCTGTACAAGTACCGCGGTGACCGGGAGACGCTGGCGTACCACATCAACCTGGTTCTGACGGAGGCCATGGTCAATGCCATCAGGCATGCCAATGCCGATGATCCCGACAAGACGGTCCGCATCCTGATCTATATCTCCGACGAAGAGCTGGTGATACAGGTGCACGACTCAGGGCAGGGATTCGACATCAATGCCATCCAGTCGCCGGACTTCGATGCTCTGGAGGATCGGGGACGGGGGATATTCCTCATCAGGTCGCTGATGGATTCGGTCTGTTACCGGCGGGAAGCGGCGGGGAATGTTCTGGAGATGACCAAGCAGCTCCATTGACGGTAATCGGTCACTGACCCGGCCGTCGGTTGAGATACCAGAGCATGCCGCACCCCAGAAAGAACATGGGGATGCTGAGCAGTTGCCCCTGCGACAGGAAACCGGCGATGTAGCCGATCTGCTGATCCGGTTCGCGGAAGAATTCCACCACCGTTCTGAACAGGCCATAGAGCGCCACGAAACTCCAGAGGACCGATCCGGCCGTGAGCCGCTTCCGCCAGATGAGATAGAGCAGGAAAAGGGTGAGCGGCCCTTCCAGGAATGCTTCATAGAGCTGTGACGGGTGGCGAGGCAGGATGCCGCCGCCCGGAAAGACTATCCCCCACGGAACATCGGTTACCCGACCATACAGTTCGCCGTTGATGAAGTTACCGATCCTTCCCAGCATAAGACCGATGGGTGCACAGAGCGACGTCAGGTCGGCCAGGGCAAAAAAGTCGATCTTGTGTTTCCGGCAGTAGAGGATGCCGGCAATCGTGGCGCCGATCAGGCCGCCATGGAACGACATGCCCCCTTCCCAGACAGCGAAGATCTTGAGCGGGTTGGCAAGATAGAAAGAGAGATTATAGAAAACAACGTAACCAAGCCTTCCTCCCAGGATGATCCCCATGGCCACGGAAAAGACCAGATCGGCGATGTCATCCTTGGTGAGCGGCAGGTCACGCTGCTTTACCCCTGTCTTGAGTACCAGGTAGGCTGCAGAAAAGGCCAGAATGTACATCAGCCCGTACCAGCGGAATTCCAGAGGGCCGATGCGGAGAAATACCGGGTCTATTGAAGGAAAGGTCATGACTGCCCCGCAGAGGATGGATTGTGCGGAGCTACAGTAGCAGCAAACGTGTCGACAGTCAATTGGTGCGCCCCGGATATGGGGGAGAGAGAGCGATGTCGGTAGAACTCTGTGAAATGGCGCTGCAGCAGACCCAGGCGCTGCTGCGACTCACCGAAACCACGATGCAGGAGATCTGCTGCAGGAAATTCAGCGGCAGTGAACTCTATGCCGAGGCGTTGCGCCGGGTGCTGGGAGGGAAGGGGAAGCGGGGCGCGGCGTGCATCCTCATCAGCTTCCAGGAGCGCCACAATGGCCTGACGCGGGGGCGCGTCTTCCACCTGGTGGCGGATCAGCTGGTGGAAGGATCGGAAGAGGTGGTCATCCCTACTGGCTCAGGGTATGGAGCCGACCTTGCCTTTGCAGAAGAGCAGCAGGGCGTGATAGCGGTGAACTGGGACGAGCGCTCTGCGTCGGTGGATTCCTTCCAGAACGTGTTCCCCCTTGCGGTCCGTTCCTTTGTCGGCGGCGCCATTCGCAACTTTGTCTCCTGCCGGATCAGCGGCGAACAACCAGGGGTGATCACCGCTTTTAACTATCCCGGCTCTGCCACCGACTATGACGCATCGGTTTTGCACGGGCTTGCCGTGGTCATTGGATCGCTCGTGACCCTCTCCGGAGAGATGCGCGAGACGGAAAAAGCGTTCATCTACACCATCGAGGCGTTGGCCAGGGCCTGCGAGGCGGCGGAAGAGCATACCGGCACGCACATCCTGCGGGTGAACCGCTATGCCGGTGCGCTGGCAGCCAATCTGGGCTTGCCGGCCCATTTTGTCGAGTCGATTTCCTACTCGGCGCAGATGCATGATGTGGGCAAGATCAAGATTCCTGTGACGATACTGCTCAAGGAGGGGCCGCTCAATGCGGCGGAGATGGAGCTGATGAAGATGCACCCGGTTTTCGGCGAGCGGATACTGGGCGATTCCCCTCGGCTCGAGGTGGCGCGGGAGATTGCCATTGCCCATCACGAAAATTGGGATGGCAGCGGCTATCCCTATGGTCTGAAGGGGGAGCAGATCCCCCTGGCGGGACGGATCGTGAAGATAGCCGATGTCTACGACGCGCTCCGTTCGACGAGAAGCTACAAGGGGGCTTACAGTCACGCCGAGACGGTGCGGGTGTTTCGCGATGGTGATGAGCGGGTTCGACCGGCGGATCATTTCGATCCGACACTGCTGGCAACCTTTTTCCGGATCGAACATATCTTTTCCGGCATTTACGAGAGCCTGAAAATCGATTGATGCAAGCCTTTCATTCGTCCTTTCTGATCCGCACCACCTGGCTCACACCGGGCATCGACTCGATCTCACCTTCGTCCAGGGTCTGGGTGTCGCCGATGACGCCGATGATGGTCCTGTTGGCACCGGTCGACTGGTGAATATCGAAGTCACGATTGATGAGGTACTCCTTGATGCTGTCCAGCGTCTCTTCCGGTGCATTTTTCTTCATGATGATCAGCATAGTTCACTAATCCTCTTCCTTGTGAGACATGATCCGCTCCAGTCGGCGCGATTCGTCCACGACCCGCTCGAATAGCCGCACAATGGCGCCGTCGTCGAGCGGGCCGGGGTTTTCTTCCTTCATCCGGGCAAATATCCGCTTTTCCCTTGCAGGATCGAAGACCGGCATTCCCATCTCTTTTTTGATATGACCGATCTCCAGGGCCAGACGAGCCCGCTCGTTGAAGATGCGGAGCAGTACATCGTCCATCAGGTCGATTCGTATGCGGATATCGTCTATGCTCATAGCGGCCTCAACAGCGGTGAACTGTGGCAGTCTCCACCGGCACGGTAACTGCTCCGGGGAAAGGTGTCTCGACGGCGATCAAAAGTGTTTTCTGATGAACGAATCACGTTTGCCGTGGTTGTCCTTGCGCTCGGGATAGTCGATGGTGCAGTGGAGCCCGCGCGACTCCTTCCTCCCCTGGGCACAGCGGATGATCAGCTCTGCGACGGTCGCGATGTTGCGCAGTTCGACCAGGTCCGACGTGATCTTGAAGTTCCAGTAATAGTCTTCGATCTCTTCCTGGATGAGCCTGATCCGGTTCATTGCCCGTTCCAGGCGCTTGTCGGAACGGACGATCCCCACGTAGTTCCACATGCAGCGCCGGATTTCGTCCCAGTTTTGCGATACCACGACCATTTCGTCGCTGTCGGTGGCAGTACCCGAATCCCATTCAGGGATGTCGAGAATCGGCTGGCTGATCTCCTTGAGGGCGTGGACGGCGTGCTGATAGGCCCTGCCCGCGTAGACTGCCGCCTCCAGGAGCGAATTGCTCGCCAGTCGGTTGGCGCCGTGCAGGCCGGTGAAGGCCACCTCGCCGATGGCGTAGAGGTGACGGATGTCAGTTTCCGCATCGGTGTTTACCGCCACTCCGCCACAGAGGTAATGGGCTGCAGGGACAACCGGCAGCGGTTCGACGGTCATGTCCAGGCCGTATTCCAGGCAGGTCTGGTAGATGTTGGGGAAGCGGGTCCTGACGTACTCCGGTTCCTTATGGGTAATGTCCAGGTAGACACAGTCGTCGCCATGGACCTTCATCTCGTTGTCGATGGCGCGTGCCACGATGTCGCGCGGCGCCAGGTCCTTCAGGTGGTGGTACTTCTCCATGAAGGCGGTACCGTCCCGCCGCCGGAGGATCGCCCCTTCGCCCCGCACTGCTTCCGAGATCAGGAACGATTTGGCATGGGGGTGATAGAGAGTGGTGGGGTGAAACTGCATGAATTCCATGTTGCCGATGGTCGCCCCTGCCCGGTAGGCCATGGCAACACCGTCGCCGGTGGCAACGTCGGGATTGCAGGTGTAGAGGTAGACCTTGCCGGCGCCGCCGGAGGCGAGGAGTGTGATCTTGGCGGAAAAGGTCTTTACCAGTCCCGATTCGATCTCCAGGACGTGGGCGCCCAGGCAACGGTTCGGCTTGATGCGCTTGTGGGCGACCTTTGCCTCGGTGATCAGGTCGATGGCGATATGGTGCTCGAAGATACGGATATTGGGGTTCAGTTGAGCTGCGGCGACCAAGGCCCGCTCGATCTCCCTGCCGGTGACGTCTTCGGCGTGGAGGATCCGGCGCTGGCTGTGGCCACCCTCGCGGGTCAGGTCGTAGGAGTCGCCGCTGGTGGTGAAGTTTACCCCCCAGTCGATCAGTTCGCGGATGATCTGCGGACCCTCTTCAACCACCATCTTGACCACGTCCTCGTGGCAGATCCCCGCCCCGGCGACCAGGGTATCCTCGATGTGGGCGGCAAAGGTGTCGTCCTGGGAGAAAACGGTCGCAATCCCTCCCTGGGCGTAGTTGGTGGCAGATTCCGTGACCTCTCGCTTGGTGACGATGGCGACAGTGCCATGTTCGGCAGCCTTGAGTGCGAAGGAAAGTCCGGCAATGCCGCTGCCGATGACCAGAAAATCGCTCTGCAGCTTCATAAATCCCCCTCTTGAGCCGATAAGGGCAATAGTAACTTCGGCTGCCGATTATTGACCCCTCAAATCGTTTTGTCAAGGGATTGTGCCGGTTTAGGAAGTATGAGAGGGAAATCTTCCTTGAAAACCGGGCTTTCCGAGTATACAATGTCTTTCGCCGGCCGTTCCGACCGGCTCCGTACGGGAGTGAACCGATGAAAATGCCAGACATCAGACACCAGGTGATACTCTTATTTGTAACGTCGCTGGTAGTGGTTTCGACGGCAGGTGCGGACATCTATCGCTACGAGGACGACGACGGGACGGTCCATTTCACCGATGCGCCCACGGATCGCCGTTTCAAGGTGTTCATGCGCGATCTCAAAAAGGATCTCAGGTTGCGAACGTCATTTCGCCTGAAGGGCGATCCGGCCGCATACGAATCGATCATCAACCAGTGTTCGCTGCAATATGGTGTCGACCGGTCCCTGGTGAAGGCCGTTATTCAGGCCGAATCGGGATACAACCCCAATGCCGTATCGCGCAAGGGTGCCCAGGGGCTCATGCAGTTGATGCCCAAGACCGCCCAGCATCTCAAGGTGGCCGATGCCTTCAACCCCGAACAGAACATTCGCGGCGGGGTCCGCTATCTCCGCTTCCTTCTCGATACCTGCAAGGGGGACGAGGTGATGGCACTGGCCGCCTACAACGCCGGGCTTTCCAGGGTCGCGCAGTACAACGGCGTCCCTCCTTACGCGGAAACCCGCAACTACGTCGACAAGGTGATGACCTACCGCAGGTCTCTCCAGGGGAGTGAGGCCAAATAGCGTGACCGCAACCGCAAACCCGATCTGGAACATCCCTAACATCCTGACGCTGCTCAGGATCGCCGCCATACCCCTGCTGGTCTTCCTGCTCATGTCGCCAGACCGGGAGCCCGGTTTCTGGGCCGCTGCCCTCTTTGCCGTTGCTTCCGTCACCGACTGGCTCGACGGCTACCTGGCCAGGCGGATGGGGATCGTCACCGTCTTCGGCAAGTTCCTCGATCCCATCGCCGACAAGCTGATCGTCATGGCGGCCCTGATCATGATCCTTCCCTTCGGCCGTGTCCCTGCCTGGATGGTCCTGGTGATCCTTGGCCGCGAGATCATCATCACCGGCCTGCGCGGCATCGCCTCAAGCGAGGGGATCGTCATCCAGGCCAGCGATCTGGGGAAATTCAAGACCATCTTCCAGCTGGTGGCCATCATCGGCCTTTTGCTCCACTACGACTATCACTGGTTTTTCGGCATCGATCACCCCTACCTGGTCGTCAACATGCACAACGTGGGGATCTTCTACCTCTGGATCGCCACCGTCATCACCATCTGGTCCGGGGTCGACTATCTGGCCAAATTCTACAAGGTCATTGCCAAGTAATCCCTTGCCCCTGTCCCGACTCTCTTCTCCTTTGGTTTCGCCTTTCTGAGCTCTGCGCCGATCTGAAATCGGCTCTTCCCCCTGTTGCAGAACGTCTGCTAGACTATACACTGTAGAAGGGCCGGGAGAACTGGGCGACAATAGTCGTCCGGCCTGCGGCAGCACCTGGCCCGTATGGGAAAGGGAGGCATGGAGACCCTCATCGATTTGTTCCTCAGTTTTGCCCCTCGCGGCAACCGGACGGCCCTGGTCTACCGGACCGGGGTGCGCCGCCGCGTGCTCTCCTATGCCCGTCTCCATGACCAGGCGCTCAGGATGGCGGCCCTGCTGGCGAATCAAGGGATCGAACCGGGAGACCGGGTCCTGCTCTGGGGGCCCAACAGCCCCTGGTGGGGAGTGGCTTTCTGGGGGTGCGTGGCGCGGGGCGTTGTGGTGGTGCCGGTGGATTTCATGGCCGGCCGCGAGCGTGCAGCGACCATTGCCCGCTTGACCACAGCCGGGCTTGCGATCCAGAGCCGGGCCAAGGACGAACCGCTCGTCGACTGCCCGTCGCTCTTCCTGGAGGATCTGCCCCATCTTCTCTCCGGGCTCCCCCCGGCGCAGTCGATGGCCGAGCCCGAACCGGCCACCGTGGCCCAGCTGATCTATACCTCCGGCACCACCGGCACTCCCAAGGGGGTGGTCCTGACCCATGGCAACCTGATGGCCAATCTGGTCCAGGTAAACCGGCATATCCCGGTGGTGACCGGCGAATACCGGTTCCTCTCCTGCCTTCCCCTGTCGCACATGTTCGAGCAGACCGGCGGGTTCCTGGTACCGCTCTCCAGGGGGGCTTGTATCGTCTACCTCCGCACCCTCAAGCCGTCGGCGCTCCTGGCGGCGCTGTCTCAGGAAAACATCCATGCCGTCATCGCCGTGCCCCGGCTGCTCCAGCTCCTCAGGAACGCCGTCGAGCGCGAGCTCGCGGCCAAGGGATTGACTGCGGCATTCCAATCCCTGACAGCGTTGGCCGAACGACTCCCCCCGTTGGTGCGCCGGCTCCTCTTCAGCCCTATCAGGCGCAGGTTCGGGCGCAATTTCACCCTGTTCGTTTCCGGAGGCGCCCCGCTCTCCGTCGATCTCTTCCGGTTCTGGGACCGGATGGGGTTCCGGGTGGTGGAAGGGTATGGCCTGAGCGAATGCTCGCCGGTCCTTTCCGCCAACACCTTTGACCGGCAGGTCCCCGGTTCCGTCGGCCTGCCGCTCCCCGGCGTGCAGGTAGCGATCCGGCAGGGGGAGATCCTGGCCAAAGGGGCCAATATCTTCCCCGGCTATTACCGGAACGAGGAGGCAACCCGGCAGAGCTTCACCGATGATGGCTGGTTTAGGACCGGCGACCTGGGGGAGCTGGACCGGGACGGCTTCCTCCATATCCGGGGGAGGCTGAAGGAGCTGATTGTCACCGGGTCCGGGGTCAATGTCTATCCCGACGAGATCGAGGAGATCCTGAATCGCGTGCCGGGGGTCAGGGAGTCCTGCGTCGTCGGTCTCGATCGCGGCAGCGGCGAGGAGGTCCATGCGGTCCTGCTCCTGGACGGGAGCGGCCGGGCACCGACGGAGATCGTCCTGGCGGCGAATGCCCGGTTGGACGAACTCCAGAGGATCACCGGCTTTACGGTCTGGCCCGATGCGGAGTTTCCCAAGACCACCACCCTGAAGATCCAGAAGTTTCTTGTCAGGAAGCGTCTGCAGGAGGGGGAGGGGCACGAGGATGCCGCCGGGGGTGGAGACCGGTTGATAAACGTCATCGCCCGGGTGACCGGTTCCCAGCCCCATCAGGTACGCGAGGATGCCTACCTGGTGGCCGATCTCGGGCTTACCTCCATCGGCCGGCTGGAGTTGGTCAACATCCTGGAGCAGGAGTTCCGGCTCGATCTGGACGATACCCTGATCGGCCCGCAGACCAGGGTGGCGGACCTGCGCGGGCTGCTGACCGGGCACGAACGGCCTCGCAGGCCGCAGCGCTTCCGTCCCTGGGTCAACAGCAGACCGTTGCGAATGATCCGGAGGACCTGCGACGCCGTTATCCATTTCCCCCTGCTCAGCCTCTTTGTTTCCCTTGACGTGCGCGGGGGTGAGCGGCTCCAGGAATTGAGGATGCCGGTGCTCTTCATTGCCAATCATGTCAGCTACCTGGACCAGCCGGTGATCATGAAGGCCCTTTCCCCTTCCTGGCGCTACCGTACCGCCACTGCTGTCTGGGCCGAGTTCTTTTTCAAGAATTTCCGCAACCTGGCGCAGTGGGCCTGGAAGCGGTTCACCTACGAGTACGGCACCCTGGCCTTAAACCTCTTTCCGCTCCCCCAGTCGCAGGGGTTTCGCAGCTCGCTCCAGTACATGGGGCAACTGGTGGATCGCGGTGTAAACCTGCTGGTTTTCCCCGAAGGGGAGCGTTCCGCCAGCGGCCGGCTCCTGCCGTTCCAGCAGGGGCTGGGGATCATGGTCACCGAGCTGGACATCCCGGTGGTCCCGGTGAAGATACGGGGCCTGGAACGGGTCTATCCCCGCGGCGCCCTCTGGCCCCGGCGCGGCCGGGTGACGGTGACCTTCGGCGAGCCGCTCCGCTTCGGCCTGGAGTCCCCGGAGGCCATCGTTACCCGCTCCAGAAAGGCAATCGACGAACTATGACCTGGCATCAACGGACATCCGAAGAGGTTTGCGCCGAGCTGCAGACCGGCCCGGCAGGGCTTGAGCAAGAGGAGGCCGGCCGCCGGCTGGCCGAAACCGGCCCCAATGAACTGCGCGAAAAGCGGGGTCGTTCCCCCTGGATCATGCTCCTTGGCCAGTTCACGGACCTCTTGATCCTGATCCTGCTCGGTTCGGCCATCCTTGCCGCCTTTATCGGCGATCTGGGGGATGCGCTGCCGATCATCGCCATCGTCATCATCAACGCCTGCATCGGGTTTGCCCAGGAGTACCGTGCCGAACAGGCACTGGCGGCCCTGCGCAAGATGGCCGGCCAGACGGCCAGGGTGGTGCGGGGGGGGCAGGTCGAGGAGCTGCCTGCCCGTGAGATCGTGCCGGGCGACCTTGTTATCCTGGAGACCGGCGCCGTGGTCCCGGCCGACCTGCGCCTCTGCGAGGCAGTGCACCTGCGGGTCGAGGAGGCAGCCCTCACCGGCGAGTCGGTCCCGGTGGACAAGGACACGGCCCCTCGCGACGATGCCGCGCTCCCCCTGGGGGACCGGCTCAACATGGCCTATCGCGGCACCGTGGTGGTCTATGGCCGGGGGAGCGGCATTGCCGTGGCAACCGGCATGGCCACCGAGCTGGGGGGGATCGCCGCCCTGCTGGAGGGGGAGGAAGAGGTAAGAACCCCTCTGCAGCGCCGCCTGACCCACTTCGGCAAGCGGCTGGCAGCCGTCATCATCGCCATCTGCGCGGTGGTGCTCGTTGCGGGGCTCATGCGTGGGGAGCCGCTTCCCCTCATGCTTCTCACCGCCATCTCCCTGGCCGTTGCCGCCATCCCCGAGGCGCTGCCGGCAGTGGTCACCATCTCCCTGGCCCTGGGTGCCAACAAGATGGTCCGCCAGAATGCCCTGATCCGCCGGCTGCATGCCGTGGAGACCCTCGGGTCGGTCTCCTGCATCTGCACCGACAAGACCGGCACCCTGACCCTCAACCGGATGGCCGTGACCGAGTTCTTCCACGACGGAAAGCGGGTGATGCGGGACCAGCTGCAGGGGTTTGCAGCGTCCCTTCCCAAGGGGGAGGAAGGAGTCGGTGCCGCGGAATTCCTGTTCATTGCCGCGGCTCTCAGCAACGACGCCCGCCGGAGTGCCGAGGGTGAGTGGAAAGGGGACCCCACCGAGACTGCCCTGGCCGTCCTGGCACAAGAGGCCGGTTTCGACCGGGAAGAGCTCGAACGGCTCTATCCGCGCGTGGCAGAACTCCCCTTCGATGCCGAGCGCAAGGCCATGACCACCATCCACCGCTTTGGTAACGGTTTCGTCTCGTTCACCAAGGGGGCTCTGGAGTCGCTCACCGCGGGGCTGGCCAAGGAAGCGGCGGAATCGGCGGGGCCGATCTATCGCAACGAAGGGGAGCGGATGGCAGCGGAGGGGCTCAGGACCATCTGCCTTGCCATGCGTCGCTGGGATTCCCTGCCGCACCCCCTGGAGCCCGACCCGGTGGAGCAGGGGCTGCAGCTCCTCGGCCTGGTCGGGATCGAGGACCCCCCCCGGCCGGAGGCTGCCGAGGCGGTTGCCCTCTGCCGGACTGCCGGCATCACCCCCATCATGATAACCGGCGACCACGGCGTCACGGCTCGGGCCATTGCCCGCGATGTGGGGATACTGGGGCCGGCGGACGACGGGGTCATGACCGGCGCCGAGCTGGCAGAGACCGACGATGCCCGCTTCCGCGAGATGGTCGGCACGGTCCGGGTCTATGCGCGGGTGGCGCCGGCCCAGAAGCTGCGGATCGTCAAGGCTCTGCAGGAGCAGGGGGAGTACGTGGCCATGACCGGCGACGGGGTCAACGATGCCCCGGCCCTGCAGCGGGCCGACATCGGCATCGCCATGGGGATCACCGGCACCGACGTTGCCAAGGGCGCGGCCTCCATGGTGCTTTTGGACGACAATTTCGCCACCATCGTCAATGCGGTTCGCGAGGGGAGGCGGATCTACCGGAACATCCTCCGCTTCATCGTCTACTCCCTCACCGCCAATGCCGGCACCCTCTGGCTGGTCTTCCTCGCCCCCTTCCTCGGTCTGCCGCTCCCCCTGCTGCCGATCCAGATCCTCTGGCTGAACCTCCTCTGCGACAGCCTGCCCGGCCTCGCCCTGACCGCCGAGCCGGCAGGGCCCGAGGTGATGCAACAGCCCCCCATGCCGCCGGGGGAAGGGATCTTCGGCAGCGGCAGGGGATGGTATCTCGCCGGTTACGGCCTCCTCCTGGGTGGGGCGGCCCTGCTGCTCCAGTGGTGGGGCAAGACGGCCGGTCTCCAGTGGCAGACCATGGTCTTTACCTTTCTGGTGGCCAGCCGGATGGTCTTTGTCCTGCAGGTCCGTTCACGCGACCGCTCCCTCCTGGAGATTGGCCTCTTCTCCAATCGCCCCCTGGTCGGTGCCATTGCCATCACCACGCTGCTGCAGCTGGCAGTGGTCTATCTTCCTCCCCTCAACCGGCTTTTCGCCACCCACCCCCTGAGCCTCCCCGAACTCTCCATGGTCGTCGTCGCCGCCGGCCTGGTCCAGGTGACCGGGGAACTGGAAAAACTCCTGCGCCGCAGCCTGGGGAGGCGACAGGGCTCGCAGGTGTAGAAAATCCCACAACAACACTGGGTACTATTCCACACTCCGGCTGACCCTGCGGGGAGTATTCCAATAATTACACGCAATGACGGCATGTTACGCGCCGGTTACTTATTGGCATGCTCCTTGTTAATGAGAGCTGCAGATGCTGCAGTATGTTCATGAAAAGGGGAACGAAATGAAGATGAACAGGGGAAATATCCTGGCAGCCGTGACGGTTGCCGTTGTCCTGGTGCTGTTCGGGCTCTTTGTCCGGTTCGATGCTTCGGCAAACACCTATGCCGTCCTCAAAGCCTCGGGCATGACCTGCTCCAGCTGCTCCGGCAAGGTGGAACAGGCCCTGCGAAACAAGCCCGGCGTCTCGTCGGTCAGGGTGGATCTCCCCAGCGGCCTGGTGCTGGTCGGCTATGACGGCCGGGTGCTGGAGGCCCGCATGCTGGCGGAGGACGTGAGCAAGGCCGGCTTCAGCGCCACGGTGCAGCGGGTGCTGGATGCGAAGCAGTATGCGGCGCTGATGGGGGGGAGTTCCTCTGGCGGCGGCTGCGGCAACTGCAACAGCTCCAGCGGGTGCGGCGGAAAAGCTGCTCAGCAGTAAACAGAGATGGTTGATCACCGGTATTTTCACCATAGAACAAGGAGAGCATCAATGGTACGTAACAATGGCATAGTCAGGGTTTTAGGAGTGGTTCTCGTGATGGTCTGTCTGCTGCAGGGTGGAGCGTATGCCCTGAATCTGCCGGGGTTTGGCAAGTATCAGAAGGTCACGCCGGTCAATGGCATGGTGAGCATCCCCGTGGCCAAGGTGAACGACGGCAAGGCACATTTCTATGCCATAAATGAGGGCGGCAAAGAGGTTGCCTTTTTCCTGGTCAAGGCAGCGGACGGCAGCCTGAAGACCGCCTTCGACGCCTGTGATGTCTGTTATAAGGAAAAGAAGGGGTATGAACAGAACGGCGATGCCATGGTCTGCAAGAACTGCAAGATGAAATTCGCTACCAGCAAGATCGGCCCCCACGCGGTCGGAGGGTGCAATCCCTCCTATCTCCCCAGCAGGCCGGCCGGCGCAAATATCGTCATCTCCGTTGCCGATCTGCGCGCCGGTGCGCGGTACTTCTGAGCCGTGCGCCGTGCCACACGTTTTTGCCAGATAGCGGAGAGTCTCGATGAAACTGCATAGCATATCCTTCAACAACCTGCGGCGACGCAAGGCCAAGATGGCCTTTCTCACCATCGGCCTGATGGTCGGCATCACCACCATCGTCACCCTGATCACCCTGACCCGCTCCATGGCCACGGACATCGAACACAAGATGGAGGAGTTCGGTGCCAACATCCTGATCACCCCCCAGAGCAACGACCTGGCCATGAACTATGGCGGCATCAGCCTGGGCGGGATCTCCTTTGACCAGCGGGAGATCAGGGAACGCGACCTGGCAAAGATCCGCTCCATCAGGAACCACGCCAATATCTCCGCCGTGTCGCCCAAGGTCCTGGGTGGGGTGAAGATCGCAGGCCGGGATGTGCTCCTGGTCGGGGTCGATTTCGCCATGGAGCTGAAGATGAAGCAGTGGTGGAGCATCTTCGGCGACGTCCCGAAGACAGAGCACGAACTGCTGGTGGGAAGCGACGCTGCCAAGGCGCTCAACGTCATGAACGGCGACACCCTGACCATCAAGGGTGAGCAGTTCAAGGTGGCTGGCGTGCTGGATCAGACCGGCTCCCAGGACGACGGCCTGGTCTTTGCCGGCCTGGCAAAGGCCCAGAAACTCCTGGGCAAGGAGGGGCGGATCTCGCTGGTCGAGGTGGCTGCGCTCTGTTCCGGCTGCCCCATCGGCGACATGGTGGTGCAGATTGCCGAGAAGCTCCCGGATGCCAAGGTATCCGCCATCCAGCAGGTCGTTGCCACCCGTCTGCACGCCCTTGACCAGTTCAAGCGCTTTTCCTATGCCATGGCCGCGGTGGTGGTCTTCATCGGCTCCCTCATCGTCTTTGTCACCATGATGGGGAGCGTGACCGAGCGGACCGTGGAGATCGGCGTCTTCCGCGCCATCGGCTTCAGGAAGAGCCACATCATGCGGATCATCCTCCTTGAGGCAACCGTGGTGAGCATCATTGCCGGCCTGTTCGGCTATCTGACCGGTATGGGGGGCGCCAGGCTGGCGTTGCCCTTCATGGCCGAGAACCGGGATGCCGTGCTGGTCTGGGACCCGCTGGTGGCGGTGGGCGCAATCTGTCTGGCGCTCTTGCTCGGGCTCGTCGCCAGTCTCTACCCGGCGCTGCATGCGAGCAGGATGGATCCGACCGAAGCGCTGCGGGCGCTCTAGGAAACTCTGACAATCAATACGAGGTAAACAGATGGCATTGATCAATCTGCGCGACCTGCGCAAAGAGTATGTGAGTGACACCGAAACCGTCGAGGCGCTGCGGGGGGTGAGTTTCACCATCACTGCCGGCGAGTTCGTCTGCATCATGGGGCAGTCCGGCTCGGGCAAGAGCACGCTCCTCTCCGTGCTGGGGGGGATGAGCCACCCCTCGACCGGCGAGGTGACGATTGCGGGAAAACAGCTCTACGCGCTCTCCGACGACTCCCTCGCCGATTTCCGGGCCACCCACCTCGGTTTCGTTTTCCAGTCGTTCCACCTGATTCCCTATCTCACCGCGCGGGAGAACGTCATGCTCCCCCTGGCGATCACCAGGGAAAAGCGGGGGGAGAAGATCAGGGCGGCCGAGGAGGCCCTCACCAGGGTGGGGCTGGGGCGCAAGATGGACCGGCTTCCCAACCAGCTTTCCGGCGGCGAGCAGGAGCGGGTCGCCATTGCCAGGGCCATCGTCAACAAGCCGCACATCCTCCTGGCCGACGAACCGACCGGCAACCTGGACAGCAAGACCAGCGACGAGGTCATGGCGATCTTTAGGGAGCTGAACGAGGAAGGGCAGACCATTGTCATGGTCACCCACAACCCGGACAACTGCGCCTATGCCCACCGGACCATCTATCTGCGCGACGGCGTGGTGGTCAGCCAGGCCGAAATCTCCCTGGCAGCCTGATTACGAAAGCAACGCGAAAAAAAATTGTTGACTCTGCCGGAGCGATTTGGTACAAAACGAAACTCGTTGAGCGGGAATAACTCAGTGGTAGAGTGCAACCTTGCCAAGGTTGAAGTCGCGGGTTCGAATCCCGTTTCCCGCTCCAAAAAGTTCAAAAGAGGGTTCAAGGTCACTTGAATCCTCTTTTTGTTTTGGGCATGAACTGTCATGTTACACGCACGTTCCCTGTAGTTTCACACCGCTGTCAGCGCGAGCAGTTGGAAGTCCCAGCCTATCATTAACTACAACAAAATTTTTGACAAATTAACCAAATTGGTTATTATGATGCCATGGAAAAACGAACCTGGCATTACAGCCTCGATGAAATCAAAGAAGTCGTGCGCAGCCGGGGTATCCATGTTTTCACGCGGATAGCCCGTGAAAATGGTTTTAAAATGGGGCTTACGCATGCCCAACTCATCGAGGTTGTTCTGAATTTACGAGTAGCAGACCTTTACAAGTCGATGACCACACATAATGACCACACGCTTTGGCAAGATGTATATCACGCAACAACTCCGAATGGGAAAATCGCCTACATAAAGCTGACCCTGCAAGCAGGAGCAGTAGTCATCCAGTTTAAGGAGAAATAGTCATGGCTGAATCTGTCCAGTGTATGAGTTGCGGTTTCAAGGGCATGGTACGTGACGAGAATAGAACCGAGACCATCAGTTATTCCGGGGAGTCAATAACCCTCACAGGTTTGGCCGGATGGTTCTGTCCTGAATGTAGCGATGGTGTTTTTGATGATGAGAGCAGCCAGCGGTATGCAGAAGCAAGCGACAGCCTGGTGATGCTTGCCCGTAAGAGATGCCGTGAAGAAGTCCGTAGGATACGCAGGAAACTTGGTCTCACACAGAAGGAGGCTGCTGCAATGTTTGGTGGCGGCATCAATGCGTTTTCACGATACGAGCGAGGGGAAACCGAGCCGAGCATCGCCACAATGCAGCTACTTCGCTTGTTGGACAAGCATCCTGAGCTTCTAAACGAGCTACGCATGGCTGCATGATTTCAGGCAGTAGCGACCTCGCAGTGCTGTCGCTTCTGCACGGGTCTCTTCGTGAAAAATGTCACTGCCGGAAAAGGCATGAGGTGATTTGACTCATTTTGCGGAGGATGTCTGGTATAACCGAACAAAATCACAGATGCTTTCAAGAGGTCTGACAAAATATTAAATGTAAAGGACTGTTTCCTGGAGAATTTGCAGTTGCCAATCGTTGGGAGGTGGTGTAGTAGTTCTTATTGAGTCAGCAGTTATCTGGTGAGGTGAGTGTGTGGATGCTGGTCACATATTCCGTTGATTCAAGGCCGCATCGGTCAGCAATGAGCTGGCTGGTGCGGCCTTTTGTTTGAGTGTTGAGAGAGTGGGTATTTGTAGGGGATGTCCCGATTATTTCCGATTATTTCATCGGGACTTTGTTGCAAGGTTGGATAGTTTTGTATACTGTCCCCGGAACTGCCAAAGAGAAAATATGCAAAAAGAAGAAGATTACTTAGAGCTACTGCAAGCCTTGCTCGAAGTCATAGAGGTTAATAAAGGTACAGCAGCTGGGGACGATGATCGAGTTCTTGACGCTGAAGGTCTCGCCATCAAATGTTTTAGTCATGCCTGCTCCCTTCTATATCTTCTTCGAGGTACAAATGTTCCTGACTTAGGAGCGGCATTCTTTGATCCAGGGTCCATTAATGTCCTTGGACGGGCAATGCTGGAGTCATTTCTCGTCTTTTACTACATATTTGTTGACCCTGAAACTGCAGAAGAAGAAACCTTTAGATACCACTCTTGGCTTTACAAAGACCTACTGGAGCGACAAAAGTTTCCAGCAAGGTCTCCAGAAGGAAAGAGAATTTTAGAGACAGAAATAACTGCCATCAGCGCCTTAAGGGGCGAGATTGAAGGTAGTAACTCGTACGCGAACCTGACGCCCAAGCAGAGGCAAATTCTTATCGAAGGTCGGGAATGGCGTTTCAAAGGGTGGAAAAAGATTGCTCTTTCTTCCGGGCTAAGCGAGGTCCATTCATCAGCCTTTTACACCTACCTGTGTTCATATGCACACGCTGGTAGCTTAAGCGTCCTCCAAATGAGACAATGCGAAACTGCTGCACACCAGCAAGGATTGGTTGGAGCGACGATGGGGCTAGCCATGATTTGCATTGCGTACATGACCAAGGCCTACTGTACCTATTTCCCCAAATCCAACTCACTGTTAGAAAAGAACGAACATCATCGGACAACAATTCAGATGTGGACGGAGATTGGGGCATCCGATCTTGAAGAAGTTGATATCGACTGGGACGCATTGAATGGCTAACCTGGGCGCAGACCTGTCTACGCTTCGCTCCGCAGGTCACGCCCCGCCCCGTTGTACATCAAAAGGAATCAAAATGGAAAATGAGCATTTTGTGCAGCCCGAAAAGTTCTGTGCAGCATTCAAGGAGGCGGCTGTCATCCATGACAAAGACTTGAAACAACACTGGACGAGTGGTTTGACTCAATATACCAGGACCATTCGTAGAGTACTTGATGACGTCGCTACCCTTCTCAGAGTAAACCTTTACAACTCCGACTACTACACCCTTGATGCAGTCTTCTATCGCGAAAAGGACAGCGAGCACTTCGATAAAGATGAAACATACGTCAAAAATATCGTAGTAGCGTTTGAGCACGAGAATGCGATCAGAGGGTCAGTCAGTGAAATGAACAAACTTCAGCTTTTTAATGCCCCTCTTAAAGTCCTTGTCACATATGGTGACAGTGCGCAGCGAAAGGAATTCCTGGGCAAATATACCAAAATAGTGAAGGGCGCAGATCTATTTTCAGATATTTCGACACACAGGAGGCAGCTTGTAATCTTCGGAGATAAACCAGCAGAAAATATTGAGTGGTATTCATTTGTTTATGAGGAGGGCCGATGGGTGCCTATTGAAAAGACTGCTCCAAAAGGGGAAGGCAATCCAGCAAATGCCATAAAGCCGGAGCACAACTAATTGCAACAGCGGGCGGAAAACCTCGCCGCTGTGCTCTCGGCGTTGGGCAAAAAGGGAAAACATGAGTAAAGAACTTATCTTGCCTTCAGAAATACCTTGGGACGACATAAAAGGTTCCGAACTCGAAGAGTTATTGTACTGGCTATTCGAATCGATGGGCGCAAAGGATCTTGAGTGGCGAAAGGGCGGCAAAGGCCCCGGAACAGCTGATCAAGGAAGAGACATAGAATGTACCTTCTATACTTCATCACCCGAGGGTGAGCTGACAAAACAAAAATGGTGGGTAGAAGCAAAAGGTAGGAGTTCAACAGTCGATCCGAGTTCAATAAAAGAATCCATCCTCAATGTGGCTGGAAGTAATGATATTGATGTGCTTGTAATAGCTACCAATGCACAATTTTCGAATCCAACGCGGGATTGGGTCAAGGAGTGGCAGAAGACTCATAAGAGCCCAGTCATAAAGTTGTGGGAACGTTCTTGCCTTGAGCGAATGGTAAGCAAACATCCCTTAGCCGTTATTAGACTTTTTACAAAGGCACTCTCCGCACAGGGAAAGCTTGAAGTCGCAAGGACAAAATTGTGGAACTACGCTACGTTTACCGATAGACCTCATCTTGCAGAACTATGGAGAGTTAAGAGTGAACTTGTATTTGAGCAGGGGGCACTATTTGCACTAATCGCCTCTGAAATGGCAAACGGCGATATTACCAAAAGGTCATGGGCCGCATACACGACAAATGAAGTCCTGTTATTATGTGTTCTTTATTCGCTTACAAACAGTTTTTACTTGTTCTTTAGAATATCCGAGGCTGGAGCAAGACAAGAACCAGTCATAAAGGCATTTTCCTACCTGTTGTTAGTGGCTGTACATCGAGCTGGAGCTAAAACAGTTTTAACCTTGATCAACAATATATTTGATGACTTTCATGGCAAAAAACTCCCCTCAGAGCTGAGAAAATTTATCTTAGAACCAGTTATAAATACTTTGACAGGTGAGATTAGAGATGTCTGTACGCATGACTGTTCTCGGATAAGTACTGACCCAAGCATACTCACTAAGCCAGAGATCAAAGACTACTGGAAGCGGCTTCGGCTAGCTGGTGACGAAGAAGAAAAAGATGATCGTATTCTAACAATAGAATGTTTTTCAAACCCATGCAGGTTCGGGATAGCGACAGGTGATAAAAAACATTGCCCCATTTGTTTCCTTGAAAATCCGGAAATGAAACTCTCCAAGACACTTAAAACTGTGGAAACTCTTACAAAGGCACATATGTCATCGGCGTAGTCGCATACGCGGCTAAGCAGTGCTGCTCAAAGCAGTAGAACTACACTCGTGCACAATCGAAGGTCGTCTTTAGGGCAAATTATGTCATTGTCTGACTTTAGTAAGGTAACTGAGTGGGCTGTCGGAGTACATCTTGATCGCATCAAGAATAACGAGCTGATTTTATTGAAGGGGCATCTCATTCTTGAAGTGGCCATTGATAGTGCTATCCACACTCTTGACAAGAAAAACACGTCAAAGCTTAAAAATTTGTCGTTCCACAGGAAACTCCAGATTTTAGGCTGTCTGCAGCCACATGCCACACCAGATCTGAAAAAAGCTCTTGGGCATCTCATAACTCTAAATATTCTACGGAACCGTCTTGCTCACGAATTCATGTTTGATGGTGGCACTGAGGATCTTGGTAGATGGAGCGAAGCAGTCTTGGTGGATTTCCCTGGGAATTCGGGGGACATAATACCTATTTAACCTTGACTCTCTGAGCGCATTCTCATATTGTTCGACCATGGCTCGCATTTCTCGAATTGTCGTCCCCGGCTATCCACATCATGTCACCCAACGTGGGGTCCGCTCCATGGATGTCTTTCACTCCGATGAGGATCGTCGCGCCTATCTTGCCTTTTTGTCTGAGGAGGCCGCGCGGTTCAATGTCGAAATCCTGTCCTGGTGCCTCATGACGAACCATGTCCATTTCATTGCAGTGCCCAACAGTGAGACATCACTTGCCCGCGGCTTCGGAGAAGCCCATCGTCGCTACACTCGCATGAAAAACTTCTCTCAGGGGGTTCGTGGCTACCTTTTCCAGGGAAGATTCAGTTCGTGCGTGCTCGATCAGCGGCACCTGCTAGCGGCTGCCCGCTATGTGGCATTAAACCCGGTTGTTGCCGGCATGGTCGAAACACCCTGGGAATATCCTTGGTCAAGCACTCGCTACCACTGCGGATTGTCGGACCATGACCCACTGGTGAAGGACCGGACACTGTTGGGACTGGTTACGGATTGGAGAGAGTTTTTAAGCTGCAAAGCGAGCACGGAACCGGACCGGCTTCAGCAATCCATTCGTACCGGCCGTCCGGCAGGTGATGAACAATTTATTGCCGCGATTGAGAACCTGACGGGACGTGAGTTGAAGATAAAGCCAGCGGGAAGGCCCTCTAAATCAGCATAATGGGTATTGTGTCCCCCGATTATGTGCACCGCCTCCTACCCGATTGGAAAGAAAAATGATGAAAAAATTACTGATTACTACCATCGTACTCCTCCTCAGTGGATGCGTGTCGCAGATTGTCTCTGTTGATGATTCAGCGAAAACATGGATTGGCCGTCCATTGGCTGAACTTAAAGAAGTTATCTGGAGCCGAAAATCCTCAACGTATGCGGAGAGGATTGGATGGCAAGAAAAGACGTACTCTCTTGATAACGGGAATTTAGTGTATGTTGAGCCCGTACGCCCAGGTTGTTTTATACACTGGGAAACGGACGCAAAAGGGATGATAAGAGCGTACAAAACGGAAGGGAATCGATGCTTTTGAAAACCTTCAAGATCAAGGGCAGCTCTGCTGGAGATGAGACCAGAACGTAACAAGGAGACAGCGGAATCTGAAAAGTCTGGATTCCAACCAGCTGGCGGCAGACGGACTTCGCTAACGCTCCGCCGCTGCGCCGCTACGACGTTATACCCGGAGAATACTATGAGACAAATACTATGGGCCGTGGTTATCCCGGCGGTGATGTGCGCCTGAATCACGGTAGCTAGATTATTCAGCATTGTCAATGCTAGATTATTGTGTGTTGCAGCAACAAGATTATTCTGTTGCATCGGACGAGATGAGCTGAAGCGGGGTAATTCCGGGGGTAATTCCCGAGGGGGGTAAGGCCCACGGAGAGTACCGCTGGAGCAGTGCCGCTGCCCATCTTGCCGGGAACGATGATCAGCTCGCAAAGGTCAAGCCGCTGTTGGACATTGTAAGTGGTTCTTTGACCTCTTTCCTGACCCTTCGGCATATCTCCACGCCATCCAAGCCCGGCATCAGCCAGTCAAGAATGGCCAGTTTCGGGGCGTCTTCTCCTTGCAGGGCCTGCCACGCCTCGTTCCCGTCCCGTGACGATCACTTCATATCCCCATCTGGTCAGGGTTTCTTCCAGAAGATTACAAAATGCCGGTTCATCATCAGCTATCAGGACCTTCATTAATTCCCCTCCTTGTTCATTTCGTCTGCTGACAGGGAAAAAAAGAAGGTCGCTCCCTTCTCCGGTTCCCCTAGAGCCCATACCCTGCCACCGTGTCGCTTGATAATCCGTGCCACCGTGGCCAGACCGATGCCATGACCGCTGTATTCTTCTGAACCCGGGAGTCTGTGGAAAGGGGTGAAGAGCTTGTCTGCACAAGCCATGTCAAAGCCGCTCCCGTTATCGCGGACGAAATAGGCCGGCTGTCCGGCAACTTCCGTTGCACCTAGCTCGATGACCGTTTCGGTGAGCTTGCCAGTGAATTTCCAGGCATTATTGAGAAGATTTTCCATGACCACCCGTAGCAGACTACGGTCCCCGACTATCTGAATCCCTTGGGCGATCCGGAAAGTGACATTGCGTTCAGGATCGGTATATTGCAGTTTCTCAGCTTCCTCATGGGCCAGCGCACTGAGGTCAACAATCTCACGGCATGGTTCGGCGTGGGACAGCCGGGAGAAACTGAGGAGGGCGTTAATGAGTTCATTCATGCTCAAGGTTCCGGTATATGCCTCCTGAAGGTAACCTTTGCATTGCTCGTCAAGCCTGTTGCTGCACATTTCCTTGAGTACCTGACAGTAGGCGTTAATAGTCGTCAAGGGCCGACGCAGGTCATGGGAGACCGTATAATTAAACGCCTCCAGCTCAATGTTGGCGGCTTCCAATTCGTTGGCGCGATTCTCGAGGTCGGAGTTCAGTATTTCAATCTGTTCTGTTGCCTGTTTTTGTGCGGTGATATCGCGCCATTCGGGCACGAGGAAAATTACTTCACCCTTTTCGTTCTTCACCGGCTTGAGTGAGAAGTCAACCCATACCAGCTTGCCGGCTGGGGTAAGATGAGTGGCTTCGAAACGGACAAATTCACCTTGAGCTGCAGACCTGACGGCTTCACGCAGCTTTTCCCGGTCTTCCGTCGAGTGGGTCCACCAGGGAGTTTCCCAGAACGGTTTACCGAGCACTTCAGCTTCCCTGGCTTCAATGAAATCAGTGGTAGTCCGGTTTATCTTGATCAGGGTTCCATCGGTCTTCATCAGCCCCATTGACTGTAATGCCTGATCGAAAATAACCTCAAATAGAGCATTGCTTTCCCGCAATGATTCTTCCGCCCGCTTGCGTTCGGTGATGTCGATGAATACAGCGCGGCACTCCTGTCCGGAACTAAAGGCCACGGCCTCGATCTGCACGAAGAACGGATACTTCCCCTCCTTCAGGAAAGCAATCTCGCAGTCCTTTTTGACCCGATTGGTAAAGACCTTTCCGAGGAACTCATCGAAATGCGGACGGGATTCATGGGCAACGTACTGTTCGAGGCGCCGGCCGATCAGCCGGAAACGCTCGATCCCCAGGAGGGTGGCGCCGGTGAGGTTTACGGCGTTGATGATTCCGTTGAGATCGAGGGTAAGGTAGCCGATCGGGGCGAAATCGTAGAGGTCGGTGTACTTCTCCAGCACCGTCTCCGACTCTTCCTTTGCTTGGCTGAGCTCTGCATTCTGCATCTCCAATTCGATCTGATGGATCTGAAGTTCATGAAGGAGCCGGCGCGCATCGTCTTCTGCCCGCTGACAGGATGATGAGTCCTCTTTAAGACGTAGCTGCTCTTCCGCACGATCACGCAATGTGGCAGCTTCAGCTGTTTGACCCTTATCAGCTTTCATGGTCTTAACCCTAGATGCATCAGTTTCCTCCCCGCTTGCTCCGGAAGAAGATCATATGCGGGGTAGTGGGGCTATCTTCCACCTGAGCGTCAGCGCCGGCCACGGTCGCGACGCCTTGTTCTGATGGCAATGACGATCGCCCAGCCGACTCCGGCGACAATCATCGCTTGTCCGGCATCATGATGCCATCCATGGTCTCGGGGGGCTGAAATCATCAGCCCGCCGGCGATCATGAGTGCCGCCGCAATGATGGCGCCGGTGAGCCGTTCAAGGTTGCGGCTGATACGGCCTCCCAAAGCCTCTACAGTCGGAGCCTGCAGACGCCCCAGATCGCCTGCGGCGATCCGACGCAGCACACGGCGCGTGTCACCGGGTGCATCAATTATCAACCGCTCCATTTCACGTGCCAGCTTGGACGTCTTTTCCTTGATCCGCTCCATCGAGAAATGTTGTGCGGTCAGGCGTGAAATTTCGTCACGAAACGATCCCATGTAGTTATGGTCCGGATCGAGTTCTCGTATCATCCCCTCCAGGATAACGAAAGCACGCGTCAGGAGAAAAAACTCGGGGGGGTTGTGGACACCATGCCGGCTTCCGGCGCGCAGCAGAGAATCGAACGCATCGCCGACCGACACATCCGCCAGGTCACCTCTGTGGATTTCATAGAGCACTGCCTTTATATCGAGCAACAGCGCAGCGCGATTGACTCTTTCGCTTCCAGGCGCCATTTCGAGATATGCTTCTTCTGCGGCACGTGCATCGCCTTTGACGACCGCTTCGAGCAGGAGTTTCAGCGATTCGCGCATTGGCTCGTCAAGTTCTCCCGTCATCCCGAAATCAAGCAGGGAGAGTCGGCCGTCGGGCAGAACGAAAACATTGCCGGGATGCGGATCGGCATGGAACAGCCCCTCTTCGAAGATCGTCTGCAGCATCAGCCTGACCAGGGTGTTGATTGACTGCGGCATCGCTTCCGGGTGCAGCCGGGCATAGAGATCAATCCGTTCACCGGCTGAAAACTCCATTGTGAGCACCCTTCCGCTCGAACACTCCGTAACGACAGCCGGAATCCAGAGGTTGGGAACATCGGTCAATGCTGTGCGAAAGAGCATAATGGAGCGCGCTTCGCGGTTGAAATCGGTTTCCCGGTTGAGACTGTTGGCAAATTCACGCACCAAAACAGGGAGGTCCAACGAAAGCAGAAACGGAAAGAGTCTTTCCCCCAGCGCTACCAGGTAGGTAAGTGCCGAGATATCTGTCAAGATCATTGCTTCAAGGCCTGGTCTCTGCACTTTCACCGCCACGTGTCGACCATCCTGCAATGTCGCTTCATGTACCTGGGCGATGGTGGCGGCACCTAACGGCTTTTCGTCGAACGATGCGAACACCTTCGACATCGGAGCGCCCAGTTCTGCTTCTACCGTCGCACGTACCGCGCCTATGCCGAGCGCAGGCAACTGGTCCTGCAGCAACTCCAACTCATCGATGTATGCGTCCGGCAGCAGATCACGTCGCATTGCCAGCACTTGTCCGAACTTGAGAAAGGTGAGACCCAGTTCCTCGAAGGTTTCCCGCACCTCTTTCGGTGATGGCCAATGACTCTTGCCGCGCAGGGCTCCCAGAAACTTGTGCCGGGTGAGCACACGCAGGATTTGCATCAGCCGTGGCGCTGCCCGTAGTAGGCTGCTGTTCTCCGGATCGATCATGACAGCCATGTGCTTCTCCTGGTGGTCATGCTACATTGCTTCACGTTCATCAATATCCAGGAAACGGGGTATTGACGCCACTCCGCCCCTTAATGAAAGTGTAGAGGGGATTGCACTTTTTACAATATGCAAATGTTCTACTGAATTGTGTCCGGACGGAAACTCCGGATGAGAAACTATTGGCTTCCGGATCGGAAAGGAGGGATTTTTCGTCCTAACAAGATAGACTCACCATCTCTCTTACAAATTCGACCTTGCGGTCAGTTTTATCAGTAGAGAATCGGAGCAGCTGCTTACAGGCATAACGTCTGCTATTTGATAAAACGCTGCTATACTATTAATGTCTGTTATTTAATAACTATTCTGTATATACTGCTCTCTTTATGAAAAAGCGACAGCAACAAACATTACCTGGAAATGAACGTGCTGACTCTTCACCGAAAGAGCCCCTGTCGAGGCGAGAGAGTCTTCCTTTCCCGATTGTCGGCATCGGTGCCTCTGCTGGCGGTCTGGAGGCGCTGGAACAGTTCCTGCGCCATGTGCCGCATGCGAGCGACATCGCATTTGTCATCATCCAGCACCTTGATCCGACACACAAGGGTATCATGCCCGAACTGCTCCAGCGCATCACCGATATGGAGGTTTTCCAGGTCAAAGACCGGATGAGGGTGAAACCCAACAGTGTCTATGTCATCCCCCCCAACAAGGATATGTCGATACTGCACGGCGTGTTGCACCTGTTCGAACCGACTGCACCCCGCGGCCTTCGTCTCCCGATAGATTTCTTCTTCCGCTCTCTTGCCGAGGACCGGCAGGAACGGAGCATTGGCGTTATCCTCTCGGGAATGGGCTCGGACGGCACGTCGGGTTTGCGGGTCATCAAGGAAAAGGCCGGCGTCGTCCTGGTGCAGGAGCCTGCTTCTGCCAAGTTCGACAGCATGCCCAGGAGCGTCATAGATGCTGGTTTGGCCGACCTGGTAGCTCCGGCGGAGGAACTCCCCGGGAAAATCATCGACTATCTCCGGCATGTCCTCATCATCCCCAAGGAGGATTTCTCACTGGATGAGAAGGATCAGAGCTCCCTTGAAAAAATCATCATATTGCTGCGGTCCAATACGGGTCAGGATTTCTCTCTTTACAAGAAGAACACCTTGTACCGACGGATTGAGCGACGTATGGGCATTCACCAGATAAACAGGATCGCGGGGTATGTCCGCTACCTGCAGGGGAATTCCCAAGAGGTGGAAATCCTTTTCAAGGAACTGCTGATCGGCGTGACCAGCTTTTTTCGCGATCCACTGGCATGGGAGCAACTCAAAAATGAGGTCATCCCGATGCTCCTGAAGAACTACCCGGTCGGCGGGCAGTTGCGGGCCTGGTCAGCAGGCTGCTCCACAGGAGAAGAAGCCTATTCGCTGGCTATTGCCTTCAAAGAATCTCTCGAACAGAACAAGCCCTTGGAGAAATTCACCCTGCAGATATTTGCCACCGACCTGGACCGAGACGCCATCGACAAGGCGCGCCAGGGGCTCTATCCTGCCAACATCGTCACAGACGTGTCTCCCGATCGCCTCGATCGCTATTTTGTACAGGAGGGGATCAACTACCGGATTTGCAAGGAGATCCGGGAGATGGTTACCTTTGCCCGGCAGAACATAATCATGGACCCCCCTTTTACCAAGCTGGACTTCCTCGTCTGCCGCAACCTTCTGATCTATCTGACGCCGGAATTACAGAAAAAGCTCCTGCCGCTCTTCCACTACAGCCTTAAACCTGGCGGAGTTCTGTTCCTAGGGAGCGCGGAGAGCGTCAGCTCCTTCCCGGATCACTTTACGCCGCTCGACATCAAGTCGAGGCTGTTCCGGAAACACGAATCAATCCTGCCAACCGAGCCGGTAGCATTCCCCCCCTCGTTTATCCCGGCTTTGCCGGGAGTTCCCAAGGAGTTACCGATGGTTAAATATGCCGCCAATCTCCAGTCACTTGCCGACCAGTTGCTGCTGCAGCACTTTTCCCCGCCTGCCGTCCTTGTCAACGATAAAGGCGACATCCTCTACATCAGCGGCCGGACCGGAAAATATCTTGAACCGGCGGCAGGTAAGGCAAACTGGAATATCTTTGCCATGGCCCGCGAAGGGCTCAGGTTTGACCTGGGAAACGCCTTCCAGAAAGCTCTCAGGCAAAAAGAGACGATTACCGTCAAGGGGCTCAAGGTAGGGACCAACGGCGGAGCCCAGACCGTTGATGTTACGGTCCAGGCGATTGAAGAGCCGGAGACGCTGCGGGGAATGGTGATGATCGTCTTTACCGACGTGGCAACGCCTCAGAACAAGAAATCAACAAGCCGTTCCAGGACAGCTCTATCCGGCAACGCCAGAGTTCTCGAACTGGAACAGGAAATCCAGCAGCTCCGCGAAGCCCTGCAGGCTTCCCGCGAGGAGATGCAATCATCGCAGGAAGAGCTCAAATCCGCCAACGAGGAGTTGCAGTCCACCAACGAAGAACTGCAGTCAACCAACGAGGAGCTGACCACCTCCAGGGAAGAGATGCAGTCCCTGAACGAAGAGCTGCAGACGGTGAACGCCGAGCAACAGTCCAAAATGGACGAACTTTCGCGGATGAACAACGACATGAGAAACCTGCTCAACAGCACTGAGATTGTCACCGTCTTCCTGGACAATGACCTCCAGATCCGGCGGTTCACAACCGGAGCGAACAAACTCTTCAAACTGATCCCGAGTGATGTGGGAAGGCCGCTTTCCGATATCACGAGCGACCTGCTCTATCCGGAAATGGCCGAAGAATCACGGGGAGTGTTACGGACTCTGAACTTTTCCGAAAAGCAGATCGCGGCTAAAGATGGCCGCTGGTTTACGGTGCGTATCATGCCCTATCGCACCGCTGAGGACGTTATCGGCGGCGTGGTGATCACCTTTGCTGATATCACTTTGGCCAAGACCTTGGAGCAGGAACTGCGCGAGGAAAATGCCAGACTCAAGCGCCAGCTTGAAAGTGGGGAGAAGTAATGGAGAACAGCAATAAAATGAACAAATCAACCGCAACCGAGCTGCGCCGCCGGGCAGAAGCAAAGTTGCAAGCTCGGGAGCCAGAAGCATGGCCACCCGATACAGAACATGAAATGCAGAAACTTCTTCACGAACTGCAGGTTCACCAGGTTGAGCTGGAAATGCAGAACGCGGAGCTCTGCCGGTCCCGGGAGGAACTTGAAATCCGGGTCAAAGAACGCACTATCGAACTCGAGCGGATAAATAGAGAGCTGGAACAGTTCTGCTATGGTATTTCGCATGAATTCAGGGCTCCAGTCGCCCGCCTCGAAGGTTTCGGCAATATGTTGGTTGAGATCGCAGAAGTGGGTGATAAAGTGTCCATCGTTAACTGTGCCCGGCGCATAGTAGCTGCCAGCAACCGCTTAAGGGTGGTTATCGACTCGTTTCTTGCCTTGAACCGGCTTTCCCGTGCCGAAATCCAACTGCAGAAGCTGAACCTGTCCGATATGGCAAAATACATCGTTGCGGAAATCCTCGAAAACATCGGCGATAACCTCGTTCATGTTTCGATCGATCCGAATGTAACAGCTACAGGTGACCGGAATTTATTGGAAATATGCATGAGAAACCTGCTCGGGAATGCTGTCAAGTTCAGTTCAAAGACACCCGATGCCTCTGTCAGGTTTGGGAAAAGGGTCGTAGAAGGCGAGAATGTCTATTACGTGAAGGACAATGGAGCCGGGTTCGACATGGAGTGTGCGGATAACATTTTTCTGCCGTTTCGCAGACAGCAAAATGATGACGAATTCGAGGGGACGGGTATTGGTCTGGCAACAGTTCACCGGATAATTGAAAAACACTCCGGCCGAATTTGGGCCGAAGCCAAACCGGGAGCAGGGGCAACGTTCTACTTCACGCTTCAAGAGTCTTCTCGACGATAGGATGGGAATGCCGATTATAGAGGGATATTTATGGTAATCGACAAAGACGAAAACCTGTCAGAAGCCGCCGAACTACGTCGTCGCGCTCATGATCGCCTGAGGGATCAGGCACCGAAAGAACGACCTCTCTGGTCAGAGCATGAAAGGGAGCGGCTTGTCCATGAGCTTGATGTCCACCAGATCGAACTGGAGATGCAAAACGAAGAACTCCGCCAATCCAGGGATGAGCTGGAGCTATCGCGGAATACCTATTCCGAACTCTATGATTTTGCACCCGTAGGTTATTTCACCTTTGATGCACGCGGTGTGATACAGGAAGTCAACCTTAGTGGTGCGCAACTGCTTGGTATGGAAAAAAAACGTCTCATCGGCATGCCCTTTTCGAATTTTATCGCTGATGCAGCCGGCAAGGATGATTTTTCCACGCACCTCGAGTGTGTTTTGCATCGGGAGGTTATTCTGAGATGCGAAATCAAGCTATTGGGGAGCGAAGGTGTTGTGGTCCATGGCCAGCTTCAGAGTGTAGCGATATCTACAAAAGATAAAGCTCCGTTTATCCTTACTTCAATTATTGATGCTACGGTTCGCAAACATCTGGAAGATGAGTTGCTTAAAGCACATACAAACCTGGAACTGCTGGTTCTTGAGCGTACGAAAGACCTGTCCATTGCCAATCTGCAGCTGACGGAGGAAGTAGCCGAACGGAAGAGGGGAGAAGAGTCTCTCAAGGCAGCATTGGCGGAAATCAAACAGTTACAAAACCGGCTCGAGGCCGAGAACGTCTACCTGCAGCATGAAGTTGCCGAGGAGTACAATTTCGGTGAGATAATAGGTCAAAGCAAAGCCATTTCGAATGTGTTTTTACGGGTCGAGCAGGTGGCGCCCATGGACGCGACAGTACTTCTTCTCGGCGAGACTGGTGTCGGCAAGGGGGTGATCGCGCGTGCCATCCACACACGCAGTGTTCGCAAGGACCGGCCAATGATCACGGTCAACTGCACGTCATTGCCGGCGAACCTCATCGAAAGCGAGCTCTTTGGGCGAGAACGAGGTGCGTTCACCGGAGCCGATTCCCGACAGATCGGACGCTTCGAGCTGGCCGATGGCGGTACCATTTTTCTGGACGAAATCGGTGAAATGCCGATGGATATGCAATGCAAGCTGCTCCGGGTCATTCAGGACGGCGAGTTCGAGCGACTGGGGGGACCCCGTACCATCAAGGTGAATGTCCGGATCATCGCGGCCAGCAACCGGAACCTGAAAGAAGAGATTCTTAACGGCAGGTTCAGGGAAGACCTTTTCTATCGGATCAATGTGTTTCCCATCACGATCCCGCCACTCCGGCAGCGCAAGGATGACATCCCGTTGCTCGTCAATCATTTTGTCGCCAAGTTCAACAAGAAAAGTGGCAAGAAGATCAATACCGTATCACAGGAGACCCTGAACGCCCTGCAGGAATACCACTGGCCCGGCAATGTGCGGGAGCTGGAAAGTGTCATCGAGCGGGCGGTAATAACCAGCCAGGGAACCGTTCTTCAGGTGTTGGATCGCTTCGATACGTTCCAGAAAACAGAGGGTTTGGTCGCGCAGGACGTCAAAGCCCTTGCCGAGCTTGAACACGACCACATCTGCCAGGTGCTCCAGCAGACCGGTTGGCGGATCGAAGGGGAAAAAGGGGCGGCAATACTCCTTGGGCTAAACCCCAGCACCCTTCGAGCCCGAATGAGGAAATACGGCATCCACCGGCAATAATGGGGGATACGTCAAACGCGTTTGTCATATATGGCGGTTTTTGTTAAATGTGGCGGCTGCCACTGACGGCTTTCCCTTCAACCTGCATCCTTCCTTTCCATTTTCCCTCGCATAATCAGACTATTGCACTCGCCGTATCCACAGATCTTCTCTGGCTCGTTAATTGCGATGTTTGTTCTCTGCAGAACATGAGCACTGTCATATTTTTTCGCAAATGAAAACAGTTATTTCCCAGAGGAGGTAAGTCATTGGAAATAATTGCATGGAGAATCCAACAAAAGTGTCAGCGGCGAAATTAATGGAGAAATCCTAAGCAATTCAACGCGGAGGATCTCTTTATGAGCGACGGAACAACGATCAGGGGATGGGTGCGATTCCTCACGAGGGAGGGGTTGCGTTCCGGAGGAGATTCATGAAGGTTTGTACGCTCTTGGCTATAGCTCTACTGACGGCGGCAACCGCGTTCGGTGCCGGCCCGAGTGGCGTCCTCGGGTTGTGGAAAACCGATGGTGGCGATTCGCGGTTGGAATTATTCCGGTGCGGAGAGAGAATCTGCGGGAAAATAGTCTGGCTGAAGCAACCGAAATACATCGATAGCAAGGATGGGCCAGTCGGGAAAACCAAGGTCGACAGGAAAAACCCCAACCCTTCGCTGCGGAATCGCCCGATTCTCGGTCTTCAGGTAATGAAAGGGCTCACTCCCAAAGGTGGCAACCGGTGGGGGAACGGGATCTGCTACGATCCTGAAACCGGCAAGAGCTACAAGTGTAAAATGTTCCTGGCATCACCTGAACGATTGGAATTACGCGGCTATATAGGGATTTCTCTTATCGGTCGAACCTTCACCCTGGCCCGGTAGGTATGTACCACGACCGACTGACCGGAAAGTTCCCTCGCAACCCAAACCGTTGTGCAGGAGTCATGGTCTTTGCGGTAACCGTCTGCTTCATACTGCCGGTCTGTTTCTCCTTAAATCCTGGTAATTTAGAATATCCCGGTTCAGTCCTTCGTACGGGTACGAGTCACTCCGGTCAAGATCCCGATGCCAATGAGTATGACAACCGAAATCATCACGTAGTTTGCACTCACTTTCGCGACAACAAGTGCCCACGCTATGCCACCTATGACAAAAGCAAACCCGACGAGATAAATTATCAATGACATATAGTTGCCTCCTCGTTGAACCAAACGTCTTTAGGGTCAGGCTGTCTTGACCATTTTACGGAATGCCTTCGATCCGGCCAGCCCAAAGACAAGGAGGAACAGGGTTGAAGATTCCGGGACCGGCTAGAAAAGTGCTGCCGTTCGTACAACCGAAACTGCTCGTGTCACATCCGGTGTTTCCGGGTGTGACACGAGCTGCACTCTGCAAACGTATTTGTCACCACCCTGCGCGAGATCTGGTGACGATTCTGTGCCTATTTCTTCTCTTTATACAGTTCTGCCTTGATATCATCCAGCGCAACAATTACCGGTTTGATGGATTCCTTCAAGGCCTCACGGTCCTGGATGGATTTCTGGGCAACGGGCGTAATGGCTTCGATACCTTTTGGCGTTAAGTCGTTAGACAGGTACTTCTGGATTTCCTTCAGGTCAATCAGGTAATCATTGTATGCCCGTTTGATTCCTGCGCCTTTTGCCGGTACCTGCGCATAGATTTGCGCCAGGTTATTGCGGCGTTCTGCGCTGAGTTCGCGGATATCGGGATTGGTGAAGGTATCTCCCTGTTTTTCCCACTCTGCAAAATACTCATTGCTTCGTGCCTTCATCTCCTCAATGCGATTGAGCACCTTTTTACCCTCGTTATCAAGCTTGACGACATTGTCCGAATATGAATCGAAAGATTTTTTGAGATCAGGGTTTGCCGGATAAACCAAGGCATCAAGCGATGTACCCGTGGCATCGATCTGGACGATCATTTTTCTGATCTCTACTTCCACATCCTGTATCGAGTTGGAGGTTTTGACGGATCGCTCCGTGCCTGTAGTTGCACACCCCCCCATGAAGGCGGCAGTGCCGAGTAGAAGGAAGGTACATACGGCGAATGAGTGGTGTCTGAGTTTCATGTGTTCTCCTTTAGGTGCGAGTATTTCTGCCTTGCACTAACATCCATCTTGGCAGGTACTCCGAAAGTCTTCATCATCACGTTATGACAAGGCAATTAACCTGCCAATAACTGACGGTAATGCAACAAACACAATTAAATCTTGAGTAACAGTGCGTTAGGTTGATCTAAGTGACTATCCGGATAGATTGAGATTTCCGATTGCCCTCAATATCTGGTGGAACCTCAATATGTTGAGGGAAGCTTTGATGGGGTCTTCAAAGGTGATAAATCGACTGTACCAAGTTATCCCTCGGCTTGAACCATATCCTCCACCACGAATCTGCCGCTGATGAAACAGAAGATGCCTGCCACTACCATGGCAAGCGGGGTGATCAGGAGGGCGCTGCGCAGACCCCACTGGTCGGACAGCCAGCCGAGAATGGCGGGAGATACGGCGTCACCCAGGGCGTGAATGAAAAAGATGTTGACCGCAAAGGCCATGGCGCGAACAGCAGGGTTGGTGACATTGATGATGACGGTGTTGAGCGGCCCGGTGTTGAGAAAGAGAAAAAACTCGGCGATACATATCGCGGCCATGCAGGAGATCAATCCGGGGGCGAGAATGGCCCAGACGGCGAAGGGGGTGCCGATAAGAAACCCCCAGCCGGATATGAGCAGATACCCCTTGCCATTACTTTTTTGCCAGCGGTCGCCAAGCCAGCCACCTGCCATGGTGCCACATATCCCTGCCAGCACCGTGGTCGCCCCGAACAGGGTATTCCCTTTTGCAACATCCAGAGAATGCACACGGGTCAGAAATGAGGGGATCCACTGTGCAAGCCCCCCTATGGCGAAGGTCATCGCCGCCATGGCAAGGGTATTGTAAACAAACGAGCGATTTCTGAACAAGGCGGCGTATTCTTTGAAAACCTTTCCTCCCGGAGGCTGCGACGGTGCATCGTCGCCGCCGCGGGGAGGGGTGCGCAACAGGGCGATGGGGATAGCCAGCAAGAGGCCCGGCACGCCGACCAAGAGAAAAGCAGCATGCCAGCCGTACCTCTGTCCCAGCACCCCTCCAAGGAGATAGCCCAGCGCGCTGCCAACAGGAATGGCAACATAAAACCAGGCAAGAATCCGGCCGCGGCGCTCCTTCGGGAAGAAGTCGGCGACGAGACCTGGCGATACAGTGCCGAAACTCGCCTCACCGACTCCGACTGTAGCCCGGGCTGCCAGCAGGGTCCGGTAGCCGCCAGCAAGTCCGCCCAGGGCAGTGGCCAGACTCCAGACAACGAGTCCTCCTGCAGCCAGTCTGGTTCGGCTCCACTGGTCTCCGAGCCAACCGAAGAGCGGGGCGAAGAGCAGATAACTGAGCATGAAGGAGCTCCCGAGAAACCCAAGCTCCGTATCGGTGAGACGCAGGTCGATCTTGATCAGGGGGAATACCGCAAAAAGCACCTGCCTGTCGATGTAGTTGAGCAGGTTCACCGCCACAAGGAGCCCCAGAGCGTAGTGGCGGTAGGGAGTAGAGATCGGCCCTGCATTCACTTATTGACCCCTTTTCTCGTGTCTGCTTCAACCGGAGTGCTGTTCACGCTAAATCCCGATTACCCCCTTCATGCATGGCCGGGTTACCTGGTTGTCTCAGCCTTGATGAAAGCGAGCAGGTCCTCGTTGACCTCCCCCTTGTGGGTCGAGCACATCCCGTGAGGCGCACCCGGATAAATCTTCAGCGTGGCGCCTTTGACGAGCTTGGACGAGAGCATGGCCGAAGCGCCAATCGGCACTATCTGGTCGTCATCACTGTGAAGTATCAGTGTCGGGACGTCGAACTTTTCGAGATCTTTCGTGAAGTCTGTTTCGGAGAAGGCCTTGATGCAATCGAAAACGCCTTTGAACCCGGCCTGCATTCCCTGGAGCCAGAACGAATCCCGAAGGCCTTGCGAGACCTTGGCATGTGGCCTGTTGGCACCGTAGAACGGAATGGTGAGATCCTTGAAGAACTGCGAGCGGTCGGCGAGGACCCCTGTGCGGATCTGGTCGAAAGCCTCTGTCGGCAACCCCCCGGGATTTTCGGCTGTCTTCAGCATGAGCGGAGTTACCGAGCCGATCAGCACGGCCTTGGCCACACGTTTCGTGCCGTAGCGGCCAATATAGCGGGCAACTTCACCGCCACCCGTTGAGTGACCGACATGGATCGCGTTCTTTACGTCGAGTGCTTCGACAAGGGCCGCGAGGTCGGCGGCGTATGTATCCATGTCGTTGCCGTTCCAAGGCTGGCTCGACCGGCCATGGCCGCGACGGTCATGGGCAATGCAGCGGTATCCATGGTCACTCAGAAAAACCATCTGGTCTTCCCAGGCGTCCGCGCTCAGTGGCCAACCATGGCTGAAGACAACGGGCTGTCCGCTGCCCCAGTCCTTGTAATAGATCTGTGTACCGTCTTGCGTCGTTATCGAGCTCATTGTGTGCCTCCTTGTTTAGATTAGCTTTTTGCAGCTTTGTCATCCTGATTTTCAGAGTTTCTCCACTGCCAGCCGCGTCTGCTCCACGATCTCCGGTGGTTCCTCGTAGCGAAACCGCCGCGGTTCTCCGAAGGTTATCGTCACCTTGCCCTGTTTTGGAAACTTGCCATCGTGCGGAAGAACCTGATCGGTTCCGCTGATTTTTATCGGCACTACCGGAATCCCCAACTCCTTGACCATGATTCCCAAACCCAACTGGAAGGGCTGCATCGTGCCGTCCCTTGAATGCCCCCCTTCCGGGAAGATCAGGATGTTAACGCCGGCATCGGCAAGTCTTCCCATGTGGGCGAGCGAGCCGCTGAACCCTTGTGACTGGGGCAGGGGAAAGAGGTTGAGCAATACGGTAGCGTACTCATAGCTCAGGCGCCTCAAGATCCGGTCGATCCCATGGTAGTCACCGAAGAAGAACTCTTCCCAGGCAGCAGTGGCGGTTCTGTTACGGATCTTCGGCGGGAGCGCGAACATGACAGCCGGTTGATCCAGGTAACTCAGGTGATTGGCCACGAAAAAAACCGGTCCGGCCAGGTTTTGCAGCTTATCGATCCCTTGTACTTCGAGTGTGACGAAGCGGCGAAACAAGGGGCCGTGAAACAGGGTATCCCAGGCCCTTCGCACATTCCTGAAGAAACCGGCATTGGTCCAGAACCGGAAATGGTCGTGCCGGATCGGTTTTTCCCGTTTTGCGATAATCTGGCGCAGGTCCGAGACCCGTGTTTGCGGACCGATCTGTGAGTCCTCGATATCCAGCCGGTATTCCTGTTCCAGGAAACTGACCAATTCGACCCGGTCGATGGAGGTAAGGCCCAGGTCGGCCACCAGCAAGGACTCCTCCCGGATTTGAGCGGCACCCGTACCGGTCACCTTGGCAAGCAGGTTGAGCAGTCTGTCCCGGCTGATGCCTGCATCACTTTCCTCCGGCCCCTTTTTCAACTCTTCCTTCACCGCGAATTTTTTGATCTTGAGGGTTGTGGTCTTGGGAAATTCCGGCTCGTTCCAGATAGTGGAACCGGTAATCTGGTGCAGAGTATCCAGACTACGGTTCGCCTGGGCAATGATCTCTTCGGGCGCTTTGCCGCTTCCGTCCAGGAGCAGCACAGCATGCACCTCTTCGCCTCCTCCCCGATCCACACCGATGACGCACGACTCCTTCACCCCACTGATCTTGTTCAGCACCGCCTCCAGTTCGTCGGGATAGACATTGACCCCGGCACCGGTGACAATCAGTTCCTTATCCCTCCCCTTGATGATCAGCCCGCCGTGCGGAGCGATCTCCCCGAGGTCTCCGGTCCGAAACCAACCGTCGTCAGTGAAGGCCTCGCGGCTGGCCTGTTCATTCTCGTAGTAGCCGGGAAAGACATTATCCCCGCGCACCAGGACCTCTCTTTCCTCGACCCTCAATTGAACCCCCGGCAGGGGAGGGCCAACCGAACCTGCTACCTGTCGGTCCATGGTGTTGACGCAGAGCACGGGCGAGGTTTCGGTGAGGCCATATCCCTCCAGAACGGTGAATCCCATGCTATTCCAGAAATTGAAAACCTCCGGATCCAGTGGTGCGCCGCCTGAGACGAAGGCAGTGAAATCGGGGCCGAACTTGCTTTGTACCGGGTAGAAGAGGGCTCGGCGCACCCCTTTCGGGAGCCTTGTTGCGAGCTTCGTTAACGATCGAAACAGGCCGGAGAGGTGCTTATCTTCAATTTCCCGCTCGATGGTCGTTTTGAGCAGCTGCATCAGGCGGGGAACGGACATGATGATGTAGATGTCCTCTTCGCCCAGCGCTTCCATGATCGCGGAGGGCTTGAGAGTGCGCAGATACACGATGGCCGCTCCATGGTAGAGCGGGGTAAAAAAACCGCCCATCTGTTCGAACATGTGGGATAGCGGCAGCAGGGAAAGGAAGTTGAACTCGGGGGTAATGATCGGTACAGCCAGGTTTATCTGGATCACGTTGGCGACCAGGTTTTTGTGGGTCAGGATGACCCCCTTCGGGTTGCCGGTAGTGCCGGAAGTATAGATGAGTTGCGCCGTATCTTCGGGTGCAACGGATGCAAGTTCGTGGATGGGGTTAATGTCTTCCAGCAGATTGGGAAGATCTTCCAGCAGCATCGAAGCGCCTTCGGATATCCGCTCCGGCTTGAAGCGGCTCTGCAGGACAACCTTGGTTTTCGTGAGGTCACGGATGGAATCGGCGCGTGCCAGATCGGACATGAAGTCCACCGGGACGGCGATTGCGCCACGGATGATGATGCCCCAATAGGCTATTGCCCACCAGGAAGAGTTTGGCCCCCAGATCAGCACCCTGTCCCCCGCCGCCACACCACGTTGCGCCAAGAGGTTGGCCATTTTCAGGGCAAGTCCGTGAAACTCCCGATAAGAAACCGTCAGCCGTCGTATGCCGGTGCGGTTCACAAAGGCGGTTTTATCACCCAGCGCTTCGAACGTCCCGAAGAGATCGATCAGGGTCCGCATGGTTTTCACTGCTCACTCAGAGCTTCCCGTACCTTGATGGACAGATCCAACATCGAGAATGGCTTCTGCATGAAGTTCACCCCTTCGTCCAGAACTCCTCGATGAGCGATCACATCGGATGTATAACCGGACATGAACAGGATTTTCATGCCGGGGTAAATGGATACTGTCCCGTTTTTGAGCGCCATCGGGGTGTGGGAGATGTCGGGACCCTTCAGGTAGGCAGTTCTCATCTGGAAAGGGTTCTTTTCCGCCCTGGCGACGTCAATCTGTCGGAATCGGTTTGCCGATTTCGATCTCGCGCTTCTCGTGGTAGAAGAAGCGGACCATGTAGTACTCGAAGGGGTAGCCGCTCTCATAGTAGCGGAAAGTCTGCTGATGCCGCGCATCGATGACCTCCAGGGTTGTTATCCCCGAGGCGATGGCGAAGCTGTCGTCGGAGCTCCCAAACGGATCGACCGCCGTATAGATGCCGTATGTTATCCCGCTGTCCACTGCAAGACCTCCTGTGTCGCGAAGGGAAGAGGGGCCAAATATCGGCAGCACCAGGTAGGGTCCGGAGTCTACCCCCCAGTAGCCAAGGGTCTTGCCGAAATCCTCGTCATGGCGTTCCAGTCCCAGGCTGGTAGCAGGGTCGAACAGGCCGCCAAGCCCCAGGGTACTGTTTGTCACGAAACGGCCAAGTGTCGTCGCCGACTCAGTTCCCTTGAACTGGAACAAGCTGTTGGTGAGATTCCGGATCTCCCCGAGGTTGTTGAAGAAGCCGGAGATGCGTTCCTGCAGGAAGGTGGGAGTGACATACTCGTAGCCGCTCACGACCGGGAGGAACAGGTATTTGTCAAAGTAAAAGTTGAACCGGTACATGCTCCGGTTGAACCCTTCCCAGGGATCGGCTACCTCAGCGAAGCGTTGGTCCTTGAACTCGCTGATCGAGTGCATCGGCGGTTCTTCGGCCGGACTGTTTACCCTGGCTGAGGCGCACCCGAGCAAAGACACCGACAGCAGCAGGAAGAAGAAGGCCCGACTACAGGATCCATATCGGGTAAGAGTCATTGTAGTGCCCCTCCTATTCAAAAAAAGCGACCATGTAGGCCAGGTTTTCCTTATACTCAAGGTTGCCCAAATGGCCACCACGCGGGTAGATCTTGGCCCGTTCGCCAAAAAGCTGCCGGAGGTAGTCAAGCTCCGCCTTGGTAAGGATGAAGTCGTTTTCGTTGGTCATGACGCCGAATTTGGCAGACGACTTCAGGTACCCCTCGATACTTTTGAAGCCCAGGGTGTCGATGAGCTCCTGCTTGGTGAGTCCCGGTCGACGCTTCTGGAAATGGGGATAAAGGTACTCGTTGAAATAGTCGAAGAAGCTCAGGTGGGTGGAGACCAGAAAATAATCGAAAAGGGAATCGGTGGGGCTCAGGACCCGGTTCTTCGGGACGACGTAGCCACTGTTGGTCATCACGTCGGAGGAGAAGATCATGCCTGCCAGGTTGATGCGGTAGGTGAGACCGATCAATCCACCGGTTTCCTCACGGGAGAAGAGCTTCTCCGTGTAGATCGAGTAGAGAAAATCATCGTTGAGGGCAACAAAATTGCCATACCGGTAGAATTGGCTGAATTTTATCAGCATCTTATTGAAAAAGATGCCTTGCTTCTTGGCTCCTCCGGGTATCCGTTTCAGGAGTTCTTCGATCCTTGCAGCAGAATTGTAGAGGCTTACCGCGGGGTTAATCATGAGCACCCTGCGAAAGTTGAAGACCTTTCGCTCTTCGTCCAGCTTCGCCACGAAGGCGGCCTGGGTAGCGCCTAGGCTGTAGCCGCACAGGTGGAAGGATGATACCTCAATGTCATCTTCTACCTCTTTCCAGGCGATCTCCATAACCCGGTACAGGTCTGCGGCGTCCTCGGTCAGATCTCCGGGGATGTTGTTTTGTGAGGCACTGACTATGAAGTTTGCATGGGACGACGACGGCAGGGTGATGACATGAAAGCCAGCCTGGTAGAGGGCCTTCATCATGGTCAAAAGCTTCGGGGCCCGGTCGCTGGCGCCGGCTCCGGCGATCAGAAAGACCAGCGGCGCCTTCTTCTCCTGGTAGGCGAAGGTGCAATGCAATCCCTTATCGTAAAAGAAGATCGGCGGTTTCTGCCGGTCCGGGATTACATCGAGCACAAGCTGCCGAACCCGCATCTTTGCAGGGAACTCAGCCATGAGGTTTGCCGGGGTCCCGAGGATGGTGGCTTCATACGATCCCGAGATCGGATAACCGTAGTCGTCATCTGCTGCGCGACTTGGCACTGTCAACAACAAGAAGCAGCCGGCTATAAACAGCATTCTCAGGTACATCATGCGGGTGTCTCCATTATACGTGGGCATGCATTTCGCCTGTACGGACAGACAGGTGAGCCGGTAGATAGTTTCCGCCCTGGTGGCGTCAATCTGAGGGATTGCTTGTGCAAGACCGGGGTTGTCCTTAGAAAGGGTACGCGTTATCCCGGTCAAGATCACACCCCCTGCACGTATGACTATCGAGATCATCATGATGGTGTGCACTCCAACGACAATAAGTACCCATGCAGTGCTGCCAATGACAAAAGCAAAACCGATGAGAGCGGTCATATGGGGCTAATTGCTGCTTTCTGGTCGAGATCCCCATAATCGTCACCTCAATAGTTCCTGGTCAGACATGGCGTCCACCATGACGCCTATATAAGATTTAATCTGGTCCTGGTTCGAACCGAAAATCTCGGTCTCGGACGCAGCAGACCAGATCAGCTTGTTGTTCCCGGCGTTATACAGGTTGGTTTCCATAAGGGCGTATTCATCCTCGGCCGTATAACCGGGTGTGTACACGGCTGGTGGCTCTATGCGATCTGATATGTCAATCAAGACGAGGTGGCACGCCTGGCCCGAATCATTGATCTTTGCTTCGATCTGTACATAGCGAGGAAGGTTCTCTTTATCGAGGAGCACCGCTTCGCAGGTCTCTTTGCGCCGACTTGCAAAGGCTAAGTTGAGGAACGATTTGATTTCTGTCCGGTATTCATCTTTGACCAACCTCATGAAGCTGCTGCCAGAAAGTTTGTATGGCTCACTTCCGACAAGGCCGGCGCCAGTGCGGTTCACGTTGCGGATCTTACCGTTTCGGGTGATGGTAAAATAGCCGACCGGGGAAAAATCGAAGAGATCAGTATACAATCTCAACGTTTTCTCAACCCCTTCCTTGGCTTTGCATAGCTTCAGGATTTGCGTCTCCAGTTCGATCTGGCGGGCTTCAAATTCATGGACAAGCCTCAGTCCTTCTTCCCTGGTTCGGGAAGAATGCACGTGAGTCGTTTTTGCCTGCAACGGAACTTCGACTCTGCTCTGATGTTTGTCAAATACTGACAGGCTCTTAACTTTGCCAGTTTCCATTTTTGCCCCACATTTCGCTGATATGTCGTTGAATATTCATAGTCTGTCAGGATGTCTACAGGATCTTTCGCCCTTGAATGACTCTTACGAGCACCACAATAATGGCAATTACGAGCAAAATATGAATCAACCCACCCATGGTATATGAATTAACCATACCCAACAGCCACATCACTATCAGGACCACGCAAATTGTCCACAGCATAACAATCTCCTTTTGGAGACGGATGTGTAACTTGTGCCGCTACTCTCATCTAGATATTCACTTGTAAGGCAATTGGGATGCCAAGAACCTAATGCAGGATCAGAAGCTTCAATTCGCCTTTAATAACACCGCGTTAGGTTGACAGAAGAGGATAACCGGGACATCAGTAAATCATGATTGATTTCGATACGCCTCAATATTTGGCGGAACTTCAACATGCTGCGGGATTCTTCGATGGGAGGTAATACAGTCTGAATTTATGATTATCCCAATCACACCGTTAACATATCAGGAGAACATTCAATAATTTCAATTGCTGCACTATAAAAAATCAGGGTGAATTCAAAATGAGATATGCCCGTCATATATGGCGGCATCGTTAAATATAACAGATTACGATGACAACTTTCCCTTCATCTCATGTGCGCTATAGCATTTTAAGTCGTGAAATCAACGCATTACGCCGTAAGTATCCCCTGGCATTTTAGTTGCTGTATCTCCCCACAGAGAAACTCACAAACAGAATTGCACTCAGAATTCAACTCAGGAGAAATGGCCGTTTCTGGAGCAGTCATATGAAGATACTTCTCGTGTATCCCCACTATCCGGATACCTTCTGGAGCTTTCGGCATGCTTTGAAATTCATTGGCAAAAAGGCGAGCTTTCCACCGCTTGGTCTGCTGACGGTAGCTGCCATGCTACCGAAAGAATGGGATAAAAGGCTTGTCGACATGAACGTTCGCCCCCTTGCTGATGCAGACCTGGCATGGGCGGATTACGTATTTATCAGCGCCATGACGGTCCAGTTGGAATCTGCGCAGCAGGTGATCTCCCGTTGCCGGCAGCTTGCCGTAAAGACCGTTGCCGGTGGCCCCCTCTTTACCGCATGCCATGAGGATTTCCCAGATGTGGACCACCTGGTCCTCGGCGAAGCGGAACTGACTCTCCCTCCATTCCTGGCAGACCTTTGTAATGGTGAGGCACGACATCTCTATGCCGACGAGCGGTGGGCAGACTTGGTGGACACCCCCATTCCGCTCTGGGAACTGATTGATGTCAGAAACTATGCCGCCATGAACATCCAGTATTGCCGGGGTTGTCCCTTTGATTGCGAGTTTTGCGACATCACTGCACTGTTCGGGAGAAAGCCGAGGAGCAAAAAGCTGGAGCAGTTGATTGACGAACTGGACAGCCTGTATTCCCGGGGATGGCGTGGGGCGGTATTTTTCGTCGACGACAACTTTATTGGCGACAAGCGGAAACTGAAAAAGGAAATTCTACCTGCAATAATAACCTGGATGGAACAGAAAGAGCACCCCTTCTACTTTTACACCGAGGCATCCATCGATCTGGCCGACGACCCGCAACTCATGGAACTGATGGTCAGGGCAGGTTTCGAAGAGGTCTTTATCGGCATCGAGACACCTTATGAAGAGAGCCACGCCGAGTGCGGCAAGGTACAAAACAGGAACCGCGACCTGCTGGCATCTGTCAAGAGCATTCAGCGGGCTGGCTTGCAGGTGCATGGAGGGTTTATCGTCGGCTTTGACAGTGATCCGCCATCTATCTTCGACCGTCAGATTCTCTTTATCCAGGAGAGCGGCATCGTCACTGCCATGGTCGGCCTGCTTTCAGCCATCCGCGGTACCAGGCTTTATCAGCGCATGGCACAGGAGGGGAGACTTCTGGGCGATGATACCGGCAACAACATGGACAGTCATCTCAATTTCATTCCGAGGATGGAGGTCAAAGCCCTCATTGATGGCTACCGATCCATTCTCGATTCTATCTACTCACCCAAAAACTACTATCCGCGAGTGATCAGGCTTCTTACAGAGTACCAACCGATGCATCTGGGAAAATATCACCTCCAGCGAGGGTATGTCGGGGCGCTTTTCAAATCGATCCTTTTCCTGGGGGTTATCGGAAGGGAACGTTTTCATTACTGGAAACTCTTTTTTTGGGCTCTCATCAGAAAACCGCGGCTGTTCCCACTGGCAATAACCTATGCCATATACGGTTTCCATTTCAGAAAGGTTGCCGAAAAATTCAGGGGGAGCGGGATGTTCGATGGTAATGGTGCCTTGTGTGAAAAGGATGGCTGGTCCGTTACATGTAACAGTTATGCTAAAAATGACGGATTACCTTGAGGGACTGTCGTGGTCCCTGCGTTTCCTGAATTATTCACCCTACGAATCAAGCCGTTACGCTCTTTATACCTTCAAATCTTCTCGGGCATGTTACTTGCGGATGAAAAAAATCAGGCTCGGTTCAATGCCGACCTGAAGATCGCCGAACTCGAACTTATGGGAATCATGGATGTGAAAGATTTTGACCTTGAGAAGGCAAACAAGAAATGATCACAGAAGAAAGTTATCACCGGCTTCGTAAACTGCGTGTTCACTTGTTTCAGGCGAGGTGAGAATCATGTCACAAAGCAATACCGTCAATCGCCGAATCGTTCTGAAATCTCGCCCTTTCGGCGTCCCGACTACCGAGAACTTCCGACTTGAAGAACGTGCCGTTCCCGTCCCCTCAAACGGGCAGATGCTTTTGCGAACCTTGTATCTTTCGCTCGACCCATACATGCGAGGCCGGATGAGCGATCAGCCGTCTTACACAGCACCGGTAGCGATCAATGACGTGATGGTCGGCGGCACTGTCTCACGCGTTGAAACTTCTTTCCATCCGGACTTTCAGGCGGGAGACCTGGTCCTCGCCTACAGCGGCTGGCAGGACTATGATCTTTCCGATGGCCTGAATCTCGCCAAACTCGAAAGCGGGATGCCTCGTCCCTCGCTACTCCTTGGGATCCTTGGCATGCCCGGCTTTACTGCTTATATAGGCCTGCTTGACATCGGCCACCCTAAAGCAAAGGAAACAGTAGTTGTTCCGGCCGCATCCGGAGCGGTCGGCTCGGTGGTGGGCCAGATTGCCAAGCTACTCGCTGGTTGCCGCGTGGTCGGTATCGCTGGCGGTGCTGAAAAATGTCGCTATGTTGTGAAGGAACTGGGGTTCGATGTCTGTATAGACCGAAGGCGCGCCGACTTCTCGCAACAATTGACAGTAGCCTGCCCGAATGGGATCGATGTGTACTTTGAGAGCGTCGGCGGAACGGTATTCGATGCTGTTCTTCCTCTGTTGAACGCATCTGCCCGCATCCCTTTGTGCGGACTGATCGCCCAGTATAATGACACCGACCTGCCGCAAGGCCCGGACCGTCTCGGGCTTCTGATGCGGACACTGCTCACCAAGCGCATCAAGATGCAGGGGTTCATCATTTTCGAGGACTACGGCCATCGTTTTGGCGAGTTTTACCAGCAGATGAGCGCATGGTTGGCTGAAGGCCGCATCAAGTACCGCGAAGACATTGTCGATGGGTTGGAAAACGCACCCGAAGCTTTCATCGGGATGTTGGAAGGCAAGAACTTCGGCAAACTGGTCGTGCGCCTTGCACAAGACCAGGATCTCACGGTTCCGTCTTGACGCATAGGGCTGCATGCCGACCATAGTTGCCTATTGTGATTACAGCCGCGCATTTTTCGAAATCTGACAGCATTTATGACAAGGAGGTATCATATGAAAATCATCACCACGTCTTCGATTGTCCATTTACTCCTCTTCGCAATTATTTCAACGGCCACAGCAGGCGGCATTCGCCCGGATTCCTTTACTCTTTCCGGCATAGTCGGCGGCTACAGCTTCGACGGCAAGCAGCACCTGGAAACAGGACCCGTCATCGGCATCCGTGGCGGCTATAACTTCACCAAGTATTTCGGTGTCGAGGCACTGTTCGACTTCGTCCCGACGGAAAGCACCCAGGCAAGCCAAGACGTCCAGGTCTATCGGTATGGCGGCGACCTATTACTGCACCTCCTACCGGACAGCAGACTGGTTCCCTACCTGGCGGCAGGTTATGGCGGCATCACCGTTGACCGCGAAAACCAGGGCACCCTAACCAAGGGGATCTTCGATTACGGGCCTGGGCTCAAATACTTTCTGACCGACGATCTGGCTCTGCGTGCCGATTTACGCCACCTCGTCTTCCGTGACAATGAGACCCTTTCCAACTATGAATACACCGTCGGGGTTACCTACCAGTTCGGCGGGAAACAAACTGCCACGCAGCCGGTAACTGAGCCTGAGCCTGAGCCAGTGGTCACCCCGGCCCCTATTCCGGAACCTGCACTCGAGCCGGTACCTGCTGCAGAACCAACCCCGGAGAAGATGAAATACTGTGTTTCCCTGGACATCGAGTTTGACATCAACAAAGCCGACATACGCCCGCAATATAACGATGAGGTGGCCAAGGTCGGTGACTTCATGAAAAAATACCCTACAACTACCGCCGTCATCGAGGGGTATACAGACGAGGTCGGCAGCGATGAATACAATTTGCAACTCTCCCAGCGGCGAGCCGAGAGCGTGGTGAAGTCACTGGTGGATAATTTCGGTATTGATCCTTCGCGTCTCTCTGCCAAAGGTTACGGTAAGGCCAGTCCGATTGCCGACAACGCAACCGATGCAGGTAAGCAGAAAAACCGACACATCAACGCCATCATCGACTGTGCTCTCGATGTAAAGGAACTCGCTCCACCGCCCGAGAGGCTCTGTATCTCCCTGAAGGTGGAATACGCCACGGATAGCGCCGAGATCCAGCCCCGCTATTATGGCGAAGTCAACAAGGTCGGCGATTACATGAAGAAGTACCCGACGACTACTGCTGTTATCGAGGGGCATACCGACAACATCGGTGGCGCTGAGCACAATATGAAGCTCTCCCTGCAGCGTGCAGAAAATGTGGTGAACTACCTGGTTGAAAATTTCGGTATCGAGCGTTCCCGCCTGTTTGCCAAGGGGTACGGTGCCACCCGGCGCATCGCCTACAACAACACCCCTGAAGGGCGACAGAAAAACCGTAGAATTAACGCTGTTATCGATTGTGTAATCAAAAAGTGACGAGATCAAGCGCAGAAGTGTCCAGGGGGGCATCGATTATCTGAGCACGAAGCCAGTCTACAAGCCGACAATTAGACTATTCGGCAGCGTCATGTGTAATGCTTGGGAGGAAACCGACTGGAACCCCGACGTAAGCGCCAAAGCAGGCTTCAATATTCGCAGCCCCTATACTGAAAAACGGGCCATTCAGATATTCGGCGAATATTACCACGGCAATTTGCCTTTCGGGCAGTTCTACAAACTTCGGGCAGAGTACTACGGGGCAGGTATCAACATATCATTCTGAGCAAACGTGTGAAAAAGGAGGAAATACCATGAGAAAATTGTATCGTATCTTGAAATCGCTGGTCTGTGTCGGGTTTATTACCGTATTCCTGGGATGCGCATCCACGCAAAAACACGAAAGCACCGGCCAGTATATCGATGACTCCGTCATTACAACCAAGGTAAAAGCTGCAATATTTGACGAACCAACACTGAAAACAATGCAGATCAATGTTGAGACATTCAAGGGAGTGGTACAGTTAAGTGGATTCGTCGATTCGGCGCAGAGTGTATCAAAAGCGGGAGAGGTTGCCGCCAGGGTTAAGGGGGTAATTTCGGTGAAAAATGACCTGTCGATAAAATAGTCGTGTGACCTTGGATGGGGTCAAGGTCTCTTGACCCTTTTTTCTGTTTTCTGGCATAAACAGTCGAAAAGTTACACACAAGATACCTGTAGTTTCAATTACACTCTCTTTTATCGATCACGATCAAGGGAATCTTTTGAGGTTCCCTTTTTGCTTGTCGTTTTTCTGCACGGGTCTCTTCGACTTTGACCAGGTGTGAGAGGCATCTGGGGGGATGTCTTTGACCAAATTAAAAATCACTGGACTCCGGTGCTTGCGGCGGGGTAATTCGTTGGAAGCATGTACGAACAAAGCGGCCCCCCAAATCTGGAGGGCCGCTTTACTCTTTGTTTTATGGAAGGTACCTGACTACGAAGTATGACGCGGTACCCGATCCCTGCCCTCCAGCGATAACGATTTTGCCGTTCCCGTCGATGATAGCGGCGTAGGGGTAGGGACTTGTGCCGATCGAGGTAAGCACATAGCCGTCGGGGCTTCCGAAGGTGGTGTCAAGGACCCCGTTTGAACTGTAACGGGCAACTCCTATCTGCGCTGGGGTTGTGCTGACATGCCCGGCGAGGATAATGCCGTCGCCGCTGGTCAAGGCTAGCGAGTAGGCTTCGCCGCTGACACCGGCTCCCCCGACCGGTGTGGTAACAAGACCCGTGGTGCCGAAGGTGCTGTCAGAGACTCCGTCGGTACCGAACCGAAGCATGGCGAACTGATAGATCGGACCCACTATGGCGCCACCGCTGATCACGATCTTTCCGCTCTGCAGAGCCATGGCTTGCGGGTCGTCCAGACGGGTGTCTATGACGTAACCATTCGGGCTGCCAAAGGTCGTGTCAAGAGTGCCATCAGTGTTATACCTGGCGACGGTGGCGGCAAAATTGGTAAAGTTGCTCAAAAACGACTGGCCCATTACAACGATTTTCCCGTCGCCCTGAATCGCCACCTTTTGGGCATGCGAATATCCCTGGATGGCCGTCGTCACGTAACCGTTGGGGCTGCCAAACCCGGTGGTATCGCGGCTGCCATCGGTGTTGAGCCGGACGACAGCGAATTTGTCGGCCGTTTCACCAACCAGCACTATCTTGCCGTCAGCTTGGATGGCCACGTCTTGGGCGCCGTACGATCCGTTCGAGGTAAAGGGCGAGTAGAAGATGCCACTGGCGCCAAAAGTCGTATCGAGGCTGCCGTCAGTGTTGAGGCGGGCGGCGGCCATCCTGAAGAACCCGCCGGAAGTCCCCACACCTGCCACGACGATCTTGCCGTTACTGTCCAGGGCCAGCCCCTTGATAATTGAAAGCTCGGAACTCCCCGCCGGCAGCGTTGCGATACCTGCAGTGCCGAAGCCGGTGTCGAGGGTGCCGTCCGTGTTGTAGCGGACAACGGTTGCATCGGTGCCGGAACCAGCCACCAGAATCTTACCGTCGACTTGTATCGCAATGGCATTGGCAATACCGTCGATAGTCGTGGTTACGTACCCTGTACCCCCAAAGGTGGTGTCGAGGGCACCTGCGGTCCCTGTTCCGGTCGTGACCGTAATGGTGGAGCTGGAGGTAGCGGTCACTCCGCCAACCGTGACTGTGATGGTCCCGGAGGTTGCACCCGCAGGCACCGTAACCACTATTTGGGTCGACGTGCTGCTGACCACGGTCGCCGGTGTCCCGTTGAATGCGACGGTATTACTCGCAGGCGTTGTGCTGAAGCCCGTACCGGTTATGGTGATAGTGTCACCCGCAGCAGCAGTGGCTGGTGAAAAACCGGTGATGGCCGGAGTCGAGGAATTCTGGGGTGTAACAGGATCATCGCTGCTACAGGCTCCGAGCGCAAAAAGAAGCGTAAACATCACTGCCAGAAAGAAGAGTCTTTTTTTGCCAGTCATAACAGTGCCTCCAGTATTTTATTGAGACTCGGATGCTTCTACGACAACGAGCGGCCAATACTTCTTCGTGATGTGTCGCCAGACCTTCGGTAATGAGGTCGCTGCCTTCGTCATGAAAGAGAAGTCAGTATTCGATTTGTACCAGAAGTGCATGGTCGGTGAACTGGCAACAGTTGAGTAAGTCAGTTGGTTAATGTGTGTATTTTAATTGAATGATGTCAACATGTCAACGAAGGAAAGGGGTTGAAAGGGATAGGAATTTGCTAACATGAAGACAGGAGATGATCTGGTTTATGCCCTCGTCTTCCCCACAGATGCCGACTTGGAGAGTTGTTTCCCGCTCCAAACAAACAACAAGGAATCCTTCGGGGTCCTTTTTTTGTTGCCACGCTTTTCGTAAAACGATATTGAGATTTTAGCAGTCATGCCCGTAGTATTAATTTTTTATGTCGAAATACCCCTAAGGAGGAACCATGAAAACAGCATCCACGTTATTTTGCCTCGCTCTCTGCTTCATGATGCCAGCTAGTGCCCTTGCCATATCCACAATCGAACCACTGCGAACGAAGCCCGCGCTATCGGCTTCAGCAACAAAGACGGTGACAGTCACTGCAACGATTGTGAAGATCGACTACCGGACGGGACTCGTCGGATTGAAGGACAAGGCAGGCAAGACATATGAGACGACCGTCGCAGCGAAGTCGGGAATCGATTTGCATATATTCAAGGTAGGAGATACCGTTGAAGCCACCATTGCCTATGTCAGTGCATCGGACAGTTCGGGAGCGCGGGCAAGGATCTCAAAAACGGAACTGATTAGGCTGCAGAAGAAGTAGGAGGACGAGTTCATCGAAGCGCTGCACCAAACTTACTGCAAGGGTTCCCAGATGAGATGCTTTAAGCGAGGATTTTTCCGTTGTTTTGTTGCTTCCGTACTCTTTCTGCTTGCGGGATGTGCCTCCACCAGGTTTGTCTATAAGCCGGGCATGCCTCAGGCAGGCGTGGCAAAACTGCAGATGAAGGTTGCGGTTCTGCCCTTTACGGATGGCACAGAGAACTTCACGACCCGTGGAAGCGTATTCAGCGCCGAAGGGATAACGATAAATCTGGTCAAGGCCGGGTTTCCCGGGACGACTTCGGCGCTAACACCCGAGTTGTGGGGAAAATACTTCGCAGACGACCTAGCGGCCTCAGGTGTTTTCCGCTCGGCTCGGTTTGTATATAACAGATCGGAATTGCTGGACGAAGAGATACTCATCGATGGTACTGTGGAAAAGGCATATGCCATTGGGTCCTGGGACAGGCCGAACGAAGTGGCTCTCAGTTTCCGGGCTATACGGAAGGTGAACAATCTGCAGGTGTGGGAAACGAAGGCTGCTAGGGTATGGACCCCGATAATCCAGCAGGGTTGCGGATTGGGAACAGCGTGTATTATGGACCAGCGCTTTGCGGATATGAACCGGGCAATGCAGGAGATATTTGCTGAAGTCAGAGATGACCTTGTCAGAACACTCGCACATGCGGATACTCCCGGAGCTGACAGGCACCTGTCCGTTCCCGGTAATGGAATTTCAGCGCCTTTGACCCAGGAATCGGCAGAACAAACGATTGACCAGATTCTCAAGCAGAGATGACCGACCAGTAATGCACTATGAGGCTGCTACAGTGATTGGTCTGCACATTTCCCCGCCTCATTCCTCCTTGATCCGACGGGGAATGTCCATGTCCTCGATGGTTTCTTCTAGCACGACTCAGCTTCAACCTGCTGCAGGAGGGCCAGGGCTTCCTGGTCGTCCTGTTCCTCGAACAGCTCCCGAATGTTGTTGATGTAGGAATGGACGAGGAACAACTCGTCAAGCATCCGGCCATGATTGGCCTCGGCAGAGCCGGCAAGCGCCAGCTTCCCTTTGAACTGTTCCCAGAAGGCGTTGGTCTTGCCAGGGTCATCGATATGGCGGCGCAGCATGGCGATCAGCCGGCGCGCGTTGCCGTCGCCGTCGATCCCCTTGAAGGTTACATAGCGGTCGGTTCCTTTTGGCGTCATGGTGTACCTTTCGTGCCGGACAGTTAAGCATTGCGTTCGCAGTCTGCCGCAAACCTGGGCAGCGCCGGAAATGCCGGCTTTGCGAAACCTGCCGGAATATAGACTGTTTTAGCCGCAGAACGCCTGCAGGCGATACAGCTTTGGAATATTTTGCAGATACTGCGCCAGTCTCCTGCCTATGGTGAAAGTGGCGGAGGATAAGAGGATAGTTTCCCCAATTCGAAAAGCGGCCGATGGGCCGCCTTTGCTGGTTCTCGAAGTAAAAGGTTTCCTGTCGGTCCTCCTTAGGAAAATTCCACCAGCCAGGGGCGCACCTTCTTCGGCACCTTGCTCTGCTGCAGCCGGAGGTTTTCCCGCTCGGCAATGGCCAGGGTCGTGAAATAACTCCTCCACAAGACCTGAAACCGCTCCTCTGCCAGCGTCAGTTGCGGCTCTGCATGAACATTCATGGGGAGGATCAGCCATTCGCGCCGGTTACGGTCATGGATGATCCCTTCGCCATGCCTGTTGTCGTGGATCAACCACTGCTGATCCCTGAAGCGGGCGGCAAAATGGGGAGCGATGAGCGGGAGTATCCGGTGATCGGGAGCGATGCCGGCGTAGTAAAAGCCGCCTTCCACCTCCTGGAAACGGACAAACCCCAGGTAGCGGTGCGCCTCGCGCCCGACCTGCTGGCTGAGCTTCCAGAGCGGCGCCACGTCGGAGTGGGCAAGCATGTTGCCGATATTTTTCCCCTCCCATGCCAGCAGCAGATATCGACAGATCATCAGCTCCCGTCCGGGGTGGTCGGCAAGAAACGCCAACCGCACGATCCTGAGGCACGTTGGCGCAAGGTGGGTCGACAGCTTTTCCCAAAACTGCTCGACAAGCAGTTGGTCCGTTTCCACGGTTGTCACCACGGTAAAGAGGCTCTGTTGCAACGGCGGATCGACGCTGATGGCATCCGGGAGGATACGAGCCGGCAGGAGTCGGGCTAAAAGCGTTAACAGACCGGCAAAGCTTCCATCGTAGCGATAGTGACCACCCATCACAGTTCTCCCGTGACCAGGTCGATGATTTCGTTGTCTGCCTGCGGTCTAGAGAGTGGCAGTTCCAATTGGCTGTCGGCCTGTTTCCGCTTTCCTCCCATCAACGTGCTTCGTAAGAGGCTGCTCTCCAGGTTGCTCGCTCCGGCAGTGCGGCCCCGAGCCGTGATGAAATAGCGAGCCCTCTTCATAACCACCCCGAGGATTGCCAGGTCGTCGATACCCAGATGCCCCTGCCTCCGCGCCCTGACGATCCGCTTTGCCGAGCGGACGCCGATCCCCGGAATCCTCAGCAAGACCTCGTAGTCGGCCCGGTTGATTTCCACCGGGAACATTTCTCGATGGCGAAGCGCCCAGCCGGTTTTTGGGTCGAGTTCGGTATCCAGGTTCGGCGACTCTTCATCCAGCAGTTCGTGGGCGCGAAAACCGTAATAGCGAAGCAGCCAGTCGGCCTGATACAGCCGGTGTTCCCGCCTGAGCGGCGATGCTGGCCTGACCGGCAGGCGGCTGTCGGTGATCACCGGGATGAATGCCGAATAGTAGACCCGCTTCAGCTCAAATCTTCGGTAGAGCTCTTCCGAAAGGGTGACGATCTGCCGGTCGGTCTCACTGGTGGCGCCGACGATCATCTGGGTGCTCTGGCCGGCAGGGGCAAAGCGGGGCACCTGCCGGGAAACCTGGCGTTCTTCCCGATTGATGACAATCAGCTTGTTCACTTGGCGCATCGGACCTACCACGGCGTCGCGGCTTTTGTCGGGCGCCAGTAGGGCAAGCCCCTCCCTGGTCGGCAGCTCCAGGTTGATGCTGACTCGGTCGGCAAGAAGGCCTGCCTCCTCTACCAGGAGCGGATCGGCACCCGGCACGAGTTTCAGGTGGATGTAGCCGTTGAAGCGATATCCCTGGCGTAGCGTACGCACCGCCTGGATCAGAAGTTCCATGGTGTAGTCTGGGGAGCGGACCACGCCGGTGCTGAGGAAGAGCCCTTCGATGTAATTGCGGCGATAAAAGCCGATGGTCAGTTCCGCAACCTCGGCAGGCGTCAGCATGACCCGTCGGACATCGTTGCTGCGGCGATTGATGCAGTAGGCGCAGTCATAGATGCAGCTGTTGGTCATCAGGATCTTGAGGAGGGAAACGCAGCGGCCGTCGCTGGTCCAGCTATGGCAGATGCCGCAGGAAGCCGCATTGCCGATGCCATCCCTGTTGCGGCGGAAACTGCCGCTGGAGGCGCAGGAGACGTCGTATTTCGCACCTTCTGCAAGAATTTTCAGTCTGTCCATCATGTCGATTGCCATGGCTGCTGTCCACCTCTGAAAAGGGTTCGGGAGACGAATAGCAGAAGGCAGTGACATAATATGTCGTAGACTGATTGTTTTACATAATGCCGCGGCATCGGACAGCCCCCTGAACCTGCGGTGGCTGGTTCAGGGGGCATGGTCATGATCTGCGAGAGGGATTAACGCATTGATCAACTTTGAAGGATTACGAGTTGTACATCTGTTGCCACACGAAACAAGGGCAGATTCATATTCCGGCGAACTTGATGGAGTGAACGCGATTCTTCCCCTTGTTTTTGGCGAGATAGAGCGCCTTGTCCGCAAGGCTGACCAGGGCCGCCTTGCTGTTCAGATCCGAGGCGCATCTGTTGCTGGCGATTCCCATGCTGGTCGTGACCTTGATCGTCAAGTCGTCTATGGTCATGGTACATGATTCGATGTTCTTGCGGATGTGTTCAGCCACGACAATGGCATCCTCATCCGCTGTTTCGGGCAGGATCACTGCAAATTCGTCTCCTCCGTAGCGTGCAACGATATCGGTCTCCCGGACCGACTTGACGACTGCCTTGCCGACGTTTGCCAGGACAAAATCCCCAATGGTGTGTCCATGGGTATCATTGATTTCCTTGAAATGGTCCAGATCGAGCAGGATCATGGAAAAGACTCGGTTGTACCGCTGCGCCCGCATGAATTCGAGGTCCATGGCTTCCTGGAAATAGCGGTAGTTATACAGGTCGGTCAGCCCGTCCTTGAAAGCCAGCTCGCGGTGACGCTCATTGGCATCGTTGAGCTCCAGCGCAAGCTTTTCCGCCTTTTCCTTGGCATGTTTCAATTCGATCACCATCAGCTCGTAGGAGTCGTAAAGCCTGCTCAACTGCTCGTTTGCCTCTTGCAAAATTACGGAAAACGGACGGAGGTCGCCGGGGGAGAGCTCGAATGAATCGAGAATGGCAAGGGTGTTGTGGACAGTGTTTTCGACAAGCATGTCGACAGACTCCCCAACTACATTGAATGAACGGTCAAGGATCTGCTTGACCTTTCTGATCTTGTCCACATCCTGAGAACCGTTGTAAAACGAGGATAATCGACCGGCAATGGTCAAGATGTCCGTAATGGGCCGATATCTGGAAGGGATGGTGCATCCCTGGTGAAGGTACCTGATAGGGAGGTAGATCTCTTCTGGGAGCTGCCATGATTTCAGGAGTTCGGCGCCGACATCCAGATGATCGAAGCCGAACAGCTTTCGTTCGATCTCGACAAGCGGTGTCTGGCTGTTCAGTTTTTGCTGGATAACCTGCTGGTATTGCCGCGGGAAACAGCTATGCAAGACCGGGATGCCGATATCCTGCAAAAGGGCGACGATGAACAGATCGTGATTGGGGTGTTTGACGAGTTTTGCGGTCTCATCTGCTGCAACGGCAGCAGTGACGGCCCTGCGCCAGAAGAGATCGACATCGAAGCCATCAGTGGCCGTGTTCATCAATTCCGTGCAGATCACGAACGACAGGGCGATATTCAGGACCGCATGGGTGCCGAGGATGGAAAGTGCCTTGGCAATGCTGGTCACGTTGCACGATGCGTTGTAGTACGAGGAGTTTGCCATCCTGAGCACCCTGGCCGTCAGGGCAGGGTCGGATTCAATAATGTATGCGAGATCCTGGAAGGCAAAATCGTCTTTCCGGACGGTTTCCAGGATCTTGATTGCAATGGCAGGCGGGGAGGGAAGCCGTATCCTGCTGTGGAACAACTCGTCAAAGGGGCTCATGGTTTACTCCTGACCATTTCTCCCTGAGGTAGGATGATGATATGGATATCCTCGCGGGAACGGTGTCGTGCTGGTGCATGTTGTCCGGTTTTAATGACATACAAAGATTTATATCGTTCTTCTCATACTTATCTTTAGGCAAAATAAGGGATTGCCTGATTTTTGCCGGAGAATTGAAGTGCATTCTCTGTGTATTTCATATCTGCCGGGCTTAATGGTGCGGGTACCCACCTGAAATGCTCATGCAACTGAAAGTCTATTTCAAGACGATTATGTGCCGGTGTTATTCTTTTTGGACAATTAATATTTATCAAGTAAAATTTGGTGTATTAAATTGATTTCATTTGTTCCTGAATTTCGTTAGTTCGGGACCTTACGTTGGGTACCACTTTTTGCGGTCTCGTCATGAGCACGGAAATGTTCGTGGGAATTGAATGGGCAATTTTTTCATCCATCTGCGATTAAAAGAGAAGATCTCCCTCTTGGGTGCCGGCAGCGTGCTGATTACAGTATTTTCTCTGGTGGCGCTTGCCGTCTGGCAGAGCGGACAATACAACACCCTGGCCCAGAGAGAGGTGAGCAGCCTCATTGAAACCAACCTGGACAGCATCACCAGGGGGGTGTACCACCTGATCAAGACAGAGCACGAGGCTACCCAGCAACAGATCGATTCCAACCTGAATGTGGCGCGCAGGGTGCTTGTCACTTCTGGAGGGGTAAGTCTGGCGAGTGAGCGGGTAACCTGGACTGCAACCAATCAGTTCAACCGACAGCAGACCAGCATCACCCTCCCCAAGATGATGGTCGGGGGCAGATGGCTGGGGATGAATACGGACCCGGACAGTGAAACGGTGGTGGTGGATGAAGTTACGCGCCTGGTGAAGGACACTGCGACCATTTTCCAGATAATGAACGATAAGGGCGACATGCTCCGTGTTGCAACGACCGTGAGGAACGCTAAAGGTAAGCGGGCAATCGGTACCTACATCCCCGCTGTGAATCCCGACGGAACTCTCAATCGGGTCATTGAAGCGATCAAGCAAGGGAAAACGTACCATGGCCGCGCCTTTGTCGTTGACGAGTGGTATCTGACCGCCTATGAGCCGATTACGGATCGTAGGGGGAAGCTTATGGGGATGCTGTATGTAGGTGTGAAGCTGCGCAACGTGGAGTGCAGGGTACGCGCGGCAATTCTGCAGACCAGTGTGGGGAAAACCGGCTATGTCTATGTACTGGGGGGAAAGGGGGAACACCAGGGGCATTACGTTGTCTCCCAGAAGGGAAAGCGCGACGGCGAAGACATCCTGGAGAGCACGGACAGCAATGGCAATTACGTCATAAAGTCGATTATCGACAAGGCCATAGTGCTCGGATCAGGAGAACTGGCGACGGAACGCTATCTCTGGCAGAATCCGGGTGAGGCTGAACCGAGATGGAAGATTGCCCGGCTTGCGTATTACGAACCCTGGGACTGGATAATCGGTACGAGCGTTTATGAGGATGAGCTGCAGTTTTACCGATCCGTGCTGCGTGACGGTCGGATCAAGATGACAAGCATCATGAGTATTGCCGGATTGCTCCTCTCCTTTTCCATCGGGTTGTTCGGCATGGTGATAGTCAGGACCATCGTGCGGCCGGTTCAGCAGATGAAAAGCGCTGTGGAAACCATCATCCAGGGCGATCTCAATCGTGTCGTGAATGTGCATTCCCCTGACGAGATCGGCGAACTGGCCCAGTCGTTCAACATTATGACGGGCAGGTTGAAGTCAACCATGGAGGGGCTGCGCAAGCTGAACCGGACCCTGAGGGTCTTAAGCGAGTGCAACCAGTCAATGATCCGTACCACGGACGAGAAGTCGTTGTTGCAGGATGTACTGCGGATTATCGTTGAGCTGGGGAATTATCGCATGGCATGGGTTGGCTTTGCGGAGAAGGACCCGGCAAAGAGTGTCCGCCCTGTAGCATGTGCTGGCCATGATGACGGGTATCTCGAATCCATCGCCATAACCTGGGACAGTAGCGTCTTGGGGGGAGGCCCGACCGGTCTTGCGATCAGGAGTGGGGAGATTGTATTTGTCGAGGATGTCCTGACAGATGCGACCTATATTCCGTGGCGAGACAAGGCCTTGCAGCACAACTTCCGCTCGTCCATTGCCATTCCGATCAAAGCGGACGGCGACGTGCTCGGCGCATTGGTTCTTTATGCCGATTCCCCCGGGGCCTTCGAGTCCGAGGAGATAACGCTCCTCCAGGAGTTGAGCGACGATCTGGCCTTCGGGATTCTTGCGCTACGCACGCGGGAAGAACGCGCCAAGGCAGAAAAGGCGCTGCAGCAGGCCGAGAAGAAGTATCGGGGCATATTCGAAAATGCCCTTGAAGGGATCTTTCAAACCTCAGCAGAGGGGCGTTTCATAACGGCCAATCCGGCGTTTGCAGCCATGCTCGGGTATGATTCCCCTGCCGAACTGATTTCGTCTGTCACCGATATCGGCAGCCAGATTTATGTCGACGCCGATCGTCGTGCCGAGTTCAGACGGATCATAGACACAGAAGGTGAAGTGAACTCTTTCGAGTGCCAGATGTATCGCAAGGATGGGGGGAAAATCTGGGTCTCGCTGTCAGGACGTGCGGTTGCGTACGAAGATGCAATGGTCTACTTTGAAGGGGTTGCCGAAGATATAACCAAGCGGAAACAGGACGAGGAAGAGCTTCGCGAATTGAATAATGCCCTAGAGCAGCGGGTGGCCCAGAGAACAGCAGAGCTTGAGCAGGCCAACAGCCAGTTAGAGTCCTTTTCCTACTCGGTTTCACACGATCTGCGCGCTCCGCTTCGGGCGATAGATGGATTCAGCAGCATTCTCGTCAACGAATACTTCGCGGATATTCCCGCAGATGCGCAGAATTATCTGAAGCGGATTTCCGGAAACGTGCGGCGCATGGAGGGTCTGATCGATGATCTGCTGACCTTCTCGCGGCTCGGCCGGATGCCGCTGTCCAAAAAGTACATCGAACCGATTGCCTTGGTATATGGGGTTTTGGAGGAGCTGGACAAGGAGCGGGAAGGGCGTCATGTGGACGTGACCGTTGGGGATCTGCCGCCCTGTGAGGCTGATCCGAAACTGCTCAGGCAGGTCTTCTTCAATCTCCTTTCCAATGCGCTCAAGTACACGCGCAGACGTGAAGATGCCCGTATTGAGGTCGGTGCATATCTGCAGGATGCACGATACGTCTATTTTGTCAGGGACAATGGCGCAGGATTCGACATGCAGTATGCCGACAAGCTGTTCAGTGTATTCCAGCGCCTGCACTCGCAGGAGATGTTTGAAGGTACCGGTGTCGGGCTGGCGATTGTCAGGAATATCATCAATCGCCATGGTGGAAGTGTCTGGGCAGAGGGGGATGTGGACCAGGGAGCAACATTCTACTTTACGCTGTGACGATTATTCCGGAAGAGCCAAGCGATGATGCAGAGCGACGCTTTAGACGGTTGCAGGGCCACCTGTGGCAAAGCCCCTGTTCTAGGCTGAACAGGGGCTTTGGTTTACGTGCCGGGTCAACACCACTATTCAACCCATTTCATGGCGCCAGCCATAGGCCTTCAGTTGGGACGCGAGGGCCAGTTCGCATGGAATTCCCATCTGCTGTAAAGACGACGCCAGTTCACTCAGTTCAAGGCGTTCCACAAGTTCTGCTGCCTCAAGCAGAGAACCGTAAATGCCTGCATGATCGGTCAGTGCCAATCTCACTTCGTCGGACAGGTTGAGTTTGTTGACGATCTCGTCTGTGGATATCTGATAGATCCTTTCCATGAGGGAAAGAATTCCGACCATGTACGCCTTGTCCGGGGCAGAGCGTTGACCCTTGAGCTGCGGATGTTCGGCGGCGATGAGTTCCATGAACGTGGCACGGACTGCGGCCATCTCCATAAGTGGGTTGTTGTCCTGCGGACCATCGACGGAGGAAAACAGGGACAGTTGCACCCATCTCTGAATCTGTTGGCGACCCAGGAGCGTAATGGCATGACGCACGTCGCGGATCTTCTCCCTGACACCCATGGCAACGGAATTGACCAGCATGAGCAGTTTGAAGGTAAATGCCGGATTGCTGCGGAAAACCTGTTCGAGTTCCGTGATGGTTGCGTCTGCCAGCAGCAGACGGAGCAACTTCAGCAGGGTTGCGGCCGATTCGTCGACGGACTTTTTCTCCAACACCGATGGTCGGGCAAAGAAATACCCTTGGTAAAAGTCGAATCCGAGCCGCTTGCACAGGTCGAATACCTCGCGATTGTCCACCTTTTCCGCCAGCAATTTCGGCTTATGGCGGCGAAGTTTCAGCAAGGTCTCCTGGAGCTGGTTCTTGGGAGTTTTCAGCATATCGATCTTGATGATGTCCACAATGTCATAGAGTTCATCGAAATCGGGATTGTAACTATGGTCGTCAAGGGCAAGAATAAAACCATTCTTCTTCATGAGGCGGCAGCGATCAATGGTCTTCGGGGTTATTGCGATGCTCTCCTGCAGTTCCAGGGCGATGCGCTCCTTCGGAAGGAGTTCAAGGGAGTCGCTCATGAACAATTCTGTGTCAATGTTGATGTATCCCCGGAGATCACCGAGGATTTCTTGAAGGCCGAAGCCCGACAGGGTGTTTATGATGACGCTCGCAGTTGCCTGGGAAGCGTTTTTGACCATTGCCGATGACAGAGATTCCGTAGAGCGGAAAAGCAGTTCATACCCTGTGACCTGCTCTTTTCCATCGAGGATCGGTTGTCTGCCGATCAGGTATTTCCCTTCAACGTTTCCCATGTTGACCTCACATTTGAAAAAACTTATGGCTCTTGAGGTTACAGTGAAATTTTAACAAGGATTGGGGACGAAACAAGGATGTTTTGTGAGAACAGGGTTGTCATGGTTGCGCGAGGTCGTAACCGGTGCAGGAGCAAAAGGTGTTACCGTAAAGAATGATAACCGGCAGAGAACGATATTGTCGAGTGAGTAATTTTCTCCCCAATTTTCTTGAAAGGAAAGTTTTTTGCAGAACATTGCAAATTGCTAAAAACTTGATAAATTGAATATGTAGATAAAATTATATTGTGCTTACTGCAGGGAGGGAGCAATGAAAAAGCACCCGATACTCCTGGTGGAAGACAATCCCGACGATGTATTCCTGGCAACCCGGATCATGACCAAGAATACCGATGCAGAGGTAGTGGTCCGGTACAATGGTGAGGATGCCCTGGCATATCTGGGTACGAATCAGGCATATCAGGATACCCTGCTGCCTGCCGTGGTCTTTCTCGACCTGAAGCTGCCGGACATGAGCGGGGTCGAAGTCCTGGAGGCACTGCGCAACGACTCAAGGACCCATGACTTGCCGGTGGTCATACTCAGTTCGTCACATCTCTACCGTGAACTGGATCGCTGCAAAGAGCTGCAGGTTATCGACTGTCTGCAAAAACCGCTCGGTTCCGCGGAATTCCAGCGTATCATGGAGCAGGTATCCGGTCTGACGGATGAAAGATCCCATTTTCTGGACAACTGTTCTGTTGAGAGTCGCGTCGACTTTGGACAGATTCGGTAACCCCTGGGGAATTCTGAACTCCTGTTGTTACCGTTGCAGAAGGATGTGGAAATCGGTTCCCGGAGGCAACTGTTCGCCATTGAAGATATCCGCAGGAGGAGCGGGACTGGGGGTGGTGTCGCCGATCACGAACTCGACAGCGCTCTGCCGACCATTATCGTCCAGCCAGATCAACCAGTGCCGTTCGGTTCCCATCTTCTCCTCGGCATAATACTCTTTGGTAGCCTTGTACCGACAGTAGAGCGGATCGTTGACTGTCATGAGCGAATCCAGGCAGCGGCCCAAACGTGCTGCACGTTCCTTTACGTCCCTGTTTCCCCGTGCCAGAGCTTTCCCGTCGGCAATTTCCGCGTAGCCCATCAGTACCACGTAGGCGGTTCTCATCCATCCTCCGGCAGTCCGTTCAGTGACCCAGGTGGTAACCAGGGCGCCATCATTCCGTTTTTCCACTGACACTTTTGCTGCGCAACCTGTCGGTGCTTTTCCCGACCATGCCTTAGTATGGTTGATCTCGCTGAAAACGCTGCTGGCGCAGTCAGCCAACGGGGCAAGTTCCGAGGCATCAGCATGCGGTGCGGCCAGCAGGGACAGCAGAAGAAAGAAGTAACGCATGGTAGCCTCCTGAGAGAGATGAATTCCTTTGTTGCAAGTATATCTCACGTTGGACTCCCTGGCTTGGGCAGAGCGGATATTGTTTGCCATGCGTCTCCCCATTCAAGAACATATATCGCTACACGGGGTCTCTTTCGCGGTTTTTCCGGTTGCGGAGCATTGGGCAATGGAGTATTAAAGGATGGCGTTTGCCAGGGTACACGAACGATATCCCGAAGATTCTCATGCAAACGCCGGAAAGGTGGCAAAAAATGAATCTACTCGACCATGCTTTGGAGATCCTACGTCTGGATTTGAATAATCCGAAGAACCAGTCGCAATTTTACGATCTCTTCCTTAACGGGACTTTTTTTGTTCCGACCCTCGACATGCAGGATCTTGAGGGAGAAGCTGAGGCAGTGTCGGAAGGGCAGGTTCTGCCGTTGGTCATCGAGTCGGAGGGAAACGATTATCTGATGTTGTTCGATACCAAAGAGCGTCTGCATGCGTGGGCAGAGGAAGACGTAAAGTTCGTGGAGGTGCCGGGGCATGTGCTGGCGGCAACCTCCATGCCGCCATTGCACTGGGCTTTGAACGTCGGGACTGAACACGCGAAACAATTTCTACCCGATGAGATTGCCTGGCTCAGAGAGGTGGTTGAACGTTGCAACGCCGAGGCGGCCAGCGCGGAAAACTGAGAAGAGTTCTTTCAGGGAAGGGGTTTCAGGAAGAGCTGCGGGAAATGGGGAGGTTGCGGGTTGTGGATTTCGTGGCGTTCCTTTAAAAAAAAGCGGTACGGGATCACTATTGAACCCGTACCGCTTCTGGATATTACTCGCGGCCGCCGTGCCTGCCGTGTTCCTTACGCTCTTCTTTCTCCCATTTCCTCTCGTCCTTCTCCTGCCGCCGCTCCTCTTTCCACTGGGCCTTTTCCGCGCGACGGTTCTCCTTCTGTTCCTGTTTCCAGCCCTTGTCCGGACGGAAGTGGCGACCGCGATACCGGTCATGATCACCACGGTAGTGGCGGTACTCCTCGTCGCGGTAGTAGCGGATCCTTTCGAACTTGTGCTTGCGCAGTCCCGGTGGCAGATGCCGGCGTTCAACTCCCCGCCACGGACCGTTGTAGTATGGCGCCCGATACCAGCCGTTGTCACGGTAGAGGTAATAGGTGTTGCCCACGTAAAAGATGTCGTAGGGGACGCCAACGGCAACGTAGAATCCGAGTGCCGATGGCATGACGAATTCGGGTGGCGTCGAGAGGACTATCTGGGGAGGACCCGGAATCGCCGGTACCGCCACCGGGACTACCGGGATCCCCACGTTGACGTTGACGCTGACCTCGGCGTTGGCAATCTGGGCCAGGGGGATACCCAAAATGGCCAAGGTTGCGGCGGCTAGTGCTATGCGTTTCATGCTGACTCCTTTCTGCTGACTTTGGTGTGTGGTGATACCTGATACAACGCTCACATGCCTGCGGGGTTGACAGGGGTTCTTGCAAATCCGTCGAAATTGGCGGACGTAAGGTCATGGAACAAAAAAAGCCGGGTGCCGTATATCATAATTGATAATTCGGCAACCCGGCTGTCTGCTTGAGACCCGTGGGCTTTCCGCCCCATCCTCGCGGATGGTTTAGTATTGTCGTGTATCGCGGTTGTGGTGGTGGCTCTTTGACTGTTTGACCCGCCAATGTACATAACGCAACCGCGACTCCGCGTCAAGGAATTTCGAGCCGATTGCCCACTGGGCATGAGGCGACCTTGACAGAGCAGGGAATAATGACGACAATGCAACCATAGGCCGCCGTTCATATCGTGTGTATCTGGCGGCAAGGGAAAAACCTACACGCAGTATATGAAAGGAATATCCAGCATGAATCAGTTCGATATCAACTACCCCCGCACCCAGGACCAGATTGTCAGTGCCCAGAACACTCTCATCCGTCAGGTCTACGCCTGGATGGGAGCGGGTTTGCTCGTTACCGCCCTGCTGGCTCTGGTGACCGTTTCCACGCCGACCCTGCTCAAGGTAGTGCTTGGCAACAAACTGCTCTTTTACGGGCTGATGATCGGTGAACTGGCGCTGGTCTTTACTATTTCCGGTGCCATCAACCGTCTCAGTGCTGCCGTTGCCACGTTGCTGTTCATCGCCTACTCGGCACTGAACGGGGTGACCCTTTCCATCATATTCCTGGTCTACACTGCGGATTCCATCGCCGCCACCTTTGTGGTTACTGCCGCCATGTTCGGCGCCATGAGTGTTTACGGCTATATGACCCGCCGCGATCTCACTTCGTGGGGAAGTTTCCTCTTTATGGGCCTCATTGGTATCGTCATTGCCTCGGTGGTAAACATCTTTGTGGGGAACTCTGCGGTCTCCTGGATCATCTCGGCTCTCGGTGTGATTGTCTTCACCGGGCTTACTGCCTACGATACCTGGAAGATCAAGGCAATGGCCGCTGGTGGGGCGGAGGGGAGAAAGCCCGCCATACTGGGGGCTCTGACCCTCTATCTGGATTTCATCAACCTGTTCCTCATGCTGTTGCGGCTTGGCGGGGACCGTCGCTGACCATGCAGGCAAAGGATCTGGCACGTCGTCTGAAAGAATCGCAGGCACCCTGTGTGGTTGATGTACGTACAGGCATGGAGTACAAGGGCGGGCATATCCCGCAGGCGATCCATGCTCCTGCCTGGAAGATCCTCTTTCGTCTGGCTCCATTGCCGACAGACAAGGAGTCTCAACTGGTGGTGACCTGCGAGCATGGTCCTCGCGCACAGGTGGCTGCAGCTCTCCTCGGTTTTGCCGGGTACCGGAATGTGGAACTCCTGGAGGGGCACATGGCCGGCTGGCGGCGAACCGGCCTCCCCTGTGTGAAAGGGTAGTCGGCATGTCGTCAGGCAACTGGATAACTGCTCCCTGATGGAACCAGTCTTCGAAAAAGAGTTCCCCGTTCGGACCTACGAGGTTGATGCCTCGGGACGGGTGCGGCCGACAGCTTTCCTCAACTATCTGCAGGAGGCAGCAGGAGACCATGCCCGGATCCTGGGGATAGCAGTACGGCAGTTAATGTCCAGGGGGCTCACCTGGGTCATCTCCCGCATGCATCTCAAACTGATCGGCACGGCCGCTTCCCGCGATGTCCTGCGGGTTCGCACCTGGCCTTCGCTGCGGGAAGGGCGCTTTTCCTGTCGGGAGTTCGAGGTGGTGGCAGCCGATGGAACGACCATTGCGCTTGCCACCTGTTCTTTTGCGGTTCTGGATATTGCCACCCGTCGACCGGTTATCATTAGCGAATACCTGCCGGATTATCCCCTGTTGCCACAACGGGCCATCAATGACGACTTTGTATCGCTCCCACGACTCGATAATCCTGAAACCGAGCTGTCCTTCAGGGTGGGCAGGGGAGACCTGGACATGAACCACCATGTGAATAACGTGGTCTATGCCGGCTGGGGGCTTGAGACAGTGCCGCCGTCCGTGGCGGAATGCTGCTCTTTGGCAGAGCTGGAAATCTCCTATCGGGCAGAGGCTCTCTACGGGCAGACGGTTGTTGCCCGCAGCAGGCGGCTGGATGAGAGAGGGGAACTGGCCTTTCTGCATCAGCTGGTGCGGGAGGAGGATGGCGTCGAACTGACTCGCCTGGTTTCCCGCTGGGGGAAATGCCCTGATGAAGACGACTGCTGATATTTGTTTTCCGCCGTACATCTTTTGATTCCATTCCCACAGGACCTGCCATTCATGACCTTTTTCCTGTTAGCCTGTTTCGTGGCAGTCACTTCCTTTACGTATTGGCTCCGCTACCTGAACCTGTGCCACCTCAAGAAGCACGGTGACACGATACCCGAAGGGTTCGCCTCGGCCATCGATGAGGAAACACTGGCCAGGAGCACAGCCTACACCCTGGACAGCAGTCGACTCGAACTCTGGGGATCACTGTTCAATAACGGATTGGTAGCCCTCTTTCTCTTTGCAGGCCTGCTTCCCCTCTATGACCGTTTCATCTGCGGACTGACAGATTCGCCCATAACACAGGGCGTTCTCTTCTTTTTACTGCTCTCCTGGGTTCAGACCCTTCTCGGACTCCCCCTTTCCTATTACGGCACCTTCACGGTTGAGGCCCGCCACGGATTCAATGCAACGACCAGGCGGCTCTGGTCCGTGGATCTTCTCAAATCCCTGGTCATCGGTTCCCTGCTGCTGGCGGGCGTCGTTTTTACCATTTTCTGGCTGATCCAGTGGAGCCCATTGCGGTGGTGGATCTGGGTCTGGGCTTTCATGGCGATTTTCGGACTCTTCATGATGTTCGTCTCTCCGTATCTCATTGAGCCCATCTTCAACAGGTTTGAACCGGTTTTCGAGCCGGGGCTGCAGGAAGAGATAGCGGCAATGATGGCAAAGGCGGGCCTCAGGGTGGGAAGTGTGATGCAGATGGATGCTTCACGGCGCAGTCGTCACTCCAATGCCTATTTTACCGGGGTCGGGAAGGTGAAGCGGATTGTACTCTTCGACACCCTCCTTGCCCAGATGACCCACCGGGAAATCGTTGCGGTGCTGGCCCATGAAATCGGCCACTGGAAGCTGCGTCATGTCCTGGAACGGATCGTGGTGACGGAACTTGCGATGTTCGTCGGCTCCTGGACAGCATTCCAGGCGATTCAATGGCCAGGTTTGCCACAATTGCTTGGTCTTCAAACCGCATCCCTTCCATCAAGCATGGTGATCCTCGGCTTTATCGCCTCGCTGCTGCTGTTCCCGGTTACGCCGGTGTCGGCCTGGTTTTCCCGGCGGCATGAACAGGATGCGGATCGCTTTGCCTGGCAGATCACCGGTGATGCCGGCTCTCTGGCCTCGGCCCTGATCAAGCTGTCAGCGGAAAATCTATCCAATCTCCACCCCCATCCACTCTATGCCCGGTTCTACTATTCCCATCCGCCGGTGGTCGAGCGTGTGCGCACCCTTCGGGAATGGGCAGCATCGATCCCTTCTCCATCGGCTGCGGGAGCCGTCGACTGATCAGGTGCTCTGCGAGGGTGGACCGGACTGTCCAACTCTTGCCGGGTACTTTTCTGCACCTGGAGTATTCTCCTCTGTCTGTCATTAGTCCGCATGCTGCTTCATCCCCTGTTTCTCTGCTATTTCAACACGCGCCTGTGAATGTATATGTCCTTGACTTAATTGTACAAGCAGGGTAAAGATTCGGCTGAAAAAGCACATATTCTTAGATTGTGTTCATTGTGCCAGCATGCGATTGCAATGAGGCAGTATGAACTACCGTTGCTCACATAACCATGTGACTAACTAACTATCAGAAATCTGTGGACTATTGCGCAAGTACACGAAATGCGAAAACGGTTGCGACTGCTTGCAGGCAGTATGAAATTCAATGGTTCCCGTCGTGTCACGTTTTCTTGTACATCTTTCGGGTATGTGCCAGTTACATGCATAAATATGGTTAATACTAGGAAATCCCTAGTTGGTTGACCTGCTATTTTCTGTTAAACAAAAATCTCATTAGTGTATTGCGTAGTTAATAGGGACTTTCGTGTCTGATCAGAGTTCGGAACGAGTTCATCCGCAGATACGGGTGCTCTTAGCAGACGACCACAAATTGATGCGCAAAGGCTTATGTCACATACTGAGCCATAATTCGTGCAATATCGTGGGGGAAGCGTCTGATGGCAGGGAGGCCATTGCCCTTGCCTGGGAACTTCAGCCTCAAGTGGTTCTCATGGATATTGCCATGCCGGAAATGAACGGCATCGAGGCAACTCGACGCATAACTGATGGTCTTGCAAGTTCCCATGTTCTTGTCCTGTCTGTTCATGCCGGCCGTGATTACTTCTTCCAATCCATGAAAGCGGGAGCTCGTGGCTACCTGCAGAAGGACTGTACAGCGGATGAACTCGTAGAGGCAGTGCACCAAGTCGCGCGGGGGGAGTATTATTTCGGAGTCTCCATAAGTGAGAACTTCATCCAGGAACTGCTGTTCCGGCAAGAAGGGGAAGACCAGAATGCCTTCTCTCTTTTGACATCAAGAGAATGCGAGGTACTGCAACTTCTCGCCGAAGGGTGGAACACTAAAAAGATTGCTTATGAGCTGAATGTCAGTTCGAAGACAGTCGAGTTTCATCGCCTGCAAATCATGAAAAAACTGAACCTGTTTACTATTGCCGATCTCACAAAATATGCCATCCGTGAAGGTTTGACGAGTCTGTAATGCTCATGTTGGCGGGCTGTCCACGTGTAACTGCCCAGTTGCTGACTGAATGTGGGAGGGTTGATGAGACGGATCTGTGCATGGTGTGGGGTTGAAATCAAAAGACGCGTACTGACAGATCGTGAGGTCGGTACAGTCGACGGAATAACCCATGGCATCTGTGAAGAATGCCTCTTTCGCCATTTCGGCAAATCCCCCAAATCGTTTCAACTCCAGGAGTTTGTAGACGAGTTTGAAGCGCCCGTAGTTGTTGTTGATGCGTCAATGCGCGTCATGGCAGCCAATACGAAATACCTCGCCATCATCGGGCAGGATGTTCCCATTGCGGCAGAAACGGTTCTCCCTGAAGTCTTCATCTGCAAATATACCAAGTTGCCCGGTGGGTGTGGCGACAGGGTTCATTCCAGCGGCTGCGCCATCAGGCGCGCAGTCACCGATGCGCACGTGAGCGGAGAAGGCAAGGAGCATGTGCCCGCCTATTTGCACCGTGGAGACAAGACACAGCTTCTGCAGCTTTCCACTGAAAAATTGACCAATGTTGTATTGGTACGGATCGAGCACTTCCCTGAAGTTGCGAAAGATTCGGTATAGTACTGGGCTGAAGACCTCCCCATTCTCTTCAACGTTGCCTCCTTGATGTTCACCCTTCCTGAACCGCATCGTATATCACCATTTCCTGCTGTATTATCATGTTTCCCTCTGTGCTGTCCGTACTGTTGCGAAGAGGAGGTCATCCGGTTGAGTTGAATCGGAAAGACGGTATCATCTGTAAGAGTGTATCGCCATCCCTCCCCCATCGGGGAGAAAAGCCTGGATCCTGACAGGAGGAGAGTATGGAAGCAAAGGAGTGGATGCCTGCAGATCTGCTGCAACTTTCCGGAGGCTACTGGGGGACTTGTGCCCTTCATGCAGGGGTTAGACTCGACCTGTTTACCCCTCTGGCTGAGCGACCCTTTACCCTCGCAGAGCTCGCGAATCTTCTGGATATGAGCCCACGTGGGCTGTCCATGTTGATGGACGCTCTGGCAGCGCTCGGCCTCCTGGAGAAGAAGGGGGAGGCTTTTGTTACATCGCCTTCGGCAGTTCGATTCCTCGCTCGGACATCGCCCGACTACTTGGGGCATATCATCCTGCACCATCATCATCTCATGGCCGGGTGGGCACACTTGCATGAGGCTGTGGCAACCGGCAGGCCGCTTCGCGAACGGGTCTCTCACGGTGAAGACGAAAGCGTCCGGGAGAGTTTCCTGTTGGGTATGTTCAACCTGGCCATGCTGCTGGCTCCCCGGATTGTGACTCAGATCGATCTTACCGGGCGTCGGCGCCTCCTGGATCTGGGAGGCGGACCGGGCACCTATGCCATCCATTTCTGCAAACAGAATCCTGAGCTGACGGCCGTGATTTTCGATCTTCCCACCACTAAGCGCTTTGCGGAACAGACCGTCGCTCGCTTCGGGCTGTCCGATCGGATCGGCTTCATGGATGGGGATTTCATTGCAAGGGGGATCGAGGGGCGTTTCGATGTGGCCTGGCTCTCTCACATCCTGCATGGGGAAGGCCCCCATGGGTGTGCCGTGATCCTGGAAAAGGCAGTGGGTGCCCTGGAACCGGGCGGACTCCTGCTCGTCCAGGAGTTCATCCTTGAGAATACCAGGGACCGGCCGCTTTTCCCGGCACTCTTTTCCCTGAACATGCTGGTTGGCACCACCGAAGGGCAGGCCTATTCGGAAGGGGAGATCATGACAATGATGGCTGCTGCAGGGCTTACCGCCCTGGAACGTCTTCCCATCGAACTCCCCAACGGAGCCGGGATCATTGCCGGTACGATGCCAGGATAGAAATGTGAGATTTGCCCGGCTGATGAGGATTCCGGTGAAGAGTGTTACGGGGAGGAATCAATGAACTACATCCTGGCCCTCGATCAGGGGACGACCAGTTCCAGGGCGATCATCTTTGACTGCGCAGGTACGATCAAGTCCGTGGCGCAACGGGAATTCCAACAGATATTCCCTCAGCCGGGGTGGGTGGAGCATGATGCCTGGGAAATCTGGGCTACACAGGTAGGGGTGGCTGCCGAGGCAATCAGCAGGGTCGGACTTTCACCACGGGATATTGCTGCAATCGGCATTACCAACCAGAGGGAAACAACCCTGCTCTGGGACAAAAAGACCGGTGAACCGGTGTATAATGCCATTGTCTGGCAGGACCGCCGAACTGCCGGTATTTGCGAGCGGCTTAAGGCCGATGGTCTGGAGGCACTGTTTCGCGGGAAGACCGGCTTGGTTCTGGATGCCTATTTCTCCGGGACCAAGCTCTCCTGGCTGCTGGAAAATGTCCCCGGTGTCCGTGCGCGCGCGGAATCGGGCGAGCTTGCATTCGGTACCGTTGACAGCTGGCTTGTCTGGAACCTGACCGGCGGTCGGTTGCACATAACCGATGCCAGCAACGCTTCTCGTACCCTTCTCTTTAACATCAACACGCTGGAATGGGATGCGGAACTCTTGCAACTGCTCGGTATCCCCGGAGAGGTTCTCCCACAGGTTGTGGATTCCAGTGCAGTCTATGGCGAGACAGTTGGCAATCTATTCGCTGCCAACATTCCCATTGCCGGTATTGCCGGCGACCAGCAGGCAGCACTGTTCGGGCAGGCGTGCGGGAGTCCCGGCATGGCCAAGAATACCTACGGAACGGGCTGTTTCATGCTGATGCACACCGGCGATCGACCGGTGACCTCCCGGTGCAATCTTCTCAGCACCATAGCCTGGAAGATCGCCGGCCGAGTCGAATACGCCCTTGAGGGGAGCGTTTTCATTGCCGGGGCCGGGGTGCAGTGGCTGCGGGACGGGTTGGGGATTATCCGCCATTCCGGGGAGGTCGAGTCATTGGCCGCCAGTGTCCCCGACAATGGGGGAGTTTACCTGGTACCAGCATTTACAGGGCTTGGCGCACCGCACTGGGACCCCTATGCCCGCGGAACGATCGTCGGCATTACACGGGGCACCACAGCAGCCCACATCGCGCGGGCAACCCTGGAAAGTATCGCCTTTCAGGCAGCCGATCTCCTCTCCGTCATGGAGTCGGATGCAGGTGCCAATCTCACCGAACTCCGGGTTGATGGGGGTGCCACGGTGAATACCCTCCTCATGCAGTTCCAGGCCGATCTCTTGGGGGTGCCGGTCGTGAGGTCGAAAATCAACGAAACGACAGCTCTGGGAGCGGCCTATCTGGCTGGCTTGGCAGTGGGAGTCTGGAAGGACCGGGATGAGATTGCCATGTTCTGGCAGAAGGATCGTGCATTCTTTCCGAAAATGGGACGTGACAGGGTTGCAAAGTTGCGTCGGCAATGGTCGCGTGCCCTGGAGCGTGCCAGAGGGTGGGAGGAGCCATGACCAGGGAAGAACTGCTGCTGCAACTGGATGAGGTCAAATGCTGGGACATACTGGTGATCGGCGGCGGGGCAACTGGGCTGGGTACGGCGGTAGAGGCTGCTTCGCGCGGATACAGGACTCTTCTCCTTGAGCAGGCGGATTTCAGCAGCGGTACTTCAAGCAAGAGCACCAAGCTGGTGCATGGCGGTGTTCGTTACCTGCAACAGGGGAACTTCTCCCTGGTCCTGGAGGCGTTGCACGAACGTGGGCTCATGATCCGTAATGCCCCGCATCTGGTTCACAATCGCTCCTTTGTAGTGCCTCTGTACGACTGGTGGGAGGGGCCGTTTTACGGAATTGGCCTCAAACTCTATGACATGCTGGCCGGAAAGTTGGGTCTGGGGCCGTCCCAGATCCTGTCGCGGGCCGAAACTCTGCGTCATATTCCCACCGTACAACCGGAAGGTCTCCGCGGCGGAGTTATCTACCACGATGGCCAGTTCGATGATGCCCGACTGGCAGTGGCCCTGGCAAAAACCTGTGTGGGGCTCGGTGGTGTCCCTTTGAACCATTTCAGGGTGCTTGAGCTCCTCAAGGCTGATGGATTGGTGCGCGGAGTAGTTGCTGCTGACTTCGAGACCGGTAAGGAATACGAACTGAAGGCACGGGTAGTGGTCAATGCTACCGGCCCTTTCTGCGATTCGGTCCGTCAGATGGACGATCGCGAATCGCCTCGACTGATTGCGCCAAGCCAGGGAGTGCATCTGGTCCTCGATCGGGAATTTCTTCCCGGAGGCAGTGCCATCATGGTCCCCCATACCGATGATGGTCGCGTCCTGTTTGCCGTGCCCTGGCATGACAAGGTGATTGTCGGTACCACCGATACCCCTGTTCCAAAAGTTTTGGCTGAACCGCAACCTTTTCCCGAGGAAGTGGATTTTCTCTTGCAGCATGCTGCCCGTTATCTCACTCGTGACCCCAAAGACCGCGATGTGCTGAGCGTTTTTGCCGGTGTTCGGCCGCTGGTCAGAAGTGGTGATGATGCTCGAACGGCATCTCTCTCGCGTGACCACACTCTGCTGGTTTCAGCTTCCGGCTTGGTGACGATTACTGGCGGTAAATGGACTACCTACCGCAAGATGGGAGAAGATACGGTTACTACTGCTGCACGCCTGGCAGGGCTTGAGGAGCATGTTTCACAGACGGCTGAGCTTCACATCCATGGTTGGTGCGAAATTCCTGTCGATGCAGGAGACTGGAGTTCCTATGGTACCGACGCTACCGGGTTGGAGCAACTTTGCGCTGATATGCCATTTTTGAGGGAGCCGTTGCATCCCCGGCTCCCGTATCGCTATGCCGAAGTGATTTGGGGGGTACGTCATGAGTGGGCCAGGAGCATCGAGGACATACTGTCCCGACGGACACGCGCGTTGTTGCTGGATGCTCGTGCTGCAATGGAAGCGGCTCCAGAGGTTGCCAGGCTGATGGCAGATCTGCTCAGTCGCGATCTGGCCTGGCAGGAGGAGCAAGTTGCATCTTTTTGTCAATTGGCTAAGGGATATCTTGTCGGAAACCAAAATTCGCGAGCTAACGAAATGAGCTGAGGAATTTTCAGAGTCCGGTACACGGGAAATCCTACACTTGATGCAAGCATACTTACCATTTCTTTGGAGAAGGAGTATGCTGATAACACAAGCAGGCAAGGTGGAGAGGGGAAAACGTATGGTCGTGAGGAGGTTCATTCTACTCTTGTGTGTCGTTGCACTTTCCTCTCCGGTATGGGCAGACCAGCGCGAGAGCTTGATCTGTCGGGGAGGACTCGTTACGATTGGGGATACGGTGGGGGAAGTTGTCAGCAAGTGTGGAGAACCTACCTATAGCTCGTCTCGTAACGACAAAAGGATCGAAGCGGATTCGAGATACTCCCAGGATCGGACTGTCACCACCATCAGGGTGGATGATTGGATCTATAACTTTGGTCCAAACCAGTTCCAATATCAGGTCATTTTTGAAAATGGCAGGGTAGCTCGTTTTGAAAGTCTTGGATATGGGTATTAATTGAAGAGCATTGGCCCGCAGTTGGATGTTGGACCAAGGTGAGAGTGGCGACATAGTGGATGTTGGAAATAGGCTCAACTCGCATGCAGAGCGACCATTGATATGCGACAGCGACCTTGAGATCGAGTTCTATCGTGCTTCGGGACCTGGCGGTCAGCACCGCAATACCACTGATTCGGCAGTGCGGATCAAGCACGTCCCAACGGGAATAGTGGTTCAGGCGTCAGAAAGCCGCTCCCAATTCCGTAATCGTGCGGTTGCGTTAGCACGTTTGAAAGAAGAACTCGAACGGCGACAGAGAAAATCAAAGCGGCGCATTTCCACCAAGGTGACTCCAGGGGCTCGGGAGAGACGACTGGAATCCAAACGAAAGACCTCCGCAAAGAAGCGCCTCAGATCTGCTCCTCCAGATGAGTGAGTTTTTCCAACCAAGTTGGGTCTTGTGTAATCTCTAACGAACGATAAGACCTGCCAAGCGTTTTGCCGGAAATTTAATCCCTTCGGATCACTCAAGTAAAAAAAATTTACACATGCTGTAGAGGCAATATGGGCAATGCTTTACAGTCGTGTGTAAAAAAAATTTACAGATAGCTAACACTTTGTAATTGTTAGATAAAGCGTTAAGTGTAAAATATATTTACACTTGGACGATATGCTGAATTCGTCGAATTTATACTTGACCTGCCGATTGCAAAGAAGACCAGGGTAATTTTCTGTAGGGTAAGGACTGTGAATGTGTATGGGAAAAGTCAGAAATGTACTGATCATGAGAAGTTATCCCAGTTTGGCTATTACCGGTTTTCACATGAATGCAGAAATGGTGCAGAAATTGCTTTTACGTTTCAATATCTATTCCACGGGGGAACAGTAAGCTTGCATGGCCTTGCATACCGGGCAAATCATGCCAAAGTGGCTTTCCCAAAAGGCTGGATGGACAGGAGCTGAGAGATGAAGAAGGATGTCGTACCATCACTGGAACTTGAACGATCTTTGCTGGTGGTTGATGATGATCTGGATTTCCTGAATGAACTCAGGGTCATGCTCCAATCTAACGATGTCAGGTCTGTGATTACCCTCTCCAACAGTAAGGCTGTTCTTCCCATGTTGGAAGAAGGAGGAATTTCGGTGCTGCTCATGGACTGGGTAATGCCAGGGCTTACCGGGTCAGAGCTGCTTCCCCTTGTCGTTCAGCGTTATCCCCATATTCCAGTCATTGTGTTGACAGCAGTCAATGACCTTGCAACTGCCATTGCAAGCATCAAACAGGGAGCCTTTGATTATATCACCAAGCCGGTGGACACCAATCGGCTTTTGCTGAACATCCACAAGGCATATCAGATAAGCGAACTTTCCAGCCAGAACAAGTTGCTCAAGAACTATCTGTTGGGGGAACCTCTGGCCCGTCCCGACTGTTTCAATGAAATTCTGACCAGAAGCACCAAGTTGCAGGCGATATTCAAGGTAGTGGAAACTATTGCGCCTTCACTGCATCCTGTGTTGATTACCGGAGAAACAGGCGTCGGTAAGGAGTTGATTGCCCAATCTGTTCACAAGGCGAGTGGCTTAAAGGGAAAATTCGTTCCGCTGAATGTGGCAGGTCTTGACGATATCATGTTTACGGATACCTTGTTTGGGCACAAAAAAGGTGCGTTTACCGGTGCGACCGACGCGCGGGAAGGACTCATAGCCAAGGCTCAGGGAGGCACTCTGTTTCTTGATGAGATAGGTGACCTGAGTATGGAGTCGCAGGTGAAACTGCTCCGTTTGCTGCAGGAGCACGAATATTACCGTCTTGGTTCGGATGCACTGGTAAAAAGTGATGCGCGAATCATAGCGGCTTCAAACCGTAATTTTTCTCATCTCATTGAACGGGATAAATTCCGGCAGGATCTATTCCAACGACTCTGTTTCCACGAGATTCAAGTGCCGCCCTTGAGAGAGAGGCCGGAAGATATTCCTTTGCTTGCAAGTCACTATGTCAAGCTTGCTGCTGAAACCTATGGCAGGCCAGCGCCTCGCCTTGCCCGAGAGGTTATTTTTGCCATGCAGGAATATGAGTTTCCCGGGAATGTTCGCGAGTTGATTAGTAAAATCGGTAGTGCTGTGGCGCATAATAACCGTGACGTCCTTAATTTACAGGATTTTCCGGGTATTCCGTCACGTTTCAGAGCAAAGAATACCATACGTTTTGCTTATGACGGCCTGTTTAGTATGCAGGCAACCTTTGAACAGTTCCCGACGCTTGACGAAATGGAGCAGATGCTCATCGAACAAGCTTTAAAGGTAACGGAGGGAAATAAAAAAGCTGCTGCTGATCTGCTTGGGATTACCCGACCGACATTACACAAACGATTAACCGAACATCGGGCTGAATCCCCTATCCTGTCACAGGCACTTGCACAGTGACAGTGGTCCCTTTGCCCTCTACTGAGTCTATATCAAGCGAACCTTTATGTTCAGATACGATAAAATTTGAGATGTAGAGACCTAAACCGCTTCCTCCTTTGTCGATTCGTGTTGAAAAGAAGGGCTCACAAAGTTGATCGCGATACTCGGGAGGGATACCGTCCCCTTCGTCCTGAACGCGTATCAAGACAGTGTTGCCCTGGGGACTCACTGAGGTTGTAATGGAAATATTGCCTCTTCTGTCTGGCATGGCCTGAATCGCATTAAGGAGCAGGTTGATGATTACCTGTTCCAGTTGATGGTGATTTCCGGTTACCTGCGGCAGATCGGGTGCCAGATCTGCCGTGATAGTCATGTCACCCTGGCGCCCGTGTGCACGGATGATAGCAAGAGCCCCATTTACAACCTGGTTGATGTTGACGTCTGTGCGGAACTCATTCCGTTCCCCTAGGCTGTAAGCCCGGAGATCATGTATTACGCGTTCGATTCGGGCTGTATTTCTGACAATGGTTTCACTTGAGCTAGAGATTTCTTCTTTAGCCTTGTCGAAGGGGAGACCGCCAAGGCTGAAAGATCCTTCTTCCCGGGCAACTCCTTCCAGAATTGGGAGTGTATCTTTCCATGCTCTTGTGAGAAATTGTCCTGCAAGGCGAATGGATCCATTGGGGTTGTTGATTTCGTGGGCCATACTGGATACTAAAAGCCCGAGAGAGGTCATCCGGTTTGTTTGTATTAGCTTTGCCATGAGGCGTTGTTTTTCTTCTTGAACTTCAAGTTTCATGGCATGGAAGAGTTCTTCCTGAAGTTGGCGATTCTGTTCTTCTCTATTTTTGAGAGACTCGGCGAGTTCGTTGATTGCTTCAGCCGCCCAACTCGGCTCGTCATTTGACTCAGTGACAATTCTAACTGAATAGTCGCCTTGACGGATAGTTTGCACCCCCTGCATTAAGGCATTGAAAGAACGTGTCATCCAAGTGAGTGCCTTGAAGCCGAGAAACAGTACCAATAACCAGAAGCTCAGGGTAGTAACACTGGTGAAAATGATCAGTTCCCTGATTCTCTGGGCGAGGTCACCGGTATCGAGATCAAGACGCACCGTACCCAGTCGGTATGTAGGAGTCGGTACTCCTGTGAGTGCTGCTTCTGCAGATGTTGGGAGGTTGCCAGAGGTTACAGCTACTGTTTCACTTAGAGTGGTACCGGGTGTTTGAGTACTTTCGGGTCGCATATTGACGAGGATTTTCCCATCATTACCGGCAATAACGATTCGTACGACCTGTGGATGTCGTGCAATGTCAGATGCCAATCTCCAGAGATTGTCACGATCTTCGGCATAGAGGTAGAGTCGGATGCTGTTGGCAAGCTGCGATGCAAGCAGCCGAGCTTTTTCCGAAGCTTCCCTTTTGGAAGAGTGAATCTCACGGACGATGAAAACGGTGGAGAATACGGCGGTGATGATTGCGGTGATTGCGGTGAAGATCACGAAAAGGCGGAAATGAAAGCTTCTTCGGTATGTCTGAAATCGGTTGAAGGATGTCATAACCGTTTTCCCATTGTTGGAATCTATTCAAGTTCTTCTGGAGCGATTCCCAATCTGCGCAGCACATTGCGGTTAATCTTTAGAATGGCCCTTCGGGGAGATTCCATGGGAGTCTCTTCTGGATCAATTCCTTTACTAAATTTCAATGCCATCTCTGCAGCCTGTTTGCCCATATCGAATCGGTCAACTTCCAAAACTGCTGAGGAACCGAGGCTGAGGTAAATGCTGGCAAACGCTACAACTGGAATTCGCTCGCGCTGCGAGAAGTGAAAAAATGCTTCAGCGGTTTGTTGAGTTACAACGACTGGATCGGGGATCATCCAAAGGGCATCCACCTCTCGGCTGAGAGAGGTAAGTTGATGCTGTGTGTCTTTGGAAGATCGGACCTCCCGCAAAACGAGTACTATGCCACTTCGTGCCGCTAATTGACTTGCCCGACGGATGTAGGCACCGCTTCTTGCGGGATTGTATAGTATTCCGACACGTTTTGCCCTGAGGTTGGAAAAGATCGGAATATATCGCTCCGGTGAGATCAGCATGCTGATGCCGGAGAGATTGGGGTGTGAGCTGTTCATGTTCTGGAGATTGAGCGACATCAGGGAGATGATAGGGACCGTTCTGATCCGCTTCACTGCATTGAGAGCGGTATCACCAAGGGTGAGGATCAATCGGGGCTGCTCCTCGCGGACAAGTCGGGTAATGTCTGTCTCGCTGTAATCTGCAAGAGTGATGATATGCATGGATGAGGGGCGTACGGATTGGAACCCCCTGAGGATATCGTCGAAGATAGGGTCCCGCCGGCTTTGTATCACAAGCGTGTCAGAAGAGGCAGCGGACCCAATGGGGAACAGCAAAGTGCTGAGAAGGATAAGCGAGGCAAGAACCCTCAAAACCGTGCCCTCACGCCGCCTTCGATCCATCTGCCTGGGTTGGAGTAGAAATCGATGGTATATTGTGAGCCATTAAAGAGATTACGCACCGAGACGAAGAGTTCCAGTGAGGATGTCTCGCTACGCGCAACTGTGGCCCCCAGGAAGAGGTCCCAGATGACGGCTGAATAGCGTGGATTGAAGACCACCCCGTCATTCCAGTCGATGTACCTGCCGGTGAGCGTTCCGTGCAGGAATTCCCCATCGTTATAGTTGACCGCCAGATTGGCGCTGTGGCGGGGTATCCCCTTGATAACGGCGCCGCTCTCGTCGTCGTTGGCATAGACAAAGGTGTACCCGACTGCCAGCGAGGTGTTGAAAGCCGGGGCGGTTTTCGCTTCCAGTTCGACTCCATGCTTGAGATAGCGCTTGTTCTGTCTTACAAGCGTTGTAGAATTGATGGAGGCGATGTCCCAGGTTTCGTTTCTGAATAAGGTTCCCTTCAGCCAGAGCGGGGCGATGGCCGTGCTCTCGATCCCGACTTGGGAGGTCCAGACCTTTTCCGCCTGCTGGTCGAGAAGCAATGAAGGAAGACTGTACCCCTTGGCGGTGTACCCCCTGACGGTGGTGTCGTCGGAGATGCGCCAGGTCAACCCGAGGGAGGGGCTGAACTGGTCGCTGCTGGTTGCCACCCGGTCCATCCGGATGCCAGGGATGAGGGAGAACGGGCCGAGGGAGATGGTATCATTGAGGTAGATTCCCCAGCGGTCCGCTGTCCTGCTGGATTCATCCACAGGGTTCAGGGAGTTGGCCTGTTTAAGTTCCACATGTTCGAAGTCGCCTCCTGCAACCACCAGGTGGTTCGTGCCGTGCCAGACCAGTTTGCCGCTGCTGCCGGTGACGGTGTCTTCAGCTTCATTATCGATTCGCAGGTTGTTGCTGATAAGTAATTGCGACACCACAGCCCGTTTTGTCGCATGCCTACCGGATAATTCTAGAGTAAGTCGGTCGTTGACCGGTTGCTGCAGGGTGCCGGTGACAAAGAGGTAGGTGAGGTCGTCGTCAGCCTGAAGGTTTAGGGAAGGGGCGGCGAATTGCTCCCTCTTGCTGTCGAACCGGCCGAGGGAGAGACTGAGGAGCCCCCGTTTGGGGAGGTCGAGGGTAAGCTTGGTGTAGAGATTGTTTCCCCTAGTCTCATTGTGGGGGCGGAATCCTCCGGATGTAAGGTAGCCACCGGAGAGGTAGTAGCCGAGCTGTTCCACGGTGCCGTCCATGGCGCCATGCACGTCTGATGTCCGTCGGTCCCCCACGCTAGCCGAAGCAGTACCACCGGCGGCGCGGTCGGGGGTTGGTCCCTTGGTGATGACGTTGATCACCCCACCCAGGGCTTGGCCCCAGGAGGACGAGGCTGCCCCCTTGACGATCTCCAGCCGCTCGATGATGTGGGCCGGGATCAGGGCCACGTCGGCATAGTTGTCGGACAGGTTGTTGAAGGGGACGTCATCGATCAGGATCAGCACATGGTTGTACTGGGAGCCCTGGACATAGACCGGTGTGGTGCTGCCGGGGCTCCCCGGATTGCCGAGCTGGATGCCCGGGATGGTCTGGAGGATGTCGGCCAGGGTGTGTGGATTGAGAGCCTCGATCTCCGCGCTGGTGACGACCGTGACATTCTCTGCAGTGCGTGAGGCCGGCTTGGGGGCGCGACCAACGGTAATGGTCTCGTCCTGCCAGCCGCTGAAGAGGCCGAGGGTCTCGTCCGTCTCCTCTGCAACTGCCAAACCTTGGCAGAGTGAGAGCAGCAGCATGAGTGGCAGAAGATATTTGGTCAGTACGTTGGTCATGGGTTTGTCCGTCCCGATTATATAGCAGATTCTGTGCCGGTCTGTCCATGGTTGGCGTTACGAATGATCTCAAAGTGGAAGGGGGTGATGACGATGATTCAGGACAATGGTGAGATCGAGGTGCTGGACAAGGGGATCAACCTCGCCGAGGAGGATTCCATCGGTGGATGCTGCTGGGCTCTTTTTGCGGTAGTTATTCTCGGCTAGGCGAAGCGGTAGGGACATGAAGGGGGGGCAACCCCCCTTTGTGCATATGGGGGAACCATGGAGCTGTCGCGTTATCTGAAGATCTATCCGTCGCCAAAGGGGGAGGGGAGGCTACTCCTCTTTTCCACCCGCCGAGGGGCGGTGCTGGAGTTGCCCGCGGCCATGATGGAAGCTGCCCGTCTGGGTGAGTTGGCAGGGGAGACGGCGGAGAAACTTGCCCTGCTGGATATCCTGGTGCCGAGCAGGGAGGAGGAGCGGGAAGAGATGCTGTCGCTGTTCGACAATGCATCGAGGCGGAGCAGGCGCTTTACCGCCCTGGTGACCCTCAACCTTGACTGTAACCTGGCCTGCGGCTATTGCTACGAAGACCCATTCCGGGGAAAGCGCTACATGAGTGAGGAAACCGCCGATCTCCTCTGTGACCGACTCATTGATCAGCACATGAGCCGGGGAAAGGACCTGGTCCTCGAATTCTACGGTGGCGAGCCGCTCCTTTCCATTCCCCTCATCAGGCGCATTTCCAGACGACTTCTGGATGCAGCCAAGAGCGAGGGGAGGGGCTATGCCTTCAACCTGGTTTCCAACGGGACGCTCCTTACCCGTTCCACGGCCGAAGAACTGGTAGCGCTGGGGCTCAAGGGGGTCAAGTTCACCCTCGACGGGCCACGTTCCATTCACGACCGACAGCGCCCCTTTGTCTCGGGTAACGGGAGTTTCGACTGTATTGTTAACAATCTGAAGGATGTCTGCTCGCTTGTTTCCGTGCAACTTGGCGGTAATTTTACCCAAGACAATTTCCACGAATTCCCTTTTCTATTGGATCATCTCCTTGATCAGGGGGTAACGCCCGACAGGATTACTAGTGTTCTCTTCGCCCCCATCACCCCCAAAGCTGGTAAAGAAGGGATTGCCGATTTTTCAACCGGTTGCGCATCAATCTGTGAGCCTTGGCTCGTTGATGCCTCCTTGTTTCTTCGAAGGGAGATCCTTAGACGCGGATTTAATACCCCAAAGCCATTGCCTGCGGGATGCATGGTCGAATTTACCAATAGCCTTGTGGTGGCTTGTGACGGTTCACTATTCAAATGCCCTGCTTTTATGGGTTGGCGGGAACTGCGGATCGGAAGCCTGGTAGAGGGGATTGCGGACTATCACGAATCCCACCGTCTGGATATCTGGAAGAATAAAGAGTGTCTTGAATGCCCCTATCTTCCGCTCTGTTTCGGAGGATGCCGATTTTTGCGCAAGCTTCAGACCGGCACTATAGATGGTGTGGATTGTCGACGGGACTATCTTGATGCGACACTCGAAGCAATCATTCGTCAGGATATGGAACTACGCCACAAGAGGCTCCTGTAGCCCCCCCAGAAATATTTTTGTATTCCCCTTCTGAAGACCTTTTATCCATCACCCGACTCATTACGACATGTGTATTTTTGTGTGTAAAAAAAATTTACACATGTTGTCAGGCCGCACTAGGCGACATTCTATAGAGATGTGTAAATTTATTTTACACTTGCGTAACTACTTGAAATAAATGAAATGTGCAATAAGTGTAAAATATTTTTACACTAACCTGCCTGTCTATCACCATGCTTCACTGCTGTTTGAAGTCGCTGTGGGGAAGTTTCAAAAGCGACAAATTTTATAATATAATGAAATTACTAAATAAATAGGAGAATTTTACGCATGATACAAGAATTGGCACAATCCGTTCATTAGCATGTACGCAAGCAATTGCCAGGTCGCATGACTTCGTCATTAACGTGCTGAGTAGTAACTGAGAACAAGGAGACTGTCATGTACATTATCCTCAACAAGGTTGATACCGATACCCTTCATAGAAGCTTGATCAAACCGGAATTGATGGAGCGGGTTGTATTCCTCCAGGAGCATGCCGAACAGGGTCGTCTCGGTGCGCTTCTTGTCTTGCGCGGTATGGCTGTTCTGGTGAGACCGGGGAGCATGAACCTGATTCCCGGTCATCCTGGCAGGCCTCAGTTTGAAAACTTTCTCGACTGGTTAGATAAGCACAATATTCGCAGTCGTGAACTTCGATTCTTGGTACCTGGTGCGTTCACTAGAATTGAATTTTTCAATTACGTAAATGACAGTGACTTTACCGATGAGGAAGTACCAGAACTTAGATGGTTTTTCTCCGGAAGTGAGGCGCACCATTTTTCGGATAAACATGTTTGGTTTTCACTGGCGCATATGAATAACAAACTTTGACCCAAAGTTTCTCGATGCTTCTCAAAATTTACAAGAGGGTGAGCAATGGAACAACACTTAGTACAATTGACGGATGATGAGTATGGATTTCTCAATAAACGTTATCCAAGAGGGACTTCAAGTGTTTTGATAGGCAATCGGGCAATAGAGGTTGTAAAGTATTTCTTTCTTAAAAAGGATCCTACCTGTAGATTTTCCAGTCCCGAAAATGGTGCTGACCTCTGTGTTACCTGGCAGCATGCACAAAAACCGGTGTACATCGAAGTAAAAGGTACTGAATCGGACGATATATCGTGGTTGAAGCTAAAGGTTAGCGGAGATCCGTCAAAGAACCTTATTGTGAGCGAAAAGATTCCCCTTTACAGGGTTACTTCAATCTTCGAAAGAACACCACAGATTCATATCCTGAAGTATGGTGAGGATTTTGAGTTGATTCCTGACCCTCGATGGAGCGTCAAGCCGATACGAAATGGCGAAGATGGAAATGGGTTTCGATGTTCTCAACGATTCGGCTCATCAGTTGGCAGACGTTCAAAGTATGAAAAACTGAGAGAGTTTCTTCTTGAAAAATCGGATGAAAGCATTGAGGTCACGGTTTCATTTGTCCAGTTGTCAAATGTATTGGGGTTTGAACTCCCCGAATCGGCTAAACGTTACCAGGCATATTGGGCAAACCAGAAAGATACTTCCAACCGACCTTGGGCCAGAGCGTGGCAGGAGGCGGGATTTAAGGTTGATTCATACTATCTCTCGTCAGGAAGTGGCTGGGTACGTTTCAGGCGAAAAAAAATGTTTTCCGAATGATTCCCTTGGTGCTATGACGTTTGACATTGTGGAAATCGGTTTGGATCGATAAAATCAGAGCAAATTTAGTAAATAAGATAAATTCAGTAAGGGGACGTTGCCGTAGTCAGGCAGTCCCCTTTTTTTATGCTGCCATCAAGGCATCTGCGTTCTGTCGTTTGGGGTAGCGGGTTTTTCGGGTTGCTTTATCTACGCCGGGTGGATAAGATTTGCAATCCCCACTCTGCGAGGGTGTATGCAGGATTACCTGAGAGAATACCTGGCAGTGCACGGCTACTGGGTCCTGTTCATCTGGACCTTTCTGGAAGGTGAGGCAGGTCTGATTCTTGCCGGGTTTCTCGCGTTTCAGGGATATATGCATATTGCCGGGGTCATTGTTACCGCCTTTGGGGGCGCGTTCTGCGGAGACCAGTTCTATTTCTACCTGGGACGCTGGCAGGGTGTGCGACTTCTTGGTCTGTTTACCTTCATTGCGCGCAAGTTCCGCAAGGCGTTGCGCCTCATTGAGCGATACGGCACCTTCGTTGCGTTTGTTTCTCGGTACACCTACGGATTTCGTATCGTCCTACCGATCATCCTCGGCATGACAACCTTCCCGGCGTTCAAGTTTTGCTGGCTGAATATTATCAGCGCCCTTGTCTGGGCAGTGGTGTTCTCGCTGCTCGGATACCTGTTCGGCAAAGGGGCATCACTGGTGGTCGAGGATGTCCATCGCTACGAACAGCACCTGGTGGTGGTTCTGGCGTGTCTTATTGCTGCAATGTGGCTGTTTCATGTGGTTCATGCCTGGTGGCGCCGGAAACCGGCCCGTTCGCGGTTGAAACGGATGCAGGCGGCAGGGACTCCGCCCCGCTCCTCGACAAGGAAGGATTGATCATGCATTTCTCAGAGCGGATAGCCATTGTTCTGGTGGAGCCGCAAAACCCCGGCAACGTCGGGATGGTCTGCCGTGCCATGAAAAATTTCGGCATATGCGATCTGCGCCTGGTGAATCCTTGTCCGTTGGATCATCCTGAAGCCTTGAAGTTTGCCGTTTCCGCCAAAGAGATGCTTACAACCGCCCGCATTTTCCCTTCGCTTGCAGAAGCCATTGCTGATTCCCCGCTGTCGGTGGCCACCACCCGTCGTCATGGCAAATACCGCCAGGAGATCTTTGCCCCGGATGAGATCGTAACGAAGATCGGCGAAAAACTTGCCGGCAACCGTGCCGCCCTGGTATTCGGGCGCGAGGACAGCGGCCTGACCACTGACGAAGTGGCCCTTTGCCGCTGGCAGGCAACCATACCGACGGACGATGCCTATGGTTCGCTGAACCTTGCCCAGGCTGTGCTGCTTTTTTGTTTTGTTCTGCGGCAGGGACTGGTTGTGAGTGAAGATTCTGCCGGAACACGCGAACTTGTTTCCACGGCCGAACTCGAACCATTCTATGGGCAACTTGAGCAGATCCTACTTCGGATCGGCTTTCTCAAGCCGGAGAATCCTGCCCACCTGATGCGATCTTTCCGGCGCATCTTTGCCCGCGCTGAACTGGACAACCGCGAGGTTGCCATCCTGCGCGGCATGCTGTCCCAGATCGACTGGGCAGCCAGTACCTTCATGGGGAAAAAAGGGAAATGAGCGATTACACGTGGGTAGGCTTGATGGCAGGCTCCATTACCAGTCTGGCAGTAGTTCCGCAGCTTATCAAAACGTGGCGGACCAAGCATGCACGGGATCTGTCCTTCTGGCAGCAGGTCATACTCATCTTTGGCATGTTTCTCTGGCTCATCTATGGTATTGTTCTCAATGATACGCCGCTGATCGCTGCCAATGCCTTTTCCCTTTTCTGCTATGGCGGACTGTTGACCATGAAAATCATCTACGACCGGGCTGACAAACAACGATTCAATGATTATGTTGACTGAGAATCCAGCCAATATGGAGGTATCCATGAAGAAATTTGCCATGAAGATGCTGCTTTTGTCCGCACTCCTGCTTTCGGGATGTGGCTACAACACCATGCAGGCCAATGAGGAGGCGGTTTTTGCCGCCTGGGGAGATGTGGAGGCTTCCTACCAGCGTCGGGCAGACCTGATCCCCAACCTGGTCGAGGTGGTAAAGGGGTATGCCAAGCACGAGGCAGATACGCTCAAGGCGGTAACAGAGGCACGGGCCAAGGTTGGCTCCATACAGGCCACCAAGCAACTGGTCAATGATCCCCAGGCGCTGCAGAAATTCCAGAGTGCACAGGGGGAACTTACCGGTGCCCTGTCGCGTTTGATGGTGGTGGTGGAACGCTACCCCGACCTCAAGGCGAACCAGAATTTCATGGACCTCCAGAACCAACTGGAGGGGACCGAGAACCGGATCAATGTGGCGCGCAGCCGATACAACAAGGCCGTGCAGGAGTTTAATATCAGTATCCGGACCTTTCCCAACAGTCTGACCAATTCCGTACTGCTGCATCTCTCCCGCAAGGAGCCGTTTAAGGCTGATGAAGGGGCTAAGACGGCGCCAAAAGTCAAGTTCTGATGCGCATACCGCGCCCCTGAACAAGCAGTGTCCAGGGGCGTTTGCCGGATGGCCAATGATTCGTTTTCTCCTCATATTCCTGTTCGCCTTTCCGGCCCTCTGCGGGGCGCTGGAGATCCCACCCCTGAGCGGCAGGGTAAATGATTATGCCGGCATGCTATCTCCGGCGGCGGTGCAGACCCTTGAGCAGCGACTGGCTGAACTGGAGCAGAGTGATTCGACCCAGGTGGTGGTGCTCACTGTGCCGACCATTGACGGGGAGAACATCGATCAATTCGGCATTCGGGTTGCCGAAGCCTGGCGGATCGGACAGAAAGGGCTGGATAACGGCGCTATTCTTCTGATTGCCAAGCAGGAGCGGAAGGTGCGGATTGAAGTCGGTCGCGGGCTGGAAGGAAAGCTTACCGACCTGATGGCCGGCAGGATCATCCGTGATGTGATAACCCCCCGTTTCAAGGCACAGGATTTCGATGGCGGAGTCCTGGCCGGAGTCGAAGCCATCACCGCCACGGTGAAAGGGGAGTACCAGCCCCGGCAGCGCGATATCCGGCAGGGGAGGCAGGGATTCCATCCCTCGTTTACCCTGCTGCTGTTTCTCTTGGTGGGTATTGTGTTCCTTGGTTCCATCGCCCGGTTTCTCGGTGGGATTGCCGGTGCAGTCGGACTGCCTGTTGCCGCAGCCCTCAGTTTCTCCGGACTCAGTATGGGTCTGCTCGGAGTGCTGGCGGTTGTCGGATTTGCAGTTGGTCTGTTCATCGCCTTCCTGTTTGGTGGTGGAGGCAGAGGAGGTGGCGGTTGGTGGTTTGGTGGCCCCTCTGGTGGAGGCTGGTATGGCGGGGGGGGCTCATGGGGAGGTTCCGGTGGGGGCTTTTCCGGCGGCGGTGGTGATTTCGGTGGCGGCGGTGCTTCGGGTGACTGGTAACCGGCAGAGGGTGGGACGTGTATCGTGAAACGAAAGTCTGCAGAGACCTATTTTACATCTGAAGAGCAGGAGCGGATCAGCCGTTGTGTGGCAACTGCTGAGTCAGGCACCTCCGGTGAGATTGCCATCATGATCGTCGATGAGAGCGACCGCTACCGTGAGGCAGAACTGGCCGGAGCACTGTTCCTGTCAGCTTTCTTGGCTCTGGCTGCTGCGCTTTTGACTAGCCATGTCACCATCTGGTCATACCTGCCGATGGTGATCCTGCTACTGTTCCCTTGTCGGTGGCTCTTTCGGCGCATCCCCCGCCTCAAGCGTCCCTTTGCCGGTCAACACCGCATTGCAGAAGCGGTCCGGCAAAGGGCGGTGCGTGCCTTCTTTGAGAAGGGGCTGTATCGTACCCGTGATGAAACCGGTATACTGATCTTCATGTCGCTTCTGGAGCAGAAGGTCTGGATATTGGGGGACCGGGGTATTAATGAACTGATCGATCCTGCTGCCTGGCACGGTTTCGCGCAAGAACTGGCGACTGGCATGGCGCAAGGGAAGGGCTGCGATGCGCTCTGCAGCATGATCGGGAAGTGCGGTGCCGAACTTTCGAAGCACTTTCCGCGTTGTGCCGATGACCGTAACGAATTGTCCGATCAACTCCTCACCGAAGACCATCCTCTGCGACAGTGACTTTACGATGCCGACCATTTTCCTCTGATCATCCTTTGCCGAATCCCGATTCTGTCAAAATACCGAGTCTATCATGTCGAAATCTATCTCATGGTCGGCATTCGCCTGGATCCATGCCAGTTTCTCCTGATCCTCGGCCGTGATCTTTGAAACGTCCTCGGTGAGGGCGGTAAAGACGTTGGCCGTTGTTTCCTTGATTCGAATGTAGGGAATGCCGCTTTCGTCGAGGATCTGCTGGCTGATCCCAGTGACCGGCGCATGTCCGGCGATGATCAACCCGGCTATCTTCTCCTTCCACTCCGGAATATGATACAGCGAGGCAAGCGTGACGATCAGTTCGTCGCGCGACCCTGTTACCACCAGCAGGGTGGATTCGAGCAGTGCGTCCACGACCCGCTGGGATGATGCAGCTCCGAGCTGGATGTTGTGGATGATCCGGTTGCGTGCTTCCGGATCCCCCTGCAACGGCAATTTCAAGAGTTTGGACACGTGGGACAGGGTGGGGTTTGCCAGAATCGGCGAGTAATTGAAGCCGCCGGATACCTCCAGGGAATAACTGAAGGCGCGCTTTAGGTATTTAAGGGTAACATCGCGTTTATCAGCGAGAAGTTTGTTTATCATGATGAGCCGGACATCTGCTTCTTCCCGTTGGTGAAGGGCCAGATTCAGATGTACCGAGTCGATGACATTGCCGATGCCGCTGCCGGTCACGATCATGACCGGCGCTTGGGAAAGCCGGGCGACATGGGCATTGTTGAGGCCGATGACGGAACCGACGCCACCATGACCTGCCCCCTCGATGATCAACAAGTCGTTCTTCTGGTCAAGCGCTTCTACTGCCCTGACAATTCTCTCTTCCAGCATTCGCCCATCAATCTTCCCTTCGAGAAACTCCTTGGTAAAACCGCGGTGGAGAGGGACAGGATTCATGAGGGCGATATCCTCTTCCAGACCATAGGTTTTTGCCATCAGCACGGCATCCATGTCCAGCATCATATCTCCGTATCGCTCTATCTTCGGCCCAATCGGCTTGATGAAACCGACACGTTGGTATTTTTTCCGCGCCAGGTGCATGAGGGAAATGCTCATGGTGGTTTTTCCGCAATTTTGTCCTGTAGCGGCGATGAATATCCTTTTTGCCAAGGTTTCCCTCCTAATGTGTCCATATATGACATTGTCGTTGTGTCATAAACATACCTGTTCGGATAAAAAATGCAAATCGATGGTTGTTGATCAAGCTGGAGATTTCAGTCGATTACAGCTGCTCTGCGGGAGATGCTGGGGGTGAGAGAGGAGAGTCAGGACTATTGCCATCAGAGAGACCGTAGAAACGGGCATAGAGCGCGGTGGATGTGAGGACCTTCTTCACATATTCACGGGTTTCGGCATAGGGGATGTTTTCTATGAACTCTGATGCCGGGAGATCGCCGAAGTCCCGCAGCCAGCGGTCGACGGCAGTTCCGCCGGCATTGTATGCGGCAATCGCTGCTATCAGATCGCCACGGTAGTTCAGCATGAGATCTTTAAAATGGCTGATGCCCAGAGGGATGTTCTGCTCAGGTCGGCCGAGTCGCTCGGCATTCATTGTCCCAACACCTGTTTTTGCCACTTGTGCTGCCGTAGCAGGAAGGAGTTGCATGAGGCCGATTGCACCTGCCGGTGAGACGGCCGTGGGAGAAAAGCTGCTTTCAGCACGGATGATGGCGTAGACGAGGGAGTCGGTGAGGCCGTTTCTGGATGCATGGCTAGAGACAATCTCACGGAATGCCAGAGGATATTGTAGTGCAAATGAGAGTTGACCCTCTTTGCCAGTCAATCGGGGAGATTCGCTTCTCATCAGATTGTAGGCGCCGTTGTAGTCGCCCATTTCCAGATAGAGACGGGCCAGCCCAAGGGCTTTACTCCTGTCCCGGTTTTTTGATCTGGAGGCAGAGAGTTCCTTGCGGGCTTCGTCGAACAGCCCGCACCCGATGAGGGCCTTGGCTCTTTCAAAGTTCAGGGGAAGGGGAAGGGTATCAAGTGTGTCCTGGGCCAGATGCGGCAGGAGTTCTTCTCCCTGTTTCTGTCCCTGCCAGTAGGCCATGGAGTAGTAGCTCAGGGGGAATTCCCTGATGAGGGTGGCATAGGTCGTCTGTGCTGCGCTGGTATCTCCGGTAAGGACCTGGGCTCGGGCCAGCCAGTAAAGCGCCCGGTCACGGCCGGTTTTTCCGTCACTCAGGCGGCGGAACCATTCGGCCGCCCCTTGCCAGTTGCCTGACTGATAAGCGCTCCACCCGGATTCCCACAGGATAATCGGTTTCAGCGATGATTCGGGATACTGGTCGTTGAGCCGTTTCAGGATGGAGGATACATCTGCCCAGCGTTTCTGCGACTTCTTGATATAGGCGGCCTGAAGCAGCGCATTGTCTGCCTCGTCAGCCGTTGGCCAACGGTCAGCCAGTTTCATGAAGGAGTTGAAGGCCTCTTCAGAATTGCGGTTATTTCTATCCTTACAGCGTGCCAACCAATATGCAGCTTCTGCAGCAGATGCTGTGCCGGCGTCGGCTGCCAGGCGGGTGAAGAGTTGCTCAGCTTCCTTGATGTGTCGGGTATTAAACAGGGACTGGGCGGTTTTGAAGTCGATCCGTGCAAGGAAATCGTTGCCAAGACCGGTACGGGGGATTGCCTTGAAGGCGGTGACTGCCTGGCTGAACTTTTTAAGGTCGAACAGGGTTGTGGCACGGCGAAAGAGTTCGTCGGGGGTGAAGGGGGCGACTACCCCGCCTGCAGCAGTGAGACGCTGCAAATCTTCATCCGTTTTGGTTGCCAGTGGTGACCCTGGACTGGTGATCCAGAGGGTTCGGAGCACCTTTACTGCTCCGGTTTTGTCGCCGAGCGCTTCACGGCAGAGCGCGATCTTGTATTGAGCCCGCAAGGCGTCGCTTCCGGCTGGATAACTCTCGATGAATTTCTGGTAGGCAGTGAGTGCTGCGCTGAAGTCCTTACGCTGGAATTGGATATCGGCAATGAGAAGAAGGGTGGGGCGGAGCAGATAACTCTCGGGACACCGTTTCTGGAGTGCCAGGAATGCGGTAAGTGCTTCGTCGAGACGGTTGAGGTTTTGCAGTGCCTGGCCCTGATGGTAGAGTATATAATCGGCAAGCAGATCGAAACTGCCGGAGGCCGCAGAGAGGTAGCGTTGTGCGTTGTCCCACTGTCCGGCCTTGAAGGCTGCCATGCCGGCGACGAAATTGCGTATCCCGCAATCGGGAGATGCCTCTGCCAATTGCAGGGCAGCGCCGTAGTCCCTGGCACGGAGTTTCTCTGCCGCCGCGGTAAGGGTAGCGCTGGGGAGCGGATACAGCGATGTTTTCATCCCGGATGCGGGGACGGTCAGCAAAAATATGAATGCGGCCAGGGCGATGCAGCGGAACACGTAGTGGAATCCATATTGTCGAAGGGATGTGGCGAATCTGTCGTATTACATGTGGAACACGACCGATAAAGCGTGGAACCTATGACTGGATAGTAGTCTCAAACGGCTGTGAAATGCAATCGGTTTTTCATGGCGGTCATGGGAACTGTTTGACACTGCACGGCTGGTCAGGCATATTCGGCATGCCGAAAGAACCGGTCTGGAAGGAGATTTCATATGCGGGTCACCCGAGAAGAACTGCTCAGGATTATTGGCGAGCAGGGTGAAGGTATAGTATTGCGTGAACTGCTCCGACTTTGCAAAATTGACCGGACCGAACGCCAGGGATTCAGGCATCTGCTGTCGCGGCTGGTGGATAGTGGCGAGCTGGCCGTGATGCGTGGTCAACGTTATATCCTGGCCGGCCGAACGGCAGCGGTTACCGGCCGGCTTTCCATGCATCGAGACGGTTACGGCTTTGTCACTCTTCAGGATGGCGGGTCCGATATCTTCATCCCTGCCCGGGCCTTACGAGACAATATGCATGGAGATCTCGTCGAAGTGAGCGTGAGTCCGGCAGCCCATGGGGAGCGGCGGGAGGGGAGGATCGTCCGGACTCTGGAACGGGGCCAGCAGACAATCGTCGGCCGCTATGAGTCGGCGCGCAATGTCGGCCGGGTGATTGCGGACGATCCGCGCATCTCCCAAGCCATTGTGATCCCTGCAGGTGCCGCTGGCAAGGCGCAGAACGGACAGGTGGTAGTGGTCGGCCTGACCTCGTACCCCACGGAGCGGCGTCCTGCCATGGGGCGGGTGCAGGAGGTGCTGGGATGGCCCGATGATCCCAACGTAGAGGTACTGACGGTCGTTCGCAAATATGAGCTGCCGTCCGAATTCCCTCACGATGCACTGGCAGAGGCAAAGAAAGTGGCCCGGCTCACCGATGCCGATCTGGCAGGGCGCACCGATCTGCGCGGGCTGACGGTGGTTACCATTGATGGTGAAACAGCGCGGGATTTCGACGATGCGGTCTCGGTGCAGCGAGAACAGCATGGCGATATCCGGCTCTGGGTTTCCATCGCCGATGTCTCCCATTACGTCAGGCCCGGTTCGGCGCTGGACCGCGAGGCTTATCTGCGCGGGACTTCGGTCTATTTCCCGGATCGTTGTCTTCCCATGTTGCCCGAAACCCTTTCCAACGGCATCTGTTCGTTGAACCCACGGGAGGATCGTCTGACCCTGACCGCGGAACTCCTGTTCGACGGCGCCGGTGTCCGGAAAGAGGCCCTCTTCTACCCGAGCATCATCCGTAGCTCTGCCAGGCTTACCTACACCCAGGTCGCCCAGGTTCTCGATGAGCGCAATCCGCAGGTGATCAGTGAGCTTGGCGGAATCACGGACGACCTGGCAGTCATGGAAGAACTGGCGCGTCGACTGATGGCCCGTCGTCACGAACGGGGCAGCATCGACTTCGACCTTCCCGAGCCCGAGATCGTCATCGACCTGACCACCGGCGATACCCTTTCCATTGTACGGTCGGTCCGGACAATCGCCCACCGTGTAATCGAAGAGTTCATGCTGGCAGCCAATGAAGCGGTTGCAGGTCATCTTGAAGGGAATCAGATCCCTTCCCTGTATCGCATCCATGAGCCTCCTGCGCCAGAGCGGGTTCTCGCCTTTGCCGAACTGGCAGCTGGTTTCGGCCATAACCTGGACGTCTCGGAGGGGAAGGTGACAGGTTCTCAGCTGCAGGTGCTTCTGGAAGCGGCGCTCGGTCGTCCAGAAGAGCTGATGCTCAACCGGGTGCTGCTCCGGAGCATGAAACAGGCCCGTTATGCTGCGGAAAACCTGGGACACTTCGGCCTGGCAGCCCAGACCTATACCCATTTTACCTCTCCGATCCGTCGTTATCCCGATCTTGTGGTGCACCGGATTCTCAAGGGGCAGCTTGCCGGGACGCTTTCTCTTGTGGAACAGGAGCGTTTGGCCGGGGCACTTCCCGAAATCGGGATGCACACCAGTCGCCGTGAACGGGTTGCCATGGAGGCGGAGCGCGAACTCGTCGAACTGAAACGGCTTCAGTTCATGGTGGATCGTATTGGCGAAGCGTTTGACGGATTCATCATCGGAGTTACCGGGAGCGGGCTCTTTGTGGAATTGGGAGAGTTTTTCGTCGAGGGGATGATCCCGGTTACAAGCCTGCAAGATGACTATTATGTCTATCTTGATAAGCAGCACTCTCTGATCGGTTCCAATACGCGACGACTCTTCCGCATTGGCGACCGGGTCAGGGTCATGGTCGTGGCTGTCAGCATTGATCGGCGGCAGATCGAGTTTTCGCTGCAGGAGCATACCCCGGTGCAACAGACCGATGCGGGATGGGAGATGGAAATTCCCAAGCCTCGACGACCGGTCGGGAGACGTCCCACGGGCAATCGCTCCGGGGGTGAACGGAAGCAGGCTGGGGGCGGAGGGCCGAAGGGAAAAAACGGGGGGCGCCGCAAAGGGGGCAAGCGCCGTTGATTCCCTGCCGGGATGTTTGTTGTGCTATTAGGAGCCAGCGCAGCTCTACAGGCTCAATGAGAGCTGTGTATACGCATCAAACCGTACGGGATGGTGCCTGAGCAGGCTTGAGGCCTGACGTGCCGCCGTTCTTCCCGTTAAATCGGTTGCGCCTCTCCGTTCAACTGTGCTAATCTGCATCGATTTTGGAATGCTCTTGATGGACGGGGATTCATGGGAGACGAGAAGGTCCTGCCGTTTATTGAACATCTGGTGGAATTGCGTCGCCGGCTGATTGTCATTGTCATTGCCGTGGTGATTGGTATGGGAGTATCCTGGAATTTTTCCGGTCCCTTGCTCGGCTTTGTGGAAAGGCCGCTGACCGGCAAGACCTATCTGTCGGAGATCAAAAAGACCGCCTACCTCAAGGTCAAGGAACACTTTCCTTCACTCTACATTCGGTACAAACTCGACAAGGAGATAGAGATCCAGCACCGCGAGCGGCAGCTCAACTACAGTGCGCCCCTTGAGCCTTTCTTCGTCCAATGCAAGATATCCGCAATTGCCGGATTCATCCTGGTGCTCCCCGTGGTTTTCTATCAGCTCTGGCTCTTCATAGCTCCTGGGCTTACCGGTCGGGAAAAACGGCTGGTGCTCCCGTTCGTGATTGTCGGCACCATAAGTTTCTGCATTGGTGCCATGTTCTTCCTGGTCGTCATATGGCCAGTCATTATCAATTTCTCCCTTTCCTATGAGGCTGAAGGACTGCAAAGCTGGTTCAATCTCAGTGCCTATGTCAATTTCTGTCTCAGGTTGATCCTGATCTTCGGCCTGATTTTCGAGCTTCCTGTGGTTATGCTGCTGTTGTCGCGGTTCGGCATCGTCACCCGGGCCTTTCTTGCCCGCAACCGCAAGTATGCCCTGTTGGCAAGCTCGATAATTGCTGCTTTTCACGCTGATCTCATCACCATGTTCGTGGTGATGGCTCCCCTTTATCTGATGTACGAGATAAGCATCTGGGTTGTCTGGCTGTTCGGGAGAAAGCGTGAAGTAGCTCCCGGCAACCTGCCGGCACCCACCGACTAGACCCGTGAGGCACAATCTGCATGGAGATTTTCCGTTCACTTGACGATATCCCGGTCGGTCTTGGGAAAACCGTTGTCACCATCGGCAATTTCGACGGTATCCATTTGGGGCACCGCGCGATCTTCCGCCGGGTGCGGCGTGCTGCTGCGGCAATTCATGGTGTTTCGGTGGTCATTACCTTTGTGCCTCATCCCCTGAAGGTGATCCCGAATCCCAAGAAACAGATCTGCCTTATCAATACCTACGCTGAAAAAGAAAACCTCATCTCCGCATCGGGGATTGACTATCTGCTGGCGATACCTTTTACGAAAGAGTTTGCGGGACTTTCTGCACGTGAATTCGTTACCGACGTACTGGTGAAGCGCCTGGGGGTATCCCGCCTCATAATTGGCTACGATTATTCATTCGGCCGCGACCGGGAGGGGACGGTGGCGATGCTGGCTGAAATGGGCCGCGAGCTTGGATTCGCTGTGGAAGTCCTGGAGCCGATTGGGCATGACGGTGAACCCTATAGCAGCACGCAGGTGAGGAAGATGATCAAGGCAGGGGAGGTGGCCGGGGTAGTGCCGCTCCTCGGCCGCCAGTACTCGTTGAGCGGTATTGTGGTCTCCGGGCACCATCGCGGCAGCGGTCTCGGTTTTCCTACGGCAAACATCCGCACCGAGAAAGAGTTGATCCCCAAAAGTGGCGTCTATGCCGTCAAGGTGAAACTGGATAACACCCTGTACGATGGCGCCTGCAACATCGGGGCTAATCCGACCTTTGGCAATGAGGAAATTTCCATTGAGGTCTTTCTCTTTGATTTCACCGGGGATCTCTATGGCAGGGAATTGCGATTCTATTTCATTGCGAGAATTCGTGATGAACGGCGTTTTCCCGATCCAGAGGCGTTGCGGCTGGCGATAGCCGGCGATGTTGCCCGCTGTCGCGAGATACTTTCATCAACCGAACTGATCGAGTATCATGAGTATCTGCAGGAGGAGGCTGATGGCATCGTTCAAGGTTGACAGGAAATTCCTGGTCGGCCTGGTTGTCAGTGCCGTCTGTCTAGCCTTTCTGCTGCGCAAGATGGATCTTGCCAAGCTTGTCGACGCCTTCCGGACCATGGAGACCGTTTACCTCATTCCTGCCATTGGTTTGACGTTCATAAGCTATTATTTTCGGGCAGTGCGCTGGCGGTTTCTCCTTCTCCCCATCAAGCGGGTCTCAATGTGGCCGCTTGTATCCGCAACCCTCATCGGCTACATGGCCAATAATCTTCTTCCGGCCCGGCTTGGGGAATTCGTCCGTGCCTATGTGCTGGCGCAACGAGAAGAGCTTCCCACCGGGCAGGTCTTTGCCACGCTGGTTCTGGACCGGTTGTACGATGGTTTCACGGTCCTTCTCATCCTTCTGATCACCTTTTTTACGCTGAAGCTGCCGACAGGGATGGAAACCATCCAGCAGGCGATGGTGACAGGGGGGTATGTTACCCTTGCCGTCTATCTCTGCTGTATCGCATTCATCGTGGTCCTGCGCCGCCGTACCGCATGGACGCTCAGGGTCGTCGAGACGGTGCTGCGGCCCTTTCCCGAAAAGATCAGCAGTCGTATCGTGGTGGCACTCTCTTCATTTATCGGAGGGTTAAGGATTTCAACGCGAGCCGTGGAACTGCTGGCACTGCTGGCAACCTCACTGGTGATCTGGACATTTGCCACCTGGCCGATTGATCTGGTACTCCGAGCCTTCGGGATCATGCTTCCCATTACCGCTGCCATGTTCATCATGGTTTTCCTTGTCTTTGCGGTAATGGTCCCGGCCGCACCAGGCTATGTGGGTACATATCATGCGGCCTGCGTCTATGGGCTCATGGCATTCCGTATCCCATTGGAACAGGCAATGAGCGTTGCCCTGGTCATCCACGGGATAAGCTTTTTCCCCGTTATCATTGCCGGGCTCTTCTGTGGCTGGCGTGACAACCTTTCGCTACGTGCAATCAGTGCCAGATCCTCACAACAGGAGCTTACCCGTGAACAGTGACCGCCTGGCATCGCGGCTCGATTTCTGTGCTATCCTTTCATTCATCGTTCCCCTGTTTGTTTATCTCCTGACACTGGCCCCCTCGGTAACTTTTTTCGACAGCGGGGAGTTTGTCACGGCCATCTATTCGCTCGGTTCTGCCCACTCGCCCGGCTACCCTTTTTTCATCAATTATGCAAAACCGTTCACCTATCTTCCTTTTGGCAATATCGCATTTCGCGTGAATATAGCGACTGCCGTATCGGCTGCAGCTGCCTGCTTTGCGGTCTACCTGCTGGTGACATATCTGCTTGCAGATGAGGAAGTGGCAGACGATCACCGCATTTCATGCTGGTATGTACGTGGTGCAGCTCTGGCTGCCGCTTTTGCCTTTGCCTTTACTCCGCGGCTCTGGCTGCAGTCGAATCATGACAAACCGTATCCGTTGATCGCCTTCATGTCGGCTCTGGTGTTTTATCTGGTGCTCCGCTGGCGTTCGGCCTATCTGGCCGGAGAGGAACGGCCGGCCTTCGTCTACCTGGGGGCATTCCTGTGCGGGCTCGCTTTCGGTGCCCATCAGACCATTATCCTCATGGTTCCGGTCTATGCCTTCTTGATCCTGGTGACTGACTGGCATGTTATCACACGTTTCAAGGAGATTATCCTTGCAGTCACATTTGCCATTCTCGGCTTTGGAGTGCATCTCCATCTGCCGGTCAGGGCAATGCAGAACCCGCTCCTCAACTGGGGAGACGCAAGGAATATTTCACAGTTTCTCTGGCATTTTCTCCGCAAAGGGTATCCGGTGGAAAAGCCGGTTCGTGATTTCGGCCTGTTCTGGAGACAGGTGAATGCCTTTAATGTCCCGTATGAATTTACCTGGGTCGGATTGTTCCTGCTGCTTGTCGGTTGCGTGGCATATCGGCGGCGGCTGCGCAATGAAATCCTTGCCTATGGCGTGGGCATTCTCACGTTTTTGCTGGTAATCGTCGGTTATTTCAATACGCCGAGTGATTTGATTTTCCTTACCGAAGAATTTTTTACGCCGCTCTATCTTCTTTCAGCCGTATTCATCGGGTTAGGGCTTTTTTCGCTGCTGAAGATGCTGGTCAATCTGCTGCCGGTTCCGAGCATCAGAATGCTGCCTGTTCACTTGGCGTTGGGAGGGGCTCTTCTTGCTCTGCCGACGACCATCTGCGCCATAAATTACGTGGAGAACGATCAACACCTGAACTATATTGCCTATGATTACGCCACCAATACGCTACGTACCCTGTCGCAGCGGGCGATTCTCTATACCTGGGGGGATAGCGGTGCCTTTCCGCTCTGGTATCTGCAAGGGGTAGAACGGATGCGTGACGATGTGGACCTGCTCCATACGCCGCATCTCGTGTTTACCTGGTATCTCGATGCCTTTCCCAACCTGTTTGACAAGAGCATCCTGCGTGCAATCCCTCTGGAAACGCAGATACCTGAAAATGTGCTCAAGCTGGCAATCTCCGAGCAGATTGCGCAGCGTCCCATCTTTGTCGACTTTTCAACGCGTTATTCAGTGCCTTTTGATACCTTTGCCCTTACCCAGAAAGGCATCTGTTATCAGTTGAATTATGCGGCCGGTGGGGGGATGAATATGCCCGACACGTCAGTCTGGAATCTCTACAGCCTCAGAGGGATGAGCGGTGATATGTTTTTCCGGGATCTGGATACGGAAAAGGCGATTCTTATTTATGCCAATAGCCATGTTGAGGCTGGTGAGGCTCTTATCCGTTTTGGACGTTACGCCGAAGGCTTACGCCAGTTTCAGCAGGCAGAGTCGATTTCACCTGAAATGAGATCGCAGATCACTCAGATTCTGGCCGGTTACGGTTTGAGGTGATGCTGGCAGGTCTCTGATGGCGCCCCTTTACGGGGAGGGTATCACTACCATGCCTGTCCACAACGTTTCAACCGGCACAGCATTCGTTCGAGAACCGCTGCTTGCCGGTTTTTTTCATGAAGCGGTAAAGATTTCCCCATTCTAACCGATGCTATTTACGAGTAGACCGTGCGAAGAGGCCGTGCATCACTGTTTGGGTGGAGACGGTGCAGAGCGCGGCATGGAGCTTTTCATGATTCAATCCATTCCCGAACTGACCGGAAAGACAAAAGTACTTGGCATCATTGGTGATCCCATCAGTCACTCCCTGTCGCCGCTCATGCAGAATGCAGCCTTGCGTGCGCTCGGACTCGATTACGTATATGTCCCTTTTCGTGTCAGACCAGAGGAACTCTCAACCGCACTTTTGGGTCTGCAATCACTCAATGTTGCCGGTTTCAATGTTACCATCCCGCACAAGACCGCGGTTGTCGGTTTAGTGGATGGCTTGTCCCGCGAAGCCGAACTGATCGGGGCCGTGAACACGGTAACTCGGGAGGGTGCTCACCTCATTGGCCACAATACTGATGCCATCGGTTTTCTCTCGGCAATCACCGAAGGGATGGGATTTGATCCAGCAGGGGCGAGTGTTTTGCTACTCGGGGCTGGAGGGGCTGCTCGGGCAGCTCTGGTTGCCCTTGCCCAGGCTGGAATCGAGAATATAACCATTGCCAATCGGACACAATCTACTGCTGAGAACTTACTTTCCCTGCTGAAACATGCCGGCTCCAGAGCCAGTGGAAGTCATACCTCACTGGCAGCCGTTTGTGCCGATCGAGCCCTGCTGGGATCATTTGATCTGGTGGTAAACACCACCTCCGTTGGTATGGGAGGTACGGCATTTGTCAATTTTGATGTCACATGGCTCAAGCCTGGTGCACGAATCTATGACATGGTGTATGTGCCGTCCGAGACGCCGTTGTTACAGGCAGCACGTGCAGCCGGCATTAAGGCCATGAATGGTGCGAGTATGCTGGCAGCACAGGGAGAATCAGCCTTCCGCCTTTGGATCGGCTGCGACCCCCCGCCTGGCTTGATGCTGGAACGGGTACTGTCAGCACTGGCGGCATTGTCTTGACATTGAAGGCCCTTCAATTAGTATTTCTATAGCTTGTTGGAATTACAGGGGTAGTTATGCAACCAAGTAGACTGGGAGACCTCCTGGTCAAAAATAATCTGATTACCAAGGAACAGCTTGCCCAGTCGCTTGACGAGCAGAAGCAGGCAGGCAGCCAGGTTCGCCTTGGCACCATTCTCACCCGGAACAATATCATTACCGAAGAGGATCTGGTTTCCTTTCTCTCCAAGCAGTATGGTGTCCCCTCTATCAACCTGAGTGAGGTCGAGGTCGATCCGGCGGTCATCAAGATCATCCCGGTGGATATCGCGCAAAAGTATCAGGTCGTTCCCGTCAACCGCGCAGGGGGAACCCTGATCATTGCCATGAGTGATCCATCCAATATTTTTGCCATCGATGATATCCGCTTTATGACCGGATTCAGCATCGAGGTTGTGGTAGCCCCCGAATCTGCCATCAAGACGTCCATAGACAAGTATTACGACCAGTCTGCATCACTGGCCGATGTCATGGGTGATCTCGACATGGAAGATCTGGAGGTCGTCGGTGAAGAGGAGGATGTCGATCTCAACTCTCTGGAGAGGGCTACCGAAGACGCACCGGTAGTAAAACTCGTCAACCTGATTCTTACCGATGCCATCAAGAAAAAGGCGAGTGATATCCATATCGAGCCCTATGAACGGATGTTTCGTGTCAGGTACCGGATCGACGGGGTGCTGTACGAGGCTATGAAGCCTCCCATGAAACTGAAGAATGCCATAACTTCACGAATCAAGATCATGTCCGAACTGGACATTGCCGAGCGTCGCCTCCCACAGGATGGCAGGATCAAGATAAAGCTGGGTGGCGGCAAGGATATGGATTTCCGGGTTTCCGTGCTGCCGACATTGTTCGGCGAGAAGATCGTTCTCCGGCTCCTGGACAAGTCGAATCTGCAGTTGGACATGACCAAGCTCGGCTATGAGCCTGATGCCCTGTCCCGATTCCAAGAGCAGATCCACAAGCCGTTCGGCATGGTATTGGTGACTGGTCCAACTGGTAGCGGTAAAACGGTTTCTCTTTACTCGGCGCTTTCGGAACTGAATAAAGTAACGGAAAACATTTCTACTGCTGAAGACCCGGTGGAATTCAACTTTGCCGGGATCAACCAGGTTCAGGTGCATGAGGATATTGGTCTCACCTTTGCCGCGGCGCTCCGTTCCTTCCTTCGTCAGGATCCTGATATCATCATGATTGGTGAGATCCGTGACTTCGAAACGGCAGAGATCGCTATCAAGGCTGCATTGACCGGTCACATGGTCCTTTCGACCTTGCATACCAATGATGCGCCGGCAACCATTAACCGTCTGCTCAACATGGGGATCGAGCCGTTCCTGGTGGCGTCGGCAGTAAACCTGATCACGGCCCAACGCCTGGCACGACGAATTTGCAGCGAATGCAGGGAAATAGAAGAGGTTCCTGTTCAGGCACTTATCACTGCCGGAGTTTCCAAGGAAGAAGCGCCGGAATATGTCTGCTACCGCGGCAAAGGGTGCCCCAGATGCAACGGGACCGGCTACAAGGGGCGGGTCGGATTTTACCAGGTCCTTCCCATGCTGGAAGAGATCCGCGAACTCATCCTGAATGGCGCCAATACGGCAGAGATCAAGCGAGAATCCATGCGTCTGGGCATCAAGACCATGCGTCAGTCCGGACTTACCAAGCTGAAAGAAGGGGTCACCTCCTTTGAAGAGGTTTTGAGAGTGACCGTTTCCGACGATTAGGAGGTTGGTGTCCCATGGCAAATCTGCATCAGTTGCTGAAAGAGCTTGTCGATAGAGGCGGGTCTGACCTGCATATCACCACCAATACTCCACCGCAGATTCGTGTCGACGGGAAGTTGAGCCCACTCGACTTGCCGCCCCTCACTGCAGTCGACACCAAACAGCTCTGTTACAGCGTGCTCACCGAAGCACAGAAGCATAAGTTCGAGGAAGAGAGCGAACTGGATCTTTCGTTCGGGGTCAAGGGACTGTCGCGATTCCGTGGGAACATCCTGGTGCAGCGTGGTGCGGTTGCAGGAGTATTCAGGGTCATCCCCTACAAGATCCTCACCTTTGAGGAGCTCGGATTGCCTCCGGTGGTAAAAGACCTTGCCGAGAAACCACGTGGATTGATCCTGGTCACCGGTCCGACCGGCAGCGGGAAATCGACCACGCTTGCTTCCATCATCGACAAGATCAATACCGATCGTCACGACCATATCGTTACCATCGAAGATCCCATCGAATACCTGCACCCGCACAAGGGTTGTCTGGTGAATCAGCGGGAGGTCGGCGCCGACACCAAGAGTTTCAAGAGTGCCCTGAAATATGTCTTGCGGCAGGATCCTGACGTGGTCCTTATCGGCGAGCTTCGTGATCTTGAGACCATCGAGGCGGCTCTGACTCTTGCCGAAACCGGCCATCTCTGTTTCGCCACGCTTCACACCAATTCCTGTGCACAGACCATCAACCGGATCATTGACGTGTTCCCTCCCTATCAGCAGACTCAGGTGAGGACGCAGCTATCTTTCGTGCTCGAAGGCGTTCTATCCCAGACCCTGATACCAAAGTTGGGCGGCCATGGTCGCATTCTCTCTCTTGAGGTTATGGTGCCGAACCCGGCGATCCGCAACCTGATCCGGGAGGACAAGGTTCATCAGATCTATTCGCAGATGCAGGTCGGCCAGGACAAGTTCGGCATGCAGACCATGAACCAATCGTTGTTCAGTCTCTGTGCCCGTCGGCTCATCTCTGTCGATGATGCCATGGGCAGGTCACCCGAGCCGGATGAATTGAAACAGATGTTTGCTGCGGGAGGTACACTGCCCGGGCAGCAGCGCCGTCCGCTACGTTAAGCAGGAATGGAAAGGAATTACGGGAGGAACCATGGCAAAGTTCAACTGGGAAGCACGGAGCAAGTCTGGCCAGATCCAGAAAGGGGTAATGGAGGCCGATAATATAGGACTCGTCGAAGCCCAATTGAAGCGGTTTGGCTTCACGGGGATCACCGTCAAAGGGGAAGGGAAAGGTCTTGGGAAGGAGCTGAAGATCCCCGGTTTTAGTGGTGCCAAGAAGATCGAGACAAAGGATCTTGTCGTCTTTACCCGACAGTTTGCAACCATGATCGATTCTGGTCTTCCCCTGGTCCAATGCCTGGACATCCTCTCCGGCCAGCAGGAAAATAAGACCTTCAAGGATATCCTGTATAAGGTCAAGGAAAGCGTGGAGAGCGGTTCCACCTTTGCCGATGCCCTTGCCAAGCATCCCAAGGCCTTCGACCAGCTTTATGTAAACCTCGTCGCAGCGGGTGAGGTTGGCGGCATTCTGGACACAATCCTGAACCGGCTTGCAGCCTACATCGAGAAGGCGATGAAGCTGAAGAAGCAGGTCAAAGGGGCCATGGTCTATCCTGCAACCATCCTTTCCATTGCAGTGATTGTCGTCGGTGTCATCCTGGTATTTGTCATCCCCACCTTTGCGAAGATGTTTGCCGATATGGGTGGTGATCTGCCCGGGCCGACAAAGTTGGTCATTGGGCTCAGTAATTTCTTTAAGAAGTATATCCTTGTGATGATTGCGGCCTTCTTTGTCTTGAAGTTTGCTTTTCAGAAATACTATGCTACGCCAAATGGAAGGAAGGTTGTTGATCGATTGGCGCTGAAAGCGCCCATTGCAGGTCCTCTCATCCGCAAGGTATCGGTGGCAAAATTCACCCGTACCCTTGGGACCATGATATCCAGCGGCGTCCCGATCATGGACGGCCTGGAGATCGTTGCCAAGACAGCCGGGAACAAGGTCGTGGAAGAGGCCATCTACAACGTTCGTCAGGCGATATCCGAAGGGAAGACCATTGCGGAACCGTTGGCTGCGAGTGGCGTTTTTCCTCCCATGGTGGTGCAGATGATATCGGTCGGCGAAGCTACCGGCGCCATGGATACCATGTTGAACAAGATTGCCGATTTCTACGATGACGAGGTGGACGACGCCGTATCAGCACTGACCTCGATGATGGAGCCACTCTTGATGGTGGTGCTGGGGACCACGGTCGGTGGCCTGGTCATTGCCATGTATCTTCCCATATTCAAGATGGGCAGTGTCGTCGGCGGATAGCCGATGAATGAGAAAAGGGGTCTCGTCTGGTTTATCCTAGCCAGGATGATCGTGGTGGCGCTGTTTTTTTTCTCCACGATCATCCTGTACCGGCGAGTCCCTGATAGTATTGAAATCCTTTCTCTACCCGGCCTGGTCAGGTTGGTCGGTGTTACCTTCCTTTTTTCGCTGCTGTCTCTCGTAGTCCTGTATCGAACTGATAAACCCCATCCTTTCCTGTCCTATGCCCAGATCATCTGGGATATCCTGCTGGTGACGACCCTGATCCTTCTTACTGGCGGCATTACTTCTCCATATTCATTTCTCTATATGTTGGCCATCATTTCAGCATCGGTGCTACTCGCGCGCAGGGAGGCCTTTTATGCGGCTTCCCTCTGTGGCATCCTTTACGGTGGGATTCTCGATCTTCAATATTTCGGCACGTTGAGCGCCCTCGGTCTCACACCGTTCTATGCGCAACAGTACGGTGCAGTGCACATTCTCTATACGATATTTGTCAATATCGTTGCCTTTTATCTGACTGCTCTTCTCACCGGTTATCTGGCAGAACGGGTCAGGAGCAGTGAAAATGCCCTCAAGGAAAAGGAGATCAACTACGAAGAACTGGAAAGACTGAACAGTGTTATTGTAAAGAATCTGTCGAGTGGCTTGTTGACTATCACCACCGAGGGGAGAGTGCGGGTTTTTAATCGCCACGCAGAAGAGCTGACCGGCATCTTGCAGAGAGAAGCATATGACCAGCCGCTCCAGGAGGTCATCCCGGGTTTTGCCGGTATACTGGACAAGCAAAATTCGGTTTACGCTGATGAGATAAGCTACCAGAAGCCGGACGGTAACGAGTTAATATTCGGTTACCGTGCGGTAGATCTTACCGATAAAGATGGTAACCGGATCGGGACTCTTATCAATTTCAAGGACCTGACCCGCATTATGGAGATGGAGCGGGAGTTGAAGCGGGCCGACAGATTGGCGGCTATCGGTGAACTTGCCGCACACATGGCTCACGAAATCAGAAACCCTCTGGCATCCATCAGCGGCTCGGTACAGCTCATTGCTCAGGGTGAACGGGTCATGGAGGAGGACCGTCGACTTCTAGACATTGTCATGCGCGAAACGGAACGCCTCAATTTCCTGATCGGAGATTTCCTTGCCTATGCCAGACCCAATGCCCCCAATATCGCGCCGGTTGTTCTGAAACATCTCCTCGATGAGCTTTCGGCACTTCTTTCGGGAGATCCTCGATTCTATAATATTAGCGTTACCACGCAGTGCGCTCCCGGCCTGAAGGTATGCGCTGACCGAGATCAGCTGCAACAGGTTTTCTGGAACCTGTTTGTCAATTCCTTTGATGCGATGCAGGGAGAAGGGGCCGTGACAATAGATGTCGGCATCGACCATGGGTGGGGAGAGGGAAAAGAGATGGTGCGGATTTTGTTTGCCGATACGGGGCCGGGTATGCCTCCACAGGATATTCAGCGTATATTTGAGCCATTTTTTACGACCAAGCAGGGGGGAACCGGTCTTGGGCTCGCTACGGTATTCCGGATCATCGATGCCCATAGAGGGCACATCTCGGTTGAAAGCGAGCCGGACAGGGGCACTACATTCAAGATAAACCTGCCGAGGTGTTGATCGATATTTCAGAAGGAACGCATGCCGGTGATCAAAATGAGGAAAAATGGAAACGAAAATTCTGGTCGTTGATGATGAATTGAGCATGCGGGAATTCCTCTCCATCCTCCTGGAGCGTGAGGGATACCATCCCGATCTGGCAGACAGTGCCGAATCAGCGCTGAAACTGCTGGAAACGGAAGACTACGAACTGGTCATATCCGACGTCAATATGCCTGGGTTATCCGGGTTACAGCTCTTGGAGCAGATCAAGAAGATTACACCCGATACTGCTGTCCTGCTCATTACAGCCTATAGCACGGCTGAACAGGCGGTCGAGGCGATGAAGCTCGGTGCTTACGATTATATTGCCAAGCCGTTCAAGGTCGAAGAGATCAAGGTCCTGGTCAGGAATGCGCTGGAAAAGCGCATTCTCGTCCAGGAAAATGTGCGGCTTCGTCGTGAAGTTCAAGAGCGATATAGTTTCAGTGGATTCATCGGGAAAAGCGTCAAGATGCAGGAGATCTATGCCCTTATCGAGAAGGTCGCTGCCAGTACTGCAACGGTACTGATCCTCGGCGAGAGCGGCACCGGCAAGGAACTGGCTGCCCGCGCCATCCATTATAACGGTCCCCGGAGAGAGAAACGCTTTGTTGCCGTGAATTGTGGCGCCATACCTGAAAATCTCATGGAAAGCGAACTGTTCGGGCACCGCAAGGGTGCCTTTACTGGCGCCGTTGCCGACAGGGCCGGTTATTTCGAGCAGGCTGAAGGGGGGACCCTTTTCCTCGACGAGATCGGCGAGGTGCCGCTGCAGCTGCAGGCTAAGTTGCTCAGGGTGCTGCAGGAGCGGGAATTCAGACGGGTTGGCGACAGTATTGACCGTAAGTCCGATGTCCGCATCATTGCGGCGTCAAATCGCGATCTTGAAGAGCAGGTGAAAGAAGGGGGGTTCCGGGAGGACCTCTATTATCGCCTTGATGTGGTCCAGGTTATGATGCCGCCGCTCCGGCAGCGGCCCGAGGACATACCAATCCTTGTCGAACATTTTTATCAAAAATTTGCGGGGAAACCTGAAGGGCGGCAGATCATCACCAATGATGCGCTGAATGTCCTGATGGCGTATCCCTTCCCGGGAAATATCCGCGAACTGGAAAATCTGGTGGAGCGATGCCTGGTTATTGGTGATCGTACCATCACCCTTGACGCACTCCCGAGGCAGATACTTGATTTTCAAAGGAGATCGAAATCAAGTGACTTAATCTTAATTCCGAGTGAGGGAATCAACCTTGAGGCATTTCTGAACGAAATAGAGAAAAAATATCTGCTTCAGGCGTTGGAACAGTGCGAAGGTGTGAAAAAGAGAGCAGCGCAACTGCTCGGGATGTCGTTCAGATCGTTTCGTTATCGTTTGGCAAAGTTCGGTATGGATGACGGGGAGGAAGAGATGTCAATGCGGTGACAAAAAATGTCACCATCTGTGACGTTAATTTGAAATTAATAGGTAGCTTGCCAAGAGAGAATTTAAGTATATATTCGTATTTAACTGAAATTATTGGTAAATATTATTTTGTTTGACTTGGCATGTATTTGGCTTCTAGATCATAAATAGATTCGCTAAAGTCTTCAGGAGCTTGTTCCGATACATCAAGAAAATTCACTTTAGCAAACAAACCAGCAGAAAGGAGAATCCAGATGTTGAAAAAAATCAGAAACAACAAAGGCTTCACCCTTATCGAGCTGCTGATCGTCGTGGCGATCATCGGCATCCTGGCGGCCATCGCCATCCCGCAGTTCTCGTCCTATCGTGAGAAGGCTTACCATAGCGCCTCAACCAGTGACTTGAAAAACATCAAAACCGGCAATGAGGCGTATATGGCTGATAATCAGGAATATCCTGCAGGCCTGGCTTTCCAATAAGACTTATATAACAGTAAGGGAGATAACCATGAAAAGAACTCTTATAGCAATTTCGTTGGTTTTAGCTGCTGCCTCTACGTCATTTGCTGCTGCAACTGCTAATATTGTCTGGGCTGATGCCGGTAAGAATGTAGTAGGCGGAAATGATGCATCTGTAACTACACCAAAGCAAATTGGCAAACTGTCAACTGGGGTCAGTATGGCGTTCAATACTGCAACTACTGGTTATGCTTTGATTACACAACACAAAAATGGTGTAAAGGCTTTTGGTACTTCTGCCGATAGTACTGCCATTTATCAGATGCCCGTGACCAAAGAAGCTACCACCGCAGCTCCAAACGCAACAACTTCTGCAGATTTTTTGACTGGTGATTGGACGTCAATGTAGTGTAGATAATTATTTTCTCAAAGCGGGGTGCTTCGGCATCCCGCTTTTTTTGTGATAGGTGTCTATGCCGCAGAGACTAAGACCTTCCACATTTATCTTGATGCTCATCTTTGTCGTCCTTGGCGTCTATTATCAATCAATTTTTTCACCCATTAACTCTGTTGACGATTCAGGGATGCTGCAGTTTCTTCTGAACAGCGATATATTCACTTTGCAAAACATATTTGTCCCGGGTGGTTCAGGGAGTTATTATCGTCCCATCTTGCTGTTGTCTTTTATGATGGATAAATTCGTCTGGGGGCTGGAAGAAAGCTTCATGCACCTGGAAAACATCATCTTCCATCTTGTCAATACCCTCCTGGTTTATGCTGTTGCCCGTCGGGCCGCTGGTTTCCTGCCTAATACACCACCGGTTGCTCCATTTGTGGCGGCAATGTTTTTTGCCATCCATCCGCTTAATACCGAGGCGGTAAACTGGATCTCAGGCCGGACTGACCTGCTGGCCGGATTTTTCCTGTTATTAGCAATGTATCTGCTTCTAATGCGGCCACTGAGTTTGTTTCAGTCGTTAATATCGTCACTATGTATGTTGCTTGCCTGTCTTGCCAAGGAAACAGCAATCTTTTTTCTTCCCGCTGCTCTGCTCTTCCCGTTTTTCATTTCTGCAGCCAGAACTGATGCAGCTCCGCTCCGTTCCGTTTTTCGAGGTTACTGGTTCCATTTCATTGTGTTCTGCTCAGCAGGTGCTATCTATTTTGTCTTTCGTACGCGGGCATTCTCCAAAGGTGATCAAGGTGTTGCCCGGGTGATAACCCACGTTGGCGGATCCGAGAGTGCCGGTATTTTGATTAATGCAAGGCTGGTTCTAAAGGCAACCGGCTTTTATGCAAAAAAAATCTTGGTCCCTTTTCCCCTTAATTTTGGGATCATTCACGTTTCAGATGCCTATCTGCCGCTTGGGCTTCTTGTACTGGCGGGTATCATCTGGCTTATGACCCGGCGAACTTTGCCGGCATTTTTTGTGATATGTGCGGGGGCTGTCGGCACATCTGCGTTGATGATCCCGTTGCTGCGCCTGACCTGGACTCCGCTGGCCGAGCGCTATATGTATATTCCTTCCGCATTTTTTCTGGTGGGAGTTACATTGGCGGTATCGCAATGGGAATGGCACCGGAAGTATCAAGTGCATCTGGTCATTGCCGTATCGTGCCTTGTTGCAATTGCACTTTATGGTACTGCCACTCGCAATCTACTCTGGCAGGATAATCTTGCTCTGTTTCAGGATACTCTAAAGAAATCACCTGGTTTTATCCCTGCGCAAAATGAAATTGCCAATGCGTTGCATCATAGAGGTAAACAGAAGGAAGCAGCTGCCATCTATAAATCATTCAATGAAACAAATGGCCTTATCAACGCCCAGTACGGGCTGAAAAACAAGGCGTTTGCATTGATGAACGAAGGTAATTTTACTGAGGCCCATGTTATTTTAAAGCAATTGATGGCTAACCCTGGCAAGCATGAAGTTGCCATACTGTTGCAGGTACTGGAACTCAATAAAGTTCAGGTAATGGCGAACAAGGCAACACTCAAAGACGTCTATGCTGAATCAGTTACAACGCTAACACGCCTCATTGAGCTTACCGGCGACCCTTTTTATCTCTATCGTCTGGGGATTGTTCATATGCAGGCGGGAGAGAAAAATAGAGCACTAACGGCGTTCAATGCCGTTATTCAAACCGCCCCTCCTGCTGCCTATTACCGTAAACCGGCCGAAAAGCTGGCGAAAGAACTCGGGAAATGAAGGTGTTTGCGCCAAGCCCGTTAGTGGACTATGATACATGATAACCCTACGCCTCAACATGCAAATCCGTTTTATCATCGAGATCCCTTTGACCGCTTGCTTATTGGTCAGGCATTTCGGATAATCAGACGATTGTAACGGCAGACAGAGTGCAGATGATCTGGTAGTACGCGACATGTCAGCTTGAGAATAGCCGGAGGTTGTTGAAACATGAGATCAATCATTCTTATCACTCTGAAAGGGATCTTTCGCGACCGCGTATTTCAGGGGATTATGGTGACAGCATGTGCATTCCTGCTGATCCCCGGCATCGCTGCACTCTCCATGCGCCAAGTGACGGAACTTTCCTTGACCCTGTCATTATCCCTGCTTTCATTCATCCTGTTGCTGTTGGCAGTGTTTCTGGGTGGTACGTCACTCTGGAAGGATATTGAAAGGCGCTATACCTTCAGTGTACTGGGTCTGCCGCTCTCGCGACAGGGGTATCTGCTGGGGCGCTTTGGCGGCACGGCTCTCTTTGTGCTTCTGGCGGCAGTTGTTATGGGAATCGCAGCTTGTGCGGTGGTTGGTTTTACATCTGCACTCCATCCGCCTGACAGGCCAATCGTCTGGGGCACTATGGGCCTCTGCATTCTGTTTGATGCCTTGAAATTCATCCTGCTGATTGCGGTGGCCTTTCTTTTTTCCACAGTCAGTACCTCCTTCTTTCTGCCGGTTTTCGGCACGATCGCCACGTTTCTGGCCGGTGGTGTCACGCAACAGGTCTATGAGTACATCAACTCACCCACTTCAAAAACCCTGTCGCCCACAGTTAAGCGGATTGCCTCTGGTCTGTATTACATTCTTCCCAATTTCAGTGCCTTTGATTTGAAGGTAAATGCGATTTACGGTCTCCCGGTTCCGGTTGACGGACTGTTGTTGACAATGGCCTATTTTGTTGTCTATGTGGGGATTCTGCTTTCTCTTTCCGCTGTCATTTTCCTGCGGCGTGAAATGAGGTAGCCGATGCTCAAAACAGCCTCCATTGCCTTTGTCTGTATGCTTTTGTACGGCATTTTGGCCATTCCGCTCACAACGTATATGCATAACAAGCCGTTCGTGGAAAAGCTGGGCTATGTTCCTTCAGTTACGGCGCTCAAGTCAGTCGCAGCGGATCATAAAGAACTGGTGGCTGCTTCGCTTGTGCTGAAGGTTTTGATCTACTTCGGCGGGCTTATAGAAAAAGCTGATAACCAACTGGAAATTCCGCCGGACTACATGTCCATGTCCCGGTTGTTGCATGGCGCTGTCAAGCTTGATCCCTACAACATGGACGCTTACTATTTTGCACAGGGTTTTCTGACCTGGGATGTCAGGCAGATTAAGTTGGCAAACGATCTTCTGGACTATGGCATGAAGTACCGCACCTGGGACTGGTATCTCCCCTTTTTCGCCGGGTTCAATAATGCTTTTTTTCTGAAAGACTATGCTGCGGCTGCCAGGTATTATCAGCGCGCCGGCGAACTCTCCGGATCCGATCTGTCCAGGCTTCTGGCCGGGCGCTATATGCAGGAATCTGGGCAGACTGAGCTGGCCATAAGCTATCTGTCGGCTCTGCTGAAGGGTGAGACCAATCCTGCACTGAAAAAGAATTATCAGCTCCGGTTGACAGCTTTTCGTGAGGCGCGTCGCATTGAAGTGGCCAGGGAGCGATACCGGGAAACGCGGGGTGTAATGCCGGCAAAGGTTGAACAGCTGGTTTCCGGAGGGTTTCTCTCTCCCCCTCCAAGAGACCCTTACGGCGGGCAGTTTTACCTGGAAGCGGACGGTAAAGTCGCAACAACCAGTAAGTACGCTTTTGCCGGGGTGAAGAAAAATAGCACAGAAACAGCGGGAGAGCCTGATGAACGCCATTGAGATATCCGGTCTTTACAAGCAGTTTACCGGGAAGCGGATGACAAAGGTCGATGCACTGAAAGGTCTTGATCTTGAGATTGCCAAGGGAGAAGTTTTCGGTTTTTTAGGACCAAATGGCGCCGGTAAGAGTACTACAATCAAGCTGGTTATGGGGTTGTTGCGGCCGACCGCCGGGTCAGCCCAAATTATGGGCATTGACGTATCTCGGTCCGATTCCCGCATCCAGGTCGGATATCTGCCCGAAAACCCGGCATTTTATGACTACCTGAGTGCAGATGAGTATCTATCTTTTGTCGGATCACAATTCAAAATGGATGAGAAGTTATTACGCCGTCGCTCCGAGGATGTCCTGAAACGTCTTGACCTGTGGGAAGCCCGCAAACGGCCGATGCGGGGGTACAGCAAGGGGATGGTGCAGCGGGTTGGGCTTGCCCAGGTGCTTATCCACGATCCGGAGGTCTATATCCTTGACGAGCCGATGAGCGGCCTGGACCCGCTCGGAAGGGCCCTGGTCAAGGATATCATCCTTGACCTTAAAAGGCAGGGCAAGTGTGTCTTCTTCAGTACCCATATCACCGATGATGTGGAGAAGGTCTGCGACAGGGTCGGTATTGTCGTCAAAGGTTCACTCGTGGCACTTGATACGGTAGAGAATGTTCTCAGGCGCGGAGTGGAGGGGTATCTCGTTCAGATTTCTGTAAGAGATGCTGAGAACCGTTCCGTTGAAGGTTTTGAGCCCATTCGGGAGCACGAGACAACCTTGGAATATTATGTCCAAAAGGAGGATTTCAACCGGTTCATGACGCAGGTGTCGAAACGTGGCTTTGAGGTTACTCTAGTCGAAACAAGGCGTAAAGATCTTGAAGATTTTTTCCTGTCTTTGGTGCAGGGATCTTGATGCGGTTGATCACTGTGGTAGTACAACTTCTTAGGGTTCCCCAATGGCTCAAGAACCTGATGTTGTTTTTCCCCCCCTTCCTGGGCGGAACCTTAGTTGACTATCACGTTCTGCTGAAAGGAACTGTCCCTTTTGCTGCATTCTGTCTCGGTTCCAGTGCCGGGTATATTTTCAACGATATCCGGGATATGGAAAGCGATGCCATGCACCCTCGAAAAAGTCGTCGACCGATCGCCTCGGGGAGGGTTACCGCATTGTCTGCCTGGTGTTTGTGCGCTGGGCTTCTTTTGATTGCGGTTTTTCTGTCATTTCAGGTTTCAACCCGTTTTCCGCTTTATCTTATACTTTATCTCCTGATCACTGTTGCGTACACGCATCTGTTCAGGGATGTTGCCGTGATCGACCTCCTCTGCATTTCGAGCGGTTTTGTGGTTAGACTTCTTGCTGGAGGAGATGCATTCGGCATAGCGGTTTCAGATTGGCTACTCCTTACTGTTTTTCTGCTGGCGGTGTTTCTCAGTACGGGAAAACGTCTGAGTGAAAAACTCTCTTTGGGCGATTCGGCAGGAGAGCACAGAAAATCACTTTCCACCTATCCCGATGGGTTCCTTGACGGCACCATGTATATGACCGGCGGTGCCGTTCTCGTAACCTATACCATGTATGTGATAGTCAGGAGTTTTATGGTGTATACCGTCCCTCTCTGCTGTTTCGGATTGCTTCGATACATTTATCGGGTCAAGAGTGGCAAAGGCGGAGACCCGACTGATTCTCTTCTGCATGATGCGCCGCTGCTGGTGATAAGTGTAGCCTGGGCAATCATGGTCGCTTGGGGAATATATGGCAAATAACGGGTTCAGGGCCACTGTGCTTCAGGGATTGTATCGGGTCTTTCCGTTCAACCTTTCTGGTGACTGTGTTGTGAATCTTGCCAGTGATGGGATAAGAATTTCGTGTGTCATAAACTTTTATGGTCGTCTCGACCTGCTTTCCGGCATCCTTCACTCCCTTGCAGACCAGACCATGCCAATCGACCGCTTTGAGGTCGTGCTTGTCGAAGACCGAGGCGGGACCGAGGATGGGAAGAGATGCGCAGAAAGCTTCTCATCTGTCCTTCAGATGCGATACATCCCTCTAGACGGGAATTTCGGGAAAATGGGATATTCACGCAACACGGGGTTGGCAGGTAGTCGTGGGGAAATCGTCTTGTTTCTGGATGACGATACCGTGATTTTACAAAAGGATTTTCTGGAAAGTCTTGACAGGATATTTTTGTCTAATCCCGCCGTGGATGCGGTTGCCCCCTGGGGAAGAGCTAGTTATGCCCTGCTTGTTGACCGATATGACTATCACGATCCCTTTTTTATGACCAGCAGGTGTACTGCTTACCGGAGATCTGTTCTTGCCAGCTTGGGGGGATTCGTGTCGGATTTTGTCGGCCAGGAGGATGTGGAGTTCGTCACCCGGTTCACCATTGCGGGGAAGTCGGCCATGAACTGTGGCGAACTCGCCTACTTTCATCCGCCGATGCTGGTGCCAAACTTGAGAAAGCCGAAGGCAGTCGGGTACTCATTTTACGGGCTAAAGCATCGTTATCCCTTTGCAATATGGGTATTGTTGCTTGCAAACTGTGCCAGACATGCTCCGTTATTGCTTCTTCCGATTCGCCGCTTTCGTGAGCAAGGGAGGTTTGGATTTGGTTTTCTTTGTGGAGTCATTGAAGGGGTGCGCGGTGGGGAAGCGCAATACTATTCATGAAATCTAACAGGTGTTTTCTATGAGTAAACCGAAGATCACGATATATACTCCTGATTCCTCTCTCGCCAATCCTTTAAAGATGCTACGGGAGATGTTTTCTGATCTGGTCAGGGGGCGGGAACTTGCATGGCGTCTGGCGGTGCGCGATATACGCGCCCAGTATCGCCAAGCCATTCTCGGAATACTTTGGGCTTTTATCCTGCCGCTGGCCAATACACTCGCTTGGCTTTTTATCAGCTATTCTGGCATTGTTGTCGTTGCAGACACCTCTTTGCCATATCCTGTCTACGTTTTTTCTGGCACCATGCTATGGGCAATTTTCATGGATGCCTTGAACGCTCCGTTACAGCAGGTAGAAGGGGCAAAAAACATGCTGGCCAAACTCAACTTTCCGCGTGAGGCATTGATTCTGTCTGGCATTTACCAGACGCTTTTCAATGCCGCCATAAAAATTATTCTGCTGCTGGCGGTAGTGATAATTCTTGGTGTATCACCGGGGTGGGGGGGGCTACTGTTTCCTTTCGGGCTTCTTTCATTAATCATGGTTGGTACTGCTATAGGATTGCTCATTACGCCTGTCGGTTTGCTCTATACTGATGTTGGCCGCGCATTGCCTTTATTGATGCAGTTTCTTATGTATGCTACACCGGTGGTTTTTCCTGTGCCCAAAATAGGGTGGGCAGCCACTCTATTTACCCTCAATCCTTTGACTCCCCTTATTCTGACATGCCGTGATTGGCTTACAGGGACATCACCCGAATACTTGGGAGCCTTTCTGTTGGTCAATGCCGTCACTATTGCAGTGCTATTTCTGGTATGGATGGTGTACCGGCTCGCCATGCCAATTCTCATCGAACGGATGAGCGCCTGATACCATGAATGAAACCTTGCTAAAAGTTGAAGGAGTTTCTAAGAAGTTCTGCCGATGCCTGAAAAGGTCTCTGTGGTATGGGATGCAGGACGTTAGCAGTGAACTGCTGGGGCGTCGACATGGGGGCAATGGCGAACTCCGACTTGACGAGTTTTGGGCTGTCAAGGACGTCAATTTTGAGTTGAAACGCGGTGAATGTCTGGGATTGATCGGTCACAACGGTGCTGGCAAGACTACCCTCCTGCGCATGATTAATGGTCTGATCAAACCTGACCAAGGGAGGATCGAGGCGAGTGGCAAAATGGGTGCGCTTATCGCTCTAGGTGCCGGTTTTAACCCCATTCTGACGGGACGTGAGAATATTTATGTCAATGCATCGGTACTTGGTCTTTGCAAACGGGACATTGATGAAAAGATTGACGAGATCATCGATTTTGCGGAGTTGGGAGAATTCATTGATTCGCCTGTACAGAGTTATAGCTCTGGGATGGTGGTCAGACTCGGTTTTGCGGTGGCGATTAAAACACAACCGGACGTTCTCCTTCTTGATGAAGTGCTTGCCGTAGGCGATATCAGTTTCCAGGTGAAGTGCTTTAATGCGCTAAGCTATTTCAGGGACAGGGGTACTGCATTTGTTCTGGTCTCTCACAATATGCACCAGATATCACGATTTGCGGACAGGGTGCTATATTTAAATAAAGGTCAGGTTGTTAAGCTGGACAATGTGGATAGCTGCATTAAAAAATACCATCAAGACCTTGAGATGTTGGAGCCATTAATCGAAAACGGTTTTACATGTTGGGATAAATCCATTGGCTCTGGAAAAGTCACCTTTATCGCTGGCAAGTTTTTAAATAGTAGGGGGGAAGAGGTGGTTGATATTCTAGCTGGGGATGGCGTGACCCTGGTGGTTGATTATCAAGTAATGGGAAAAATTCCACGAGACCCGTCCCTCGATATTCTGATTCGTGATCAGGATGGAGTATTGTTTCAAGGTACCAACAACGATGCAGGACAACCATTTGGAGAAATTCCTGACAAGGGCAGTTTTCACGTGCATTTCCCATTTTTACCTGTAAATGTTAACTGGCTGGATTTCTTTTTCTGCTTGTTGGACAAAAATACGTGTGAAGTTTATGATTGGAAGCGGCACTTTCGGTTAAATATCAAAGGGAGGGATACCCATATCGGCAGATTGCACATACCGGTGCAATGGGATGTCAAACAAATGTTTCCGTTGGAACACCAATGATGACCTTAAATGATATTTTGAAGATAATATTGTGAATATACTATTTCTCACTTCAGCAGCTCCTGATAAGTCTGGATTTTTTACCACAGAAAAACGCCCTCCGATCGGCCTTGGCTATCTTATTTCTGTTGTAAAGCAAGCCGGCCATCAAGTCTTTTTTAGTGATGAGTACCTAAAGCCTACCAATATTCTGGAAACTGACTTTCTTGTACGCAACAACATTGAGCTGGTCGGAATCTATGCTAATACCATCTGCTATGATGCAACGCTCTCCATGTTCAGGTCGTTACATCGTAAGCGAGAGCAAAAAGAGTGGAATGGGCGAATAATTGTGGGCGGTCCACATACATCCGTAGGCTGGGAAGAGATTCCCGACTATGTAGACCGAATAGTAATTGGCGAAGGAGAAATCTCAGTCCCCAAAATCATAAACGGAGGAATTGGCGAACGTTTGGTTATTGGAGAGAAAGTTGAAGATCTTGATTCCTTGCCGTTACCGGCATGGGAGGAGTTCATTCACCGCCCATATGACTGGACTCACCCATGGTATCCTTCATATCCGGTTTACACATTCAACACGAGTCGCGGCTGCCCTTTCGACTGCACCTTTTGTTCTGTCAAATCCATATGGGGAAAAAGCTACCGCTACATGTCCGCCGAACGTGTCGTTCACGACATTGAACACATGATCCGCTACTATGGTGCACGAGGGATCTACTTCAGAGAGGATCATTTTACCCTCAACAAGAAGAGGACGGTAGAATTTTGCGAACTCTTGCTCAGGAAAAAAATCAGGATTGACTGGTTCTGCGAGACGCGTGTAGATCAGTTAAACGATTATGATTACCAGAAGCTGATGGCGGATGCCGGGTGCCGGGTCTTCTATATCGGTGTTGAAAGCGGCAGTTCTCGGATGTTGGAGTTTTATCGCAAAGGGGAGACCCGTGAACAGTTTATCCGGGCTTTTGAAATAGCCAGAAAAGTTGGGATAAAGACCTATGCTAGTTTTGTTGTTGGGGTTCCAACCGAAACCGAAGATGATCTTAGGCAAACTGAAGATCTGATAAAGGTTTGTAACCCAGATTATATTGGGAAGAATGTCTATCTAGGGATTCCAGGAAGCGAGCTGTACGACTTTGTTCGGGAAAATAATATGTATGAGTTCGAGGATAATAAGCACATCCTATATCCTGTGGGTTTTAAGAGGAATGCGTTAAAATATTATGGGAAGAACAGCTATCTTGACCTGTATGAGTTGCCGTCTGCATTCTCACATATCATAAAATTGTTAAATAAATCTATGCAGTGTCGACTTAAATCAGTTTTGTTCCGGTGAAAGATTGGGATGCACTTGTGATTATTCGGCGGATTCTTGTTCGGGGCTTGAGGATCTAATATGAGTACACATTTGGTTTCGGTCCTTATGGCTGTTCATAACGGTCAGGAATTCCTACAGGAAGCAATCGACAGCATTTTGAAGCAGATTTACCAAAATATTGAACTGATTGTTGTTGACGACGCTTCCACAGACAGCAGTCCAGAGATTCTGCGAAATGTAATCGATCATCGTCTCCGCATTATCACCATGAGCAGTAACGTTGGGCTTGTTGACGCCCTTAACCTTGCACTGTCCCAAGCACGGGGTGGCCTGATTGCTCGCATGGATGCCGACGACGTTGCGCATTCGGAGCGGTTGGCTCTGCAGGTTAAAAAAATGAGCAGTGACCCGTCATTGGTGCTGCTAGGGACGTCCGTTGAGTATATCGACGCCCAGGGGCGACTTCTTCATATTGAAACCTTCAACACCGATAATATGGCACTCCAGAGAATTCTGGCAGAAGAAGGCAATCATTTCTGCCATTCCAGTGTGATGATGAGAACCGAGGCGGTCCGTAAGGTTATGGGGTATCGCAGCATTGCTGGAAGATATGCGCAAGACTACGATTTGTGGTTGCGTCTGGCCGAAGTTGGAACTGTCGCAAACCTGCCGGAACCGTTGCTCCGTTACCGTGTTCATGAGGGCCAACTCTCCTTTCAGAAGCTTGTACCCCAGCGTCGTTCGGCCGAAATATATAAAGTGCTTGCAAGGCAAAGGCGTCTCACTGGGCGTGAAGATTATCAGGCAGCTTTCAAAGAGGTGGATACCAGAAAAAGAGTGTTGAGACACGCCGTTGTTGGTGATCTTCTTCGTTTGTGCGATCTCTTTGCCCGAATGGGGCGGACTGACCGGGTATTTTTCATGCATATGAGAGCATTTTTGATAGCGCCGTTTAGCCCGCTTATCATTAGTTTGATGCGCAACTGCATCCGCAGGCGGATTAGCTCACTGAGCACGATGTGGCATTGATAAGATAAATATTGCGGATAGCCATGAATTCGGGATCTGTTTGGAGCGTCTGAAAATCCAATGGCAAAAGCAAAATTCAGGATAGTTGCAATAATCTCGGCATATAATGAAGAAGATGTCATCTATCAGGTTATCGGTGACCTTGTTCAGCAGAATATTGAAGTATATCTGATTGACAACCGGTCAAAAGACCGGACAGTTGAGGAGGCGTCCAGATGGTTGGGGAGGGGGCTTATTGGTTTTGAAACTTTCCCCCCTGAAATCGGTAGCGACCAGGAGAGTGAAAGGTTTGTCTGGACCGATATCTTGAAGCGGAAAGAGCAATTGGCTTTGGAACTTGGGGCTGACTGGTACATTCACCATGACGCAGATGAATTTCGTGAATCACCATTTCCGTTGGTTTCTCTGTATTCCGGTATAAAACTGGCCGATTTTTTCGGATTCAATGCAATTGATTTCGCCTTGCTCAATTTCCGGCCCACAAATAATGATTTCACCAAGGAGGATGATGTCAGAAAGCAGCTTGTCTCCTTCGACTGGGGGGCAGATTTTGACAGTTTGCAGATCAAGTCGTGGAAAAACAGCGGAAATCCTGTAGATTTAACCACTCATGGCGGGCATTCGGTACTGTTTCCGCATCGCCGAATTTTCCCGCTTAAATTTGTTCTACGCCATTATCCGATCCGTAGTCAGCTGCATGGAATGGAGAAAGTGCTTAATAACAGAAAAATGCGTTTTGTGGAAGAAGAGCGGTGTAAGGGGTGGCATCTGCAATATGACAGCATCGATGAGGAATATGATTTCCTGTACAAACCGGAAAACCTTCATAAGTATCATCCTGTCTTCACCCGGCTGCAGATCCTATGGTTCAGGCTTGTAAACGGCGTGAGAATGCTGTTTAGGTATTTATCTGAATCACTATCGGGGCATCACTGATATGAATGACGAACACTCGGTAATAATTCCCATGAGCGAACCGACTGTAACGGTCATCATGCCAGCCTATAATCATGAACAATATGTTGGCGAGGCTATTGAGAGTGTGCTTAAACAGACTTTTACCAATTTTGAGTTAATAATAATTAACGACGGGTCTACAGATGGTACCGCCGCAAAGGTTCAAAGTTATGCCGACCCCCGCATCCGCTATTATGAGCAGGAGAACAGGGATGCCTATCATGTGCTTAACAGGGGGCTCGGGCTTGCCAGGGGGAGGTATGTATCCATCATCAACTCAGATGATCTCTATGCTGCTGAAAGGTTGTCTTTCCTTGTTGACTGTATGCGACAGAGCAATTGCAATTTCATTATCACAGATGTCGAATTGATCGGAGATGATTCACTTCCGATCGATGACCAAAACCATTGGTTCCATCAATGGTTCGGGCGGCTCAAGGATATATTCGGTCAGTCTGCTTCTGTTGAAAGTGCACTGCTTTCAGGCAATCTTGCTGTGAGCAGTTCAAACTTTTTTTTTGATCGAGACGCAGCGGTCAAGGTCGGACTTTTCAGACAATATCGTTACGCTCATGACTATGATTATGCATTAAGGGCACTGAAAGTATATGGAAGGGGCTTTGTTTTTTATCCGGGCAAAAAGCTTGTCTCATACAGGGTGCACGGCAGTAATACGATCAGGGAATCTACGGGGGCAATCTATGAGGAAACATTGTCGGTATTGATTGATTATGTGACTGGAACGATATCAAACAATGAAGACAAGGCCTTTGTCAGCAAGGTGTTGAAGCTGATGGGCGAGACGAGCATCTTCGAGCTGAAGAAAAGAGACTCTGCCATCAAAACCCTGAACAGTTTAACTGGCACAGTCAGCTGGAAAATTACCGAACCGTTGAGATCATTGGGTAAATTATTAAATATTAACAGGAATGGACAGGATTGTGGTTTCTCCTAAAGTATGCGTCATCGTAGTCACCTGGAACAAGAAAAGCTTTGTCACTGCTTTGGTGGGACAGTTACAGGGGGTCAACTATCCGAACTATGACATTGTGGTAGTTGACAACGCTTCTTCAGACGGTACATCTGAAGAGATTGCCAGACTGTATCCCGGCGTTAGGATGATTCGTAATAGTGAGAATCTGGGAGGAACTGGCGGGTTTAATACCGGGCTTGTGCATGCACTGCAAACAGGTGTCTATCAATATGTCTGGTTATTGGATGATGATGTTTCAATATCTCCAGATGCCCTCCTTGAGCTTGTTTTGGTTCTCGAAGGTAACTGTCGCATCGGTATAGCCGGTTCAGCCATGTTTGACAGCAGCAGCCCGGAACGGTTGATAGAAATTGGCAATTTCATCGATTTGAAGCGTGGCAGGTTTAGTGGCAACTGTCGGTACTCAGATTCGACAAGTTGCGATCAAGATATATATTTTGTCGATTCAGTTTCGGCTTGTTCCATGTGCGTTCCTGTTGAGGCAATCATGTCGGTCGGTATCTGGGACGATTATTTTTTCCTTTATTGTGATGATGTTGACTGGAATATCAGATTTAGAAAGAAAGGTTATCTTGTCGCTGCAGTTCCAAAGTCAAAGATATGGCATATGCCATGGGAATTTAAGTCCGGATTTAACACCGTCTATTATGCTACCAGGAACAAGCTGTATCTACTGAACAAGCATCTGCAAGGGTTTGAAAAAATCTTTGGGCTTTTCTATGCACAGGCTGCGGCGCTCTATTTTTCCCTGAGATTTATATTTAAGAAACAGTTTTTTGCGTCCCTGTTGATGCTGCAGAGCGTGATTGACTACCTCCAGCGGAAGAGCGGAAAATTTGCAGATAATGAACTATTGGCAAGACTAGAAACTTCTGCCTTGCACAAGTCATATCATATATGGCTTTTTATGGTATTAAAGATCACCTTACTCAATGTAGAGGTAATGGCAAAAGTGGGCTATGGCAGGGTGGCTGGCACCTTTATAGAGTCTGCAAGAATTGTATTCAGCTATATGCCATGGAGGCATAGATTGAAGATTATTAAAACAATAAATGATTTCTATTTGTGGAGAAGTCAAAACCATGTCAGGTAAGACAGCTGTTCTTTATGCCACTTGTTATCTGGACGTAAGTGGTGTCACAAAAATCAATTTTGATATTTTGAAAAATCTCAAGCAAGCCGGTTTCGATATTCATGTATGTGTAACAGACGACGACAGTCACCTGATTAACAATTGGGATCTTTTCTTTCATCTGTATATCAAGAAACCTTTTAAATTGAGAAGGTCAACGGGTCCCCTGTTTGATGTCTTTTGTGATTACTTAGATAAAAACAATATTTCATGCATATACAATACGCATTCGCTGTGGCTCTATGAGCAGAGCGGAATGTTGAAGAAAAGATTCCCTCATCTGAAAATCGTGGACTCCCTGCATGTTCTGGAACCTTACTGTTTCAGGGGAGGGTATCCGGACATCAGCGCCAACAGGCATATTCACCAGAATATCGACCGGTCAATTCTGATCTCTGAAGATTTGAAAAAGCACATAATCAATAATTACGATGTTGATCTTGCAAAACTATGCGTTGTAAGAAATGGTATCGACACTGATAAATTCAGGCAGCAGGAATGCTATAAAGACAAGTTTAAGCAAGAACTTGGATTGAATCGAGATGATAAGCTGATTGGGTTTGTTGGAAGGTTGACCCATCAGAAACGCCCGCTTCTTTTCCTTGAGACAGCCTTGAGCATAGCCAAATCCGAAAAAAACTCCTATTTTTATATGATTGGCGATGGTGAACTGTGCAGCAGTGTTACTGCATTCATAGCAGGCAATAAATTGCAGCGACGGGTTTTTCATTTCGGGCAGAGAAACGATATCGATTTTGTATTCAACTCCACCGATATCCTCATGCAGCCATCCGCATATGAAGGTGCTCCTTTGACTATTCTAGAAGCGTTGGCAACAGGGGTAACAGTGGTGTCTTCGGACGTAGGCGCAATTCGCGAATATGTCGGTCAGTGCAGCGTATTGGTGCCGCGAACAAGTGAAGCGATCGAGTCAGAGCTGTTTTTCGCTGAAGTGCTTGCAAAGCTTGATTCTCCTGCTGACCCGGAACATGGATGCAGGTATGTGCGCGAAAACTATGATCTCAAAATTACCAGTCAACAATATCAGCAGATACTTTTGGATGTTCTTTCAGGTTGAGTTACCCATAAAATATCTCTAGAGTTGCAACTTGGGATCCCTTATGAAAATCCTTATCATCGGTGCCGGGCCGTGTGGCCTTGGGGCGGCATACTATCTGGACAAGCTGGGCCATGCGGACTGGCGGATTCTTGAACGGAGCGACCATGTCGGCGGGCTTTCCGCCTCTTTTCAGGACAGCAGCGGGTTCACCTGGGATGTGGGGGGGCATGTCCTGTTCTCGCACTACGATTACTTCGACTGCGCGGTCGAGGAGTCGCTGGGGGATTCATATTACGAGCATCTGCGCGAGAGCTGGGTCCACATCCTCGGCACTTGGGTCCCGTACCCGTTCCAGAACAACATCCGGCACCTCCCGGATGAAGCTTTGCAGGAGTGCCTTCTGGGTCTGCGGTCGCTGTCCGGCAACCCCTCCTTAGCCGCAAATTTCCGGGAGTGGATGGAGTCTGTATTTGGCGCCGGGATAGTCAAGTATTTCATGGAGCCATACAACAATAAGGTTTGGGGGATGCCGCTCGAATCGATGAGCAGGGAGTGGATCGGTGAGCGGGTCAGTGTGGTGGACCTTGGCCGGATCGAACGGAACATTGCGGAGCAGCGCGACGATGTCAGCTGGGGGCCGAACAACCGGTTCCGGTTCCCACGGCACGGTGGCACCGGAGCGATCTTCGAGGGGATCGTGCGGCCTTTCAGGGACAGGATCCGCTTCGGTTCCGAGGTGATCGGGATCGATCTTGACCGGAAATCCGTGACCTGTTCGGACGGTTCGGTCCATTCCTATGACCTGCTGATCAATACCTCCCCGCTCGACCTGTTCGTTACAAGATCCCGTGCCGTCCCTGATCAGGTCCTGGACGCCTGCCGGGATCTTGTCCATAACAGCGGATTGATCGTCGGGCTCGGCTTTTCCGGACATCGGGTCGATCCGAAATGCTGGATGTATTTCCCCGAGGATACCTCTCCCTTCTACCGGGTCACCAACTTTTACAACTATTCTCCGTACAACGTTCCGGGTGGCGATGTCGGCAGATTCTTCTCCCTGATGTGCGAAACTACCTATTCTCAGCATAAGCCTGTGGAGCGTTCGACAATTATCGATTCGACCATCGATGGTCTGGTCAACTCGGGGATGATCGAACCCAGACAGGGAAAAGATATTGCCAGCAGCTATCTCATCGATATCCCGTATTCCTACCCGGTTCCATCATTGGGAAGGGACCGGGCCATCGCCCTTATAAACCCCTTCCTGGAGTCAAAGGGGGTGTATTCACGCGGGCGTTTCGGCGGGTGGAAATACGAGGTCGGGAACATGGACCATTCGTTCATGCAGGGGGTTGAGGTCGTCGACCTGATTCTGAGTGGAACTCCGGAGAAGACCTACCCAGGGGGGAAAGCATAGTGGTGTACGAGCGGAAACATCACGATCAGTGCTGGGAAATATCAGAGTGAACATCCGCTTGATGAAGAGCCTGGACCGGATCGCCGGCACCCTGCTCGTGCGGGTGCTCCCTGCTCCGGCTTCGGCACCGGTCCCGGCGTCTCCGACCTCTTTCCTGCTGATCCGGCCGGGCGGCATAGGTGATGCGGTCCATCTGGTCCCGGCAGTCCGGGCGATCCGCAAGGCGTTTCCCTTGGTTGCCGTCGATATACTCGCGGAAAGGCGCAATGCGGCGATATTCGCCCTTTCCGAGGGGGTGCGCCGGGTAATCCGTTATGACGTGCCGGCAGAGTTCCTCTCTCTATTCTGGGAAAAATACGATCTGGTTATCGACTCCGAACAGTGGCACCATCTGTCTGCCGTGGTCGCCAGGCTAGTGCAGGCACGATACCGTATAGGTTTCAACACGAACGAACGAAGCCGCTTATTTAACTGTTCGATTCCGTATTCCCACGAAGACTACGAGGTTGATAGCTTCCTCGGCCTTCTTGGACCGCTCGACATTCCAGTAAGTGAAATAACCGAACTTCCGTGGTTGGTTGTCCCACCTGATGCGTCATCGCAAGCGGATTCATTGCTTGCACCTTTGCAGGGAAAACGGTTTGTGGTGATATTTCCTGGGGCAAGTATACCGGAGCGCAGATGGGGGGAGGATCGCTACCGCATCGTAGCCGGAATGCTTGCCTCTGAAGGTATCTCTACTGTTGTCGTTGGAGGTGTAGCTGATGCCACAGATGGCGAGGAGATTATTCGCGGCCTGCAGGGCATGAACGTGGCGGGAAAGTGCTCACTTGCTGAGACTGCAGCCGTAATCGAGCGCTCCGCAGTCCTGGTGAGCGGTGATTCCGGCATCCTCCACATTGGTGTTGCTCTCGGCAAGCCGACGGTGTCCCTCTTTGGGCCGGGGATTGCGGCGAAGTGGGCACCTCGGGGGGCAGGGCATATTGTCCTCAACAGGAACCTTGATTGCTCTCCGTGCACCAAATTCGGCACGACACCACCTTGTCAAGATGGTGTCCGCTGTATGGCCGAGATAACGGCGCAGGAGGTGGTGGCCGCGGCAGAACGCCTGATATTCCCTGCGGAAGCTGTCACAGGCTGAAATAAAAGTGCTTGACATTCCGGGAGGCAGTTGCTAAAAAACATAACGTTTTGCTTACAGGCGCGTAGCTCAGGGGGAGAGCGCTACCTTGACACGGTAGAGGTCGGCGGTTCGAGACCGCCCGCGCCTACCATGCATTCATGTCGCAGTACGAGACAGGGGCATCGGAATCGATGCCTCTTTCTGTTAAGGGGCTGCTGATGGAACTATCGATAACGCTTCCGGACGGTTCGACCAGGACACTGCCAGCAGGTGCAACGGTGCGCTCTCTTGCCGCTTCCATTGGCGCAGGCCTCGCAAAGGCGGCCATTGCGGGGAAGCTGAATGGCGAGCTGGTTGATGTGACAGCACCCCTTGTCGATGGTGCGCAGGTGGAGATCGTTACGGACAAGAGCCCCGAGGCGCTGGAAATCATACGCCATTCCACGTCACACCTGATGGCACAGGCGGTCAAGGAGCTCTTCCCGCAAGCCAAGGTGACCATTGGTCCGGCAATCGAGACAGGCTTCTATTACGATTTCGATGTTGAGCAGCCATTTACTCCGGAAGACCTGGAGAAGATCGAAAACCGGATGCGGGAACTGGCCAAGGCAGATATTCCAGTGCAGCGCGAAGTGCTGTCCAAGGATGATGCCATAAAGCTCTTTTCCGACATGGGGGAAGGGTACAAGGTGGAGATCATCTCCGCGCTAGACGCCGAGACGGTTTCTCTGTACCGCCAGGGTGGCTTCGTCGATCTCTGTCGCGGTCCGCATGTTCCGTCCACCTCGTTCTGTCGGGCATTCAAGATAACATCCCTTGCCGGGGCTTACTGGCGAGGCGACGAGAAGAACCGGATGCTGCAGCGGGTCTATGGGACCGCCTTTGCGGACAAGAAGGAACTCGATGCCTATCTTGCCCGTATCGAAGAAGCAAAGCGTCGCGACCACCGTAAACTCGGCAGGGAGCTGGACCTCTTTTCGTTTTCCGACGAGGTGGGAGCCGGATTTGCCATCTGGCACCCGAAGGGTGCCATGCTTCGCACCATTCTGGAAGACTTCGAGCGGAAGGAGCATCTGAAGCGGGGTTACGATATCGTAGTCGGTCCGCAGATCCTCAAGACCGAACTCTGGCAAAGATCCGGCCACTACGAGAATTATCGCGAAAACATGTATTTCACCGAGGTCGACGAGCAGGGGTTCGGTATCAAGCCGATGAACTGCCTGGCGCATATGATGATCTACAAATCGCAGCTGCGGAGTTATCGCGATCTGCCCCTCCGTTTCTTCGAACTCGGCACGGTTCATCGCCACGAGAGGGCCGGCGTACTGCACGGGTTGTTGCGTGTCCGCTGTTTTACCCAGGACGATGCGCACCTCCTTTGCACCCCTGATCAGCTCGATACGGAAATAAAGGGGGTCATCTCCTTTGTTAATGACGTGATGGCCATCTTCGGTTTTGAGTACGAGATGGAGCTCTCCACACGGCCGGAAAAATCCATCGGCTCGGACGAGGACTGGGAGCGGGCTACCAATGCCCTGCTCGGCGCGTTGAAGGACAGTGGTCGCCCCTTTGAAATCAATGAGGGAGATGGCGCATTCTACGGTCCCAAGATCGACATCAAGTTGCGCGATTGTCTTGACAGAAGGTGGCAGTGTGCTACAATCCAGTGCGATTTTACGCTGCCTGAGCGGTTTGACCTGACCTATGTTGACGCAAACGGCGAGCGGAAGCGGCCTGTCATGGTGCACCGGGTTATTCTGGGCTCCATTGAGCGGTTCATCGGGGTTCTCATTGAGCATTTTGCCGGGAATTTCCCTGTCTGGATCTCGCCGGTTCAGGCCATTGTTCTGACCGTGACCGACAACCAGCAGGAATACGCCAAGCAGGTGTACGAAACCCTTCGCAAAGCCGGGGTTCGTGTCCAGAAGGATTTCCGCAACGAGAAGCTCGGGTTCAAGATCAGGGAAGCCCAGCTGCAGAAGGTTCCTTACATGCTGGTCATCGGAGACCGCGAGGTGGAGACCAAGACGATCGCTCCCCGTTTCCGCGATGGCAGCAACCTCGAAACGATGTCTGCAGAAGCATTTGCCGAATATATTGCCAGGGAAGTGGCTAGTTTTCATTAGGAGGTGGCATCATAGCTAAACCGACCGTAAACGTGAATCAGGCCATACGGGCCAGAGAGGTCAGGGTCATTGGCCCTGAAAGCGAGCAGATCGGGATTCTCTCTCTATCCGAGGCCCTGGCGCTGGCAGCCGAACGTGAACTTGACCTGGTGGAAGTTTCCCCCACGGCTGTTCCGCCGGTGTGCCGGATAATGGATTTTGGCAAGTTCAAGTACCAGCAGAGCAAGAAACTGCAAGAGGCCAAGAAGAAACAGGTCCATGTGCAGCTCAAGGAAGTAAAACTCCGCCCCAAGACTGACGATCACGATCTGCAGTTCAAGGTCAAGCACGTGAAGCGTTTCCTGGAAGAGGGGAACAAGGCCAAGATCACGATGGTCTTCCGTGGGCGTGAGATAACCCATACGAATATCGGGCAGAGCATCCTGGACCGCATAGCCGAAGAGCTTCAGGATGTGGCCATAATTGAAGTCAGGCCGAAAATGGAGGGTCGCAGTCTTTTCATGATTGTGGCTCCGAAAAAAATAGGATAACAAAACGTAGACGAGGAGAATGACCATGCCGAAAATCAAGACCAACAGGGGGGCTGCAAAGCGCTTCAAGAAGACCGGTACCGGTAAGATCAAGCGCAGCCATGCCTTTACCAGTCACATCCTGACCAGCAAGACCCGCAAGAATAAGCGCAATCTCCGTAAAGGTGCCATTGTGGAGGCCGTTGACCACAAGAACATCGCCAGGCTTATTCCGTACATGTAAAGAATGCGGAGATGGGTCGTGAAGAGAGCCGGGACCGGCAAACCTTCATGGGTCATCCATCCGCTCGAAGAGTTGCTGTGAACCGTGAGGAAACGTCTCCCCTTGCGGATCCGGTGAAATACCAGAATAAAGGAGTAGCAGATGCCAAGGGCAAAACGAGGATTTAAAGCGAGACAGCGCAGGAACAAGGTGTTGAAGCTTGCCAAGGGGTACCGCGGCGCACGGAGTAAATTGTTTCGGAGCGCCACGGAGGCGGTGGACCGAGCGTTAAACTACGCTTTCAGGGATCGCCGGGTTAAGAAGCGCGATTTCAGGGCTCTCTGGATCACGCGCATCAACGCGGCCGCCCGTACGAACGGACTTTCCTATAGCAGGTTGATCCACGGGCTCAAGTTGGCCAACGTGGGGATCGATCGGAAGGTTCTGGCCGATCTGGCGGTTACCGACCCCCGCGGGTTCACCGAGATCGCCAACGTGGCCAAAGCCAATAACTAACGGCAACACAGCGATACGGGGGAAATGGGGGCAGACCTCATTTCCCTTTTTTTTGTCAAAAGGCCATAGACTATGCACGCACAACTGGAAGAACTACGCGGCCGAGCGCTTGCGGAACTCGATGGAGTCGTGACCGAAGAGGCGCTGCAGGCCTTTCGGGTCAAGTACCTGGGGAAAAAGGGGGAGTTGACCACCGTCATGAAAGGTGTTGGTGCACTCCCCCCGGAGGAGCGCCCCCGTCTTGGACAGGTGGTAAACAGCATCAGGGACCTTCTTGATGAACGGCTGGAAGCGGCCCAGATAGAAATCCGCAACAGGGTCACTGCTGAGCGATTGCAGAGCGAGCGTCTCGATGTCAGCCTGCCGGGACGTCAATACCCCCGTGGCACCAAGCATCCTGTGACGCTGGTTATCGAAGAGGTCAGCGAGATATTTGCCGGTCTCGGCTTCCAGGTGGCCGAGGGTCCGGAGGTCGAACTCGACTACTACAATTTCGAGGCACTCAATTTCCCCAAGGACCATCCTGCCCGCGACATGCAGGACACCTTCTTCGTCGAGAACAACCTGCTGCTCAGGACCCACACCTCTCCGGTCCAGATCCGTACCATGCTCAAACATGCACCGCCGGTGCGGGTCATAGCCCCCGGCACGGTCTACCGCTGCGATTCCGATGCCACCCATTCTCCCATGTTCCACCAGATTGAGGGGTTCATGGTCGACAAACGGATCACCTTTGCCGATCTGAAAGGGATTCTGACCATTTTTGTCACCCAGTATTTCGGCAAGGGGATTGGCGTGCGTCTGCGCCCCAGCTTTTTCCCGTTTACCGAACCCTCTGCCGAAGTGGATATTGCCTGCGTCATCTGCAAGGGGAAGGGGTGCAGGGTCTGCAAGCAGTCGGGTTGGCTCGAAATCCTTGGTGCCGGCATGGTCGACCCGGAGGTCTTCCGTCACGTCCAGTACGATCCCGAGTCGGTAACCGGTTTTGCCTTTGGCATGGGGATCGAACGGATAGCGATGCTTAAATACGGCATCAGCGACATGCGTCTCTTGTTCGAAAACGACCTCCGTTTCCTGCGGCAATTCTGAGTCACTGCGCACCATAACCGCAACTAATCCATGGAAAGTGTACGGACATGATCGTTAGTTATAACTGGTTGAAGGAATTCGTCGATGTCGATCTTTCTCCTTCCGAGCTGTCCGATATGCTCACCATGCTCGGACTTGAGGTCGAGCGGGTCGAGCAGCGACTGGCGGAATTCGATAGTGTAGTGGTTGCAGTGGTCCAGGAGAAGATGCAGCATCCGAATGCGGACAAGCTCTCCCTCTGCAAGGTGAACAATGGCAGGGATATCCTGGATGTCGTCTGCGGAGCCCAGAATTTCAAGCAGGGGGACAAGGTCGCCCTTGCCCAGATCGGCACCGTGCTTCCCGGTGACTTCAAGATCAAGCGCTCGAAGATCCGGGGGGCCGAATCGTACGGCATGCTCTGCTCGGAAAAGGAGCTCGGACTGGCCGACGAGTCTGCCGGTATCATGGTGCTCCCCGGCGATGCGCCATTGGGGGTCCCTCTCTTTGATGCGCTGGGAATGAAGGATGTCATCTTAGAGATAGGACTGACCCCGAACCGTGCAGACTGTCTGAGTGTGGTGGGCATTGCGCGGGAGATTGCGGCGAAACTGGGGAAGCGGATCCACTATCCACCTCTGGATCTGCACGAATCTGCCGAACCGGCCACAGACTTTGCCTCGGTCATCATCGAGGATCCTGAGCTCTGCCCCCGGTATGCTGCCCGCTACATTGCCGGCTGCACCATCGCCCCGTCCCCGGCATGGCTCGTTGAGCGGCTGAAGGCGGTTGGCATGCGCTCCATCAACAACGTGGTCGACGTCACCAACTATGTCCTGATGGAGCTTGGGCATCCGCTCCATGCCTTTGATCATGACCGTCTGGCAGAGGGCAGGATAGTCGTACGCAAGGCTGCGGACGGGGAGAAGTTCACGACCCTTGACGACCAGGAACGGCTTCTTGCAGCCGATGACCTGACCATCTGCGACGGTCAGCGTGCCGTTGCCCTGGCCGGCATCATGGGTGGGCAGAACTCGGAGATTGCCCCGAACACCACCAACATCCTGCTTGAGAGCGCCTATTTCAATCCGTCAGCGATCCGCCGGACCAGCAAGAGGCTGGGTATCCATTCGGAGTCATCCCACCGCTTCGAGCGGGGGGCGGACATCGACGCAGTTCCCAAGGCGCTTGATCGTGCAGCCTCCCTCATCGCACAGCTTGCCGGCGGGCGGATAGCCCGTGGTTCCATCGACATCTATCCGACCCCGGTTTCCCCCCGCACCATACAGCTGCGCGAAGAGCGGGTCGAACAGATCCTCGGCGTGGCAGTTTCTTCCGGGCAGATCTCCTCGATCCTCACCGGGCTCGATTGTAGCGTCGAGGCCGCAGAGACGGGAATTCTCCGGGTCACGGTTCCCACCTACCGGGTTGACCTGGAGCGGGAGATCGATCTGGTCGAGGAAGTAGCGCGCATGGTCGGTTACGACAATATTCCGGTAACCATGCCGATGGCACGGGTCTTTTCTGATCGTCCCCTGCCGCACCAGAAGCTGGAGCGTTCGATACGGGACCTGATGGTGAGCCTCGGCTTCAATGAGGTGATCAATTTCAGCTTCAGTTCAGCTGCAGCCAACGAACAGATGCTCCTCCCCGGCGACGACCACCGGTTCAGGCAGGTCAAATTGCTCAACCCCCTGGTGGAAGAGCACGCGGCCATGCGCACCTCGCTTCTTCCCGGCCTCCTGGAAACATCTGCCCGTAACATGAGCTACAAGCTCTTCAATCAACGGATCTTTGAACTGCGCCGGGTCTATCTGGTCAAACCCGACAGGGAGTCGCCGGAAGAGCCGCTTCTCCTTGGCGGGCTGATGTCTGGCCTCAGGGCGAGTGAAGGGTGGAATCAGGACAAGAGTTCCCTCGATTTCTACGATACAAAAGGGGTCGTGGAAAGCATGTTCGAATCCCTGCGGCTCGACAGGGTCACTTTCGAGGTTAAGGATCTGGAACCCTTTTATCATCCCGGCAAGGCATGCACGCTCTATTGTGCCGGGGAGCGAATCGGCAGCCTCGGTGAACTCCACCCCATGGTCTTGTCGCAGTTCGGCCTGGAAAAGCAGGCGTATTACTTCGAACTCGACCTGGAACGGCTGCTTCATCGGCTTCGTGACCACCATGCCGTTGTGGCGCCGTCACGCTATCCTGACACCTCCCGCGACATCGCCATGCTCCTTGCCGACGACGTTCCGGCGATTGCCGTCCTGGACTGCATCTATGGCATGAAAGCCAAGGAAATCGAAAACGTTTCCATATTCGATGTCTACACCGGCGAGCATGTTCCGGAAGGGCAGAAGAGCATAGCCGTTCGCATTCGTTACCGTCTTTCCGATCGCACCCTGACCGATGATGAGGTGACGAGAATTCATCAACGGGTTATTTCTACACTGGTAAATGGACTTATGGCGGTGATACGGTAAAAAGGGGTTGATAATATTTTTCCCATGTGCTATAAACCTTCCCGCGTCAGTCACGGAACATCCCTAACATATTCAATACTTTTGAGGTAGTCATGACCAAAGCTGACATTGTCGAAAAGATCTATGAGAAGGTGGGTTTTTCCAAGAAGGAATCCGCCGAACTGGTTGAAATGGTTTTCGACATAATCAAAGGGACTCTGGAAGATGGCGATAAGATCAAGATTGCCGGCTTCGGCAATTTTGTGGTGAAGAGCAAGGCCGACCGTCGCGGCAGAAACCCGCAGACCGGCGAAGAAATCACCATCACGGCACGGAAGATTCTTACCTTTAAACCGAGCCAGGTTCTGAAGTCTTCTCTGAATAATTGAAATGCAGTGCGGTAGAGGGCATGGTCAGTCATCAGCCCGACAAACTGTACTACAAGATCGGCGAGGTATCTCGTCTCCTTGGATTGAAACCTTCGGTACTCAGGTTTTGGGAGCAGGAGTTTCCCCAGTTAAAACCAAGGAAAAGCTCGACAGGACAGCGCCTGTATGCCAAGAGAGAGCTGGATCTGCTGCAACAGCTCAAGGGACTGGTCTACGGTGACAAGCTGACCCTGGAGGGTGCGCGAAAGGTCATTGCGCAGCCACAGCAGAAGACGGTTGCAGAAGATACCCAACAGGTCCATATTCAGGACATCAAAAAGATCCTGATTGCAGTAAAAGAAGAGTTATACCGTTTAAGAAGAGAGATGGACTGATGTTACAGGCGATTTGCGGTGCGTAGCGCAGCCTGGTAGCGCACCAGACTGGGGGTCTGGTGGTCGCTGGTTCGAATCCAGTCGCACCGACCATTATTACACAACAGCCACTTACGAAAGTAAGTGGCTGTTGTGCTTTGTGCCTGTCATCAACGGTACTGCTCAGTGAACTCTTCTCTCCTTACCCTTGAAATCTCCGCCTGACCCTCGTAACCGATCCTTCGCTGTTATTCTCACCCATCCACTCGCTCTCCAGAAGGCATGAATCCTTCGCGTCTGAATCAATCTTTCCAGGTCCTCGGCTGTCACTGTCCCAGAGGTACTGTCGGCAAAAATAACCGGGATTTTCACTGGATCACCTCGCTTTCGTTGGGTTTGATAGTTTCTGTTTTCATGAAAAGCATATGACGTGCCATGGGTGTATAAATTTAGTACACATTTGCATTTGAACTTTTCCCTTTCTCAAGAAGTGGATATCCCAAAGGTTATTCTCAACACCACTGCCAGCTACGGCCACTGTCCATTCCACTGTGTGAAGGCTGGCCCTGACGTGTGATTTCGCTCACCGTTTTTTGCGGCATGGATTGCGATTTCAAGGAATGCCCCGGTCATTTCGAGATACTTCCGTGATGGATATATTACAGTAGAGTGCCGGATTAAGAGTCGCATCTGCCAACCTTTTGCCACCTGTACTTGCAGGCGCGAGCCAACAGGCATAATCTTCGGCATACCTGCAATATACGGAACCGTCAACAATGTGACGCAGGTGTGATTTGTAACATGGTGTATTGTCACGAGTTATGAACTTTACGATAAATGGAAAATGCAGTTAATTAATAATAGGTTCCGTCTTTGGGTCAACAACATCAACAGGGATCTGTTGATAACTTATGGATAATTTTGTTGACGGTCGGCCTAAGTTTATTCGTTACAGGGGGTTTAGCGAATTGCCCAAAAAATAGACGGGCTAGTGACAAAAAAATGACTTGTCTGAATAGCTTAACATAATGATATAACTGCAAAAATTATTTCAGGGCGGCATTTAGACCGATGTTGAAATCCGGCTATTTCACCGCTAAAATGTTGTCTCGCGAGTACCGGTTGCTTACTGCAAGAAAATTCAGCAGACAGGATGATTGCCAAGAGAAAAGGAGACAGCTCTGCTCACGCAGGGAATGGGGTGTGGCGGGGATCTTTCGTTGCTTGTCTAGCGCTGATCTGCAGTTGGACCGGCCTTGGTTGAGGCTATGAACCAGGTACGCAGCCGTTCGAGCCCTTCGCTGATGGAGACCGTAGGCTGATAGCCCAGATCCCGCCTGGCAGCCTCAATGGAAAACCAGTGCGCCGTGGAAAGCTCATTGGCCACGAAATGTGTCATGGGGGGCTCCCCCTTGAGCCGCAGCAGCGGCCAGAGGGTTTCGCAGATGGTACCGGCCAGCAGGGCCATGCGGGGTGAGATGCTCCGCTTGACCGGTGGCATCCCGGCCGAGGCTAGGATGCCGTTCACCATGTCCCAGAGCGGAAGCGGCTCGCCGTTGCTGATGAAATAGACTCTGCCGGCGACCGCGCTTCCGGGTGAAAGCCGCTCGGCCGCTGCCAGATGCGCCTCTGCGGCGTTGTCGACATAGACGGTGTCCACCAGGCAGGGTCGGTTGCCGATCCGGCGGAGCCTTCCCGCTTTTGCCCTGGCAATGATGCGCGGCACCAGGTGATTGTCTCCCGGACCCCAGATGAGATGGGGACGGAGTGCGACTGTTGCCAGCTCGGGAGAGTTGGCGGCAATCACCATCTGCTCGGCCATGGCCTTGGTCTGCGGGTAGTGGGCCTCATAACGCTGTGGGAAAGGGAGGGATTCATCCCCACTTTCGATATCGCTGCCGTCGAAGACCACACTCGGCGAACTGGTATGGACCAGTCTGGAGATGCCGCTTAAGCGGCAGGCATCGATGACGTTCGCCGTGCCGATGACGTTTGCCCGGTGGAAATCGGCGTATGCCCCCCAGACACCGGCCTTGGCGGCAACGTGGTACACGATGTCGCAGCCCTGTGCCGCCCGGATCACCGCCTCCCGGTCACCGAGGTCACCCTGCACCTGCTCTGCGCCAAGGAGCGACAAGGCCGGGTATGTGCTGCGGGAAAAGCTGCGGACCGGGATGCCCCGCTCACGCAGCATCCTGACGATCACGCCGCCGAGAAAGCCGCCTCCTCCGGTTACCAGCGCCTTCAAGGTAGCTTCCCTGCTGCCCAGACAGCCAGTTTCTCGCGGAAAATCTTGGCGTTGTGGCGGATATCCACCGGGAAGGAGGGGTGGAAGAGGATGGTCGTGATCTCCTGGGTATGGATATGTGCCCGGGCGATCTCCAGCAGTTCCCGGTGCAACAGCTCCCGGTCGACCCTGGCCCCTTTTTCCAGTTCCACACAGAGGACCGGTTTCTGACTACCTTTTTCGCCGATACCGACAAGGGCAGTGCGGTAAACATGTGGATGGGTATTGAAGACCGCTTCGCACGGGATGGTAAAGAGCGGGCCCGAGGGGGTCTCCACCCGGTGCGATTTCCTGCCGCAGAACCAGATCCTGCCATCTTCGTCCATCCCCCCCAGGTCCCCCATGCGGTGGAAGAAGCCTTTGCCGACCGGGTCGGCTATCTTTGCCAGCTGGTTGGCCTCCGGGCGGTTGTGATACCCGCGTGTGACCTGTTCCCCTTGCACGACGATCTCGCCGATCTGCCCCGGCGGAACCCTGAGAGAGTCGTCCCAGCTGGGGATCGGTTCATCGCTGATCCTGATTATCTCCAGCCTGATGCCCTGGACCGGTCTGCCGATACAGACGCCGCCGCCTGCCTCGGTGATCCGGCGCGTTTCACCGAGGATTTCGCGGCTGCCGATGGAACAGACCGGCAGCGCCTCGGTGGCGCCGTAGGGGGTGAAGATCTCCGCGTCTGGATTGAGCATGCGGGAGAAGCGCTCCATGACAGCTGCCGATACCGGTGCGCCAGCGGATATGACCCGCCGCAGGGTGGGGAGTTTGATCCCCTTCCTGGCACCATAGCTGCCGACGCGGTTGATGAGGGCCGGCGAACCGAACATGGTGGTGACGCCGTAACGCTCGATGGCAGACAGGATTTTTCGGGGATCGACCGAGCCGGGACGGGTGAAATCCATCTCCGGGATGACAGCGGTCATGCCGAGGGCCGGTGCGAAAAGCGCAAAGAGGGGGAAGGTGGGGAGATCGATCTCTCCCGGCTCGATGCCGTACACCTGGCGGAGCGCCGCTACCTGGGCGGCAAAGTTGCCGTGGCTGTAAACCGCCCCCTTTGGCGGGCCGGTGCTGCCGCTGGTAAAGAGGATAGCCGCCACGTCGTCCCGCTGGGTGGGCGCCAGGCGAAACGGGAGTTCTTCCTTCCCCGCGATGAGGGCGTCCAGGGTGGTCCCTTGCCAGAAGAGCCGTCGTCCCACGGTGATGAAGGTGCGCAGCGTCTCTTTACCCCAGCCGAACAGGAGGCGGGCGACCTGTGCGGCGGGGATGCCGATGAAGGCATGGGGTTCGGCCTCGGCAAGGCATTGCCGCAGGTTTTTCATCCCCAGCCCCGGATCGACGAGGACCGGCACAGCGCCGACCTTGAACAGGGCAAAGGTCAGGGCGAACAGCTCCGGACCGGGCTTGACCATCAGGACAGTACGCACGCCGCGGCCGATGCCGCAGGATACGAGCCCGTGGGCGACCCGGTTGCTCAGGCTGTCCAGTTCGCGAAAGGTGAGGCGCCGGTTTCCGGAAGGGAAGATGATGGCCGGCGTATCGGGCTGCCGGGCCGCCATCTCCGGGAGGTGGGCGGCGATGTTTACCAGATCTTTCCGGATCATCCCTGTTGCTCTGTCGTGTCGAGGAAAGAGCTGACGAGCGGGATGACCTCGTCCGCTGCATCTTCCAGGATGTAATGCCCGCAATCGGCGAAGCGATGGACCCGTGCCGCCGGAAAGCGCCGCTCCCATTCCGCGAGGAAGTGCCGGTCGAAGACAAAGTCCCGCTCCCCCCAGATGATCTGTATCGGGAGCGTCGCAAACCGGGAGAGCCCCGCTTCGGTGCTGCTGACCAGGTCGTAGCCACGGTCGCCGGGAGAGAGGGGAATGTCCTGGACAAAGCGGAGGGTGGCGATCCGATGCTGCCAAGAATCGTAGGGGAGCTGGTAGAGGCTGCGCAAGGCCGGCGACATGGGGTTGCGCTTGCACCCCACAACCGAGGCCGCACGGCTGAAGGCGTTCCCACCCCTGACCAGGAGCGCACCCAGGACGGTGTCGCGACAGATCCGCAGGGCCAGCGGGAAGCGCTTCGTCTGCGGCAGGTGAAAGGCGGCAGTATTCAGGATGACCAGGCGTCTGATCCGCTCCGGGTGGCGGACGGCATAGGTCATGCCGATCATGCCGCCCCAGTCGTGGAGCACCAGGGTCAAGGGCTCTTTGATGTCCAGGTGGTCTAGAAGCCGCTCCAGATCTGCCACCCGGCGGGACAGGCTGTAGTCGTAACGATCGTCGCCCGGCTTGTCGGAAAAGCCGCAGCCGATATGATCCGGCACGATGCAGTGGTAGCGGTCCTTCAGCGCGCTGACGAGACGCCGGTAGTAGAATGACCAGGAGGGGTTGCCGTGGACCATCACCACCGGCGGACCGGACCCTTCGTCCAGGTAGTGGTAACGGAGGCCGTCCAGATCGAGGAAATGGCTGGTAAACGGATATTCGCGCTGCAGGTCGGGGTTCACCACTGGACTCCCAGCATCAGGCAATTAAGGCCGCTGCCGATCCCGAGGAAACCGACCCGGTCGCCGGGGCTGAGCATCTCCCGTTCGGCTGCCAGGGCCGCGGTCAACGGCAGGGAAACGGTCCCCATGTTGCCGAGAAACTCAAAGGTGGTGAAATCTTTCTCCGGTGCAATGCCGAGCGTCTTGAGAATTGCGCTCTGGTGCGCCGAGCCGACCTGGTGGCAGATGACGCGGTCCACCTGCTCCGGGCGCCAGCCGATCTCCGGGAGGAAGGAGGCCCAGGTCCGTCTGCCGAGTTCTATCCCGTAATTCATCACGTTGACCGCATCGGTGCTCATGGTCTGGGTGAAGCTGCCGCTGCCATCCGGAGATATCCCCCAGAGGCAGAGGCCGTGATGTTCGGGTGCGGCCTGGGTGACGCCGCCGAGCAGGCGGTGGTTGCCGGAAGGCGAAAAGGAGCCGTCCGTGACCAGCACGGCCACGGCCCCTGACCCGCCGGTGAGCGTGGCGAGGGAGGAGGCGAACCGCTCCATGTTCCGGTCGGCCAGCATCCGGTCGATCATGATGTCGTTGATCTCCCGGGCGCTCTCGCAGGAGACCACCAGCCCGGCCTTGATCTGACCCAGTTCGATCCGGTTCGCCACTTCCAGGATGCCGTTTAAGACCCCCAGGCAGGCATTGGAGATGTCGAAGATCGCGGCGTTGCCGCCGATGCCGAGGCCGGCAGCCACCCGGCAAGCTGTTGCCGGCTCGAACTGCTCGCGGCAGACCCCGGCATAGATGAGCATGCCGACATCGCCGGGGGATACGCCGGCAGCATCCAGCGCCTTGTTGCCGGCGGCAATGGCACCCTTGGAGAGGGGATAGCCCGGCTCCCACCAGCGTCGTTCGCGGATACCGGTCAGTGCCTGGAGCTGTCCCGGCACAAAGCGAAGATCCCGATAGAGCGGTTCCAGGCGTGCTTCCAGTTCCGTAGAGGTGACGACCACCGGCGCCAGTTCATACCCCAGCGCTGCTATGAAGGCCCTTGCATACTTCATTCGTTAGCTACTCCATCCGTAGAGAAAAATCGTTCATCTGGTAAATCGGCCGGCCATCCACGGCGAGGAAGCCATCTGCGGTCAAAAGCCGTTGCTGGTCGTCGATGGCAGTCACCCATGCCTCGACCGTCACCAGGCTGTTGGTCGGTACGATCTGGCCCCGGTAGAGCCAGCGATGCCTGGACCCGAGTGCAACGGCGACAGATGCATCTGCTGCAGGCAGCCCCCAGCGCTCGATTGCAACGAACCTGAGGAGCTGTAAAAATGATTCGAGGCCGAGGGAGCCGGGGGTGACCGGGTCCTGATAGAAGTGGGCCTTGAAGAACCATTCGTCTGGGTCGACGACCTTGCTGCCGCGGATATAGCCGAGCTGCGCCGGCCCGCCGTCAGGGAGGAAGAGGTCGATCCGGTCGATCATCCGGAGTTGCTGTCCGGGAAACGGCGCCTGTTCCGGGTAGGGGAGGCTCCGGCCCCTGACCGTCTCTTCCGGCGTCGGGACAAAGGGGGTGGCATCGCGGATGCCCACCTGGTTCGACAGCGCCTCCCTGGAGAAGAAACCGAACATGGTCTCCCCCGTGTAGATCGGCCCTTCGTGGCCGCTGACGGCGAAGTCGTATTCCTGGATGATCATGCCGCCGCTGATGGAAACCTTTTTCAGCGTGGCTGCGGCGGTCAGGGTACCGCTTTCCGGCGTCACCGGTCGATGCTGGACAGCATTGCCCCCCAGATTGCGGAACGAGAGATCGATGGGGCTGGTGAGCGCCGAGCCGACATAGGCTGCCAGCCAGCCGCACGGCTGGAGTGCAGCCTCCAGAAGGACTGCGAACGGCATCAGCGGCTGGCGGTCGGCAGCGAAATACCAGGCATCACCGGGGATATCGTACTGGGCCTCTGCCATGGCGCCGGGTACCATCCGCCACGGCTCTCCATGCAGGGCGGTGATCCGGTCCATGAACTGGAACGGCGGCCCCGGCAGGCGGGCAATCTTCCGTTCGTTGTCGAAAACGCGATACTGTTCGCCAAACCCTTCCGAGGGGTTACCGTTACTGTAGGCAAGGATATGCTCCTTGGTGTAGAGGGCGGCCTTCTGCGTGGTTGCGGGGATGGCCAGGTTATCCCCGCTCCAGAGCGCAACGAGCTGTTCCCGTGTCGTGCCGGTCAGTCGGACCGACATGGATGTGATCTCCACGACGGGCCGGCCATCTGCGTACATCAGGGCATCCACCACGGCATAGGGTTCGGGCCGGTAGCCCAGCTCGCGAATGGTCACCTCGTAGGCGGCAATGCGGGTCGTTTCCAGCACCTGGCCACGGCAGCGAAGCTGGCTCGCCACACCCGGTACCGGCTCCCAGGCAGCACCCCCTGTTTCGGCTATCCAGCCCATGCGGAGGAGGAAGATCCGCAGGGTGTGGAGGCAGCATTCATACATCAGGGTGCCGGGCATGACCCGGTCGTCGACGAAATGACAGGTAAGGAACCAGTCGTCCGGCCGGATGTCCGCTTCGGCACGGATCGAGCCGAGCCCGTACCGGCCGCCGGTCGGGTCGATCTCCATGACCCGGTGCACCAAGCGCATCCTGTCCCCCGGAATGGTCAGGGGGCGGGAGAGAGGGAGCCCTGCAAAGTGGCTGCCGAAGCATGCTGCCAGGTCGCCGTCTCTTAAGGCATCGAGCTGGGTCGCATCGTAGCGTTCCTTCGCCATCGGTACCAGTTCCTGCCAGTCCGGAGGACGGATGCCGGTGCGGGGACGGAGGTCGAGGGCCGGCCGGACGATACCCTTGCCGGCGGCGAGCTCCTCGTCGGTAAAGAATCCGGCGCAGCCGTCGCGCATGGTCAGGAGCGGCTCGCCGTTCACCGTTGCATCGAAGAGGAAGCGGAAGAGCCAGGTGTCCCCCTGCCGGAAGAAGCGCTCGATGCGGATATCGTAGTGGATGGTCTCGCACGGACCGGGGAGACTGCGATGAAAGGTGACCACTGCATCGAGAAGCCGGTAGACCGCGAGCCCCCTGGTAATGAAATCGATCCCCAGGTAGCCGGAGAGGAAGAGATCGGCCTGTCCCGCTTCGACGGCGATACAGGTGGGGATACGCCCGCCGTCCAGGTACCAGGCGCTCGCAAGGATGTCGTGCTCGGTAACCACCCTGCCGTGGGTCATGGACCGGGGTTCGCCTTCGACGGTGACGATCCTGTCCACGAGCATCAGCGGCTCGTCCGGCAGCCTGACCCTGGTGGGGAAGCTGTCTGCCTCGGCAAAGGCCGGTCCGAGCATGGCAGCAACCGAACCCCGGGCGAATTCCAGGCAGAGCCCCCTGGAAAAGGCGACCGGCGTCTGCTCGGGCTCTGTTGCCACGGCAGTTCCGGCAGGTTTTTTACCCGGAACGACCAGGCGGTGCTCAGGGGGGATCTCCTCGCCCAGTGCCTCCTGAATCGAGAGCTGGAGCGCCAGGGTATCGGCCATGGTGCGCGAAAGACCGTCGCTCATCCGGAGGAATGCCTCGTGGGCCTTTATCTGTGCTTCTTGGGCTGAGGCGAAATCGCGAATCAGTTGCGCCAGCGAGTCGTCTGCAGGCGCGGCCGCGGCAACAGCAGGGGCAGCCGGGGAGGTTGCGGCAGGGGGAGGCGCAGGAGTGACGGCCGGTTCAGCTGCGATGACCGGTTTCATGGGCTCCTTGGCCCGAGGCCTGACCTTTGGCAGGGGAGGGGCAAACGGGGCCCCGCCCAGGGTAACGGCAATGCGCGAGCCACGGGGAGACGATGCCAGCCGTAGCGGCGGCGTGGCAAAGAGGGGCGCCAGGTCAACCGTGACATTCTCGGCAACGAGATTGGCGAGCAGGCGGAGCATGGCGGAAACCGCGTCCTGACCGGGCAGGCAGGCGGACCGGGCAAGATGGGGACGACCGGCAAGGATCCGGCCGATCATCCTGCTGCAAGAGGCGCCGGGACCCATCTCCAGAAAGAGCCGGGTGCCGTTTTCATAGGCCGATTCGATGGTTGCCGGATAGTCGATCCCTCCGACGGCCTGGGCCAGGATGGAATCGGCTGCACTCTCCCGGTCAACCTGGTAGGGCCCGGACTTGGCGCCGCTGTAGAAGGTTATGCCAGGTGGGGGTGTGGTCGGGAAGAGGTGGAGGCTGCGATACGGCTCTGCCACTTCGCGAGCCACCTCGCAGTGGACCGTGGTCACGCCGTAGAGCGGGAAAAAGCGGCAGCCGAGCATGGCGACCAGTCTCCTGACCCCCTTTGCATCGCCGCCGACAACGCATTCATCGGGGGTGTTGACGATCAGCAGGTAGACCCGCGGCGTCGTGCGGAGCGCCTGACGGACCTCGCGAGCAGTGGCATCCACGACGCCGATGCTCCAGGCGACCTCCTGCCCCGCCTTGAGACCCCAGACGCGCCGCGCTGCGCGGCATTCCCCTGCCAGGTCCCTGGTGAAAAGGGTCGATGCCTGCATGCGCGCCAGCATTTCGTCCCGGTCGCGCCAGGCCCGCAGGGCAAAGAGCCCTGCCGATTCGCCCAGGCTGTAGCCGATGACCGTCTGGGGGTGCACGCCGAAACTCCGGACCAGGTCGCTCACCAGGCAGCCGGTGGCTACCTGGCCGAAGATCACGGCCCGATGGTCGTTATCCAGCTCTTCGGGTGGGGCGCCGTTCCAGGTAAACTCCGGGAGAAACTGCTCCCTCAGGTGCCGGTTTTCCCGATCCTGGCGCCTGAGGACGTCGGGCCAGCGGGCGGAAAGCTCCATCCCCATGCCGGGAAAGTGGTTGCCCGAGCCGGGAAAGACAAAGGCCGTGCCCCCATCGCCGCCGAGCGGAGCAGTTGTGAAAAAGAGGCGGTCCCGCAGCGCCGGGTGCGGGGGGACCGTTTCCCCGGAGGAGCGAAGCGCCGTGGTGCCCTGGTCGATGAGCGCGGCAAGCTCTTCCCGGTTTCTGGCCACCATGCTCAGGGTGCAGGGGTTACGGAGGTCTGTCTCGTGCTGGAACCATTCCCGCGCCAGCCCCGAAAGATTATTATCTTTATATTTAGAGAGGTTATTGCGTAGTTGCTTTAGTTTTGCTTGAAGTTCTGCGTTGTTCGCGGCGGTTACGGCAAAGAGCGATTCGCTCACGGTTTCCACTGGGAGCAGTCGTTCCGGCTCGAACCGCGAAGATAACTTCTCCCATCCCTCAAGCACGATGTGCTGGCAGTTTCCGTCGATGCTGAAAACACTCACGCCGCATCTCCGGGGACCTTCGGCCCGGTTGCGGAGCCAGTAGCGAGGGGTGCGGGGGAGGTAGAACGCGGGGTTGGCCGTGAGTTCGGTCCTGGGGGTCTCGCCGTAGCGACTGGGAGGGATGATCTCCTGGTAGAGCGCGAGGCAGGCGCGAACGAAGGAGGCAAAACCGCTTGCCGCACCGGTGTGGCCGATATCCGCGGTCACCCCGGAGATCGAACAGGAGCGGGGGAGCCGCTGTTCGTCGGTGAAAAAGGCCGCCAGCGCCAGGGCTTCCATCCTGTCTTCCGGGGGGTGACTGCTGGCATGGGCTTCAAGGTGGCTGACGGTTGAAGGGGCAACCGTAGCTTCACGATAGGCCCGTTCGAGCGCCATCCGGTAGGGCTCCTGGCCCGAGGCCAGATGGGGGCCGCTACCGGAGCCGATGCCGCGGATAACCGCGTAGATACGGTCGCCATCGCGCTCGGCATCGTCGAGACGCTTCAGGATGACCGCAGCCGCACCTTCGCCGGTTATGCCGCCGTCGGCCTTTTCGTCGAACGGCTGGGGCTGACCGGACGGGGAGAGGGGGCGGAGGGCATGGTGGCTGAGAACCGCCCGCACGTCGCCGGCCAGGTCCACAGCTCCCACTAGCGCCCGGTCGATTTCATGTGTCTGCAGGAGCCGCACTGCTGTTTCCAGCGCCCTGGTGCCGGAACATTCCTCGCTGGAGAGGGTAAAGCTCGGGCCGCCGAATCTGAATTCCCTGGCGATCCTGCTCGCCACGATGCTGCCGAGCGCTCCCATGGTACGGTTGGCCGTGAGCGGCGGCGTTGCGGCATCCCGCAACTCGTTCGTCCAGGCCGAAAGCTCATCGGGCGCAAGGTCGAATCCCAGGGAATGTGCCCACGACGGGGCCTGTTCCGCCAGGGACCAGCGAAAACTGAAGTTGGTGCTGTTCAGGTCCAGGGTGGTGCCGACGAATACCCCGGCTCCCAGGTTGTCATCCCGGGTCAGTCCGGCATCCGCCATGGCGCCTGCAGCGGCCTGCAGCATGAGGAGCTGCTGGGGGAGCATCTCTTCCAGCTCCTTCGGCGGAATCCGGAACTGTTCGGCGGAGAGTGTCATCTCCTCCAGGTAATGGCCGGAAAAAGGGGTTGCCGCAGAACCTTCGTCCTTGAACCAGCGGCTCTCCGACACCCCCCACCAGTTACGCGGCGCGGTCGGCTGACGGTTCGGATCGCCTCCCAGCACCCGGTCCTGGAAGGTGCGGAGCAACTGCCAGGGGCCGTAGCGGGCATCTATGCCGACAACCGCCACCAGAGACGCTGCAGCGGGCTTTGATGATTGTCGCGGCCGGCTTGCCGTGTCCGGTGCGGGGAGCCATTCCTCCACCAGGAGATGGGCGTTGATGCCGCCGAAACCGAAGGCGCTGACCGCGGCCCGACGCGGCATGTCGTCGGTGCGGCGCTGCCATTCGGTTGCGCCGGTGAGAACGCGGAAGGGGCTCGCGTTCAGCTCCATGCCGGGTTGCGGCGCATTGAAATTGGCGGTGGGAGGGAGGGTTTCCTCGCGTATAGCCAAAAGGACCTTGATGAGGGCGGCAGCGCCGGCAGCGGTCAGGAGATGGCCGATATTGGACTTGACCGAGCCGATGACACAGGGGTCAGCGGCCGGTCGCGCCTCGCCCCAGAGTTCGCAAAGGCTGACGACCTCGGTGGCATCCCCCACCGGCGTTCCCGTGGCATGGCACTCGATCAGGTCGACGTCATCCGGTTGCCATCCGGCCCTGCTGTAGGCGGAACGCATGGCACGGAGCTGCCCTTCCGACATGGGGGCCAAAAGGCTGCCGCCGACGTCGTTTGCCAGGCCGACCGCACGGATGATGCCGTAGATCCGGTCGCCATGGGCAAGGGCATCTTCGGTTCGTTTCAACAGGAACAGCCCGGCCCCTTCGCCAACCACCAGCCCGTCGCCAGCGGCATCGAAAGGGGAGCAGATGCCCCGTTTGGAGAGGGCGCGGAGCTGCGAGAAGCCCATCTGCGTATAGAGGGGGTCGGGGCGGGAGACGCCGCCGGTGAGCATGGCATCGGCACGGCCCGTCAACAGTTCATTGATGGCCAGATTGATGGCGTAAAGGGACGAGGCACAGGCTGCATCGAGGGTGAAACTGCCGCCGCCGAGGCCGAGGGACTGGGCAAGTATCCCTGCCGGCAGGCCGGCAACGTAGCGGTTGAACGGGTTGGCCGGTTCCGGCTGATCGGTTCTGCCGAGCAGTTTTTCCGCAAAGGTCCTGCCGAGGAGGTTGCGGGCATACCGGGAAATCTTCTCGCTCGGGAGCACGAGGTTGCCGACGATGACGCCGATCCGGCTCCGGTCCAGTGGCGTGGTGACACCGTCGTTGAAGGCCTGCTGACCGGCATGGAGCAGAAGATGAACGAGCGGGTCGAGGTCGTTGAGCAGTGCGGGATCGAGCCTGGCGGCAAGGTCCGTCGCAAGCGCGGGGATGGCATCGATGAGGCAACAGCGCCGAGAATAGGCCTTGTCCGCCTTGCCGACTTCCGGATGGAACGCGGTGTCGGGCGAGATCGGCCAGCGCTTTGGGGCAACGTCCCGCGCCGCACTTCTGCCGTGGCGGATGTTGTCCCAGAATGCTGCAAGATCAGGGGCGTCGGGGAAGATACCGCCGATCCCGACAATGGCCACTGAGGGGGCGGACATGCTCAGGCTGCCCCCAGCTGGTGGAGTTGGTTGCGCTGGAAGGCGCGCTCAAGGGACGGGTCGACGATGCATTCGTAGTCTTCCAGACGTGCCACCAGTTTGCCGGAATGGCGGTCGAGGAATTCCATGTCCGCGGTTGCGCCGTGCTCGCGCTCTCCGGTCACCCGGATCACCACCTGCACCCCTTCGTGGGGGAAGGCGTCGTGAAACTGGCGATAGCGGCCGGCAAAGCAGGGGAGGGAACCGGCGCCGAAGCGTTCGAAGGTCCAGAGGATCATGAGCTGGAACGCGCTGTCGATGCTCAAGGGGTCGGTAAGCCAGTTGCTTCTGAGCGGCTTCTTGATCCAGTTGCCCGGTGCCGGCGCACCCTTGACCACTGCGGCGATCCCCTTGTCCGAGCATCCTTCGACCCGCTCGATGCCGTGCAGGTCCGGACCGTGAAACAGCCGTTCGCGGTTGTAGATCGACCCATTGTGCGGCACGAACGGTGTGGTGGGGAGCTCGGTTATGGAGCGGATCCCTTCGGGCAGCCTGGTCGTCAGGACGATGTCGGCCTTGGCGTGGAGGATGGCGCGTCCGTCGCTGCCGTTGCTTTGCAGCTCGACCGGCACCAGGAAGAACGATTCGCGCTTTTCCGCCTTGCCTGCCATGACCTGCAGGGTGCAGGGGGTTTCCTGCTCGAAGACGACCCCCTTGCAGATGCGCAGATCGTTGAAGCCGTGGAAATGGAGGCCGGGATTGCCGTGCAGTGCGCCGTGGGCCAGCCATTCGATGATCATGGCCATGGGGAGGACCGCTTTGCCGTCCAGCACGTGGGAACGGAGGAACGGATACTCGTCGATGGACATGGTCCGCTCGAAGGTCGCGGTGAGCGGCCTGGACTGGGCAGCCGACGTGGCAGTGCGTGCCGTTTCCGGTGTCTCGGCCAGTGCGACGATTTCCACCGGCGCGTCAGCGTCGGCAAGTTCACCGACGAGGAAGGCGCCACCCTCGGCAAGCCCGATGAGGCCGATCCCTTCGCCGGCAAAGACCTTTTTCAGCGAGGGGGTGACCATGCCGCCGTCCCACGGTCCCCAGTTGATGCTGACGACCCGGCAGGCAGGGCGGTGGCGCGCCTCTTCCTGGGCAAGTTTGTTGAGGACCTCGTTTGCAACGGCGTAGTCAACCTGGCCGGTGCGACCGAACCGTCCGGTGGTGGAGGAGAAGAGGGCCAGGACCCGGAGCTGGTCGCCGGCCGCTGCGAGCAGGGATCGGAGGCCGGACACCTTTGTGGCGTAGACCTGGCGGAACTGCTCGCGGGTCTTGTCTACGATCAGACGGTCGGCAAGGACCCCGGCACCGTGGACGATCCCCTTGAGCGGCCCGTGCTGCTGCTGCAATTCGGTGAGCAGCGCCTTGACCTCTGCGCCATTGCGGATATCCACCGGCCGGTAGATCGCCTTTCCCCCGACCGCGGCGATCCTGTCGAGGGTGGTGCGGAGTTCCCGTCCGGCAATGACCTGCTGGTAGCGCTCCTCGATCTCCTTGGGATGAAGCTTTTTATTGGCATGGTCGAGCAGGGCTCGTTTGATGCGGGACTCGTCCGTGGTGCGGGCGAGCCAATCCGGCTCGGGCTCGGGTCCCTTGCTTCTTCCGAGCAGGACGAGAAAAGGCCGGCAGGCCCCGGCAAGGGCAAGGGCCGCCGCTGCCGTGACCCCGCGGCCGCCACCGGTTATCACCACCAGATCTCCTTCTGCAAGCGGGAGGGCATCCGTGGGTGGCGGGGAGAGATCGAGCAGCCTGAGGCCGATCCGTCCCGACTGGCTGAGGCCGATCTCGCTGCTGCCGGGCCTGAAGAGCTCTGCGGCAAGATCGCGGCACATGGCTGCCGGGTCGGCGAACGAGCCGAGATCGACGGTTTTGGTGACCACTTCGGGCCACTCGTGCCCGGCTGTCTTTGAGAGACCGGCCAGCCCGCCGGAGAGGGGATCGGCAATGAAGGTGCCCATGTCGCAGCCAAAGCTCCCGTCCAGGCGCGATACCGTGGCCAGGAGTGCTCCGCCTGCCTCTGCGGCGCGTCGCAGCGATGGCCCCGCGCTTTTCATGAGCATGAAGGCATGCTCCAGGAACTGGTCATCGGTGCCGCCAAGGGGGGCAGTGATCACCAGGCCCGCAAGCATCTCCGGGGGGCGGACCATTGCTTGGGGGCGAACCATGCGGATCGTCAGCCCACGCTCCTGCAGGACCGTGTAGAGCTCGGCCGTAAAGGGGGAGCCGTCGTCGGTGATCCAGAATTCGGCATTAGCCAGCGGAATGGCCTCGCTGATGCCCTCTTCCGGCAGCGGGACAGGGACGACACCGCTGCGTCGGATTGCTGGCGCGGCGGCCAGGGCAGGGGAGACTGCAACGGGGGCACTGACCGGCGCCGCGACTGCGGCGGCAACGGTAGTGGCACTGTTGCTGCCGAGGAATGCGGCGATCTCGCCCAGGGTCTGCAGGGTTCCCAGGTGCTCCGGCCCGATGACCGGTGCAGTGGGGAGTCGCTCCTGGATGGCGGAGAGGATCTCCACCCGCTTGATGGAATCGATCCCCAGGTCGGCGTCGAGCCCCATCTCCAGCTCCAGCATCTCCTGGGGATAGCCGGTCTTCTCGCTGATAACGGCGAGCAGGGTCTCAACGATCCGGTTGCCGGCATCGACAGCCGCAACCGGAGGCTGCGGTTGCGGTGCAGGCGCTGGTGCCGATGCTGCTATGGCCGGGGCAGCCACCGGGGGCGCAGGTGCAGGGGTGACCGGCGCGATAGGTGCCGCGGGCTGGCTGAACCGGACAGCACCGCCGCCATGGACGATACGCTGCTGCTCCAGGAGGGTCTGGATGGTGCGGCTGGCAGTCTCCTGCCCCTCCAGGAACCGGCGGTGGAGCTGGGCGGTTTCTTCCTGCATCTTTTGCAGAACGGCAACGCTTTCCCTTGTTATGCGCAGCGATTCCGCAAGGGTTTCGCGCGAGGCGGAAGGAACGATTGGCGGCTGGGCGATGGCGGCCGCCCGGGCAGCCGGTTGCGTCAAGACCGGTGCCGCTGCAGCGGCCTTTGGCGCAACAGGCGGACGCTTTTCCTTGGGCTTCACATAGTTGGCCCCGCAGATCGGGACGGTGAGGGGGGGCTTTTTGCCGGCAGCCGGTGCAGGCGGCCGATACCCCGCATCCCAGGAGGTCAGGCTGACGTCGTGTCCGAGCACCGCCAGCTGGGCCAGAGCCCGGGCCAGGTCGGCAACGCCGTCACGCTTGCCGGACGATGCATCGATGGCAAGGGCAAGGTGGTCGCGGTCGCCGAGGATCGCCTTCACCAACCCGGTCAGGCGCGCTCCCGGCCCGACCTCCAGAAAGGTGCGAATCCCGGCGGCATAGAGCGCCTCGATCTCGGCGACGAATTCCACCGGCATGGCGAGCTGTTCTGCCAGGAGCTCCCTGGCAGCGTCCGGATCAGCCGGATAGGGGGCAGCGGTGCTGTTGGCATAGACGGGCAGCCGGGCCTCGTGCAGTTCGATCTCTGTCAGGGCGGCCAGAAAGGGCGTGGCTGCGTCGGCGACCAGCGGGCTGTGGAAGGCGGCGGCAACCGGCAGGCGCTTGCAGGCGAGCTTTCGCGCGGCAAAGACAGTTGCTGCACGCTCGATTTCACTGCTGCTCCCGGACAGGACGGCCTGGGCCGGGGCATTGCGATTGGCGATCACCAGGTCGAGCCGTTCTTCAGCCAGGATCTGCTCGACCAGCGCCAGCGGGGCCGGGACGGCCAGCATGCTCCCCTTGTCGCCACCACCTGCGGCCATGAGCTGGCCGCGCAGGCGGGAAAGCGCATGGAAGGCGGATTCGTCGAGCCTGCCCGAAGCGCAGAGGGCGGTCAGTTCACCATAGCTATGGCCTGCCACGGCATCGGGCCGGATGCCAAAGGTCTCCAGCAGGCGGAGCGCACCGAGGCTGACGGCGCCGATGGCGGGCTGGGCGCTGTCGGTGGCGCGCAACGCCTCTTCCTGACGTTCCCGCATGGCAGTGTCGAATGCCGTGGTGGGGTAGATCAGGTCGGAGAGCCTGGTGCCGTCCGGGGCCGCGTAATCTGCATCGGCTGCGGCGATGGCGGTGAATACCTCGGGGAAGCAGCAGGCGAGGTCGCGCAGCATGCCGGTGTATTGGGCTCCCTGGCCGGGAAAGAGCATGCCGAGGCTGTTCGACGTGCTGCCAGAGGCAAAATAGGCGCCATCGGGTGTCTGCCATGGACCGTCCGGGTTTTTCCGCAGCATGGCCAGGGCATTGGCGGAGAGCGACTGCAGGTTGGTCCTTTTGCGTTCCACCACCAGCGCCAGGCGGCAGCGGGCGCCGGGGATGGCTGCTGTTCGGCTCGCTGCGGCCCTGGCACGGAGTTCGGACCATGCCATGTCGGCTGACAGCGTGGCGAGGGCCGCTTCCAGCTCCTGGGCCGAGTCGCCGGTAAACAGCATGATCTGGGTGTCGCCGTCCCAGTCCGCCTCTTCCTTGTTTGGCCGGTATTCTTCGAGAACCGTATGGAAGTTCGAGCCGCCAAAGCCGAAGGCGCTGACCGCGGCGCGGCGGGGGGCGCCGGAAGAGAGCCAGGGGCGCTTTTCGGTCGGCAGATAGAAGGGGGTCTTGCCTGATGTTACCTCGTCCAGCGGTTTTTCCACCTTGATGGTGGGGGGGATGATCTTGTGGTGCAGGGCCAGAGCCGCCTTGATCAGCCCGGCTGCGCCTGCGGCCGCCTTGGTATGGCCGATCTGCGACTTGACCGAACCGAGGGCGCACCAGGGACGGTCTGCTTCTCCGTAGACCTCGCGCAGTGCCGAAACCTCGACCGCGTCGCCGACCCGGGTGCCGGTGCCGTGCGCCTCGATGAGTCCTATGCTCTCCGGGGTGACTCCTGACTCGCGGTAGGCGTTCAGCAAGGCCTTTTTCTGGCCGCCGGCACTGGGGGCATAGATCGCATCGCCCTTGCCGTCGCTCGATGAACCTACGCCGCGGATCACGGCGTAGATCCTGTCGTTGTCCCGTTCTGCGTCGGCCAGCCGCTTTATCACCACGATCCCCAGCCCTTCGCCGAGAATGGTCCCGTCTGCCGCTGCATCGAAGGGCCTGGCATTCCCGCTGGGGGAGAGGGCGGGGGTCTTGCTGAAGCACATGTACATGAATATGTCGTTGAAGGTGTCTATGCCGCCGGTGACCACCATGTCGGACTTGCCCGAGGCGAGTTCCATGCTGGCCAGGTGAAGGGCGCTGAAAGAGCTGGCGCAGGCTGCGTCGACAACGCAGTTGGTGCCTCCCAGGTCGTACTGCTTGCTGATCCGCCCTGCCACCACGTTGCCGAGCAGGCCGGGGAAGGAGTTTTCCTGCCAGGGGACATAGGCATCGCCGATGCGCTGCACCACATCTTCTGCCACGCTATCGTCTACCCCTGCTTCCTTGAGGGCCGCACGCCAGATCGGATGCCCGAGACGGGCGCCGAGCGGGATAACCAGCTCCAGTGAACCGGTGACGCCGAGGATGACGCTGACCCTGTTCCGGTCATACTGCCGGTCAGCGCCATAGCCGGCATCCTTCAATGCCTGGCCGGCGGCAACGAGACCGAGCAGCTGGGAGGTATCGATCGCCTCCAAGGTATTGGGGGGGATATTGAATTCCATGGGGTTGAACGGATACGGGGAGAGGAAACCGCCCCGCTGGCCGTAGGTGTGGTCGGGGGTTTTCTGATTCGAGTTGAAATAATCCTCCACGCGCCAATGCGTAGGGGGGATGTCGGTGATGGCATCCAGACCGTCGCGGATGTTAGCCCAGTAGGCTGCGGAGTTGTCAGCCTGCGGAAACAGGCAGCCGATGCCGATTATGGCCAAGGGCGCTTCGCCGAAACGGTGTGCCGGGGTAGTCTTGTCTGTATTCACCTAACATACTCCTTGATCTGTGCGTCGGTCAGCGGTTCCTGCCGCAGAACGTCGTCGGGGAGGTTTACTCCCTGGCAGCGCAGGAAGTTGGCGCGGGTGATGATCGTAGCGCCGAACAAGATGTTGCGGGCGACGGTGACGACCCGCCGCTTCTGCGGGTCTGCCAGAAATGAATCGGCTACCCACTCGTTGAAGGCGCCCATGGCCGGTCCGCACCATATCTGGTAATCGATGGCGCGGGCCGGATCGCCATCCTGCGCCCAGTGTGCCGCCTGTCCCAGGTACCAGCGAAAGACCAGGGCCATCCGGTGTTTCGGGTCGCGATCACCCCGCTCGACCTGCCGCGGGTCGCGGTGCAGGAAATAGCTGCGGGTCTGTTGCCAGATCTCTTCCAGTGACGCCTTGAAGAACGTCTTTTCCAGCTTGTCCCGCTCGGCAGGGGCGATGTCGTCCAGGCTGGCGCAGGAACGGTAGATCTCGTACAGCCTTGCCGCCCGCATGGGGAACATGGTCCCCCGCTTGAGCACCTGCACCGTTACACCCATCTCGAACATGTCGGCTGCCGGTGCCATGGTGACGTCTGCCTGGCGTGTAGCGGCGAGCATCTCACGCACGGCATCTGAGGTCCCCGATTCGACGCATGCCTGGTGCACCGAGCCGGTCATGATGTAGGCAGCACCCATGGCAAATGCGGCTGCAGCGGCAGCGGGGGTGCCGATGCCGCCACCAAGGCCGACACGGAGTCTCGTGTCGTTCCCGTAGCGGGGCTGCATCCGTACGCTCAGGGCCTGGATGGTCGGAAACAGGGCAAGCGCGGGGCGATTGTCGGTATGCCCGCCGGAATCGGCCTCAGCGGTGATATCCTGTGCCATGGGGATCGAGGCTGCCATTTCGGCCTGTTCCGGCGTTATGGCACCCTGGGCAAGCAGCTCACGGAGCAGCTTCTCCGGCGGCGGGGAGAAAAACTTCTCGGCCAGTTCTTCCCGCGAGACCTTGGCGATGATCCGGTTCGGCGCCACGATGCGGCCGTCATGGCTGCGATGGATGCCGTGAAGACGATAGCGGACCAGGGGCAGGGAGAGTGCGAGGAATGCGGACGCCTCCACCAGGCGAACCTTTTTCCTGATGAACAATTCAGCCAGAGCCTGTTCCAGGTCGGGTTCGTGGGGGGAATGGATGAGATTGATCCCGAAAGGGAAGTCCCCAGCAGCGAGTCGGTCTATGGCCGCCTCGACGGTTGCCAGCGGGAGGCCGGCCGCACCGAAAAAGCCGAGCATCCCGGCCTTGCCCAACTCCTCGACCATGGCGACGGAGCTGATCCCCTTGGCCATGGAGCCACCTGCATAGGGGAATCGGATGCCATGCTCGGCACAGAATGAGGGATCGCCCAGATCCTCCATCCTGCAGGGCGGAACAAATGCTTTTACGGTTATGGAATCGTCCGCAGGTGACTCATACCCCATGACAAGCGCATCTGTCGTTATCGGGTCGCCATCTACCGGGTTTGCGTGCAGATAGAGGCCCTGATGCACGTGGCGGAGCAATTCCCTGATGCTTCTCTGTTCCGGAGAAAGCGCCGGGGAATAGCAGATGCGGTGACCAGTGTCGTTCCCGGAGGTTTGGACGCTAGCGTCATCTCGCTGCGGAGTGTTTTTCAAACAGGAATCTCCCTGAGTCGTTACGTTGTTGCAGCAGGTCGAACATGCGTCAGTGAGCCGGCTGGGTCTGTTCACATATACGCGCCCATTCGTGCACAATGTCTGGTGGTTAATCACGGTGCCCAGATCGGGTACGTGCGCTTGATATGTCAAACATGCTTTTTTAGCTTAAATTCCATAAAAATTCAAGAAATTGCGAATTCTAGCCATGCATTAACTGTCAGGGGGGTGACGTGTTTCGCCTCCCCGTCGCTGTTTACACAGATTTAGCTTCTGCTGGAGACGTTATCCGGTAGCCTGCACACAAGGGCGCACCTGGCATGGCACCATCATGCTTTCGTATGATTGAAGTAATGCTACTTAATGATATGATTCTGTTTTATGATTTTGTTGACATTCATTATCATATTTGTTTAGATGACTATAGAAGGATACATAAAATCCTTCCTTCCTTTTATTGCCGCTTGGTTCAAGCGGCTTTTTTTTGTCCTTGCTTCTGGTCAGGTCATGGTGGCAGCAGCCGGGAGAGGGGCGTCGAGGGCTGCCGGCAGCATGGGGAAGCTGCCGGTCTTGCTGCAGCTACCCAACCAGATACCGCATGTCAAAGATTTCAAATTCCTCTGTTGAAAAATCTGCTTGTCTGCCGGGATGGCGGATGGAAGGAAAGATGAGCCGGAATCACCGTTCCGGCTCATCTGTTTTGGTTCAGAAGGTTGCTACCAGGATTCACTGCCGTACGTTGCGTTGTTGTGGCCGCTGCTGCAGGCAGTGTCGGTCGAGTAACAGCCGGATTTGGCGTACGTACTCCAGACGCCCTTTGAGAATTTTTTCAGGAACACTGTTCCACCGCCATTGCCATCCGGATAGTAGCGGGCAGGGAGACCGGTGCCCGTGTTGTCGGCTGCAATGAGCCGGGAAACCTTGCCGCCGTGGGGAACCCTGATATGGCAGCCGACGCAGTTCCCATTGGAAATGGCACCACGGTGGACGCCACGCGTATGGACCCGGTTCGTCAGGCTCGAACTGGTGGAATTGAGGTTCGGATGGCAGTTCTGGCAGAATATTCCGCCGGATGCGCCGAGGTAGAAATAGGTCGAGCCGGAGGTGCCGTTGGCGCTTGACGCAGTGTAGGGCCAGTTCTTGTATGTTCCCTTCAGCATCCACTTGGTGGATGAGCCGTGGGGACCGTATCCTCCTGTTTGATCGGTGGCGTGGCAATCGGAGCAGGTCATGACCATGCCCGGTGTCCAGCCGTTGCCGACCTGGACGGCGTTGAGTGTCGTCGAACCCGACCCGGCCGCGCCGAGTGCCAAGGCTACGGGGTGGGTCGACTTGTTCAATGGGTTGAATTCGAGACCCAGGTTGGTGTAGGAGGCAGCGCCTGAGCCCGAGGGAAGGGTGGTAGCTGCATGGCACTTCAGGCAGATTTCATGTTCGCTCGTTGCAGTCTTGTCGGTGCCCAGCGTCGCGGCGGTCCAGTTGGCAGCGCCGAAGGTGACGGTCTTGCCGATGGCGCTGGCCAGGTTGCCGGCAATGGTTGTCGAGCCGGCCGTGTGATTCCCGGCTTTCAGTTTGTGGATGCTGTTGACACCGTTGGAGGGGTTTCCGTGGCAGTCGTAGCAATCGGCCGAGGTATGCTTGTAACTCAGGCCGAATTGCCCGCTGATATTGGTTGCTGCCTTGTTGGCATTGGTCGAGGCGGTGGCGTGGCAGTTGAAACAATAGTTGTTTGGCGCGTCTGCACTGTAGTTGGTGTCCTGCAGCATGGAGGCCGTTGCCGATCCGTGGGCGTTGTATTTCGGATCAAGGGTGGTGTTGGCAGCACCAGACTTGCCATGGCAGTTGAAACAGGCCATTTTGGGGCTGTGGGCCATTTGGCCCGAAGTCCAGCCGATATTGAGCGGGACCGTGTCATCGCCTGAATCGGTGAACGGTTTGGTGGCATTCGCCCCGAGCCGGGCAGCGCCGTTTGCATCATGGCAGGTGACACAGCCAATTTCGCCGTTGTTGGCAGTGGTGCCGTCATAGCTGACCGTGGTTCCTGTATCCTGATCGTAGAGGCCAACCGCCACATCACCGGTCATGTTGTGCCCGAAGGTGGTCTGTTCGTGACAGACCCTGCAGGATTTCTCGCTGGGGGTGGTCACGGCTATATGCCGGTGTGTCAGAATCGAATCGACTCCTCCAACCTGGCGTGTGCCACTTCCCAGCTGTTTGCTGTGGCAGGTGACGCAATCACCGTCAACGGCAAACCCCTTTTCATGGGGGTGGCAGGCCATGCAGTCGGTCAGATTGGCATTCATGTGATTGTAGTTGGTCTGCCCGGTCGTGTCATATCTATGGACTTTGGCCACGGAGTGACATGCTTCGCAGATGCGCTGGGAAGATGTCCGGCCGCTATAGTCATAACCAAAGGCGGTCACGTTCTTATAAATAATGTTTTTTGCAACGCTGGGCCCGATGGTGGCAGGAATGCTGGTCGTGACGCGCTTGCTGTTTGAAGATCCCTTGGTGTGGCAGGTGGCGCAGGTAAAGGTGCCATACTGACCGCCTGCCACACCCCATCCACCGCTTGCCGACCAGTAGTTGTTTGTCGACCCGAATTTCGCCACTGTCTGACTGTTGTGAAGGTGATCGCTACTGGCCCATGACAAGGGCATTAAGAACGAAAGGCCCAGCACGATACAACAGCAGAAAATAATCGCCGTTTTGTTCCTCATCAGACAACGTTTTTCTGCAGCAATTCTCTTTTCCATGGGGCAATCCCTCTTGAACTGTGTTTATGTGCAGTCTTTACGGCTTGAATCTCCGGGTACCTAGCGTGCCTGGCGGATCTGGGTGTTTTTCATGGCAAAGATGATCGAACGCAATGATTTCAGGTTGCTGACGTAGGTATTGAGTGGGGCCATTTCTCCCTGGTACATCTTTCCCATGTTTTCGGAAATGCGGCCTTTTACCTCAAAGGCGATCTTGCCTGAGGCGTTTTTGACCGGAGAATATGAAATGGTGGGGTCAAGGGTTATGAGAGCGGCAAGCAGGTAGGTGTCTTCGACGATTGAAGTCTGATTGTCAATAAAGATAACTTTATTGTGCTGATTCATTGCCATGTGTACGTCTCCTTTTCTCTCCGGCAACAGACGATAATCATCCGGCGATACACAGCTCTCAGGTTGTCATCGTGGTGCCGGATAAGAATCCAGGCATTCCCCCGGATCAGGATGTCAAAATCCATACCGATGAATGCTCGTCTCTTGAAAGTGCCGGGAAACGGGATGTTGTCTTTCCGGCAACGTTTCAGGTGCGGCGTGTGGAAAGGCTCCGGTCAGGGTGAAGCTCGTGGTGGGATGCTGTGGGCGGAACTGCTCCACAGATAAGTCGAATGGCTTGAAATTCCCGAGTATTCTATTCTTCTGTGCGATGACGAAATGTTTCGATATTTCATAAATCTATAATGAATTCTTTCTCGGTTCCGACGCAGTATGTCTGCGGTTGATGAGGTTGAAACGTAAATGACTGATCAAGTCTGTCGCGTTTCGCTTCGAATAGTGGTGTTAGATCTGTGCGGTTGCCAAGCCCAAATGGGCCTAAATCACCATAGAGCCATGTTATAATACCTTAACAATTCAACCTTATATGCGCAAGTGAAAATTTTTAATAATTATAGATAATGATATTATATTGTTATGGATATGTAATTAATTATTATATGTTAATATGTGTTGTGTTGGTGGTGTGAGGTGTAACCGTTGAACCTTGAAAGGGATTTTGAGAAAGTTGGGGTGTTTTTAGGCAAGAATCCATTTACGGGAATATTTCCAACATCTTACTCGGAGTAGTGGCAACTTTTCTCGGAATACCTTGCCCAATGTGCTATTAGATGAGAGAGTTGTCTGGTGAAGCGTCTAATTCAAGAATCCTTTGGAGGAAGAGGCAAGGGTGAAGCAGCGCATCAACATGCTCCGTGAGTTTTCCATTCCGCTGATAAGTGGCGTGGCGTTGGCACTCATCTGGGTCAACCATGACCCGACAGGCTAACGCCACTTCATTCATAACCGGTTTTTGGATCGTTAAACGTACCTTTCATAACCAATGAAATATTATGGAGATCTGTCTACCGGGATCGGCTTTACGGTGTCGTTGTTTGTTGCTGGTGAAGCTTTTTCAGATAAGAAGATTCAGGGAGCAGCCCAAATGGGGGCCTTACTGAGCATCATCGCAGGCGGAGGAGCCATGATGGTCGCACGATTGGTGGGCATCAAGCGAAGCAGAAGTTGAGTATCGCTTATCATAAGCCCACATTGGAGACTATATGGATCTGTAAAGTGGCAAGTCTGGAAAGGATGTGTATTTCATTGCCACCGAAATCATGGGGTGAGGTGGTTAAAATACAGATAAATAAATAAATGAATGTAGGCGATCGCTTGATCTTCTCAATGTGCTGTTTAAGCATCACCAGTATTTGTTACTGTTATGTGTTGCAAATTAGAAATTATTATGATATCTCGTTTGCGTTGATACAACTGTGCATGAGAAGGGGTAGTCGCTGATGATTCGAATTACCGAGGACATTGACCGCTGGTATGAAGAGGAGCAGAAGAAAACCCTTGAGATCAAGAGAAGATTCACGTCGATTGTGAAAATGTCTGAAGAAGCAAACAAAGAAATGGATGGGGCGACTGCAGTCGGGAATTCTCCTGATTCGTTCCTCACGTTAGCCAATATTTTTGAGAAATCCCCTTCATCTCGCCCTGCCAAGTAGGTTTTCCATAACGATACCAAATTAAGAAGGGAAGCATGTATTGCTTCCCGGAATCGAAATCAAACGGGTTCAGCTACTTTTTGCCCTGCAGTTTTTCCTGATGCTTTGCCATCTTAAGCGCCTGATTTGAGATATTGACAGCATCGGATTTTGCCTTTTCTTCCGATTTTTTTATGTCCTTGGCAACCTTGGTAACAGTCGAACCCTGTGCCAATTGGGCCTGGGGGTTAACCTCCGTGGGATTCAAGAGTACGGTATTGGGTGAGATTTGGGCTATTGTCATTGCTTAATGCCTCCCCTGTCGATTTTCAGATACTTATCGTCCAAATCACATCATTCTTGAACATATTGTTAGGGTTTATCCTGTGATGATCTCAATGCATCGGGTCAACCGGATGGTTCTGCATTGCGTCGATTTCCCCCGTGCACTGCCATTTATGCAACAGCTCAGTTCATACCATGTCAGTGCCCGTATCAAATTAACGGAACCGTCATCTTGATGATAGAGAGATGCTCAACGTGCCTTTATGGATACAACTTCGTTTCCTTTGGCAGGAGACAATTCCGTACTTGCATTTCTGATTGAATTGCTCTTACATTATTCAGGCATGTCCAATCTTGTCATGTAAGCAGAATATTTCGAGGATAACGCCATTTTAGTCTAATATGTAAACAGCATCGAAAAAACAAAACGTTGACAATGTACGGCTTTATTGTTTAATAATCATAAATATCATATGCAAAGGAGTACCTTATGGCAACAATTACCGAACTAGTAGCAGAGATCGTGTCAGCACATGCGTCGACTACCCCGATGACCACTGAGCAACTCCTTGAAGAACTTCAGAAGGTTACCGATGCCCTGAAGGCTCTGGAAGCGGGGAGAGAGGTCGATGTTACGGGCGAAGGTGGCGGAAGGCCGGCAATTTCGATCAAAGATGCGTTCAAAAAGAACGAGGTTGTCTGCATGGTCTGTGGCAAGGGAGGCTTCAAGACCCTTACCCGTCATCTCAATCAGTCCCATAATTTGAAGCCTCGCGAGTATCGCAAACAGTTTGGGCTCCCCAGCAGTCAGTCATTGTCCGCCAAGAGTTTTTCCGAGGCGAGAAGAAAGATGGCCCAAGACAGGGGATTGGCTGATAAACTCGTCAAGGCGAGAGAGGTGAGAGCTGCGAATCTTGCTGCAAAAAAAGCCAAGGTTGTGAAGCCTGCGACAAAGACCAAGGCTGAATAGCCCCAGGAATAGGACGATCTGTTCTGTAACGTCCCCCTCTCGCATGATCGCGGGGAGGGACGTTGCCTCCTGTTTCAAGGGTTGTGGGGGCATGCCGCATCTGTTGGCATTTCCCCAACTTTTTCAATTCGGCTGTGCCAGACAGCGTCCGTTTAAACGACCTGTCAACTAGCAGGATAGAGTGGCGACTGTAACCCGCGTTTGTTGAAAGGGCTGCAATGTCCCATCACATACGGAAATCAGGTTACCTGCAGCTCATTGACCGGCTCAACAAATTCCCCCAGGGGGCTCCCCAAGCCCCGCTTCTGCTAAAAATTCTCTCTATCCTCTTCAGCGAACAGGATGCCGAACTGGTTTCCCGTCTCCCTCTCATGCCCTTTACCGCAGCAAGCGCTTCAAAGATACTCAACAAACCGGAACAGGACACCGTGGCATTCCTTGATGCTCTGGCCGAGCGTGCACTGCTCCTGGACCTGGAGGCTCAGGGGGAGCGCGTCTATGTTCTGCCGCCTCCCATGGCGGGCTTCTTCGAATTTTCCTTGATGAGAGTTCGTACCGATATCGACCAGAAGGCCCTGAGTGAGCTTTTCTATGAGTATTTAAACGTGGAAGATGAGTTCATCCGGGCACTTTTCACCATTGGGGAGACGCAACTCGGCCGCGTCATGGTCCACGAACCAGCCCTGTCTTCCGAGAATGCCGCCCAGGTTCTCGATTATGAACGGGCGAGTGAAGTGATCCGGACTGCTCGACAGATCGGAATCGGCCTCTGCTACTGCCGCCACAAAATGTCGCATCTGGGAAAGGCCTGTACGGCTCCGCGGGAAATCTGCATGTCATTCAACGGCGTGGCTGACTCGCTTATCCGCCATGGCTACATCCGCGCAGGAGATCGGGTCGAGGCTCTCGACCTTTTGCAGGAGGCCCACGAACAGAGGCTGGTGCAGTTTGCCGACAATGTCCGCGAAGGGGTGAACTTCATCTGCAACTGCTGCGGCTGCTGTTGTGAGGCAATGCTTGCAGCCCGTCGCTTCGCTTCGTTGCAACCGGTGCATACCACGAATTTCCTGCCCGTTCTCACTGCAGAATCCTGTACCGGTTGCGGCAGGTGCGGTGCGGCATGTCCCGTGGATGCGATGCAGTTTGTCCCTGCCGGTTCCCAGTCACCACATGCGCGGAAAATGGCCAAACCTGACTTGGACCGTTGCCTGGGGTGCGGGGTCTGCGTCCGGGTCTGCCCGGCAGGCGCACTGCACCTGGAATCCCGTCAGCAGCGGGTTCTCACCCCGGTCAACACTGCCCATCGGGTCGTGCTCATGGCCATTGAACGGGATTGTCTGCAGAATCTCATTTTCGACAATCAGGCCCTTACGAGTCACAGGGCAATGGCGGCGATCCTCGGGGTTATCCTCAGGCTTCCACCGGTCAAACAGCTCCTGGCGAGCAAGCAGATGAAGTCGCGCTATCTGGAGCGACTCCTTGCTCGGCAACCCTTTCCCGCATAATCAACGTTATGGAAAATGAGAAAGGGGCAGACCGCAACAGCGGGTCTGCCCCTTTTCGCAAGCCGACGGCTGCCGGAAACGGTCAGCGACCTGATAATGCGGATGAATGGGCGATCTCGAAGAACTTGCCTCCACGGGAAAAGCGGACCCGGTTTTCCTTGATCTCCACTACTGTTGCGCCTGCCACGTCCGCCCCCTCTGCAACCAGCATCCCATTGATCACGGCCCGCCGCAACTGCCGCTCATCCTGCCAGGCTATGCCGGAAACGGTGATGGCGGGTGTACTTGCCGGTTCTGTTGGGGCTGCAACCGGCAATGCTGCCGGGATGGGGAGTGTTGGAGGCCCCGGCGGCTGCACAGCCGCGGGCTCTGTCCGTACCGGTGGCGGTGATGCCTGCATGACCGCCGGAGGTGCAGTGGGGAGCGGTGCCGCAGGCGGTGTTGGCTGAACCGTTACCGTGGCATTTACCGGCGGAGTCACGTATTCGTCCCGGGAAGTGGCCGGGATGGACCTGCCTCTGTAGTGAAACAGACCGGTGCTGATCCCCACAACGATCAGGAGAGCCACGGCAAGTAGGGGGACAATCGTGCGCTGGCTTTCATGATGCGGTCTGCCACGATAGCTGAGCACCTCCGGCCTGATGTCCTGGGCTGTCTGGCGCCGGGTCTTCCGGTCCTGCTCCATCTTTCGCAATGCGTCGAGGATCAAGCTCATCGGATCACTTCCGTTTCCGGTCTGGTGGGGGCTGCCGGTCCGGAGGAGGGGAGTGCGTCTTGCTCTTTCGTCGCCTCTCCTGCCGCAGGGAAAGACCCGCCGGCAGCCTGATAGAGGCGGGAGAGGGTCTTGCCACCTGGCTTGCCGTCAACCTGCAGCCCTTGTGCCTGCTGGAAGCTTCGCACCGCGGATTCCGTTGCAGAGCTGAAGATACCATCCAGGGAGCCATTATAGTGTCCCGTTTCCTTTAGGAGTTCCTGCAGCACTTTTACTCCGTTGGCCGACGTCTGCTGCTCATGGCCGGCGCTCGATGCCGTGGCCTGGAGCGCCGGGGCGGATGGAAGCTCCTTGTGCGTGTCGGCCTGCTGTGACATGAACAGCGTGCCGGCAATTGCCAGGATCGCGATTCCGAGAATGGACAGGGCAACGGGTACGAGGCGGAACCGTGCCCGGGGCTCATCCTTTATGATATCGGCTATGGACTGCTGAGCCATGGCCGGGGAAATCTCCCGGCGCTCAGTGGTGTAGGCAAGCAGCAACGCCCGGTCGCAGACGGCATTGATCAATCGGGGCAGACCGCCGGAAAACCGGTAGATCTTTTTTATCGATCCGGCGGCAAAGGTAACCGGTTCGCGTCCGCCGGCAGCAACCCTGATCCGGTGGCGGATATACTCGTGCACATCGGCAAAGGCCATCGGTTGCAGGTGGTAGCGCACGGTGATCCGCTGGTTGAGCTGGCGCAGTTCCTGCCGACCCAGCAGGCTTTTCAGTTCGGGCTGCCCCACCAGGACGATCTGGATCAGTTTGGCCCGTTCCGTTTCCAGGTTGGAGATCAGGCGGACCTGCTCCAGGACTGAGGGTGCGAGATTCTGCGCCTCGTCGATGACCAGCACCACGGTGCGATCGGCACGGTTCTCCTCCAGCAGGAATTCGTTCAGGGATTGATGCAGCTCCCGCGATTCGCAGCTCGTGCAGGGGAGCCCGAACTCGCGGTTGATCTCTTGCAGCAGCCCCAGTGGCGAAAGGGTCGGGTTGAAAATCAGAGCGGTCCGGTGGGTTGCGGGATCGAGCTGGTTGAGCAGGGTGCGGATGATGGTGGTCTTGCCGGTTCCCACTTCGCCTGACAGCTCGATGAAGCCGGCACGGGTGTCGATGGCATACAGAAGGTGGGCAAACGCCTCCTGATGATGGCTGCTGAGAAAAAGAAAGTCGGGGTTTGGCGTCAGGGAGAATGGCGGTTCACTGAAACCGAAATGTTCCCAGTACATGATTGATCCTTGATCGAAGGGGGTCACCTGGCGTACAGGTTCCTGACAGCTTTGTACCATACTTGATCCACGCCATAAAGTTAAATTGATCCGGCAACGGCCCGGTCATGATATTCCCACAAGAAGTCGGTCAGATAGGCACTTTGATGACTGTTGTTCTTTGCCTGAATGGATGGATTCCAGCACGATATGAACACGGTTTTTCAATTGGCAGCAGGATACATGTAAGAAATAAAATGAATAAATTCTATGGAGTGCGGTTGAAATATCCACCAGGAAGTGTATTCATTTCATAGATACAGTCGGTGACGAAAACTATGTCAGGTGTGAGACAACGAAGCAGCTGAGACAGGTATGAAGGCGATGGCTTCACCTGTGCCGTATGGTGCCGGATTCTGATACAACAAGCGGCCTGATCAAGGCCAAGGAGGGTGGTATGGGGGTTCTGCTGCAGGCGTTTTACTGGGATTGCCCGCGGGAAGACAAGGTGGAATGTGCCTGGTGGGAGTTTGTCGAAAGCAGGATCAAGGAGCTCGGGAAGGCCGGTTTCACCGCACTCTGGCTTCCGCCGGCGAGCAAAGGGGCGAATATCGGCGGCATGTCCATGGGATACGACGTCTATGATTATTTCGATCTCGGGAAATACGACCAGAAGGGGTCGGTAAAGACCTGGTTCGGATCGGAAAACGAACTCCGCTCGCTGATCAAGGCTGCACACGGGCAGAAGATGAAGGTCTACGCAGACCTGATCCTCAATCACAACAATGGTGCCGATGCCGAAGAGTTCAACCCCATCACCGGCAGGAACTGGTGGACGAAATTCACCCCGAAAAGCAACCGGTTCACCAGGGATTGGACCTGTTTCAACCCTTCTCCCTACCAGGAACTGGGGACAGTCACCTTCGGGGACATGCCCGACCTCTGCCATATCAATCCCCGCGTCTCCACCGGCATCCTCAACCATGCCAAGTGGCTGATCGAAGAGGTTGGTTTTGACGGATTCCGCTACGATTTCGTCAAGGGGTTCGGCGCCTGGATCGTCCGTGCGATTCATGACCGCCACTACGAACGCCGGGGAAAAACGGTGGATATCTTCGGTATCGGCGAGTGCTGGGCAGGGGACGAGTTTATCGACAGTTGGCTCGACGGGGTGAACAAGTGGTCGGATCATCGTGTCGGTGCCTTTGACTTCCCCCTCCGGTACCGGTTGAAAGAGCTTTGCGATACCTACGGTTTCAGCCTGAAGCGGCTTGCCGACGGCGGAGTGCTGATGAAGGACCGTCCCTTCGAGGCAGTCACCTTTGTCGACAACCACGACTTCCGCGGCTGTGGAAGTGGTATGGACGAGATCGTCAACGACAAAATCCTCGCCTATGCCTATATCCTGACCCACGAAGGGTATCCGTGCGTCTACTGGAAGGACTGGTTCAACTACGGACTGGCGCAAACAGGCAAGCCCGGAGGGATCGAGCGGCTGGTGAAGATTCATGAGAGCCATGCCGGCGGCGCAACGAACATCCTCTACATGAACGACCTGCTCTACCTGATGGAGCGGACAGGTGCCGGCAGTCAGCCGGGACTCGTGTTCGGCCTGAACAACGCGGGCGGAACGCTCAGGCAATGGGTGCAGACCGGATTTTGCGAGAAGACGCTACATCCTCTGGCCTGGTACGGCACCGGAGTGACTGAACCCCAGGCCATTACAACCGGACCGGGTGGCTGGTGCGAACTTGAGGTACCTTCCCGAGGCTATGTGGTGTATGGAGAGTAAGCCGGGACTGTGATGGAGCAGACTGGGCGCACTCCGCTCGGACAGGCAGGAGCGTCCGGTGACAATCGGGAGGAAACATGGCTGCCAACAAGAACATCGTCATCTGTTCCGACGGTACCGGTAACTCTGCCATCAAAGACCGCGGTACCAACGTGTTCAAGATCTTCGAGGCCGTGGATATCTACGGCCATTGGGACGACCCGTCATTACGACCACAGGTTGCCGTTTACGACGACGGTGTCGGTACCGAAGGCTTCAAACCGCTGCGCATTCTGGGAGGCGCCTTTGGCTGGGGGCTCGGCAGGAATATCCGTCAGCTTTATACCGAACTGGCACGGGTCTATGAACCGGGTGACAGCATCTACCTGTTCGGATTCAGCCGCGGGGCATTCACCGTCAGGAGTCTGGCCGGTTTCATCGGTGCCTGCGGCATCATCGACCGGGCAAAGCTGGGAGACCGCGATATCCGGTCTTTGGTGGACGAGGCCTACCGTACCTACCGCACCACCTATCGCGGCTGCGGCAACGGGACAACGGCGCGGCAGCAGGCAGACAGCTTCCGCCTCGAACATTCAGTGGTGCATGAACAGCATGCCCCTGCAGGGCGGGTGAAGATCCGTTTCATCGGCGTCTGGGACACGGTCGATGCGGTCGGGCTCCCTATCGACGAGCTTTCCGTCGTTCTCAACAGCATATTTCGCTTCAAATTCCCCGATTACGTGCTGGGCGAGCATATCCAGCGGGCTTGTCACGCCCTTTCCATCGATGACGAGCGTCGGACCTTCCACCCGCTCATGTGGGACGAATCCGCAGAACGGCACGAGGAGGGGAAGGAGCGGATCGAACAGGTCTGGTTTCCCGGCGTCCATTCCAACGTAGGTGGTGGTTACCCGAAGCAGGGAATGTCGCTGGTCTCCCTCTTCTGGATGATGAACAAGGCCGAGGAGGCAGAACTACGGTTCGTCGACTGCGACCGTCACCTGGTACTCGACCACCAGAACCCCTTTGACAAGCTCTACGACTCACGGTCGGGTTTCGGAGTCTATTACCGGTACCTGCCGCGGGATATCGCCAAGATGTGCGATCGTCACGGCACGCTCCCCAAGATCCATCTCAGTGCCATGGAACGGGTCATCCAGGGGACCGGCGGCTATGCCCCCGGCAACATTCCGGCAGGGTGCAGCATCGTGGCGACCGGGAATCCGCCCATAGGGCTGATCCCGGTTGGCAAAGAGATCACGCAGGCCCTCAAGGGGCGGACCTCGCTACTGGATAGTGTCCAGCCGTGGACCTGGCTGCGGCATTATACCCACCTGGCATTCCTGGCCGTGTCGGTGCTGACCCTGGCTTTTCTCCTCTGGGATTCGTACCGGCAGGCAGGTGGCGAGGGGATATCCTTTTCCCTGGACGGTCTGCTGAAGCTTGCTGTCTGCATGATGCAGAACCCCAAGCTCTATGGCGCCCTGATTGCCATTATCATCGTTTTTTACCTGGTCGGGCTGCTGGCGAGCCAGCGGATGGGACGGATCTATTCCCGTTTCTGGGTTGGTCTGCATGCCAGGCTGCGGGATCAGCTCTATCCCTAGGACCGGCTGACATCATGCCGTAGCAGGCATTCCGGAACGGCACTCACGACCTATTTCATCACATCAATCGAATGTCCCTTTCACAAGTTCCACCCGCCAGGTTATTGCAGCCAGGCGGGTGGGTGACGAAGTCTCCAGCTCAGGTGAAATGGTGGGCAGCGCGAAATTGACTCCCTTGTTGTCGATCTCTGCCGCTGCCCGCTTGGTAAACATCGAAGAGCCAAAACCGAGGGTCATGCCGAGCATGAGTCCGACACCTGCACCGGTGCCGATATAGCCCCAATGATCGAACGGCTTGTCGGTCAGGGTCATGCATGCCGCCCCCAAGAGCCCCCCGAAGACGCTTCCGTATAATGAATCCTTCAAAATCTTTTCGTAGGCGTCTTCAGCCCCTGCTGTCGAGGTGCCAAACAGCAAGGACGCCAGAACCAGTACACACACTGCACGAACAGCACATTTCATCGATGGTATCCTTGCACAACCGTGATCACTGCCGGATATAATGCTTACTGCCGATCATGTCCTTGTACCGGCTCAGTTTTGCGCATACTGCTTTGCCTGTCCCGCCGGTTCGGGAATGCCGGCAATGATATTGGCCTTTTGGATCATGGTATTCATCAACCCCATGGCAGTAAGATTTTCTCCTTCATCGGTGTCGTTCATGGTCATCCCCCAGAGAAGTCTGCCTGTCACGAGATCAGTCATCTTTGCCGTCACGGAAACGGTGCAGCGGACCAGGCTCTTGGAGTAAAGGCTGCCTGAGGAGTTGATCGAATCGCACCTGAAATCATTGATGTTTCCATACACTACTGCTGCCAGGTTGTGTGCTTTCAGTTTTTGTCGCATTTCATCGCTCAAGCCCGAACTATAGAAAGAAGCTTCATTCACCCAATTGCTGGTTATGCTGCGATCAATAACGACATAGCCTTTTGCCACAAGTTCTTGTGCCAGTCGGTCAGAGGTCTCCTGACCGACATTTTTGTCGACTGGTGAAGAGAATGGCATCAGCGCGACGTTTTTACTCGAATAGGTGGAACATCCTGACAGTAAAAGAAATGGTAAAAAAGTTGTAATCATAAATCTCATACAATCTTCCCCCTTTAGTTACATAAGGACACCCGATATTGGAAGTCCATTCATTACACATGTATAGCCTGATAGGTAATTAACAGTAAAATGAGGAAGAATTACGGATAAAATAAGGAGTTATTCATTATAGTCGTCGTAGCTGAATCGGACAACGACAGGGCGAGTCAGGAGCGCCCGTCGCGGGTACAGGGGGGAATTGCCGGTGATGGCCGGCGTTGACAGCTTCTGCAGGCAGGCTACACTTTCTCAATCTCACTGGGGAGGCACGAGCGGCCATGTCCGAAAAGGTGATTGCCACATGTGCGGTACGGCGTCTGGAGATACTGGATGAAAGCGGCGGTGTGGACACCGATCTGATGCCCCTTTTGTCCGATGCGGAGATCAGGAGGATGTATGACCTGATGGTCCTGACCCGGACCTTCGACGAACGGGCTCTGGCCCTGCAGCGGGAAGGACGGCTCGGTACCTACCCGCCGGTGACGGGGCAGGAGGCGGCCCAGGTGGGGAGCGCCCTGGCCTTGCAACCCCGTGACTGGGTATTCCCCTCTTTTCGCGAGATGGGGGTACATCTTGCCCTCGGCTTTCCCATGCAACAGCTCTTCCAGTACTGGGCCGGCGACGGACGGGGCCTCAAGACCCCGGACTCCCTCAATATCTTCCCCATCTGCGTCTCGGTGGGGACCCATATCCCCCATGCCGTTGGCGCTGCCATGGCTGCCCGCTACCGGCGCGATCCAGCCGTAGCGGTCGCCTATTTCGGTGACGGTGCTACCTCCAAGGGGGATTTTCACGAAGGGTTCAACATGGCCGGGGTGTTCAGGTTGCCGGTGGTGTTCATCTGCCAGAACAACCAGTGGGCCATCTCCGTACCTCTGACGGGGCAGACTGCGGCCGGAAGCCTGGCGCAGAAGGCATTTGCCTACGGGTTCGAGGGGGTGCAGGTGGATGGCAACGATATCTTTGCTGTCTACCGGGCCAGCCGCGATGCGCTGGAAAAGGCCAGAGGAGGCGGAGGGCCGACCTTCATCGAATGTCTCACCTACCGCATGGCCGACCATACCACGGCAGACGATGCCTCCCGCTACCGTTCCCCTGAAGAACTCGCAACATGGTCTGCCAGGGACCCGATCCTGCGTTTGGAGCGGTTTATGGCGCAGAAAGGCATCTGGAACGAGGCTGAAGGCAAGTCAGTGAAAGAACAGAGCGCTGCGCTGGTTGACGATGCGGTTCGGCTCATGGAGGCGCTACCCCTGCAGGAGAAGGGGGCGCTGTTTGACGATACGGTGGCTTTCCCCGGTCAGCGACTGACCCGTCAGATGAAGGAACAGTGACATGGCACTAGTCAACATGGTCCAGGCGATCAATCTCGCCCTTCGCCAGGAGATGGAGCGGGACGACCGGGTTGTGCTCCTGGGAGAGGATGTTGGGCGCGACGGCGGGGTATTCCGCATAACCGACGGCCTGCTGGAGCGGTTCGGCATCGAGCGGGTTATCGATACCCCCCTCAGCGAGTCGGCCATTGTCGGGGCCTGCATCGGCATGGCCGCCTATGGTCTTCGCCCCGTGGCAGAAATCCAGTTCATGGGCTTCCTCTATGCGGCCTTTGATCAGCTCTTCTCCCATGCGGCGCGGATCCGGTCGCGCTCCTGTTCCCGCTTCTCCGCGTCCCTGGTGGTCCGGACCCCCTATGGTGGGGGGATCAAGGCGCCTGAACTCCACGAGGAGAGCACCGAGGCGATGTTCTGCCACATGCCGGGCCTGAAGGTGGTGGTGCCGTCCGGTCCCTATACGGCCAAGGGGCTCCTGCTGGCAGCCATCCGCGACCCCGACCCGGTGCTCTTCCTGGAGCCGACCCGGCTCTATCGCCTTCTGAAGGAAGAGGTCCCGGAGGAGGAGTACACCATCCCCCTTGGTCAGGCCCGGGTGGTTCGCGAAGGGAGGGGGGTCACTGTCATCGCCTGGGGGAGCATGCTGGAGCGGGTGATGAAGTCGGTTGGCGGGTACGATGCCGAGGTGATCGATCTGTTAACCCTGAACCCCTTCGATGCGGAGACGGTGCTGGCGTCGGTACGAAAGACCGGTCGGGCGGTGATCGTGCATGAGGCGACACAGAGCTGCGGTTTCGGTGCCGAGATCGCAGCAACCCTGGCTTCCGAGGGGATTTTCCATCTGCGGGCGCCGGTGCAGCGGGTAACGGCACCGGACGTGACCATGCCGCTTCCCTCCCTGGAGGAGTATTACCTGCCAACGGCGGAGCAGATACGCCTGGCAATCGACGATGTGATGAGGTACTGACATGGCCTATGAATTCAGACTTTCCGATCTGGGCGAAGGGATCGCCGAGGCGGAACTGCGCAAATGGCTGGTTCGTGAAGGCGAGCGGATTACCGAGCATCAGCCGGTGCTGGAGGTGGAGACCGACAAGTCGGTGGTGGAATTGCCGTCACCGCGAGCAGGGGTGGTCAGGCAGGTGCATCGTCGGGAAGGCGAGACTGTCAGGGTCGGGGAACTCCTGCTCACCATTGCAGACGTCGAAGAGGCACCGGAACAGAGGGAGACACAGCGTCCCGCCTCAGTGGGGATCGTCGGGACCCTCCCCGAGGCGGATGAAGAGACGCAGGTACTCGCCACCCCCCTGGTCCGGAAACTGGCGAGGGAGCGGGGGATCGACCTCAAGGAGATCAGGGGGAGCGGACCGCATGGCAGCATTACGCCTGATGACCTGGAGAAAAAGGGGGCGACCGGGCAGCGGGAAGTCGCGAGTTACGGGCAGGTGGAGCGTTTGCCGCTCAAGGGGGTGCGCCGCGCCGTTGCCCGCAATGTCATGGCTTCCCAGCGCAATACCGCCTTTGTTACCGGCATGGAGGAGGCCGACATCACCGAACTATGGCAGATGCGCCAGCGGGAGCAGCAGGAGGTCGAGTCTCGCGGCAGTCACCTGACCTTTCTCCCCTTCATCATCAAGGCTGCCCAGCATGCGCTTCGCGAGCACCCCTATCTCAACGCCTCCATCGACGACGCCACAGAGGAGATCATTCTCAAGAAGGAGTTTCATTTCGGCATTGCCGTGGATACGCCGGACGGTCTGATGGTGCCGGTGGTCCGTGACGTGGACCGGAAAAATATCGTCGAATTGGCAAAGGAGCTCCGGGTACTGGGGGTGAAGGCGCGTAATCGGACCATCACTGCCGAGGAGATGCGGGGGAGCAGTTTCACCATCACCAATTACGGGCATTTCGGCGGTCTCTTTGCCACGCCGATCATCAACTGGCCCGACGTGGCGATCCTCGGGTGCGGACGCATCGTGGACCGGCCCTGGGTGCACCAGGGGGAGATCGTCATCAGGAAGATACTTCACCTGTCGCTCACCTTCGACCATCGCGTCACCGATGGCGCCGATGCGGCCCAGTTTCTCGCCAGGTTCGTCGCCTTTCTGGAGGACCCGGCGCTGCTCTTCCTGGAAAGCGTCTAGCCCTGGGGGCAGATCAATGGATGCTCGAGAGGTGGGTCAGTGGTCGCGGTAGACCATGGCGCGGTGTACCCGCTCCATGGCCAGGGTAATGGCGGCATCGCGGGGGAGGATGTTTCGTGCTGCGGAATGTTCGAGGATCTGGCGGGTGTTGCTCCTGATCCGATCGTCGATGTTCGCGAACGCCTCTGGCGCGGATTTGCCTGCATATTCCATGGCAGCCATGATGACACCGCCGGCATTGGCGATAAAATCGGGCACCACCAGGATGCCCTTGTTGTACAGCATCTGCTCTGCTTTTGCCGTGGCCGGAATATTCGCTCCCTGCAGGATGAGGCGGGCCGTGATCTCCGCGGCATTCCCCTCGTTGATAACGTCGGGGGTTGCTGCCGGGATGATGATGTCGCTGGGTACGGCAAAGATGGTTTCCGCGGCGATCCTGCTCCCTTTGCCGTAGGCGGCGACGCTGCCATGCTCTTCCTTGACCCGCGCCAACTCGTCGAAATCGATGCCGGACGGATCGTAGACGCATCCGCGCGAGTCCGAGGCAGCTACCAAAACGGCTCCCCTGGCGCAGAGAAAGCGGGCTGCTGCCCTGCCCACGTTTCCGTATCCCTGTATCACCAACCGTGCCCCGTTCAGATCCACTCCTGCCATGGGGGCTGAAACCTCGGCGCAGGCCGCAAGTCCATATCCGGTTGCACCCAGCTTGTCCAGCGGCAGTCCGCCAATCTCCTCGGGAAGCCCGACAGCGCGTCCGGTTTCGTCGTGGATCCAGGCCATGGCCGTTTCATTGCTCCCCATGTCCGGTCCCGGTATGTAGTCCTGAAGATCGCGGATCATGCGGGCAAAGACGCGAAAGGCCCGCTCTTTGTTGGATGAAAGCGGATCGACAATGATCCCTGCTTTGGCTCCGCCGTGGGGAAGCCCGGCAATGGAGTTCTTCAGCGTCATGGTCCTGGCCAGCCGCCATACCTCTGAGGTGCTGACCCGGGGAGAGACCCGCACCCCGCCGATGGCCGGTCCCAGTGCCACGTTGTCGATCACAACTACTGCTCTCAGACGATCTTTGGATGAATAGAGGTTGATTACCCTTGCAGGGCCGATATCATCATAGGTAATGTTGCACATCGATAGTTCACCTCTACTGATCATGATGGGGAAACCGCATCCCGCGGCTGCCGTCGCACTGCTCGTCCGTGAATCGACTTCTCAGTTGTAGCAGAAATGCGGCAGAATGCAATCCCATCCAGGCGTCACGCGGGATGATAACAACCGGGGGAAGGGTAGTGCTCCGATTCTGACGGAATACTGTGCACGCACAAACCCGCTCAGAGCGGCAACAACCTGCCGCGGCAGCAATGAGCGGGACGATTTGCTGCATATTCCCCTACAGATGCGAAGTTTTTACCTCTTCTCAACTGAAAGGACACAGAGTTGTAACAATATGGTGGTAATGTGACAAAAATCTTACATCCGGCAGGGTTTCCATGAAGATCTTGATAGTTGAAGATGAGCGTGACCTGGCAGAGCTTCTGGCATTCAACCTGGAGAAGGAGGGGTACCAGACCCTGGTTGCCCTTGACGGGCGGACCGGTCTGGAGCGGGTGAGAACCGAGAAGCCCGACCTGATCGTTCTCGACCTGATGCTTCCGGAGGTGAACGGTATCGACTTCTGCAAGCATCTGCGCAAGCAGGAGAGCACCGCAGCACTGCCGGTGATCATGGTGACGGCCAAGGGGGAGGAGATCGACAAGGTGGTCGGGTTCGAGGTCGGAGCCGACGATTACCTGGTGAAACCCTTCTCGACCAGAGAGCTCCTCTTGCGCATCAAGGCGGTACTGCGGCGCACCGTGGCGGATGACAGCAGCGGCAAGAGTATTCTGGTCGGTCCGCTGATGGTCGATACGGTGCGGCATCGCGTTACGGTCAACAACGAGGAGGTGGTGCTTACCTCCACGGAGTTCAAGTTGCTGCTGACCCTGGCGGAGCGCCTGGGCAGGATGCAAAGCCGGGAGCACCTCCTCAGCCACGTCTGGGGATACAACCACACGGCTGACACGCGGACCGTGGATACCCATATAACCAGGTTGAGAAGCAAGCTGGGCGAGGCTGGAGAGATGATAAAGACCGTGCGTGGCTTCGGCTACAAGATGGAGGCCTGATGAAGACGACCATTCGCTGGAAGCTGCTCGGTTCCTATCTCGTGTTGGTCCTGGTCATGGGGAGCGCATTCTATGGTTTTCTTCGCCATACGCTGGAAAACTACCTGGTCGCGTCAGTCACTGAAAACCTTTTCAATGAGGCTGCCCTTGCCGCACTCACGGCGGGAAGAATCTCAGGTCACAGCGATGCGCCGTCCATGGCGGCAGAGATCGGCAGGCGGATCAGCGCGAGGGTTACCTTCATTGCCGCCGACGGCACCGTGATCGGTGATTCGGAGGTTGCTGCTGCCAGTCTCTCTACGCTGGACAACCACCTGGGGCGTCCCGAGGTGCAGCAGGCCCTGCAGAGCGGCAAAGGGAGCGCTACCCGGTATTCGGCCACCCTGCGGACCGACATGCTGTATGTGGCGGAACCATTTACCGCTGCCGACACGACCCGCATGGTGATCCGGCTTGCGCTTCCCCTGACTGCCCTGGAGAAGCTGAAGGTCAATCTGCATACCCTGCTTGCCATTGCATTCGCATTTGCAGCCATTATCTCGCTGGCCATGAGTTCGATCTTTTCCCAGATGCTCTACCGGCCGCTGCGCCAGGTTGCAGCCCTGGCGGAAGATATCGGTGCCGGCAATCTTTCCCGACGTCTGACCATTCATCGTTCCGATGAATTCGGCAATCTGGCCCAGGTTATGAACGCCATGGCCAGCCGCATTCAGGAGCAACTGCACAACCTTGCCACGGAACGGAATCGCCTCGATGCCATTCTTCGCGGCATGGGGGAGGGGCTCATGGTCACCGACGCCCAGGGTGCGGTGATGCTGGTCAATCCCGCATTCTGCGCACTGTTCGACGTCCGCGAGGAGGTGATCGGCCGACCGCTCATCGACATCACCCGGCACCCGACCCTGCACGAGTCGTTCAAGCTGGTCCTTCAGAACAGGGCAGAGCGCCACGAGGAGATCACACTCTCCCTCGGTGAGGACAAGACCATCCTGACACACTGGGTGCCGCTCCTGGACGGCGAGGAACTTCGGGGCATCGTGGCGGTCTTCCACGATATCTCCGATCTGAAGCGCCTCGAAAAGATCCGCAAGGACTTCGTTGCCAATGTTTCCCATGAACTCCGCACTCCGGTCACCGTTATCAAGGGGTATGCCGAGACACTGTTGGGCGGCCTGATGGTTGAGGACCCCGATCGGGCAGAGCGATTCGTCACGATCATACTCAATCATTCCGAGCGGCTGGCCACACTGATCGGTGACCTGCTCACCCTTTCTGAAATGGAATCGGGCGAATTCTCCCTGCAGTTGCATCCGGTCCCGCTGGCCGCGACCATTCGCCATGCTGCAGCCCTTGTGGAGTTGAAGGCCGGCGAAAAGGGGATTGTCCTCGACATTTCGGTTCCGGATGACACCCCGGCAGTTCTTGCCGACCAGGGGCGCCTCGAACAGGTCTTCATCAATCTTTTGGACAATGCGGTCAAGTACACGCCGGGCAGCGGCAGGGTAACGGTTGCCGTCACGGACGGGGAGGGCGCGGTTACCGTTCGGGTCTCCGATACCGGGCCGGGGATCCCTCCCCAGAGCCTGCCCCGGATCTTCGAGCGTTTCTATCGGGTTGATACCGCGCGCAGCCGTGACCAAGGTGGGACCGGACTCGGCCTTTCCATTGTCAAGCATATCGTCCAGCTCCATGGCGGCAGCATTTCCGTAGAGAGTACGCCGGGCAAGGGGAGCAGTTTCATCCTGACCCTGCGCAAGGCCTGATTCCATCCCCCGATTATTCCGCACCACGGCCCGGGCAGCGTTGCCGCTCCCGGGCATCTTCCTTCCCAGCAAACTGTCACCTGCTTTTCACCTGTCTGAAACCGTGCAGTAACAAGAGCCTGCTACCATCCTTATGACATGAAAGGAGGATATCAATGTGGCGCGAAGAAGCGGTCGATCTGAAAATTATCCGTTTTTTCGAGAGCTCTGCCCGGGTACTGCTCTCACTGCTCATCGTTACGATTCTGCTGGCGATACTTGCCGGTATAGGCTGCACCGTCTACGACCTCCGCTTGGTGCTGCGGGGGGATTTCCATGGGGCGTTCAAGACGGTTCTGGTGGACATGCTGACGGTCCTTGCCATTGTGGAGATCCTGCGTACCGCCCTGGCCTACTTCTCTGAGGGGCGGGTCAAGGTAACATACATCATCGATACCGTGATCGTTACCGTCCTCACCGAGGTCATGGCATTCTGGTACCGGGACATGGAGTGGCAGGAGGTTGCCATGGTGATCGCCCTGGTACTGTCCTTGGCATGCATCCGGGTCATTGCGCTCCGTTATTCACCCCGGCGCATGCAGCATGAACTCTAGCAGCGGCGTTTGGTAAGCTTGTACGACCGCACAATTCACAGAGAATTAGCATGACTGTAACATGGTTGTAATAATTGCAGGGTATGATGACAACTATGTGAACGACACAAAAGGGGGCTTAAGATGCTGAAGAGGATAACCGTTTTCGTTGCTGCCAGCCTGTTGGCAATGACCACCCTTGCCGGGGCCGAAACCCTTATCAACGGGGCCGGCGCCACCTTCCCGTACCCGCTTTACTCCAAGTGGTTCAGCGAGTATGCCAAGATCGACCGAACCGTCAAGTTCAACTACCAGTCCATCGGCAGCGGCGGTGGCATCAAACAGATCACTGCCCAGACCGTCGATTTCGGCGCTTCGGACAAGTTCCTCTCCGATGCCGAGCTGAAGGGAGCACCGGGCAAGCTCCTGCACATCCCCACGGTCATGGGGGCAGTCGTGGTTACCTATAATATTCCCGGTGTTGCCAAGGGGCTCAAGCTGACCTCTGAGGACGTGGCCGACATCTTCCTCGGCAAGATCACCAAGTGGAACGATCCGAGGATCGCCAACGATAACCCCGGTGCGAAGCTGCCCGACAAGGCGATCATCGTTGTGCACCGTTCGGATGGCAGCGGCACCACCAGCATCTTCACCGACTATCTCTCTGGCGTCAGCAAGGAGTGGGAAGGAAAGGTCGGCAAGGGGGCATCGGTAAAATGGCCCATCGGTCTCGGCGGCAAGGGGAACGAAGGAGTTGCCGGTCAGGTGAAGAACACACAGTTTTCAATTGGTTATGTCGAGCTGGCCTATGCCTTCGAAAACAAGCTCCCTTACGCATTCCTTAAGAACAGGGATGGGCATTTCATCGAGCCGTCCATCAAGTCGATCAGTGCTGCCGCAGCCGGCGCTGCCAAGAGCATGCCCGCCGACTACCGGATTTCTCTGGTAAACCAGCCGGGCAAGGACTCCTATCCTGCCGCTGGATTCACCTGGCTGCTGGTGTACGAGCAGCAGCATGACAAGGTCAAGGGGAAGAAGATCGTGGAGTTCCTGAACTGGAGCCTGCACCAGGGTCAGAAGATGGCCGCACCGCTGCTCTATGCGCCGCTTCCCGCTAACGTTGCCAAGATGGTCGGCAAGACCATCAAGAGCATCAAATACTGATCGTAAGAATCGTCGCACGCCCGGAGATGACGCCATCTCCGGGCTTTTTTCCGCCTGAATGATTGTTACAGAAAGGCTACACCGTGAAGGAACTGGGTGATGACTGCATAACGACAACAGTGTGCGGAGGATGGGCGGTGCAAGGAGAGGAAATGAAACGGAAGTCGCTTTTTGGCAGGTTCGCCCATGGAGACACGCTGTTCCGGTGGATCACGCTCCTGTTTGCCGCGAGCATCCTGCTGATCCTCCTGCTGATGGCAATGGAAATGGTCAAGGAGAGCCTCCCTTCCCTGCAGCGCTTTGGCTGGGACTTCGTGACCAGTAGCGAATGGGATGCGGTTCAGGAGCGATTCGGATCCCTGCCGTTTTTATACGGCTCGGTCGTATCCTCCATCCTGGCAATACTGCTGGCAACCCCCTTAAGCGTCGGCACGGCGCTGTTCATTACGGACATCGCCCCGAGCAAGGTGGGTAGCATTGTGGCGGCGCTGGTGGAGCTTTTGGCCGCCATCCCCAGCGTCATTTACGGTCTCTGGGGGATACTGGTCATGACACCGTGGCTCCAGCAGACGGTGCAACCGTTTTTGATCGACAAATTCGGTTTTCTTCCCCTGTTCCAGGGGGCGCCCTATGGCGTGAGCATGCTGGCAGCGGTTTTCATCCTGATGATCATGATCATCCCCATCATTACCTCCATCACGAAAGAGGTGCTCCTGGCCGTGCCCCTCGCCCAGAAAGAGGCTGCCTATGCACTCGGAGCAACCCGCTGGGAGATGCTTCGCATGGCGCTCCTTCCCTATGCCCGCTCCGGCATCCTCGGTGCGGTAATCCTCGGGCTTGGCCGTGCCATCGGTGAAACCATGGCTGTCACCATGGTCATCGGCAATACGCCGCAGATTTCCCTGTCGCTCCTGGCTCCTGCCTATACCATGCCCAGCGTCATTGCCAACGAATTCGCCGAGACGACCTCCAAACTGCACGCCTCAGCGCTGATGGAGATCGGTCTCATCCTGCTTTTTGTCACGCTGCTGATCAACGTCATGGCCCGGTTGCTCATCTGGAGCGTTACCCGTGGCAGCACGGGAGGGAAGGCATGATCCGTTATCTGTCTGCACGCTCCCTGAAAAACGGCCTGATGACCCTGCTCATGGTCACAGCGACACTCGCGGTCCTGACTCCGCTGGTGATCATCTTCCTCCATATCCTGAAGATGGGAGCGAGTTCCATCAACCTGGATTTTTTCACCCAGATACCCAAGCCGACCGGGGAGACGGGCGGCGGCATGGCCAACGGCCTGATGGGATCGGCCATCATGATCGCCATGGCATCCTGCATCGGCCTGCCGGTCGGTGTCCTTGGGGCCGTTTACCTGACCGAGTACGGCGGTAACCGTTTGTCCACGGTGATCCGTTTCAGCGCCGATGTCCTGGCTGGCATCCCATCCATCATCACCGGCATGGTTGCTTACACCCTGCTGGTGGTGCCGATGAAGAATTTTTCCGCCCTGGCCGGTGCGGTTTCTCTGGCGATGATTATGATCCCCATTGTGCTCCGCACCACCGAGGAGCAACTGAAGATGGTGCCGGGAACTCTGCGCGAGGCTTCATTGGCGCTGGGCGTGCCGCTCTGGCGGACGACACTCAAGGTGACGCTGGCAAGCGCACGGACCGGTATCGTTACTGGTGTGCTGCTGGCGATCGCCCGGATCGCCGGCGAAACGGCGCCGCTGCTCTTTACCGCCCTGGGCAACCAGTTCTGGAGCAGGAAGATGACCGAACCCATGGCCGCCATCCCGCTGCAGATCTTCAATTTTGCCATCTCTCCTTATGATGACTGGCACCGGCTGGCCTGGGCAGGGGCGCTGGTCCTGGTGGTCATCATGTTTACCCTGAGCCTGGCTGCACGGTATTTCGGCCGGCAGAGCCAGGCCCGCTAGAGGAATGCAATGAACACGAAAGTACGTCTCGACAAGCTCAATGTCCATTTCGGCAGCACCCATGCTGTGAAGGAGGTCTCCATTGACTTCCCGGCCAATAGCGTGACCGCCATTATCGGTCCTTCAGGGTGTGGCAAGTCAACGGTCCTGCGCAGCCTGAACCGGATGCATGACCTGGTCCCCTCGGCCCGGGTAAGCGGCAGGATCCTCCTTGACGAAACCGACATCTATGACCGCTCGGTCGACCCCGTGGCCATCCGGCGTCGCATCGGCATGGTGTTCCAGAAACCGAACCCGTTTCCGGCCATGTCCATCTACGACAATGTCATTGCCGGTTTCAAGCTGAACAGCCGCCTGAAGCGTTCTGCGGCTGATGATATCGTTGAGTCGAGCCTGCAGAGGGTCGCCTTGTGGGATGAGGTCAAGGACCGGTTGAAAAAGAGCGCCATGGAACTCTCTGGCGGGCAACAGCAGCGCCTCTGCATCGCCCGGACCATTGCCGTGCAGCCAGAGGTCATCCTGATGGATGAGCCCTGCTCGGCACTCGATCCCATTGCCACGCTGAAGATCGAAGAGCTGATCGACGAACTCAAGGGACAGTACACAGTGATCATCGTGACCCACAACATGCAGCAGGCGGCACGGGTATCCGATTACACGGCTTTCCTCTATCTGGGAGAAGTGGTAGAGTGCAACGACACCCGCAAGATATTCACCAATCCCGACAGGCAACAGACTGAGGATTACATCACAGGAAGGTTCGGTTAATCATGGAACGTGAACATTACAGTAAGCAGTACGATGCAGAGTTGAACGAGATTCGTTCCAAGCTCCTGGAGATGGGGGGCAAGGTGGAGTTGATGATCAACGATGCCCTCAAGTCACTGGTGGAGCGTGATTCAGCGCTGGCCGACCGGGTCATCGCCTTTGATCACGAGATCAATCGGCTGGAGATGGAGATCGATGAACGGTGCTTGCAGGTATTGGCCCGTCGCCAGCCGGCCGCACGCGATCTCCGCTTTTTGACCCTGGCGTTGAAGATCGTTACCGATCTGGAGCGGATCGGTGACCAGTGCCGCAATATCGGCAAACGGGCCAAGGAGCTCAACGAGGAACCGCCGTTGAAGCCGTATATCGACCTGCCGCGGATGGCCCAGTGGGCCGGCGTGATGGTCAAGGAGGCGCTTGACGCCTTTGTCGGCGGGGACGACCGTCTCGCCCTCAAGGTCTGCGGTGACGACCAGTTTGTCGATGACCTGAACGAGCAGATCCAGCGCGAACTGTTGACTTTCATGATGTCAGAACCAACGACCATCGCCCGTGCCATCAAGGTCAATGCCATTGCCAAATGCCTGGAGCGGATTGCCGATCATGCCACCAATGTGGCTGAGATGGTGATATTTATGGTGAAGGGAAAGGATATCCGGCACACCGGTCATCCGGCCGTGTAAACGGCATCAAGGGTCATTGTTCTTGCGACAACGCGCCTGATGACATGTCATCAGGCGCGTTGTCGTTTCAGCGCCCTGAATGTATCGGTGTGTCCCCCGATTCCTCACGGGGGTAGGGGATCAGGAGCCCCCACCGTAGCTGTGGAGGCCCGACAGGAGGAGGTTGACCCCGAGATAGCAGAAGATGGTGGCGGCAAAACCGATGATGGAGAGCCATGCCGCCCTCCTGCCGAACCAGCCACGGGTGATGCGGGCATGGAGAAAAGCGGCATAGATGAACCAGACGATGAGGGACCAGGTTTCCTTGGGATCCCAGCTCCAGTAGGTGCCCCAGGCATAGTTGGCCCAAGCTGCGCCGGTGACGATCCCCAGAGTCAGGAGCGGGAAGCCGATCATGATCGCCTTGTAGTTGAGGTCGTCGAGAATCCTGCTGGCAGGGAATGTGGCAACGATACTCTTGCCGGAGATATCGGTCTGCCGTTCGTGGCCTTCACGGATCAGGAACATGACCGAGATGCCGCAGGCCACGGCAAAGGCTGCATAGCCGAGAAAGCAGGTCACGACATGATACAGCAGCCAGTTGCTCTGCAGGGCGGGAACGAGCGGCTCGATGCCGCTGTTGAGCCCGAGTTGCGCCCACGCCATGCCGAGGAGCGCAAACGGCATGACAAAGGCTCCGATCACCCGGTGTTTGTATTTAAGATCGAGAAAGAAGTAAAACAGGACAATGGTCCAGGAAAAAAAGACGACCGATTCGTAGAGATTGGAGAGCGGCACATGGCCGACGCCGAGGGCGTATGACTCCTTCCAGCGCAGGCCGATGGCCACGGTTTGCAGAACCAGCCCGACCAGGGCGAGAATGCTTCCTGCTGTGCCGACTCCCCTGGAACGGCTGGCGAGAAAAATGAAGAAGAGCAGCATGGACGCGAGATAGGCGATTGTGGTGCTGTTGAACAGAAGTGAACTGGTCATTTCTCTCCCTCCCCGGAAATATCGTTTCGCAGCCGCTCAACGAGACGGGCAAAAACGGGTTGGAATCCAGCCTGGTTCTTGTTGCTGTGGCCGCCGATGGTAACCTCGCCATCAGTGATCCGTATCCAGACTCGGCGGTGCGACATGAAGAACGCCGCATAGACACCCGCCACCATGAGAAAGCATCCGAGCCACACCACCCAGACGCCGGGGTCCTTGACTACCTGCAGCCCCGTATATTCCTGTTCCTGGCCGCCGGTATAGGATATGAGCGGCAGGCCGTTCTGCTCTGATGTCCGTGCGTTCAGCTCCGGGTATTGGGCGTAGATGACCACCGCCTTGGTTTCACCTGTTGGCGTATGCACCTCGATGTGCGCGGCAGGTCCGGACATGCCGGGCTGGAAGGGGCTGATGTCCTGTGTCGATTCCAGGACGTGCATGCCGCTGCCGTCGGGCAGTTTCGCCGATGAACTGCTGTCGACCGTCAACTGCGTCTTATTGCTGCCGTCCCTATTGCTGATGATGAAATGATGCTCACCCACCTTGCCGTAACTCGACTGGTAGAAGGTTATCCCCTTGTAGGTCAGCGGATCGTTGACGATGATCGGAACCCTGGTGAAGCCGGGGACCGGCTTCCTGTCTTCGAGCACGGTCAGGATGCTCTTGAACTCTTTTGGCGCGCCGGTGTCGTAGTAGCTGACACTGAACTGTTCGCAGCCAATGGCAAAATCGAGCGGGATCTCCTTGCCGGTGCGTGACATGACCGACGTGACCGCCTCACCTTCGATAATGTTCACATGGGCCTTATAGCCGAAAATCGAACCGATGATTGCCCCGATGAAGATGACAATGATGCTGAGATGAACGATATATACCGCAAGACGGCACCAGGGGGTCTTCTGGGCAAATAGGTGGCAGGAACCGTCTGCTTCCGTGACTACGGGTTCGCCGAATTCCGCCCTGAGCAGGGCAATCGACTTGTCCCGCAACAGGGAACGGTCTGCATGGACGCTGACCGATTCGATAAGAGAGAGACTTTTCCCCAACCCTTCGTCCATGACCGTAGTCGGACGGGTGATGAGCCGCCAGATCTGGGGAAGCCTCTTGATCGAGCAGGCAATGAGATTACTGGTCAGCAGGGCCAGCAGCAAGATGAACCACCCGGAATGATACATGTCGAAAAAACCTAGTGTCTTGTATAACTTGAATTTGTTTTCGCCGATGGTCTGCAGATATTCCGGGGGAGGTGCCCCCTGCGGTATGACCGTGCCGATGATGGAGGTGACGGCAAGGGTAAGCAGGAGAAACATGGTGAGTTTCAATGAGCAGAAATAGTCCCAGATGGGCTGGGTCGATGATCTTTCCGTGCTTTTCACGAAGTACTCCTTCTGGTGACGGAACGCGACATTTCACAATATGCCCCTGCATATTCCGCATGAAGGGGATCGTGTGCGTCCTACAATGAATGCGCCGGATGGAAGGGAACCTGGGATTCAGGCCTGGTTCTGCGGGGGAACAAAGATGGAGAGGTATACCTGGGGGAGTGTCCAGTATGGTTCTAACCGGTTGGTCGTTGAGGTGGCCGGAGAAAAGGCATAAGCAAGTGGAGAAGGCAGAGGGGCAAGGCAGGAGCAACAGGAACATTCGGAACTGCATCCGCCAGCCGTGCCGTGATCGTCGGAGCAGGGACAGCCGGTTGTCGGACAACAGTCACTTGCTACAGCGGTTTCCCGGACCTCTTCCTGTGGGGAACGGGAAAAATGCTGCGCATAGCTGTTAACGCTCAAGAGCAGAAAAACAGAAAGCAACAGGCATGCTGTCAAGCGTGTGCAGATCATTCGTATCGCGGCGGGGCCTTTCAGAATTTCAATAATCGTAATGAAGATCAGCAAGGAATGTCAATGTAAACTTTTCGGGATGGACAGGCGCACAGTTTTCACGCACTCCTGTGAAACCTCACGGGTGAAAGGGCCCGTGCCAGGCATGAAAAAAGGCATCCCGAAGGATGCCTTTTGTTTGGTGCGGTGGAATGGACTCGAACCATCACGAGATTGCTCCCGCCAGCCCCTCAAGCTGGTGCGTCTACCAATTCCGCCACCACCGCAGATCTGATTATGGTTCCCGTTTGAAACGGGTTTTCTATCTACCATTTCCAGGCAGATACTGTCAAGAGTAAACTTTGCCGTGTTTTACTTCTGTGCCGGCACCGGGGTAGCCGGTTGTGCCGGGGGGGCTGCCTGCTGTGGGGCTTGAGGCGCTGCCCCGGGAGCTTGCATGGGGGCAGCGGGCGCCGGTGCTGCAGGTGCCGCTTTGGGTGCTGTTTTGCCCGACATGATGGATGAGGAACTCGAGTGACCCGAGCGGTAGGCAAGGGTGAGCGAGGTCAACATGAAGATGATGGCCGCACCGGTGGTGAGTTTACTCATGAACGTATTGCCGCCGCCGGCTCCGAATACTGACTGGCTGCCGCTGGCGCCAAAGGATGCACCCATCTCCGCACCTTTGCCGGACTGCAGGAGTACGATGGCAATCAGGGCGATGCTTACGGTGAGATGCAGGAATACAAGTAAAAAGGTCATGTCGATCTGCCTCCAGTTGAAAAACTCCTCTTATATAGCAGATTCGGCATAAAAAGAAAAGCCTCTTTTAGCTGCCGAAATTGACAATGGCAGCGAAAGAATCCGCCTTGAGGCTGGCCCCTCCGACAAGGGCGCCGTCAATATCCATCTGGGCCATGAGCCCCTTCACATTATCCGGCTTGACGCTGCCGCCGTAGAGTATCCGGATGGCAGCGGCCGTCGAGGTGCCGCCAATCCCCGATAGTTGGCTGCGGATAAAGGCATGGGCTTGCTGGGCCATTTCATCCGTTGCGGTCTTGCCGGTGCCGATGGCCCAAACTGGCTCATAGGCAATGATGATGCCGGCCATCATGCTGGCATCGATACCGGCGAGGGCACCGGTTACCTGTCGCTTGAGAATGTCCAGGGTTGTGTTCGCCTCACGTTCGGCAAGGGTTTCACCGACACAGACGATGGGTACCAGGCCTGCAGCCATGGCTGCCTTGACCTTCCGGTTAACGGTCTCATCGGTTTCGGCAAAGTACTGCCGTCGCTCTGAGTGGCCGATGATGACATGGCTGCACCCCGCATCGACGAGCATCTTGGGCGATACCTCGCCGGTAAAGGCGCCTTCTTCCTCCCAGTAGCAATCCTGCGCCGCCAGGTTGATGGGAGTCGCGGCGATCAGGCCGCTGACCCGGCTCAATACGGTGAATACCGGAGCAACGACGATTTCCACATCTTTGGTATCCTGCACCAGCGGCACCAGTGCCTCGATGAGTTCACTGGCTTCCTGTCCGGTCTTGAAGAGCTTCCAATTGCCGGCAATAACGGGTTTGCGCATAATTCACCTCGTATGGCTGCTGTAGATCCCCAAAGGGGAGGGGTCGAACTATCTGTGACCGTTCTCTTCCAGTACCTTGATGCCGGGAAGCTTTTTCCCTTCCAAAAGTTCGAGGAATGCGCCACCACCAGTGGATATGTAGCTGATCTTGGCGTACTCTCCTGCACGATGCACCGCAGAATCGGTGTCGCCGCCGCCAACAATGGTCAGGGCATAGGAGTTTGCGACTGCCGAGACCATGGCAAAGGTCCCCCGGGAAAAGGCATCCATTTCAAAGACCCCCATCGGGCCGTTCCAGATGATAGTCTTCGCATTCTGTAGCGCCTCGGTGAAGAGGGTGACAGTTGCCGGCCCGACATCCAGAGCCATCCATTCATCCGGGATCTCCTGGATCGGGGTGACCTTGGTTTCGGCCTCGGGGTTGAATCGGTCGGCAACAACGCAGTCCACGGGGAGATAGAACTTGATCCCTTTTTCCCTCGCAGCCTCATAGGTCTTCCTGGCGGTTTCGAGCAGATCCTCTTCTACCAGCGATTTACCGATATTGTAGCCGAGAGCCTTGAGAAAGGTGAAGGCCATCCCGCCGCCGATGACGATCTTATCCACCTTGTTGATGAGGTTTTCCAGGACTTCGAGCTTGCCCGACACCTTTGCCCCGCCGAGTATGGCCACCAGGGGGCGGATCGGCTTGGTCATGGCCTTTTCGAAGTAGTTCATTTCATTCTTCATCAGGAAGCCGGCAGCCACGGTGGGGAAGAACCTGGTAATCGCTTCCACCGAGGCATGGGCGCGGTGGGAGACGGCAAAGGCGTCGTTGATGTAGATCTCGCAACCGTTGGTCAGCGCCTTGGCAAAATCCTCGTCGTTCTTTTCCTCGCCGGGATAGAAACGGACATTCTCCAGCATCAGTACATCGCCCGGTTTCATGTCGTCGATCATCGCACGGACTTCATCGCCAATGCAGTCGGGGGCGAGCTTTACTTCCTTGCCCAGCAGGCGGGAGAGCCGTTTGGCTGCGGGAGCCATGGAGTATTTGGGTTTTCGCTCCCCCTTGGGCCGTCCCAGGTGGGAGGCGAGGATGACTTTGGCGTTATAGTCCAGAGCGTAGTTTATGCTGGGAAGAACGGCCCGTATCCGGGTGTCTTCGGTAATGTTCTGGTTGTCGTCGAGGGGAACGTTGAAGTCGACCCGCATGAAAACTTTTTTCCCCTTGAGGTCTTCAATCTCATCGATATAGCGGATTGCCATGTTACCTCCCGTGTTCTCAGTACATTGAAGTAAAAAAAAGGAGGGGGATCGCTCCCCCTCCTGATTATTGTAAGAGTTCGTTATTTCCCAACCAGTTTGAAGAGGTCGACTACCCGCTGGGAGAAGCCGCACTCATTGTCGTACCAGGAGAGCACCTTGACCATGTTCCCGTCGAGCACCTTCGTGCTGAGAGCATCGACAATGGACGAGAGGGGATTGCCGTTGAAGTCGATGGAGACGAGCGGTTCTTCACAGAATCCGAGGATCCCCTTGAGGTCGCCACGGGATGCTTTCTTGAATGCTGCATTGACCTTGTCGGCGTCGGTCTTCTTTTTCAGGGTTGCAACCAGGTCGACCACGGAGACGTTGGGGGTCGGCACGCGGATCGCCATCCCGTCCAGTTTGCCTTTCAGTTCGGGAAGGACCAGGGAAACCGCCTTGGCCGCACCGGTCGAGGTGGGAATCATGGACATGGCGGCAGCGCGGGCGCGACGCAGGTCTTTGTGGGGAAGATCGAGGATGTTCTGGTCGTTGGTATAGGAATGAACCGTGGTTACCAGGCCCTTTTCGATGCCGAAAGCGTCGTTGAGAATCTTGGCCACCGGCGCGAGGCAGTTGGTGGTGCAGGAAGCATTGGAGATGATATGGTGCTTCTTGGGATCGTAGAGGTTGTCGTTGACCCCCATGACGATGGTGATGTCTTCGTTGGTGGCCGGTGCGGAGATAATGACCTTTTTCGCTCCTGCCTTGAGGTGCAGTTCGGCCTTGTCGCGGGCAGTGAACCTGCCGGTCGATTCAAGAACGATGTCGATCTTTTCCTTTTTCCAGGGGAGCAGGGACGGGTCCTTTTCCGCATAAATCTTGATGACTTTGCCATTGACAATAATGGCATCGTCGGTCGCTTCGACCTTGCCGGGGAAAATGCCATGGACCGAATCGTACTTGAGCAGATGGGCAAGGGTTTTGGCGTCGGTCAAGTCGTTAATGGCGACAAACTCGATCCCTTTTTCCTTCGCTGCCGCGCGCAGTACCATCCTGCCGATCCTACCGAAGCCATTGATTGCGATTCTCATGCGGTGTAACCCCCCTCTGTGAAGTATTATGTCGCCATTAAACTAGCAAACCGCCAAATAATATACAGCCTAAAGGCTGGTCGTCAACCGATAAATTGCAGTGCAGGGGGAATTCAGGGAAACGGTTACCCAGAAAGTAGGTGGGTAATTTGGGGTTGACGGTTACAGGGAAATCAAGGTAATGTTTGCAAATTAACAAGCCCTTATATGGTGCCTGCATTGCATTGAGGAGGTCTTGGTGACTGCCAGGACGGCCCTGATTTACTCCAATCGTTTTAATACCTTTGATTATGGTGCCGATCATCCTTTTCATGTTCAGCGTTATCAGTTGACCTATGAACTGATGATGGCCTACGACCTCATCGGCACGGTGGGGCGGGAGGTGCACGATTATCCCTTGGTCACCGAAGAGGCGTTGCAGGGATTTCACTCTGCCGAATACCTGGCCAAGCTGAAAGAGTTCAGTGCTGATAGCCAACCCCGTGCGGATTTCCGCTTTGGTCTCGGTGATGTGGAAAATCCCGTTTTCGAAGGGCTTTACGATTGGACGCTGCTGGGGACGTCAGGCACGGTCGAAGCTGCACGGATGGTGGTCGAAGAGGGGTATGACATCGTCTTCAACCTTGCCGGCGGTTGGCACCACGCCCATCGTGCAAAGGCTTCCGGGTTTTCGTACCTGAACGATGCGGTCATTGCCATAAACAGCTTGTTGCAGCACGGGAAAAGGGTTGTCTACCTCGATATCGATGCCCATCATGGCGACGGGGTCCAGGAGGCGTTTTACGATACTGATCAGGTTCTGACCGTTTCGCTCCATGAAAGCGGTATTTATTTTTTTCCTGGTACCGGATTTGAGCGCGAGATCGGCGCGGGGAAGGGACGTGGCTATTCGGTCAATGTCCCGCTGGTGGCGCACACGGATGACGCTCTGTTCATGAAGGCCTTTGATGAAGTTGCCTTCCCGCTGATAGCCGCCTTTGATCCGGATCTGCTGGTTACCCAGCTGGGTGCCGATACCTTTCGCACCGATCCGCTCACCAGGCTGGAGATCACGACCCATAGCTACTCATATATCCTCAGGAAGTTGAAGGCACTGCGGATTCCCTGGGTTGCAGTGGGTGGCGGCGGCTACGACAACATGAATGTTGCCAGGGCCTGGACCCTGGCATGGGCCATCATGAACGGCATCAGTCTCCCCCCGCGCCTCCCGGCACGCTTCCAGGGGCTGATCAAGGGATTGGGGTATCAGCACAGCATGCTGCTCGATGCCATGCACTGGGCACAGGAAGACGACAGGAACAGGGCTCTCGATGCGGTGGAGAAGAGTATAGCCGCCATCAGGAAAACTGTCTTTCCCGTACACATGGGTGGCCATGGCAAATCTGCCCGGTAATGCACCGCTTCTGAGCGTTTCTGGCAGTCCTCTCTTTTGCCTGAGGGAGGTGAATGCGCTTCCGGACAGGGAAAAGGAGCGGATCTACGGATCGCTCATCCCCGAGCGGCTCTGCCGGATGCTGCAGATTTCAGCCGAGACATTCTGTTCGGCAGAAGGGGAACGTCTCGTCGTTGTTACGGCTCCACCGGGTCTAGGGCTGCTCCGGCTGGAGGTGCGGCTGCATCCGTATGACCGCGACACCGTCTTTTTTCTGGATGTTGCCGATACCCCGTATCGGCAGCTGGAGCTCGCTTTCTGCATCATCAACGATCCATATGCCCGGCGCTTTGATGTGGACCTGGACAGCAGGGGGCAGGATAATTGCTTTACCACCCTGGGTCGCAACATCCCCGAGGAGATACGGGCAATGCAGGCAGGGCTCTTTCCCAATCAGACCCGCCGCGGCCTGCGGATGTTTGCGGAGTTTTTCCCGCTTTTCGAGCGGTTTGCAGACTCCCTGGGCGTCGAGATGATTGTCGCGGAGCCATTGACCTACGACAATGCGATCAGGTATGAGAAATACGGTTTCGATTATCTGACCGGACGCATGCTGATGCAGATGATCGATCGGGAATTCGAGCCCGGAGGGAAGTTGTTCAGACGCCTCGACGGCTCCTCGCCGTTTCGCATGCCGGGGCAGGATCGGACGGTCCGCGGTCGCAGCTGGGCCATCCATGACGGTATCCTGGACGAGCCGTGGGACAATATCCGGATATACAAGATGATTGGTATTCATGCAGAGATCAATACTTTTCCCGGCAGGGAAGAAGAGGAGGACCTCCCATCGGAGCTCTAGAGAGAAACAAGCCGACCCCCATTGACGGTATCGTCTATTACACGCCACCCGAAGGCTCAGTGCTGGAAGGGCGGGACGGACGGGTCTCAATCGCATTTACCGACGGTATTCCGGTGCCGCTGGAAGAAGCGGATCATCAGAAACTGGATGAAGCGGGGCTGGGTTACGATATGGTCGGCAAGGGGATCTACCTTGCCCTGCGCAACAATCCCGACTGCGTGAACAACACGATCTATGCCGGATGGCTGCGCGATGCCTATCCCCATTACCTTGCCGAGCTTGCCAGCCATATCCTGATGCTTGACAACAAGGATGTCGAGGTCTCCTATCTGGACCGCAAGATCAATTACCTGAAGGTTATGGCTCTGTTGCAGCCCGATGATCCTAGAATTATCGGGCAGATAGGAGCGACGTTTCTCGATCGTGGTACACGGATGTCGGCGCTGCATCAATCGACGGTCAATCTGTATCGGGCCGAAACCTTCCTGAAGCGGGCCGTGGAACTCAACCCCTCTGATGCGACGGTAAAGCTGCATCTTGGAGAGGTGCTCTATCTTTTGGGCCGATACCAGCAGGCTGCAGAGAACTGGCGGGAGATTCTGCCCGGGCTGAAGGGCGCGGATGCCGAGCGGCTTGTGGCTCGCTGCGCAAAGGTCGAGGGGGGGGCTATACCGCGGGTCCCGCCGGTGGACTACCTGGAAGCCATAGGCGTTGCATTCGGCTGCTACCAGGGGGGGGATTTCGAGGAATGTGCCGCCATCCTGCGAGATGTCCTCGACGATCTGGCCTTTTGTGAAGAATTCCCTTTGCCCGAGGTCTGGTATTACCTCGGCCTCTGTTTCCAGAACCTGGCCATGCCGAGGGATGCGGAACTGTGCCTGAGGGAAGCCTTGCAGCGTGATCCCGGTTTTACCGACGCGCAGCAGGCCCTGACCGATCTTGCACGATGAGCGGGGGAGCGATGCTTGGATTCAGTGCAGCAGACTGGATATTCATTGCCGGTGTCATGGTCGTGATCTTTATCTGTGTCGCCCTTAGCGACATGCGGCGAAAGAAATAATCGGAGTGCATGCCGTTGCCATATATTCATAAGGGGGTGGAATGAGGTTGGAACATGATGACACCGAGGAGCGCCGGCCGATGGCACTTACCCTGCTTTCGGGACTGTATCTCTTCTTCTTCCTGGTGTCCGCCTCGACCTTCGGCAATCCGTTTCCTTTTCTCGGAAAGATCTACAGTGGTTCCGCGGCAAAGGTACTGGTTATCGCTGATTGTCTCATCTGTCTCTATCTTTTGCTCGGCATACTCAAACGGCAGTATCTGACCTGGTATCTGTTGCTCGTCTATAATCTGTTCGAGGTGCTCAATACTATCATCAACCTGAATTTCATCACGCCTGCAGAGATAGAACGGGTGATTGGGGTTCAAGTGCACAAGGAAGGGCTCTGGATAAACAACATAGCTGCTGCACTGGCGATTCTGCTCCTGTCACAATTCATCTACAGGAGTAAGCACCATTTTTCAAACCGGCAGAAATATCTATTTTAACATCTGCCGAGGAACTATTTTAGCCGATGGATGCCCTGTTCAGGTTGCACTGGCCTGCCCGGTCTGCTATTATTGCGATGTTTTCGCACCATATGCGAGGTGAATACTTGTTCTTCCGATCTCTGCTGGAGCAGAACATATCTACCGACGGTATCGTCGACAAGGTGAAGCATGGTCTGGCACACACCTTTTTTCATAGTGATGATGCCGATTGTGCCGTCAATCTTGAAGATACCCATGGTGTCGAGATCCGCATCGACAAGCTCTGTAAGCGGTTTGGCAGTCATCAGGTTCTGCAGGATGTGGACCTGGAGATCAAGGCGGGAGAGACCTTCTCCATAATCGGACCTTCCGGTACCGGCAAGAGCGTTCTGCTCAAGCACATCGTCAAGCTGGAGACCCCTGACAGCGGCCAGATATTCATCAACGGCATGCCGATCTTCGATGTCAAGAAGCAGGAGTTGTCCAGAAATTACCGATACAGCATGGTATTCCAGTCATCTGCCCTGTTCAATTCCCTGACGGTTGGTGAGAATGTCGGCCTTTGGCTGCGTGAGAAACGGATCTGCAAGGAACAGCGGATCAGGGAGATCATCCGGTCGAAGCTGATGTTGGTGGGGCTTGAGGGCAAGGAAGGTCTCAGAACGTCCGAACTGTCCGGTGGGATGAAGAAACGTGTCGCCATTGCCCGTTCACTGGCCATGAACCCGGATCTGATCCTGTATGATGAACCTACTGCCGAGCTTGACCCGATCAATACGGACGAACTGGCAAATACCATTCTGGGGCTGAAAGAGACAACTAAGAACACCACGATCATTGTTACGCATGATCTCAATTTTGCGCTCTATATTTCCGATCGGATTGGCATGATGCATGAAGGGCGGATCATCGAGGTGGGGACTCCGCGCGAAATCAAGCAGAGCCAGAATCCCATCGTTAAGCGGTTCATCTTTACCACGACAAAAGGTATCAATGCCGACTGATGACAGTAGGAGTTCCGACTGTGTTTCAGGCAGGGGGGGCAGGGTGGTGTGGCACTGCGCAAAGATTACAGTAGCAGGTTTCCTGACGTTGGCGCTCTGTGCAGCATGTGCCGACTTGAAGCAAAGCAGGCCGCTTTTGCCGGTGCGCGAATATGAACGTCTGATTGTCGGTCGATTGGACGCCGAGTACGTCGGTACGGATAACTGCGTGGCAAAGTGCCACAAGCACGATAAGATAACCGACAACTTCAGGCACAGTATTCATGGTGAACAGATCAAGCCTGAAACCGGCTTGCCGCTGGTTAACTGCGAATCGTGCCACGGTCCAGGGAGCCTGGCAATCGCCAATCTGGACGACGACCCCGATCTGAACGATTCCCAGAACAAAAAATGTGATACAACGAAATTCCTGGATATCATGAACCTCCCACCGCAGGCGCAGTCCCTGTTGTGTCTGAAATGCCATACAGCCGCTTCTACTCCGGTCCTTGCACTCTGGAATGCAAGCGCACATGCAATGAACGATGTCAGTTGCTTTGACTGCCACCAATTGCATCGGGGTCCCCAGCAAAAGGTCAGCCATGATGAGATGGCTGAACTCTGCTATGGCTGCCATCCTGATGTGAAGATTGAGAACAATCTCTTCTCCCATCACCCGTTACGGGAGAAAAAGATGTCCTGCACCGACTGTCACGAGGTGCACGGTTCGATGCAGGACAAGCTCCTGCGCGGATCGACCCCGAAGGAAACCTGTACCCGGTGCCACATGGAGAAGCAGGGGCCGTTTGCTTTCGAACATGGCGATGTCACCGAGAACTGTGCCAATTGCCATACTCCGCATGGTTCGGTCAATAACGGGCTTTTGTCGGCAGCTTTGCCTTTCCTCTGTTTCCAGTGCCACGGTGGTCATACTCTCGATACGACCTCCGGGGCAAAGCAGCTTTTTGTGAATCGCTGTACCGACTGTCACTCACAGGTTCATGGCAGTGACATCCCGTCTCCAGCTGAATTTGGCGCCGGGACCTTGCGTCAGTAACCGCCTCTGACCCTTTATGTCAAGGAGCATGACAGTGTATCGACATTCCGTTTTTACATTGATAGCAGCAGGATTCCTCTCCGGCTCCATGTCGCTGACGCATCCCGCGTACGCGGAAGAGGTGCCGGCGGCAACGGAGGAAGTGCATCAGCTGCAGGAGGCGAACCCCGAAGCACAGGAGGAGACGGAAGTCGAGAAAGTTGAATTGCCGCTCACCGAAAGCAAGATAGAAACCCACAGCCAGGTGCGAACCTTTGCCGGCTATCGTTTCTTCAGCTTTGACGGCAATGCCGGCAGGGCCGCAGAATACGAAGATCTCCATTCAGGGCCAACCTTCGGACTCACGAACAGCATCCTCGGCCGGGACCACAAGTTTATCGTCGATGGTTCCTACCTTAGTGATAATGATTATTTCGGCGATCTTTCCTACGATTATATGGGGGCATATCGCGTTCACCTGCGGAGCGAATCCCTGTACCACAACCTTGACCGGCTCCCGTCATCGGTTCCTAATGCATTCACCTTCGGGTCTCCCTACCAGGGTGATACAACGAATGATGCCGCACGTTACGGCATGCGGGTAGAACAGGATCTTGCCTCGTTGCGTGCCCGTATGGGGTACTATCCGATTCACCTGAACCTGCAGTACTGGCGGATGATCAAGGAAGGGGCTTCACAGCTTCGATATGCTGATCAAGCCTTTTTCCCCTCCACTGCCACAAACACGATCTATTCCGCAAATCGTCTCGTCAACCGGGAAACCCATGAAGGGAAGCTGGGTTTTGACGCCCATCTCGGTCCCATTGACCTGATTTATGACTTTACCGTACGGCAATATACCGATCATGCCGGGACTCCTACCGACAGCTTCGTTGCGAGGGTTGATGCCCTCCATCCCGAATATCTGCAGCGTGCCGGTGGGACCTTCGACCACAACGAAACCCCTGACAGCCGCTATATGGCCCACTCGGTCAAGCTCCATACCGAACAGACCGGCGGCATCGTGATCGCCTCTGCATATACCTTTGCCCAGCGGAGCAACCTTTCCTCACTGACCCAGGTGTCTGGTGCAAACGGACTGACCGATACCCTGCATACCGCAGCAGGGGACCTGGTCTATACCCCCTGCAAGGAATTCTCGTTGGCGGTCCGTTTCCGTCATCAGGAGATTGATCGCGAGACTGCAACGGTTTCCATGTCTCTGTTCACACCGTCAACCATGTATGCCTACCAGGGGATTGACACGAAACGTGACATCATTTCAACTATCATGTCGTTTCGACCAGTGAACGATTATACGGTCAAGGCCGAATACCGTGGTGATTTCCTCAGGCGGAGCAATGTCACGGCCTGGGATCCGTATACCAACAATGTAGCGGGTATGTCATTGCCGGAAAATGAGGAGATTCACCGCGGGATCATTGCGCTCATGGCCCGCCCCCTGAAAGGGCTCCGGCTCAAGGCACGGTACAGCTATACTGCAAACGGCCAGCCAGCATATGGTGTTTCTTACGATGAACGGCACGAAGGGCAGTTGCTGGCGACCTACACCATGAAGGACCGTTGGGGGATTTCCGCCAATTACCTGAACAGCAGCGAGCATAACGGATCGAAAAGCATCAGTACCTTGCAGGCCTTTGCCGACCCGGTCACGAATCCGCTGACGAATTATGCACTGCCGCGCGACAAGACGATGGTAAGTGCTTCTGCAAGCATCTGGGCCAATTTTTTTGCCGGTCGTCTCAACGTGACCGGCACGGCTGGATTGCTGAAGAGTTCCATTGACCAGGATATCCTTTATGCAGCTACGACTTCTGGAAGCTCTGCTGCTGCCAACTACACCAGCAACGCAATCCTGTACGGCATCACCACCAACCTGCGGCCTATGGAAAAACTGGATCTTTCTCTGGCCTTCCAGCAGGTTATATCCGATGCCGAGTTTGATCCCTCGTATTTACAATATGCCACGAGCAACACAACAGGGGTCAAGGAGCTCACTTGGCTCAAGACAGTCGAAAACTCTGTCAGTTTCAAGGCAGCATACGACTTGACCAAGAATGTATCGTGTGGGGTTGATTACCGCTTTCGTCAGTACTCCGATGATCGGAATACGCTTTACGACGGCGCGGTTCATGCAATTATTGCCAGCATGTCAGCGAAATGGTAATGGATGAATAAGCCCTTGGTGAAAAAATTTCTGTTATGTACCGTGTGCATGCTGATTGTGACTGTGGCCTATCCGGTTTCATTGGCTCGTTCGAGCACTATCATCGTGGCTGCTGTCCTGTCCAGTGACCTTCCCCGTTATCGCAATGCCCATCGTGCATTTGTGCGGGCGCTGGCCATCAAGGGATACGACCAGGATGCCGTCGAAATAATCACCCAGGTGCCGAACCCCGACCCCATCTCATGGTCCAACGCAATTCGCAAGTTCAATGCCATTGGCGCAAACATCATCGTTGCCTATGGAGCTCCGGCTGCACTTGCCGCTGTCCAGGAATCACACGACATTCCCATTGTCTTTGTTGATGTCTATGCCCCTCTTGAGACCGGTATTGCAAAGAGTCTTTCTACTCCTGGCGCAAATGCCACCGGAATCAGTTCCAAGGTGCCACTTATCACACTGGTGCGGACGGCCATGGAATTCAAGGCGTTCCGACAGATCGGTGTTCTGTACAGTTCCCGGGAGATCGGTTCGGTCGTGCAACTGAAGGAGATGAAACGGATTGCTGTACAACAGGGCTTTTCAGTAGTCGAGGCTAATGTGCCCAGCGCAGCGGTCTTGGATACGGCGCTCTCTTCAATGATTTCCCAGGTCGACTGTGTCTATATCACGGAGGCATCGGTCGTGGGACGTAATCTGGACAAGGTGATCCGGCGGGCTTTGGATAACAAGATTCCGGTCATCAGCCAGGTTCCCGATTCCGGCGAAAAAGGGGCGCTTGTTTCCCTTGAGGCTCACCCGGCAGAATTGGGGCAGCAGGCGGCAGATTGTGTAGTACGTATTCTCGGCGGGAAAAAACCCTCACTCATGCCCATTTCACCTCCTAAAAAAGTCGATCTTTTCATCAACATGAAGACCGCTCGAGCTCTCGACCTGCATGTTCCCCTGAAGGTCCTGAATCTGGCGACCAGGGTCATCAAGTAGTTGCCAGTAGGTGCGCGATGGGCAAGATTCTGATCGTTGATGATGATGCTGGATTTCTGGACGTAATAGGTACCTACCTTTCAGAAAATTACCCGCACCTTCAGGTAATCACCTGCGGCAAGCCGTATCAGGCACTGCACTTCATCTGCAGAGGCGATCTGGACCTCCTGGTTATTGACCTTGAGATGCCGGATCTTGACGGCTCAAAACTGTTTCACTATGCCGTTGGCACCGGCATGGATGCCAAGAGGATTGTTATCCTATCGGGTCGTGAGGCAGATTATCTTCATGAACATTTTCCCCTGGGAACCTGTCTTGCGGTTCTCAACAAATTCGAGGCAAAGCAGAAGGTTGTCCTGGACATGATCTTTAGTTCGCTCAATCGTAAGGCGGCAGCGCGCGGGATGCTTGATACGGTTGGCGTAACAAAGGCGAAGGAGTGATTGCGATGGCAGGGAAAAAACTGACTCTCACCATACTCGGGCAGAATCATATTCGTAAAGATTGGTATGTAGACTTGGCCAGCGTGCAGTTTGAACGCTTCTTTGCCGAACTCGTGAATGAACTGGCAGCATTTGGGGTGGAACTCGCGAGAGCGCGTAATGAGGCCATTACCATCGACATCAACAGCTACTCTGACCTTCTGAATTCAGTGCGACTTTCGTCTCCGACCGATGGCATCGGCAGTCAGTGTGTCGGGCATATCATCGGCCAGAGCGAGAAGCTGAATTTGATGGAGGATATCAAGCGGGCAGTGAATCGAGTTGCCTTTGCCCCCGAGACGATCCCGCCTGAAGACCATAACCGTCGTGTGTGCCACAACTGCGGGTGTGGTTGTTAAGGTTGATGTTGACAGTCAGGATTTTCTGGGCGTGCTGTTCTGAATCGTTTACTGCAACCGGAATGATCGATGCAGTTAGATTCCCATTGATGAGAGAAAGCCGCGCATAGCTCAGTTCCGCATTCATACGGTGGAGTGATCCGGGGTTGATGAAAAGGATGCCGTCGATTTCATCTATGGCGGCACGGTGGGTGTGTCCGTACAGTACCACGCGGGCATGTGCGCTTTCAGCCCGCTTCTGGAGCTGGGCAAGTCCCATCTTTACCTGATAACGATCCCCATGGGTCAAGAGCATCTTCGTTCCACCGATATCAACGCAGAGTTCCCTTGGGTGTTTGCCCGGTGCATCACAGTTACCAGCGACTTTTTCAACCGGTCGGTTGAAGATATGCTCAAGCACGACAGCATCGCTGGTTTCGTCTCCCAGGTGGGCGATCACGTCGACGTGACCTGCCTGGGCGATAACTTCTGCTGCAGCATGATAATTACCGTGGGTGTCTGAAATAATCAAATATTCCATGCAATTAACCTTAGCAGAAAATATTGCTGGCAGTCAAGAAAACATTGTTTCTCTTTAATGTGAATGGATCTTCACGGCTACAGAACCGCAGTACCCGGGATGACCGATGAAAAACAAGTGGTTGTGGATAGCAGCAGGCGTCAGCGGTGGCTTCTTGTTTTTGTTTGCCGCTTCGTTGATGATTGCTTTGCTATTAATGGGTGATGGCTCGACCCTGATCAAGGAGAGCGGTATCGGTCTTGTTGAGGTGAGGGGGGTCATCCTTGATTCGCAGGAAACCGTCAAGCAGCTTCACGACTTTGGAAAGAACGACAAGATTAAAGCAGTCGTACTCCGTATCGACTCTCCCGGTGGCGTGGTGGGCCCTTCGCAGGAGATCTACCAGGAGGTGAAAAAACTCGCCGCCAGGAAAAAGGTGATTGTCTCCATGGGAAGTGTCGCTGCATCCGGAGGGTATTATATCGCTGCACCGGCAACCTTGATCATGGCCAACCCCGGCACCATAACCGGCAGTATCGGTGTTCTCATGAAATTTTCCAACATCGAAGGGCTGTTGGACAAAATCGGTATGAAGGCATTCACCTTGAAGACCGGCAAATACAAGGATGCTGGATCTCCTCTGCGTCCCATGAGTGACGAGGAAAAGACGCTGTTGCAGGGGGTAATCGAGAGTACGCATGGTCAGTTCGTCAAGGCTGTTGCCGAAGGTCGGCGTCTTCCCGTGGGGCAGGTGCAGGCCATTGCGGACGGCAGGATCTTTTCCGGTGAACAGGCGTTGGAGCTGAAACTTGTTGACCGGCTCGGATCGCTCCAGGATGCCATCGAAGAGGCCGGGCGACTGGCCGGTATTAGCGGTGAGCCGACGGTAGTCAGGCCTCCGAAGAAGAAAAAGATGCTGCTCGATATGCTTGTGGAAGAATCGGCTTCCCGGATCACCAACTTGGTGCGCGAGGAGATCGGCCTTTCCGTGAACTATGAAATGGCCGGTGTTGGCGGAAAATGAAAAACCCCGCCGTGGCGGGGTCTGATTCATTGCATGTGATCCATTGGTTGCCGGAATCACTTCGGCATGGGGCAGTAGAGGTCACCGTACGGGCGCTTGCTTTTCGGCAGGACCTTGATGAATGGCTCGCTCAGAACCTCTTTCAGATCAAGGCGAAAATCCTTGCAGAAATCCTTGAGATACCCCTCCAACTCCTGCTGGTCTTCCTGGGTGACCGGGAATACTCCAACCTCTCTGGACAGCTTTGTTTCATCGACTGCCCCCCTGATGTAGATGACGCCACCGTGCATGCCGGTTCCGAACCTGAATCCGTGTTTCGGTTTTTCAGGGTCGTCAGTGTACATCCCCAGCAGGATAAGTACTCCGCCAGCCATATATTCACCGAAGAAATCGCCTGCCTTGCCGCCGGCTATCAGGACCGGCTTGTTTTCGTCGAACGATTTCATATGGATACCTACCCGGTATCCCACGTCTTTCAGGATATGCACCCGGCCGCCGCGCATGCCGTAGCCGAGAACATCCCCTGCATGACCATGGACCACGACCTTGCCGGCGTTCATGGTGTTGCCGATATTGTCCTGGCCGTTCTCTTTGACGATGATGGTCGCACCGTTCATGAACGCGCCCAGGTCGTTGCCGGGCACACCATGGATGGTAATCGTCACGGGACGGTTGATGCCGTCGCCGATAAAGTACTGGCCATTGACGTTCATCAGTTCAATCGATTCTGTACCGCCAGCAACAGCCTCGCGGATCTTCTGGTTCAACTCGCGATAATAAACGCCTTTTGCATCGATTTTCATGGCGAAATCCTCTGTTTCCGTGATGGAAAAAAACTAGGCAGCTCCGTTCTGCAGCCGTGCAATGACCGGTTCTCCGCCCCGCGGCGACCAGACACGGTCGGGAGATGGGCAGATCTCCCGGATTGCAGCCTCCTCCGAGGCCATATAGACGAAATCGTCCTTGGTGGCACAGACCAGCGGTCGGAGTTTGACCCGGTCATTGAGCCCTATCAATCCTTCGTTGCTGGCAAAAAGGATGGCAAAGGGGCCGTTCAGGAGTCCGCTTCCGTAGACCTGCCTGATGGCGGTGAGCAGTTCACGCTCGTCAGTGGGGAGTGTGTCGATCATATCCCAGAACGGGGCTGCCAGGGCCAGGCTGGCAAGTTCCGGCGTCAAGCCGTGCTTCCGGATCAACAGGTCGAGCATGTAGGTGACCACCTCGGTGTCGGTAAGCATGGTGCAGAGATAGCCGTACATCTCCAGGTAACGCTTGTTGATGCCGTACGAGGAGATCTCGCCGTTATGGACGATGGACCAGTCGAGCAGGGTGAAGGGGTGCGCACCGCCCCACCAGCCGGGAGTGTTGGTCGGGAAGCGGTTGTGAGCGGTCCAGATATGCCCCTGGTACTCTTCGAGACGGAAAAATTCGGCGATGTCCTCGGGATAACCGACGCCTTTGAATGCCCCCATATTTTTGCCTGACGAGACGACAAAAGCCCCTTCGATTTCCAGGTTGATCCGCATGACATGGCTGACGATGATATCTTCGTCAGTCATGTTCTGGAACTCGATAGCTTCCTTATATTCAGGCGTTTCCATCGGCTTGATGAAGTAACGCTTGAAGGATGGCGGGTTGACGATTGCAGGAGTCCTGCGGGTCGGGATATCTTCCTGCTGCTCTATGAAAAAGAACTGCTCCAGATACTCTTCGGTAAGCTGCTGGGCCATGCTGTTTTCATACATCAGGTGGAAGGCAAAGTAATCAGGATAGTCCGGATAAATGCCATAGGCGGCAAAACCGCCACCAAGTCCGTTACCCCGGTCATGCATGAGAGCTATGGATTTGATGATGACGCTCCCCTCGACCAATGTGCCGGAGGTCGAGATGAACCCGGTAAGGCCGCAGTTGGAGATATCCTTTTCAAAGTTGTGGGTTGGTTTCATATTCATTGTGTTCGCTCTCCGTTGGATAACGGTAACAGTTCTCTCGACAGGTTATGCAGCCTTCCCGAAAGGGGCGAAAAGGGCGCTGCGCAGCTCTTTGGGCAGATGTATGATCCCGAAACCGGGTGCAAGCAGGTGCTCCTTGAAGGGGGTCACGTCGACCTGCTCACGAATGAGACCGGCAAAGATCCCGGCCCGTTCGACATTACCGACCAGCACCGCACCCACCAGGCGATTGTCTTTCACGACGATCTTGCGGTAGGAATAGGATTCGAGATCCTGATAGGTGAGAATCTCAAACTCTGCCAGGTTCTGGGGATTGGTGACACCCATGGAGATGGTCGAAACCTTGAAAAACTCGATGGAGTTCATGGAGAGCCCGCCGGCATATTCCTTCTGTTTGCCGGCCATGGCAGTCCCTGCAATGTCCCCCTGGATGTAGGCATCAGGCCAGATGGGCAGAGGATTCTTGGTGTCGCTGAAAAAGTCCCGTGCCTCGGCAACGTCCCCGGCAGCGAAGACGCCCTTCATGCTGGTTTCCATGCATCCATCCACAACCACGCCCCGGTTGACGTCGATGCCGCTCCCTTTGAGGAAGACCGCTGCAGGTCGCACGCCGATGGCGACGATCACCGTATCGCACGGCAGATAATCTCCTGACTTGAGGACCACTCCGGAGATCGCGGAGCCGTCACCTTCGATCTTCACCACGGTCTCCTCGGTGATCACGTCGATGCCGTTCAGTTTCATCTTCTTGGAAACGATTCTGCCTGCCGGCCGATCAAAGGCGGCAGAGAGAATCCGGTCGGCCAACTCGACGATGGTCACCTTTTTCCCCAGGAGGTGGAGGCCTTCGGCAGCTTTCAGGCCGATAAGGCCACCGCCGATGACGACCGCGTGCTCGATGTCATGGGCAATTGCCTTCAGCTTGGCCGCATCGTCCCAGGTGGTGAAGGTAAATATCTTTTCCTTGCCGGCCAGACCTTCGATGGGAGGCACGAAGGGGTCGCCTCCCGTGGCTATGAGAAGCCGGTCGTAGGCGACCGTATCGCCGGCTGCAAGTTTCACCTGGCGCTTTTTGCTGTCGACACCCACGACTTCGGAATTGAGCAGCAGATTGATCCGATGCTTGTCGTAGAAGTCTTCGGGCAGGTAGGCCATCCGCTTTTCGCTGATGAGCCCGCCGAGCAGGTAGGAGATGAGCGGACGGCCATAGGCGACATGACGCTCGCGGGAGATGACGGTGATGTTGCCATCCTGGTCAACGTCCCTGATGGCACGCACTGCGCCGACAGCTGCAACGGAGTTGCCGATGATGACGTAATTCATTTCTGGATCCCCTCCTTGAATACCAGAGCCCGGTTGGGGCAGGCATCCACGCAGGCCGGGCCTTTACGATCCGGACAGAGATCGCATTTGTTGGCCTTTTTCTTGGCAGTATTGCGCTGAACGGCACCATAGGGGCAGGCCATCACGCATGACCAGCACCCTACGCACTGCTCCGTATCGATCCTGACCACTCCCTGATCGTTTTTCTGTATGGCGCCGGAGATGCAGGCCCGTAGGCAATCCGGCTCATCGCAATGCCGGCAGGTGGTGGAAAGGGAGATAATGCCCCCCTCTGCCTCTTCTACCGTACAACGGGAGATGGGGCGGACCTGCTCATGAAGAAAGGCCTTCACCGGGTCCTTGGAAAGGGAGTGTTCCGTGATGCAGGCCACCTCGCAGAGGTGGCAGCCGATGCAGGCATCTTCGAGTGTATAAATCCGTTTCATAGATTATCCTTCATAATATCCAGGATGAGGATTTTCCGCGGGACAGAGCCTTTGGCCGCGCAGCTGCGGTCATGTCGAGCTCAATGGAATGAGCATGGGAAGACATGCTGCATAAGATGCGGGAAAGACCTGAATACTCTATTCTCCTGCGGGTATGACGCCAAGGAGGTTCATGTCCTTTTCAGTCAGTCCGACTGCCCGTAGTTTATAGCGGTTGCCGCGGAGCGATTCAAGGGCATTGAGTCCCATGCCGCCGAGTATTTCTTTCATTTCGTGTCCCCAGGCCCGGACCAGGTTGACCAGTTTCTCGGCACCGATTTCTGGATTGAGACGTTTGGCAAGGTACGGGTTGTTGGTGGTGATCCCCCAGGGGCATTTGCCGGTGTAGCAGCGCTGGCAGAGGGTGCAGCCTAGGGCGAGCAGCGTCGACGTTCCCAGGTTGATGGCATCGGCACCCATGGCGATGGCCTTGATGGCGTCTCCCGAGTTACGAACACCGCCGCCGACGACGATGGAGACCTGGTTTCTGATCCCTTCGTCCCTCAGGCGGGTATCGACCGCTGCAAGAGCGAGTTCCATCGGTATCCCCACATTGTCACGGATGACCTGCGGCGCTGCGCCGGTACCCCCACGGAAACCGTCGATGGTGATGATATCCGCGCCGGCTCGCGCGATACCTGATGCAATGGCAGCCACGTGGTGGACGGCTGCAATCTTCACCGATACAGGTTTTTCGTAGTTGGTCGCTTCCTTGAGTGCGTAAATCAGCTGGCGCAGGTCCTCGATGGAGTAGATGTCGTGATGCGGTGCTGGTGAGATGGCGTCGGAACCGAGGGGGATCATCCTGGTCTCGGAGATGTCGGAATTGACCTTTTCTCCGGGCAGGTGGCCGCCGATGCCCGGTTTCGCACCCTGACCGACCTTGATCTCGATGGCGACCCCGGCGTTCAGGTATTGTTCACTGACGCCGAACCGGCCGGAAGCAACCTGGACAATGACGTTCTTGCCGTATTTGTACAGGTCCTTATGCAGTCCACCTTCACCGGTGTTGTAAAGGGTGCCGAGTTCCTGTGCTGCAGCAGCCATGGCCCGGTGGGCATTGAGGTTGAGGGCGCCGTAACTCATGGCGGAGAAGATGAAAGGGTATTCCAGTTTCAGCTGCGGTGACAATGTGGTTGCCAGTTTGGGCTTGTTGGTTTTCTTGTCGCGCACAACCTCGATGGAGTGCGGTTTTCTGCCCAGGTAGGTACGGAGTTCCATCGGCTCACGGAGCGGATCGATGGAAGGGTTGGTCACCTGGGAGGCGTCGAGGAGCAGATGGTCCCAGTAGATGGGGTATTTCGCCGGATTACCCATGGCGGCCAGCAGGATGCCGCCGGTATCGGCCTGGGCATAGAGGTTCCGGATGTGGGCTGATGACCATGAGGCGTTTGCCTTGAAGCTCTCCTCGTTCGTCTTTATGGTGATGGCGCCGGTAGGGCAGAGCGCCGAACAGCGACGGCAGCCGATACAGAGGCCGCTATCCTCGGTCAGGCAATCAGCTTCCGGGATGTAGCGATGCACCTCATAGGCACACTGACGTTCACAGACCTTGCAGCGAATGCAGAGAGGGTCCTTGCGATCGACGATGAATTCATTAAAGGATTCGTTGACGGTTTTGTAAAGCACCTGTCATACCTCCATGGGGAGCGGATGCCAAGAAGTCAGCACGTGAGATCTGCACTGCGACGGGTAAGTTGCTATTTACATGCCAGAATCTGAGGAGTGTGATGATAAGTGGTAACTGACTGTAATTGCGGGATTGTATATATTGTGAATCGGGGTGTGCGCGTTGTCAAGGCATGAATGCCAAGCGGCAGTGTGAGTGTGTGAGTATGTAATGTAGTCTGGTGAGTAGGTGTAGTGTTTCAGGGTTGGCGGGAGGGGAGCCGCTCCAGATATTTTTTCAGACCCTGGTCAAAGATGCGTTGCACTTCAGCCTTGGTCGGATGGAGATAGTAGCTGGTGTAGGCGAAGACCAGGAGTATGAACAGGGCCACCAGAACAACAATGCCGATTCGCCGACGTACGGGATGGATGCCGTGACGAAATTCTGCCGATATCTCATTCCGGAAACGGCTCAATGCTGGCATTTCCTCGGCAATCTGCCGTATTTGCTGCTGCTGGATACGCTGGATGTAGCTGATGAGGGTGTCCCGGTCGCGTTCGTCGATGCAGGTGAATTTGAATGCCGTGGCATAGCCTTGCGTACCGTCTTGTGTAAGCGTCGGATCAGCGTAGAGCACCTTGCCGGCTACCTCGATGAGGCGGGGAGGTGTTCCGGGGATGTAGAGTTCCAGCAAGGCATAACTATCTGGTAGCAGCCTTTCGCAAAGGCAGGTCCGAAGGCCACCGCCACTGATGTTGGCGGCAACCGGCGGTTCATATTCAAGGGGTATTGGCGCATGTGACGCACCGGGTAATGACTCATCCGGTTCGCCCTGGTAGATGAAACTCGCAGGTTGAATCCTGCTCCGCTCCAGGTTCTCCATCCGTTCAATCCATTGCCGACGGACGGTTTTTTCATCCCAGCCGGGAATGTTCAGATAACGGAGAGGAAGATAGGTGTCGATGCGGAAAAATTCGCGCAGTTCCTCGAATATGACATTCCCGACCAGGCGGACCAGAAGGTATCTGCTGTCGGTTCCGCTTACCAGCAGAGAACGACAGCGGAAACCGCTTCCTTTGCTCCCGGAACGGAGTTCGAGCATGTCGCCCGTGGCAATGGTTACCTTATCTGAAAGCCGGTCATCGTCCAGTTCCAATTCAAGGAGATCACGGGTGAGACCGGTGACAAAAGCTTTCAACTCGGGATGACTGCCATCCGCACTGAGCAGAGTCGCCCTTACAAGCTGTTGCTGCGTGAAGTGTCGCTGGTATTCGAGTAATGCTTCGGTCATGGGATTCCGGGAGGGCTCTGGTTCATCCGTTGGGGGAGCAAACCCGGTTCAGTTCAGCCAAGAGCTCGTCAACGCCGATTTTATGGACGCCGGCACCATGTTCCACCGATTCGAGATCGGCGATCTGGCATTCATGGCAATCGAGTCCGTACTTGGTAAAGATCTTGATGGATTCGGGATAGGTTCGAAGAATCATGCCGATGGTCATCTCTTTGGTGATCATGGCTGCTCCTGAAAAAAGGCGAGGAGATATTTCCCTCGCCTTTTTGGGTGTTTGCCGGTTCGAGGTTTCGTTAATTGAGGTTTTTGCTGGCTTCTTCGACTCGGTCCATACCAGTTAAATTGTTTATCAAGATGATCAGGCCAGATCCTGTACCCCTTGGTAGATGATATCGAACAGTTCGGCGATATCCTTTTCCTCAATGCAGGAGAAGGCTATCCGCAGGTCGGTCTTGCCGATGGAGATGCCGCCGACGCCGTACTTGTCGAGGATGTGGATCCGCAACTTCTCGGCATCGACAGTTTTCAGCTTGAGGCACATGAAATAGCCGGAGTTGAACGGGTAGTAGGCCCAGGCGGAATCGTACTTGCCGCTGTTGAGGACTTCCTTCACCTTAAGGGCGCGGCCTTTCAGCACCTGGAACTTCTCTTCCTTCTGTTCAAGGAATTTCGGGGAGCGGAGCGCCTCGATGGCGAAGGTCTGGGAGGGATGGGGGCAGTTGGAGATCCGCGCGCGGATGATCCCCATGGCCTTCTTCTCCAGGGCGGTCATGACCCGGGCGTTCTCGAAGCTATTGCCGTCGGCGAAGGTGATGAAGCCGGTCCTGAAGCCCCAGACGAACTCCTCCTTGGTGGCGCCGTCGAGCTTGACCGCCAGGATGCGGGGGTGGAGGTTGGCGAGCTTGCCGAAGAGCGACTCCTTCATGCTATCCTCGTAGAAAAGCCCGAAGTAGGCGTCGTCGGTGACGGCGACGATGTTGCAGCCGCCCTCGGCAACTTCCTTGATGGCGGCAACGATGGCGTCACCCTCGGCGACGGTCGGGGTGTAGCCGCTCGGGTTGTTGGGGAAGTTCAGGATGACGATTGCTTTCCCCTTTTCCTCGGCGCTGTTCTTTAGCTCGGCCTTGAAGGCGTCTACGTCATAGCCGCCGGCCACGGTAAAGGTCGGGAATTTCCGCATGACGGCGCCGGAGCAGGTGCCGAAGGTGAGGTTGTAGTTCCCCCAGAGCATGTCCGGCAGGATTACATGGTCGCCGTTGTCGACGAACATATCGGCAACGATGGAGAGGCCGTGGGTGAGGGCGTTGGTGACGATTGGGTTGCTGAAGTGTTTCCCCTGCTGGCTCGGGTTCTCCCGCAGCTGCTTCTCCCGCCACAACGCCCGCAGTTCAGGCTTGCCGGCCGGCGGCGCATAGGGGTAGATGTCTTTCGGGTCAAATTCGGAGAGCTTGTCCTGGATGCACTGGAGGTACATCGGGCCGCCATTTTCGGTGGCGATGCCTATGGTGGCGTTGAATTTGTGGGCTTTTTCCTTTGCTTCTGCCGACTGGGTCAGTATTCCCTTGGGGAAGAAAAGGTTCTTTCCCAGGTCGGACAGCATTTCCAATGCATATGGGTTGCTTTGGCTGAGCATTTCGTTGAGTTCGACGGCTAACGGATTCATTAGGGTCTCCTTGTTTTGTGTGCATATGATGAAAACTTGTTTGCAAGCGCTTGTTTGACGAGCGGCGGCACCAGTCCGTCCACAGGGCCGTTCAGGGAACTCACCTCCTTGACGATGGATGAGGAGAGGTAGCTGAACGGTACCGACGTCATCATGAACAGGGTTTCGATCTCCTGGGAGATGCTCCGGTTCATCTGGGCTATCTGGAATTCGTACTCGAAATCAGACACGGCCCGTAGCCCCCTGATGATGACGGTGGCGTGCTGAGAAAGGACGTAGTCTATCAGAAGGCCGCCGAAGGTGTCAACTTTTGCCCGGGGATTGTCCTCAAGGACAAGGCTGATGAGTTCAACCCGCTCCTCAATCGTGAAAAGGGAATTTTTGCTGGAATTGCTGGCCACAGCAACGATTACACTGTCGAAGATGCGAAGTCCTCGGTTGATAATATCCAGATGGCCATAGGTGATGGGATCAAAGGAGCCTGGATAAACGGCTATTTTCCTGGGCATGCTTGAACCTCAATGCGAATTGGTGAAGAATGTGAGCGCCGTGTCACCATAAATGCGATGATCAAATTGGCGCAACAGTCCGACATATTCGGGCAATAGTTCTTGGGCAGTGGTTTCGATCACTACGAGAGCCTGTTCGAACAGGATTTCATGTGCTGAAACCTGGTTGAGCAGTTCTGCCGCAATCCCCTGACCATATGGAGGATCGGCAAGGACAAGGTGAAATCTGCGCCCCTGCTCGCTGAGGCGAGAAACCGCGATGCGAGCGTCGGAAATAATTATTTCGGACCTATCTGAAAATCCCGTTGCCAGAAGGTTCTTTTTTGTCAACTCTGCAGAGCTGCGGTGATTGTCGACAAAGACGGCTTCGTCGGCTCCTCTGCTCAGAGCCTCGATTCCCAGATTTCCAGTACCGGAGCAGAGATCCAGAACCCGCGAACCTAGCAAATTCCCGCGAAGTGAAACAATAATACTGAAAAGCGCCTCTTTGATACGGTCCGAGGTTGGTCTCACGCGTCGATCGTGCGGTGCAAGCAGGCGGCGACCGCGAGCCGTGCCGCTGATGACTCTCATCTGCGTTTTCCCAAGGAGGCCGCCAGCTTGGAGGCACTACCCTGGGCATGGAATGCTTTGAGGAATTCACGCGCTTCCCGGTATGCCATTTCCTGGATCAGCTGGATATTTTCCTGCGGAATTGCATCGATCTCCGCTTTGAAGACGGCGGTCGCATATTTGATGTCGCGACCGTTTTCCTTTGACCATGTGCGCATGGCATCCATGAGCTCTACAGGCAATCCTGCATGGGCAACATTCTGCCAGAGGGTGCCGATGTTCCCCTTACGGATGCCGAAGTCGGCAAGGCGACCGACGATACGGAGCGGTGTGCCGGTGATGCCATGTTGGACCAGGCCTGCAAGACCGAATTCGCGCGCCAGGGCGAATATCTCGCCGGTCCGTTCCAGATCGATGCTGACAATCTGGCCGTCCAGGTAGTTTCCGCTTTTGGAGCCATTATCGATCGCCAGCAGATGGGGCCGTATCCCCTTTCCCACCAGGCTGGAGAGGAAATCGCGTGCCTCTGCCACTTCGGTGAGGGTGGAGTTGCTTCCCACGGTGGAAACTTCACCCAGTTCCACCTCAAGTCCGAAATTCTTCTCGGTGATCGGTCTGGCAAGATGCTGGATGATGGAGATGTTGTCGCTCAGGGGATTGAATGACGCATCGAGAGCATAGGACGTGAACCCGGCGGCAAGCTGTGCTTCGATGAGCTGCTGCGCTGCCTGCAGCTCATCTGCAGACGTGTCTCTGATGGTGACGTGGTCAGCGTGGATGATGAACGGTTTAGTAAAGCCGCATGCCTCGGCATATGACAGGACCGTTGTGCTGAAACTTTCGGGAGTCTGCCCGGTGTAGCCGCCGTCAATCCCTCCTTCGGTTCTGGTGAGTTCGAAGGCGACAACGGCGTCGAGTTCTTGTGCGGCACGCATGATGCCGGGGATGACATGAGAGATGCGGGGGTTGGCTGCCATGACGATCATCCGCTCATGGCACAGACCGAGGAATACATCCTGTCCGGACAACAGGCAGACAGTGTTTTCAGTGCCCAACCGGTCACGGACAACGGATGGAACGAAGTCGAGGAGTTGTTTCGGCATTGATGCTTCCCTATCTATTTATAGGCTGAGGAAAGATTCATTAATTTATCACGAGCCGTTATGACCGTCAAGACGTATCCGAATCGGCGCTGTACTGGGTGACGCGGGATTCCCGTTCTGGGGTCAGGAAGCCGTGGCGTTTTCAATGATGTTTCCGCATGATCGGTCTATACCCGCTCGTATGGCTCGAAAAGCCGTTTAAACTCATCCAGTGCAAAGCGGTCGGTCATGCCGGCAATATAATCGCAGATCACCCGCTCCCTGCCCATATGATCCATCTTCCTGACATGCTTCTTCGGCAGCAGGGTAGGGTGTTTTGCGTAGGTGTCAAAGAGCATGCTGAGGTATCGCTCGGCCTTGACCCGCATCCGTTCGACCTTGTAGTGACGGTAGAGGTTCTCGTAGAGAAAACGCTTGAGCTGTCTGTTTTTCTCGGAAAGGGCGGGACTCAAGGTCACCACCTGGCGGTTGACCCGGCGCAGGTCATCGATGGATGAAATGGAGTATTCATGCAGGTTGTGCATGGTGGTCGAGGTCAGGTCGGTGATGAAGTAGCCGATCAGGGCGCTGATGGTCTGGCATTTGATGCGGTCTTCGTCGATGTCCGGATAGCGGGCGCTGACAGTCTCATACATTTCCTGCCAGAGATCGACGTGGCGAAGCTGCTTCAGGGTCAGATACCCGGATTTCAGGCCGTCATCGATGTCGTGGTTGTTGTAGGCGATCTCGTCGGCAAAATTGATCAATTGCGCTTCAAGGGTCGGCACGATGCCGGGCATGAAATCATCGATGATACCGGCAGGCCGGTCGTAGGGGGATGAATGCTTGATGATCCCCTCGCGCACCTCCCACGACAGGTTGAGCCCATTGAACCCCGGATACCGTTCTTCCAGTTCGTCGATGACACGTAGCGACTGCAGGTTGTGCTCGAAACCGCCATGTGTTTCCATGAGACGGTTCAGCACCTCCTCGCCGGTATGGCCGAACGGGGTGTGACCCAGGTCATGAGCCAGAGCGAGCGCTTCGGTCAATTCTTCGTTGAGCCGCAGCCGTCTCGCGATCGCCTTGCCGATCTGGGCAACTTCCAGTGAATGGGTCAGGCGGGTACGGTAGTAGTCACCCTCATGGTTGACAAAGACCTGGGTCTTGTATTCAAGTCGTCTGAAGGCGGCACAGTGGATGATCCGGTCCCGGTCGCGTTCGAAGGCGGGTCTGCTGTCCCGGAGCTCTTCCGGGTATTTGCGGCCACGCGACAGGGCGCTGCAGGATGCATACGGTGCCAGGTCCGGCCGTTCCATGGAAGCTTCGCGGTTGACCACAGTCGTTACCTCCCTCGTTACCTCAGCGTGTCGGTTTTCCGGGGGCTGGTAAAACGATTTTCGGCTCCCGTGACGCGCGATAGAGGAGGACTGTTCTGCCGAGCAGTTGGGCAATCTCTGCCCGGCAGGCTTCGGCAAGGAGATCCGCAACTTCGTGACGGTCCATAAGGCAACTTTCCAGCAGCTTCACCTTGATCAGCTCATGTGCATCCAGGGCAGCGTCGGTTTCCGAGGTAACTGCTTCACTGACCTCTCCCTTGCCGATAGTGATGACGGGTTTGAGACTGTGCCCGAGTGCACGCAGATAGCGTTTCTGTTTTCCGGTCAGCATGTGCGGTACCTGTTTCCATATAGTTCTTTCATCGCGCAGACCATACCACGGACAGAGCGGCATGGCAACGATTTCGACCGATCTGTCGCAGAGAAATCCCTTTACAATAACTTCATGATTGGGCTATTCTTCACCGGTTATACAACTCTTCTTGCAAGGTATCCATGTCGATAAACCGCATACGCAATTTTTCCATCATCGCTCACATAGATCACGGTAAATCAACCCTGGCGGATCGTCTGCTGGAGTATACCGGGGCGCTCTCAGACCGTGAAAAGCAGGATCAGTTCCTTGATAAAATGGACCTGGAACGCGAACGCGGCATCACCATCAAGGCCCAGACTGTCAGGCTCACCTACCATGCTGAGGATGGTAACGACTATATCCTCAACCTGATCGACACCCCAGGCCATGTGGACTTTACCTACGAGGTTTCCCGTTCGCTGGCTGCCTGCGAAGGGGGCCTGTTGGTCGTTGACGCCTCCCAGGGTGTTGAGGCGCAGACCCTGGCCAACGTCTACCTTGCTCTGGACAACAATCTTGAGGTCTTTCCGGTTCTCAACAAGATAGACCTCCCTGCTGCGGAACCGGAACGGGTCATCAATGAGATCGAGGAGATCATCGGTCTCGATGCCCATGATGCAGTTCTTGCCAGTGCCAAGGAGGGGATCGGTACCCATGAGATCCTCGAAGAGATCGTCAAGAAAATCCCTGCCCCCACTGGTAATCCGGACGCACCGCTCAAGGCGCTGCTCTTCGATTCCTGGTACGATCAGTACCAGGGGGTGATTATCCTGGTACGGATCTTTGACGGCACCCTGAAAAAGGGCGAAAAGATCCAGCTCATGTCGACCAACCGGGCTTATGAGGCGCTCAAGGTCGGTGTTTTTGCGCCGGTCATGCGAGAGGTTCCCCAGCTCTCGGCCGGGGAGGTCGGTTTCGTCATAGCAGGTATCAAGGACGTGGCCGATGCAAAGGTCGGCGATACGGTAACCCTGCTGCATCGTCAGTGTGCCGCACCGCTGGCCGGGTTCAAAGAGGTAAAGCCGATGGTCTTTTCCGGCCTTTACCCGATCGACACGTCCCAGTATGAGCAGCTCCGCGATGCCCTCTCCAAACTGAAGCTGAACGACTCGTCCTTTTCCTATGAGCCGGAAACGTCGGTAGCGCTCGGTTTCGGTTTCCGTTGCGGCTTCCTCGGGCTTCTGCACATGGAGATCATCCAGGAGCGCCTGGAACGGGAATTCGGCCTCGACCTCATCACCACGGCACCCACTGTCGTCTACAGGGTCCACCGCGTGACCGGAGAAGTGGTCACTATCGAAAGCGCCAACCAGCTCCCCGAGCAGCAGCACGTGGACTACCTCGAGGAGCCCTTCATCCTGGCCCATATCCATGTCCCCAACGAATTCGTCGGTGGTATCCTGGCCCTGTGCGAGGACAAGCGCGGCGTGCAGCGGGAGATCAAGTATCTTACCCCGTCCCGGGTCATGATCATCTACGAAATGCCGCTCAACGAGATCGTTCTTGATTTTTACGACCGGCTGAAATCGATTTCCAAGGGGTACGCTTCCCTGGATTACGAGCATCTCGATTATCGCCAGAGCGATCTGGTCCGGATGAACATCATGATCAACGGTGAAGTGGTGGATGCGCTGTCGCTCATCATTCACAAGGACAAGGCATACTTCCGCGGCCGTGACCTGGTGGCGAAGATGAAGGAGCTGATCCCCCGGCAGATGTTCGAAGTGGCGATCCAGGCGGCCATCGGCAACAAGGTCATTGCCCGCGAAACGGTCAAGGCGCTCCGTAAGGACGTGTTGGCCAAGTGTTACGGCGGTGATATCACCCGCAAGCGCAAGCTTCTGGAAAAGCAGAAGGAAGGAAAAAAGCGGATGAAGAATGTGGGGAACGTTGAACTCCCCCAGGAGGCATTCTTGGCCATTCTCAAGGTAGAGGACAAATAGCTCACAAAGGAAATGGAGAGCATGGGAGAACAGACCACGTACCAAACACGCAATGACTCAAGCCAGGAACCGGTAATAAAGAAGAAGCATATCGTCCGTGAGTATGCCGAGTCGATTGTTATTGCCATCATCCTGGCTCTTATTATCCGAACCTTTATCGTTCAGGCGTTCAAGATTCCATCGGGATCAATGGAAGACACCCTGGCAATCGGCGACCATATTCTGGTGAACAAATTTATCTACGGTACCAAGATACCGTTTACGGACAAGAGGATTATCAAGCTGCGAGATCCGCGCCGTGGCGACGTGATCGTTTTCGAGTACCCCGAAGATCCGAGCAAGGATTTCATCAAGCGGGTCATCGGGACGCCCGGTGACGAGGTGCAGGTGATCAACAAACGGGTCTACGTTAACGGCAAGCTGTACGACAATCCCCATGAGGTGCACAAGGAAAAGGAGGTCATCCCTTTCAGCCAGAACCCGCGGGACAATACCAAGATTATCAAGGTGCCGGAAAATTCATATTTTGTCATGGGAGACAACCGGGATCGCTCCTATGACAGTCGTTTCTGGGGTTTCGTCAAGATGGACAAGATCAAAGGTCTGGCTTTCATCAAATACTGGTCGTGGGATCGGGAAAATTTCCGGATCAGGTTCGGCAGTATCGGCAAACTGATCGACTGATAAGCACAGTCGATCCCCGTTAACTCTAAAAGGTCGCCCGTGATGTGGGCGGCCTTTTTTTGTATCCGGGATCGTCAACGGTCGCGATTGGCTCTGTTCGGGGTGGAGGAGAAAACAAGATTCTGTATGAAAAAAAGGGCCGCTTGATCAAGCGGCCCTCAGACTGTAAATGCTCTCCCGGTTACTTCCGGATTCTTCTACGTCCCAAAGCAGCCAGGCCGAGGAAACCAGCGCCAAGGAGGACAAAGGTTCCCGGTTCAGGGACAGGTGTCGCGTTGTCGAATTCGACGACATGGCTTAACTTGCCGATATTCTTGATGGTGTAGTCAGTGCCGAAACTATCGTCAAGATTCAGCACAGCCCAATCCAGGCTTGCCTGGTTTTCGAACAGGAAATGGGTAATCGAGCCATTTGCGGTCTTGATCAGAAAGTACTCCGGAGAGTTGGCAAGATCCAGCGCATAGGTTCTCGCTTCTTCCTTGGTCTGCTTCCAGACACTCTCGGTAACGTCGTACTTGATCTCCCAGTCAACATCGGGGCCAAGTATGGACTTAACCCAGGCAAGCTCATAAGCATCGCCGGAGTTGCTCAGATAGGTGGATGCTTTCAGGGTATCCCTTGCGCCGACATCGGTACCGTCACTCAGTGTCAGTGCCGATGCCGATGTTGCCGTCAACAGGGTGCAAAATGCCAAAACCGACAAGATTGAACGTTTCATAACGTTGCCTCCACTTCATAACCTCACTGAATTGCCCGTCCATAATCGTCTTTCTACAAAAAAGCAAATCGTGTGCCATGATATAATATATTGAAATTACTGGGTTATATCGATTGGGCAGCAATTGAAATTTTTTTTTGTAAATTATTCCGACAGTAGAATACGCAATAAATCGGCAACTTGTCGAAATCACATAATCATATTTCCATATGCTGAGCAACTATTGTAAATATGTCCGACAATGGGGATGATTAAGGGCAGGAATTGCACCTGTCCGGAGCGATGGATGCTATTTCGTGGGATTTCTTGAGATAGAGAACCGGCGCACGATGGGTGGCTGCTGGTTTCATGAGCGATGGGCAATGGGGTGACGGGATTACCTTTTGCCGTACCGGGGACATAATCCGCTGGACCGTCTTCGCTACGGCCTGTATGAAATCGTCCATGCGCCGGTCACCATGGGAGGTTCGACTGATAACCAGGGAGCGGAATCGCTGGTGGTTGAACCCTTTTACCGTGTGTGCCCGCAACGAACCATTGGCGATCTCATCGTTTACCAGCAAACGAGACACATGTGCAATGCATGGTTCCGCCAGTACCGTCTGCTTGATGAGGTTTGGGTCGTCGAGATTGATGACGCCCCTGAAATCTTCAATCGTCTTGCCGAACAGGGCAAGGTTTGCTGCCAGTTGTTCGGTGGTATTTGCTCCTTCCTTTCTCAACACCAGTTGATGTCGCAACAGCTTTGACAGTTCCAGTTCCTCACTTTTGAGTCCCAATTTTGCGTTGCTGACAAAAACTACTTCGTCATTTGGCAGGGGTATTACGTTAAATGGCTCGGTTCTGAGAGGGCTAAAATGCTCGACGGCTATGACGTTGTACTCCGCTTCGCGCAAACCTTGTAAGGCGGTTGCTGTTGTGGAATGCCGGCACTTGAAGTCCAGGGAGTCACTTTTCGGCAATATGTGCTCACGGAGAATTCTTGGAAGAAACAGGGTGGCAAAACAGGGCGAGCAGCAAAAGGATATGTTGCACTTCAGTGGAAGCATCTTTAGGGCGCCAAAAAGCTCCTTCTCCTGATCGATAATGACTCTGGCCTTTTGCTGCACCAGTTCGCCCGCCATGGTCGGGACGATGACACCTCCTGAACGGTCGAGAAGGGTATAACCATATCTCCCCTCCATCAGTTTGATCCGCTGTGATACTGCCGATTGGGTGATACAGAGGCAATCAGCAGCGCGGGAGAAGCTGCCGGTTTCTATTACTGCAAGTAACGTTTTGAGATAGAGTGTATCCATGTGTTAACTCGATCATGAAATTGTTGTAATTCTGTTCGGTAATAGTTCGTGTCCATTTGGTGTTTTTAGAAGGCTACGAATTGGTTAGGCCGGGTTAATTATACAATATTCATGCCAAATTAATTATGATGAAATGGTGTTTAGGAGATTCCGGATAGAGTAGCCTGCCAGGATATCGAATCTCTATGGGCAGCACAAACCGGATAACGGCCCTGCATCCCTGCAGGGCCGTTATCCGCCGGAGTGATACGAACGTTACTTGAAGAAGACCATTCCGCCGGAACCGTCGGAGACATACAGACGACCGTTGGAGAGGGCAACATCCGTTGCTTCTGCTGCGGTGTCCGTGCGGGACACGAGAACAGGTGCTGCCGGATTGGTGTAGTCAATCTTGAGCAGACCTGCCTCGCCATACGCTACGTACAGGTTCAGTTTGTTGTTCTGCAGGGTGTGCTTCATACGGACGGCTCCGCCTGCAACGGTTTCATACCCAACGGTTTCGTCCAGTGCGAAACGACCCAGTGCCGCAGGCCGGTAATCATAGACGACTGTGCCGTCGAGGTTTTTGAGGAATATCTCGGTAGGATCGACTCCCACCGGTACTGCTGCGATCAGATCGGCTAAGGAATAGCAGACCACGCCGAATGAGTCGTAGCTGAGGTAGGCCTTGTCACCGATTACCTTGACGTCGATGGCCTGACCATCGGCTACGCCGATGTCGCCGTCTTCGATCTTTATCGGCTCGAAGACCTTGATGAGCTTCATATTGGTCATGTCGGTGACATCAGCCACGCCGATGCCGTACGGACCGGCTGCTACAACGGCGTAGAGCTTGCTGTCAGCGGGATTTTGCCACAACTCGATGCCGGAAGCGGTACCGAGCAGCGGATCACCCTTATTGGCGCCGATATTGGCCACATAGAAGCCGCTGTTGGCTGTCGATGGATCTTTGCTGACATCGTAGATGGTGATTCCATTGGGACCGTCGGCCACATAGGCGTAGTTGCCGCGGAACTCAACGTCGTACGCCTTGTCCTGGAAGGGGAGGGATTTGACGGTGAAGTCCGAGTTGTGCTCGAATATATCGTTACGTTGCAGTTTCATCAATAACGGTGCTCCGACCTGGCCTATACCTGCTTCTACCTGATCGATGGGAACGCCGCGCATGCCGTTGCCTATGCACTGAGCCCAAGTGGTACCGCGCGACAGGTCGATGACGTTACGGGCAGTGTGGGAGGCAGGATAGATGGTTTCGCCGTTGTAAATTTCAGGGTACTCATCCTGGAGGGTGTTTGCCACCAGATGAACGCTGTCCGTGGGATATCCGGCAGCATCGAGCAGATTGAAGGCCAGTACCCCTTTGGGGCCGTTGGAAAGGTAGAGGTAGTTGTCGGATGCCGAAATGCCGTTACCGTTGCCGATGGAAATCGGTTGGGTGGCTGAACCGTCGACGGCGGCGCCGATTTCGTCGGTGGTGGGGAAGAAGACGAGAATCGAGAAGCGATCGCTCATGGCCGTTGTGGTGAGGCTTTTCACGTCGACGAAGACGAACCCGCCGGCACTGGAGGCTTCAAGCACGTCGATGTTGCCGGCGGCGGTAAGCGACAGAGGCTCGTTGAGGAGCAGGGTGTAGCCGTGGCCGTTCAACTCTGCTGTCGCCAGCAGACAAGGTGCCTGGTAGAAAGCCCACGGAAGCGACTCGTTGTCGAGCGGGTCCCAGGGGCTCATGTCGTAAGAGATAATGTCCTCATAGTCAGGGACATTGTCGTTGGCCACGTTGTTGGTGTTGTTGCTGTAAGGTGGAGTCGGTCCATGCCAGGACAGATCAGGCGTTGCGGCGTTATCGAGGATGACCAGGCCGGCGAAGTGGTCGGTCAAAAAGACCTGGTTACCAGAAACGCGCACCCCGGTTACGCCAGACTCTTTCAACATCCCAGCCCCTTCGTAGGGAAGGATGCTCGCAGGGGTGCTGCCGGTTTCATACGGTCCGTTGACCGGTACTGCTGGGAAGTAGCCGAGATAGGAAGGTGAAGCCGGATTGGTAACATCCACCGCCACCACGCCGCCCAGTGAATAGGCAATATAGGCGATGGTACGTGTGCCCTGGACAGCAATGGCCACATCCTGTGCCTTGTAGTACCAGAAACCGTTGCGGGCAAAGTCGGCATACGGAGTAAGGCCGCTGCCAGTGCCTTTCATGACGACGAGGATTTCATACTGGACCTGGCGGTAATCGGGCATGCCGGTGAAGTCATCCAGGTAGAGATCATTGGTGGTCGTATCTATTCCGACGCTCTGGGTAATGGACATGGCGCCGAAATAGTCTTCGATTCTGGCAGAGTCGGTGTACAGGTTGTAGCGGCCGATCCAGGCAAGGGATGCGGCATTGTAGATGTTCATGCCAAGCGCGCCGAGGCTCGCATAGAGCTTGTCGTTGACGAGCTTGATGCCGATCGGCCCGCCCCAGGGGTTTTCGCCGGCATACTGGAGGGTGTAGAGCTCCGTATCGATCAGGAGGGTGCCGTCTGCTTCTACCGTGCCATTGATCAGGTTTGTCAGGGCGGTCTTGTGGATGCCGAAGCCGTAATCTGCGATCCAGAGGGATGTGCCGTCGGTTTCAGTGGCAGTGATGGGGGCAGTGGTGCTCTGGATGACCTGGTCGGGCCATATGGTGCCGCCGGTATCGGTAAAGGTGATACCTGATTGATAGTAGTTGACGGGAAGCGTCCTGATCAGGGTCGGGAGTGTCGGGTTGGTGATGTCGACTGCGGCGATGCCTGATGGCCCGCAGGAAACGATGGCGTAGACGATGCTGTTGTAGGTAACCACGTCGATATCGAAGATAAATCCGGGAAGAACAACGGAGTAGACGCTTCCCTTGGTTGTTCCGACCGGGGTGAGCTTCAGGACGTTACCGACGTTGAATGCGCTCCAGGTGGCACCGCCGTAGGTAAACTTGGCGATTGCGGTTGTCGAGCCGCCGATCTGGACATTTGGCCCAAGGAAGGGATAGATGTCAACCGGTTGGACGGCAACTGTTACATCCCTGGAAGCAGGAACGCCGTCGGTTCCGGTCACGGTAAGGCGGAAGACCAGATCGCTCTCGGCTGCTACATCCAGGGTACTGACAGATGCAGAGGCTGCGGTGGCAGAGGTGGCGGTCAGTGGCACTTTTGGTCCGGACACTTGACTCCACTGGTAGCTCGCGATCGTTCCGCTTATCGTTGCTGCGAGATTAACGGTGGTGGCTGCATGTTCGGCAAAGGAGGTCGGGGAAGCAGTAAGGTTGCTGACGGCTGCGCTAGCAGAAACCATGCTGAAATTGAGAGTTGTCGTGGCATTGGCAGTAATGGCGGCTGACTTACTCTGGACTGTATAACCGCTGGCAGTGCATTTTACAGTGTAACTTCCCGCAGTTATGCTGGAGATGGTGTATTTGCCGAGCGAGTCGGTTGTGGCGGTGTAGCCGCCGGTCGTGGTGGCGATACTCGCTCCGGCGATGGCGGTTCCGCCCGCATTGGTAACGGTCCCGGTCAGGGTGCCGGTGGTGACCGTTGCCCTGGTCAGGGCGAAATTGAGGGTGGTACGTGTTCCTGATTTGATGACTGCGGAAGCGGTCGCAGAGTTGTACCCGGTGGCACTGCAGGTTACGGTGTAGGTTGCCGGCGGCAGCGACATGGTGTAGGTGCCGGTCGATGTGGATGTAGCCGTGTATGTGCCGGTACTTGCAACCGCTTTGATGGTTGCTCCGGGAATTGCGGTTTTGGAACCTGAGATGGTAACCTTACCCGTCATCGTTCCGTTGGCCGCGTAACTGCACACGCCCGTGAGGAGCAGGGTGCCGACAAGACTGAGGAGAATGGTAATCCACCTCGAAATGTTTTTTTTCTTCATAGAACCCCCATACATGTTCAGAGCTGCATCAGAATATTGCTTGGGCATTGGGCGTAGATCGACGGTCAGATATCCTCCTTTCGTGGCAATAGATTGTACATGCGGGATTGGTGGGAGCTGGCACGAATGTGCCGCACCGTTTCGGGATAATCCCTGCAGTCGATACCGGAAGTGGCATCGGCAAGGATTATCTGGCCGGAAAGGCTACTATTGTTGAGGCGGTGTTGTTTGTTGCGGAAAAGGGACATGGTGCCCATTGTAGGGCACCATCGTGATATGATGAAGATACGATAACCGGCGATGTGGACGGTTTTTATTGTTCGTTGTCAAGAAGTCCTGCCTGTTCGAAGACCTGCACACTTTCAACCGAAACTCTCAGCCCGCGGGAACCCACGGCCCTGTCGGGATGCCATGCCTTGAGCCGTCCGAGCTGGACCAGTTCGTAGACATAGGACCGAGAGAGGCTGAAGTACTGAGCAACCTCCGGTACGGTCATGTATTTTTTTATGTTTCCGCTTTTCATCTCTGCAACCCTCTCCCTGATCCGCCTGAAAGGCGGGTATTCATTCTTTCCCCCATGTCACATGGCACCATAGAAATAGCTGCGCTTACCGTGAGAACCAGACGGGTTTCGACTTCCCGTCAGAGCTCGGTTGATGAATAGTCCGTTCGGGGACATATCCCGTCATGTGCACAACCGTGCATTTGACGGCACATGCACGTTCCGGCTGTGCAACATGGCGTACAGCCGAAACAACGGCCCTGAAGGGGAATATTCTCGGTGCTCGGGTAAACCCAGGCAAGTTTCAGGCAGCTACGTGATGTTCTGGAGGCGGGGTGGGTGGGTTGGCAGTATGTGATGGTAGACGGGCAGGAAGTTCACCGTAATGGATGTCATTCTGTTCTGTCGGAAAGAAGCCGCAGAATTGATAGGGCACGAGGTCGATTTTGCTGATACAGGTGAGCGATAGCTGTGTTCCGTTGTCGCATGGGCAACCACACCTGTAGACCGTTTTTGGGCGTGATCTGTCGTCAACATCCCGTTGTGACTGGGGGAGTTCATCGGACGTACAGCAGGGCTGTTCGTCAGGTTGTGCGTCATCGGGGCAACACGACATTTTATCAGGTGTAGAAGGAGACGGATCCTCAGAGCAGCAGTCGTTTATCGTTTCTGAGACGGGTATCGCCGCTGCGATCCGTTTTTGCCAGCAACAGCAGGTGTGATTGGCGCGTCTCTCCGGTGCGCATCCGTCAATCTCACAATCGCCCGTGCATTGTCCAGTGACGGCATGGGCGATCACGGAGGTATGCAGGGTGATTGGAGCTAACGGACTCATGGCGATAAGCGTATAGAGCAGCACCAGTACCGTTGCTCTGGCAGTTCGAGAGGAGTTGGGGCGAAGAGTTGGTAACATAACTGCGTCTCCTTGAACGGTACGGCATCAGCGCAGTCTGGGAGAGGTGAGGTGGCTGATGCCATCGTTGGAGAATCTGCAGCCTAATGGCAGTATGCATATAGTGTGAATAATGTCTAATTAGCAAATGTTGTGCCTTTGGGTGGGCGGCCATTCCCATACTGCCTCTCTGAAGACTTGCCCGAGCACTCATTTCAGCAAGTTGTGATCGGATATTCTATTTGTGTATGTACAGAACGATGGTTTGTGCCTCAAGGGCAAGGGGTGTTGCGATGGTTATTTCACGGGATAGTCGTCAGTGAAATGGCGAGATGTGGTTACATTGAAAAATGACTGATGGTGGGAAAGTCTGATTTGATCATGAAATCAACAAAATAACAAATTATTCAACTTTTGACATACGCAGTGTGTCTATTACGCGATATGGCTGAAGATGCATTTTCGAGGGGTGGTGTTCCGTTTGATTGCAGGTGGGACGGTTGGCGGCAGCCAGCCGGCACTTTGGAAGAAGTTGGAGGGGGGGACTGCTGTCCCGCCCCTCCATACTCTGCTTATTTGAAGAACAACATGCCACCGGTTCCATCGGCAACGTAAAGCCTGCCATTGCTGATGGTAACGGCGGAACACTCTCCAACAGTCGGAGCAATGCCGCTCAAGGTTGGCGCCGTCGGATCGGTCCAGTCGATCTTGAGCACGCCAGCCTCTGCAAAGGCAACATAGAAGACGAGTTTGCCATTGACGCGGGTGTAGTCCATCTTTACGGCACCACCGGCCCATGCTTCATAACCTGGTACCAGTTGCAGTTTGAAGCGGCTGGTTGCCACCGGGCGATAGTCATAGATCAGCGTGCCGCTGGTATTCTTGTCCCATACGGCAGTCGGGTCGATACCGTCAGGAAGCGGAGCAATCAGATCGGCGAGGTTGTAGCAGACAACGCCGAAGCTGTCGTAAGTGAAATAGGCGTAATTACCGACGACCTTCACGTCCACGGCCTGGCCGTCGGCTGCGCCTACCTTGCCTTCCTCAATCTTGATCGGTTCGAACACCTTGACCAGTTTCATGTTGTAGACATCGGTGATCTCCACGACACCGACGCCGCGGGGTCCTGCTGCCATGAAGGCATAGGATTTGCCATCGGCAGGGTTGGTCCAGAGGGCGATGCCGGAGGCGGTCCCCAGCGGTGGTTTGTCTTTGCCCGCACCTATGTTGGCGACTACGAAGCCGCTGTTCACGACCGACGGGTCCTTGGTGGTGTCGTAAACGGTAAGACCGTTGCTGCCGTCAGCAGTATAGGCGTAATTGCCCCTGATCTCCACGTCATAGGAATGATCCTGGTACTGAAGCCCTTTGACGTTGCCTGCATCGCTGTTGTGTTCGAACAGGTCGGTCGGTTTGAGCGGCAGCAGGAGGGGGGCGCCTATGGCACCAAGGCCTGATTCCACGCCGGATACGTTCACACGGCGCAGTCCGATGCTGGAGCAGTTGGCCCACGCTACTTTCATGACAGGATCGTAGACGACATTAGCGGCATGAGAGGCTGGGTAGATGGTCACACCGTTGTAGACTTCAGGATACTCGTCCTGCAGGGTGTTTCCCACCAGGTGGATGTTGTCGGTGGGGTATCCGTTGTCGTCGACGATCTTCCAGGCGGAGATACCGTGGGGGCCGTCGGAGTGGTAGATGTACTTGTCGGAAGAGGTTATGCCCGCGGAGTGGCCGATGGAGATGGTCTGTCCCGCTGTGCCGTCCACTTTCGCACCGATCTCGTCGGTGGTGGGGAAGTAGGAGGAGACGCCGTAGCGATCGGACATGGCAGAGGCATTCAGGTTGATGATGTCGAGGAAGTTGAAGCCGCCAGCCCCGGAGCAGGCGAGGATGTCCACATTACCTGCCGCATTGATGTTCATGTTGTCCATTAGGAGGAGGCGGTTGCCATGGCCGTTGATCTCCGTGGTGACCAGCTTGCATGGTGCCTGGTACATCCACTTGGGCATGGATTCGTTATCCAGCGGATCGTAGGCTGCCATGTCGTAGGAGGTGATGAATTCCGTATCCGGGAAATGATTGCCGGCAATCCCGTCGGTATCGTTGTTGTAAGGGGCGTTCTCTCCCTTCCATCCGGATTCGGGGATGTTCGCATGGTCGACAATGACGAGACCGGCAAAGTGATCGGTCATGTAGGCGTAGTTGCCGTTGATCTTCACGTCGATGATGCCGGATTCCTTGAGCATGCCGGCCCCATAATAGGGGAGCAGGCTCTGCGACTGGGTTCCGGTGATCTTGTCAGGGCCGTTGGCTGCAACTGCCGGTACATAGCCGAGATAGGTACCGGTAAGGAATGCAGCCGATGTAGCCGACTGGAATCCGGTGATGTCAACGGCAACAAGCCCGCCGAGGGAGTAGGCGATATAGGCGATGGTACGGCTGCCGAATTCGGCAATATCGACCGACTGGGCCTTGTAATAAAACTTGCCGTACCGCTCGAAATCGGCCCAGGGTGTGGGGGCGACCACGTCGTTGCGCATGACCTCCGCCAGTTCGAAATTGGTCTGGCGGTAGTCGGGCATGCCGGTGAAGGCATCGGTAAATGTCTCACCGGATGTTGCATCTTTCTGCACGGCCTGTTTGACATCCATGTTGATGAACCAGTCTTCGACCATCGTTGTGTCGGTATAGAGGTTATATCGCCCGATCTGTTCGAGAGTCGATGGATCGAAGATCCCCAGCCCCAATTCCTTCATGCAGGCAAACAGCTTGCCGCCATAAAGTTTCAGGTCGATGGGACCTCCCCATGGGTTTTCCCCTGCAAACTGGAGGGTGTATTTTTCCAGTTCGACCAGGAGCGTTCCGTCTGCTTCCAGTACCGGACCGGTTGCTCCCAGAAGATTGGCCAGTGCGGTCTTATGGATGCCGAATTCGCTGTCGGCAATGTAGAGGGTGATCCCGTCGGTTTCAAGGGCTGCTACCGGTGCCTGGATGCTGCTGATCTCATTGCCGGTGAGGATATCGCCGCCACCCTCGGTAAAGGTGATGTTGTCCTTGAAATAGTTGAGATGCACGTTACTGACCTGGACCATGGCGGTGGGAACCGTTATGTTCACCACGACGATGCCGGAGCTCCCGGCCGAGAGCAGGGCATAGTTCTGGCCGTTGTACGTGACCAGGTCGATGTCATTGATGAAGCCGGGTGCGTAAATGGAGTAGACCTGCCCTTTGGTGGGGCCGATGGGGGTCACGCAGAGTCTGCTGCCGATGTTGAAAATGGCCCATTCGCTGCCGCTGTAGTTGAATTTCTTGACGGCAGTTGTCGCTCCGCCGATCTGGATGTTGTCCCCCAGGATGGGTACCATGTCGCTTGACTGGACAAAGACGCTGACATCTTTGACAGTAGCAGCCTGATTGGTGCCGGTGACACTAAGACGGAAGACCAGTTCCGTGTCAACGGCGATGCTGAGATTGCTGATATCGGCAGTTGCGCCAGAAGCACTCGTTGCGGTGAGAGGAACCTTCGGCCCCTTGACTTGTGACCATTGATACGAGGAGACCGTTCCGGTTACAGCCGATGTAAGGGTGACGCTTCCGGCTTCTGCTTCGACAAGGGTGGCTGGCGTGGCGGTCAGCGAGGTGATGGCGACCGTAAGTGGTGTCAGAGCTGCATTGCTCGTCGTGGTGGTTCCCGCAGATACCGTTACCTGCGAGCTGGCGGTGGAGAACCCTGCTTTGGAGATCGTCCGGGTGTAGGTACCGGCCATGACATTGGCCAGGGTATAGGTCCCGGTGCTGCTGGTGACGGCAGAGTAGCCACCAGGAGAGAGGTTGACCGCGGCATCGGCAAGCGATGCACCAGTGGTGCTGTTGGTTACTTTGCCGTTTACGGTGCCGGTGACTCCCGTAATTTTGACGAGCGCGAAATTCAGTGTCGTTTTGACGCCGCTTTTGATGGTTGCAGTGGAGGTCGCGGTTTGATAGCCTGCTGCTACACAGGTAACCGAGTAGGTGGCCGGAGCCAGGGAGATGCTATAGGTTCCCGAATTGGAGGATGTCCCCGAATACGTTCCTGTTGTTGCAACGGCGGTTACCGTTGCTCCCTTGATGGATGTCGACGTTCCCGAGATGGTGATCTTGCCGGCAAGCGTGCCGTTGGCCGCTGATCCGGGGCTGGCTGTGATACATAATAGTGCTAAGACAAATCCGATGATTCCGAACCAACTTCGTGTGTTGCTCATTGCTGCCTCCTTGCGTGATTGCGGGGTGTTAGCGTATGCTCCCCTTTCCGCGCACGTTTCCTTTCGTTCAGTAAAGACGACTTTCCTTGCGTGATTCTTGCCTCTGACTGCATCGATCGTTTGCCCGTTAGTCAAAAGTGTAAGGTAGATTGATGAAGACAATCAAATGAAAGTCAGTAATATGATTTTGATGTGTAAATGGACAAAATCAGGGGAATATGCCGCAAAAACAGCTAGGCTCGACGAGATCTCCCTGTATCATGAATAAGAGATGCTTATGAGGGAGGGTTCATCAAACCCCTTTTTTGCTCGGCGAATACATGGAGCAGCAGGGTAAAACTCCCTTGACTCAGAAGATCGGACATGGTATTTTGCCTCGCGAATCAGTACGGCCCTTTTTAATTTAACCCTGCGAGGTTAGAAAAGGTGGCACTTGTGGATAATTCGACAGTTATGTCCGTATCATTCCAGGGCCTTTCTACCTTTTCTGGTGGAAGGGCCTTTTTTGCGCCTGTCGATCTGATCTGTTTCGCTGGATACTGGAAGAAAGGGGGGCATCGTGGCTGAAGAAACAACGGTTATTCTCGATGGAACCGGGACGCGTCGTGCGTTGACCCGTATCGCACACGAAATCCTGGAGCGCAACAAGGGAGTAGGGGAACTGGTACTGGTAGGGATCAGGACCGGCGGGGTGCACATTGCCCGCGAGATAGCCCGCAGGCTCGAAGAGATCGAGGGGGAGGCGGTACCGGTGGGTGAGGTCGACATCACCCTCTATCGCGACGATATCAAGGGGCATGCCGCGCACCTGCCGGTGGGGAAGACCCATATCCCGTTCACGCTGGAAGGGCGCCGGGTGGTGCTGGTGGACGATGTCCTCTACACCGGACGGACCATCCGCGCAGCCATGGATGCCCTCATGGACCATGGCCGGCCGACCTGCATCCAGCTGGCGGTCCTGATCGATCGGGGCCACCGCGAACTGCCGATCAGGGCCGACTTTGTCGGGCGCAACGTGCCGACCAGCCTCAAGGAGAGCATCCAGGTGCAGTTCGACGCCGATAACAGACCAACTGACGTTGTTCTACAGAAATAGGGGAGGGAAGGATGGGATTCAAGCACAAAGACATCATAGCCCTGCGAGACCTGACCAAGGAAGAGATCCTGCTGCTTCTGGACACAGCCGAGAACATGCGGGAGATCAACAGCCGCGACATCAAGAAGGTACCGACCCTGCGCGGCAAGACCATCATCAACCTCTTCTACGAGGCATCGACCCGGACCCGTACCTCCTTCGAGATTGCCGCCAAGCGGCTCTCAGCCGATGCCGTGAATATCTCTCCCTCCACCAGCTCGGCCACCAAGGGGGAGACCCTTCTGGACACGGCCAAGAACCTGATGGCCATGAAACCCGATATCATCGTCATGCGGCACGCCATATCCGGGTCGCACTATTTCCTCGCCCAGCGTCTCCCCTGCTCCATCATCAATGCCGGTGACGGTGCCCACGAGCACCCCTCCCAGGGGCTTCTGGACATGCTGACCATCAGGGACAAATTCGGCACCCTCGAAGGGCTCAAGGTGGCCATCGTCGGTGACGTGACCCACAGCCGGGTGGCCCGTTCCGATATCCAGGGGCTCACCAAGATGGGGTCCACGGTCTTTCTCGCCGGGCCGCCGACCATGATCCCGCCCGGTGCCGAGCAACTCGGCAACGTGAAGGTTTGCGACACCATGCGCGAGGCGATCGACGGCGCCGATGTGGTGATGATGCTCCGGATCCAGCTGGAGCGCCAGGGCAAGACCCTGCTGCCGACCATGAAGGAATATTCCCGCTATTTCGGGCTCAACCCGGAAAACCTCAAGCTGGCCAAGAAGGACGCCATGGTCATGCATCCCGGCCCGATCAACCGCGGGGTGGAACTGTCGTCCTACGTGGCCGACTGCGACCAGTCCCATATCCTCAAGCAGGTGGAAAACGGCGTGGCCGTGCGGATGGCGATGCTGTATCATGTGAGCGGCGGCGAACTTGCCACGGAGTGAGATGAGGCAGGTTGAGACTGCTGTGAGTGAAGCGAACGGAAACCTAATTCAATAGGGGTGATCATATGAATCTGCTGATACAGGGCGGCCGGGTCATCGACCCGACACAGAATATCGACGATACCCTCGACATCCTGGTGGAACAGGGAGTGATCAAGGAGATGGGGAAGGGTCTGAAGGTCCCTGCAGGGGCTGACATCATCGATGCCAGGGGGTGTTATGTCACGCCGGGGCTCATCGACATGCATGTCCACCTGCGCGACCCGGGGCTGGAATACAAGGAGGATATCGCCTCCGGAACCCGTGCGGCAGCTGCCGGCGGCTTCACCTCGGTGGTCTGCATGCCCAACACCAGCCCGGTGAACGACAACAAGGCGATCACCACCTACATCGTTGCCAAGGCCAAGGCCGAAGGGGCGGTCAATGTCTTCCCCATCGGTTCCATTACCAAGGGGAGCAAGGGTGAAAGCCTCGCCGAGATGGGCGAACTGAAGGAAGCGGGATGCGTGGCGGTTTCCGACGACGGTCATCCGGTTGCCAATGCCGAACTGATGCGCCGCGCCCTGGAGTACGCCAGGGGGATGGGGATCATGGTCATCTCCCATGCCGAGGAAAAGGCCCTCGTGGGCGAAGGGGTGATGAACGAGGGGTTCGTCGCCACTGAACTCGGGCTGAAGGGGATCCCGTGGGCTGCCGAGGATGTGGCGATCGCCCGCGACGTCTACCTTGCCGAGTTCACCAATTCGCCCGTCCACATTGCCCATGTTTCCACCAAGGGCTCCGTCCGGGTCATCCGCAACGCCAAGGCCCGTGGGGTCCGGGTCACCTGCGAGACCGCACCCCATTACTTTTCCCTCACCGACGATGCCGTGCGGGGTTACAACACCAATGCCAAGATGAACCCGCCGCTCAGGTCCGCAGAGGACCAGGCAGCCATCAAGGAAGGGCTGAAAGACGGCACCATCGACGCCATTGCCACCGACCATGCCCCCCATCACCTGGACGAGAAGGAGATCGAATTCAACCTGGCCATGAACGGCATCATCGGCCTGGAGACCTCGCTCCCCCTGTCGCTCAAGCTGGTTGAGGACAAGGTGCTGACACTTTTGCAACTGGTGGAGAAAATGGCGGTTAACCCGGCCAGAATACTCGGCCTTGATCGCGGCACTCTCAAGTCCGGAGCGCCGGCGGACATCACCGTGATCGACCCCAACGCCACCTGGACGGTCGAGGAGGCGCAGATCGTCTCCAAGTCGAAAAACTCACCGTTCATCGGACAAGAGATGAAGGGGGCCGCGGCGTACACCATCGTCGCCGGGAAAGTCGTGTTCAAACGAGATTGACGATAATCGATACATGGGAGCATGTTCATGAAAGCAGTACTGGCGCTCACTGACGGGCGCATGTTTGTGGGAAAATCATTCGGTGCGACCGGTGAAGCAACCGGCGAGGTGGTCTTCAATACCGCCATGACCGGCTACCAGGAGGTGTTGACCGATCCTTCCTACAAGGGGCAGATGGTCACCATGACCTATACCCAGATCGGCAACACCGGCATCAACCCGGAAGATATCGAGAGCTCCCAGCTTTTTCTCTCCGGGTTCATCGTCAGGGAATACTTCGAGCAGTATTCCAACTGGCGGGCCACCATGAGCCTCGATGCCTACCTGAAGGAAAACGGGGTGGTTGGGATCCAGGGGATCGATACCCGTGCGCTCACCCGGCACCTGCGGGACAAGGGGGCGCAGAACGGCATCATCTCCACCGTCGACTTCGATCCGGCGAGCCTGGCGCATAAACTCCGGGCTGTCCCCTCCATGGCCGGGCTCGACCTGGCCAGCGGCGTGACCTGCGACAAGCCGTATCACTGGAGCGAAAAGCTCTGGGAACTGGGAGTTGGCTATACTCAGGCGACGGCAGAGGAGCTGAAGTATAAGGTCGTTGCCTACGATTTCGGCATCAAATACAACATCCTGCGCTGCCTGGTCTCGGCCGGGTGCGACGTGACCGTGGTTCCTGCCTCGTTCCCGGCGGAAGAGGCTCTGGCCATGAACCCGGACGGCATCTTCCTCTCCAATGGTCCGGGCGACCCCGAACCGCTGGTGCAGGTGCAGGAAATTATTCGGAAATTCATCGGCAAGAAGCCGATCTTCGGCATCTGCCTCGGCCACCAGCTCATGGGCCTGGCGCTGGATGGCAAGACCGTCAAACTCCCTTTCGGCAACCACGGCTCCAATCTGCCGGTGATGGATGCGTCGACCGGCAAGGTGGAGATCACGGCCCAGAACCATGGCTTCTGTGTCGATCTCGACTCGGTGGCAGAGGTCTGCGAACTGGGCCACCAGAACCTGAACGACCAGACCGTGGAAGGTATCCGGCACAAGACCCTGCCGATCTTCTCGGTGCAGCATCACCCCGAGGCATCGCCGGGACCGCATGATTCGCAGTATCTGTTTGCGCGGTTCGTGGAACTGATGGAGCAGCACAGATAACGGCTGCCGCTTTTCCGCAATCTCTGCGTTGCCCGGCGGGAATTCGTTGTGCGGCGTAGCGCTGCTACGCCTCCGCCGATCCCCTTGGGCGCCTTGACCTTGCGAAAAATCGACACCCGGAATGTATATGGCACGTTATCAGGTTCTTTTCGAGACAGGTGAGCTGCGTCTTCGGGTCAGGGCCGCCTACAGTCGCCTGCGGGCCTGCGACCTCTGCCCGCACCGGTGTGGCGTGGACCGGATGCGGGGAGAGCGGGGGAAGTGCGGAGCAGGGCTTTTGCCGCGGATCGCCTCAGCCAACCTGCATCGGGGGGAGGAACCCCCCATCTCCGGGACCAGGGGGTCGGGGACGATCTTCTTTTCAGGCTGCACCCTGGCCTGCCGCTTCTGCCAGAACTTTCCCATCAGCCAGCTGGGAAGCGGCACGGAGCTGACCACGCGGGAACTGGCCGGAAAGTTGCTCCGCCTGCAGCGCCAGGGGGCGCACAACATCAACGTCGTCACGCCGACCCATTTTCTGCCCCAGATCCTGGCCGCCCTTTACCTGGCGCTGCCGCAGGGGTTCAACCTGCCGCTGGTCTGGAACTCCAGCGGCTATGAACTGGTCAGTGCTCTGCAACTGCTTGACGGAGTGGTGGATATCTACCTTCCGGATATGAAATACAGCGACGATGACGAGGCACTGAAACTCTCCGGGGCACCCGGCTACCCGGAGATCAATCGTGCGGCAGTAGCGGAGATGCTCCGACAGGTCGGTCACCTGCGGGTCGATGTCGACGGGATTGCTCTGCAGGGTCTGATCATCCGCCATCTGGTGCTTCCCGGTGGCAGGGCAGGCAGCCGGGAGACGCTGCGCTGGATTGCCGACCACCTGGGGAGCGAGACCCACCTGGCGTTGATGAGCCAGTACTTCCCGGCCCACAAAGCGAGGGAGACGGCTGGCATAGATCGGCCCATTACCGTTGAAGAATACGATGCGGCCGTAGAGGCACTGGAAGAGGCGGGGCTGGAAAACGGCTGGGTTCAGGAGTTGGACGAGGAGCGGCTTCCCGTATGAGGACGGTGGTGCTCCTGGTTATCTCCAACATCTTCATGACCTTTGCCTGGTACGCCCACCTGCGCAACCTGCGGACCAGGCACTGGATGATAGCCGTCCTGGTCTCCTGGGGGATCGCCTTCTTCGAATACCTGGTACAGGTGCCGGCGAACCGGATCGGTTACGGCAGGTTTTCCCTGGCCCAGTTGAAGATCATCCAGGAGGTCATTACCCTCAGCGTCTTTATCCCCTTTGCGGTCTTCTACATGGGGACCCCGTTGAAGCTCGATTATCTCTGGGCCGGCGTCTGTCTTGCCGGAGCGGTATTCTTTATTTTCAGATAGCACAAGGAGCAGCAATGCCAAAACGAACGGATATCCATAAGATCCTCATCATCGGCGCCGGCCCGATCATCATCGGCCAGGCGTGCGAGTTCGACTACTCCGGAACCCAGGCCTGCAAGGCGCTGAAGGAGGAGGGGTTCGAGGTGGTGCTCTTGAACAGCAACCCGGCCACCATCATGACCGACCCTGATTTTGCCGACCGGACCTACGTGGAGCCGGTGACCCAGGAGATCCTGGCCAAGATCATCGAAAAGGAGCGTCCCGACGCGATCCTGCCGACCCTGGGGGGGCAGACTGCCCTCAATACCGCGGTTGCGGTAGCGGAGATGGGGGTACTGGAGAAGTTCGGGGTCGAACTAATCGGCGCCAAGCTGCCTGCCATCAAGAAGGCCGAAGACCGCACCCTGTTCAAGGCTGCCATGGAGAAGATCGGCCTGGCCGTGCCCCGCTCCGGGTTCGCCCACAACTACCAGGAGGCGATGGAGGTGGTGAAGCTCGTCGGCTTCCCGGCCATCATCCGCCCTTCCTACACCCTTGGCGGCACCGGCGGCGGGATAGCCTACAACATGGAAGAGTACGAGAAGATGGCCATCGCCGGCATCGATGCCTCTCCCACGGACGAGATCCTGGTGGAGGAGTCGGTCATCGGCTGGAAGGAGTATGAGCTGGAGGTGATGCGCGACACCGCCGACAACGTGGTGATCATCTGCTCCATCGAAAACTTCGACCCGATGGGGGTCCATACCGGCGACTCCATCACCGTGGCCCCGGCCCAGACCCTCACCGACAAGGAGTACCAGATCCTGCGCGACGCCTCGCTGAAGATCATCCGCGAGATCGGCGTCGATACCGGCGGCTCCAACATCCAGTTCGGCATCAATCCCCGGGACGGCCGACTGGTGGTCATCGAGATGAATCCCCGTGTCTCCCGTTCCTCGGCGCTGGCATCAAAGGCTACCGGTTTCCCCATTGCCAAGATCGCGGCCAAGCTGGCCGTCGGATACCGGCTCGACGAGATCACCAACGACATCACCCGGGAGACTCCGGCCTGCTTCGAGCCGACCATCGACTACGTGGTGACCAAAATTCCCCGTTTTACCTTCGAGAAATTCCCGGCCGCCGACGCCACCCTCACCACCCAGATGAAATCGGTGGGTGAGGTCATGGCCATCGGCAGGACCTTCAAGGAGTCTTTTCAGAAGGCGCTCCGCTCTTTGGAGATCGGCTCTTGCGGGCTGGAGTCTCGGATGTACGACATCACCGACGAAACTCGCCGGGCGCTCTCTACCAAGGAGCAGCAGCTCATCAACGACAAGCTCCGCACTCCAAACTGGGAGCGGCTCTGGTATTTGGGCGATGCCTTCCGCAGCGGCATGAGTGTGGAGGATATCTTCGGGATCACTGCCATCGACCCCTGGTTTCTCCACAACATCCGCCAGATCATCGAGATGGAGGAGAAGCTGAAGCAGGTTAAGGTCGAGGTTGAGGACAAGGATAATCTGCACGGCATCATCCGTGACGCAAAGCGTTACGGCTTCTCCGACAAGTTCCTTGGCAGCCTCTGGAAGATGAACGAGGAGGAGGTCAGGCAGCTTCGATTGTCGCTGGGGATCAAGCCGGTCTTCAAAAGGGTCGACACCTGCGCCGCCGAGTTTGTCGCGTACACTCCCTATCTCTATTCCACCTACGAGGAGGAGTGCGAGGCAGAGGTGAGCACACGGAAGAAGATCATGATCCTGGGCGGCGGACCGAACCGGATCGGCCAGGGGATCGAGTTCGACTACTGTTGCGTTCACGGCGTCTTTGCACTGGCAGAGGACGGCTTCGAGACCATCATGGTCAACTGCAACCCCGAGACGGTCTCCACCGACTATGACACCTCCGACCGGCTCTATTTCGAGCCGCTTACCTACGAGGATGTCCTTTCCATTGTCGATATCGAGAAGCCGGACGGGGTCATCGTCCAGTTTGGCGGCCAGACACCGCTCAAGCTGGCCGTGCCGCTGGAGAAGGCAGGGGTTCCGATCATCGGCACCTCGCCGGATGCCATCGACCGGGCCGAGGACCGGGAACGGTTCCAGCAGATGCTGCACAAGCTCGACCTCAAGCAGCCGGAGAATGGCATTGCCCGCTCCTTTGAAGAAGCTGAAAAGGTGGCCGACCGGATCAGCTATCCGGTGGTGGTCCGTCCTTCCTATGTCCTCGGCGGCCGGGCCATGGAGATCGTCTACGACGTGGACGGGCTGCGTCGCTACATGACTACCGCGGTCCAGGCCTCGCCCGAGCACCCGATCCTGATCGACAAGTTCCTGGACGAGGCGATCGAAATTGACGTGGATGCCCTCTGCGATGGCACGGACGTGGTCATCGGCGGCATCATGGAGCATATCGAGGAAGCTGGTATCCACTCCGGCGATTCCGCCTGCAGCCTGCCGCCCTATTCCATTTCAAGGGAGATCGTGGCTGAGATCAAGCGCCAGACCTCCCTCATGGCACTTGAATTGAACGTCAAAGGGTTGATGAACGTCCAGTATGCCGTCAAGGACGGCACCATCTTCATTCTTGAGGTCAACCCGCGGGCCTCGCGAACCGCGCCGTTCGTCTCCAAGGCCACCGGCCGCCCCCTGGCCAAGATCGCTGCCCGCATCATGGCCGGCAAAAGCCTGAAGGAGCAAGGGATCACCGGCGATATCGAGCCGCGGCACGTGGCGGTCAAGGAGTCGGTCTTCCCCTTTGTCAAGTTCCCGGGAGTCGACACCATTCTCGGCCCCGAGATGAAATCGACCGGCGAGGTCATGGGGATCGACGATACCTTTGCCAAGGCCTTTGCCAAGGCCCAGCTCGGGGCAGGGGTCAGGCTTCCCACCAGCGGCAACATCTTCATCAGCGTCAGGGATGCGGACAAAAAACATGTTGTCTCCATAGCCCAAAAGCTCTATAATGCCAACTTTCAGCTGCTTGCAACCCGTGGAACCGCGTCGTTCCTGCAGGAAAAGGGTGTCAAGGTCAGGGTGATCAACAAGGTGCTGGAAGGGCGGCCGCATATCGTCGATTCCATCAAGAACGGCGAGATCGCCATGGTGATCAACACCACCCAGGGTGCCCAGGCTGTTGCGGATTCCTTTTCCATCCGGCGCAATGCCCTTATGCACAATGTCACCTATTTCACTACCGTTTCTGGTGCGCGGGCGGCGGTCGACGGTATCCTCGCCATCATGCAGGAGGAGCTGGACGTAAAACCGCTGCAGGAGTATCTGCGCTAGCAGGCCATTCATAATCGAGAGACATTTCGACCGGGGCGGCCTCATATACTGGCTGCCCCGGCGGTTTTCAAAGGAGTTGTTGTTTCATGTCCCATTCGGTACCCATGACCAAAGAGAGTTTCGAGTCACTGCAGGAGGAGCTGAAGCGCCTGATCCGCGAGGAGCGTCCGCGTGTCATCCAGGATATCGCCGAGGCCCGCGGCCACGGCGATCTCTCCGAGAACGCCGAGTACGACGCCGCCAAGAACCGTCAGAGCTTTATCGAGGGTCGGATCCAGGAACTGCAGGACAAACTGGCCAGGGCCTACGTGGTCGATCTCACGAATCTGAAACCGGACAAGGTGGTGTTCGGTGCCACTGTGACCCTTTACGATACGGCAACCGAGGAAGAGGTGACCTACCGGATCGTCGGCGAGGACGAGGCTGATATCAAGTTGGGGAAGATGTCCTGTACCTCGCCGGTCGGCAAGGCGCTCATCGGCCACAAACTGGATGATACGGTCAAGGTCAAGGTTCCGGCAGGACTCAAGGAATACGAGATCATCGATATCAAATACGAGTAGTCCGCCACGTGCAGGGGGCCTTTTTAGGGTTTTCCCTTCCGCGGTAACGATTTCAAGAGAGAGGTACTGAGATGAGTGAGCGGTTCAACAAGGACATGACCTTTGCCCAGGCCCTTCAGGCAAGCCCCGAAGTAGCCAAGGTGCTGCGCAAGTACAACCTGGGGTGTATCGGCTGCATGGGTGCCCAGAACGAGACCCTGGAACAGGGCTGCTCCGCCCATGGCCTTGACGTTAACGAGATACTGAAAGACCTGAACGAACTCCCCTAGGCACGGGGCAGTCTTTACACTGCAGATGAAAAAGGGAATGCCGATGCCGGCGTTCCCTTTTTTTGTACGCAATCGGACGTCACCTGCTTATCCGGTGCAGATTCAGGAAATGGCAATGCCTGCTGCGCTCTCCACCACCTGCTTGATGATGCTCCCCTTGATCGGCACCAGGAGTTCTCTCGTTTCTTCGGGATATTTGTCGACAACAAACAGGTGATTCAGTTCCGAGACTGCCAGATCCACTTCCCGGGTGACAAAGCAGAGGATAAGGCTGAAATAGGTACTCACCCGGTCGAAGGGGAGGGTGATCATGACCTGGTTGAAGCTGTGGATGCCCAGCGCATCCAGGAGCTTGACCGCTATGGTCTCCGCAATGGAGAGCGAGGTGATCTCTTCCTCCGACAGGGCCAGATAATGGGTTATGCCCGGCTTCTTGACCATGATCTGCAGTTCGTGGATGGAGATCTGACCGTAGGGGACGTAGAGTACGACATGGTCGTCCTCGTGGATCACCATCTGCTCGCGTCGCAGAAACTGCAGGTAGGCATTGAGATAGCCCCCCTTCACCTCTATCCGTCGGCAAAGTTCATCCAGATGGTTACCGAGATTGACCGAACCGGGCGCCATGCCCCAGATCTGCTTGTGCACATGGGTGATGCTCGCACCTGCCGAGGTGCGGGTACGGGTTCCCATGACCAGATGCCGGATGGACGAATTCAGCCCTATGAACACACCGGCCGGTGCGGGGAGCCACTTGCCGGCCTTCTGTTCCCGTTTGAGGAATCGCCAGATGGTATGGTTCATGTCGTAGATATCCGGCAGTTCCAGGTCCTGCCAGGCGTGAATCGGCTGGGCTGGGAAGGCGATGTAATGGAAATAGGGGCCGTAGGGGAAATCGTTGGCGATGATAAAGGTCTTGTCCGATCCTGAACGGAGATCCCGCAGGAACCTGAACCTGTCCTGGCAGAACTTGCATTCCTTCTGTTGCAGGTCGCTGCTGGCAGAGGGATTTTTTGCCGTAATCGACCGCACCTGGGGATCGGTGTCGTTTTCGTAGATGAAGTCGAGTATCTTCTGGTCGGTGGTGAGTTCTGCCAGGACCATGCGGATCCACCGGTATCCCTCGACCTGGAGAAAAGGGTACATGCTTTTGACGCTGCCCAGGTCCAGGATAGTCAGGTCCGGTATGGCGGTCGGGTTTCCCGCCTGCCGTAGCGACCGGGTTTCGCCGATCTGGATATCGAAGGGGCGGATCGGGTCTTTGGATATGAGGATAAAATTGGATTTGAGCTCATCCACTCCCTCTTTGCCGGCAATGTAGCCGGAAGTGGTTTGGATCCTGGCTCGATAGAAGGTCTGTTTCTCTACATGATTGTTGGGTTTGAAAGAAGACGCGACCCCGATTGCGTCCCAGACCTGTTCAACCTTTTCAATATCCGTATTCTCCACGTTGATCGATTTCGGCACCGTGGTCTTGTTCAGGAGCTTTCTGACAATATGTTCCAGGTCGTCTCGGACCAGGCGTTCAAAATCGATCGGCTCGTGGTACAGGGTATATTTCAGCTTGGAACTCAGCTCTTCCCTGAATCTGATGACCTTCAGGAGTTGTTCCGCAGCGTCTGCATTGCGGGGAACAGAGGTGTTTTCCCTGAAATAAAAGAGTATCTCAGCAACACTGCCGTTTGACTTCCACGATTCATAGGCGGACTTGAGCTCTTCCTGGGTGCCGGACTCGGCATTCGAGGTGGGGCTGCCGAACCGTTCCCACATGATCCCCAGAAAGATGTCATACGGGCCGACATGGGAGTTGATGGTTTCCTGCACGCTCCCAGCACAGGGGGGGATGTCCTCCCATCTCTTAACCTTGACGAACACCATCAGTTCGTCACCCAAGGTCTTGTTGATTCTTTGAACCACATCCTCAACGATATCACGTTCTGTGCTCACATCCCCGGGGGATGAAACAAAGACACAGATCTCTTTCTTTTCCCTCATGCATGTCCTCCAGACGCTCACCGGCAAGTTTTCATTACAGCTTACCAATACCTCACGTCTGGAGATAGATCAATAATAATTACACAGTGTTAAATATATTGTTCGGCAGGCTTTCCCTGTTTAATTTGCAACACCTATCGCCACCCTTACCTGATTGGTAAGCAGCACAGTTCCCAGAGTGGATGGATCCCAGCCGACTGCCTTTTGGATCAGCACCGGAGAATTTGCATTTTTCAGGCTGCCGAGAGTGATGTTCGTGTTCGGATCGACCGTACAGGCGAGACGAAGGAACTCACCGGATCGGTAGCTGTTGCTGGTTGTTGCCATGGAGAGGTGAGCCGTGCGGGTTGATGCGGAATAGCTGCCAAACGCCAGATTGGTCCCAGCAAGAGCAGAACCGGCTGTTATGGAAGCGATCTCGATCGGGCCTGATCCACCATTTGCAGTGGCAACGTTCATACCCACTGGCAGGGTGATGGAAAAATCAATCCCGCTGATCGAGGTTGGAAGCAGGGATGTGCTCATGGCGGTGAAGGCCAGCGTGGACGTACCTGCCGGGAAGATATAGCTGTCAGTGACCTGGCTGCTGTCGCTGCCGCCACAGCCTGACAGTGTCACCAATGAGAGTAGTATGCCGATCAACCTGAGTTTCAGAGACATCTTCATGAACAATCCTCCCGAGAGTGTTGTGGCAGCAGTGGGATCAGGGGAGCCCAACCGCTATGCACTGAATGATAATGGTGTCCTTGAGGTCGATTTTTCTTTACGAGATAAAATCAAAATAAATATCATTAAAATGTTTTGTGAATCTATAGCATCAAAAAACATAAAAACAAGCATATTTATGGAAAATACCTGATGTATGTATTTTGTAATATGTAAATTTAGATAGTTGGCGCTGTTTCAGTGGATTGACTTCAGGCATGGACTTGATTTTTGGGAAGAAAAATCCCCACCAGAGGTGAGGATCCTGTCAGCGGATTGAAGCCCGCATTATGCTGCGAGCTTTTTGAGCGAAGGTATTCGATCTGCCGGAGAAGGGAAGTTGCCTGACTTCTACAGCGTAAAATAGAAAGTTGCCCCCTTTTCGACCTCTCCCTCAGCCCAGATCCTGCCACCATGTCTCTGGATTATCCGTTGGGCTGTCGCGAGTTCGGTGCCGTTAACCGGTGAATCGTGGGGCGATGACAGGCGATAGAAGAGTTTGAAAAGCTTGTTCGCATATTTCATGTCAAAGCCGCAACCATTGTCTCTCACGAAATAGACAGACTTGCCGTTCGATTTCGCAATACCGAATTCGATTTGCGATGGAGTATGATTCTCTGTACTTTTCCAGGCGTTCATCAGCAAGTTTTCAAGCACTACTTTAAGAAGTACCTGGTCTCCTTTGACGACAATGTTTGGCGCAATGTAGAATTTGACCTCTCTTTCCAGGGAGGAGGATTTAAGACTGTTGGCGATGGACAACGCCAGCGCGCTCAGGTTGACGTCCTGTACCGACAGGCTTCTCCGGGTCAGTTGGCTCAAATTCAACAGGGTATCAATGATATGTTTGAGCTGGTGGCTGGTCTGGTTCATCCGGTTCAGGTAATCCTTCCCTGAATCATCGAGGGTGTCTTTCAGATCTTCGCATAACGCCTTGCTCAATCCCTGCAATCTTGACAGAGGTCCGCACAGTTCATGGGAAATGGCATCACAGAATTCATCCAGCTCCCTGTTGGTTGCCTCAAGGAGGGCAGTCCTGCGCAAGACCCTGTATTCGAGTTCTGCATTCAATTTGCGGATCTCTTCCTCTGCCTCCCTTTTCTTCGTGATGTCTTCGGAAAAGAGGATGAAATGGGAAACGTTATCCGTTGCATCCAGTACGGGTGAGACGCTAGTCTGCTCTATCAGGGCGTTGCCTTTGTTGTCCCGGATAATCAGTTCGCCTGCCCAGGACTGGCCTGTCATCAGCGCCTCGGAAAAACCGTTGAAGATTTCGGCCGAATTGTGATGAAAGAGTATTGAGACATGCTTGCCCAGAAGGTCTTTCTGGTTCAAACCACTTGCGGCAGCACCAAGTGAATTCACATACTGGATGCTTCCGGATGGGTCGGTGATGGTAATAATGCTGGGGCAATGTTCCATCACGTTGAGCAGGAGGGACGACTGGTTGACCTGATCTGCAAGGACACGTGCGTTCTCCAATTTTTTCGTGCAGCGAAGCAGAGTTGCTTCCAATGCTTCCGGGGATATCGGTTTCAAGAGATAATGGTCAATACCGATGTCGAACGACCGTATCAGGTACTCTGTCTCTTGTGTAGAGAGTGTGAGGATGATGGGGGTGCTTTCGCTGAAATTGCGCATCTGGAATGCCATATCCAGGCCATTCATCAATGGCAGCTCGATGCCGGTGATGACTATGTCAGGATTGATTTCGTTAAAGATGCGCAGCCCCTCCTGACCATTTTCTGCGACATACAGGAAAAAGCCGAGCTTGCTCAGCATTTTGGCAGTACGGGCAAAATAGGTAGGGTCATCTTCGACATACAGGACTGAATACATATGTGGTTGCCCGGTGGCTTTCATGGCTGCCTCTACAGGTGTGCTGCGTGTAATGGTTAAAAATAACAAAATATCAAATAGTTAACTATGGTATAGCAAGTTGGGTGCCACGGAGGCGTAATTTAAAAAAATAAAAATTGTGCATGATTCCAGACGATTAGCGTGTGAAGCTGCAGGTTCTTGATTGGAGGGATGCAAATATGTTCATATCTGGGGAGAAATGGGTGTTCAATATTAGGCTAATTCTCCCATTGAAGTCCTGTGTTGCGACTTCGTACATTGACGATCCTTCGGCCATGGGTATACACCTCGAACTGTTGCAGGATGGGGCCGAGTACAATATCTGATACTTTGGTGCCGTCCATCGTATAACCCTTATGCGGTCATGCCCTGTGATCTCAAGGGGTTCATCCCGTCGTAGGGAGTTTCATTACATTTTTGTTGAGATTGACGTTAAAAAGCTCTATTTTACGGGCACCTGAATCATTCTTTCTTGGAGGTGCGAATTGTCGGGGACCGGGAAGAGGGGGCTGTTTGTTCGCTTGCTGTTATTGTCATGCTGCGTACTGTTAGTCCATTCGGCAGCCGAGGCCGCCATTCAGTGCTATCAGTGCCACGGGACGCAAAACCCGGTGGACTATCGCCCGCTGGATGCGTCCTATCGCAATGTCACGACCGGCGGTTTTCAGGGGAACCACCGGTCACATCTGTCTGATATGAACGGTTTCCAGCAGTGCGAACGGTGCCATGCCGGCAGTTCTCTTTACACCCAGGGGCATCGGGACGGCAGTATCCAGCTATCGGCAAACCTGAACAATTCACCTGTCCGAGCCCTTTACGGCAACCGGACATCCGCGTTCCCCCAGACTGCCGCGCCCTCCTTGGATACCTGCAGCAACGTCAATTGCCACTTCGAAAGCATGACACCCCTATGGGGGAGTGCCCTGTTTACCTATCCCGGCGATTGCAGCGGTTGCCACGGGGCGCCACCCAATGGTGCGGGCAGCTCCGGGGCTGCAGGAAGTCACGCTCGCCATGACGACTATTTCCCCGGGGCAGCGCACTGCATCAAATGCCATCCCGGACACACGGCATTCGGCCATGCCACCAGTGCAGGCAGGCCGCTCATCGTCATTCCCAAGGACCCTGCAAATGTTCCGTTCGGCAGTTACTCCGGACCTGTGGGCGATTACCTGCCTAGTCAGGAGAACCGCTTCGGCAACTGCATGAACATCTATTGCCACAGCAACGGGACCTCGCTCTCCACCGGAACAATCCCTGCGCTCATAACACCCGCATGGGGCGGGACACCCCTTGCCTGCACCTCCTGCCATGCCTCCCCTCCCGATTACCCCAACGGCGCTCCCAAGGCGAACAGCCATGCCCGGCACCAGCAGAAAGGCTATGACTGCTCGGCCTGCCATTTTGGAACGACCGCGGACAATGCGACCATTTCAGGGCTTGATCGCCATGTGAACAAGGCATTTGACATCTCCTCCGGAACGGATGCTCTCTCCTACACCTTCGTACAGACCGGCGGCACCTGCTCGAACGGCTATTGCCACAGCAATGGCACTTCCGCTTCGACGGGGATCATACCTTCATACACATCTGCTTCCTGGGGATCCGGAACGCTTTCCTGTGCATCATGCCATGCATACCCGCCGGCGTACGCGAACAAGACGCCGAAGGCAAACAGCCATCCCAAGCACAACACGTACGGCTATGGGTGTGACAAGTGCCATTACAGCACTACTGCCGATGGCGTCACCATTAGCAATCAGGATAACCACGTTGACCGCAATTATGATGTGATGCCAGGGAACGGGCTCCAGTTCAGGTTTTCCTCGGCCAGTTCAGGCGGGTCCTGCTTTAACGCAAATTGCCACCATGACGGCACCGGGATTGCCACGGGAGTCATCACCAGTGTCACCGCCACCTGGGGGAAACCCATTGGCTGCAGCGGCTGCCATGCTGCCAGGCCGAGTTACGCCAGCGGCTCTCCCAAGGCCAACAGTCACATGTATCAGGCGCACAAGCTCAACTGCTCGGTCTGCCACAATGCTACGACAGCCAACGGCTCTTCCATAACGAATCTCGCCAATCATCTGAACGGCGCCTATGACATTGCTCCAAGCGGCTTAATAACGATGCAGTACACCTATGCTCCGTCGGGTGGCACCTGCACCAACACCAGTTGCCATGCCACCGCGGAAGGGGCCAGAATATGGGGCGCCCAGCCCGACAACTGCGACGGCTGCCACGAATCCCCGCCGAACACCCCTTCGCACACGAGGCATTTCAGCGGCACGGCCCTGCAGGCCAGTTACACCAGTGTAAGCATTGCCGGCGACACCTCGGCAGGGTATCTCTTCAACTGCGCCAACTGCCATCCCCGAGACATGGACATCTATCACCGGGACGGATTCGTTCAGGTCGAACTGTACGACCCGACTGCCCCCGAAGGAACGGTCAAGTCGCTCAATCCGCCCGAGGCAACGTATCTCTCCGGCAATGACGTGTTGTTCGACGGTCGCAATTACCCGTACACCAACGGTACCTGCAGCAGTGTCTACTGCCACAGTTACACCTCGTTTACCACCCCGACGGACTGCACCTTCACCAATGCATCGGGTGCCCGCTACTGTGACGATTATGCGACCGCCAATCTCGTTACGACACGGGTCTACCGGGACGTGCAGTGGAATTCACAGCTGCCGGCCGACTGTTCGGGCTGTCATGCCAACGCCCCCCGGAACGATTACACCACCAATGACGGCATGACCGGGGACAGCCATGCCTGGGGCAATCCCTGGGGGTACGAGCAGGGACACTTCAACAAGGAGTGGTTCGATATGAACCCGATCACCTGTTCCTTCTGCCACAACGATACGGTAAAAGTGCAGGCAGCATGGTGGCGCACACCGTCGCCGTACTATACCCATTTCAGCAGCATGCCGATCGCCAGCCATGCAAAGCACGTAAACGGCAGAAACGATGTCTCCTTCGATCAGACCCGCTCCTTTGCCCTGTCCAGGCCCGACTGGTTCGGCAACATGACCACCACCTACTGGCCGCTGTCTGGTGCCGCGTATGCGCCTGAAACCAAGACCTGTACGAATGTGTCGTGCCACATCGGCCAGGCCAGCGTGAAGTGGGGGAAACCCTATCGTGGCTACAAAGCCTGGTCAGGCATCGATTATGTCTGCTGGGAGTGCCACAACAGCGGTTATTGACCGTTTACCGCCACCATAAACGCACGAGGCTCCTTCCCGTCCGGGGAGGAGCCTCGTGCGTTTGGTGGACAAGCCATGGCAACTTGCGTATAATGAGACGTCTTTGAGGATGCTGTCCAATACCGTTTTCGAGGTGCCCGATGCGAAAAGCAGGCAAATCGGTCGTTTTCTGTATCCTGATTGGTGTGTTTGTGCTGATGGGTGGGTATGCGCAGGCTGCCAGCGTGGGGATAACTTCCGGGGGGGGAGGGGTCTTCTACCTCCAGGGTTATTCCATGGACGGCGTGGCCGGCATGTATATCACGGTTACCTATGACGCAAATTCCATCTCCAATCCTGCTGTCGTGCAGGGATCGCTCATATCCAACCAGGGAGGGTTCTTGTCTTCAAATACAGGCAAGACAGGGGCCATAACCATGGCTGCCATCACTTCGACATCATTCTCAGGGAACGGCGTTATCGCCACCATGACATTTACCAGGAACAGCAAGGTAGCGCTCAAGATACCGACGGTCACGGTGACGGGAATCAATTCAGCGACCAATCCTGTGGAAATTTCGACGGTTACCGAGACCACCGATTCTTCAGCATCAACGGGTGGTTCGACCGAGACCGTCATCCCCGTAAATAAGAACAACGACACCAATACGGAAAGCGGTTCAACCGATACTCCTCCGACCGGGACCGTGGCGGGCACTTGGCTCGGGAGCGTCAGCATATCCACCGGCACTCCCCTAGAAACAGAGAAGAAGGACGAGGTTAAGAAGCCGGAGGTCGCTGCAACGGATGCGCTCAAGGAGTCTTCCACCCCTGCTGAGACCGGTGATGGCGGGAGAGAGCAGGGGCAGCCTGGAGAGCCGAAGAGTGAGAAGGCAAAGGAACCCAAATTCCTTGCTTACAAGGGAGTCCTCGAAACACTCAAAACCTACACCGGGCCGCGCCAGCCGAAAGAGATCCTCGACCTCTTCGGTCAGCAGTCCAAGGGGTATCGGCAGGAGCCAGCAGTCTTTCTCGCCGACGGCAAGAAGGTGCTCAAGGTCAGATTGATGCCGCCGCACGATGCCGCGTCTGCTCCGAATGTGGCGATCAACAAGGAGGCGCAGCTCGTCTCTTTCCGCCGGGGGGATGAAAACAGCTGGGTGGTGGAGCTTCGCCCCAAAATAGGGGCCTACCAGGTGGTCCTGACCTATTTTATCGACGATATCATCACCGAGATCCCCCTGACCGTGGCGCCCCTGTTGGAGTCGTACAACGGCAAACCGTTTCCCAAGCTGACCGAAGCGGATTTCAGACAGTTTCTTGCCAGGGGGGGGACCCCGGCTGACCAGAAAGCCGCTGACTTGAACGGAGATGGGGCGGTGGATGCTGTCGATGACTATTTCTTTGCAGCAAACTATCTTGTCCAGACCGCTGCTGCCAAGCCGGCACCCAAGGAGCAGAAGGGGAATTCAGTCGGCGCAGCAGGAGAGCAGAAGGTGCAGCCGGCACAAAAGGCCCGCTGAGAAGGATACAGGGTAGCATTTGGGTGGCAGGCAGCCTGCCGGGAGGATCAGTCCGGCAGGCTGCCTGTGTGTCAAGGTTCAGGATCTGGAAGGGATAGTGAGGCACCATGAAGGCGAAGAAGCGTAATCGCACCAACAGGCGCAAACCGGCAGGAGGGAAGCGTCCGTTCGGCGCCCTGTTGCTGGTGGTGCTCCTGATTGTCTTGGTGGTGCTCTTGCTGGAGCAGCTCAGGGAACGGATGCCCGTTGAGGCACCTGTCCCTTCAACCCCGCAACAGAATGAACGCTACAAACTCCCCCCCCGCCAGACATATCACCCCGTCGAGCAACAGCCCTATACGTCGAGTTCTATCGATTCACTTCGAAAATATCCGCGAAAGAAACGGGTTCACGGGCCGGGTACGGTGGCGATCATCGTCGACGACATGGGATCGAGCATGCAGGAGGTGCGCGCACTCATGGCCATCAAGGTTCCGCTGACCTTCTCGCTTATCCCCGGTCTTGCCAAGGTACGCGATGTTGCAGAGGCGGCACGGTCGCAGGGGTACCCCGTCATGATCCATATTCCCATGGAGCCCCAGGGGTATCCGCACCAGCGTCTCGAAGCCAACGGGCTCCTGGTTGCCCAGAGCAACGAGGAGATCGCCCGTCGTATGAATGACTATATCCGGCTGCTGCCGCAGGCCGTGGGTGCCAACAACCATATGGGGTCGCGGTTCACCGAGGACAGGGACAAGATGAAGGTGGTGCTGAACCAGCTCAAGGCCCATTCGCTCTTTTTCGTCGACAGCAGAACCAGCCCCCGATCCGTCGGGATGGAGCTTGCGCGCGGCATGGCGCTGGATGCGGCCGGCCGGAACGTCTTTCTCGATAATGTCCAGGAAGTGGGGGCGATCAGAAGCCAGCTTGAACAGGTGGCTGCCCTGGCGCGCAAGCGGGGGAGCGCCATAGCCATTTGCCATCCCCACAAGGCGACGATCCAGGCCTTGTCTGCCGCATTGCCCGAGCTGCAGAAGGATGGCATCAACTTCGTCGGGGTATCGGAGCTGGTCAGGTAAGCGTCACTGCGTGACGGCGGGTGCGAGATGTTCCATGCACCGCTGGCGCAGTTTGCGGAAGCTGCGGTACGATTCTTCCTGCAGGATGGATTCCGGGGCACGGGGATTGATGGGGTGAACGATGAGAAAGCTCCCTTCCTGACCTAGGCCCTGTGCGCCAATGGTAACATTCACCAGGTGCGCCAGTCTCGCCTCCCGCCGATTCGTTATACTTCCCTCATATCCGTAACAGGCAATACGCTGGCGAATGATCTGCTTCCCGTCGGGATCGATCGCCATGAGTTCCATCTGGGCTGCCGCGCCGTTTTGCAAGGGCCGTATCAGAAACGTGGCAGATGCCGTGGCGTCGAGGAGTAGAGTGCTGAGCGGGTCCGAGGGGCTGAGACTGCTGCCGCTCGGCAGGAGCAGGGCGGTAATGAGGTCGGAAAAGCAGTCGCCGTTGATGAACCCTCGGCTGCTGCCGTCGCCGGTTTCGTAGTAAAGACCGGGTGGGTGGTTGACGTTGCCCAGCGACGGGCTGCCGCAGATGGGGCAATGCGGCTTGAGCGCGGCACGGCGGCTCGTAAAGGCTGCATTGCGTCGCTCATCCTCGGCATTCAGCCATGCGCTGAACTGCTGGGCGCGGGGTTCCTTGATGCCTCGGATTGCAGCCAGCATCAGCCGGGTGAGCTGCACGAACTGCCCGAAGACGTCGGTTCCCCGGGCGTGGGTCAGAATGGGGAAGATGCGGCCGTCCGGGTTGGTGTTGAGACTGTCTACCTTGGGGCTTTTCGCAATGTAGGTGTCGAGGCAGCGATAGCCGCGATTGATGGCAAACGCCTTCAGGAGGGTGCGCTGGTCCCTGAACATGCCGTCGAATTTCACGCGTGAATCCACCAGGCAGGGGATGAGTGCCAGGCTCTTTTTGTCCAGCCCCCTGCTGTCGAACAGGGTAAAGATGTTGCGGCAGTTCTCCAGCGACGCCATATCCTTGACCGGGATCAGGACCTGATCCGCGGCATAGAGCGCGTTCTGGGTCAGGATATCCAGTTCCGGCCGGGTATCGATGACAATGATGCCGGGGATGCAAGAGGTTGCCAGTAACCGGGCGAGAAACATCGGCCCCTGGACGGAACTGCGCAGCTCGGAGAGTACGTTGGAGGAGGGGATGTAATTCACGCCGTACTGGCCGGTATGCAAAAGGTCGCAGCCAGGCGTGCCGCCCAGGAGCTCGGCCACGGTGCCGTGGGGATGTTGACCGGGCAGCGCGAACATCTTGTCCACGGTGAAATGGTTGTCGAAGGAGAAGACAGTGACGGAGAGGTCCTCCCGCATGGCCTTGAGGAAGATCGCCAGGTTGGTGGCAAGGGTGGTCTTGCCGACCCCTCCCTTTTCCGAGGAGATGGTGATGACGTAGGGATGCTGTGACATGGGCGCATCATAGTATGATCGCCCGGTCGGGTCAACCTGATTGACGCACCCCGCACCCTGTGCTAGTGTCACGGCCACTGGCCGGCTTCTTCCCCCGGCAGCGGAAAAACGGGCCGGAAAGCATGCCGCCGGTCTTTCCGTATCAAGTTGAGCAGGCACAGCCATGGAACTCTTTGCCGAAAAACGGATATTGACCGTAAGCCAGCTCTCTGCGCTGGTCAAGGATGTGCTGGAAGAGAACTTCGAGCAGGTCTGGGTCGAAGGGGAGGTCTCGAACCTGGCGACTCCCCAGTCCGGGCATATCTATCTCACCCTGAAGGATGCCGGGGCACAGCTGAAATGCGTTCTGTTCCGCGCCGCGGCCCGCTCGCTCAGGTTCAAGATCAGGGACGGCATGCGTCTCATCGTCCGCGGCCGGATCTCGGTCTTTGCCCAGCGGGGCGACTACCAGCTCATTGCCGAATACCTGGAGCCGCAGGGGATTGGCGCCCTGCAGCTCGCCTTTCTCCAGCTCAAGGAGCGGCTTGCCAGGGAAGGGCTCTTTGCCGAAGCGAACAAGAAGCCGATTCCCCGTCTGCCACGGCGGATCGGGGTGGTGACCTCGCCGACCGGCGCCGCGATCCATGATATCCTCACCATGCTCGATCGCCGCTTCGCCAATATCGAGGTTCTGCTCATCCCGGTCAAGGTGCAGGGAGAAGGGGCGGCAGTGGAGATCGCCTCGGCAATCAGGGATTTCAATCTCTACCGCGACGTCGACGTGCTGATCGTCGGCCGGGGAGGCGGATCGCTGGAAGACCTCTGGGCCTTTAACGAGGAGATTGTTGCCCGGGCCATCGCATCGTCCAGGATCCCGGTGATCTCGGCTGTGGGGCACGAGATCGACTTCACCATCGCCGATCTGGCCGCCGACCTGCGGGCGCCGACTCCATCGGCAGCGGCTGAACTGGTCATTACCAGCAAAGCGGAGCTGACAACCCTGGTGCAGACCCTCGAACACCGGCTGGGACGCGCTGCAGCCGGTCTGATAGCGGGTCTGAAGTCCAGGGTGGGAATGGCTCAGGCGTCACTCAGAGACCCGGCCATGCTGATCGGTCAGCTCGGTCAAAGGGTCGATTTCATGCAGGAGCGGATGTCATCCCTTCTGGGAAGAATGCTGGCACGCCACACCGATCGACTCAGTGCCCTGATCGAGATGCTTCGGCTCCGGAGTCCGGGGAGAGCGGTGGAGCATGGGCGGGAACAACTTCAGAACCTCGTTGCCCGCAGGGACCAGGCCGTACAGCGTCGGATGGACCATCTCCGCGAGACAATGGCCCGCCGCACCGGTGCACTGGATGCCCTGTCGCCGCTTGCCACCCTTGCACGCGGCTATTCCCTGGCCCAGCGCGAAAAGGACGGCCTGATCGTCCGCAGTTCCGATCAGCTGGCAGTGGGTGACCGTCTGCGTCTTCGCCTGCACAGGGGTTCTGCCGGTTGCCTGGTGGAAACGGTTGAGCCTGCGGTCGCAGATCAAGGCAGTGCTTGACTGGCAGTCCCAAACAGGTATAATGACGATCCATTTTTGATGACCGGGAACCATATGGCCGTGGAAAAGTTCGAGACATCGCTGAAGAAACTGGAAGAGGTGGTCAAGCGCCTGGAAAGCGGCGAGCTCCCCCTTGACGATGCCCTCAAGGCGTTCGAGGAAGGGGTCAAGCATGCTGCCGTCTGCAGCCGGAAGCTGAACGAGGCTGAAAAGAAGGTGGAACTGCTGCTCAAACAGAAGGATGGCAGTTTCAGGACCGAGCCGTTTCATCTGGAGGATGCATAACCCGGCTTTTGTGTGGTTGATTACCCCTGTCCCTTCTGAAGGAGAGGTTCGATGGATCTCAAGCAGTATATCAAGCAGTGCTGTGCCGAGGTTGATGCGGCGCTGGACCGTTTCCTACCGCCGGAAACGGAACTCCCCGCATCTTTGCATTCGGCCATGCGCTATTCGATCTTTGCCGGCGGCAAACGAATCCGTCCGGTTCTAATGCTGGCGGCCTGCGAAGCAGTGGGCGGCAATAGCGAGACGGTGATGCCGGCGGCGTGCGCCATGGAGATGATCCATACCTACTCGCTCATTCACGACGATCTTCCGGCCATGGACGATGATGATTTCCGGCGCGGCCGCCCGACCAACCACAAGGTCTATGGCGAGGCAGTTGCGATCCTGGCCGGAGATGCCCTGCTCACCGAGGCCTTTGTCCTTTTGAGCAATCCCGCATTCCAGAAGGCGGATGCCGGCCGTACCATGGCGGTTATCCAGGAAATAGCCCGCTGCGCCGGCTCCCACGGCATGGTGGGTGGCCAGGTGGTGGACATGGAGAGCGAGGGGAAGGCGGAGATCGACCTTGCCACGGTCCAGTATATCCATACCCACAAGACCGGTGCCCTGATAAAGGCGGCGGTGAAGTCGGGGGCCATCCTCGGCGGGGCCACGGAGGCACAGCTGGCAGCTCTGACCACCTATGGGGAGGCTATCGGTCTCGCCTTCCAGATCGCGGATGACATCCTCGACATCGAGGGGACCACCGAAGAGATCGGCAAGGATGCCGGCAGTGACCAGGCACGCGGCAAGGCGACCTATCCTGCGGTGATGGGGCTTGCCGATTCCAAGCGTCGTGCTGCCGAACTGGTCGAGATGGCGCTCAATGCCCTCGATCCATTCGATGCCAAGGCCGAACCGCTGCGGGAGATTGCCCGCTACATCATCGCCCGTAAATCATGAACTATCGAATCCTTGATACCATTAACGAGCCGCAGGACCTGAAGAGGCTCTCTTTTGCCGATCTCAGGTCGCTTGCCGACGAATTGCGCCGGGAGATCATCGCAACCTGCGCGACCAATGGCGGACACCTGGCTCCCAGCCTGGGCGTTGTGGAGCTTACCCTTGCCCTGCACCGCGTCTTCGATTCACCTGCCGACAAGATCGTCTGGGACGTTGGCCACCAGGCCTATGCCCACAAGCTTCTGACTGGCCGCCGCGACCGTTTCCGCACCCTGCGAACCCTCGACGGGATCAGCGGTTTCCCCAAGCGGGCCGAATCCCCTCACGATGCCTTTGATGTGGGCCATTCCTCCACCTCGATCTCAGCGGCAACCGGGATGGCCGTGGCCCGCGATCTGAAGGGGGAGAGGAACAAGGTGGTTGCGGTCATTGGCGACGGCTCCATGACCGGCGGCATTGCCTATGAAGGGCTCAATCATGCCGGGCATCTGAACAAGGACCTCGTCGTCATCCTCAACGACAACGAGATGTCCATTGCCGAGAACGTCGGGGCACTGTCGGAGTTTCTTTCCCGTACCATAACCAATGAGTTCGTCCACAAGATCAAGAAGGATCTGGAGCATTTCCTCGAAGGGCTGGATTCCGTAGGCCGGGGGGTTCTGCAGGTGGCCAAGCGTGCCGAGGAGTCGCTCAAGGGGCTGTTCACGCCTGGGATGCTCTTTGAGGCGTTCGGCTTCGAGTATGTCGGTCCCATCGATGGCCATAACCTGGAGCTGCTCCAGGAGACCCTGCAGAAGGTGCATCGCTTCGACGATGCGGTCCTGATCCATGTCCTGACGAAAAAAGGGAAGGGCTACCCGCCCGCCGAGGGGAACCCTTCGTTGTTCCACGGCGTTGGTCCCTTTGATATTGCGACCGGCAAGGTCATAAAAGGGAAGGGAGGAGCTGCATCCTACACCGGCGTCTTCGGCGACTCTATCCGCAAGATCGCTGCCGATGACGAGCGGGTCGTTGCCCTTACGGCAGCCATGCCCGATGGAACCGGCCTTGGCACCTTTGCCCGCGAATTTCCCGAGCGGTTTTTCGATGTGGGGATAGCTGAGCAGCACGGCGTAACCTTTGCCGCTGGTCTGGCTACAAAGGGATTCAGACCCGTTTTTGCCGTCTATTCCTCGTTTCTGCAACGTGCCTTTGACCAAGTCTGCCATGACGTCTGCCTGCAGAACCTGCCGGTGACCTTTGCCATCGACCGGGCAGGGGTGGTGGGAAGCGACGGGCCTACCCACCACGGGCTGTTCGATCTCTCCTATCTTCGCCATCTGCCCAATATGGTACTTATGGCGCCCAAGGATGAAAACGAGCTTCAGCACATGCTCTTTACCGCCATATCCAGCGGCGGACCGGCAGCGGTGCGCTATCCCCGCGGCAATGGCTACGGCGTCCCGCTCGATCAGACCTTTCACGAGCTCCCCATCGGCAAGGCAGAGGTTCTGCGCGATGGCAGGGACGGGGCGCTGCTTGCAGTGGGAACCATGGTCCGGCCTTGCTTAGAGGCTGCAGAGGCGCTTGCTGCTGAAGGAATCCAACTGGCCGTCGTAAATATTCGCTTTGTGAAACCTCTCGATCGGGAGACTGTTCTCGCATTTGCACGTCAGGCAGGACGGTTGTTTACGGCTGAAGAGAACGCGCTGCAGGGTGGTTTCGGAGCAGCGGTACTGGAATTGCTCGAAGAGGAGGGGCTGCCCGCGGCCGTCACCCGCTTCGGATATCCCGACCAATTCGTGGAGCAGGGGGAGCAGCACGAACTCCGTGCCCGCTACGGTCTCGATGCGGCAGGGATTGCAGCATCGGTTCAACGGGCTCTGCGCGCTGACACAAGCCGGTAACCGGCAGCGGTGAACCGAACCTTTCGGTTCACACGCGGCTGTCGCTGTGTTATGGTAGATACCATGACTTATGCTGAACTTCGTGATGCCCTCGGTGTGCTGGGACTTTCGGACCGTGCCAGTCTTCGCGATATCAAGCGACGTCACAGGGATCTGGTCAAACGTCTCCACCCCGACAAAGCAACAGACGAAGATCCCGAACGGATCAGGCAGGTCAATGCTGCCTACGCCCTCATACGTTCCTACCTCGACACCTATACCTACTCCTTCAACGAAGAAGAATTCTATCTCCAGAACCCCGAAGAACGGCTTCGCCGCCAATTCTGGGAAGACCCATTATGGGGTGGAATACGGTAATGCCTGTTCGGTTCCCCATATTTCTGGTGGTTTGTGCTTTTCTGGCGACAGTGCTGGCTTGTACCCCAGCCTCTGCCAACGATCCATTTCTCCTCAACGATTACGCCCAGCAGTTGCTGCGAAAAGGTGAGCCGGAAAAGGCCCTCGAACAGCTGCAGCAGGCATACAGTCTGTTCCCGTACAATGAGACGTTGCGCCGGAATCTGGCAGAGGTCTATACGGTGGTCGGACAGCAGCGAATGGCCCACGGCCGCTATGAAGATGCTGCGACGAGTTTTGACGGTGCACGCGAACTTTACCCCGAGGTCCAACGATACAGCATTTTACGCAGCATCGCCCTCTACTCTGCACGGCAGTATGATGCAGCCGTTGTCGAACTTGAGAGGGCGCAGGGGCTTGGAGGCGATACGCCGGATTTGCTCTACGTTCTCGGCAGGGCCCACTATGATATGGGGAATCTGACAGATGCCCTTGCTGCATGGGATCAGGCCCTTGGGCTTGATCCCGGTCGCAAGGATATTGCTGCCGCAGCGGAAAAGGCTCGCCGTGAGCTGTCGGTCGAGGGAGGCATGGAACACGGCTTCAGTTCGCGCTTCATGATTTCCTATGATGGCGATGAGCGATCGCAACTTGCCGACCAGGTTCTGGATATCCTCGAAACCGCATATAATCGCGTTGGCTCCGATCTCTCCCATTTCCCCGTGACTCGGGTTCCGGTGCTTATTTACACCAGAACCGATTACCGGAAGGTCACCAAGAGCCCTGACTGGTCGGGTGGATTGTATGACGGCAAGATCCGCTTGCCGCTTGGAGGAGTCACTGAAGTGCATGAGGGCCTCCGTTCCCTGCTCTTTCATGAATACACCCATGTCGTTATTCACGAACTCACTTCGGGGAACTGCCCAACCTGGCTCAATGAGGGGCTGGCCGAACTGGAAGGGCGCAGAGAATTCAGCCATCCCTTGACCGAGCTGGCTGCGGCAGTGAACAGCGGTGACCTGTTGCCATTGTCCCTTCTGGAAGGGTCGTTTTCATCCCTGTCGTCACAAAAGGCAATCCTTGCCTACCAGCAGAGTTATTCGTTTGTTGATTATCTGGTGCAGACCTACGGCTGGTATAAAGTCAAAGATCTCCTCGTTGCACTGGGTTCGGGGATGACTGTCAGCGCATCGTTCGAAAGCGCTTTTCATGATCTGATGGTCGATTACGCCGGCGCATACCATGAATGGGTCGATCATGTGCAGAAGGAGTACCGTCGATAGCACTGCGATATTATTCCTTGACAGTTCCATCTGAGCGCTGTATAAAAGACTAAATCGATCCGAAAGGTACTCTATGATGGAGCTTACCCGCAAGGGTGAATACGCAATACGAGGGATCATCTATCTTGCCAGACTACCGCAGGGGAAGGTGGCGCTCATCAGCGAGATTGCCGAGGCGACCGATGTGCCGCAGACCTTTCTTGCCAAGATCCTGCAGAGCTTTGCCAAAATTGGTCTGGTGAACTCATTTCGCGGCACCGGGGGAGGGTTTGTTCTCGGTCGCCCTGCATCCCAGATTACCCTGCGCGAAGTCGTCGAGGCCGTGGAAGGCCAGATCATGCCCAATCGTTGCCTCATGGGCGAATACGGCTGCGAATCTTCCCGTACCTGTCTCGTGCATCCTGTCTGGCGCACGGTTCAGGAGAAGGTTGTGGAAATACTGGATGGTGTTACAATTGAGGAGCTTGCAAAATCGGCAATGTGCTGATTTTTTTTGCCTGCATACAGGACCAAAAAGGTCTTTTAATGAATGTTAAAACGATAGTATACCCGTGGGGGTGGCAGATGAAAACATGAGTATCTCTGCATGGATGGTCAGGGCTACGGCACTTTACTTAAGTGAAAGGAGAAACGCGACATGGATGTTCTGGCATTGAGCAGGCTACAGTTTACAGCGACGAGCCTGTTCCACTTTATTTTCGTACCATTGACCCTGGGACTTTCCATCCTGGTTGCCTTCATGGAAACCAGGTATGTGATGACCAATGACGAGACCTACCTGAGGATGACGAAGTTCTGGGGGAAACTCTTCCTCATCAACTTTGCCCTGGGGGTGGTCACCGGCATTACCATGGAGTTCCAGTTCGGCATGAACTGGGCCGAGTACTCCCGCTACGTGGGGGACATCTTTGGTGCGCCGCTGGCCATCGAAGCCACGGTAGCCTTTTTTCTTGAATCGGTCTTTATTGGCGTTTGGATTTTTGGCTGGAAGAAGATCTCCAAAAAGCTCCATGCTGTTTCAATCTGGATCGTTGCTCTTGCCACGAACCTATCGGCTCTCTGGATCCTCATCGCCAACGGCTGGATGCAGAAACCGGTCGGTTTTGTGTTGCGAAACGGGCGTGCCGAAATGGTCGATTTCATGGCCTTGATCACCAATCCGTACGGCCTGATTAAATTTTCCCACACCATTACATCCGGTTACCTGGTGGCAGCCTTTTTTGTCATGGGTATTTCAGCATGGCACCTGCTCCGCCAGAATCAGCTTGAATTCTTCAAGCGATCCTTTCGCATGGCTGCAACCTTTGCCGTCGGATCTTCCCTCCTGGTCTTAGTGACAGGAGATTTCCATGCAGTCGAGATCGCCAAGACCCAGCCGACCAAGTTCGCTGCCATGGAATCAATATGGGAAACACAACGAGGGGTCGGTTTCAATGTGTTCCTTCTCCCTGACGAGAAGGGCGAGTGCAATGCCATTGAGCGGTTGTGCATTCCGAATATGGTGAGTCTCCTTGCTTTTCATACCCCTGATGCAGAAATCAAAGGTTTGAAGGATTTTTCCAGCGATCTTCGACCACCAGTCCTGCCGACTTTTCTCAGTTTTCGTCTGATGGTGGGGATGGGCACATTCATGATCTTTGCTTCGCTGGTGGGAATGATACTTTCTCGCTGGGGAACGCTTGAGAAACAGCGATTGTTCCTCCGGGTCATGGTCCTTGCGATCCCGGTACCCTATCTTGCGGCCCTGCTCGGCTGGATCGTTGCCGAAGTCGGTCGCCAACCCTGGATTGTTTATGGTGTTCTCAAGGTTTCGGATGCGGTTTCCCGTTCGATCTCCGTCAGTCAGGTAGTTGGTTCACTGGTAGGGTTTACCCTGCTGTACGGATTCCTGGGAGTCATAGATATCTTCCTTCTGGTGAAATACGCCAGGAAGGGACCTGACGAGGATCTTTCAACCATGATCAATCCTGCTGGAAGGGGGGCGTAAGATGGAATTCCAGATCATCTGGTTCGTACTGTGGGGTGTCCTTTGGGCAGTCTACTTCATGCTGGACGGCTTTGTGATGGGAGCCGGCATGCTTCACAACATCATCGGCAGGACCGATGGGGATAAACGGGTCATGATCAACACCATTGGCCCTGTCTGGGATGGTAACGAGGTCTGGTTGATCACTGCCGGTGGCGCGACCTTTGCCGCATTTCCCACGACCTATGCGCTCATGTTCAGTTACCTGTATACTGCACTGCTTCTGCTTCTTTTTTCGTTGATCGTTCGTGGTGTTTCCTACGAATTCCGCGGCAAAATGGATGGGGCAGGCTGGAAAAGTGGCTGGGACATGGCTATTATGGTCGGGAATTTTCTGCCGGCGCTCCTGTTCGGCGTGGCCTTTGGCAATATCTTCAAGGGATTGCCCATGGATGCCACCGGTTACCATGGTTCCCTCATTTCATTGCTGAATCCGTACGGTCTGGTGACGGGCATTCTGTTCGTCTGTCTCTTCCTGGTGCACGGCTCCCTCTATCTCTCGGTCAAGACCGTCGGAGATCTTTCCGCGCGGTCGCATGCCTTTGCCAATAAGCTCTGGCCGGCTCTCCTTGTTGTCGCAGTTGTCTTTCTGGGTGCCACAAAATTCGCCACGAAATTGTTCGACAACTATTTCAACAACCCGGCGCTCTTTATCATCCCGCTCCTGGCAGTAGCAGCGCTTGTCGGAATCAGGGTTCTTTCGGCAAAGGGAAACGTTCTGGGGGCCTTTGCCGCGTCTTCAGTCACAATCCTTACCGTGGTTGCCACCGGGGTAGTTGGACTGTTCCCGAACCTGATACCTTCGAGTCTTGATCCGGCGTACAGTCTTACCATATTCAATTCTTCTTCCAGTCTCTATACCTTGAAGATCATGACTGGCGTGGCTTTCATTTTCGTACCGATCGTGATTATCTACAAGATCTGGGTCTACAGGCTCTTTCGGCAACGGGTCACCGAGGCCGATGTCATGGAAGATACTCACGCTTACTAAGTCAGTATCTGGTAATACGACATACGGCTCATTGATTGGTGTGGGTTCCTCGCTGGTCTGAGTCTCCTGTGCAAGAACCCCTGCTTTGGCATCAAGGCAGGGGTTCTTGCGTTCTGGCGTAATCTTATTAAGAAATATCTGGCCAAACCGAAAAGACATGCATGAGTACTTTTGATAGTGACATATGCGAATATCCGATTCTGCTCGTTGATGACGATCGATTTATCCGACGCATCACGGAAGACGCTCTTGTTCGCCTCGGCTACAAGGTCGAGACTGCCGCAAATGGCAAGATTGCCTTGAAGATGCTGGTGGAAGGGGATTTCCCCCTGGTAATCAGCGACTGGGTAATGCCGGAAATGGATGGTGTCGAACTCTGTCGGGCAATACGCGAGTCTCATCGACAACAATATACATACATCATCCTTCTGACTTCCCAGGCTCGGCAGGATGATATCATAAAGGGTCTCGAAGCGGGGGCTGACGAGTATCTGGTAAAGCCGGTCAATCCTGCAGAGCTGACAGTGCGGATCAAGACGGCCCGTCGCATCATTGACCTGGAAAGATCGCTGCAGCGGAGCCTGGAAGAGATCAAACGGTTATCCCTCACCGATGCGCTCACCGGTGTGTTCAACCGACGTTATCTCGATGACCGGCTTCTCCAGGAGCTGAAACGTGCATATCGTTATGAGCGCCCCCTCTCCATAGCCATGCTGGATATTGACCATTTCAAACTGGTTAACGACCGGTACGGTCATCAGGCAGGTGATACCGTTCTCAAGATCTGTGCTGCACAGGTCGGAGAGAGTATTCGTGGAGAGGTCGACTGGCTGGCCCGTTATGGAGGTGAGGAGTTTGTTGTCGTCCTTCCTGAAACCGATCTGAATGGGGCTCTGATTGTTGCGGAACGGTTACGAAAATTGATTTCAGGGTTGGTGATTTCGGATGTGGGGCATGACATTCGGATCACTGCCAGTTTTGGGGTTGCCAGTCACACTCCTTGGCAGCAGGATTTGGCAATCGATTCTGAACAGCTCATTCGTGTAGCCGATGCCTGTCTCTATCAGGCCAAACAGAACGGCCGCAATCTCGTTAAAGGTGTAGCTATCTGAACGTGACGGGATGGGAGTCTATCGCAAAAAACAAAGGCCATGCATCTGTTTGCATGGCCTTTGTCATCTGAATCCTGTTCTACCCGTACTTGCGGGTATCGTCCGGAAGCGGTTAACCGCTTCACTCAGAATTCGACATATATCCTGACGTTCCAACCGAGGCATCGCCTCCTTTTACGCTGCAGTTCTCAGGAAATGATGTCCAGCATGCTCTGTGCCATTTCCGTGTCGGTTTTGATGGCCTGCAGGTTGGCCTTGTAGCCGTTGACCGTGGAAAGCATCTCTACCGCTTCCCGGGAGATGTCCACCTGGTCATCGGTGGGTCTGACAGCAGCACTGACCCCTCCTGATTGTGTCTCCTGTAAAGTTACCCGCGTCGGCTTAAAATTCTCGGTATTCGTGTTGGCTACGTTGTGTGCTGTTACCTCGATCTTTGTGGTGTAGGCATCAAGCGCACTGGATGCAATACTGGTTGCATCGGTCATGGCACTGCTCCTTCTCCCTCCAATCACGCATATGCAGAAAAACCGTAACTCGGATCAGGCTGTAGCTGTTGTACCTGCTGTGCGAGCATGTTAGCAACTTGGTTCTGACTGTCGGCAGCCTGTTTCAATGCCGCCATGCTGATTCCTTCCTGGGTCTTCGCCTGTGTCATCATCATGGCTGCCCCGGCAATTGCAGTTGTTTCCATATCCACCTCCCTTGCGTTCCTTATCGGCTTAATAGGAAAAAAATGAAGGGAATGTTTGCAATCCATCACTATCTGTTGCAATATTAGTCATTGCAAATTATTGACAAATAATTAAAAAATAGGTTTGCTTGACCAATGCAGTCTGGATTGATGCGCAGGTAAATGTGTGACACGAGTCAGCGGTCGCAAGCATCCTAAATTACAGTTGTGTTTGTCGAATTTAATTGAAATCGGGGAGGGGATATGATCAAGAGGGCACTGTTAGTGTGGGGAGTCATCTGTATCGCGTCAATGGTCTCTGCATCGGGTTCGGGCTGGATGTCGGCAGTCCATGCTGCTGTCCTTCCCCAGGCCCATGATTTCGGGCCGCAGTATATCAATGCCACACCGGCAACCAGCACCTTCACGATCAGTAATAGCGGGACTTCACCGTTAACGGTTCAATCCATCACCCTTTCAGGAACTGATCCCGGAGCGTTCAGCGTTGTTTCCGGTACCTGCGCCACGCTTACCCCTACCATCGAACCGGGTGGAAACTGTACTGTTCTGGCCTCGTTTGTCCCTGTGGTAGCGGGTACGATGAGCGCGACAATCGATATTGCGACTGACGACCTTGCCACTCCGCAGGTAAGTGTCTCGCTTTCCGGCACCGGAGTTCTGCAATATTATGCCCTGAACGTGCATCTCCTGGGTGATGGCAGTGGGGTGGTCCATTCTCAGCCTCTGCCGGATCTGTCCTGTTCCTCCGGCATCTGCAGCCGGCCGTATGCCTTTGGTACGGTAGTTTCGTTAACCGCCCAGCCGGATCTGTCGTCTCTCTTTGCCGGCTGGAACGGGTGCGACAATGTATCCGGTACCGTTTGTACGGTGTCTCTGAACAGAGCCCGCGACGTCAGCGTTTCCTTCAATCGTGACATGTCGCTGGCAAACTACCTCTGGATGAAGGCCGGACCCAACGCCGGCACCATTTCTACGCTGGCCATCTCGCCGGTATTTGCCGCGGACAGGACCATTTTTGCCGGTACTCCGGGCGGGGTGTTCAGGTCAACCTCTGCCGGTGCGTCATGGACTTCCGTGAACAATGGCCTGGCGAGTCTTTCGATTCGGCATGTTGCCGTATCTCCGGGATTCGCCGTTGACGGAACGGTCTATGCTGCCACTGCCTCAGGGCTGTTTGTGAGTCAGGACGACGGTTCGGTATGGTCTCCGGTCGGGAATGGGATCACATCCCTGGATGTGACTGCGGTAGCCCTGTCTCCGGGGTTTCTCGCGGATCAGACCCTCTATGCCGGCACGCCTGCGGGGATTTTCCGTTCAACTGACGGCGGGAGATCATGGAGCCCGGTAACCGCGGGGGTTGCTACTCCTTCTATCCGCGCCATTGCCCTTTCTCCTGCCTATGTAGACGACGGGACCCTGGTGGTTGCCACAACTGCTGGCGTCTACCTGTCCAGCAACCGTGGCGAGACCTGGGCGCTCGTGGGGAACGGACTTGCTTCCAGTGACGTGCTCGCGGTTGCCGTGTCACCTGCTTATGTCTCGGATGCAACCGTCTATGCAGGCACGGCTCTGGGAGGGGTCTATCGGTTTGACCCGCCAAGCGGAGAGTGGATTGTCCTCGGACCGGGGACGCTGCCGTCACGTATCATGGCCCTCGCGATTTCCCCGGGATTTGCTACGGATCAAACCGTGTATGCAGGGACAGAAAGCGGTGTCTACCGGACAACCGATGCCGGTTCGAGCTGGACAGAGCATGGACTCCTCAACTGGGGCAGTCGGTCTGTTGCGGCGCTGGCTGTGTCGCCCGGTTTTGCCACAGACCAGATGGTCTATGCCGGTACCTCGGGGAGCGGTATCCTCCTCTCCAATGATGCCGGATCGTTCTGGTTTGTGCAAAATACAGGGATGGTCGCCTCGCAGGTTAAAGCGGTCGCATATTCACCGGCGTACGACAGCGATCAGACGGCATTTGCCGCGGTCACGGGCGGGGTCTATCGCACCACGAACAGGGGAGCCACCTGGCTGGTGAGCGTAACGGGCATCGACGACATGAATCTTGATACCGTTGCCGTATCGCCGTTGTATGCCTCGGACAGCACCGTCTTTGCCGGCGGATCGGGAGGGGTCTACCGCTCCGTAAATGGCGGTGTTTCATGGTCTCTGGTCAAGGGGGGGATCGCCGTGCGCTCACTGGCCCTGTCACCAGCCTACGGAAGCGATAGAATCATCTATGCCGGTACGGCTGGCTCGGGCATCTTCAGGTCCAGTAACGGTGGAGATTCGTGGGACATGGTGAACGATGGCCTGGGGAGCCAGGAGATATCAACCGTAACCTTTTCTCCTGCCTATTCGACGGATGGTACCGTCTTTGCCGCAACTGGCTCTGGTGTCTATCGCCTTGCAAACGGCAGCGGTTGGGAGCCACTCAGTGCTGGCAAGGTTCCTGGCGGCGACAGCCAGATCCGCTGCCTGGTGGTTTCTCCGGATTATCAGCACGACACGACACTCTACGCCGGCACGGCAGAATATGGCATCCTCTTCACGTCCGATGGCGGGTTGACCTGGACCCCAGTCAGCAGCGGACTCACGAACCTTGATGTGCAGTCGCTCGCCATAAGCAGGTCCTTTGCCACCGATCGGGTACTCTTTGCCGCCACTGCAGGCGGTGTCTTCAGGACGACCACTGCCGGCACCGTCTGGGTGCCATACTCCAACGGCCTGGACAATCCGGATATCAGTGCCATTGCCGTTTCACCCGTCTATGTTAACGATCAGCAGGTCTTTGCCGGCAGCAACGGGAGCGGGATTTCCCGACTGGTCATTTCAGAGCCGGAAATTGCCGTAAACCCCACGTCAGTGCAGTTTGGCACTATTGCACTGCCCGGAGCTTCGACTGTACAGTCCATCAACCTCGCCAATACCGGTGTGGTCGATCTGGCGATCAGCGCGATTTCGCTTTCCGGAGCGGATTCGACACAGTTTGCGCTCAGCCTGGGCAGCTGTCCTTCCTTTTCGCCGACCCTGACGCCGGGTACCAGCTGCACGGTCAATCTTTCATTCGTCCCGTCGGCAATCGGCAGCAAAATGGCGGAGCTGCTCATCGCATCCGATGCCAAGGCTTCTCCGCTGAAAAGCGTGATTTTGAGCGGGACCGCCATTGATCCTCCCCCGATCGGCACGATTCAGATCAATGCCGGCGCCTCGGTGACGGTTTCTCCGGAGGTTGTCCTGGCACTGAACGCCTTTGACACGTACGGCACGGTTGTCGAGATGCGATTCAGCAATAACGGGCTCACCTGGAGCGACTGGCAGCTCTATGGCTCTTCGGCAGACTGGACCCTTTCGCTTCTGGGGGGTGACGGCAGCAAGACGGTATTCGTCCAATACCGGGACAATGCCGCTAACGTGTCGCAGAGTTCGCAGGCAAGCATAATCCTTGAATCCACGGCTCCGATTGCCATAATCACTGCCATGCCGGCTCCCTATTACAATGCTGCGGCAGGCTTCTTCGAGTTTGATGCCAATGAGCCGGCAACATTCAGCTGCCAGATCGATGAAGAACCGTGGACGAGTTGCACAAGCCCCTTTGTCTTTAGCGGCCGTCCGGATGGCGCTCACAGCTTCGGCGTGCGTGCCATCGATACGGTTGGCAATCTGGGGATGACAGCCAGCTATTCGTGGATAATCGACACGATCACGCCGGATACCGCCATCGATGCGACTCCTCCGGCACTTTCCAGGTCGAGCAGTGCCGGCTTCGTCTTCAGCTCATCCGAGTCCGGAGCGACCTTCCAATGCAAGCTGGATACCGGGACATGGGCAGCCTGCCTGAATCCATATACCCTGACCGGCCTCCCCGCCGGCAGCCATAGCATTGCCGTCCGCGCACAGGATCTTTCCGGCAATCTCGATGCCACCCCGGCATCCTACAGTTGGTCGATCGACCTGACCCCACCGACGACAACCCTGACCGGAAGGCCTGCCAACCCCACGAACCTGGCGTCTGGCAGCTTCACCTTCTCTGCTGATGAGCCGGACACCTCCTTTGCCTGCAGCCTGGATGGGGCTGCCTGGACACCCTGTACCAGCCCGTTCTCCGTCACCGGCCTGGCTGAAGGGAGCCATCTCTTCAGTATCCGTGCAACGGATCTTGCCGGGAACATCGAGACAGCGCCTCTTTCCTACTCCTGGTCAGTGGATCTTACCCCGCCAATCTCTTCCATTAGCGGAAAACCGGCAAACCCGAGCCCTCTGTCGAATGCAACTTTTACCTTCGGCGCCAATGAGACGGGTGCAACATTCGAGTGCAGCCTGGATGGCGGCGCCTGGGCTCTTTGCACGAGCCCGACGTCATACCCGGCACTTGCCGACGTCGCTCATACCTTTAGCGTGCGTGCCCACGACCCGGCCGGAAACTCCGAGATAACGCCACCTGCCTACTCCTGGTCCATTGACACGGTCCCACCCGACACGTCCATCACTGCCAAGCCGTCAAACCCGGCGAACTCGGTCAGTGCCACCTTCTCCTTTACGGCAACGGAAGCCGGCGGGACCTTCCAGTGCAGCATCGACAGCGGCGGATGGTTAAATTGCGCCAGCCCGTTTACCGTGAACGGACTTGCCAATGGAAGTCATACCTTCAGCGTCAGGGGAGCGGACGTGGCGGGCAATGTCGATGCCACCCCGGCGAGCTACACCTGGAGCGTGGATGCAACAGTCAGTCAGAGTGTGGTGGTGCAACAGACAGGTGGCTATTTCACCAGCATCTCTACCGCTCTGGGGGGGGTGCCGGCAGGTTCCGCAACGGTTCTCGTTCAGTCCGTCGATTTCGTGGAAGATGTGATTGTGAACCGCTGCGGCGAGACGATTACCCTGAGAGGGGGTTATCTATCTGATTTTTCGGCACAGACGGGGATGACCACCCTCTACGGTTCAATGAATGTTGCGTGCGGGACACTCATTGTCGATGGTTTCGTCATCAGGTAGCAGTTGGATTGTCGACGACAAAATAAAGGCCGCCTTCTGCATGGAGGCGGCCTTTATCATTCAGGGGAACGGGCTCGATGGTTCCTGATCGCAGATTGACCGAATCGATTGCTCAATACCGTCCATGAGGAAGGCAAGCTCGTCGAGAGAGATGACCAGGGGGGGGAAGATGACAATGGTATTGCCGAGCGGGCGAAGGAACAGGCCGTGCTTTCTCGCTTCGAGGCAGACTTGTACGCCGACACGTTCCTCCCAAGCATAGGGCTCACGCGAGTCCTTGTTCCTGACCAGCTCGATGCCGCCGATCATGCCCGACTGGCGGACATCGCCCACATGTGGCCGGTGCGACAGCTCAGTGAGCCGCGAGCCAAGGTATGCAATCTTTTGGGGAAGGGATTCGAGGAGTTGCGTGGATTCAAACAGATCCAGGCTGGCCAGGGCGGCGGCACAGCCGAGCGGGTTGCCGGTGAAGGTGTGCCCATGGAAAAAGGTCTTGAGCTCGCTGTACTCTCCCAGAAAAGCGCCATATACCTCTTCGGTGGCCAGGGTTGCCGCCAGGGGGAGGTATCCGCCGGTAATCCCCTTGGAGAGGGCCATGATATCCGGGGTCACAGCCTCCTGTTGGCAGGCGAACATGGTCCCTGTCCGGCCGAATCCGACGGCGACCTCATCGGCGACCATCAGGATATCGTAGCGGCTGCAGAGTTCCCGCACCTGCTTCAGGAAGCCGGGAGGTTGGACAATCATGCCGCCGGCCCCCTGGACCAGAGGCTCTATCACCAGCCCGGCAGTTTCTCCGGCATGGGCCTCCATGAGTCGTTCCAATTCCTGCAGGCACTGAAGATCACAGCGGGTGTGATTCCGCTCCACGCAGATCTCGCAGCGATAGCAGTAAGGGGAGGGCGCCTGGATGGTCTGGAACAGAAGCGGCCGGAACACGGCGTGAAAGATGTCGATCCCGCCGACGCTGACTGCCCCCAGGGTGTCGCCGTGGTAGGCGTTTTTGAAGGAGATGAAGCGTTGTTTTTCCGGTTGTCCCCGGTGCTGCCAGTACTGGAACGCCATCTTGATGCCGATCTCCACTGCCGTTGAACCGTTGTCGGAATAAAAGACCCTGGTGAGTTCTGTCGGTGCCAGATCTGCAAGCCGCTTGGCCAGCAATGCGGCCTTTTCGTTGGTGAGCCCGAGCAGGGTGGAGTGCTCGATCCGGTCCAGCTGGTCCTTGATGGCGGCATTGATCTCGGGAACCGCATGGCCGTGGACATTTGTCCAGAGGGAGCCGACTCCGTCCAGCAGGCGATTGTCTTCGCTGTCGACGAGCCAGCACCCCTCGCCGCGGACGATGACCGGCGGTTCGCTCGCTTCCCATTCCCGCATCTGGGTAAACGGGTGCCAGATGTGGTCCCGGTCGTATGCCTGCAGGGTGGCGGTTGAAATCGGTTTACTCAAAGCCGAGCTCCTTGAGAAGAAATGGGGTGAGCAGGTGGGGGATGAGCTGCTCCACCAGCAGTTCGACAAGCCTTTTGGGCTCGTCCGCATCTACTTTGGGGAATACGCCGAGGATGGGGGCGCTGGCAAGCGATCCCAGGAGGTGAGGGGCGTACGATTCGACTTTGTCCGGCTGAGCGGGGTAGTTGTTGATGATGATGCCGGCAACGGCTATCCCCATCTGTTTTGCCGCATAGGTGGTCAGCAGGGTATGGTTGATGGTGCCGAGATTCGGGCGGGTCACCACCAGCGTCGGCAGCTGCAGGTCGTTGATGAGGTCTGCGATCAGAAGGCCGCCGGCCAGAGGGACCATCAGCCCCCCGGCGCCTTCGACGATGACGAAATCGTGTTGTCGGGCCAGCCGCTCGTAGGCCTCCCTGATCCGGCTGAATTCGATGCGCACGCCTTCATGGGAAGCAGCTTCCGATGGGGCAATGGGGTCGGCAAAGAGATAGGGTGCGTTATCCGGGGTCACCGACGACGCACCGGCTGCCCAGACAAGGAGTTCGGCGTCGTCAGAGACGAGTCGGCCATCCCGGCTGCTGCAGCCGCTGGTTACCGGTTTCATGATTCCCACATTGATGCCACGCAGCATGAGGATTCTCGCCAGCGCAGCTGCGGCTATGGTCTTTCCCACGCCGGTGTCGGTTCCGGTTATGAAGATCCCCTTTTCAGGCATGGCACTCCTCCAATGTTAGATTCAGGTCTTGCAGCATGATACGGTCTTGCTCCGCCGACCTGCCGGAGGTCGTCAGGTAGTTGCCGATCATGGTGCCGCTGGCGCCGGCAAAAAAGATCCATGATTGCAGGTCGCGCAGGTTGTGTTCCCGCCCGCCGCAGATGGAAATCTGCCGGTCCGGCAGGATCAGACGGAAGAGGGCAATGGCCTGGAGGCACTCCAGGGGGGTGATGAACGAAGCTTCTCCCAAGCGCGTCCCCTTGATCGGGTTGAGGAAGTTGAGCGGTACCGAGTCCACTCCCAGATCCCTGATGGTGAAGGCCAGTTCGATACGCTGGTTCACACTTTCGCCCAGACCGAGGATGCCGCCGCAGCAGACGCGCAGGCCGGCCTCTTTTACCGCCCGCACGGTTGTGACGTCGTCATCGTAGCTGTGAGTGGTGCAGACCTGGGGGAAAAAACTCCGGCTCGTCTCCAGGTTGTGATGATAGGTGCCGGCACCGGCATCCTTGAGCAGGAGGGCCGTATCGCGATCTATGATACCTAGCGAGCAGGCAGGGGTAATGCCGGTTTCCTGCCTGATGCGCTTGAGCGCACGGATGATCCTGTCGAGCTCCGCGCCAGCGCCGATGCCGGAACCGCTGGTTACGATGCCGAAGCAGTCCGAACCTTCCTGATCGGCCTTTATGGCCGCGGATACGATATCCTCCTCGTCGACAAGGGGGAATTCGGGGGCACCGGTCGCGTGATGGGCCGACTGGGCACAGAATGAGCAATTTTCAGGGCAGCGGCCGGATTTGGCATTGATGATGGAACAGAGATGAACCGATTGACCGAGAAAATGGTCGCGGACACGTGAAGCTGCAAGAAAAAGTTCGAACAGATCGGTCCCCGCCCGTAGAGCGAGCTGCTCTGCCTCGTTTTCGCTGATGGCACCACCGGCGATGATCCGCTGAGTGATTTCGGAAAGTTTGTCGTTCATGGAACCTCCGCAACTGATCTATCATGGCCGGATTTTTTATGTCAACTCAAAAAGCTTTCCAGGTTGACCAATCCGCGATAAAATCACTGATCAGGCCGGTGAAGATGTAAAAAAATACTTGCATTTTCCTCTTGCCGATGCTACAAAACACCCACAATTCATGTTCACTACTAAAAAGTGAGCTCTTCCGGCTCACTTTTTTTTTGGACTTACGGATGGCTCAGATGACAGTTGCAGAGAGGGTGACCGCCCTTGCGGAACCGCTCCTAGCCTCGCTTGGGCTGGAGCTGGTTGAGTTGGAGTACAAGCGTTTCGGTCGTTCGATGGTGCTCAGGCTTTTCATCGACAGGCCCGGCGGCGTGACGCTTGACGACTGTGCATCAGTGAGCCGCGAATTGTCGCAGGTTCTCGATGTGGAAGATTTCATCCGTGAGTTTTACACGCTCGAGGTTTCATCCCCCGGTCTTGACCGGCCGCTGAAGAAGGAATCGGACTATCTGCGCTACACCGGCCGTTTGGTAAAGCTGAGGACCTTCGAGCTCCTGCCGGATGATGCCGGCAACATGCGAAAGACCTTTGTCGGGACCTTGCTCGGTCTAGACGATGGTATGGTAAGGCTTACATTGCAGGAAGGTCAGTCGGCATCTCTGCCGCTCGGAAAGATTGCCAAGGCCAACCTGGAATTCGAAATATAATTTCTGAAATACCGGCATTTTGAACATAGTCAAGGAGATACTGCCGTGGAAACGAACTTCAATCTGAAGCACACCATCGATCAGATCGTCAAAGAGAAGGCCATCGACAAGTCGGTGATCATTGAGGCTCTCGAGCAGGCCGTGCTTACTGCCGCCAACAAAAAATACCGCAATACCCGCGATCTTGAAGCGCATTTCAACGATGATCTGGGCGAGGTGGAACTGTTCGAATTTGTGACGGTCGTTGAAGAGGTGCAGGATTCCTATAAAGAAATCACTCTGGATGAGGCGCGCGAAGAGGATCCGGAGGTCGAAGTCGGCGATTCCATCGGTATGAAGCTTCCTTCCAGCGAGTTTTCCCGGATCGCCGCCCAGACTGCAAAACAGGTCATTATTCAAAAGGTGCGTGAGGCAGAGCGTGAGACGATCTTCAACGAGTTCAAGGACAGGGTCGGAGAGCTGATCAACGGCCTGGTGCGCCGTTACGAAAAAGGGGATCTCATTGTCGACCTGGGACGGGCCGAAGCCGTGCTGACCCACAAAGAGCTGGCTCCTCGCGAGGTTTACCGCCAGGGGGATCGTGTCAAGGCGCTCATCATGGATATCCGCATGACGACCAAAGGCCCGCAGATACTCCTGTCGCGCACCCATGGCGGCATGTTGGTCAAACTGTTCGAGGCCGAAGTACCCGAGATCGCTGAAGGGATCGTGGAGATCATGGGGGTTGTCCGCGAACCGGGAAGCCGCGCCAAGATTGCCGTCTACTCGCATGATTCTGACGTGGACCCGGTAGGTGCCTGTGTCGGCATGCGGGGGAGCAGGGTCCAGAACGTAGTCTCCGAATTGCGTGGAGAGAAGATCGATATCATCCCCTGGTCCGAGGATGTAGCGCGCTTCGCCTGCAATGCGCTTTCGCCTGCAACGGTAACCAAGGTCTATGTAGATGAGGAAAGCCGTTCCATGGAAATCATCGTTGCCGACGATCAGTTGTCGCTTGCCATTGGCAAGCGGGGACAGAATGTCCGCCTGGCAGCCAAACTGACCGGCTGGAAGATCGACATGAAGAGTGAGTCGCGCATGGCTGAAACCGAGCTCATGCAGTATGCCTCCTACGATGGTTCCCAGGATGAGGAGATCGAGGAAGCGGAAGCAGCATCCGAGCCGGTTGAAGGCGATGAGACAAAGCCCGTTGAAGAGGTTGTGGAGTAGGGCGTAATGGTCCGGAATTCTCCCCAGCGGAGTTGTATCGGCTGTCGACAGGTGAGGGACAAGGAAGATCTGCTCCGTTTCGTGTTGACTCCGGAGAGGACCCTGGTGCCCGATATCCAGGCGAAATTGCCGGGACGAGGCGCATATACCTGTTTCAATAAGAGATGTCTCGACGAAGCAGTGCGAAGGAACCAGTTTTCGAGGACGTTCAAGGGGGCGGTAAGCCACGGAACGGGAGCAGAACTGGCGGACGAAGTGTCGGCACGGCTATTGGAACGTATCTCCTCCTATATCGCGCTTGCAAACAAGGCCGGCAAGATCATAACCGGCAGCGACATGGTGGAAGAGGCGATCAGGAAGCAGAAGGCCGGTCTCGTCATCATAGCGCAGGACGTATCGTCAGAGATAGGCGAGAAGATTGCTCGCCTGGCGGAACGAACATCACTCCCCTGCTATTACATCCTTACCAAGGATCAACTGGGGGCGTTGGTGGGAAAAGGACTCCGCAGCGCCGTTGCAATCGGCTCCGGCGGTTTTGTCCACGCTATCACGAATGAGATTGAACGGATGAGGAACTTCTTTGAGGAAGGGGCGCACGAATGAGTAAAATCCGCGTGTATGAACTGGCCCAAAAAATGGGCATCGACAACAAGGAGCTGATTGTGAAGCTGAAGGCCGTTGGGGTCGAGGTTAAAAATCATATGGCCGTGATTGATGAGGCGGATGCGAAGAAACTGGATGCGCCCGCGTCCAAGCCGGCGGTTGCCACCCCGGAGTCGAAGGAGGAGGTACGGGTCACCAGTACCATCATCCGACGTCGCGCCAAGATTGTAGAGCAGGCCGCCGAGGAGATACCCCCGGCCCCTGAACCTCCACCGGTGGAAGTCGTCAAAGAGGAGTCGGTTGAGGTTGCGCCTCCTGTGACTGCTGCGCCTGCCGAAGTGGCAGAGCCGCCCGTCATTGTCGAGCCCCCGGTGGTTGCCGAGGCTCCCCAGGAACCTGCCAAGGTCGAGGTGGAACCGCCTCCCGCGAAAGTGGAGCCGGTCGTTCCCAAGGAAGCACCGGTGCAGAGAGCTACGGCAAATCGTGCCGTCATTCTGGGACGGGTTGAAATCCCCGGAGTGAGAACCAAGGAAGCCCCCACCGACAGGCGAGGAACTGCGCGTCCGGGGAGCAGCCCCCGGCCACAGGATCGTGGTCCGCAGCGTGGCACCGATCGACCGGTTGCCCCCCGTGGCGATCGACCTGCGGTTCCCACCACTGAAACGCCGGCTACGGCAGACGATCGCAAAGCCAAAAAGCGTGTAGAAGTGGACATGACGGCCACTGCCGTTCCGGATCGCAACAAGCCGGGAGGGAAGAAGGGGGGCGATCGGAAGAAAGAGGTCGTGCGCAAGGCCGACCTGGCGGAAAAACGGGAGCGGATCTTCGAGCCGGGGCCCAAATCGGGCAAGGGCAAGAAAAAACAGAAGGACCGGGTCACCGAAGGGCGCAAGACCGAGATCACCACTCCCAAGGCGATCAAGCGTATCATCAAGATCACCGAATCCATTACTGTTGGTGAACTTGCCAAGCGGATGGGGGTAAAGGCAACCGATCTGATCAGGATGCTGATGAAGATGGGGATGATGGTGACCATCAACCATCCTCTGGATGTGGATACCGCCACCATTGTTGCCGGTGAATTCGGCTACGAGATCGAGAACGTTGCCATCGACCTTGAGGAGATCATCGAGACTGCCCCGGATTCGCCCGAATCCCTGGAGAAGCGTCCGCCGGTCGTTACCATCATGGGACACGTCGATCACGGCAAGACTTCGCTGCTCGACGCCATTCGTGAGGCAAACGTCATCGCCGGCGAGGCGGGCGGCATTACCCAGCACATCGGCGCGTACGACGTGGAACTGAACGGTCGCAAGATCACCTTCCTCGACACCCCTGGTCATGAAGCCTTTACTGCCATGCGTGCCCGCGGTGCAAAGGTAACCGATATCGTCATTCTTGTGGTGGCGGCCGACGACGGCGTCATGCCCCAGACTCGCGAGGCGATCAACCACTCCAAGGCAGCCGGTGTTCCCATCATTGTTGCCATCAACAAGATCGATAAGCCCGATGCCAAGCCGGAGCGGGTAAAACAGGAACTGACCGAGCACGGCCTCGTCTCATCCGATTGGGGTGGCGACACCACCATGGTCGAGGTTTCCGCCAAGAAGCGGATGAACCTTGCGGAACTCCTGGAGATGGTCCTTTTGCAGGCCGATCTGATGGAACTCAAGGCCAACCCCAACAAGCTTGCCAAGGGGACCATTGTCGAGGCGAAACTCGACAAGGGACGCGGACCGGTGGCTACCGTGCTGGTCCAGGAAGGCACCCTGAAGCTGGGCGACTATTGTGTAGTCGGCATCCATTCCGGCCGCGTCCGTGCCATGCAGAGCGACCGGGCGGACAAGGTGCTCGAAGCGGGCCCGTCCACCCCTGTCGAGGTTATCGGTCTTTCCGGTGTACCCGATGCGGGCGACATCTTTGTGGCCATGAAGGACGAAAAGCAGGCCAAGGAAATTGCCACGCTGCGCCAGATCAAGCAGCGCGAGGCCGAGCTGGCCAAACACAGCAAGCTTTCCCTGGAGGACCTGTACAAGAAGATCCAGAGCGGCGAGGTCAAGGACCTCAACGTCATCGTCAAAGGGGATGTGCAGGGTTCTGTGGAGGCAGTTGGAGAGTCGCTCCGCAAGCTTTCCACCGATGCCGTCCGTCTCAACGTCATCCACTCCGCCGTCGGTGCCGTTACCGAAACCGACGTCAACCTGGCAACGGCATCAAATGCCATCATCATCGGCTTCAACGTCCGCCCCGAGGTCAAGGCCCAGAACCTGGCCGAGAAGGAAGGGGTTGACATCAGGCTCTACAACGTCATCTACGATGCGGTTGAAGATGTCAAAAAGGCGATGGAAGGTCTCCTGTCGCCGACCTTCAAGGAGAAGTACCTGGGCAGGGCCGAAATCCGCGAGGTATTCTCGGTCCCCAAGGCCGGAAACGTTGCAGGCTGTTATGTCCAGGACGGCAAAATGCTGCGTAACTCCCAGGTTCGCCTGCTGCGCGACAATGTGGTGATCTACGAAGGGAAGATGTCGTCGCTGCGCCGCTTCAAGGACGATGTGAAAGAGGTGGCAACCGGGTACGAGTGCGGTATCGGCCTGGAGAACTACAACGATATCAAGATCGGCGATATCATAGAATCATTCGAAATGGAAAAGGTAGCGGCTACGCTCTAGCAGGTTGTTGAAAAAACTGCCATCTCGCCGCCGTCCTCGAAAAGCCGCCTTGTGCGTCGTAGCGCTGCTACGACTCCGCGGGGCTTTCTGCGGGTGCGCCGATCTGACCGTTTTTGAACAACCTGAATTTTCAAACAACCTGCTAGAGATCGGTGTGCCGGCTAATGTGTAATCATGTATAAACGGTCGGAAAAGATAGCAGAGGCAATCCACGAAGTCGTAACCGAGCTCCTGGTGAAGGGGCTCAAGGATCCTCGCATCGGCTTTGTGACCATTACCGGCGTCAAGGTCACCGACGATCTTCACCAGGCAACGGTCTATTTCAGCGTCATTGGCGACGACGATGCCAAGAAGGCGACAGCGGCGGGGTTGAACAGCGCCCGTGGATTTATCCGTCGCGAGATGGGTAAGCAGCTCCACATGCGCTACATTCCGGAGATATTCTTCAAGTATGACGTTTCCCTCGACCAGGGAAACAGGATCGAAAAGCTTTTACGGGAAATCAAGGCACATGAGCAGCGAGACGATTCGGAAGATTAACGAAGCCATAGCAGTTGCCACCACCTTCCTCGTGACCACCCATGAGAACCCGGATGGCGATGCGGTCGGTTCCAGTCTTGCCCTTGCCGGTTATCTGCGGGAGCTGGGTAAGGATGTCACGGTCCATATCTGTGATCCCGTTCCCGAACTCTACGCCTTTCTTCCCCAGGCCGATACGGTGGTGCTGACTATCCCCGATCGCCACTTCGACATCTGCTTTGTCCTCGATGTCGGCGAGTTCCACCGTGCCGGCAAAGCAATCGGAGCGTGCAGGACCATCGGCAGTTTCATCAATATCGACCACCACCTTTCCTGCGAAGAATTCGGGACATACAACCTGATCGACTCCACTGCCAGTGCAACCGGGACCCTGGTCTACCGGATCATAAAGGCGGCCGGGCACCCGATCGGATTTGATATCGCTCTCTGTATCTACACGGCGATCATTACCGATACCGGGTCGTTCAGATACTCGAATGCAAACCCAGAGGCGTTTGCGGTTGCTGGGGAGATGATCTCCTGCGGGGTCAATGCCTGGGATGTGTCCGAGAAGCTCTACGAAAGCCAGCCCCGGCAGCGACTGGAGCTGCTCGCCCTGGTTCTGGACACCCTTATCGTCTCTCCCCGCGGGGATGTGGCATCGGTATCCATCACCCTGGACATGTACGAAGCCACCGGCACCGGAGCCGAGCTGACGGACGGTTTCATCAACTATCCCCGCTCCATCAAGGGGGTCGAAGTGGCGATCCTCTTCCGTGAGCTGGAGCCTGGCAGGGCTTGGAAGGTCGGGTTCCGTTCCAAGGGGAAGGTGAACGTGGCGCAGTTGGCAGCAGCATTCGGCGGCGGCGGTCATCATAATGCAGCAGGATGCTCCATGTCCGGCGAGCTCGCCGAAGTCTGTCAGCGGATCATGACCCACCTGGAGCATTCTCTGTAACGATGAACGGCTTTCTGGTCGTGGATAAGCCGCCCGGGATCTCCTCCCATACCGTGGTTAGTCGGATTCGTCGCATCACCGGACAGAAAAAGGCCGGTCATACCGGTACGCTTGACCCTTTTGCGACCGGTGTCCTCCCCATAGCCCTCGGGGACGCCACCAAGGCGATCCAGTTCCTGGACGAATCAATGAAGGAATATCGTGCCGTCATGCGGATCGGGCAGATAACCGATACCCAGGACTGCACCGGTACGCTGCTCGAAGAGCATGCCTGGCAGCAGGTAACCGATGACGACATCCTGCGTGCTGCCGCTCTGTTCCTCGGACCGCAGAAGCAGCTCCCTCCGATGTACTCGGCAATCAAGCAGAACGGGGTGCCGCTCTATCGGCTTGCCCGTCAGGGCTCCGATGTGCCGCGGGAATTGCGGGACATCACCATTCACTCCATTCGCGTGGAGCAGATATCCCTTCCCGAGATTACCCTGCTGGTCAGTTGTTCCCGTGGGACCTATGTCAGAACCCTGGCCCATGACATTGGACGGCATCTGGGCTGTGGCGCCCACCTCGTCTCCCTGCGGAGAACCCGGAGCGGCCCCTTTTCCATCGACACTGCACTGGCCCTGGAGCAGGTTGCCCTGAATGTCGAGGCCAATGAGCCCGGCTCCTGGCTCATGTCTGTTCCCTCTGCGTTGGGAGAGATGCATGAACTGCAGCTCTCGGACTCAGGAGCGCGAAAGGTGCTCAATGGCGTGATCCCCGCAATCGGGGAATTTCTTCCAACGTGCCTACCTGTCGACTGTGAGCGGGTAATGCTTATGCACGGCGAACGACTTCTGGCGGTTGCCCGCTGTTTTCTGTCCGAAGGGACGTCAACTCTACGATTGCTCAGGGTTTTCACCTAGTTTTTCTTTACTTCGAGCGTCTAATATGGTATGAACACAGAACTTATTGCCCGATAATCAAAATGAAAGGGGGTGTGAACATGCTGGTAACTGAAAAAAAACAGGAGATCATCAGCCGCCACAAACGTCACGATAGCGACACCGGTTCTCCGGAGGTCCAGATCGCGATATTGACCGAGCGGATTACCTACCTGACCGAGCACTTCAAGATCCACAAAAAGGATCACCACAGTCGCCGGGGGCTTCTGAAGATCGTTGGACAGCGGCGCAGGCTACTCGACTATGTCAAGTCCAAGGATGTCGAGCGTTATAAGGCAATCATCGAAAAACTTGGCATTCGTAGGTAAGCGAAGGCAGTATACCTCGCACCGGGGTATATTGCCTTTCTGTTTTTTAATGGGCTTTGCAGCCCATTTGTTTTTGTTGGGGGCGTGGATAAAGAAACCATGAACCGTTACCTGTCGGATGAATCGCCAGGCGAGCGGCCATCGGCGACAGTGCGGCGTAACGCCGTGTCATGGTTCTTTTGTCGACGGCCCCAACACATCTCACGTTGAGGAGCTGAAAACTACATGGAACAAATCGTACAGGCAGAACTCGGAGGCAGAACCGTTACCATATCCACCGGCAAGATGGCGAAACAGGCCAGCGGTGCGGTGGTGGTACGGTGCGGCGACACAATGGTCCTGGTCACGGCAGTGGCCACCAAGACGGCCAAGGAAGGCCAGGATTTCTTCCCCCTGACCGTTAACTACCAGGAAAAGGCCTATGCCGGCGGGAAGATCCCGGGCGGCTTCTTCAAGCGCGAAGGGCGTCCGTCGGATAACGAGACCCTGACCTGCAGGCTCATCGACCGTCCCATCCGCCCGCTTTTCCCGGAAAACTTTCTCAACGACACCCAGATCATGGCTACGGTCGTTTCCGCCGACAAGGACAACAACCCCGGCATTCTCGCCATGATCGGCGCCTCGGCTGCCCTTGAGGTTTCCGACATCCCCTTCTTCGGCCCCATTGCCGGGGTGCAGGTCGGCAGGGTCGATGGGAACTTCATTGCCAACCCGACTGCGGATCAACTCGCACAGAGCGACATCGATATTATCGTGGCTGCGAGTAACGATGCCGTCATCATGGTCGAGGGGGGAGCAGCTGAGGTCCCCGAGGAGGTCATGCTGGAGGCGGTCTTCTTCGGTCATGCAGCGGTTCAGAATGTCCTGTCAGCACAACAAGAGTTGAAAAGGCTGGCAGGGGTGCCGAAGCGCGCAAATGCCGAAAAAGTCGTGGACGAAGAACTCAGGACCAAGGTCAGCACGCTGGCCTACGATAAGGTGCGGGAAGCAGTGCGGATCAAGTCCAAGCAGGAACGACACAACCGTCTCGACGCCATCACCGATGAGGTCCTGGAACTGCTGCTTGGCGAATACGAAGGGCGTGCCAAGGAGATTAAGGGTTTCCTCGGGGATTTCGAGTACGAACTGGTCCGCGAGCATATCATCAAGGATGGGGAGCGGATCGACGGTCGCGACACCCGGACCATCCGCCCCATAACCACCGAGGTGAGCCTGTTGCCGCGTGCCCATGGTGCGGCTTTGTTTACCCGTGGCGAAACCCAGGCGCTGGTTGCCGCAACGCTCGGCACCTCCATTGACGAACAGCGAATCGATTCTCTCTACGGTGAAAGCAAGAAGCGATTCATCCTGCACTATAACTTCCCGCCGTATTCGGTTGGTGAAACCAGCTTCCGCCTTGCTCCGGGCCGGCGTGAGATCGGTCATGGCGCGCTGGCTGAGCGTGCGCTGGAGCGGGTTCTCCCCAAGCATGACGATTTTCCGTATACCATCCGTATCGTTTCCGATACCCTGGAGAGTAACGGTTCCTCCTCCATGGCCACGGTCTGTGGCGGCTCCATGGCCATGATGGACGCCGGTATCCCCCTTGCGGCACCGGTAGCCGGCATTGCCATGGGTTTGATCAAGGAAGGGGACAATGTCGCCATCCTGTCCGACATCCTCGGTGACGAGGATCATCTCGGCGACATGGACTTCAAGGTGGCAGGGACCACTGTCGGGGTAACAGCCCTGCAGATGGACATCAAGATCACCGGTGTCACCCGTGAGATCATGCAGACCGCTTTGGCTCAGGCCCGCGAGGGAAGGCTCTTCATCCTCGGCAAGATGGCCGAAACCATGTCCAGCCCGCGCGCGGAACTCTCTTCGTATGCCCCGCGCATCACGACCATCTGGATCAAGTCCGACAAGATCCGCGACGTTATCGGTTCCGGTGGCAAGACTATCCGCAGCATCACCGAAAGCACTGGCGTTACCATCGATATCGAGGATTCGGGCAAGATCAACATTGCCAGCAACGACAAGGCTGCCTGCGACCGCGCCATTCAGATGATCCGCGACCTTACCGCCGAAGCCGAGGAAGGCAAACTCTACATGGGTACGGTGAAGAAGGTCATGGACTTCGGCGCCTTTGTCGAGATCTTCCCCGGTACCGACGGGCTTGTCCACATCTCCGAACTGGACAAGGAACGGGTCAAAAACGTCTCCGACATCCTCAAGGAAGGGGACCGGGTGCTGGTCAAGTGCATCGGCATAGACAAACAGGGCAAGATAAAACTCTCCCGTAAGGAAGCTCTGGGAGCGACCTTCCCGGAAAATTAGGCCCTTATCACTGCAGTAAACATTGGGTGGTCCCTTTTCAGGTGACCGCCCAATGTTTTTTTGTGCCAGATCGGCCAGAAAACCTCCAAACGGGGCGATCTGGCAATTTTACGGTTTCACGGTATAGTTATCGACATGGTAAATAAGACGATTTTGGATAACGGATTACGGATTGTTTCGGAACAGATCCCCCATGCCCATTCCGTATCGATAGGCATCTGGGTAACCAGTGGTTCCCGCCACGAATCCGCTGACATGAACGGCATCGCCCATTTCATTGAGCATCTGATGTTCAAGGGGACCGGCCGACGCAGCGCCCTTGACATAGCCCGGGAGATCGACGCTGTCGGTGGCGTCCTCAATGCCTTTACCGGCCGCGAATATGTCTGTTACTATGCCAAGGTTCTCAGCACCCATCTCCCCAAGGCGATCGACCTTCTGGCTGACATTTTCCTCAATTCGGTCTTTGATGTCGATGAAATCGAAAAGGAACGAAAGGTCATTCTCCAGGAGATCGACATGCTGGAGGATACGCCCGACGATTTTATCCACGACCTCTTCTATCAGAACTTCTGGAAGGGACATCCCCTTGGTCGCCCCATCATCGGCACGGAAGAGAGCGTGGCATCACTGACCAGGGACTATCTGCTGTCGCACCGGCATGAGTCCTACTCGGCAGAAAATATCATCGTTGCCGCTGCCGGAAATCTGGACCACGATCAGCTGCTGCAGTTGGTGGGGGATGCCTTCAGTGTGGTGCCCCAAGGGAGACAGGCAGTTCCGGCACCGCTTCCGGTCCATGACCGGGGTCTCTATCGCCATGAAAAGGAGCTGGAGCAGGTTCACCTCTGCCTTGGGACCTGTGCGCTTCCCCAGAATCATGGACGCCGCTTTGAGGCATATATTCTCAATGCCGTGCTTGGCGGGAGCATGAGTTCGCGTCTGTTCCAGGAGGTCAGGGAGAAACAGGGGCTTGCCTATTCCATCTATTCCTATCTGGCATCTCATTCGGACAGCGGTTCTCTGGCTGTGTATGCCGGTACCAGCCAGGAGAAGGTGCCCCAGGTGATCGAGATCATCCTCAAGGAAATGAGGCGATTGAAGAGCGAGCCGCTCACCTTGAGCGAACTGGCGTCTGCCAAGGACCAACTCAAGGGGAATATCCTCCTCTCCTTGGAAAGCAGTGATAACCGCATGTCCAAGCTCGCCAAGAATGAGGTTTATTTCGGCACCTATCAACCCCTGGAAGAAATCATGCGGGGGTTTGACCGGGTGACCTGTGAAAGTGTCCTGGAGATGAGCCGGCATTTGTTTGTCGACGACAGCCTCACCCTGGTGCTGCTGGGAAAGACGAACACGGGGAATCTCTCTGTTGCTGATCTGAAACTGTAAACCTCCCACACCATGTCCCACGTCACTCTACATATCAAGCGGCTCAGGGTCGAATCGACCAATCCGCTCCCTGCCTACATGACTCCGCATGCTGCAGGCATGGACCTCTATGCCGATATTGCGGCGGAATTGCTGCTTGCTCCCGGGGAGCGTGCCCTGGTGGGGACCGGTATTGCCATCGCACTGCCCGAAGGGTATGAAGCTCAGGTCAGGCCGAGAAGCGGGCTGGCGCTCAAACATGGCATCACCATGCTGAATTCGCCCGGCACCATTGATGCCGATTACCGGGGAGAGATCGGGGTCATTGTCGTCAATCACGGTTCTGAGCCTTTTACGATCAGAAACGGTGAGCGGATCGCGCAACTGGTTGTTGCACCGGTGGTCCGTGCCCAGCTCATCCAGGTCGACGAACTGAGCGAGACAGACCGGGGTTCGGGAGGGTTCGGCCACACCGGAAGGTAATGGCAAACCTCTATGTTTCAGACTGTTATGATGCAAAATCTGCAGTAGGGGGAGAGCTTTGTGAGAGACCCACGTGTTCGGCAACTGGCTGATGTGCTGGTCAATTATTCAACCCGGGTAAAAAAGGGTGACGTGGTCATGATCAGCGCCAGCGGTTTCGAGGCTGCTCCCCTGGTGAAGGAGATCCACGCCCTCTGCATCGCCAGGGGAGCGAAGTATGTGGAATACGATTTCTCCCTTCCGGAGATCAATCGCCAATTCTACAATCTGGCCAAGAAAAGCCAGATCGAATATTTCCCCCAGCACAAACTGGATTTCATGCGGCAGGTAACGGTATACATCGCCATTTCGGCTGCGGACAACTCGATGGTCATGGCCAATGCCAATCAGGAGCATATGATAGCCCATGCCAGGGTCATGCGGCCGATCGTCGACTGCCGGGTCAAGAATACCCGCTGGGTTGTCACCCGCTACCCGACACATGCCGGGGCGCAGGAGGCGAAGATGAGCCTCGACGAGTACGAGGAGTATCTCTTTGCCGCCTGTTGCATCGACTGGCAGGCAGAGTCGCGCAAGCAGGAACGGCTCAAGAAGCTGGTCGATCAGGCCGAGCAGGTGCAGATCAAGGCATCGGATACCGATCTCTGCTTCAACATCAAGGGTATGCCCGGTATCAAGTGCGACGGACGTTACAATATTCCGGATGGAGAGGTCTTTACGGCTCCGGTCAAGGATTCCGTGGAAGGGTATATCACCTATAACTGCCCGACCATTTATCATGGCAAGGAGTTTTCCAATATCCGCCTGGAGTTTTCCGCGGGCAAGATCATCAAGGCAACGTCTTCGGGCATGGACGAGCAGCTCAACCGGATTCTCGATACCGATGACGGTGCCCGCTATATCGGCGAGTTCGCCATCGGGGTCAATCCGGCCATTCGTCGACCGATGCGGAACATCCTCTTTGACGAGAAGATATTCGGCTCAATCCATTTCACGCCGGGGCAATGTTACGACGAATGCGACAACGGCAATCGTTCGGCGGTCCATTGGGATATGGTAAAGCTCTTGGAAGGGGATGGGGAAATCCTGTTCGACGGCGTCATGATCCAGAAAGACGGCCGTTTCGTGCACAGCAGTCTGGCGTCGCTCAACCCCGGTGACTGAGATGATGATAGCCATCAATGCCGATAATCCCCAGCCTCGTCTTGTTGCACGGGTCAAGGAAACCCTGGAGCGGGGTGGGGTCATTGCCTATCCTACTGATACGACCTATGGGATTGGCTGCAGCATCTTCAACAAGAAGGGGATCGAGAGGGTTTACCAATTGAAGCAGCGGGAAAAGCGGAAGCCGTTCTCGTTCATTTGTTCCGAGCTGGCTGACGTGGCACGCTACGCCAAGGTGAGCAACTATGCCTTCAAGATCATGAAGCGTTATCTGCCTGGGGCGTATACCTTTGTCCTCGATGCGAGCAGCGTTGTCCCCGACCTGCTCCTGACCCGCCAGAAGACCGTCGGCATCCGTATTCCTGAAAATCGGATATGTATTTCCATTGTCAGGGAACTGGGACATCCTATCATTACCACCAGCGCCAATCGTTCCGGTGAGGAGCCGATTGGCGACCCGAGCCAGATTGAGGCGGAACTGGGAAAACAGTTGGATCTGATCGTGGACGGCGGCGTATTACCTGCCGATGTCAGTTCCATCGTGAGTCTCATCGGCGATCGCCCCGAAGTCTTGCGCGCCGGCGTGGGCGATATCAGCTGGTGTTCGTAACGGGATAGAGACATGCGTTCGCGTCTGGTCAGAAAAGGATTCAACCTCCTCACTGCCGGGGTTGTGGTGACAACCCTTGTCACCTTTTATCCTGCCCTGGTTTCGGATCTTGTGCCATTCTCCGCCGGCCCGGCTAGTGTGATCTATTTCGGGTTTTTCTGGGGGAGCATGCTGGGGGGGGCAGGGACCATCATCACGGTTTTCGGCATGCTGCGTGCCGAAGAGCGCGGTCGGACCGTGGGGCTGCGGACCCCCGTTCTGGTCCTGATGGCGACACTGCTCGCCTTTGCCATCCTGGTCTATCTCTCCCTGAACGGTGTCCCGATGAAGCAACCCCCTCTCAAGCCTGGCGAGACCATCACCATCTGAACCTTTCCCGTTGCTGTCCGTTCTTTAATTAATCTTGCAATTGACCGGACGATGGGGTATGAACAAACCGCGGCGGCGATCAGGGCAGGCGTGCAAATTTCCTTGACAACTCCTGTTGCATCACTATACTGAAGGGCTTTGAGCGCCAGGAGGCGATTACCCCGTGATCTTGAGGGTCAACGATATCACCGATACGGTGAAACGGCTGTCGGCCAACGAACAGCCGGCAGACTACCCAATTCTGGCAGCACTGCAGGAAGAGGGCATCTGCGAGTTCCTCTCCCCGTTGGCGCAGGAGTTCAGCGTTGTCAGGGAGTACGACCACATCAGGGTCGAGGGTGCGATAAGCGCGAAGGTTACGATGGTCTGTGCCCGCTGCTTGACCCCGTACTCCCTGGATCTGCGGTCGAGCTTTACCATCTTCTACTCCAAGGCAACTGCCGACCTGCCTCAGGACGAGGAGGTGGAGTTGTCCGAGAAGGAACTGATTTCGGCCACGTATTCAGGGGATGAGATCGACTTGGCCCCGGAAGTCGCCGAGCATGTGATCATTGAGCTTCCCCTCAAGCCGCTCTGCACTGACACCTGCCGGGGTCTCTGCAGTATCTGCGGCATCGATCTCAATAACAGCAGCTGTGACTGCACCGAACAGAAGGGGAGCTTGGCATTCAGTGTGTTGAAGAACCTCAAACTGGATAGATAAAAAGGAGATTCCGTATGGCAGTACCCAAGAAAAAGACATCCAAATCGCGTAAAAACATGAGAAGGGCGCACGACTTTCTGACCGCACCCGCTGCCGCAGTCTGTCCGCAGTGCAAAGCACCCAAGATGCCCCATCGTGCGTGCCCCTCCTGCGGCACCTACAAGGGGAAAGAAGTACTTAAGTCCGAAGACCTTTAACCATCATTACCTGAAAAGTCTAGGGCCACTATGAGAGTTGCAGTAGATGCAATGGGGGGAGACAACGCTCCGGGCGTTGAGGTGGAAGGAGCGGTCTGCGCTGCTCGCGAGTTCGGTATTGCCGTCACGCTGGTGGGGGATACCGATCGTATTCGCCAGGAACTGAACAAATACGACATTCGCGGTCTGGACCTTGCCATTCACCATGCCAGCGAGGTCGTGGGCATGCACGATTCCCCCTCTGATGCCATCCGGAAGAAGAAGGATTCATCCATCAGGGTGGCGTTCGAACTGGTCAAAAGCGGGGGGGCAGAGGCGGTGGTCAGTGCCGGAAACTCCGGTGCAACCATGGCAGCCGGCATGTTCGTCCTCAAGCGACTCAAGGGTATCGAGCGACCGGCGATTGCCCAGATCTTCCCAACCCTGCACGGCAGAACCCTTGTGCTCGATGTCGGCGGCAATGTGGATTGTAAATCGAATCATCTTGTCCATTTTGCCATCATGGGTGGCGTTTACGCCCGCTGTATCATGGATGTGGATGCTCCGCGGATCGGGCTGTTGTCCAATGGCGAAGAAGAGAGCAAGGGGAATGAGCTGACCCGCGAGACCAATGTCATTCTCAAGCAGGCACCCCTCAATTACGTTGGCTACGTCGAGGGGCGCGACATCTTCAGCGGTGTCGTGGATGTGGTTGTATGTGACGGTTTTGTCGGCAATGTGGTGCTGAAGCTTTCCGAAGGGCTGGCAGAAGCAGTGGGGAAAATGCTCAAGGAGGAGATTCTCAAGAGCTTCCTCCCCAAGGTAGGATTTCTGCTTGCACGCCCCGCTTTCCAGAATTTCATGAAAAAGGTCGACTATGCCGAATACGGCGGTGCCCCTCTGCTGGGTATCGATGGTGTCGGCATGATCTGTCATGGCGGCTCGAATACCAAGGCAATCAAGAATGCCATTCGCTTTGCTCACGAATACGCCCAGCGCGGTGTGAACCAGCAGATGGCCGATAAGCTGCAGGAGAGTTTTGCTCTCTCGCTCCAGCAGTTTGAGACGCTGAAAGACGCTGCCGCCAACTAGGCATGGGTGAGGCGCATGATACGGGCAAAGATCCTCGGTACCGGCTCGGCAGTTCCCGACACGGTCCTGACAAATTGTGACCTTGAACGTCGTGTAGACACTTCCGATGAATGGATTACCAGCCGCACCGGCATCAAGGAGCGGCATATAGCTGCTGACGGCGAGTTCACCTCGACGTTTGCCACCAGGGCGGCGATACGTGCTCTCGAAATGGCCGGGGTGACTGCCGAAGAGATCGACCTGATCATCGTTGCCACCGTAACCCCTGATTTTCCCTTTCCTGCCACTGCCTGCCTGGTGCAGAATAACCTCAAAGCTTCCCGTGCTGCTGCCTTCGATGTTTCCGCCGCCTGCTCCGGCTTTCTCTACGGGATCTCCATCACAGAAAAGATGATCGCCACCGGTTCCATTCGCAAGGGTCTGGTGATCGGCGCCGAGGTCCTTTCCCGGATCGTCGACTGGTCAGACCGGAACACCTGCTGCCTGTTCGGTGACGGTGCCGGTGCCGTCGTGATTGGCTCGGGAGACGATGGGGCGGGAATCCTCTCGACGCACATCCATAGTGACGGCAGCTATTGGGAGCTTCTCCATCAGCCGGCCTGCGGCAATCGGTCGCCGGCAAGCCAAAGGGTTGTCGATGAACGTCTCGCCCATATCAGAATGCAGGGGAACGACGTCTTCAAGCTCGCGGTGCGGGCTATGGATGATGTCGCGCATGAGGCGCTGAACGCCAATGGCCTCACGCTCGCCGACCTGGACCTGCTGATACCGCATCAGGCCAACCGGCGGATCATCGATGCCATCGGCAAACGTCTGGGACTCCCCGAAGAGAAGGTCTTCGTCAATGTCCATAAATACGGGAATACCTCTGCGGCATCCATCCCAATCGCCCTTGACGAAGCCAACCGGACAGGCGCGCTGCAGCCAGGGAACCTTGTTCTCTTCGATGCCTTCGGGGGAGGTCTTACCTGGGGAGCCGTGCTGGTACGCTGGTAGAACGAACGTGAAAGGATGAATATGGGCAAGAAGGCTTTCATTTTCCCCGGACAGGGGTCACAATATGCCGGCATGGGCAAAGAGCTGGCGGATTCCTTTCCGGTTGCCAGGGAGGTGTTTCGCGAAGCCGATGATGCCTTGGGCTTCAAACTCTCCGAACTCTGTTTTAACGGACCCGAGGAATCCCTGAAGTTGACTACCAACACCCAGCCCGCTATCCTCGCCACAAGCGTGGCGGCGCTACGGGTTGTACAGTCTGAAAAGGGTCTGGTCCCGGATTTCCTGGCAGGGCATTCCCTGGGCGAATACTCGGCCCTGGTGGCAGCCGGTGCGCTGCAATTTGCCGATGCAGTCCGCACGGTGCGCGCTCGTGGTGCATACATGCAGGAGGCCGTCCCCGTAGGTACCGGTGCCATGGCAGCGATTCTTGGTGTCGAGCCGCAGATTCTCGCCGAGATCTGCACCGAAGCTGCACAGGGAGAGGTTGTCTCGCCTGCCAACTATAATTCGCCCGGACAGGTGGTTATTGCCGGCCACGCATCAGCGGTCAATCGTGCCATCGAGATCGCAAAGGGGAGAGGCTTTCGCAAGGCAATGCTGTTGCCGGTAAGCGCACCTTTTCATTGTTCCCTCATGGTCCCTGCCGGCGAACGGCTTGCCGAGACGCTCGCCGATATCAGCGTTGGTGCACTGGCCCGGCCGGTGGTCACCAACGTGGAAGCCGAGCCGAACCAGGACAGCACCCGGGTCAAAGAGCTGCTGGTGCGGCAGGTGAGCGCTCCGGTCCGCTGGGAGGATTCGGTGCGTACGATGGTGGTACTGGGGGTGACGGAGTTTGTGGAGATAGGCCCCGGCAAGGTTCTTTCCGGCCTGGTCAAGCGTATCACCAAAGAGGTTTCAACGGTTAACGTGGAAGATGGAGCAACGCTGCAGGCTCTGTAAGCCCCTGTAGAATTACGTGGAAAGGAGTACGCAATGCCCAAAGGAAAAGTAGCTGTTATTACCGGTGCATCGCGCGGGATCGGTCGAAGCATTGCCCTGGCCCTGGCAGCGGAAGGGGCAAAAATCGTTGCGGTCGACGTTGACCAGGCAGCAACAGAGGCAATGGTTGCTGAGGTCCAGCAACTGGGCGTGGAAGCGATCGCCGTCGTCGGAAACGTAACGGTTGCCGCGGATACGGAAAAGATGATAGATGCCGCAGTAGCAGCCTTCGGCAGGGTGGATATCCTGGTGAATAACGCCGGCATTACCAGGGATGGCCTTCTGCTCAGGATGAAAGAGGATGACTGGGATGCAGTCCTGAACGTCAACCTCAAAGGGGCATTCCTCTGCACCCGTGCCGCAGCTAAGGTGATGACCAAGCAGCGTTTCGGCAGGATCATCAACATTGCCTCGGTAGTCGGGCAGATGGGGAACGTCGGTCAGGCCAATTATTGTGCCAGCAAGGCCGGGCTGATGGGGCTCACCAAGTCCAACGCACGCGAGCTGGCGAAGCGGAACATCACGGTAAACGCTGTGGCTCCCGGTTTCATTGCCACAGCAATGACGGATGCCCTGCCAGAAAAGGTCCGGGACGAACTGACTGCGCAGATACCTCTGGAGCGGCTCGGCACACCAGAGGATATTGCGAATGCCGTAGTATTCCTTGCTGCCGAACGTTCCGGGTATGTCACCGGGCAGGTGCTGGCAGTTAACGGCGGCATGTACATGTAAAAATCTCGTTTGCAATTTTACTGATTCATGCTATGAAGCATTGACACACACGCACACACTGCCTGAAAAGGTAATATAACCAACGGAGGTAAGAGGAATGTCAACAATAGAAAAACGAGTCAAGGAAATAGTCGCTGAACAGCTTGGGGTTGACGAGTCCCAGGTCACCAACGAGGCATCGTTCATGGACGATCTCGGCGCCGATTCCCTTGATACCGTGGAACTGGTCATGGCCCTTGAAGAAGAATTCGATATCGAAATCTCCGACGAGAATGCCGAAAAGATCCAGACGGTTCAGGATGCCGTTGACTATATCACCGAGCACACCTAACAGATCGCTACAAAGGGGAGTAACCTCCCCTTTTTCGGGGTGCCTCTGTGGCACCCTTTCATTTGGTAAACCGGGAGAAACTGTTTATGAGAAGAGTTGTGGTGACGGGAGTCGGCGTTGTCTCCCCGCTGGGGACTGGTAACGACGCTAACTGGGCCGCCCTGACCGCGGGCCGTTCGGGAATTGCCTCCATAACCAGATTTGACGCTTCGGAGTTTCCGGTGAAGATTGCCGGAGAGGTGAAGGACTTCAATCCGGAAGATTTTATCGACAAGAAAGAGGTCAAGAAGATGGACCTCTTTATCCAGTATTCCTTGGCTGCGGCACAGTTCGCCATGGCTGACTCCGGCCTGCTGATTGACGAAAGCAATGCCGAGCGGGTTGGGGTATTGGTCGGAGCGGGACTTGGCGGTCTGCCGACTATTGAAAGATATCATAGCGCCATGCTGGAGGGTGGATACAAGAAGATTTCCCCCTTCTTCATTCCGATGCTGATCATCAACTTGGCTCCCGGTCACATCTCCATGAAATACGGCGCCAAGGGGCCCAATGTGTCGTCGGTTTCGGCCTGCGCCACTGGTACCCACTCCATTGGCGATGCCTATCACATGATCAAGCGTGGCGATGCCGACGCCATGATCGCCGGCGGAACTGAGTCAACGGTTACCCCGCTGGGCATAGGCGGTTTTGCCGTGATGAAGGCCCTTTCCACCAGGAATGACGACCCTACTGCCGCTTCCCGCCCCTTTGAAAAGAATCGCGACGGTTTTATCATGGGTGAGGGGGCCGGTATCGTCGTGCTTGAAGAGTACGAGGCTGCCAAGAAGCGCGGTGCCAAGATATATGGCGAAGTGGTCGGTTATGGTCTCACCGGAGATGCCTATCATCTGACTGCTCCTGCTCCGGGTGGCGAAGGCGCGGCCCGCTGCATGAAAATGGCTCTTGCCGGGGCCGGCATAAACCCTGAGCAGGTTGATTATATCAACGCCCATGGGACGTCGACCCCGATGAACGACCTCTACGAAACCATGGCCATCAAGACGACCTTCGGCGAACACGCCCACAAAGTGATGGTCTCCTCGACCAAGTCCATGACCGGCCATCTGCTCGGTGCCGCCGGCGGCATCGAGGCGGTCTTTACCCTGCTGGCCATGGATAAGGGCGTTATTCCCCCGACCATCAATTACCAGGAGCCGGATCCAGAGTGCGATCTCGACTATGTCCCCAATACTGCACGTTCCGCCACGATAGAGTATGCCATGAGCAACAACTTCGGCTTTGGCGGAACCAACGCGTCGCTTCTCTTCAGGAAGATATAGGTGGGGGCGATGATCCTTCTCGGTAGCGACCATGGCGGCTATCAACTCAAGGCCGCGATCATCGAATTCCTGGCACAGCGTGGCATTTCCTTCGAGGACTGTGGCACTGACAACGGCAACTCCGTGGATTATCCCGATTTCGGGATCAGGGTCGCCCGGAGGATTTCCGAAGGCACGGCTGAAAAGGGTATCCTGATCTGCGGCACCGGGATCGGCATGTCCATTGTTGCCAACAAGTTCCCTGGCGTTCGGGCCGCTCTCGCCACGGATAATTTCATGGCGCAGATGGCAAAAGAGCACAACAATGCCAATATCCTGGTTCTGGGGGGACGGGTGCTCGACCCCCACAAGGCGTGCGGCATGGTTGCGGCCTGGCTTGACGCCACCTTCGAGGGTGGACGTCACCAGGGGCGACTGGACAAGATTACTCACCTGGAACAGGAACTCCGCTGCCGCTGACAGTGTCGGGCAGGGAGGCTGCGGTGCGGACATACGGGACTTCTGGTCCCGTTTGCTTTTTCATCACACGTATACAAGGAGCCTTACAGCATGTCGATTCTCGAAACCTTTGATCCTGAAGTAGCGCAGGCCATCCGGTTGGAGACCGAGCGCCAGGAGTACAACCTTGAACTGATCGCGTCGGAGAACTTCGTTTCCGAAGCGGTGCTTGAAGCTCAGGGATCGGTGCTCACCAACAAATATGCCGAGGGGTATCCGGGCAAGCGGTATTATGGTGGCTGCCATCAGGTCGATGTGGTGGAGAATCTGGCAATAGCCCGGGCCAAGGAGCTGTTCGGGGCCGAGCATGCGAACGTCCAGCCCCACTCAGGGTCCCAGGCGAACATGGCGGTCTATTTCGCGGCATGCAAACCGGGAGATACCATCCTGGGGATGAATCTTTCCCACGGCGGGCACCTGACCCATGGCAGTCCGGTGAACTTTTCCGGCCGTCTCTTCAATATCGTCCCCTACGGAGTCTCTCCCGAAACCCAGACCATCGATTACGCGGAAGTTGAGCGCCTGGCCGTGGAGAACAAGCCAAAGATGATCGTCGTTGGCGCTAGCGCCTATCCTCGCATTTTCGACTTCGCCGCTTTTCGTGCCATTGCCGATAAGGTTGGAGCGGTCATCATGGTAGACATGGCTCATATTGCCGGTCTGGTTGCGGCGGGTCTCCACCCGAACCCGGTTCCCTATGCCGAATTCGTGACCACCACGACCCACAAGACCCTGCGTGGTCCTCGCGGCGGTATGATCCTCTGCCGGGAAGAATTTGCCAAGACCCTCAACTCCAACATCTTCCCCGGCATCCAGGGTGGGCCGCTGATGCATGTTATCGCTGCCAAGGCGGTTGCCTTCAAGGAGGCGCTGCTCCCTGAGTTCAAGACTTACCAGCAGCAAATCATCAATAATGCCCAGGCCCTTGCCGGCGGGCTGAAAAAGCGCGGGTTCAAGCTGGTGTCCGGTGGAACTGACAACCATCTGATGTTGATCGATTTCAGCGGCACCGACATGACCGGGAAGATCGCCGAAGAGGCTCTCGACAAGGCGGGCATCACGGCCAACAAGAATACCGTTCCCTTTGAGACCCGTTCACCCTTTGTGACCTCCGGGATCAGGCTCGGGACGCCTGCTGCTACCAGCCACGGCCTGAAAGAGACCGAAATGGAGCTGGTGGCCGAATTCATCAGCGAGGCCCTGAGCAATCCTGCTGATGAGGCAGTGCTTGCTTCCATCAAGTTGAAGGTGAATGCCCTCATGAAGAAGTTTCCGCTCTATGCCAAGCGACTCGCCTGACAGGCAGGGGAGAGGGATGCCGCTGCGAGAGCTTACCTGCCCCGTATGCAAGAAACCTTCGCTCTGGGAAGGGAATCCTGCACGACCATTCTGCAGCGATCGTTGCAAGATGATCGATCTGGGGGCATGGGCGGCTGAGGAGTATCGCATCCCTGGGAAACCGGCGCCTGATCCGCAAGAAGAACGTTCGAGCCACCGAGAGGAGCAGTGAATGTCCCCAGTCCGTCTTCGTTTTGCACCCAGCCCCACGGGCTATCTCCATATCGGTGGTGCCCGTACCGCACTCTTTAACTGGCTGCTGGCCAAAAAGCTGAAGGGCACCTTTATCCTGCGTATCGAGGATACCGACGTTGCCCGGTCTACCCAGGAATCGGTGGACGCGATCCTCCAGGCTATGGAGTGGCTGGGGCTCGATTGGGACGAGGGGCCGTTCTACCAGTCGGAACGTTTCCCTGTTTACGCGGAGTGTGTGCAGCAGCTTCTTGCCGAAGGAAAGGCCTATCGTTGCTATTGCACTGCCGAGGAACTGGAGGCCAAACGGGAGCGGGCACTGGCAGAGGGTCGTAAGCCGAAGTATGACGGCACCTGTCGCAGTCTGACCGGAGAAGCGGCCGGAAAACCGTACGTGGTAAGATTCAAGGCGCCCGACAGCGGAACAACTGCCTTCGACGACCTGATCAAGGGGCGGATATCCTTTGACAATGCCGAACTGGACGACCTTATCATCCAGCGCACGGACGGGACGCCGACCTACAACTTCGTGGTCGTGGTCGATGATGCCTCCATGAACGTTTCCATGGTCATCCGCGGCGACGACCACATCAACAATACCCCGCGCCAGATACTGCTCTATGAAGCCCTTGGTCACCCGGTGCCGCAGTTTGCCCATGTGCCGATGATCCTCGGCGCGGACAAGACGCGCCTCTCAAAGCGTCATGGTGCCACCAGCGTCATGGCATATCGCGACATGGGATTCCTGCCGGAGGCCATGGTCAACTACTTGGTCCGGCTCGGCTGGAGTCATGGCGACGATGAGATCTTTTCGCGAGAAGAACTGATCGAAAAGTTCACTATCGAGTCGGTGGGGAGATCGGCCGGGGTCTTCAATCCCGACAAGCTCCTCTGGCTGAACGCCCACTATATCAAAACCGGCGACCCGGCCCGGCTAGCTCAACTGCTGATCCCGTTTCTCGAACAGCGCGGCGTCTCCCTGGCCAGTGGCCCTGAGCTTGTCTCCGTGGTCAGATCGCTGCAGGAGCGAGCCAGGACCATGATCGAGATGGCGGATGGGGCGCTCTTCTACTATATTCCACCTGTTGACTACGACCTCGTGGCATTGCGGAAATTCGGCACGGATCACCTGGTAGCGGTCTGTGGCGCCGTACTCGACAAGCTGGGGGGCTCGGCCGCTCAATCTGCAGCAGAATTCGATCTGCTGTTCAAAGAGGTCTGCACCGAGCAGGGATGGAAGATGCCGCAGGTTGGCCAGCCGGTGCGCATAGCCCTCTCCGGGGGGACCCATGCGCCGGGAATAGGTGAAATCATTCAGGTGCTCGGGGTTCAGGAGACCTGTCGACGCATTGAACAGATCCGTACATTTCTCCAGGCGCATCCCCTGGATTGATCAGGAAAAGCTGCCCAGGTTCCCGCCAAGGCGCCACGTGGCTAGACAGGCTGTGTTAAACAGCCTTTTTTCTGGGTGCTGAGAGGTCGTAATGGGATTTAAAATAATGGCAAGTCAGCTCAATGCATGCTATTATTTTAAGAATTTCTTGCGGCCCTCCACTCTAGCCACAATCTGGCGCCTGACATGAAGAACACTCTCAAATTCCGGATAACATTTTTCTCCTTCATATTCCTGTTTATCCTGATCTTCTGTCTCTCCGCCCTGGAGCTCGCCGAAGACAGGAGGGATTACGTAGATATCCTGGTTCTGCGCTCCCAGAGTATCGGCAGTTCCATGCGGACTTACGTGGAGAAGATCGTTGGTCTGGGGCTGGAACTGAAGGAGATTGCCGGCATCTCCGAAAAATGCCAGGAGCTTGTGCAGGGCAATCCCGAAATCGCCTACTGTATCGTTACCGATCCCACCGGCAGGCAGCTTTTCCTCAATGACCCCGTATTTCTACATCTTCAACTTGATGATGTCAGGCACGTCATCACCACCAAGAACAATCGCCAGGCATTCATCATCGGTACCTCCTACCGTTATTACGATACGATCACCACGGTCAATACGGCAGATGGCAAGGTAGCGGCACAGATCCACGTCGGTTTCCCGGCGGAAGCTATCAATGCCAAGCTGAAAAGCAAGATCATCCGGACCGTTTTCTTTCTGATACTGGCACTTTTGGTCTCATTTTCCTTTCTGGTGGCTTTTGTCAACAGGAGCATCCTGAACCCCATTGCCGCTTTGCTGGGTGGGGTAAAAAAGATATCCGAAGGGTCATTCGAGACCCGCATCCAGGAGGTGCCGGTTTACGAGTTCAACCAACTGGCAAAGAACATCAATTTCATGTCCGAATCCCTCAAGAACCGCGAAGAGGAGATCCAGCGCAATTACCGTGAGTTGGCAGGCACTCACGAGGAATTGCGCATGTCATATCAGAAGCTTGAAAATCTGAGCATCGAGCTGGAACGCTCGGAGCAGCTCTATAAGTCGCTGATGGAAGACTCGGGTGATGCCATCGTCGTTGTCGGTAACAACGAGACGGTCGTTATCGTCAACAAAATGGCTGAGGAGCTCTTCGGCTATTCCGCCCAGAAGTTGGTTGGCCTCCCCATTACCAAGCTGCTCCTGCTTCTCAATGCCGAAAATATCCCCAAGATCCACAATGTTTTCCGCCAGGCACTCTCAGGGGTGCATATCGCCGAAGAGATGCAGTTTGTAAAGATGGGGGGAGAGGTCGTTCTTGCCCGGGTCAATGCCAGTTCCATCAAGAGCGGCAATCAGTTCCTCGTGCAGACAATCTTCAGGGACATTACCCGGGAACGCGAAGTGCTGCTCAATCTAGGCAAGAGCGCGGCCGACCTTGCCCGCCTGAACAAGATGAAGGATTCGTTTCTCGGACTTGCCTCCCACGAGCTCAAAACCCCTCTGACGGTCATCATGGGATATACCGAACTGATCCTTTCCGACATGTCCGATCAGGTCGACAAGACCATTCTGGAGATGGTGGAAAATATCTCCAATGCTGCAGTGAGGCTCGATGGCATCGTCAAGGACATGGTGGATGTCTCCATGATCGACGAGAAGCGTCTGCGGCTGAAGCTTGAGGATATCAACCTGAACCGGCTGGTGGAGGACGCGGTCAATGAGCTCCGCTTCTTTTTCACCATGCGCAAGCAGGAACTGGCATTCAACCTGGATGAATCCATTCCCCCCATCCGCGGCGACGGCATGCGGTTGATCCAGCTCCTCTCCAACGTCCTGGGAAACGCCATCAAGTTTACCCCCGACGGCGGCAAAATAACCATTGCGACAACGGCCAAATACATCGTCAAGAACCGCAATTCGGAGATCGTCGATGCCGCCCGCAAGGCAGCGGATATCGGCAAGGAACATCACCTCTACGTGGAGGTGACCATCACCGATACCGGCATCGGCATTGATCGCGAAGACCAGCAGAGAATCTTTGAAAAATTCTATGAAGCCGGAAAAATCGAGGAGCACAGCTCGGGTAAGGTCGCATTCAAGGCAAAGGGAGCCGGGCTCGGTCTGGCCATTGCCAAGGGGATTGTCGAGATGCACGGTGGTGAGATCTGGGTTGAATCCCCCGGCTACAATCCCGACAAGTTCCCTGGTTCGACCTTCCATATCCTTCTTCCGCTCAATCCCCTCACTGTGGACGCCACGCTTGAATACATGAACATGCTCTGAATATCACCTTTCTCCTTGAATGGAGAGCGAGTTTTCGGTATATTTCAAAGTTTATCGGTCTATGCGGGAAAGCTCATTTCATTGGGGTATCGCACGTGCGATTGTGCCTGCTTGCCAGCGGCAGTAAGGGAAATTCGATCTATCTGGAGACCGGCGATACCCGGCTGCTCATCGACGCCGGCTGTTCCGGAAGGGAGATTGTCGAGCGGCTCTCCAGTATCGATGTCGACCCTGCCAGCCTGCATGCCATCCTGGTGAGCCATGAGCATGGCGATCACATCCGTGGTGTCGGGACTCTGGCACGGCGCCTGAAGATCCCGGTACTCATCAGTTATCCGACCCTTGCCGGCAGCTCGAAACTCTTTGCCCGGACCAGCCCCCTTGAATTTGAGTCCGGTTATTCGTTCGCCTTTCGCGATCTGCAGATCGATCCATTTCCCATTACGCACGATGCCTGCGACCCTGTGGGATTTGTCCTGGAGAGCGGGGAGGGGAAGGTCGGTATTGCCACTGACCTCGGCATTGCCACGCGGTTGGTAAAGGAGAAGCTGAAAGGCTGCCGAGCCCTGGTCCTTGAGGCAAACCATGATGAAGAGATGCTCCTGAACGGGCCATATCCCTGGCACCTGAAGCAGCGCATCAAATCACGGCACGGGCATCTTTCCAATAACGAATCCATGGAGCTTTTGGGGGATATCCTGCATGCGGAACTGGAAGCGGTTTTTCTGGCCCACCTCTCCGAGGTAAACAACCATCCGGAAAAGGTTGCCGAAGTCACCGTCTCGTTCATGAGCAGGCAAACGACCTGCGCACCACAGTTGATTGTCGGAACCCAGTACCGTGCGAGTGATATGTTTTGTCTCTGATATTTTTCATCCACAACACAGACTCAAGGAGTTGACCAGTGATCGAACGTTATTCCCGTCCCGAAATGACTGCCATCTGGACCCCTGAAAACCGTTACCGGAAATGGCTGGATATCGAGGTATTCGCCTGCGAGGCTCATGCTGAACTCGGCAACATCCCGCGCGACGCGGTCGAGCGGATCAAGGCAAAGGCGAACTTCGACGTGGCACGCATCGACGAGATAGAGAAGACGGTCAAACACGACGTGATCGCTTTTCTCACCTCTGTAGCCGATTACATCGGCGACGACTCCCGCTTCGTTCACCTTGGGATGACCTCTTCGGACGTGCTGGACACTTCCTTTGCCCTGTTGCTTGCCGAGGCCTCGGACCTGATCATCAGCGACATCAAGCGCCTGATGGAAGTCATAAAAAGGCGTGCCTTTGAACACAAGATGACTCCGATGATGGGGCGATCGCACGGCATCCATGCGGAACCGGTCACCTTCGGGCTCAAGATGGCGCTCTGGTATGACGAAATGCGCCGGAACCTCCGCCGCATGGAGGCTGCGCGGGAGACCGTGGCTTACGGCAAGATCTCCGGCGCAGTGGGGACCTTTGCCAACATCGATCCCCGGGTGGAGGTCTACGTCTGCGAAAAGGCCGGGCTCAAGCCGGCCCCCTGTTCGACCCAGGTCATCCAGCGCGACCGGCATGCCGAATTCTTCTCCGCCCTGGCGATCATCGCCTCTTCCATCGAAAAATTCGCCGTCGAGATCCGCCATCTGCAGCGTACCGAGGTCCTGGAGGCAGAGGAGTTCTTCAGCAAGGGGCAAAAAGGGTCTTCGGCCATGCCCCACAAACGGAACCCGGTCCTGTCGGAGAATCTCACCGGTCTTGCCCGCCTGATCCGCGGTTATGCTGTTTCAGCCATGGAGAACGTCGCCCTCTGGCACGAGCGCGACATCTCCCACTCTTCGGTCGAGCGGATCATCGGTCCGGATGCAACCATCCTGCTCGATTTCATGCTGAACCGGGCAATCGGCCTGATCGACAACCTGGTGATCTACCCCGACAACATGATGAGGAACCTCAATCTCATGCGGGGGCTGATCTACTCGCAACGGGTGCTGTTGAAACTTGCCACGGCCGGCGCTTCGCGAGAGAAGGCATACACGCTGGTGCAGCGCAATGCCATGAAGGTCTGGGAAGAGGGGAAGGACTTCCAGGATGAGCTCTGCAGCGACAAGGATGTACGGGGCTATCTCGGTGAGGATGAGATCCGGGAGGCGTTCGACCTGGGCTATCATCTGAAACATGTGGACACGATCTTCACGAGGGTGTTCGGTGGATAGGATTCTCGATTATTTCCGCGCCCAGGAGACCGACGGACTCTATCTTTTCTGGTCCAAGGAACTCCTGATCGCTGTTCTGATCTTTGCCTGTTTCTGGGTGGCTTCCAAGATCGTCAAGTATCTCATGATGACCTGGGGGCCGCGGTTCACCGCGTTCACCGCGTCGGACCTGGACGATCGCATCCTGACCAGGGTCACGCCGCCGACCGCCATGCTGGTGGTTTTTGCCGGGCTCTATTACGCGGTCACGTCGCTGCCGTTTGCCGAGAAGATCCATGTTGCCGCATCGGGAGCGGTCTTTGTCGTCAACATGGCGATTCTGACCAATATCTCCTATCGGGTCACGGACGAGGTCCTTGCCTGGTATGCCAACCGGCTGGCCCAGCGGCATGGCGATGGGCTCGATCGCCAGCTCATCCCGCTTCTGGAAAAGCTGGTCACCATCTTCCTGGCCAGTACGGCCTTGATCATCACCCTCAAGCACTTTAATTACGATATCCTCTCCCTGGTCACCGCCCTGGGAATCGGCTCGCTCGCCATCGGTCTGGCGGCCAAGGATACCCTGGCAAACATGATTTCGGGCTTTACCCTGATGATCGACCGGCCGTTCAGGATCGGCGACCGGGTCCAGTTGAAGGACGGCAACTGGGGAGATGTTACCGATATCGGGCTGCGGACCACCAAGATCAAGACGGTCGACAATACCCTGCTGATCATCCCCAACTCCGACCTCTGCAACACCACGGTCATCAACCTGGCATTCCCCGATGTCCGGGCAAAGGGGCGCATCAACGTCGGGGTGGCCTACGGCACAGATGTGGAACTGGCAAAAAAGCTGCTTGTGTCGACCTCCCTGGAGATACCGGAGGTCCTGCGGGAACCGGCGCCGGAGGCGTACTTTACCGCCTTTGGCGACAGTGCCCTTGCCCTTTCCCTGTTTTTCTGGGTTGAAGAGTATACGCGCGTCTTCTCCGTGACCGACAAGATCAATACGCTCCTCCTCACGCGATTCGGAGAGGCAGGAATCGTCATTCCCTATCCCGTTCGCACCATCCATCTGCACAAGGAACAATAATGGCCCATCGTATCGAGGTTGCCCTCAAGGACGGAATTCGCGATGCCCGCGGCGAGCGGGTAAAAAGAGAGATCGAACATTTCCTGCATCTGCCCGTGGACGAAGTCCGCACCCTGGATGTCTATACGGTGGATGCAGCGCTGTCGCCCGAGGAGTTGGTGCATGTTGCCGCGGGCCCTTTCAGCGATCCGGTGATCCAGGCCTGGAGTCTCGACAGTCCACGGGCAACCGGATTCGATTATGCCGTCGAGGTCGGCTTCCGCCCCGGTGTCACCGACAACGTGGGGCGCACTGCCAAGGAGGCGATCGAGTATCTGATCGGCCGGCCGCTTGCATCGGGGGAAGCGGTCTACACCTCTGTGCAGTACCTGGTGACGGGCCGACTCGGCCTCGCCGACATGGAGCGGATTGCCACCGGTCTCCTCTGCAATACCCTGATCCAGCGCTATACAATCCTTGCTGCTGCCGATTTCCAGGCCCGCGGCGGGTTCCCCGCAACGGTGCCCAAGGTCCAGTCCGAGTCCAGGCCGGAGGTCCGTGAAATCGACCTGAACGTTGCCGACGAAGAGTTGCTGAGAATCAGCAAGGATGGGGTCCTGGCCCTGACCCTCGAAGAGATGAAGATCATCCAGGCGCATTTCCGGGATCCGCAGATATTGGCAGAACGGCGCAAGGTGGGGTTGGGGGAAAGACCGACCGACGTCGAGCTGGAGGCGCTGGCCCAGACCTGGTCGGAACACTGCAAGCATAAGATCTTCGCCGGCACGGTGCTGTACGAAGACGAGCAGGGGAACCGGCAGGAGATCAAATCCCTGTTCAAGTCGTTCATCCAGCGGACCACCAGAGATGTCCGGGAAAAGCTGGGGGAGCGGGACTTCTGTCTGTCGGTTTTCAAGGACAATGCCGGTGTGATACGTTTCAATGACGACTGGTCCCTGGTCTTCAAGGTCGAGACCCACAACTCCCCGTCAGCCCTTGACCCCTATGGTGGGGCGCTCACCGGCATCGTCGGCGTCAACCGCGATCCCTTTGGTACGGGGAAGGGTGCCAGGCTGATCTTCAACACCGATGTCTTCTGTTTTGCCGACCCGTTCTACGACAAGCCTCTTCCTGCCCGGCTGCTGCATCCCCGCCGCATCTACGAAGGGGTGGTGGAGGGGGTCGAGCATGGCGGCAACAAGAGCGGCATCCCCACGGTCAACGGTTCGCTGGTCTTTGATGAGCGGTTTGCCGGCAAGCCGCTGGTCTTTTGCGGCACGGCCGGGATCATGCCGGCGACCATCAATGGCGAAAAATCCCACGAGAAAGAGATCCTGCCGGGCGACCTGATCGTCATGACCGGCGGCCGCATCGGCAAGGACGGGATTCATGGCGCCACCTTTTCCTCGGAAGAGTTGAACGAAAACTCCCCGGTTTCGGCGGTGCAGATCGGCGACCCGATCACCCAGAAGCGGATGTTCGACTTCCTGATCCGCGCCCGGGACAAGGGGCTCTATCGGTTCATCACCGACAATGGCGCCGGCGGTCTCTCTTCCTCCATCGGCGAGATGTCGGGGGAATGCGGTGGCTGCCGGATGGACCTTGCCAAGGCACCCCTCAAGTATCCCGGTCTCAACCCATGGGAGATCCTCATCTCGGAGGCCCAGGAGCGGATGTCCCTGGCTGTGCCACCGGAGCATATCGATGAATTCCTGGGGATGGCAAGGCGCTTCGGTGTCGAGGCGACCGTCCTGGGCGAGTTCACCGACACCGGCATATTCCAGATCATGTACGGCGAGCAGACTGTAGCCTTCCTGCCGGTGGCGTTCATGCACGAGGGGCTCCCCCCCATGATCCTCCCGGCAAAATGGGAGACCAGACGGCACCCCGAGCCGCAGATCGCTTCCGGAGCAGACCATACGGATGACCTGAAGGCGCTGCTTGCCTCCCTCAATGTCTGCTCCAAGGAGTCGGTGGTCAGGCGCTACGATCACGAGGTGCAGGGAGGGAGCATTGTCAAGCCGTTCACCGGGGTTGCGGATGACGGCCCATCCGATGCCGCTGTCGTTCGACCCATCCTCGATTCCTACGAGGGAGTGGTCGTCAGCCACGGCATCTGCCCCCGTTACAGCGACATCGACACCTACCACATGACCGCCAATTCCATCGACGAAGGGATGCGCAACTATGTGGCCGTCGGCGGTTCACTGGATCTGGTGGCCGGCCTGGACAACTTCTGCTGGTGCGACCCGGTTCTCTCCGAGAAGACCCCTGACGGACCGTACAAGATGGCCCAACTGGTCAGGTCCAACCAGGCGCTTTACGACATCTGCCTTGCCTATAACCTGCCGCTCATCTCCGGCAAGGATTCCATGAAAAACGACTTCTACGACGGTACCACGAAGATCTCCATCCCGCCGACCCTTCTCTTTTCCGTGATCGGCAAGATCGAGGATATCCGCAAGGCAGTCACCATGGACCTGAAACGACCCGGCGACATCGTCTACCTCCTGGGCAAGACCGGCAACGAACTGGGGGCCTCGGAATTCCTGAACCTGAAGGGCTTTGTCGGCAACAACGTCCCGGTGGTCGATGCCGCCAAGGCCTATCGCCGTTACCAGGCCTATCATGAAGCGGTTCTGGCCGGGGTCGTTGCCTCTTGCCACGACCTGTCCGATGGCGGCCTGGCCGTTGCTTCCGCCGAATCCGCCTTTGCCGGCGGGTACGGGATGACCATCGATCTTGCCTCCGTACTCTGGAAAGGTGAGATGACGGCACGAAACGACACCGTGCTGCTCTTCAGCGAATCCGCCTCCCGTCACCTGGTGACGGTCCATCCCGAGAACCGCGAGCGTTTTGAGGCGATCATGAGCGGCAACTGCTTCGCGTCCATCGGACTGGTCACGGCTGAGCCAGTGCTTGACATCGCGGGGCTTGACGGGAACAGCGTGATCCGGGCGGGACTGGCTGAACTGAAAGAATCCTGGCAGAAAACCCTGAGGGACCTGTAAATGGCACACAAAGCACGCGCAATCGTCATAACCGGCAACGGCACCAACTGCGAGGTGGAGGCAGCCCATGCCTGCCGCCTGGGGGGATTCGACGAGGCGGTCATCGCCCATATCGCCGATATCCTGACCGGCGGGGTCCGTCTCGATGATTTCCATTTTCTCAACCTGACCGGGGGGTTCCTGGATGGCGACGACCTGGGAAGCGCCAAGGCACAGGCCAATCGACTCAGGTATGCCCGGATAGCGGGGAGCGAGGAGCATCTGCTGGATCAGCTGATCCGCTTCATCGCCGATGGCAAGCCGATCCTGGGGGTCTGCAACGGTTTCCAGATGATGGTGAAGATGGGGCTTCTGCCGGCACTGGACGGCACCTATCTCAACCAGGAGGCAACCCTTACCTTCAACGACTGCGGCCGTTTCCAGGATCGCTGGGTCTATCTGAAGGTCAATCCCGATGCGCCTTCGATCTTTACCCAGGGGATCGAAAAGGGGATCTACCTGCCGATCCGCCATGGTGAAGGGAAATTCGTCGCTGCCTCGCCGGCGGTGCTCGAACAGATCGAAAACCGCAACCTGTCGGTCCTCAAATATGCCGACTCTGCCTACGAAACGCCTGTCATGGAGTTCCCCTTAAACCCCAATGGCTCCCAGAATGCCATTGCCGGCATCTGCGATGCCAGTGGCAGGCTGATGGGGTTGATGCCCCATCCCGAGGCCTTTGTCCACCGGACCAACCATCCCCGCTGGACGCGTGAAGAACTCCCCGAGGATGGGGATGGCCTGATCCTGTTCCGGAATGCAGCCGAGTATGTGAAAAAGAACCTCTGTTGAGCCGTTGCCTGCCGGGCGCCGACTCATGGCGGCCGGGGGAGCGGTTCAACGGTTTCCCGAAGGAGAAACCATGAAGTTTGCAAGGCCCGAAGAAGAATGCGGCATTTTTGGCATCTACAACCATAAGGAAGCGGCCAACCTGACCTATCTCGGACTGTATGCCCTTCAACACCGCGGGCAGGAGGCGTGCGGCATCGTCTCGTCCGATGGACAGAATCTCTTCTCCCACAAGAGCATGGGGCTGGTTGCCGATGTCTTCGGCAACCCCGACATCTTCAGGTACCTCCCCGGCAATTCCGCCATAGGCCATGTCCGCTATTCCACTACCGGCGATTCGGTCGTCAAGAACGTCCAGCCGATCCTGGTCAACTACTCCCGCGGCTCCATCGCCGTCTCCCACAACGGCAACATCGTCAATTCCCAGCTGATCAGGGCCGAACTGGAGGCATGGGGATCGATCTTCCAGACTACCATGGACACTGAGATCATCGTCCACCTCCTGGCCGCCTCCAAATCCAGCAGCCTGGAAGACCGGATCATCGAGGCACTCAACCGTATCAAAGGGGCCTACTGCCTCCTGTTTCTCACCGAAACCCGCATGGTTGCAGCCAGGGACCCCCATGGCTTCCGGCCGCTCTGCCTCGGCAAGCTGGGCAACTCCTATGTGGTCGCCTCGGAAAGCTGTGCCCTCGACCTGATCGAGGCCGAATTCATCCGCGAGATCGAACCGGGCGAGATGGTGGTGATCGGCAAGGACGGCGTGACCTCCCACTTCCCCTTCAAGAAGGAGATCCCGGCCCCCTGCATCTTCGAATTCGTCTATTTTGCCCGTCCCGATTCCTTCATCTTCGGCAAGAACGTCTACCAGGTCCGCAAGGAGCTTGGCCGGCAACTGGCCAGGGAGCACGGCATCGAGGCCGATATCGTCATCCCGGTCCCGGATTCCGGGGTGCCGGCAGCCATGGGGTATGCCGAGGAGTCGGGGCTCCGCTTCGAGATGGGGCTGATCCGTAACCACTACGTGGGGCGCACCTTCATCGAGCCGGCCCAATCGATCCGCCACTTCGGCGTCAAGATCAAGCTCAACCCGGTGCGGGAGATCCTCAAGGGGAAGAGGGTGGTGGTCATCGACGATTCCATCGTCCGGGGAACCACCTCGCGCAAGATCGTCAAGATGGTCAGGAATGCCGGTGCGAAAGAGGTCCATATGCGGATATCCTCGCCACCCACCAGTTACCCCTGCTACTACGGCATCGACACCCCGAACCGGAAAGAGCTGATCTCCTCATCCCATACCATCGAGGAGATCCGGCGGTACATCACTGCCGATTCGCTCGGCTACCTCTCCCGTGAAGGCCTGATGCAGGCTGTGGGAGGGAAGGCCGGCTGTCACTGCCATGCCTGTTTCACCGGCGAGTACCCCATTCAATTTCCCCGGCTCGGGCCTGAGCCGCAACTCGACCTATTTGAAAAGGAGCCACTGTTATGACCGATCGGGAGCGTTTGAAGCAGATCATCATGGAGCTGTCCTACGAAAAGCGGAGGGTGACTCTCGCCTCCGGCCGGGAGAGCGATTTCTATTTTGACGGCAAGCAGACCACACTCCATGCAGAAGGGGGCTTTCTGGTGGGGAAGCTCTTCTATGAGGCCGCCAAGGGGTTCGAGGGGGTACAGGCAGTTGGCGGGATCACCCTCGGCGCAGACCCGATTGCCACGGCAACCTCCATTGCCGCCCTTCTGGACGGCAACCCGCTGCATGCGTTCATCATCCGCAAGGAGCCCAAGGGGCACGGCACCGGCCAGTGGCTGGAAGGGCGCAAGAACCTTCCTGTCGGCACCAAGGTGGTCATCGTGGAGGACGTGGTCACCACCGGCGGCTCTTCCATGAAAGCGGTGCGGCGGGCAGAAGAAGAAGGGCTCAAGGTGCTCGGCATTGTCTCCCTGGTTGACCGGGAAGAGGGTGGCCGCGAGAATATCGAGGCAGAAGGGTATGTGCTGAAGGCCATCTTCGGCAGAACCGAGTTGACCGGCGAATAAGTTTCATTGGCCAGCTTCACTTGAACAGCATCCAAAAGGGCGGCGTGTAACTCTCGCCGCCCTTTGTCGTGGAAATCCATGCAACCTGAAATACTCCATATCCTTGACCGCTACGGGGCGCTGCTTGCCGAGGTGGACGCCTGGTTCAGGCGCTGCATGGAGGCTTTCCCTGACGATATCCGCTGCAATGCCGGATGCAGCGACTGTTGCCGGGGACTGTTCGACATCACCCTGACGGACGCCCTGTTTCTGCGCCTCGGTTTTGCCCGGCTTCCCCGGGAACTGCAGGAATCGGTGCGAAAGAAGGCCGCAGCGCGGCTGGCAGAGATGGAGCGGCTCTGGCCGGAACTGGCGCCCCCATTCGTCCTTAACGATCGGCCCGAAGAGGAGTGGGAACAGCTCATGCCCGATGACGACGAGACCCCCTGCGTCCTCCTGGGGGACGACGGCCGCTGCCTTGTCTATGAGCATCGCCCCATGACCTGCAGGCTCCACGGGCTGCCGCTCATCGACCCTGACGGCACCCTGCTGCACGACGAGTGGTGTACGCTCAATTTCACCGAAGGATCGCCTGTGGAACTGCCGGGATTACGGGCAGAGTTCACCCGCCTGTTCCAGGAGGAAGTCCTTTTGTTTCATGATGTTGTTACTAAATTGTTCAAGCGTGACGTGAGGGAATTGGATACCTTTATCCCGCTGGCCGTGCTGTTCGATGCTGAGCGGTTTGATTGGGAGGAATGGGTGGAGCGGTTCGTGGCCGCAGGAGAGAAAGCGGCCGCACTCAATCGGCAGGAGCGATCCTGACGCAACGCCCCTCGATGGTGAGGCGCCTCTTTGCGTAGAGCTGGATGGCCTCCGGGTAGATCCGGTGTTCTTCCTTGTGGATTCGCTGGGACAGGGAATCTTCGGTGTCGCCTTCGACGACCGGCACGACAGCCTGGATGATGATCGGGCCGGTATCGCAGCCGGCATCGACGAAGTGAACCGTGCAACCGCTGACCTTTACCCCGTAGTCGAGCGCCTGCTGCTGGGCATGGAGGCCGGGGAAGGCGGGGAGCAGAGCCGGATGGATATTCATGATCCGGTTGGGAAAAGCGTCGATGATCACCGGGGTGAGTATCCGCATGAACCCGGCAAGTACGACGAGTTCAACGCCGTGTGTTCCCAGGGTGGTAACCAGGGCGGCGTCGTAGGCCTCACGGTTCTGGTACTGCCTGTGGTCGAGATGGATGGCGGGGATGGAGTGGCGACGGGCACGCTCCAAGGCAAAGGCGTCGGCCTTGTTGCTGATGACGCAGGCAATACGGGCCAACAGCTCGCCGGACTCGATCCGGTCGATGATCGACTGCAGGTTGGTGCCGTTTCCCGAAACCAGCACCCCAACGGCGACTGCCTGTCTGCCGGTGTCAGTCATTGAACTCCACACACTCTTTCCCTTCCTCGCATTTCACTACTTCACCGACGACAAAGGCCTGTTCGGAAAGGCCCGACAGCCTGATGAGAATATCCTCGGTCTCTTTTTCCGGCACCGCGAGCACCATGCCGATGCCGCAGTTGAAGGTCCGGAACATCTCCTCGTCGCTGATATTGCCCCCCTGCTGCAACAGGGAGAAGAGGGGAGGGATCTCCCAGCTCTGCCGATGGAGCATCGCCTTGCATTTGTGGGGGAGGATGCGGGGGATGTTTTCCAGCAGCCCGCCGCCGGTGATGTGGGCGATGCCGTGCACATGGAAATCGCGCATGAGGTTCAGCACCGATTTTACATAGATCCGGGTCGGCGTGAGCAGCTCTTCGCCGACGCTTTTGCCGAGACCGGGGAGCTGGCTGTCGATACCGAGGCCGAGATGTTCGAAGATCACCTTGCGTGCCAGGGAGTAGCCGTTGCTGTGCAGGCCGCTGGAGGCTATGCCGATCAGACGGTCGCCGACGGTAATGGAGGAGCCGTCGATGATGTTGTCCCGGTCGACGACGCCGACGGTGAAGCCCGCGATATCGTATTCCCCGTCTGCATAGAAACCGGGCATTTCAGCGGTCTCGCCGCCGATCAGGGCGCAGCCGGCCTGGACGCAGCCGGCCGAGATCCCCTTGACTATCTCCGCGGCCTTTTCCGGCAAAAGCTTCCCGGTTGCCAGGTAATCGAGGAAAAAGAGCGGTTCGGCCCCCTGGACGACGATGTCGTTGACGCACATGGCGACCAGATCGATGCCTACGGTATCGTGCTTGTCGGCCATGAATGCCAGCTTGAGCTTGGTGCCGACGCCGTCGGTTCCTGACACCAGGACCGGGTTTTTGTATTTGTTCGTATTGAGCGAGAAAAGGCCGCCGAAGCCGCCGATGTCGGCGATGACCTCGGGGCGCGAAGTGGCCTTTACCAGCGGTTTGATCATCTTGACAAAAGTGTTGCCGGCATCGATGTCTACGCCGGCGTCCTTATAGGTAACACCCATGGGTACCTGCTCCGTTTCTGACAATATCGAAACTCTTTACTTAAACTATCGACATGGAAAAGTCAAACCGATTCTGGCCCGAAAAAAGGTTTGCATGCCGCCTGCTGTTCGCCTATGATGCTACGGATGACGGGAGTTGGCGACATTACCATCTGCGCCATGAGCGATGCCGATCTGGATGAGGTTCTGGCCATTGAGGCGGTTTCCTACCCCAAGCCGTGGACCAGGGAGCACTTCCTCGACGAACTCAATTCCCCGTTTGCTTCCCCCCTGGTGGCGCTGGACGGAGAGGGGCGGGTGGCCGGCTATCTCTGCCCCATGCTCCTTCTTGACGAGGCGCAGATCCTGAATGTGGCTGTCCGGCCCGACCTGCGTTCCCACGGTCTGGGTCGCCTGCTGATCGAGTCCCTGCTTGACGACTACCGTAACCGCGGAGCCAGCGTTCTGAGCCTGGAGGTCAGGGTTTCCAACGAGCCTGCCCGTGCCCTCTACCGGAATCTCGGCTTCGTTGAGACGGGACGGCGTCCCAAATACTATGAAAACGGCGAAGATGCCATCCTGATGGAGTACATCTTCGACCAACCCGGAGACAGGTAATGCAGTTTAAGTCAATGGTGCTCTCCAATGTGGAGGTTTCACCCTCGTATTTCCGGATGCGGATGACCGCACCACCCACCATCGGCTCCTCCTGTCCGGGGCAGTTCGTCATGGTGAAGGTCAATCCGGCCATCGACCCGCTGCTGCGCCGGCCGTTCGGTGTCTTCGATCTGGGGACCTTCGAGACCGAATTCACCGACTGCGGCAGGCAGACCTACCTGGAGATCCTCTACAAGGTTGTCGGCAAGGGGACTGCCATGCTCTCGACCCTGCACCATGGGGATCACCTGGATATCCTCGGGCCGCTGGGAAAGGGCTTCACCCCGGGCGATCCCGCCGGCGAAAAGCTGCTGGTGGGGGGAGGGGTCGGCCTGGCACCGCTCTATTACCTGGCCAAGGAGCTGGTAAGAGAGTCCAGGGTCCACCTGTTCGCCGGGGGGCGAAACAAGGAGGATATCCTCTGCATCACCGAATTCGACCGGCTCGGTGTTGAGACCTATGTCGCCACCGATGACGGGACCTTGGGAGCCCAGGGGCTGGTGACCGAGGTCCTGGAGCAGCATCTGTCGCGAGCCGGCGCCAATGCCACCATCTACGCCTGCGGTCCGACGCCGATGCTGAAGGCAGTGGCGTTTCTGGCAGAGAAATACGGGATCGCCTGCCAGGTCTCCCTTGAGGGGTACATGGCCTGCGGTGTCGGAGCCTGCCTCGGCTGCGTCGTCCAGGGGAAGGACCACAGCGAAACAACCCCCGACTACCGGTGCGTCTGCAAGGACGGCCCGGTCTTTGATCAAGCAGATCTCCTCTGGAGTTGACCCATGACACATCCCAACCTCTCCGTCGACATTGCAGGCATCAAGCTGCGCAACCCAGTCATGACCGCATCCGGCACCTTTGGCTACGGCAGCGAATTCGCCCCGTACCTGGACCTGGAAAAGATCGGCGCCATCATCACCAAGGGGCTCTCCATCAAGCCCAAGGCTGGCAATCCGACCCCGCGCATCGTGGAGACTCCAGGGGGGATGCTCAATGCCATCGGGCTCCAGAACGTGGGGATCGACACGTTCATCGGCGAAAAAGTCCCCTATCTGCGTAAGATCTCCACACCGGTCATCGTCAACCTGTACGGCAACTCCCTCGAAGAGTACGGCGAACTGGCCAGCCGGCTGGATGGCATTGCCGAGGTGGCCGGGATCGAGGTGAACATCTCCTGCCCCAATGTCAAGCAGGGGGGGATCGTCTTCGGCACCGACCCAAAAGCCGCATTCGAGGTGGTGGACCTGGTGCGGAAGAATACCGGCAAGCCGATGATCGTCAAGCTCTCCCCCAATGTCACCGACGTCGTGGTCATGGCCAAGTCGTGCGTCGATGCCGGTGCCGATGCCCTGTCGCTCATCAATACCCTCACCGGCATGGCCATCGACCTGAAGAGCCGGCGCCCGATCCTCGCCAATATCACCGGCGGGCTTTCCGGGCCGGCCATCAAGCCCGTGGCGTTGCGCATGGTCTGGCAAGTGGCCAGGGCAGTAACGGTGCCGGTGATCGGCATCGGCGGCATCATGACTGCGGTTGATGCCCTGGAGTTCATCCTGGCCGGCGCCACCGCGGTGCAGATCGGGACCGCGAACTTCCTCGACCCCTCGGCTGCCGAGACCATTGCCGCCGGCATCGAGACCTACCTGGTTGAAAACGGTATCGCCGATATCCGGGAACTGATCGGGGCATTGAAGACCGACCGATGAACGGATGGCAGCGCAGTCTTGCCCAGAGCCTGACCTCGCCCCTTGAACTGGCAGAGCGATTCGCCATTGATCCGGAGCAGCTTGCCCCAGTCAGCGCCCGCTACCCCCTGCGGATCACCCCCCATTACCTTTCGCTTATCAAAGAGCCGGGCGATCCGATCTGGCTACAGGCCGTGCCTGACTCGAAGGAACTGGACGACCGGGCCGGCATACCCGATCCTCTTTGCGAAGAGAACCTGAGCCCGGTACCCGGGCTGATCCACCGTTATCCCGACCGGGTGGTTTGGCTCGTTTCCAATACTTGCGCAGTCTATTGCCGCTTCTGCATGCGCAAGCGCCAGGTCGGATGTGCGTGCCTGGCCCCGTCGGACACTGACATCGACGCGGCACTCCACTACATCGCTTCTTCTCCGGCCATTCGCGACGTGATCCTTTCGGGCGGCGATCCACTGCTCATGGAAGACGATCGGCTTGCCGACCTGCTTGAGCGCCTTCGCCGCATTCCCCACGTCGAGATCATCCGGATCGGCACAAGGGTGCCGGTTACCCTGCCGGAACGGATCACCCCGCGGTTCTGCCGCATGGTGCGAAGGTTCCACCCGCTCTATATCAACACCCACTTCAACCACCCGTGGGAGATTACCCCTGCGTCGGCACTGGCCTGTGCCAGGCTTGCCGATGCCGGTATACCGCTGGGAAACCAGACCGTGCTGCTCAAAGGGGTCAACGACGACCCAACGGTCATGCGAGAGTTGATGCTCGGCCTGCTCAGGATACGGGTGAAACCCTACTACATCCACCAGATAGACCTGGTCAGGGGGACATGCCACTTCAGGACGCCCGTTGCCACCGGCATTGCCGTCATGGAGGCGCTTCGTGGCCACGTCTCGGGGCTTGCAACACCTTATTACGTGATTGATCTGGCCGGGGGGGAGGGAAAGGTGCCGCTCTTGCCCGACTATGCAAGCCGGAACGGGGACCTGCTGAAGTTGCGGAACTACCGGGGGGAGATCGTCGAATACCGCGATGTGACAAACGGAGAGGTTACAACTCCTCGGGGGTAAAGGCGACGACAGCGTCGATGGACGCGGCATCGAGCAGCACCATCACCAGGCGGTCCAGGCCAAGGGCGATGCCGGCTGAGGGGGGCATGGAGGGGAGCGCTTCCAGGAAACGGGCCGGTTCGGGGTAGGGGATGCGCCCCTGCGACCTGCGGAACGTCTCTTCCTCGTCAAACCTACGCTTCTGCTCCACCGCATCGGTCAGCTCGGAAAAACCGTTGGCAAGTTCGATACCGGCGATATAGAGCTCGAACCTCTCCGCAACGGTCGGATCGGCTGCCTTGAGACTAGCGAGCGCAGCCCTTTTTGCCGGGTAATCGCAGAGCAGGGTCGGGGTCTCCATGCCGAGGTGCGGTTCGATGGCGGTCACCATCAGCTCGTCGAAGGTGTCTGCGGACAGTGCCTCTTCCATCGTGCAGCCGGCATGGCGCAGAAAGGCCTCACGCACGCTCAGCCTCTCCCAGGGGAGATCGAGAGCGATCTCCGCACCGTTCACGACCAGGAAAGACCGTTTTCCCACGCACGCCGCAGCACTCCGGATCAGCCCTTCGCAGTCTGCCATCAGGTCGGTGTAATCCCCACCCGCACGATACCATTCCAGCATGGTGAATTCGGGGATATGTAGCCTTCCCCGTTCGCCGTCCCGCCAGCAGCGGCATATCTGGAACAGCCGCTCGTATCCGCTCGCCAGGAGCCGCTTCATGCAAAGTTCCGGCGAGGTCTGCAGGAACCAGTCGCCGGACGGCACGGCATCGATATGGGATTCAGGGGCAGGGGCGGGAATGCGAAGGGGGGTCTCCACTTCGAGAAACCCCCCTCCATCGAAATACCGGCGAATGGCCTGCATGATGCGCGATCGCTCCATAAGAGCCGGTCTGCGCAGAGTCTGCTGCCATCCTGCGGTCATGCTACCCTTTGACCCGTGTGGAATACTCGCCGGAGCGGGTATCGATGACAATGGTTTCCCCCTCCTCGATGAACGGAGGGACGCGGAGGATATAACCGGTTTCCACCGTGGCGGGCTTGGAGTCGCTGCCGGAGGTGTCTCCCTTGACCCATGGGAGGGTTTCGATGACTTTCAGTTGGACGAAGTTGGGGAGGTCAACACCGATGGCCTTGTCCTTGAAGATGAGAATATCAACGGGGAGGTTGTCGATCAGGTAGTTCTTGGCATCGCCTACCGCCTCTTCGCTCATCCGGTACTGTTCGTAGTTCTGGTTGTCCATGAAGACGAAATGGTCGTCTTCCTTGTAGAGGAACTGCATCTTCCGGTCTTCCAGGCTGGCCGTCTCGAATGTTTCGCCGGAACGGTAGGTCCTGTCCAGGATGACGCCGGTAATCATGTTGCGCATCTTGGTACGATAGAGTGCCTGCCCCTTGCCCGGCTTGGTGAAATCAAAGGCGATCACCACGTATGGGTCGCCATCGAGGGTTATTTTCAGGCCTTTTTTGAGATCTGCGACAGTGTACATTGGGTTTATCCTCACTTGGGAAAATTGAACTATTCTCTATAGCCGAAATCGCCCCGTATGTGAAGAGAAATCTGGGAGTACGCAGAGGCAGAGCACCGGAAGTTCTCTGTGTTGCTGGAAAAAATGAGGGGGGAGGGAAGATCGCCCGACAGGGCAGGCGCCGCTGGAGTCAGCGGCTGCGAATGCGGCAGATCCGGCTATTTGACGCGGTACGTGATACGGCCCCTGGAAAGGTCGTAGGGGGAAAGCTCAACGGTCACCTTGTCGCCGGGAAGGATCTTGATGAAATATTTACGCATCTTGCCGGAGATATGGGCAAGGACAATGTGGTCATTTTCCAGCTTGACCCGAAACATGGCGTTCGGGAGCGGTTCAATGACGGTCCCTTCGACTTCAATGGCTTCTTCTTTGCTCATGGAGCACTCCTTGCCGGTGAATACTGGTATATGCCGGTGACGGCGAGGTTTACTCTACTAAGAATGCCTTAAAATTGCAAGCCGGAATTGATCGCCTACCTTCGGGTAGCACCTGGACCTGAAACCCGCTTTACACATTTTGGTAATCTGGTTAGAGTAGTATCTTTCATGAGTACGGAGGTAGGACATATGAGTGAAGTACTGCGCGAGGTAGCCCTGAACAACGGACTGCTCCTTCGTTTCACGGACTTGAGCCGCCATTACTACGGAGGCTACTTCCAGGCACGGGTCGAAGCCACCTGCACCATCGACCTGCAACCCGATTTTTTCGCCGACAAGGCAACGTACGAACATGCCGTCAGCACGCTCGGCCCGACGGTACTCTACAGAAAGGACATCGGTCAGATGGGGGTACGCGAGAAAGATCTGGTCGAAACCAGAAACGTTCTCATCGAAACATTTCTGGCAACGGCGTGCTCGTATCTCGATTCGGCAGCATTCCCTGCCGGCGTTGTCAGGAAAGAGCTGGAAACCCGGCTCAAGGCATCTCAACGAGGCAGAGGACCGGCCAGCCGATGAGACGCGAGATAGAACTGTGCATCGAAAAGATCGCCTTTGGCGGTGCAGGATTCGGCCATCTGGAGGGCAAGGCCTGTTTCATGCCGTTTGCGGCGCCCGGCGACCGGGTCAGAGGCCGGGTCATCAAGGAAAAGAGCTCCTATATCGAAGCAGAGCTTTTGAGCGTGATGGAGCCGTCGCCAGATCGCATCGAGCCGGTCTGCCCGGTTTTCGGCCAATGCGGCGGCTGCGCATTGCAGCACCTTTCCTACGCAAACCAGCTGCAGTGGAAGGAGCTATTGTTCGCGGAACAGCTCTGGCGATTTGCCCGGGTCGGGCGAGAGGCGTGTGCCCCGATCTTCGGCGCGGATTCCCCCTGGTCGTATCGGTCACGGGTCCAGATCAAGCTGCGCTGGATCGATAACCGGCTACTGATGGGTTTCTATCGCAGCGGCTCGCATTTTGTTATTCCGATCCCCGGATCGTGTGCCATTGCCCATCCACGCATCAATGACCTGATTGGCGAGTTACATCCGCTTCTCTCCCGTTCCCCTGAACCGGAACGGATTCCCCAGGTGGACTTGACCGTGAGCGATAGTGGCGAGAGCATTGTCATCGTCCATTACATCGGTCATGATTCGAAAAATATCGCCTCTTTTCTGGCCGATAACCTGGCAGAGTTCCCCTCGGCCGGGGGCATCTGGCTTCAGACCGGCAGAAAAGAGAGTCTGCAGCTCATTAAGGGAATCGACCAATTGACCTATTCCGTCCCGGCGGGGCTCACAACCGGCATGCCGCATCTGCTCATGGCGTTCAGCAGAGGGGGATTCAGCCAGGTCCACTACCAGCAGAACCTCAATCTTGTCAGGCTGACCATGGAAGGTGCCGGACTCTCCGGCCAAGAGCGGGTCCTGGACCTGTTTTGCGGCAACGGCAACCTTACCCTGCCGCTGGCATCCTCAGCCCGGAATGTTGTAGGGGTCGAGGAGTATGAGCCCTCCATTGCCGATGCCCGGAGAAATGCTGCTGACAATGGAGTCGGCAATGTCTCGTTTGTCTGTGCCGACGCAGATGCCGAAATCCGTCGTCTGATCCAGCTCGGGGAAACATTCGACGTCATCGTGCTGGACCCGCCGCGAAGCGGGGCGCTCCAGCTCATGCACCAGTTACCGCTCTTGCAGCCGCAACGGCTCGTCTATGTCTCATGCAATCCGGTCACGCTCGCCCGAGATGTGGCAATTCTTATGGAAAATGGCTTCCGTGTTGCAAAAGCAACCCCACTCGACATGTTTCCCCAATCATTCCACATAGAAAGTGTAACGCTGCTTGAGCGTTCCTGATTCCAGACATCCCACAACCAACCAAGGAGAAGAGTGATGCTGTTTAAATTGTTCAAAAAGGATTCCGGCCATTTCCAGGAACGAGGTGATCGCCTGTTCGCCGAAAATCGATTTGCCGAAGCTCGACATGAATATGAAGAGGCCCTGAACAGACTCAAGGAGGGGGCAACGGATGCAGCGGAGCAAAAAAGCTACCTGCAACAACAGTTGCGGGCAGCCGGCAACGAGCTTGCGAAACTCAACCTGGTTGAGGCCGAGCATGCCATGCACCTGGGAGACCCGCAAAAGGCGAAAGAGCATGTCGACTTGGCCTTGGGTCAGGCAGATGACGAAACAATCCGGGGAAATGCCCGGCAATTGTTGAGTCGGATGGTTCAGAAAGAACCCCAACCCCCTTCAATTACGATGAAAAACCATTCATGTAGCGGTTGTGGCTCTACCCATGATCAACTTCCGCAAGATGTTGAAGCACCGATTGATTTTCTCTCATTGAATGATCGTTTCGAGCTTCTCATCCACCCCCTGCCCGGCGACCTCCCTGATCGCTACCGTCAATTGGGAGAGGAATTTGCATATGCATATACGGCCGTTCATGATGGCCGGATCGCAGAAGGGTTGGAAATCTTTCATAAATTATCGGTTCAGGGCGAGAGCGACATCCTCAATTACGAGCTTGCGCTCATTACCTTCCAGGAGGGACGCTTCAAGGAATGCGAATCCCTGCTCAGGCGAGCTCTCAGTCTGAACCCGCAGAACGCACTTTGTCTCCTCACCCTGGTTCAACTGGTTATCGAGACGGGAAGGGTACCGGAAGCGGTGCCCATACTGGAGGGTATGATCGCCGATGGGCACCTGCCCGACCAGGCAAGCCTGATGCTTGCTGATGTCCTCTTGGCCCTCGGACAGAGCGATGCGGCTCTTGACCGATGCCTGCAGGCACTCGGTTATCCTTCTGCGGCTCGTGCAGCTGCGGAAAGGGCGATACCCATCCTCGAATCAATGGGCCGGGGAGGGGATGCCCAGGCACTTGCAAAGCGATATCTCAAAGGTTGTTGTTAAACTTGCAATGACCTTAATATTCACCCTGTTGAAAGGAGTGGTAGAATGAACAAGTCAGAACTGATTGAGGAGTTGGCAGCGCGAAAGGGGCTTTCCTACAAAAAGGCCGAAGAGATCGTCAATACCATTTTCGATGCCATGGCCGATGCCATGATGGACGGTGATCGTATTGAAATTCGCGGGTTTGGCAGTTTCGTTGTCAACAGCTACAAATCCTATACAGGGAGAAATCCGAAAACCGGTGAATCCATCGATGTGAAACCCAAAAAGCTTCCTTTCTTCAAAGTCGGCAAGGAACTCAAAGAGCGTGTCGCAAAAAGCTGACAGCGAAATAGCGACATATTAATCAAAAACTACGTCATATGGCTTAGCATTGTGGGTGGCGGAGGGGGGTGAAACTCCAGGACATCTGTTGGTGGAGCACGGATAATTATTAATTTTGCTTCAAAATGTGCCGATAATCTGTTATATATGCCCATGCCTTTTGTCTCGTGCCAAAGCATCCAATACCACACATGAATTATTTATCCGCATCGCTTTTCTTTTCAGTGGCGGCACTCGTGTCTGTCACCCCAGCCTTTGCAACGCCCACCCAAACAGGGCCTACAGGCCTCATTTCCGTGCCGACTGCAGAAACACTCGATATGGGAAATGTTGCCGTAGGCGTTTGGGGGAACCTGACGAAATCGAAAACCGATAAGGCTTTTGTTGTCCCCGCCGTCATTACTCTGGGGATCGGTTCTTTCTGGGAAGTTTACGGCACGTACCCAAATCTGCTGTTTAACGGGGAAGAAGATTCTTCCGACCGGAATACCGCTGACGTGGGGACCAAAATCCGTTTCTACGGTACGCGGAGCTCGAATTTCAAGGCAGCTGCCGATATCATGCTGCAGCGTCGGATTTCGGATAACCTCTATCGGGACGGTTCTACCGATTATGGCGGTCGCCTGTTCGTGACCTATAAGACGGAGAACTATGGGGTACACGCCTATAGCGGCTACATGAGCCGCAAGCTTATCGATGACGAGATTCTCTTCGGCGGCGGCGTGGAACTGGCGGTAACCCCACGATCGAGGGTAACTGCGGAGCTGTTCGGCAGTCGCTATCGCCAGAGCCTGCAGGATGACGGCCCCATGGAAGCGAACCTCGGCATCCAGTACCATCTCTCCCCCTATCTCACCTTTTCGCTTGCCGGTGGTGCCGGGCTGAGCGATCTCAGTCCTGACTGGCGATTCCTTTTCGGCATATCCACGTCTTCAGGGCTCGGAGCCTACATCAAGCCTGTGCCAAAGCTGGCCAGTGAGATCCTGGCCGAAGAGGAAGCCGCCAAAAAGGCCGACATCAAACCGGTAAAGATCATCCCTATTTCGCCCAAGCTTGTAAAGACACCTGCTCCTGCCGAACCGGTCAGCAAAATCGAGGTGCCCCTCGATGCTGATCGGGAAGAGGTCGTCATTCATACGTATGGGCAGATCATCCTTCCTCCCCAGGTATCACAGAGCCGTCCAGTGATTCCTCCGCCGGGGAGACCCGATGCAGCTCTCGGGAACGGGACCGTCACCGCGGAGAACCCGCCCACATACGGATTCGACCTCAAGGGCGAGATGCGCGAGTCCGCTGCGGCAACACCACCTCCGACCGAGGAGAGACTTGTTGCCTATCGCAAATTCCGCTTCCCTGATGTTGTGGGGTACTTCCAACAAGGGCGGTCTGAACTCACCGTCGAGGCAAAGAGACTGCTGGCCGGGGTTGCCGATCAGATCCGCTCCGACAAGACCTGGGCATATCTCCGGATAGATGGCTATACCGATGGCGTTGGTTCGCAAAAGTACAACGCAGACCTTTCGCTGCGTCGGGCCATCGAAGTCGCCAGTTATCTGATTACACGCGAGGGGGTAGACCCCGGTCGCATCTTCGTGCGGGGGATGGGAAACGCCAAGCAGATTGCGGACAATGCAACCGAGCCGGGCCGCAGAATGAACCGGCGTTTCGAGATACTCTTCATAAAACGTGGGGATAAGGAATGAGGCCGTTTGCATGCGTACTGCTGTCTTTTTTGCTGTCGCTCGTCACGGTTTCCCTCTGGGCTGCAGAAGACGCGGATTCAAATCTGCCACGCGGCGCCGAACTGGTAGGCGTGGCGCATGCTGAAGGGGCGGACCAGCCGCTGGACCAGTTGATGAGGGGTGAACTCGACTCGCTTGTCCCCAGACTCCGGCAGCTCCCGGCTGATTCCCCGATCCTGATCGAAGCTCATTTCCCGGCCCAGAAGGGACGGGGCAAGGAAGACCACATCAAAAGGGCCTATGCCCTTGCCGAGCAGGCGCAACAGTACCTTTCCGGCAGGCACAATCTGCGCTTCGAGTACTATATATCCGTCTGGGAAAATGGCGGCGCTAGCCCCGCTGATCGACCCAAAGTCAGGTTTTCAACCTATCCGCTCGATTTTTTCGATAACTGACGGTTCATCATCCAATGGATTCTGTTTACCTGCCGATCTGGTATCATAAAGTAGTTTTCAGATCGATTTCGGGAGGGATCAATGATCATCAGATACTTAGCGATTTTCGTATCAGTCTTGCTCGTGGCCGGATGTTCTTCGTTTCAGGTGATCCCGGAACCGGTGGCAAATGGAATCGTCAACGACAAGGAAAAGTCCCAGACCATAAACCGCGATAACATCTCGATTACCGTCAGGAGCGGCGATGCCGAGATACTATCCTACAATCTCGAAGGATCTGTCGCCTCGTTCAAGGTTGTCGTAGATAACCAGACAGACCATGAGCTCGCTATCGGCGCCGATTCATTTCTCCTCAAGGATAATGATGGCATGCAGTATTCGTCCCTGACACCGGAAAAGGTCAAGGATATCGTGGCAAAAAATACCTATTACCTGATTCCCTATCCCTATGTCGGGTTCTATTATCTTGAAGATTATGAAAGAGCCTCGTTTCAGAACCGTTTTACCACAGATCGTCCCTATTTCTACGAGTTGTACCCCCAGGATATCTACACCAAGGCGCTCCCTGTCGGTGTCATTATCCCCAAGGCCAAAGTTGCCGGACTCCTTTACTTCCGCATCGATCTTCAGGGAAAGAAAGAGGTCAGCCTCCTTTTCTACAAGAAAGGGACGTCAAAATCGGCCCCAGCTGATTTCGTTTTTCCATTCAAGATCTTAAAATAACCGGAGAATCCCATGTCTTACGCATCCCTCTGGGAGGCGCTCGGGGGGCTGGGTCTGTTCATCCTTGGCATGAAATCCATGTCCGAGGGGCTCCAGAGACTTGCCGGCGAAGGTATTCGCCGCTTTCTGGAGAGACTGGCCAGTACTCGTCTCAGTTCCGCATTTGTCGGCAGTTGCCTTTCAGCATCCCTGCAATCGAGCAGTGCAGCGGCAATCCTTTTGGTGGGGTTCGTCAATGCCGGACTTGTCTCGCTGTACCAGGCGCTTGGGGTCATGCTCGGCACCGGTATCGGCACCACCCTTGCCGTCCAGTTCATTGCCTTCAAGGTGTCCATTGCCTCCCAGCCGCTGATCTTTGTCGGGGCAATCCTCAAGTTCTTCTGCCGCAGACGGCGCTGGGTATATGCCGGGGAAATGCTTCTCGGCGCCGGTCTCGTCTTTCTGGGTTTACACACGATGGAGATGGGGTTCGTCCCCTTGACGGAACGGGCTATCGGCTTTGGTATAGGTGATTCCCATTTCCCCTGGCGCATTGCCGCGATACTTCTCGGGGCGCTCTTTGCTTTCATGCTGCAATCCGGAAGCGCTGCCGTCGGCATCGTTATCGCCATGACCGGAAGCGGTCTGGTGAAATACGACTATGGCTTTCACATGGTGATCGGTGAAGTGCTGGGAACCACGGCAATCGCAGCCATCGCCACTATCAGCGGGACTCTTGCCGCCAAGCGAATGGTGGTCATCTATTTTCTCATCAATATCGCCGCCATAATCCTGGTGCTGCTCTTTCCCCAGTCCTTCCAGAATCTGGTCCATTACATCACCCCAGGTGTTTCCGATACCGCAGCGCCTGCAGCAGCTGGCGCTGCGGCGCGCCTGCTCGCCAACAGCCATACCCTCTTCAGTGTCCTGAGCATAGTCCTGTTCCTGCCCCCCCTCGGGTTCTTCGTCAGATCGGCCAAGGTCATCCTGCCGGGGAGGGAAAAAGGTCTGGAATTCGAAGCGAACTGCAAGTTCATCGACGATCGGGTCATCAATACGCCATCCCTTGCCATGCTGCAGCTCAGAAACGAATTGCGCCGAATGTCGGATATCGCTGCCTCCATGTATGATGACGTGGTGGAACAGTTTTTCCGATTCGATGCAAAACGGACACTGCGCATCAACAAAAAGGAAGAGGCCCTGGACGTGCTCCAGCGGGAGATCTCCGGTTTTCTGGCAAAACTTTCCCGCCAACCCCTGTCTACTGAAATGGCTCTGGGCATCCCCGCAATATTGAGCACGGTGAATACCCTGGAGCATATGGGCGATCAGAACGAAGTAATCATCAAATGCCTGATCAAGAAAAAGGAAAACAAGGTCATTTTCTCCAGCACGGCGCTTGCCGAGTTGAAAAATCTGGCAGTACGCATCGGGGATCTTGTTCACCTGGCGCTCGGTTCACCCGAAGACGTCAATGAAACGATACTTACCGATGCGAGGGCTCTTAAGGATGAAATCGACCGGCTGCAGGAGGTCATGCATGCAAATCATGTGCAGCGGCTTACTGACGGGAAATGTACGGTAATGGCAGGCGTGGTCTTCAGCGACATTATTGCAGCCTTTGACAAGGTTGCGGAATACGCCTTCAGCATCATCAAGCTCGGAAGGGGCAGTGAACATGCTTGAGCCTGTTGCGGCCATCGACCTTGGCACTAATACCGCCCGTCTGCTCATCGGGACGTGCGAAGAGGGGAGGGTTCTTCCACATACCGTCGTGCGGCGGATCACGAGGCTCGGTGGTGGCTTCAGCCGTGAGACGGGGATCTCACCGGAAGCGCGGGAAAGGACTCTGACCGCGCTTGCAGAATTCAGCCGCGAGCTCAGGCAGCATGACGTGCTGCGCATCAGGGCAGTTGCCACGAGCGCCGTTCGCGACGCAGTCAATGGTGCGGAGTTTTGTCGCCAGGTAATGGAGTCCACCGGGATAACCCTGGAGGTGATCGATGGTCAGAACGAGGGGATGTTGACCCTGCAGGGTGTTCTTGCCGGTCTGGACCCGATTCCGCAACATATTGCGGTGTTCGATGTGGGGGGAGGCAGCACCGAATACACTATCGCCCGGAACAGGGAACTGCTCTTTTCCCGGAGTCTCCCGATCGGCGTGGTACGGCTCACCGAAGGCAAGTCTACGATAGACGCCATGAACGACAAGATCGGACGAGAACTACGCTCCCTGAAAGAGGCGTTGATGCAGGAAGGACTGTTACCGCTGGCAGAGGGAGCCAGAGTGGTGGGGACAGCGGGAACGGCCACCACCCTGGCAGCAATCAGCATGGGGATGCTCGATTACGATTATCGGAAGGTCAACAATTACACCATCCAGCGTGGCGAGATAGAAACCATATTACGCCGGCTGCTCCCGCTGACGCCTGCGGAGCGTCTTCAGGTTCCGGGCATGGAACCGGGGCGGGAGGACCTGATCATCGCCGGGACACTCGTTACTCTCAAAAGTCTGGAACTGTTCGGCAGCCAAACCCTCACGGTCTCCGACTTCGGGCTGCTGGAAGGGGTACTTCTCTCGGCCTGGGAAAAGTACCGACCGTAACAGGTTTGTCAGTTGCCCGGTCCGGCAAAGGTCTTGAGATAGAGCACCAGGGACTTCAGCTCATCCGAATCGGCAGGGAGCGGATTTCCCTTGAGCGCCTGCTTGATGCACCGGTTGATGATGCCGGCAAGCTTCTCATCATCGAACGTTGCCGCCCATTCCAGTTTTTTCCCACCGGGATGACAGGCTGCGCAGCTCTTGCCGTTCTTCCCCAGCGCCGTGCTGTTAAAGAGTTCCCGCCCTTTATCCACCGATTCTTCTGCCCCGGCATCAGTGATAACCACCCCGAAAAAGAGCACAACTGCCGTTCCAAGCACTCTCATTGTCCGCATGACGACCTCCCTGTTTTTTCAAGCAAGACTAGCCCACCATTGTCCGTTGTCAACATTCATCGACCATAACCCTGTAGAATCCCGTTTTAATTGCAGTTGACAGGAACCGCCTCAATCGAGTATAGTTGCGGTCCAGCAAGGGGGCACCCCCCCTTATTTTGTTTCAAGGGAGATCCATTGAGTACGGAAATTTTATCCGGGAATGAAGCGATCGCGCGCGGCGCGTTCGAGGCAGGTGTTCGGGTGGCAAGCGCCTATCCGGGCACTCCTTCCACCGAAATACTCGAAAACATAATTAAATATCCTTCCATTAATGCCTCCTGGGCACCGAATGAAAAGGTTGCCCTGGAAGTGGCTATCGGTGCCTCGTTTGGAGGGGGCCGAGCCATTGCCTGCATGAAGCATGTCGGGGTCAACGTGGCTGCCGACCCTCTCTTCACCCTATCCTATACCGGTGTCGGCGGTGGGCTCGTGCTGGTCGCTGCCGATGACCCTGAGATGCACTCTTCCCAGAATGAGCAGGACAGCCGGAATTACGCCAAGTTTGCCAAGATCCCCATGCTGGAGCCGGCCGACTCTCAGGAATGCAAGGAATTTACCCGCCTCGCATTCGAGCTGTCCGAGCAATTCGATACACCGGTCATGATCCGCAGTTGTACCCGCATATCACATGGAAAATCGATCGTCGAACTGGGCGAGCCGGTCAAGGGGCTGCCCGAGCCGAAACTGGTCAAGAATCCTGCCAAGCTGGTCATGCTGCCGGGCAATGCCCGGGTCAGGCATCCACTGGTCGAAGAACGCACCGTCAGGCTCAGCGAGTATGGCGACTCCTGGTCCATAAACCGGGCCGACTACCGTTCTGCTGCCATGGGGATCATCTGTACTGGGGTGACGTATCAGTACGTGCGCGAGGCCCTGCCCGAGGCAGCGACCCTGAAGCTCGGCATGGTCCACCCGTTGCCCAAGAACCTGATCCGCGAGTTTGCCGCCAAGGTCGAACGACTCTTCGTTGTCGAGGAGTTGGACCCCTTTATCGAGGAGCAGGTCAGTGCCATGGGGATTGCCGTTACCGGCAAGGAGGTCATTTCGCTCTGCGGGGAACTCTCTCCCGGCCGTATTCGCGAAGCATTCGCCCGGGCAGGTATCATTACCAAAACGATTGACGCGCAGCAACCTGCCCAGGAAAAACTCCCGCCCCGGCCACCCAACATGTGTCCCGGTTGCCCGCACCGGGGAGTCTTCCATCTCCTCAGCCGTGCCAACGCCTATGTGACCGGCGATATCGGCTGTTATACCCTCGGCTTCATGCCTCCGCTCAACGCCATGGATACCTGTGTCTGCATGGGAGCCTCTATCAGCACTGCGTCGGGTATTGTCAGGGCGCTCCCCCGAGAAGAGCAGCAGCGGGTCGTGGCAGTGATCGGGGATTCCACGTTCCTGCACACCGGCGTCAACTCTCTCATGGAAATGGCCTACAACCAGGCGCCCGCAACCGTGATCATCCTGGACAACCGCATCACTGCCATGACGGGGCGTCAGGAGAACCCCGCTTCCGGATATACCCTGACAGGGATCGAAGCTCCCGAGGTGAACATCCCCGCTCTCTGCCGCACACTGGGGATTCGCCATGTCAGGGTCGTCGATCCCTACGACCTGGAAGCGACGCGCTCTGTTCTGGCCGAGGAGATGGCCCGGCCCGAACCGTCGGTAGTGGTTACCAATCGCCCCTGTTGTCTTATCAAAGGGGAGGGAAGGTTCGACAGGAGCCCGGTCCTGGAGGTCGACTCCGATGCCTGCACCGGCTGCAGGGCGTGTCTGCGCATCGGCTGTCCGGCCATTGAATGGCTCCCGGCTCTTGATGGGCCCAAAGGGAAAGCGAGCATCGACCCACAGCTCTGCACCGGCTGTACCCTCTGTCAGCAGCTCTGTAAATTCGACGCTATCCACCGGGCAGGGGGAACGAAATGAACAAACCGGTAACCAATATTCTGCTGGTTGGCGTGGGGGGGCAGGGGATCCTGCTCGCCTCGGAGATACTTGCCGAAGCCTTCATGCTCGCCGGATTCGATGTGAAGAAGAGCGAGATCCATGGCATGTCCCAGCGAGGCGGCAGCGTCGTCTCCCATGTCCGCTTCGGTACAGAGGTCTTCTCACCCGTTGTTCCCGAAGGAGAGGGCGACATCCTGTTCGGTTTTGAATTGCTGGAAACCTACCGCTGCCTTTCACTCCTCAAGCCGGGAGCGCGGGTTGTGGTAAACGATTTCCGCATTCCGCCGCCGGCGGTTCTCCTCGGCCAGGAGACCTATCCCGAAGGGCTTGCCGAAAAGATCAATGCCCGTTTCAGCAACTTCCAGCTGATTGACGGCCTGAAACTGGCAGCAGAGGCCGGCGATCCGCGGGCTGCCAACACCGTTCTGCTGGGCGCCGTTGCACAGTACCTCGATATCGCCGATGGGGTCTGGCAGAAGGCGTTGGAGAAGATGGTGCCGAAAAAGGCGCTGCCTGTCAACCTCAAGGCTTTTCAGTTGGGACGCTCGCTTTAGGAGACGGAAGATGACTACCTATTTCAACGAGGAATTCGAAACCCTTCCCCGAACCGCCCTGGAAGCTCTCCAACTGATGAGGCTGAAATCGGCAGTAGAGAGGGTGTACAATAACGTACCGTTTTATCGCACTGCCTACGATTCTGCCGGTATCCGGCCTGACACCATAACATCACTTGAAGACCTGCAGCGACTTCCGTTCACCACGAAGCAGAACATGCGTGATTCCTATCCCTATGGACTGTTTGCCGTTCCGATGGAGGAAATCGTTCGTATCCATGCCTCGTCAGGCACCACCGGCAAGCCGACCGTTGTCGGCTACACCCGGAAGGATATCTCGAACTGGGCCGATCTCATGGCTCGCTCACTCGTAACCGCAAGTGTGCACAAGGGGGATATCATCCATAATGCCTACGGTTACGGCCTGTTCACCGGTGGTCTCGGGGCCCATTACGGCGCCGAGCAACTCGGCGCTTCTGTGATCCCGATCTCCGGTGGCAATACCAAACGGCAGATCATGATCATGGAGGATTTCAGTTCCACCGTTCTCACCTGCACACCCTCGTATTCACTGTTCCTGGCTGAAGAGGCAAAGGCGGGAGGGGTCGATTTCAGGAATCTGAAGCTGAGGGTCGGTATCTTCGGCGCTGAACCCTGGTCCGAGTCGATGCGTAGTGAGATAGAGGCGAAACTCAATCTGACCGCTCTCGATATCTATGGTCTCTCTGAAATCATGGGGCCGGGGGTAGCCCAGGAGTGTTTTGAAGGGAAATGCGGGCTCCACATCTGGGAGGACCATTTCATCCCCGAGATCATCAACCCTGAAACAGGCGAGCGGGTCGCTGAAGGCGAAAAAGGGGAGTTGGTGATAACCACCATCACCAAGCAGGGCATCCCGCTGATCCGGTATCGCACCAGGGACATCACCAGCATCACCTACGAACCATGCGTTTGCGGCAGGACCCATGCGCGGATCGCCCGCATGAGCGGACGTTCCGATGACATGATGATCATCCGCGGCGTCAATGTCTTCCCGTCGCAGATCGAATCCATTCTGGTCCGTATCGAGGGGGTTGAACCGCACTATCTGCTCATCGTCGACCGGAAAGAGAACCTTGATACGCTTGAAGTCCAGGTGGAGGTTGACGAGCAGATTTTCTCCGATGAGATCAAGGTCCTGCAAGGGCTTTCCAAGCGGATCGAGAAAGAGATCAAGGATATGCTGGGCGTGACCTGTACCGTTAAACTCGTGGAACCGAAAACGATCCAACGGAGCGAAGGGAAGGCCCAAAGGGTCATTGATAAGCGAGCTCTGTAGCCCGCATTTTTCCCAAGAAACTCCCTATGCAATCGCGTGGCAGCAACAGATAAGGAGTCCACACCTATGATGGTCGAACAGATTTCCATTTTCATCGAAAACAAGTCGGGACGTCTGGCAGAGGTGAGCAAGATTCTCGGAGATGCCGGGGTCAACATCCGCGCTCTCTCCCTGGCCGACACCTCTGATTTCGGGATCCTGCGTCTGATCGTCAATGACCGGGATAAGGCCATGGCCGCTCTCAAGGGGAAGGGGTTCACCGTCAACAAAACCGTTGTTGTCGCTGTCGAGGTGCCGGATCAGCCGGGCGGGCTGGCGAGTATCCTGCAGGTATTGGACAGCGAGACAATCAACGTGGAATACATGTATGCCTTTGTCGAGCGATGCGGGTCCAATGCCGTCATCATCTTCCGTTTCGATGAGACGGAAAAGGCCATTGCCGTCCTTGCGGCCAAAGGGTTCAATATGCTTGAAGGAGAGCGACTCTACGGTATCTAGAGCGTTCATTTTGCCAGGGGGGGTAATTATGGAGAGATTGAGGATTGCCGTAGTCGTTCTGGTAGGTCTGTTGTACGCACTGCCGGCGCTGGCGCTTGAGCCGATCAGGATTGGCGCCCTGTTTTCCGTTACCGGACCGGCTTCATTCCTGGGAGAACCCGAGCGGAACACACTCGAAATGCTGGTGAAAGAGGCCAATACAAAAGGGGGCATCAAAGGGCGTAAGCTCGAGCTGGTGGTATACGATACCCAGGGAGATGCCACCAAGGCGGTTCAACTGGCCACCAAACTCATCAAGAACGACAAGGTAAAGGTCATCGTCGGCCCCAGCACCACCGGTGAGACCATGGCAGTGATCCCGGTTGCCGAAAAGGAGAAGATACCGCTTATCTCTTGCGCCGCCGGCGTCAAGATTACCGAGCCGGTGAAGAAATACGTTTTCAAGACCCCGGCCAATGATCATGTGGCAGCGGAAAAGATCTTCAATTACATGCTGGGCAGGAAACAGAAAAATGTTGCTCTCCTCACCGTCACCGACGGTTTTGGATCTTCTGGACGTGAACAGTTGAAGGACCTTGCCAGGAAAAAGGGAATTACTGTTGTTGCCGATGAGACCTATGGACCCAAGGACACGGACATGACTGCCCAGTTGACCAAGATCAGAGGCAGTAAGGCCGACGCGATAATCTGCTGGGGTACCAATCCGGGACCTGCCATTGTTACCCGTAATGTCAAGCAGTTGGGGATTAAAACGCCACTCTACCAGAGTCATGGTGTTGCCTCGAAAAAGTATATCGAACTGGCCGGCGCCGAGAATGCCGAAGGAGTCATACTCCCGGCAGGCAAGCTGGCCATTTTCGACAAGCTCAAACACAACGATCCGCAATTCAAGCTTCTCAAAGAGTACGACCAGTCCTACCGGAAGAATTACAATGTTGAAGCCTCTACTTTCGGCGGCTATGCCTACGATGCCTTCCTAATGATCGCCGAAGCGGCAAAGAAAGGGGCAGCAACGCCTGATCAGCTGCGTGACGCTTTGGAAGGGATCAAAAAACTCGTTTCAGTTTCCGGCATCTTCACCATGTCGCCGTCAAACCACAATGGACTCGATCTGTCTGCCTTCGAGATGGTGCGAATCGTCAAAGGCGACTGGGAAATCGCCAAGTAAGGGGGAATACGAATGAAGCGTTTTCTGCAAACAACGACTATAGCGCTGCTGTTGCTCGTCTGGGCGAGTATCTGCGGTGCCAGTACGGGGACTATCAAGATCGGCGCTCTCTTCTCCGTAAGCGGTCCTCCATCTTTTCTGGGCGAACCCGAGCGTAATACCGCCAAGATGGTGGTGGACGAGATCAATGCGCGGGGGGGCATCAAAGGGCGGAAACTTGAGCTGGTGGTCTATGACACCCAGGGAGATGCAACCAAGGCGGTTCAGGCAGCCAACCGCCTCATCAAGGAAGACAAGGTAGTTGCAATTATCGGCCCCAGCACCACGGGTGAGACGATGGCAGTCATCCCTGTTGCGGAAAAGGAGCGGGTACCGCTTATTTCCTGCGCTGCCGGCAGCAAGATAACCGACCCGGTCAAGAAATGGGTTTTCAAGACAGCTCAGAACGATGGCCTTGCCGTAGCCAAGATCTACGAGTATCTCAACCGGAAAAAGATCAGCAGGATAGCCATCCTCACGGTTTCTGACGGATTCGGCTCTTCGGGCCGCGAGCAGTTGAAGGCCAATGCAGCACGGTACGGTATCCAGATCGTGGTCGATGACACCTATGGACCCAAGGATACCGACATGACCGCCCAGTTGACCAAGATCAGGGGCAGTCAAGCCCAGGCCATCATCTGCTGGGGCACCAATCCGGGGCCTGCGGTCATTGCCAAGAACGTCAAGCAGCTCGGCATCAAGTTGCCGCTCTTCATGAGTCACGGCGTCTCCTCGAAGAAATTCATCGAACTGGCAGGCGATGCGGCTGACGGTATTATTCTCCCTTCGGGCAGGGTAATTGTTTCCGATGTCCTCCCTGCGAAGGACAAGCAGAAAAAGAGTCTCATCGCCTTTGTCAAGGATTACCAGAAGCATTACCGGGCAGAAGGTGACCACTTTGGCGGCCATGCCTGGGATGCGGTCATGCTTCTCAAAGGAGCCATCGAGAGGGGCGGGGATTCACCGGCTGCTATCAGGGACCAGTTGGAGCGGACAGTCAATTTTGCCGGCATCGGTGGAATTTTTACCTATTCCGCAGCGGATCATGCCGGTCTGAGCAAGGATGCCTTTGTACTTGTCGAAGTAAAAAACAAGGATTGGGCACTGGTTAAATAATAATATTCTACAGTTGACAGGACAGGCGCCTCGCCGGGCCAGCCGGCGGGGCGCCTGTGTGTCTGAAGCAGAGCTCCATGGAACTTTCCGATCAAATAGCGCAGTATCTGGTTTCAGGCCTATCCACAGGCGCCATCTATGCCCTCATCGGCATCGGATTCGCCATCATCTACAACACCACTGAAATCATCAATTTTGCCCAGGGTGAACTGGTCATGCTGGGCGGGATGTTTACGCTCTTCTTCCTCAACGTCTGCAAACTGCCTCTGCCATTGGCTATCATCCTGGCCGTGGCTGCCGCTACTGCAGCAGGTATCCTGTTCGAGCGCCTCACCATCAGGCCGCTCAAATCGCCGACTCCGCTCAGCCTGATCATCATCACCATCGGCGGCAGTATCCTCATCCGCGGCATAGCCATGCTGGTCTGGGGGAAGGATACCCATGCCCTCCCGTCATTTTCAGGGAGTGAGCCACTGATGATCGGCTCTGCAACCATACTTCCCCAAAATCTCTGGATCTTCGGCCTGACGGCCATTGCCATCATCGGCAACAAGCTCTTTTTCCAGTACAGCATCACCGGCAAGGCGATGCGCGCATGTGCGGCAAACCGGCGCGCTGCCGGTCTGGTCGGCATCGATGTGAGAAGAATGGTTATGTTTTCCTTTGCCATCAGTGCCACGCTCGGGTCCCTGGCCGGAATCATCGTCGCTCCCCTCACCATGACCTCGTATGACGTCGGCATAATGCTAGGGCTCAAGGGATTCTGCGCCGCAATCATCGGCGGCTTGTCCGGTGGTGTTGGTACGGTGCTCGGCGGCTTGCTTCTCGGTATCTTGGAATCGCTCGGAGCCGGTCTCGTTTCCTCCGGATACAAGGACGCCATCGCCTTTATCATTCTCCTCCTCATATTGGTCATCCGGCCGCAGGGACTGTTCGGCCGAGCCCAGACAGAACGGGTCTAGGGGGGAGCATGAATCGCGAAATCATCAAATTCCTGCTGCTGGTCGTCGTGGTCCTTGTGGCCCCCCTCTCAGTTAGCGAAGGGTATCTGCTGAACGTCCTGGTTTTTGTCGGCATCCACACCATGCTGGCGCTGGCGTTGAATCTGCTGCTCGGTTACGCAGGACAGATCTCGCTCGGCCACGCCGGTTTCTTCGGACTCGGTGCCTATATCTCAGGGGTTCTCACGGCCAACCACGGCATCGACCCCTGGCTGGCCATGGCAATCGCTGCCACCACGGTCACGCTCATGGCGTTTCTGGTCGGGTTCCCCATCCTCAAGCTCAAGGGGCACTATCTGGCCATGGCCACGCTGGGCCTCGGGATCATCATCTACATCGTCTTCAACGAGGCGGTGGATCAGACCGGCGGCCCTTCCGGCCTATCGGGCATCCCCAACCTGAGTATTGCCGGCATCACCTTTGACAGCGATATCAAAAACTATTACCTGATCTGGACAGCAACCCTCATCTGCATGGGACTTGCCCTCAATCTCGTTCATTCACGTATCGGGAGGGCACTGCGGGCTATCCACGATTCCGAAGTCGCGGCACGCGTCATGGGGGTCAACGCACGGCTCTTGAAGGTACAGATATTCGCGCTTTCCGCTGGTATCTCCGCAGTTGCAGGCAGCCTGTACGCCCACACCATGACGTTCATCGCACCAGCCTCATTCGGGTTCAACTTTTCCGTCGAGCTGGTCACCATGGTCATCATCGGTGGCCTGGCCAGCATCTATGGATCTCTTCTGGGTGCTGCACTGTTGACGGTTCTCCCCGAGATCCTGCGTACTTTCCAGGATTTCGATATCGTTGTTTATGGCCTGTTGCTCATAATTATGACGATGTACATGCCCGGTGGTCTGGTGCAGGGAATCCCCGCGCTGCTTTCCTCAATATGGGGAAAATTGAAGAGGAGTCCTGCTGCCCATGCTTGAGGTACGAGGCATAACCCAGCGTTTCGGTGGCATTAATGCTCTGCTAAATATCTCCTTTACGGTTGAAAAGGGAGATATCACGGGCGTCATCGGTCCCAATGGTGCGGGGAAAACCACCCTCTTCAACATTATCACCGGCATCTATGCTCAGACAGCCGGACAGGTTTTCCTCGCTGAAACCGATATTTCCCATGTCCCGGCCGAAAAGCTGGCGCAGCGCGGATTGGTGCGGACTTTCCAGAATATTGAGCTGTTCGGCAGTATGACCGTCCTGGAAAATGTCATGGTCGGCCTGCATACCCGCAGTTCCTGCGGCATCATCTCCTGTATGGGGAAAATGCCCTGGCACATGCGGGAAGAACGACATATCCGCAAACGTGCGCAAGAATGGCTGGCATTTTGCGGCATCAGCGATCTTGCCGATCATACCGCTGGCAGTCTCCCCTTTGGCAAAGGCCGATTGCTGGAGATTGCCAGGGCCATGGCAGTCGAGCCCCGCATCATGCTGATGGACGAACCGGCTGCTGGACTCAACAATCGGGAAACCTCCGAACTCGCCGGTCTCATCAGGAAGATCCGCGATACAGGAGTGACAGTGGTATTGGTGGAACATGACATGGAGCTCGTCATGGATATCTGCGACCGGATCGTAGTGCTCAATCTTGGCGAGAAACTCGCCGAGGGAACACCGCGCGAGATTCAGGAAAATCCGGCAGTGATAGCTGCCTATCTGGGTGAAGGGTAGGGGAGCGTGCTCAAGGTAAAAAACGTAAATACCTATTATGGGAAAGTACATGCCTTGAAAAATGTCACCCTGCATCTCGACCAGGGTGAGATCGTGGCGCTGATCGGTGCAAACGGGGCCGGCAAGACAACGATGCTGAATACACTCTCCGGAGTCTGTCCTCCGGAGGGGGGGAGTATCATCCAGCTTCTCGGCCAACCGATCGCTGGCATGGCCCCAGACAGGGTCGTCAAGATCGGGATCTCGCAGGTACCGGAGGGGCGACAGGTCTTTAAAGGGCTGACCGTGGCCGACAATCTCGAGATGGGTGCCTATCTCCGCTTCAGGGGACGTGAGGGAAAGGATCTTATTCGCCAGGACATGCGTCATATCTACGAACTCTTCCCGCGTTTGGAAGAGCGGAGGAAACAGATGGCAGGAACCCTGTCCGGGGGCGAGCAGCAAATGCTGGCAATCGGCAGGGCGCTCATGGCCAAGCCCAAGCTGCTGTTACTCGACGAACCGTCAATGGGATTGGCGCCTTTGGTTGTTCAGGAAATATTCAACGTTATTGAACGGTTGCGCAAGGATGAAGGGACAACCGTTCTTTTGGTTGAGCAGAACGCCAAAGCAGCCCTGAAAATGGCTGATCGCGGTTATGTCTTGGAAACAGGTAAAGTAATACTCGAAGGAGTATCATCGGAGCTATTGGAAAATAAGGAAGTACAACGCGCCTACCTCGGGAAGGAAAAGAAGGGAATTTGGGAGCGTTGATGGAGAAACGAGTTATGGAAATCTGGGATCGCCACCATGAATGCATGCCGAGGGAAGAACTGGAACAGCTGCAGCTCGAACGTCTTCAGGCAACCTTGCATCGAGCGTATAAGAATGTAACCTGCTACCGCACCAAATTCAACGAGCAGGGGATCGACCCCGACGACATTCAGTCCTTGACCGACTTGGCAAATCTCCCTTTCACGACCAAGGAGGATCTGCGCCTCAGCTATCCCTACGGCATGTTTGCTGTTCCGCTACGTGAGGTAGTGCGCATCCACTCATCGTCCGGGACCACGGGAAAGCCGACGGTCGTTGGCTATACAAAAAACGACATCAAAACATGGGCCAACCTGGTTGCCCGATTCATGACCGCTGCCGGCGTTACCTGTGAGGACGTGGTGCAGATCGCCTTCGGCTATGGCATGTTTACCGGTGCGTTCGGCCTCCATTACGGCGCGGAAAATATTGGTGCATCGGTCATTCCGATGGGAGGCGGCAACACAGAAAAGCAGATCATGATCATGCAGGATTACAAATCGAGCGTGCTCGTCTGCACACCCAGCTATGCCATAACCATTGCTGACAGAATGGAAAAACTCGGGATTGACCCGAAGGGGCTCTCATTAAAAGTTGGCTTATTTGGCGCTGAACCGTGGTCTGAAGCAATGCGCAATGAGATCGAGTCGAAACTCTGTATCAGCGCTACCGACAACTATGGATTGTCAGAAATCATCGGTCCGGGCGTTGCCGGAGAATGCCGCCACAAATGCGGCATGCACATTTTCGAGGATACGTTCATACCGGAGATCATCGACCCTGAAACCGGCAAGGTGCTTCCTCCCGGAAGCGTTGGCGAACTGGTTCTCACGACGCTCACCAAAGAGGCTGTCCCCATGATTCGCTATCGAACCAGGGATATCACCAGTCTAATCTACGAACCCTGCGCCTGCGGACGAACCATGGTCCGGATGAAAAAGACCATGGGGCGAAGCGACGACATGCTGATCATCAAGGGAGTCAATGTCTATCCCTCACAGATCGAGGAAGTCCTGATTGCGATCGAAGGATGTGAACCGCATTATCAATTGGTCGTAGAACGCAAAGGTGCACTTGACAGCCTCGAAGTGCAGATCGAGGTAACGGAAAATATCTTCTTCGATGAGATGAAGATGCAGCGGGCATTCCTGGAAAAAGTGGAAAACCGAATCGAGTCGGTCATCGGGGTTGGCGTCATCGTAAAGCTCGTTGAGCCGAGCAGTATCCCTCGCTTCGAAGGAAAGGCATCGAGAGTCATCGATCTCAGGAATAAATAAGACAACCAATCTCAGGGGGCCTCCATGCCCCCTTTGCATCAATCGATTACGTCCCATAAGATATATTATGTAAAGTTGCAAGCAGCATGACAATCTGTGGGACGTTTCTTGTTGTGGCTTCCAACCGTGCTCCCTCCAGAAATGAATTCCACCACTACTCGCGGATATTTTGCGCCACTTATTGTGACTTATTGTGGCGTGAACCACAAACCCCAGTCTGGTGCGGTCTTACAGATGATGATTTCAAATTTGGCCTGTGAGGGATTTTCTTGTGTCGAAGAAGGGGTAAGTATGGGGTGATGATAAAATAAATCCCCGATTGCATCCCTGTTTCCAGTTCAACAACCGGGGACCCCTTATGGAAGATAGACAATAATATCTATCCCCTCAAAATTGTAATCTATACAGATTTCACAGTCAATGAATGTTTAATCTTCTAACGATTCGAGATCTTTTACCAATTCGACTATTTTTGACACCACCAGCGTTTCGATCTGTTTGCCTTTCTCTGCAGACGCCTTGCCAGGATCGCCCCAGACGCCGTTAGGCCAGTATTTTCGCTTGTTGCGCACCAAAAGGCCGACAGGAAATGTCGGATATTCTTCAGGAGAACTCCCTTTTACCAAATGCGGATGCGTATGGAGAATCCGTGAGGTTTCTATCTCACCGGCATGTGAATCGCCTGGTGTCTCGATGAGTTGGGCCCCTTCATTCTTGGCCAGATCATACTCGGTGATGACTGCGATTGATATGTCGTCAAACTGTGCGATCAGCTCTTCGCCAGCATCCTGCAGTGCCATGCGGTGTGCACCTCCTGCGTGTCCGGTCAGTATAATGAAATTATGCAGCTTCTGAGTACGAAATGAGCTGACGATATCCTTCAAGAGTGCCTTGAGCGTTGCGGTGGTGATAGAAACGGTACCCGGATGGGTCGCCGTGGAACGACAGTTGCCATAATGAATCGGCGGTGCAACAAACAGTGGCACTATCAGAGCAGCCTTTTTTGCCACCTCATATGCCTGGATGGTATCGGTGGAGAGTGGCAGGTGACTTCCATGCTCCTCTACGGAACCAAACGGGATAATGACCGTTCTGGTACGGGCAAGCCCCTCCTCGAACTCTTTCATGGTCATTTCTTCAATGATCATCACGAGAACCTTTCAGAGTACCTGCAAAAATGTGTGGAGTTGCGGGATAATGCGGACATCCGTCAGAGTTCTGCTGGCTTGTGACTGTAGTTCGAGAAGATACCGCCCCATATGCGGCATACTGACTTGGCTGGTCACCGGCTGCAGGATCAAGGGGATATCGTTTCCGGCGGTCGCAATAAGGTTACAGACCTGCTCAATCTCGTGGGCGCTGGTTTCAAGCGATACAACAGTCTTTACATAGCAGGTTGTCGCTACGGCCAGAGCCAGGAAGTCGCGATGCAGTTCCCAGAGTTCCGTATACCCGGATGTCGAAGGGATCTTGATATCCATGCTGATATAATCGAGGTTGTTTATGATTCTGCCAAGTGCTTCGGGCAAGGTCCCGTTTGTTTCCAGGAAAACGGGCAGAAACTCATGCAGCAGCGGAAGCCAGTCGGAAAGCAGATCTGCATTCAGCAGAGGCTCACCGCCGGTAATGCTCAGGGAGTGATGCAGCCTGGGATAATCGTGCAGCCAGGTCTTGAGATAGGACGCGATTGTATCGAGAGCCACGGGATTGGGAATGTCGACGAAATTCCCTCCTGGAGATTCCTCAATTCTGCAGGTTGGTTGAGGCAGTAATGGAGTGTCACAGTAGCTGCAGTTCAAATTACAACCGGAAAAACGGAGGAATAGCTGACGCCGGCCCACCAGAATTCCTTCACCCTGGACCGATGAAAACATTTCGACCAGATCGGCACGCTTGTTACTCATAGTAGCTGGCTGCAGCAAAATCCGATTCCCAGACGGTCACCATGTCAATCGCGATGTTGTCGTCATTCAACCGTTCACCAAGCGCATAATAAAGATAGCGGGCAATATTTTCCGATGAAGGGGACAGCTCCATGAATGGAGTGAGTTCGTTGAGATACTTGTGATCAAGGGTCTTCAGAAGGGAGATCGTTTCTGCCTTGAGTACCTTGAAATCGATGCCGAGCCCTGCCTTGTCCAGTTTTTTGGCAGCGACCATGACTTCAACCTTCCAATTATGACCATGGAGGTTTTCACATTCTCCCTGGTAATGCATGAGATTGTGTGCAGCGGCAAAAGATGTGATGATTTTCAATTTATACATGTCGCAAGTCCTTGTTTTTTGCTGCATACTAACATGCATCACCATCAATTGAAAAGTCTTTGTCGCAATAAAAAAGGCCATGCATGGTGCATGACCTCATAGGGGGGCTGGATAATTAATACCGTCAGGCAGCTTTTGCCCGACGCTTGCGAATAATGCCGCACAGGGCCATTTCGCTGTCCAGTTTGTCAGGGCTGATTCCCAAGGCCTTACAGACGGAATCACGATTGCTTTGGTAGCGGTCCATGGCCATCAGGATCAGTGCCTTCTTCAGGGAAAGAGAGAGCTTGTCCAGGATATTCCCCTGGGTCGTCTCGGTCATGACAGAAAAGAGAGGATCGAGGTTCTTTTCAAAGAGCTTGGCGCTTTCGTCCACTTTTTTGCTCTGTCGTGTCATTTTATCCATCCCGACTATGTTGTTGATAAAATCGTCCATATTTTCCTGAACGAATTTAAGTGTTTCATTGTGATTGTCGACGAGGATCAAGTGGTTCGAGGTGCTTTCCCCCCCTTCCCTGCCACGTCTCATCATGACCACTTCCATTACTCTGAACGAACTGTCATTATTATTCATCTCGCTCGCTATTTTGCATCGGTATCCCATGGTCGTGCCCCCCTGATATCTTTCTGTGTCTGCTCTTCACCATTTCAACAGTGATACCAAATGGCACGCACCAATGATAATTTCATATAATGTATTGTTATTACGGCGTAAATATTCATTAAAACCATAACGTGCTAATTTTGTGCAGACATTTTTGTTGATTGAACTCTGCGCATGGTTTTTGAGGATTAGTTGAATTTGTAAGTAATTACAGGCAATTACAGTAATCAGGTGTTACTGATAGGAATGTTAGATGTTTGAACAAGGAAAATTTGCAATGTCGGTATCAGAAATCAACAGAAAGAGCTCAAGGGGGGATGGATCAAAAAGACAAATTAAGGAAGGCATCCACAACGGCAGGGTCAAAGTGACCTCCGGCATTGTCGCGAATGTACTGGAGCACCTTATCCATGGGCCACCCTTTGCGATAGGGGCGATCAGAACAGAGGGCATCCCAGACATCAACGACAGAAAATATGCGTGCCGCCAGCGGGATGTCTTCACCCTGAAGCCCGTGAGGATAGCCACTCCCATCCCATTTCTCATGATGGTAATGGGGGATGTCCAACGCGAAACGAAGAAATGAGATGGGCGAGAGCAACTCGTAGGCATAGATGGGATGGCGACGCATGATATCCCATTCAGCAGGAGAGAGGGCTCCTGGTTTTAGGAGTATGCTGTCAGGTATTCCCATCTTGCCAATATCGTGCAAAAGGGCACCGCGCCGCAGATGAATCATATCTTCCTCTGGGTAGCCCATTATGCCTGCCAGGCGCATCGTCAATTCGGTTACCCGTTGCGTATGCCCCTCAGTTTCCTGATCGCGCAGGTCAAGAGCGTGCGACCACCCTTCCAAGGTCGTATCGTAGGCCAATGCGAGTTCATTGTTCGAACGTTGTAGATCGGCAAATAATGTGGCATTCCCAATTGCTATGGTTGCCTGTTCTGCAAGTGTTTCGAGAAAGTGGAGCCATTCCACATCGGGCTTGAGCTGTGATCGGTGATAAATTTCAAGAATTCCCGTAATTTCACCACTATTCAACAAAGGGACGGCGAAATATGATACAAAACCCTCTTCAGCCGAAAAATGGGCAAGCCGTTCATCAACCGATTTGCAATCGGCAAGGAACGGCATATGATAGATGCGCTTTTCCGAACATGCAATGGAAGGGTAGCCTTCCCCCTCCTTCACCGTAAGTGCAGAGGTGGCAATACTGACAAAACCTTTCGCAGCCAACGGTACGAACTGGTGGCGGATCTTGTCAAGTTGCATAACCATTGCTGCATCTACATGCAGTTGACGCATAATCTGTTCAATAATGACTGATATGGTAACATTCAAGTCCAGGCTGGTAGTGATCGTCTTGTCGATATCGCGAAGTGCAGCCAGGCGCTGCAGTTGATGGGATATTTTCTCTTCAGCCCTCTTTCGTTCAGTCACATCTCGACCAGTAGAAACAAAATGGGAAATGACACCCTTGCTGTCAAGAATAGGGGTGATGATCTCTTCCTGATAGTAGAGCTCGCCACTCTTTCTACGATTGACGACCTCCCTGCGATAGACCTCTCCATTTAGAATGGTTGACCAGAGATCTCGGTAAAACTCTTCGGGATGTGCTCCGGATTTGAGAAATTGCGGTGTCCGGCCGATGACCTCGGCAGAACTGTAGCCGGTGAGACGTTCAAACGCAGAATTGATATACTCGATGCGCCCTTCCTGACTGGTGATAATGACTGCGTCAGCGGTCTGCTCGACAGCGCTTGAAAGCTTTCTGAGCGACTCGTCAGCTTTCTTGCGCTCGCGCCTGACAATTGCCTCACGTAATTCCCTTTCAATGGCAGGAACGAGCCTGGCGAGATTCCCTTTAACGATGAAGTCGTGTGCGCCCGCCTTCAACGCCTCAACGGCAGTATCTTCCCCAATTTTACCTGATACGATGATGAACGGTAGGTCGAGTTCATAGCGTTTCACCATCATCAAAGCAGCAGGGGCACTGAATTGCGGCATCAGGTAGTCGGCAATGATGATGTCCCAACCGCCACGATCCAAGGCTTCTGACATTCCCTGTGGGGTTTCTACCCGCTCGAAACAGACCAGATAGCCGCTTTTGTGCAGTTCATGTAAAAGGAGGATGGCATCATCCTCCGAATCCTCTACAACCAGAATATTAATATGACGTTCCATCTAGTCAGCCCCGGAGGTATGGTTAGTATATTACTTAAGATGTATCGTCAAGATCCCGCGCGGGTTTAGGAGAAATTTATACATATTGATAGTCACTTTGAAAAATGCTTAAGCTTTACAGTGGCTATCCGATGAGTACCCTATACATGCTCACACCTGATCGAGGAGCCCACCATGCAAAACAACTCTGCCGTACTCCTGGAAAGCGATACCAACGAACTTGAGATCGTCGAATTCAGGGTGGATGAGTGTGACGAACAGGGCAATGTGATTCCCTGTTACTACGGCGTCAATGTCGCTAAGGTCAGGGAAATCATTAGACTCCCCCATCTCTGGAAGGTTCTCAACGGACATCCCGCCATTCCGGGCATGATAAAGCTACGCGATAAGGTCATTACCGTTGTGGACCTGAGCGTCATGCTCAACAAACGGGTCAATGATCTTCAAGCCGACAGAGTCATAGTTCTGGAGTTCAACCGGCTCATCGTGGCTGTACTGGTCCATTCTGTTTCCAGGATTTACCGCATTTCGTGGGAACAGGTGGAACCCCCGGTGAAAACGGCGAGCAGCAACCAGGTCACCGGTCTGGTGAAGATGGACAATCGGATCATCCTCGTCCTTGACTTCGAGAAGATTGTCGGTGAGCTGTATCGCGAATACGCCATGGGCGATGACATCCATCTTCTCGACATCGATTCATCGGGCAAGATTGATCGCAGTAAAACAAATGTTCTTGTCGCAGACGACTCTCCGTTTATCCGGAACACCATGTGCAATTCGTTACGAGCCGCCGGCTACCGCGTGATCGAGGCAGAAAACGGTGAAGAGGCGTGGGAAATCATCCTGGCAAAACAGCAACAGGCACGATTGAAGCAAACCGCTCTTCTGGATGAATTATCGCTGCTCATTACGGACATAGAGATGCCTAAGATGGATGGTCTGCATCTCACTTCACGGATCAAAAAAGACGATGCACTCAAAGAGCTGCCAGTTGTCATTTTTTCCTCGCTGGCCAGTGATGACAATATGCGCAAGTGGCAGGCGCTCGGAGCAAGCGGCATCCTCACAAAGCCGGATCTCCCCAAACTCGTTGAGCTGACTGACCAACTGATAACCCGCTGACCGCTTTAACCAGCAGCAGAATCCAGCCGGACCAAAAGACATCATGATAAACATTCGAGGGAACTTGCTTGAGTGCGAACCTACTGATAGTCGATGATGAGCAGATGATACGGGAACTGCTCCTGACAACCCTTTCCCGTGAGAACTACACCTGTTTTCAATCCAGCAATGCCATTGAAGGGCTTTCCATCCTCAAAGAGCAGGAGATCGACCTGGCTCTCTTGGATGTGATGATGCCCGGCCTTTCCGGAGTGGAACTGCTGCGCGAGCTGAAAAAGACCAGCCCCGACACTGCTGTCCTCATGATCACCGCCCTGAGTGACATGGAAACAGCTCTTTCCTGCATTCATCTTGGCGCCGACGATTACATAACCAAGCCGTTCAGCATTGAGAGCATCGTCGTCAAGGCCAAAAGCGCACTAGAAAAGCGCCGGCTCATCATCGAAAACAGGAGATACCAGAACGATCTTGAGCAGAAAGTAATGGAACAGACCAACCAGATCCGTGCTGCCATGAATGAATTGAACCAGTCGTATGAAACTACTCTGACAGCCCTGGTCCGATCGCTCGATGCACGGGAAAAAGAGGTCGGTTCCCATTCCGAGCGGGTCATGAACTACACGCTCCTGCTCGCCCGCCACATGGGGCTTGCAGAAGCCGATCTGTCAATCATCTCCAAGGGTGCACTGCTCCACGACATCGGGAAAATAGGCGTATCCGACAATATTCTGCTCAAACCGGGCAAACTCACTGACGCAGAGTGGATTGAGATGAAGAAACATCCCCAGGTAGGTTATGAGATCCTCTCAGGCATATCGTTCCTCAAGGGTGTATCGGAATTCATCCTTGCCCACCATGAGCGTTACGACGGAGCAGGCTATCCAAACGGGCTGCGGGGAGAAGAGATCCCCCTCTGTGCCCGCATCTTTGCCCTTGCCGACACCCTCGACGCCATGACTTCGGATCGTCGCTACCGCAAGGCCATGCCGTTCAACGCAGTCATTGACGAGCTCAAATATTGCAAGGGATCGCAATTCGACCCCTCCATCGTCGACGAATTCCTGCAAATCCCCCGCACACATTGGGAAGAGGTTGCCGGCTGCAGATTCCAGTAACATCTATCAATGCATGCGCGCATCTACAGCAAAGGGCGGCCAGATGGCCGCCCTTTGCGCGTCTCTCCTGATTTCCTCAACCAATTCTCCTAGCGCAACATGAAGGTCTCATACTCCAGACGCCTGAAATCCCTGTCCAGCAGCAGCAGACCAACGGCAATGCAGATACAGAGGGACAAGGCAAAACCATAGCCATAATAGAACGGACCGAGCCAGATCGAAAGGAGGCTCAACGCCAGGTTCAGGAATGCAAACAGGGAAGTCAGGAACAGGGTCCTCTCCCGGCGATCCAGATAGTAATAGATGTTGAGAAGCCCGAGGAAAACAACCTGGAACCCGGCACCGACTACATGGATATGCAACAAAGGGAGAAAGACCGGGGAAAGGCCGAGAACCGCGAATGCCTTGCCACCCAGGAGATAAACAAGGATCGTGGCGATCGCCTGGATCTTGATGATATCGTAGATGCCCTCCCGTGCCATGCAGACCATTTCGTCCTTCATGGTGCAAATCTGGGTGAACGACCCCCCCTCGCGAACGGCATCGTAGAAGCGATCATAATATTCGACAAAATCGGTCTCCATGCGCACCAGGAACACCGCCATGCCGGGAATAATGGAGAGATAGGCGAGAAAGACCGGCAGGTCGTAGACAATGGAGGTGTGCAAGGGGCCGATCCCATTCACGCCAGTGGCAGGATGAAACCAGAACACATACTTGTCGATCCAGAGCCCCAGGTTGTAAAAGAAACCGGAGAAGATCAGCGAACGATGGACCCTCCCCTTGTTGAGAAAATCAAATTCGATAAACTGCCGGGACGGGTAGTTGTGAAAAAGGACATAGAGCATCCCCATCAACAAGACGAACTGGCCGGCAAGAAAGGCCAGAGTCAGTCCGTCCAGTTTCCACGGGCGGAGGAATGTGGCAAGGATGACCGTTACGCCGTAGCCGGCGGCAAAATTGAGCAAGATTGCCTTATAGGCCTTAAGCCCCGACAGGAGGATGGCACAGATCCAGACACAGGAGAGCACCACGAAGGTTGCTGCGAACATCAGCCGGAATGCCAGCGAACTTTCTGGGAAGAGCAGGATCGCGAACGGATAACTGAGACTGCCGCCAATACCGGTTACGAACAAGAGGAGACCGTTGAGGTTGGGCAGCAACCGAAAGTGCTCCTTGGCAAAGATACGGTCGGCTGCATACCGGGTGAACACCAGCTGGAAAAGGCCGGTAAAGATGAGCGATGCAGCGATGAGGTTGGTAACCGAGGTCTGAAAATCGGCGACCAGTGAGGGAGGTATGACGATGGGAAGAGAGATGAAGCCGATGGTGAGCACTGCTATGATCGAGAGCACCCATGGCCCCGAGCTGATCACCCCGGCATAGGTATAGGCCTGGAGCAGAGCGAAATACGAGTCCCGCTTCATCAGTTTCCGTAATTCAAAACCGATTCCCGCCATTACGAAACCCTTTCCCGGAATATGGCGCCGTAGCGGCTGAGCATGAGATCGCGGGAATAGTCGTGTTCTACCCGCCCGATGGCCGCAGACTGGGCGCCTTGCCAGGCGGCCGGGTCCGAGAGGAGCCGGAGCGCCGCATCTGCAAGGGCCTGTGGATTGTTGATCTCCACAACCTCTCCGGCAGCCCCGAAGGAGTCCCCCCCTCCCCCACTGCCGAACACAAGTTGCCGACAGGCCCCCACGTCGGTGGTCACTGCAGGCAATCCGGCGGCAAAAGCCTCCAGAACCACCAGTGGCAGCCCCTCGCTGATGGAGCTGAGCAGCAGGAGACCGGCAGACGGATATACATCTACCGGGTCCATGAAACCACGGAAGGTTATCCGGTCGGTCACTGCCAGGCTTTCTGCAAGCGCCGTGCACTCGTCGAAATAGGTCGGGTCCTCCTCGACTGGACCGACGATCCATCCTTCAACGTTGGGCAGATGGTTGGCCATGATCCGGATGGATCTGATGAATGTCTTGACGTCCTTGATCTGCACCACCCTGCCGACAAGACAGAGGATGGGAGGTGCAGTGTCGGAACGACGGCTGCGAAGCGGCGCATAATGCTCGATGTCCACACCGTTGGGGATGACACGGGTTTTCTCTTCGGGTGCGCCATCCAGGATCTGTCGCTCTCGGGCGCCCTCATACAGGGAAACGATGAGATCGGACGATTCGTAGCAGAGCCGCCCCATGGTTTCGAAAAATCGGATCCACAACTCCCGGAAATAGCTGACCTCAGAAGGATCACGCTGGAATGCATTCCGGTTGTCACGTATCCAGTCGCTATGAAAGATATCGATGCGGCGTTCCTTGGTGTAAATCCCATGCTCACTCAAAAGCAGTGGTCTGCCGGTTCGCTGATGCAGCAGTGCGCCGAGGAAACCGGCATAGCCGGTGGAAACCGTATGATAAATCCGGGCAGGTATCATCCCTGCTGCTATGGATGCCATCTGCCATATGGGCGCATGCATGTTTCGCACGGTCCAGAAGAAATCGACAAATGATGGATCGCTGCAGTGCTCACGGTAGAGGTCCGTGATCATCTGCCACGACTGCTCGGAATAGAGGAACTGCGCGAAATCGACCCCTGCGTCCCGGTCCAGGAAGTAATCGGGTTGTAGCAGGCGATGGTCGAACAGCTTCTCGCCACCGCTTCGGAACCAGTCGTGCAGCTGGCGCATGGCGGAGAATGCCGGGGGATTCCCCTTTTGCGGCTCGATGCGGGGCTGCTGCTGCCCTCCCTGCAGATACCACGCCTCCAGATGGACCAGGTTTTCGGGCAGTTCGTACTTGAGCCCGCTGTAATCCTCGGCCCGGCTCCCCAGGAACACCGCTCCGAAGCGATATTCCGGAAAACCGCGGATCATCTGGTTCACCCAACTGGAAACACCGCCGCTCACATAGGGGAAGGTCCCCTCAAGGAGGAGCATGATATCGACGCTTTCGGCCGTTGGGAATCGTTCCGTCATGTCGCATCCTGCCAGAAGCGGACTACATGCCCGATCCCCGGCTTGTGGCGAAGGGTGGAGTCCAAGTCGAAGATGGAGCGCAATGCCTTGAAATCGCGCCGAACAAAGGCCAGTTCCGCCAGATATGGCAGGATGCGGTCGGGGTGCGCCCCCTGCTCAAGGGCGGCACTGGCTGCGGCCTCAGCCTTCTCCACATCGCCCCGGAGGAGGTGGATGCGCCCCTTCAGCGCGGTGAGCGCCGAATCCTCGCCAATAAGCCCAAGAGCCCGGTCGGCATAGGTGAGCGCCTGCTGGACAAAGAATTCGTGCAGTTCGTCGCGGGCCAGTTCATTATAGACGATCTCCCAGTAGGAGAATGCCAGGCGGCGGCAGAGAGCACCCTGCTCACTCCTGTCCATGCAGGCCTTCAGAGAGACAAGCGCCTCGGTGATGTCTGCACTGATCAGCTTTTCCCGCTGGTCGAAGATGGCGACGGCCAGCAGGCGGATCTCGTCGTCTGGGTCTGCGGATGCCAGTTGCAACAGCCGGCTGGAATTGCCCCCCTCCAGGGAACCGACCGAGAGGAGTGCTTTCAGGCGGAGATCCCGCGAGACCAGGTCGTTGGAAAGGCGTGACCATGCCCCTCCCTCCCCCATTACCGGAGGGGTATAACCGCTCTCTGCCACGAAATCGGGCACCGGAACAGCGGAAAACTCCGCCCGCTCGCCGGTCTTCAGGAAGAAACGGAAATAGATGAGGGATACGAGCATCCCGAACGCCCCGAACAGAGGGATACAGAAGGAAAAACAGAAAAACAGCGCAAAGATTGCCCGCTGCCTGCCGCTATAGCGGCTGGGGAGCAGCATGGTCATGAACAGGGCAAAGGAGAAGCTTGCGGCTCCATGGGTGAGGAAAAAAATGCTGACGCGCTCCCAGAGCGGCAGTGTCAGAAACATCGCTGCAAGGGCAGCCAGTTCCCCGACTATGCCCATAACCAGGAGTTTTGCGCTGCCGTTCATGACGCCTCCTGCAGAAGTTCGACAAGGAGCTTTTGCGGCTCATCGGAAGTCACCAACCTGGAACGGAAACGGAGTCCGTCCTGGTCGAACGACAGCCCGTAGTTCTTGCGGAGTACCTCCCGCATGCGCGTCTTGAACCCCTCCACTCCTGCCGGTCCCGAGAAGGGCATCAGGGTGACAAACTGGACCAGATCCGGGGTGTTGTGGCGCCATGAATGGTCCAGCCCCCGCTGCAGACGTTCCATCCTGACGCAGATCTCGTCCTGGCGCGGCCCCTGCGGAACCTCGATGACCACCAGGACGCTCCCGATCTCCAGGTCCTTTCGGAGATGTACCATCTTGGCCAGTTCAGCCGCAAACATGACCGGGCAGTCAGGGAAGACCGCCAGGACCTCCTGCGTAACCCCTGCGGCACCGGCATGATCGGCAAAATAGGTGAGTATCACGGCCATGATCTGCAGGGTCTCCCGTTCCAGGGCGAGAAACGGCATGTCGGAAATGAGCAGGATGCCGGGCAGGTCGCCACTGCTGGTCCTGATGGGTGCGGCAACGAGGTAGGAACTCCGCTCGTCGGGAGCCAGGCGGTTCACTGCCTGATAGATCGTATTTCCCGATTCCAGGGCGGAGCTGAGCAACAGATCGCTCCGCTCCAGCGGTGCACCGCGTCCGCAGGAGGCCAGAACCTGGTCACTGACCCGGCCGTCGACACATGGGTAGATAGCGGCGCTCCCGAGTCTGCAGTAATGGACCAGGATCGCCATCAACGCACGTGCGGTCCGCTCGTTCAGCTCTCCCCCTTCCCTTGCCAGGAGCCCGCGCAGTTCGGTCATCGCCCCCCGCAGCGTTACCGGTCTGCTGATCAGGTTCTGCTCCAGGCGGTCATGGGAGAGCCGCACCATGAAATAGGCCTTGGAGAGCTGCTCGAACCGTTCGCCGGCATGGCTCCCGAGCAGGGTGGCCCTCCGCAGACGCTTGTTCCAGACGGAACTGAACTGGCCGCTGATCAGGACCGTCAGGAGTCCTCCCAGGATATACCCGGTGGGGAGCTGCGCGGAAGTCCCTCCTTCCCAGATCAGGGTCAGCAGTGCGCCAACCAGGAGAAAGGCAGAGGTCATCCCCGCGGCAATGCCGTAGCGGAGCGAGAGCAGGAGCGGCGCTATCCAGGGCCAGGGGAACTGCCCCTGGACGAAGAACGGATCGAGAGGATTGAGATAGCGGCAGAACAGGAACAGGCCACAGGTGATAACCGCCACCTCCAGCCACTTCTCGACCCTGAAAAAGAGGTTCTTGACCTGCTCGTTCATTGCACCGGCATCATGTTGATCATGCTGGCGATCACCTGCTGAGCAACGGCACTCACCGCATCGCGGCTCCAGCCGCTCTTGCCCGCCGTGGCGCTCCAGACCACTTTCCCACTGGGGAGATCGACGACCTGCAGGGTCAGCCCCGCCACCGGCTCGCCGTCCAGGCCGACCTTGTAGCGCCATTCGTTGACCACACCGTTCACCACGTAGCGAACATTGTGCAGGCGTGCCCAGGCAAGAGCCTCGGCATGGCGTTTCACGCCACGATCAAGTACCGGCTCATCCTCTTTGCCGCTCGGCTGGTACTGTTCCACACGGCCGAACCCTTCGGCCAGGAGCAGGGCCGTCGTGACCGCTTCTGCGCGCTCAGCGGCATAGGGCGTTTCGGTGTTGTTGACGAACGGAAGCACCGCCCATGACTCGGAGCGGGCAAGCGGTCCGCCCCCTCCCTGGTGCAGTGTGGTGCAGCCCGTGAACCCCAGGGCCAGGACAAGGATGAAAAGCATGTTGCGCATGATACGGTCCTTTCCGCGCGGGGAGCAACTCTCCCCGGCTCTCAATTGAAATAGTAACGGTATTGCATCTCCAGGAGCGAATTGAGATCACTGCTGCCGAACCTGCCGCTGTCCTGGGCAACGCCGAAGATCAGGCGGTCGTAGCCGATCAGAGGGCCTGCCAGCCCGATATCGTAATGGAAGCCGACCCCGGATTCGCTGTTCCAGAGCAGATCAGCGGAGCCGTACGGCTGCCAGCAGCGGCTGTATCCTTCACGCGCCGAACTCCCCACGGCAGTGCCGATGCCGACCTGCACAAAGCTGTGCGGCACAAAGTAGCCGCTGTCCGGGACGGAGCCGGCCGGCTGCAAGAGATAGGTCTCTCCTTCCGGAGCGCCGGTTCGGGAGTACTGGTAACCGCCGGCAAAGCCCCGCACGAGCAGATCGGGGTAGGCGACGGAGAGCCGATGCACCGCTTCGGCCTCTATCGATCCGCCATTGCCCAGCTCGCGCCGCCACTGGTCGCGCAGGGAATAAACAGATCCGCGCCACGAAAGGGTGTCCCGCCCCGACAACTGATGCGTTATCCCGATGGTGAGCCGGTCCTTGAGGCCGCCGATCTGCAGCGGCGCCGTCTCTTCCGCCAGGCCGGACCAGTCTGCCGAAAGTTCTAGCGACAGCGTGGACGAAAGCCGGTAATCCGCATCCAGCCCGACAAAGGCAAAGGAGTTCAACGAGCTTCTGCCGCCGACGCTGACGCTGGCCCTTCCCTGCCCGAACAAGGTCGACAGACTCAACTGCCCCGCTACATCCCGGTCGGGCATGGTACCAACGACATCATCCTTCAACGTGCCGAAGCCGGTGTAGGAAAACCTGCCCGCCAGGGAATAGCGATTGGTGAGCGGGCGGGAGACCTGCTCGGCCGTCTGGATGAAACCGATTCCGCCCCGGTCCATGAGGCGCAACCCGGCCGATGCCTGGGAGGGATGGGCAACGGCCAGTTCGCGGAACTGGAGATCGAGGAGTTCGTCCTCGGGATTGCGATCGAACCGATTGAAGGCATGATCGGCAGCAAGAGGGAACTGGCCGGTCCGGCGGGCTCCCTCTATAGCATCCCGGTAGGGAAGCCGTTCAAGATCCTTCTGGAGCAAATCTGCGATGGCTGTCGTGTCGTTCTCCTCCAGAGCCAGGGAAAGCTGTGCCCACCGGGGTTGCCGGGCGAGAAGACCGAACCGGCGCAGACGCCACAACCGCGCATAATCGTTCCGTTCGGTGGAGAGCGCCCAGGCGACCAGCAGTTCACGGGTGGCACCATTGCCGCTGTCGTCGGCAAGCAGCTTGCCGAATGCGGCATCCGTGGCATCCCCCGGATTGAGCAAAAGCAGGAGTCGTGTCTTTAAGAGCGGCCGTTCGGGCTCTTTTCCCCCCCCTGTGCCCCCGGCGCCGACCTGGCGTACCAGAAGCAGGGCCCGCAACCGTTCCCGGTAGGCGGAATCGGCCATATGGGCCTGATCGAGCAGCTCGGCGTAATCTGCCAGCCAGAGCGGGTCGTCTCGCCGCTGGTGGTAATTGAGCCGGTAATAATCCAGTGCACGACGATAATCTCCCAGCCACGCATAGGCCGCTCCCAACGGATCGAGCAGTTCGGGCTTACCACGGAAGCGGTAACGGAAGAGCTCTGCCGTTTCCCGCAACTCTTCGGTCTTTTCCAGATCGATGAGCAGCCAGAGATAACCGGCAGCCACCTCGGCATTGCCCGGTTCCAGTGCCAGGGCCTGCTGATAGGAGTGCAGGCTTTTTCCCGTCCTGCCGGCCTGGCGGTAGAGCCGGGAGCGGAGTTGCCAGGCGTAACCGCTCCTGGCAAGGGCCGATCGCTGCTGCTCATCAAGATTGCCCACGAATGCCAACAGTTCGTCATGACGTCCGAGCGCCAGCCCGGCTTCGACGGCAGCAACAAAGTAATACTCTTTCCGGAAGCGCTGCCACCCTTCGCGCGCAGTGGCATAGGCCCGCTCCGGGTCATGTTGCAGATAATAGGTCACCATCCGCTGATAGTCATCTTCGCGGCCCGCCCCACCTGCAATGAGCTGCGACGAGGCATTGACCGCGCAGGCGCCATCCTGCATCGCCCAGCAGAGATCGCTCAAGGTCATCCAGAAGTCGGTATCTGCGGGTTTGGCACTTGCCGCGCCTTCCTGCAGGCTCCGACAGGCAGCCGCAATGTCCCCCGTCCCATAGAGGAGCCTGCTGCGAAGCATGGCAAGCGGCACGGTCACCGGGTATTCATGGGCATAGAGGTCCACTCCCTTGACGGATGCAGCGGGATTGCCGGTAGATTCGTAGAGCCGGGCCAGGAGTTCGAGCACTTCGCGCCGATAAGGGCCGTTCTGGTAACGTTTCAGGGTGGCGACAGCCTCTTCCGGCTCGCCCAGCGCCTCGACAACCTTTACGTATTCCCGGAGCGTGGCAGCATCGTTCCGCTTTTTCAGGCGAAGGGCCAAGAGCGGCTTGAGGCTCGCCTGATCGTTGATCCCCTCGGCAAGCGTAAGGGCCTGTTCCAAGGCTTTCGCATCACCGGCAGAAAGGGCCAGGTAGCTCAGGTGCACAAGGGCATCAGTGGTTCGGGATCGCCAGAGTGCAGCCTGTACGGCTCTTCGGCGCCAGAGAGTGTCGCGGGGCCGCGCTTTCAACGCAGCTTCGGCGAGCCGAAAGGCATCATCGGCATTGTTGTTGGCAAGAAACACCTTGTATGCCAGTTCGTAGAGCTCATGCTCAAAGGGGGCTCCGATCGCAGCCTCGGCAATCTCAGAAGCCGTTGATTCGGCGTGCGCCGGGCCAGAGGCCAGAACGCAGAGCGCAAGTGCCGGCAAGAGCAGGGCGGGACGCATCAGCCGTTCCCCCCTTCGGCCCGCGTCTTCTCGCCGAGTGCCCGTTTGACATATTCCTGCGCCTTTGCCGGCCGGTTCGCTGCCAGGGCGAGACGCGTGAGATAGATCAGGGTATCCCGATCGACCTGGATGGCGCCCATGTACTGGTCGGCTGCCGCCAGCGCCTCTTCCACCAGGTTCCCCGCCTGCAGTGTCCGCACCCCTTTCAGATAGAGACGCCGTCGCTGCAACTGATCCGGCTCGCTCGCCATGGCGTCGAAGTAGAGTTGAGCGCTCTTCCGGTAGTCACCAGCCGCCAGAGCCGATTCAGGGGTCTCTTCCGACGGCAGGTTCGGGATGTCGAGACGGGAGTTGGCAGTACCGTGCGGAGTCACCTTCCCTTCCAGGTACGACAGCGCCTCGGCTGCGCCGGCAAAACGGGCCTGGCCGAGGTAACGACGGAGATCTTCGAGCGAACTGCCACTGCCGGCGAGCTGTCGCGCGGTCACGGAGAAATAGGCTTCCAGCACCTGGCGATTCGGTGCGTTGGCCGGAGTCTCCCGCAAAAGCCCCTGCAGGATCACCAGGCGGAGTTCCAGGCAGTGCCGCTGCTGCGAAGGGGGGAGATGGGCTGCCGCCAGGTCCAGAACCGGCAGCGCCGAGGAAAATCGCTTTGCCGCAACCAGAGCCTCTGCATAACTGAGCTGCAGTGCGCCGTCATTGGGGCGAATGCCGGCCAGTGCCCTCAGGTAGTGCATGGCAACCGGGCTCCCCAGTTCGCCAGTCCGGAGCAGCGCCAGGATTTCACGTTCCGGATAGAGCACGACCAGGAGCAGTACAAAGGAGAGAAACATCCCTGCCACTGCCATGGGAGAGGCAAAGCGCTCCCGTTGGGCCGAAGTCCTATTTACAGGTGAAAACCAGTTCATGATTCCCTTCAGGCAGCGAAACGGTCAGTGCGTTCCCCTGGCGACGGAACGGCACACCCTTTTTCCCGGCCGGAGAACATCTGTCGGCATTGGCAAGGGTGAGGGAGAATGGCGTATGGCTGCTTAACTTCATGCGCAGATCTTTGCCCTTTGTCCCGAAACGGATCAGGTGACCGCCAAGGGTGGACAGATAGGGAGATACAGGCTTCTTTGTCGCAACGACAATGTGTGCCTCGCCCCCGGGGCCGATATGCAGGTACCTGCTGTCGTTCAAATCTGCAAACCCCGCCACGTTGCGGCTCTGTTTCAGGTCGGGATAGCCAAGTTCCGACGGGATGCGGAACTCGCGCAACGCGCCGCTGTTCCGCACCAGCCAGCCCCCGGAGAGGTCACGTGCCACCACGGTCCGGTTGAAGTCGAGAACCGTCTCCACGTACTCGGAAACGAAGATATTCAGCCGGTCGCGGGTGAGCGCCCAGTCGTAGACCGCTTCCAGGGCCTTGAGAGCGGCTGGTTTGGTGGCCGAGTAAAAGTGGTAATAGATATCCATCGGTTTCAGGCGCCGCGGGCTGTCGGTGAGACGGAAGGTCTCGATGGCGCGGCGATAGCCGTAAAACGGTCCCTGCCAGAGATTGGTATAGACGTTTTCGTTCTGGTTGGGCGCATAGACCTGGAAAACGCCGTTGCGGTAGATGCCCAGTGGCGCTACGGCTGTGAGGGAGCGATCGGACTCGTTGATCAGGGTGCTGCCGCCGTTCATGTTTCCCACGCCGGCACGATAGGTCGCTGCCACGGCCTCGGCGTCCGGGGTGCAGTCGCCGGTCCAGAAAAACAGCCTCGCCTTTTTACCCGTCGGCAGGAGATTGTCGTCGATGAAGCGAAGCGAACCGGCAATCTCCCGCTCAAGGTCCATGGTGTACCCCGCAATCGGCAGGTTGTGCATGGCCGCCTCTTCCCGGGGTTCGATACGGGTGCGACCAGGCCAGACAAACGGGTGCGAAAAGGAATGGCTCGCGGCCTCCACCCAGGGAAGCCGGAAGATCTGTCGGGCCTGGCGGACAAGGTCGGCGGCTTTTCCCTTCGGATAAAGCCCATCCTTCTCCATCATTCCGGTGATCACCGAAACCGTGGTCGGCACCCGGTAGCGCTCCAGGATTCTGGTGCGGAGTTCATCCGCTGCGCCTTTGCCGCCGGGCCACTCGGCCATGCTGTCGAAGCCGTCGCCATCGACGTGAACCAGCATCAGTCGGGAGCCGTTCTCCGTGGTGGTGTCGGGGACCGGGAACTGCGGCAGGCGCAGCGCCGTACGGAAAAAGGCAAAAGGGTCGACGACCCAGGAAAACTGCTCACCCAGGGGGATGGCAAGGGCAAAGGGGGTCAGGGCATACCCGCCCCAGGGGGTGATGGCGGCAAGGTCGGATTCTGCCGGGCCGCGGCTCACCTTGAGCAGCGAGCGTCCTTTGCGGAGACGGAGCTGGACAAAGGCATCCTGCTGGGGAAGCGGCGGCGACTCGAAACCGATTATCGGATCGCGGGAGACGACCTGCAGGGTCCCGCTTCCCGTAACAGGCTGCCCGCCCGTCTGCAACCCGAACGGATCAGGCAGATCGGCAAGGGTGAAGCCAAAACTGTCCAGGAATGCCACCGGCACCTGCTCTTTGAACCGTTCCAGCACCCAGCTGCGAAGTTCGAGCTGCTCTCCCGGAGCTCCGGAAAGAGGCCAGACAACCACGCCGGCATAGCGGCCTGCCAGGATCCCCTTGGGAAGCGGCTCCCGCAGATTGTGCAGCTCCAGCCGATAGCCGAGATGATTGAGCGGCATCTGGGCAAATCGGTGCAGCCGGGTATAGGCCATATCTCCTTCAAGCCCGTCGTAGATACCGAGAATGCTCCGCGGCACAACCTCCACCGCTCCGACCCCCAGGCTGGAAAGATCGCTGTCAGCCACCCAGGGGATATAGCCCAGTTCGCTCAGCTTCGCTGCAGTCTCCCTGGCAAGTTCACGCTTGTCAGGCGGCACATAGTCGATGGCGATCACCGGGACCCCGGCTTTTTGGATGTGCGCCAGCTGCCCCTTGAGCCACTCCCTGTCCTCTTCCGACACTGCGCCATAGGTGCCGCTGACCGGATCAAAGCGCTGGAACAGCGACTCGGCTGCCACCGCCATCACCTCTCCCCTGACCCGGTCGAAGATCTCGAAACCGCGGTTGAGGATAAGCTTGGCTCCGGGAAAACGCTTCCTGATGGCGTAGATCGTCGCTGCAAGCCCATCCTCCATCCGTTGCCGCTCTTCAATGCCTCCCGCGGCCCGCTGGTAGGAATCCAGGGTGTCGAGGAAGAAGCCGCGGTACCCCTTCTCCCAGAGAGGCGCCATGACCTGCTCCAGCAGATAGGAACGCCAGGCAGGGTTGGCAGGGTCGAGGATAGAGGTTCCCCAGGCGTCGTTGCGGCCGATGATCCACCCCTTCTCCAGACCGGCGGCGTAACTCCGCTTCGGGTCGAGTTCGCCGATGCTGACATAGGCGAACAGCTCGCTCCTGCCCTCGCCATAGACTGCTGGCGACAGGCCGGCATCGGGTTCGACCACCACCAGATCAAATGCCTTGAGTTCGTCAACCGGGGGGGATTCAGCATAGAAGAAAGCGATGGAAAAGTCTGCGGCATGAGCCGGCGCCGCGGCACAGACCATTGCGAGGCCACACAGGAGGAAGAACAGGATGTGTCTCACGGCACCTATACGTGAATCGTGCATCATAGAGGCTAACTTCCGGAAAAGGACGGGATTTCTCATTCGGTTACGGTAGAGGTCGGATCTGTCCGGCATGGAGCATGCCACACCAGATTACACCCGGAACATGAAAATGTGCTTAGCATACCGTTTGACATTCGAATCTGCAACTTTTGTTTTACGCCATTTTCATACGTGAATCGATTTCCACGCAGACCAAGGGGGTTACAAAACAAAAAAAAAGAGGAGCCGGCCGGCCCCCCTTTTTCAGGCATCAAAATTTCCTCGCAGAGGAAATATGATCATTTTACCTCGTACCAGAATTTGGCGGTTCTCACCTTGCCGTCGGTGAGCTTGAATTTGCTCATGATGCCGTATTTCCCCTTCTTCGCCAGGGTGACATCGGCGCCGAAATGCCCCTGCATGGCCATCAGCTCCTTGGTCTGCTCGCTCTTGTCCGGTCCCTGCACCTTCAGCATTACCTCACCTCCCGTGATCGGCTTGCCGGTTTTTGCATCCTTGAACATGACCGAGATATGATGGGTCTCCTTCACCCCCTTGGGCATCTCCATCCCCATGGCCTTCATGGCATCAGCCATGGTCTGCACCATGAAGGTCGCCTTGACCCCGTTCACCACTTCCTCATGGGCTGCAGCGCCGTGGCCGCCATGCCCGCCGTGCTCCATGGCAAACGCTGCCGGGGCAGTCAATGCCAGGATTGCCGAAAAGATCAGTACCAGTTTTTTCATCGCTTTTCTCCTTTGTGTATGTTGTGAATGCTCGCATATTGCGAGTAACTGCCTAGTGTTTCATCCCTGAATAGTGGAGCCTCCCCTTCCTCAGGTCCCGCTTTTTCATGAGTACAAAGATCACCGGCGTCATGATCAAAACATGGATGGCAGAGGAGATCATGCCGCCGATCATTGGCGCGGCGATCGGCTTCATGACATCGGCGCCGGTGCCGGTCGACCACATGATCGGCACCAGGCCAAGAAGCGCCACGGCCACGGTCATCAGCTTGGGACGCAGCCGGAGCACCGCCCCCTCGAAGGTGGCGTCGTAGATATCCTGCTCCGTCACCGGCCCTTTCTGCAACCGCTTATCCAGTGCCTCGTGCAGGTAGATCACCATCACCACCCCGGTCTCCACCGCCACCCCGTAGAGGGCGATGAAGCCGACCCAGACCGCCACCGACAGGTTGTAGCCGAGCGCCGCTACCAGGTAGACCCCCCCTACCAGGGCAAAGGGGACCGACAGCATTACCATGGACGCCTCAAGGGCCGAGTGGAAGGTGAAATAGAGCAGGATGAAGATGATCAGCATCCCGGCAGGGACCAGGTACTGCAGCCGCTGCTTGGCGCGGATCTGGTTCTCCCACTGGCCCGACCAGGCGACATAGTAGCCCGGCGGGAGCTTCAGCTGCTTTTCCAGTACCTGTTTCGCCTCGGTGACAAAGCCCCCCATGTCGCGGCCCCGCACGTTGAGGAAGACAATGGAGCGGAGCAGCCCCCCCTCGCTGTTGATCTCCGGGGCGCCGGTGGAGACCTTGATCCTGGTCACCAGGGAGAGCGGCACCTGGGTCTCGCCGTTCATGCCGGAGACCAGGATCCGCTGCATGGAGGGGATGCTGTCGCGGTATTCCCGCAGGTAGCGAACCCGGATCGGGAAACGGTTGCGCCCTTCCACCGTGGTGGAGAGGGTCTCGCCCCCCAGCGCAGTCTCGATGATGTCCTGGATATCGCCAACCTTGACGTTGTAGCGCGCCGCAGCCTCCCGGTCGATGTCGATGTCGATGTAGTTGCCGCCGGTGACCCGTTCGGCAACCACGTCGGCCGAGCCGGGCACGGTCTTGAGGATACCTTCCGCCGCGACGGCCAGGTCCTTCAAGACGTTCAGGTCATTGCCGAAGATCTTCACCCCCAGGTCGGTGCGTACCCCGGTGGAGAGCATGTTGATCCGGTTGATGATCGGCTGGGTCCAGCCGTTGCGCACCCCGATCTGCTGCAGTTTGGCATCCAGCTCGGCAACAATGTCAGCCTTGGTGAGCCCTTTTCGCCACGCCTCCTTCGGCTTGAGGATGATGATGCTCTCGAACATGGAGACCGGCGCCGGATCGGTGGAGGTCTCTGCCCGCCCCACCTTGCCCAGCACATGCTCCACCTCGGGCACCTCCTTGATGATCCGGTCCTGGACCTGGATCAGCCGCTTGGCCTCGGTGATGGAGATATTGGGGAGGGTGACCGGCATGTAGAGCAGCGACCCCTCGTCCAGGGGGGGCATGAACTCGGAGCCGAGGTGCATGAAGAGCGGCACGGCCAGGGCCAGGGCAGCGATATTCAGGGCGATGGTGGTCTTTTTCCATTTCAGCACCCAGCGGATTATGGGTGAATAGATCCTGATGAAGAAGAGGGATACCGGGTTGGCACTCTCCGGCGGCATCTTCCCCCGCATGAAAAAGAACATCAGCACCGGCACCAGGGTGATGGCGATGATCGCCGAGCCGACCATTGAGAAGGTCTTGGTGAAGGCGAGCGGGTGAAACAGTTTCCCCTCCTGCCCTTCCAGCAGGAAGACCGGCACGAAGGAGAGGACGATGATGGCGAGCGAGAAGAAGATCGCCCTCCCCACCTGTTTGGCCGAGGCAATGACCGTCTCCAGCCGCTTTTCCGCCCGTTCCTCCGGCGGCAGCTCGGAAAGGTGGCGGTAGCAGTTCTCAACCATGATTACCCCGGCATCCACCAGCACACCGATGGCGATGGCGATCCCCCCCAGGGACATGATGTTGGAGGTGACCCCCATCAGCTTCATGGTGATGAAGGCGATCAGCACCGAGATGGGCAGGGTCAGGACGATCACCAGCGAGCTCTGGAAGTGGAGCAGGAAGGCGAGGATCACCAGGGAGACCACCACAGATTCCTCGGCCAGGGCATGCTTCAGGGTGTCTATGGCCCGGCTGATCAGATCGGAGCGGTCGTAGGAGACATTGATCTTCACCCCCGGCGGCAGCCCCTTTTGCAGTGCCGCGATCTTCTCCTTGACCCGGTCGATCACGTCCTTGGCATTTTCGCCGTAGCGCATGACCACGATGCCGCCGACCGCCTCACCTTGGCCGTTCATGTCCAGCATCCCGCGCCGGATAGCGCCTCCCAGCTGCACCGTACCCAGATTCCTGACAGAGACCGGGGTGCCGCGCATGTCGGCCCCGACCACGATATCCTCCAGGTCGGCCAGCGACTTCACGTATCCTTGGCCGCGGATCAGGTACTCGGCATCGGACTGTTCCAGGAGCCGCCCCCCCACGTCCTTGTTGGAGCGCCCCACCGCCTCCATCACCTGGCCGACCGAGATCTTGTAAGCAAGCAGCTTGTTGGGGTCGAGATCGATCTGGTATTCGCGGACAAACCCGCCGATGGAGGCGACCTCGGCCACCCCGGGAACGGTGTTCAACTGGTAGCGGACAAACCAGTCCTGTAGGGTGCGCAGTTGCTCCAGGTCGTACCCCGGCCCGTCGATGGTGTACCAGAAGACGTGGCCGACACCGGTGCCGTCCGGTCCCAGGGTGGGCCGGACGCTGGGGGGGAGGAGCGAAGCAGCGTAGTTGAGCCGCTCAAGGACACGGGTCCTGGCCCAGTAGATGTCTGCCTTGTCCTCGAAGATCACGTAGATCATGGAGAAGCCGAAGGCCGACGAGGCGCGCACCGCCTTGACCATGGGGAGCCCCTGCAGGTTGACCGCCAGGGGATAGGTCACCTGGTCCTCCACCACCTGGGGAGAGCGTCCCGGATACTCGGTGAAGACGATGACCTGGTTGTCCGACAGGTCGGGGATGGCGTCCACCGGAGTCCGGTAGACAGCCCAGATCCCCCATGCCACTACCAGCGCATAGAGCATCAGGACGATCACCCGGTTGCGGGCGGAATATTCGATGATTTTTTCGATCACAAAGAGATCCTCTTGCGGCAATGGTTACGGTTCAGGCCGCTGTTCCCGTTACATCTTCATATCGCCCATATCCAGGCCGCCCTTTGGCGCTGCCGGTTTCTGCCTTGTATCTGTCCCCGGCTCCAGCGGTGTCGACGGCGCGGCATGGCCGGCATGTTCCGCTTTGTTGCCGCCGGAGAGCTGGGCCTCGGAATCGATCAGGTAACCGCCGCTGGCCGCCACTACATCCCCCCTGAAAAGGCCTTTGAGGATCTGGACCTTGTCGCCGGCCCGCTGGCCGATCTCCACGTCGCGGGGGGCAAAGAGCCCCGGCTTGACCCGGACCCAGACCACTTGGCGCTTGCCGGTATCGATAAGGGCTGACACCGGCACCGTCAATGTCTCGCCGAGCGGCACCCTGATCCGGGCGTTGACGAACATGTCGGGCTTGAGGATGAGGCCAGGATTTGCCAGCTCGACCCGTACCTTGACGGTCCTGGTCTTGGGGTCGAGGAACGGGTTGACGAGCGCCACCCGCCCGGAAAAGGTGCGTCCGGGATAGGACTGGGCGGTGATTTCTGCCCGCTGCCCCACCTTCACCAGGGCCAGGTCGCTCTCGAAGATGTCCAGATCCACCCAGATACGGGAGAGGTCGGCCACGTTGAACAGGGGGTCGCCCAGGTTGACGTACTGCCCCTGCTGCACCAGTTTCTCGATCACCACTCCGGAGATGGGAGTATAGATGGCAAGCCGGATGGTGGCCTCACCCGACCGTTCCAGGTCGGCGATCTGTGCATCCTTCACCCCCATCAGCTTCAGCCGCTGCCGGGCCGAGGCAACCAGCCCCTCTCCACCCTGGGAGATGGCCGCGATGGACGAATCCTTAAGCTGCTCGCGGCTTTTGAGCGCCAGCAGATACTCCTGTTGGGCCGCAACCAGCTCGGGCGAATAGACCTCGGCCACCGGCCGCCCCCTGCTCACGGTTTCCCCCACGGCATCTACATACAGGCGGTCCAGCCGGCCCGCCACCCAGGCGGTCACCTTTGCCTGTCGCGACTGGTCGTACTGAACGATGCCGACCGCCTGGATCTCTCTGGTAAGCGGCTCCCGGTTCACCTTCACGGTTGCCACGTTGGCGATCACCTGCTGGGTGGGGGAGAGTGCGATCTCTCCCAGCCTGGCCCGTTCCTCGGGCGTCCCTTCAGCCCCCTCCACCTTCTTAACCAGATCCATCCCGCAGATGGGACAGGTGCCGGGCTGATCCTTGATGATGAACGGGTGCATGGGGCAGGTGTACTGCACCTTTCCCTGTGCCGCTGTGCCGCTCTTTTCCGCGGCATGGTCGTGCCCGGCATGGCGGAAATAGTAGTATGCCCCCCCGGCAACGGCAACGAGGGCGATCAGGGCTACGAGGATGGTAATCTTTCTGGAGAGGCTCATGTGACGCTCCGTTTCGTCTCTTTCATTGCATCAGTGCAGCTCGGTGCCGACCAGCGCTTCGAGCTGGGCCCGGCGCATCTGGTAGTCGGCCAGCGAGTCGTAATACTCTCGTTCGTAATTGAACAGCGTGATCCGGCTTTCCATCAGGGTGAGCAGGTCCACCTTCCCCACCCGGTAGGCAATGGTGGACGATTCCAGTGACTGCTGCGCCTGGGGGATGATGCCGGTCTTGTAGAGGTCGATCAGCTGGCGGCGGCGATCAAGCTGGGCCAGCAGGTCGACGATGCCGCTGTTGATGGCATTGCGCACCGCTGCAAGCTCGGCTGTTGCCATGCCGGTCTCGGCGGAGGACTCGGCCAGCATCGCCTCGCGCCGCTCACGGATCACCGGCAGGTTGAAGGTCACCCCCAGGGAATACATGTTGAGCCCTTCGTCGTTCATGGTCGGGTTGCGCTGCATCAGCTCGAAGGAGAGGTTGACATCGGGATAGAACTCCTTCTGCGCCAGCCGGTGCCCGGCCTTCCCCTTCTCGATCAGCGCCTGGGTCTGTCTGAGCTGGGGGCGGTGTTCTTCGGCCGCTGCTTGCAGCTCTTGCGCGGTCTCTTTCACCGGGGAAACGGCGAAATCGGGGATCGCCCCCACCGGGGTATCGGCGGGCCGGCCCGCCAGGGTATTGAGCACGGCCTGCTGGCTCGTCCGCTGCTGCCTGAGCGTTATCTGCATCTCCAGCATCTTCGACCGCTCCACCTGGGCGCGGAAGATGTCCTGCTGCACCCCCTGCCCCACACTATATTTGGTCTGTGCCAGGGTGATGAAATCGTCCATGATCCGGATGTTGCGGGCAACGATCTCCAAGGCGCGGTCGGTCATGTAGAGCTGGTACCAGGACTCCTTGACCATCCGGGCCAGTTCGAGCTTGCGCTCCTCCAGCTGCCAGCGGAAGGCTGCGGCCTCGTGGCTGGCGATCTCTTCCCTGAGCGCCCGTTTCCCCCAGAAAGGGATCTGCTGGGAGATGCCGATCACCTTCTGGGTCATCGGGTCCTTGCTGAAATTCAGGGGGTCGCTCAGGATGCCGTTCTGGATCTTCAGCATCAGCATCGGGTCATCCAGAGCCCCGGCCTGCCTGATCCTGCCGGCGTACATCTGCCAGCGCGCCTGTGACGACCTGAGTTCCGGGTTGTTGGCAAGGGAGAATGCCACCAACTCGTCCAGTCTCTCCGTTGCCGGTGGGAGACGCTCCTCTGCAACGGCCGCAAGCGGCAGGGAAAGAGCCAGCAGGAGCATCCAGATGCAGCATGTATGAAGCGGTTTCACAATGGCTCTCCTATCGATCCGGTGTCCTGATCCCGTATTTTTCCATGCGATAGATCAGGGTATGGCGCGGAATCCTGAGGAATCGGGCCGCCGAGGTCTGGTTCCAGCCGTTCCGTTCCAGCGCCTCGATAACCACCTCCCGTTCCAGCTGCTCCAGGGGGTAGCCCTCGTCCGGGAGGTTGACGATGCGCGACCCCTCCCGCCGGGCTCCTCCCGAGCGGACCCGTTCGGGGAGATCGGCAACCGTGACCGTATCCCCCTGGCGCATGATCAGCATCCGCTCCACGGTGTTCTCCAGTTCCCGCACGTTGCCCGGCCAAGGGTAGCGGCTGAGCGCCTCGGTGGCCTCACGGTCGAAGGTGACATCGGGCGCGCCGTGCTGGGCACTGAAATGCCTCAGCAAAAGCGGGATATCCTCCCGCCGCTCGCGCAGGGGGGGAAGATGGATCGGGATCACCGCCAGGCGGTAGTAAAGGTCCTCGCGAAAGGCCCCGCTTTCGATCGCCTGTTCCAGGTCGGCATTGGTGGCGGTGATGACCCGCACATCCAGCCTGATCGGCGCGCTCCCCCCCACCGGTTCGACCATCCGCTCCTGCAGCACCCGCAACAGTTTGGGCTGCAGCTCCAACGGGAGATCTCCCACCTCGTCGAGAAAGATCGTCCCGCTTTCGGCATGCCGAAATCTGCCGGTCTTGTCGCGGATGGCACCGGTAAATGCCCCTTTCACATGGCCGAACAGCTCGCTCTCCAACAGGTCGCGGGGGATGGCGGCACAGTTGATGGCAACGAACGGCCCGTCCCGACGGGAGCTCCGGGCATGGATCGCCCGCGCCACCAGCTCCTTGCCGGTCCCGGATTCGCCGGTGATCAGCACCGTGGCCTCGGTGTCGGCCACCTTTCGCACCATCTCGAAGACCCGCTCCATGGCGCGGGAGGTGCCGATGATCCGCTGGAAATCCTGGCGGTCGGTCAGTTCTTCCCGCAGCCGCCGGTTCTCCTCGGACAGCCCCCTCAGGTGCAGCGCCTTGGCAACGATCAGCTTCAGCTCGTCCCGCTTGAACGGTTTGGTGATATAGTCGTAGGCTCCGAGCTTCATCGCCTCCACCGCGGCGTCGACGGCACCAAAGGCGGTGATGATGATGACTAGGGTTTCGGGCGCCTGTTCCTTCACCTGGCGCAGCACCTGGAACCCGTCGATCCCGGTCATCTTCATGTCGGTGATCACCAGGGCGGGTGCATGTGCGGCAAAGAGCCTGAGCCCTTCCTCGCCGGAGGCAGCGGCCAGAACCTCATACCCCTCCTCCTCCAGGTTGTATTCCAGAACCCGGCGCAGCGATGCATCGTCGTCAATGACCAGGATGCGCGGCGTCATGAGGTCTCCTCCCCCTGCGGCAGCGGCAGCGTGACCGTGAAGGTCGTCCCCTGCCCCGGCGTGCTCTCCACGCCGATGGTGCCGCCATGGGCCTCGATGATCTTCCGGGTTATGGCCAGGCCGAGCCCGGTCCCCTCTTCCTTGGTGGTATAAAACGGCTCGAAGATCCGGGCCAGGGCATCCGGACCGATACCGCTGCCGCTGTCGGCAAAGGCGACCCGGAGGGTCCCGGCCGCCTCATCGTGGGAGGCGCGGATGGCCATGCGTCCACCCGGCGGGGTTGCCTGCAGGCCGTTGAGCACGATATTGAGGAATGCCTGCATCAGCTTCTCCCGGTCGCCGAACAGAGCGGGGAGCGCTACCCGGTCGAACTCCAGGGAAACCCCGCGCCGTCGCGCCTCGGCAGTCACCAGGGTGACCACGTTCTGCAGCTCGTCGCCGAGATCGCAGATGCGGCGTTCGGTCTTTTTCGTCCGCGCCAGCCGGAGAAAATCCTCCACCACCCGGTTCAGCCGCTCCGATTCCTTCACCAGGATCTCGACGAATTCGTACTTGCGATCGTCGGGCTGGTAATCGTCCTTGAGGATCTCGGCGGTCCCCCGGATGGAGCCGAGCGGATTGCGGATCTCGTGGGCCAGGACCGCAGTCATCTCCCCCAGGGTGGAGAGCCGCTCGGAACGTCTCAGCTGCTCCTCCAGCTCGATGATCACCTCGGACTGGCGCTGCAGGTTGCTGCACGACTCCTCAAGCCCCCGGGCAGTCCGGCTCAGCTCCTCGGCGTAGCGTTTCTCCCGTTCCGAGAGCAGGCCGGTGATCCCTCCCACCACGTTGTAGAGGACGATCTCCAGGTATTTTTCCAGCTCCATGGTCAGGCGGTCCCCCCACTGGAACATCACGTGGGGAACATAGATGATGCTGATGATGATGGAGGCGGTGAGCCCCCCCTTGAAGCCGAACCAGACGGCGGCCAGGATGATGGGGATATAGTAGAGACGCTGGAAGATATCGTGCAGCGCGGGATGATGGAGCGGGGTCGTATAATGTACCAGGGAGATTGCCACGATGGACGCCGCCACCACCCCGTAACGGAAACGGTTTTGCCGCTCTGTTGCCCCTGTCAGCGCCTGCGTCGTCTGGAACCCTGTGTCGGCCATCGCATTCCCACCTCTGCCCTCTGCAATACACAACGCGTACCAGCGCATATCTCGTGGATTTCACACGCTATTCGCGGAATACCACAACCATTTCTGTAGAATATTCTACAGCAGAACGGGGAATATTCAACATCCTGGATACAACAATAAACCCGAAAAACAGGTAACCGCAGATGGACGCAGATAAACGCAGATAACTTCACCCACGACTTCATCCCTTCGGTAAAAAAATCGCATTTATCCGCAGTTATCCGTTTTTATCTGCGGTTAAATGCTTTTTTAAAGTACTGCGGGATTTCAGGAGATGGAGAGCGGTGCTGAACTGCAGGGGACCAAGGAAGGATCGAACCGGGTAACACCCCAAGCCAGCACTTCGGCAGGGGGAGCGGTTTCAAGGTCCAGAGGCAGCCGCTGGCCGAGGAAACGGAGGGCCGCACAGAGGAGAGCGGAAGCGGAAGGTTGCTGGTCGCCGCCTCCCGTAAGGGAGACGGCATTGTCGCGCTTGGAGAGTTTGGCGCTGCCCGGCCCGGTCACCAGCGGCAGATGGCCGTAGACGGGAGAATCGCAGCCGAGTAGCCGCTGCAGCAGGATCTGGCGTGGCGTAGAGGAGAGGAGATCGGCGCCCCGCACCACCTGGGTCACCCCCTGGGCCGCGTCGTCCACCACCACGGCGAGCTGGTAGGCGAACAGGCCGTCGGCCCGCTTCACCACGAAATCGCCGCAGGCCGTAGCCAGGTCGAAACGCTGCTCCCCCAGGAACAGGTCGTGGAAAACGGTCTCCTCTTCCCCCACCCGCACCCGGAAGGAGCGGGCCGTCTTGCCGGGAGAGAGCCCGCCCCGGCAGGTGCCGGGATAGACCGGTTCAACGTCGCCGTCATGGGGGGCGGAAGCGGTACGGGCGATCTCAGCCCGCGAGCAGCCGCAAGGATAGGCATGCCCCTCTGCCAGGAGCCGCGAGAGAACAGCCTCGTACGCCTCGTCCCGGCTGCTCTGCCGGAGCACCGGACCGTCCCAGGCAAAGCCGAGCGTCTCCAGGGTCCGCAGGATGTCGTCGGCCATGCCCGGAACCACCCTGGGCCGGTCCAGGTCTTCCATCCGGACGAGCCAGAGCCCCCCTGCCCGCTTCGCCATGACATAGCTCCCCACGGCCGCAACCAGGGAGCCGATGTGGAGCGGACCGGTGGGAGACGGCGCGAACCGGCCGACGACCGGCCTGTTTTCGGGGGAATGGGTCATGGGAAGGTGCCATGACCGTTGCCGGCGCCTCGGTTGCTCAAGAGGCGCCGGCAACGGTGCGAGAGTCTCAGGATCTTACGGCAGGAATGAGCAGCAGTAATCGGTAAGCGATAGGACCCGCATGGTGAAGGAGGAGTTGGCCGGCACCTGAAAGGATTCGCCACCGCCGATCCGGTCCCAGCCGGTGCTCCCCGGCATCTTCAGGTCCAGCTCGCCGGAAAGGATCTCCATGATCTCGGCTGCGCCGGTCGAGAACTCGTATTCGCCCGGCTGCATGATCCCCAGGGTCTTCTTGGTGCCGTCGGGAAAAAGGAGGGTGCGGCTGGTGACGCCGCCGGCAAAATAGACATTTGCCTCGCGGACGATGGTGACATTGGTAAATTCTGACATGCGCTGCTCCTTGTATCGTTTGGAAATGTGCCCGCTTACCGGCTGCCCATAATCGCCCGATTTGACCGTCGATGTCAAGACGAAGCCGTGCTAGCGACCATGGCCCATGATCCGGCTGATCCGTTCTGAGGTGACCGGGTGGCTGGCAAACAGGTCGCCCAGGCTCGACTGTTCCTCCTCCCCACCCTTCTCTCCCCGTTTCCGGTCGTATTCGGCCTGGAGCCGGGCCAGCATGTCGGCATAACGCTGCCGCGGGATCCGCCGGCGCACCAGGTAGTCGACCGCGGCATCGTCGGCCTCGTATTCGAATTCGCGCGAATACCGGGCATCGATCAGGCTGGTCGGGAGCGCGGCGGAGAGGGAGGTAATGGAGGTAACGTCACCGGTCACGGCGGCGATCAACAGGCCCGTGCCGGAGCTTTGCAGCACGTGGCGCAGAATATGGCGGTTGCGGACATGGCCCGCCTCGTGGGCGAGCACTGCCACGATCTCCTCGTCGTTCTTCGCCAGCTTAACCAGGCCGTCGGTGATGACGATAGTGCCGCCGGGAAGGGCAAAGGCATTGGCGCCAATCCTGTCGCTCTTGCGGAAATCGAGGAGGTACTCCTGTCCGCCGGGGAGGTCCTGCCGCATCCGGCTGAACAGCGCGGTCAGCTCCTTCTTGCGCGATTCGGGGAGCTGCGACGGCTGCATCACCAGCTTGTCGAGAAATGCCAGGGACTCTTTCCCCAGGCTCTTCTCCGTGGCCGGGGGGATGGCGAATGCCACCTGTTTCGCGATCGCCGGGATACCGTATTTGATGAAGGCGGCAATCACCCCCACGGTGAGCACCAGGGCGAGCAGCGCCAGGGTCATGCTCCGTTCCCAGCGGTTGAGCAGCCGCTGGAACAGCCCACCGGTCTCGTCCCCCAGGGCGAGGTCGATGGCGGAATCGTTGATGATCTCGCACAGGGCGCCATCGGCGAATCGGAGCGAACGGCGGGTATCGCCCACCGGCGCCGAGACCTTGACCCCGGCAAGGAGATAGTGCCGCTCCAGGCCTTCGCCGCGCAGGATCAGCTCATCCCCGGAGCGGACCACCGACACCAGCGTGCGTGCCGAACTCTTGCCGTCGTAGAAATAGCCGTTGACCAGGCTCATAGGGCGATGTCGATTCCGAACATATCGCCGATCTCCTCGCCGGCAGAGCCGACCGGGTCGGCAGCGGTGGCGGTGAAGGTCTCCAGGTCGTCGCTGAGATTGAGTGCCAGGTTGTCGAAGCGGTACCGGGCAAGCCGGATGGAGGCCCAGGGAATCAGGAGCCCCAGGGAGAAGATGATGGCCACGGCACTGGAAAGATAGAGCCATGCCATGTTCCGGACCCGCAGGGTGCTGACGAAGCGGCTCCCCTTGATCCGTGTCCTGTTCCAGGTGAGGTTTGCCAGCGCGGTCTGGACGTAGATGGCAAAATAGAGATAGATGGCGTTGATGGCGAGGAAAAAGATGATCACCAGGGCAGCGACCCCTTTCTTGATGGTCTCGTTGTCGCTCTCCATGTTGCCGAGGAAGAGCGGCGAAAATTCCCGCACCGTGGCGGAGAGGCAGAAGGCACCGACGGCGAACGCCGTTGCCAACAGCAGGAACCAGCCGATCGCCTTGAGAAAGACCAGGTAAAACTCCTTGGGCGTGGCGTCGAAGGTGCAGCCGGTCTTGCCGTAGGAGCTGTTCTCGATGACGAACCGCTTCTGGCGGTAGACCATGTAGGGGAGGATGAACCCGAGGGTGAAAGGGACCAGGATCGGCAGGCCGGCAAACACCAGATAGGCCTCGCGGTAGTCGGGACGGAAATTGAAGCGGATGTTGCGGTGCGCGGAGTTGCGCTGGTTGAACATGTGGGAGCGGACGATCAGCCAGGGCATGGCGATGAAGAAGGTAAGACCGCAGATCCCCGACAGAACGGGGCTCACGTTGGTTCCAATGGTGTAGAGGATGAAGAACCCGGCACCGATCAGCCACCCCTTGAACAGGGCCATGGGATCGGCGAGATACTCGAAGGAGGCGCTGTTGAGCAGGGTGTTGCCGTAGAAATAGCGCTTCTTGCGCACCTTGGCCCAGGCGGAATAGATGCCGAAGGAAAGCATCTTAAGCAGGGTGTTGACGATCCAGATGCCGAAATACTCGCGGGCATCGCCGTTAAAGGAAAAATGGAGCAGGCGCTGGGTGCGTGACCGGGGAGCTGCCGGGGGGGGCATCCCTTCGGGGGCGGCAGGTGATGGGGGTTGAGGCGGGGGGGGCGGCTCTGCAGCAGAGGCCGTGCCGACCTCCGTGATGGCGGCTGCCAGCTCGAAGGAGTTACGGCACGAAGGGCAGGTAGCCCTGACGACTCCATCGGGGATGGCCGACTCGTTCATGGCCCTGCTGTAGCCGCAATGCGGGCAGGTGATTGTCACGCGAAGCATCGAGCCCTCCCTGGAAACTGTTGATCCATGAAAGAGCTTATCGGCAGGTGGGATAAGCTACTGTAACTCAGGCGGTACCAGCCAGTTCCAGCCGCCCGCCCCAGCGCCGGACCAGTTCGGCCCTGAGCCCGGCATGCTCCGGCAGGGCCAGTTCCGGGTCGCGCTCGACAACGGCGAACGCCTCTTTGCGGGCCTCTTCCAGAATCCCGGCATCGCGCAGGATATTGGCGATGCGGAAATCGGGCAGGCCCGACTGGCGGGTGCCGAGGAAATCGCCAGGTCCGCGGATCGCCAGGTCCTCCTCGGCGATGCGGAAGCCGTCGGTGGTCGCCTCCATCACCTTGAGCCGCTGCTGGCCATCCTCGGAGAGCTTGTGGGAGGCGAGCAGGATGCAGCGTGATTTGTCGCTCCCCCGCCCCACCCTCCCCCGGAGCTGGTGGAGCTGGGAGAGGCCGAACCGCTCGCTATGCTCGATCACCATCATCGTGGCATTGGGGACGTCGATCCCCACCTCGATCACCGTGGTCGCCACCAGGATATCCAGTTCGCGGACCTTGAAGGAGCGCATCACCGCCTCCTTCTCCTCCGGCTTCATCCGGCCGTGGAGGATGCCGATCCGCAGGTCGGGGAAGATATCGTTGGCCAGGTGCTCCGCCATCTGGGTGGCGGCCTTCAGGTCGCTCTTCTCCGACTCCTCCACCAGCGGGTAGATGACATAGGCCTGCCGCCCCTTGTGCACCTCCTCGCGGATGGCCGCGTAGACAAGGCTTCGCCGCGACTCGGCATAGACCCTGGTCTCCACCGGGGTCCGGCCCGGCGGCAGCTCGTCGATCACCGACAGCGACAGGTCGCCGAACACGGTCATGGCCAGGGTGCGCGGGATCGGGGTGGCGGTCATGACCAGGATGTCCGGGTTCTCCCCCTTGCGGCGCAGGATGCCCCGCTGCAGCACACCGAAGCGGTGCTGCTCGTCCACAATCCCGAGCCCGAGCCGTTGGAACTCCACCTTTTCCTGGATCACCGCATGGGTGCCGACCACGATCCGGGCGTCGCCCGAGGCGATCTTTTCAAGCACCAGCTTGCGGCGGGCCCCCTTCAGGCCGGAGGTGAGCAGCACCACCGACACCCCCAGCTCCTCGCACCAGCGGTGGATGTTCAGGAAATGCTGCTCGGCCAGGATCTCGGTCGGAGCCATGATCGCAACCTGGTAGCCGTTTTCCACCGCCACCAGCGCCGCCATCAGCGCCACCAGTGTCTTGCCGCTCCCCACGTCCCCCTGCACCAGGCGGTGCATCGGATGGGGTGCCATCATGTCCTCCTTGATCTCGGTCAGGACCCGGCGCTGGGCAGCGGTGAGATGGAACGGCAGCCGCTCCAGGAGCGGCTTGGTATAGCGATGGGAAACGGTGAAAGAGATCCCCGGCTCCAGGGCGATCCCCCGCTTCTTCAGGGCAAGGCCCAGTTCCAGGAAGAAGAATTCGTCAAACACCAGGGTCTGGTGGGCCGGGAATTCGCCCCGGTTCAGCCGGGCAAGGTCGGTGAACTCCGTGGGGAAATGGGTCTCCTGCATGGCCGTGGAGAGCGGAAGCAGGCCATGGCGCTGACGCAGCTTCTCCGGCAGCAGGTCCTCCACACAAGGGGCGAAGCGGTCCACCACCTCTTTCTGCACCTTGCGCATGATCTTCTGCGACACCCCCTCGGTCAGCGGGTAGACCGGCACCACCCGGCCGAAGTTCACCGGGTCGCGCTCCATCACCGTTGCCAGGGTCTCCCCCTGCCCCAGCCAGTCCACATCCGGGTGGTGGACCTCCTTCTGGAAACCGTACTGGCCCACCTGGCCGGTGAATATCCCCTTGCGCCCCGGTCGCCAGGTCCGCTTGATGAAGACCGGGTTGAAGTGGAACCACTTGAGGTGGATGATGCCGGAGGCGTCCTGCACCACCGCCTCGAAGAAGCGGCGCCCCCCCTTGGTCGTCACGCTGTCGGCGGCCATGATCTCGCCGCTGAAGACCTGGATGGCGCCGGGGGCCAGCCGGGCGATGGGGACCAGGGTGCGGCGGTCCTCGTAGCGGTGCGGAAGCAGATAGAGCGCCTCCTCCACCGTGGTGATCCCCTTTTTCTTCAGGGTTTCTGCCAGCTTCGGCCCGACCCCCTTGATGAACTGGATGGAGGTCTCCAGGTTTTTGCGGTTGATGGACTGCTGCAGGGACGGCTCGGGAGGCGGCGGAGTCCCGCGCACCGGTGAGAGGACGAGCCGCCCCTCGCCGTCGATCTCAACGGAGAGACGGTCCCCCGGCTTCAGGCCGAGCTGCTGCACCAGTTCAGCGGGAATGGTCAGGATATTGTTGTCGGTGAGTGTGATAATGGGCATGGTATGGGAGCCGGGGCATGCACCGGCAGGGAAATAGTACCATTCATGAGGCGATTCGTAAATATCGCGATGCGCGGTCATGCAGATAGGGCTCATATGGCATTGCGCCGGATATTAATCCGCACAAGGTTTTGCCTGCGTTTGCTTTGCAACCGGTTGAATATGATACCGTTTATTCTGCTGTCAAGCCGTGTTAGTATGTGCGCGCTGATCAAGTCAGTCGGGATATCTTGAAAACCAGAGACACGTCCATGGTTTCGCAGATACTATGACGGCTCTGGAGCTGAACCGGAAAAGCATATACAGGTAGATGAAACGGGATAACTGGGAATATTAGAAAAAGCATCTACATATAGATGACAGGCATTCATATACATATAGATACCACCCTCTAACGGGTGATTTGCGAGTTGAACCATGAGAATAATGAAAGCGATTCGAGACATGGAAATTTGTTCCGCAAGAGCATATCTGCTGGCTTTATCGACGGTGCTGGTGCTGAACACAGGAGAAGCCAATGCGGCAAGAGGCAATGAACCGCAACCAAAGTGTGACTATGTCGAATATCAGCGCCTGCCGCTCACAAAGCAGCACGGCATAGACGGTGCGCTTGTCGTAATGAGAGATCGAAGCATGATTACTGCCGAAGAGTATTCTGTTGACGATCATGAAACCTCCTGCAATGCACTCCTCTATCTCGAAGGGAACAACAACAAACGAATTGAAACCCATGAATTGGAAAGGCCCATTGCAAGAATCAACACCGTCAACCTCATTGGTGGAAGGCCTAAAAGTTTTAGCCTGACAGTAGATTATAGTGCCGGATTTGGATCATATGCTGGACCAGGCACCAAGTTCTTCGATGTTGCTGCAGGTAAGATAAAATGGGTACAGGCCAAAGATGAAAAAACCAATAAAGTTGAAAAAATTCATGTGGCACAAACTCTGAAAACGGTATGGAAGCTATTCCCGCACGGAAAGAATCAGGACATTCTTGAAATCCTTTGTAGACCTGCATTCAAGAGTAAGAGCGATGATACCTTTGAAGTAACTTACAAACGTTATCGTTACAACGGACACGATTGGATTCATTACAGCCGGTCAGAGGATGGTTTTTGGGAAAACGAAGGAGATTTCCCCAAAGAATCGCTGTTTCCTCCTCTGAGGCAGAAAAACTGAGGGTTCAACAATGCGGCGGCACGCGGCCTCCGCTACGCTCCGCCGGTGCGCCCCCACGACGTTATACCAGCAAACTGAATACAAAAAATTGAGGGCAATTATGCCGAAGGCTGGAAGCGAGTACACTGAAGAGGCTGCAAAGTTCTTTCGTACGCTGGGACTTACAGCTGAAATCGAAAAAAGAGTTGTTGGCGCACGCGGAACTCACAACATTGACGTCTGGATCACTGGGAAAATCCAAAGCTTTCAGGTGCGCTGGATCATCGAATGCAAAGACTGGAAGTCGAGCGTTCCTAAGGAGAAGGTGCTCGCTCTTCAAGCAATTGCAATGGATATCGGATCGGATCGCGCGTTTCTGCTATCGGAATCAGGATTTCAGGCTGGAGCTGTCCGATGTTCACAATTTACTAACATTACCCTGACCAGCCTTAACGATTTACGCGAGCAAACCCGTGAACAGTTTGCACAAACTGCACTTTGGACCTTATATGCACGAGTTTCTCAGGTCATCGACGATCTAAATAAAGAGCCAGCTCGAATCTATCTTGCAGGCCCAGCGACTGGCTGCCTTTACGACAATCCCGAAATAAGTCAGGCCGCGGGGTCACAGGCCGCGGGGTCAGGCCTGCAAACATGGGCCGCGGGGTCACATGGGCCGCGGGGTCAGGCCTGCAAACATGCAAAAATGACTCATAATGTGCTGATATAAGCATAAATTGTGAGGAGGGATCAAATGAGTTTTATAACTAGATTTAGTTGGAATAAGCTATATGTGTGCTTATTGATAATTTCATCTTTATTATTTAGTAACATTATTTATGCAGATAATATTACAAAGTCAGATAACTACAATAATGATTTATACGAGTTTGTTTATTTTAATAATAACTACAAAAAATATGAAACTTATCCATGGGAATTGAAAAAGGTAAATGAATTTATAATGCCATATAATAAGTTAGCTTCAAAATATAACTTTGATAAATGGGCTACTGATATGTCTGGTCCAGGCAGAAGAAATAGATTGATTAAAATAAAATCAGTAGAATATATCTTAGTAAGAACATGCAAACAAAAAGAATGTGATACAAATAATTTATTAATTCTATTCGAGCCAGTCAATAAAGAATTTTGCGGATTATTTATTAATAACAGTAATAAAATGCATGTAGGTTCAATATGTAATGACATTATAATTGCTACGTTAGAAAATATTGCAATAAATGACAACAAATAACAAAGGGGGAGTGGGCCGCGAAAGACCAAGCATGCTAACATGCAAAATAACTCATAATACATCGATATCACTAAACATATTTTGAACAGCATGACTGGTCAGGCTTCGAAGTGATACGTTCAAGAGCCAGGTAGCCATCTTGAATACCTTAAACTCAAGAGGAGTAGATTTCTTTTATAGGAGAAATAATGAGGGGACTAACTATTACCGTTTGCCTGCTGACAATCCTGTTGACAGCAACTTCCAGTCATTCAGCTCTAAAGATCACTGAAACCGACAGGATTGATGATGCATATTCCGCCTGCTTAGATAAATCCAAAGGCGTAACGGCAAACATGAACAACTGTTCAGGTGATGCCATCAGCAAAATGGACAAACGTATGAATCAGGTTTACAAGGCGCTGATGGAAAAACTGCCGAAACCAAAACAGGAGTTATTGAAAAACACTCAACGGAAGTGGCTGGCATGGCGCACTACCGAGCAGGATTTGTCATATGCTCTTGACCCGAATGAAGGGGGAACATTGCAGTCGGTATCAGCCGGTGGGTTTGCATACGAAATGCTTAAAAGACGAGTACAAGAGCTTGAACGCTATCTGAATGAATTAGAATTGTAGAAAGCGAACGAAGATCCCCGACTCCTAGGTATCAATATAGTAGATAAATTACTTATATCGAGAAGCTGTCTCAATAACAGGTTAAACAATAACGCATAAGGTAATTTATGAAACAGATGCGCTTAATGAGCTTACTATTTTTGATTATTGTATTTTTACTTTCTATTCCAGCCAATGCTAAGAGCATACTTGATGAAGAGCATGCTTTAAATATTATGGTGTCACAAATTCAAAAAGACAAATTATATGACAGTTGGACAAGCATGGATTGCCTGTCATTCATCACTGAGGAAATAACAAAGAAATATTTTGACTTTGCAATCCATGAAAAGCATGGTGGCGCATGTCCCGGTGATCCTGATACCACCCCGATTGTGGATCGTTTCAGAGTTAATCGATCGACACATAAAATACAGTGGCTTGAGCCAGCAGAGGGTGAGTATTTGCCTTACAGTGCAGTGTTGAAAGTAAAGCGAGAAAAGAAGGAATTATTGCATAACCATCGCGGAGAATAACTACCCTCCATGTAACTGGTGATATGACAACGATTCGATGGCAAAATGTGTGCGCCAGACCCACAAGTTGCCAAGTTTCATGCCACCAACCAGCCACCTTCAGACTAAGCAGCTCTGTTGTGCTCCTTGAGCACCGACAACGCCGACGGGTCATGATCCAGCAGGACAAGAGCGCTGCAGACAGCGCGGCTCGGCAACAGGTCACCGCTTTCATATTTCTGGAAAGCCCGCGGCCCCCCGCCGATCAAGAGGCCTGCCGCTTCCTGCGAGAGATGAAGTTTCTTGCGGATACGACGAATTCCCTCCGGTTCAAGCAGCCCTTCGCTCCGAGCCTTGAGGAGATTCAACATCCGGTCGGAAACCTTCATATCCTCTCCGGTATGAATACTCTCCTCTGATCGATCACAATACCAGCCAGGCATATCGAACGTAATGCTTTTACTCTTGAAGGTAAGAGTCATGGGGCGCACTCCGCGATACATCGGTGCCCCCGTTTCCGGGCAGACAGGATTAGTCATTGTTTTTCTCCTTGAAGGACAACAGCAAAAACTCGGTTATGGCATCGGCGGTAAACTTAACATAGAGCATACCCACCGGAGACGGGACATGATACACGTCCTGCCACAATCGGGAATCTGCATAAGCCGTCATCGATTTGTAGAAATGGCCTCGCTGCATCGTTTGGATGGTGCCCACGATCTCGGCACGGCCATATCCGAGCACAGATGCACTGCGAAGTGCCGTACCTGTAACTGCAAGCCTTTCGACACTTGCAAACGTGGCCTTGAACGCATCAAGATCGTAGGTAGGTTTCTTTTTTTCGGCCATGGAAATTTTATACACCATTATGGTGTATATGGCAATGGTTTCGATTTTCTGCTTATTGATAAAACGAAAGAGTGTGGACGGTGACGGTGCAGCTCTCAGTCACCTCCGAACCGACCCCCCCTTGCAACTCCCGGCAGATGCCGTAACCTTATAGAAAACAGGAGGATGGTGGCGTAGGCGTAAACAAAGGAGGCACCCATGAACCGGTTATCAAAGGCACATGTCGAGGAGTTAAAGGCGCACTTCCGGGGAGATCTGCTCATTCCCGGCGACACGGGCTACGACAAGGTGCGCCAGATCTGGAACGCCATGATCGATCGCAGGCCCGCGCTGATCGCCCGTTGCACGTCGCCTGAAGATGTCGTCCAGGCTGTCGGCCTGGCGCGCAGGCACGCTCTTCTTGTTTCGATCCGTGGGGGCGGACACAACATCGCGGGCAATGCCGTCTGCGATGACGGCCTCATGATCGACCTCTCGCTGATGAAGGGCGTCCAGGTGGACCCGAGCACCCGCCGGGCAACCGTCGAGCCCGGCTGCACCCTTGCCGATTTCGACGCGGCAGCCCAGCTGCACGGCCTTGCCACGCCGCTGGGCATCAACTCCACCACAGGCGTGGCCGGTCTGACACTCGGCGGCGGCTTCGGCTGGCTGAGCCGGAAATACGGCATGACCGTCGACAACCTGCTCTCCGCGAACGTTGTCACGGCAGATGGCAGTCTCGTGCACGCCAGCGAGGCGGAAAACAGTGATCTCTTCTGGGGGCTGCGTGGCGGCGGTGGGAACTTCGGCATTGTCACCAGCTTCGAATTCCAGCTTCATCCCGTTGGACCGGACGTGCTGAGCGGGCTCATCGTCTTCCCGTTCAGCCAGGCGAAATCCGTGATCACGCGGTTCGCACGTTTCACCGAGACGATGCCCGACGAGCTCAACGTCTGGATGATCACCAGGAAGGCGCCCCCCCTCCCCTTCCTGCCCGAAGAGGTCCACGGCAAGGAGATCGTCGCGCTCGCCCTGTTCTATTCGGGTGACCCGGCTGAGGGGAAGAAGCTGATCGAGCCGCTGCGCGGGTTCGGCACGCCGCTTGGCGAGCATGTCGGTGTGCAGCCGTACACCGCCTGGCAGCAGGCCTTTGATCCACTCTTGACACCGGGTGGACGCAATTACTGGAAGTCGCACAACTTCTCGCAGCTCAGCGATGGTGCGATCGACGTCATCATCGAATACGCCGCTACGCTGCCGTCGCCGCAGTGCGAGATTCTGGTAGGCACGGTCGGAGGCCAGACAGGCCGCGTGGCGCCGGATGCTATGGCCTACTCCAGCCGGGACGCCAATTACGTGATGAACGTGCACAGCCGCTGGGAGTCTTCCGTCGAGGATGATCGCTGCATAGCCTGGTCGCGCGCATTCTTCGCCGCGTCACAGCCGTTTGCCAGCAGCGGCGCGTACATCAACTTCCTCACCAGGGATGAGAGCGAGCGTATCGCGTTTGCCTACGGTGCGACGTATAGCCGGCTGGTGGAAATCAAGAAGAAGTACGACCCGACGAACCTTTTCAGGATGAACCAGAACATCAAGCCGGTATGAGGAGAGTTCATGCGCCTGACGGCCGGGCTAGTCGCAAACTCCACTGGTCGGACTTTCGGCGCTGGGCGATGAGAGCAGCACGGCACAGGATAAACATGGAGGGAAGAGTGGAAGGCGGGACAGGCCGCATCGAAGCGAGTGGATGCCGACCTGTCCCGGTAGAAGGTGGAGGATCAGCTACATAAAGTAGACGTTTCCCCTCCGCTCCGGGCCGCGGTATTTCCCTCCCGTGCCGCGAATCGGGTCAACGCCGATGCGCACCCATTCATCTTCGTTCCGACGGAATGACAGGATCTTTCCGGTCTGTATCATTTCCTGCAGCTCTTCCGCCCTGACCAACCCCGACCTCAGATCGCAATACTTGACGAGAATTTTCATGACCCCACCCCCTTGTTCCCCTGTGACCACCAGTGATGGTCTACAGCGTACCACATTTTTTTAGAATGCGCTAATCTTCTCTATGGGTTGGTTCATGGCATTACGATGTCCAAACAAGCTGGGGACTGCGATACCGGTCAGGTCATCCCCTGCTTGAAAGTCGACCGGTCGCTCCCCCCCCAGGGGTGTTACTGCGCCATCCGCTTCAGTACCTGCTCCAGCTTGCGCAACTCCTCGCCGTAACCGGCCCAGTTACCCTGGCGCTGGAGGGTCATGGCCTTCTCGTAGATGCTCATCGCCTCCTTGGCCAGCGATGCAGGCGATGCCTTCACGTCCGTTGCGGCTGACACGGCAACAGCGACGGCAGTCTTTTTGCCCCCGAAGAGTCGCTGCAGGGCCAGTTCCAGGTTTTCCTCCATGACCACCTCATCCCCGAAGGCGACAATCACCCGCTTCAACTCGGGCAGACCGGCCTTGTCGGCCGCAAGAAAGAGCGGCTGGACATAGAGCAGCGATTTTTCGATCGGGATCACCAGCAGGCTCCCCCGGATGACCTCGGAGCCGCGCTGGCTCCAGAGCGTCAACTGCTGGGAGATGAAGGAGTCCTGGTTGATCCGCGCATCGATCTGCTTCGGCCCATAGATCAGCCGGTCTCGCGGGAAGGTATAGGCGCGGATCTTGCCGTAATTCGGCTCGTCGCTGCGCGCCGTGAGCCAGGCTGCGAGGTTGTCCCGCTTGGAAGGGGTAAAGGGGAGCAGCAGGATGTACTCCTCCTTCGTTTCCCCCGGCAGTTTCATGATGGTGTAATACGGCTCCATCGGCTTTTCGCCCAGGACTGGGATCTCCCAGAGGTTTTCCCGGTTGTAGAAGACCTTCGGGTCGGTCATGTGGTAGGTGGCGAACATGGCGGCCTGGACCTGCAGGAGCTGGTGGGGGTAGCGGACATGCTTATGCAGAACGGCCGGCATTGATGCAATCGGCTTGAAGAGCTTCGGGAATATCTGTGCATGGACCTTGAGCAGGACATCGTCCGGATCGCTGATGTAGAAATCGATGGAGCCGTCATAGGCATCGACGACCGCCTTGACGGAGTTCCGCATGTAGTTGATCCCACCCTTAAGAGGCTTCGAATAGGGGAGCCGGTTCGAATAGGTGTAGGCATCGATGATCCATTTGAGTCTCCCCCCATCGTCCACCACCATGTAGGGGTCGCCGTCGAAATGGAGGAAGGGGGCTATCGTCCTGACCCGCTCGCTGATGTTGCGGTTGTAAAGGATGCGGCTCTGCGCGGTGATGTCCGAGGAGAGCAGGATCTTTTCCGTTCTGAACCTGGCTGCGAAGAGCGCCTTTTTCAGGATGGAATCGATCGGTACCCCTCCCTTGCCGGCATAGGTCGTGTTTATGTTGCCGGTTGCGGTGGGGTAGCTGAATTCCGGGACCTTGGTCTTGACGACCACATAGTCGTTGGACAGTTCGCCGTAATAGATCTCCGGCCTGGTTACCTTGATGTCGGCCAGGCTGACCGCCGGGATATCCTTGACGAAAAACTCCGGCAGCCCTTCCTTGCTGATCCGGCTGACCGGACCGAAGGTGATGCCGTTGCCGTGGGTGAAGATCAGGCGCTCGTTGATCCAGTTCTTGCTGGGGAGGTCGGCGTAGGAGAGCTCGCGAGGCGACAGCATCACCTGGGTGTACTGGCCGTTGACCATGTAGCGGTCGTTATCCACGTCGAAGAACTTGTAATAGGTCCTGATCTGCTGCAGCTGGCTGTAGGTCTTCAGCAGCGGTGCATGATCCCAGAGCCGGATGTTCTTGATGGTGGCATCATTGTTGGCGATATCGGCAGCCGTAAGCCTCGTGTCAACATCGAAGGGGACGGTTTCGATCCTGTCCAGATCGTAGCCGAAACGGGTGGATCGGATATTATGCTCGATGTAGGGGGTTTCCAGGGCCAACTCGTTGGGCGCGACCTTGAATTTCTGGAGTACCGCCGGATAGACCCGGATGCCGATGACGTACAGGGCAACCACGATGATTGGCGGCAGAAGAGCCAGGCGCCAGGCGCCTTTCCAGATCCCGAACGCCAGCACGGCCCCTGCCACGGGGGTCAGGAATGTGAGAGCCTGGTAGGTCAGCAGCCGGGAGTTGACATCGACGTATCCTGCACCGTAAAAGGCGCCGTTGTTGGCAAACAGCAGCCTGAAGCCGTCCAGATAGAAGCCGGCAGCGACCACGAACGAAAAGATCCCGACCAGAACCGCCAGATGTCGGCGAACCTGCGCGTCGACTGCCGTGCCCCGCTCCGACAGGGTGATGCCCCCACGGGCAAAATAGACCGCAGCGGTAACCAGCGCCGTTGCCAGCAGCGTGAAGTTTACAAAGGCCTTGAGCATTTCCAGAAACGGCAGGCTGAACAGGTAGAAACCGATGTCCTTGCCGATAACCGGATCGACCGTTCCGACCGCCAGCTTATTCGTGAACAGCAGCAGATCTTCCCATTGCGCAGCCCCCCAGTTGCCCGCTAAAAGTGCCAGTACTATGCTGAGGAGCATGGCGACAGGTTTGACGAAGTGGACCACCTCTTCCCTGTTGATGCGGATGTTGCCGCCTCCCACCATGAAAATGCCGGTCAGGGGGAACCGTGCCTTGAACGCATGGTGGAGGTTTATCTGCACGCAGAGAAACAACAGCCCGCCAAAGAGCAGCCCGGAGACCGTCTTGGCTGTGAGTGTCGTGGCAAAGACCGACGAATATCCGGTCTCGACGAAAAAGAGCCAGTCGGAATAGACATTCAGGAGGTATGACAAGAGCGGGAAAACCACTGCCAGGAGAATCAGGACGAACATGAATTTTTTATTGGGCATCGTGGCCTCCCCTAGCAGGTTGTTCAACAACATGCGCTGGAAAGGTGCCCTGGAACGGGCACCAGTGAGCATTCCTGTATCTGATTACAGTTCCGTTTGCATCGTGAAAAAGGAAGTATCAGCCTATTCTGGGTCTTACGACACGGTAGACGAGATAGCCGACGCCACCCAAGAGGGCGATGTCAAACAGGCCTATGCCGCCACCGCCTCCCATACCGCCTGTCCCGGCTCCGGCAGTGCCGCCGAACAACATGCTTCCCAGCATGCCCCCCATGATTCCGCCTGCCATGCTTCTCATGAATCCGCCGCCCGCCTGCTGCTGAAATGGACCGGCAGAAGGCGATAACTGCTGGCGCGACGGGCTCGGCTGGGAGTACGTGCCGGCAGGTTTGGAGTAGCTGCGCGAGCCGCGGCTTCCGAACGAGCGGCTCCCGCCGATTCTGGCTTCAGCAGTGAGCTCCAGCACGGTGATGCTCAGGAACAGGACGGCTGCGAGTACGGCACATACGTTGACGACATGTCTTTTCATTCTGTTGGCTCCTTGGTTTCCTGCGTGTGCGGGGGTAATAAAAAAGACCTTTACCCTCGGCATGTGTGCCTGGATAAAGGTCTTGTTGGCAAGTTCATGCCCCGGTCCCGGGTCTTTCGACCGTCTTGACGGAAACCGGGTCGGCTATTTCTCCAGCCGATAACTACTCCCCTTTATTACGAAATTCAAGATAGCCTTCCCCTATGCTCCTGTCAAGCTGTTTTATCTCTGATCCTTCGGGCAGAAACGGTAAAGGGCTCGCGTCAATAGATAACGCGAGCCCTTGTATATTATGGTGCCGGAGGTCGGAGTCGAACCGACATGCCATCGCTGGCGCCGGATTTTGAGTCCGGTGCGTCTACCAATTTCACCACTCCGGCGATTGCTGGCGAATTATAGCTATTTGCCCAATAGGCGTCAAGATTTAAAAAATCATTGACACCTCCCGGCAGGTTTGTTATAAATGCCTCGTATTTGGGGCTGTAGCTCAGCTGGGAGAGCGCTTGAATGGCATTCAAGAGGTCGTCAGTTCGATCCTGATCAGCTCCACCATAAACAGATAAGGGGTTAGCGGCAACGCTAATCCCTTTTTGTTTTATTACTGCACACCTTTTACTCCATCCGCCATAACAGAGTACCTGCCTCTGTCAGCAACCAAAGACGTCACAATCTATTCTCGCGCTTCATGTAACAATTTATTACAGTAACTATTTCCATTTTGACATACCTTGTGACTATTACTGAGTCATAATCACCAATATCTGTTCTGATGTCCAGTATTTAACCTTGTTGCTGGTATTTTGACTTGCACAGAGTCGCCACGGCAGGTATCATTACCGGGTTTTAACGCAATCCCGAGAGGACAGGGCCGGAAATCCGATTATGATACGATACGCCAAGATCGTTTACCTGTTGTCGGCCCTGGCCGTCATGCCACCGCTCCCTGACGGGTGGTGCGCAACCCTCGACAACGTTACGCCCTCCCCCACTGCCGTTGTCGAAGGCCCGCAGCACACAACCCTTAAAGCGCTTTTTGTTTCCCCAAAAGCGACGATCAGGCTCGCCGCTACGAACAACGGTTCCGGTGTTGCCAGGGCCGAATACCGTTTTGACGATGCCGACCAGTGGAAAACGTTACAGGGTCCGCTTTCCCTCTCACAACTGCCGGAAGGTGCCCATACGCTCTTTTACCGCTCCGTTGATCCTGCCGGTACCCAGGGGCAGGCCCAGTCGCTTTCGTTCTCCCTGGATACCACCAGTCCGGTCAGCTCGGCCCAGATTGGCTCGCCAAACCGGACAGCCCCCAGCGGCAAGACCTTCATTTCTGCCAATACCACCATTACCCTCTCCGCCAGCGATGCCATGAGCGGTATCGCCCAGATCGATTATCGCGTTGACGGCGGGCCTTGGCTCCCGTTTCGGGAAATTTTCACCATTGCCAATGAAGGTGAGCACCGGCTGGAATATCGCAGCACCGACAATGTCGGCAATCAGGATGCCGTGCACATCCTCTCCCTGATTACCGACACGACGCCCCCCATTACTTCCCTCACGTCGGCGGGCCACTCCCTGAATTCCGCCGATGCCCTGTACATCAGACAGCCGACTGCATTTGAACTGGATGCCGTCGACATGCTGTCGGGAATCGCAACAAGGGAATACCGTATCGACGAGGGGGGGTGGCTGCCCTATGAGCCGTTCAGGGTCGATGATCGCACCACCCACGTCATCTCCTTTCGCAGCACCGATCAGGTGGGAAACCGCGAATCAGCGAAGTCTGTCACCATCAAAATCGACAAGACGCCGCCGGTCACCACCATCTCCATTGGCTCCCCCCAGGTGACCTCTACCTCTGGTGCAACCATGGTAACGGACAGCACCTTTTTCACACTGCAGGCCGAGGATTCCCAATCGGGAGTCGATGCGAGCGAATACCGCCTCGACCGCGGCGATTGGCTCCCCTATTCCCCCTTTACCATCCAGGAACCGGGCGAGCATCTTATCGAATATCGCAGTATCGACCGCTCCGGAAATGTCGAAACTGCCCGATCTAAAACCGTTACCGTCGACTCCGCACCTCCTTCAACGGTACTGACCGTCAACAGACAGAGCCGCCAGAACGGCGATATCGTCATCAGCGCCACGGCAAGCCAGGTTTCGTGCACGGCAACGGACAACAACGCCGGAGTCAAAACGGTCGAATACAAGCTGGACAGCAGCCAGTGGCTCCCTTGCAAGCCCTTTTCCATCTCGGCGCAAGGGGTCCACCTGGTGGAATACCGCAGCAGCGACCGCCTGGGAAATCTGGAACCGACGCGCTTTGTCAAGATCACCATCGACCAGACCCCACCTGAGACCAGTCTGCTGATCGGCACCCCAAAAACGGTCGAGAATGGTGTTTATCGCATTTCGGACAAGACCGTCATCGCCCTTGAAGCTGAGGACCCGCTGTCAGGCGTTGCCACCAGCGAATACAGGATAAGCGGCACCAGCGAGCGCTACGGATCCGAACCGTTCACCATAGCCACGGACGGCAGCTACCGGATCAGCTACTGGAGCGTGGACCGGGCGGGAAACCGCGAAAAGGAAAAATCGGCAACCGTTATCGTGGAGGTTCCCAAACCCCCTCCTGCTGCAGTCATCCGGCCTCTGGCAAAAGAGCGCACAGCCGACCTTGCCGCTGATGGAGCAAGCGCCCCAGACCAAAAGCAGGTGCTGCCCCAGACTGCGCAGCCAGCCGACAGCGCGACAATGCAGGCCAGTGACGCTGGCATGCCCTCAGACACCTATTCCGGAGAATACCCCGCTGACACCGCTGTACCTTCAGGCCCTGACCGCACGAAAGAATACACGGTCATCGGCATAATCAATGGCGTCGTGATTGCCGTCATCATGTTACTCCTGTAAAATCACAGTAGAGATCCTTAAGGAATCGTCCTCGGCGCCGATATGAACAAAAGCCGACTTAATATGTTGTTTATTGATATCAAGGAGACAGAAAGATATGAGAAAGGTTCTGCTGGTAGACGATAGCATCTCGGTAGCCCGTCAATTGGAAAAGATCGTGACTGAAAGCGGAGAATTCCAGGTGGTCGGACATGCCAAGAACGGCCTTGAATCCATAAAGATGTACCAGTCGCTCCACCCCGACATCATCTGCATGGACATGAACATGCCGGGGATGGACGGGATCACCGCCCTGCGGACACTCATGGCGCTGGACCGGAACATCAAGGTAGTCATGATTACCTCGCTGGGAGGCGTGGGAGACAAGTTCAACGAGGCCATCAAGCTGGGTGCGCGGAATGTTATCTCCAAACCGTTCGAGACGGACAACGTTTTGAAGATCCTGCGGGAAGCATGAATAAGGGTTGCAGAGCCGGTATCGACAACAGAGCCAAAGGAGAACCGTAATGGCGGTCAAGTTTTTCGGGCAGTTTTTGGTAGAACAGGGGATCATCCCCCGGGATGTCCTGTTGCAGGCCATTAACCTGCAGGAATCGGTAAATAAAAGCGTTGGGGAGATCGTCCTCGACCTGGGGTTCTTGAACGCAGAGGCAGTGGAAAAGGTAAACCGGGCACAAAGAACCGTAGACATGCGGTTTGGAGACCTCGCCGTACAGATGGGGCTGTTGACACCCGATCAGTTACAACGTGCCCTGGCCAGGCAGTCAGAGACACACCTCTATATCGGCGAGGCGATCGTTCAGGTAGGCGGGTTCACCGATGAGGATTTGCAGCGTTATCTAGCGGAATTCAAGGCAGACCAGGCGCAGTTTGCCACCAGCAAGGTGGAAATCCCCGCAGGGGTCCCCTATGCTGATCTCTGTGAAATCATGGTGGACATGACCTACAAGATGTTCACCCGTGTTGCCCGCCTGACCTTCCGTCCCGGCCCCTGCCAGATCGTCACCCATCTTGACCAGGTGCATGTGATGGCAGCCATGGACTTTACCGGAGACCTCCGCTGTCGCTACATTCTGACGGCTTCTGCAGATGTGCAGGAAGAGATCGCCAAGGCGATCCTGAACCAGGAGAGTGTCTCCCATGAGCCGAAGGAAGTGCTGGATGACACGGTCATGGAGTTTGTCAATGTGGTCTGCGGCAATGTGGTTGCCAAATCAGCCCAGCAGGGGAAGAGCCTGGACATCATGCCGCCGGAGATAATCGACAGCACCGGAGGGATCGATATCCCGGTCGGCTATACCGGTCTCTATTTCCCGGTCTGCCTCGCAGACAACGGTCTGGCAGCCATCAGCATCATCATCTATCCCTGAATCGCTTCAGACTGACTACGAAAAAGGCCCCGCTGTAACCGGATACGGTACAGCGGGGCCTTTTTATGTGCAGTGAACTTCCGAAACTATTTTCCTCCGGTCAAAAGCGCCTCGATCCGCTTTTCATCAGCTCCCACAACTTCCGTTCCGTTCACGAAGAAGGTGGGCGTTCCCTGTACGCCCACTTTTCGGGCAAGCGCCAGATGCTCCTGGGCAAGGGCCTTCACCGATTCGGGGAAGTTTTCACCCTGCGGCGGCGATGCGCCCCTCATCATCTCCTCGTAGGCCCGCGCCTTGTCTTTGGCATTCAGGATGTGCTGTATCTTGCCGATTGCCGCGGGATGGGCAAGCGGAGCAAAGAAGACATACCGGGTCACATCCCGTCGCTTGGCTAGGAACTCGGAGGCTTTCCGACAATAGGGGCAATCCGGGTCGGTAAACTCGATGATGACGTTTTTACCAGAACCGATCTTCACCCCCTTCTCCAGCGGCAGGGTCTTTACCAGCTTGGCACTGAGCTGCCGCTTGCGCGCGGCTGTCAGGCTCTGTCGATCCTTGCCATAGATCTCGCCGACAAAGAGATAATCCTTCTCGGGATAGAAATAGAGGACATTCTGCCCCGTGACGACCTCGTACCAGCCGGGTACGTCGATCTTTTGCATGCTGTCGACCGTGATCTCGGGAAACGCCTTTTTCAGGGCCGCCTCCGGACTGGTTGCCAATGCGGCTGCCCAAACAGTCTGCCCCAGGAAAAGGAGACCCAGCGTCAAGCTCAACACCGCCACCTTCAACGTTCTGTTCATGCTTCCTCCGATGTTGTGCCGCACGGAGCGGAACAACAGTGATTAGTGCTGCATGGCCCCTGTCAGATAGACGGGGTTCTCTCCGATAACCTCGACCAGAGGTCCATCCTCAAGTTCTTCCAGCGCACCGGTGTCGTCTTCGTATTCGTCTTCCCCAACCGCCCACTGGTAAAGCTTTTTGGAATCGAGAAGCACCGGATCGGTCGGGAAGCTGTAGATCCGCTTCTGCATCGACTCGTCATACAATCCGACACACCCGTGGGAAGCCGGCTTGCCGGGAAGATCCCTGGCATGAATCCAATAAGAAACATTGTCCGCCCCCACATGGAAGCGGATGGCATTGTCCATGGGGTACTGCGCCGCCTCATCCTCGGTCTTGTACAGCGACGAGGTATGGTTACGGTGTCGGGCATCGACCCTGAACAGCCCAGTCGGTGTCTCGTGGCCGCTGCTGCCGGTAGCTGCGGGCATGGAGAACTTGAGCTTCCCGTATTCGTACGCGCCCAGCCACTGCTCCATGATGTTGATCAGGATATACTTCTCATGCCGGCGGGCCGGTTCATAGAACTTCGGCAACGGGGTGTAGTCCCTGATGTCGTCCATCCGGTCCGGAACCTTGATGGTCATGCCGGGATAGACATGGCGGCGGTCGATCCGGTTGAAGCGCGCCACCAGGGGCCAGTCTTTGCCAAAGAGCGATTCGAGGGTATCGTTCGGCTTGACGAAGTAGGGATGCCAGGCTATCTGCTCCGCACTGGGATAAAATACCCTGCTCAGATCCTCCCTGGCAGGGTCTTGCGGGTTGGCGGCAGGGTCGTCCACCACTGCCGGCTCCTTGACGATGATCCATCCGCCGAGAAAGAGCACGATGAGGATCAGCGGTAGCCTCAGGGCAATCCTTCGCAGCAGCGGCCTTCCCGTCTCCGGGCGTTTCGTGTTCGTCGATTGCGAATTTCCACTGTACATCTTCATGATCAGTTGTCTGCTCCTGCGGCAAAGCGTTCGGCAACCACCGCTTCAACCGCGCTGTACGGGTCGATGCGCCGGTTGGCCAGATCGTCTACGATCCGGGCAAAACGGCCGTCTGCCTCCAGAGGGGCAAAGACCTCGGCAAAAAGCCGATCCTTGAGGATCTCCATGAAGGTACGTGCGCCCTTTTCCGCAAGGAAGCGGTGTATGGCCGCAGAACCGAACAGGTGCGAACGGTGCGTCTCGAACTCCTCCACCAACTCCGCGATCCCGGTCCCCCGGTGTGCCTCGGTCCGCATCACCTTGGGCCGCCAGTCATCGGCCCTGGCACTGTTCATCTCCAGCATGGTCGTCAACTCCCGGACCGTCCGGTCGGCATCGGGCCGGTCCGACTTGTTCACCACGAACACGTCGCCGATCTCAAGGATGCCCGCCTTGATGGCCTGGATGTCGTCGCCGAGTCCGGGCACCATCACCACCACCGTGGTATGGGCCATTTTGACGATATCCACCTCATCCTGCCCCACCCCGACGGTCTCGATGATCACCACGTCCATCCCCATGGCGTCCATCACCAGCGCCACGTCCCCGGTGGAACGGGAGACGCCGCCGAGATGGCCACGTGTTGCCAGGCTCCGGATGAATACCCCTTCGTCGTCGGCATGCCGGTTCATGCGGATGCGGTCCCCCAGGATCGCTCCGCCGGTAAACGGGCTGGTGGGATCGACCGCCACGATGCCGACCCGCTTGCCGCGACGGCGATACGCCTCGGTGACCTGGTCGACCAGGGTCGATTTGCCGGCTCCGGGGGGTCCGGTGATGCCGATGAGGTAGGCAGAGCCGCTGTGCGGGTAGAGGAGCTTCAGCTCTTCGCGGGCGCTGGCGTAACCGTCGTCGATATCTCTCATCAGCCGCGCTGCGGCGCGGGTATCCCCCAGGAGAATCCGTTCTGCAAGTGACATGGTCGTACCCTTCTTTCCAGCAATAGTTCAAGCAAAACGGCATAGGCAGACACCACCCCGGCATGGCGAAGGCGAGGGATTCCCCTCGCCTTCATATGCCCTGGCATCCATCTCGCCGTCGATCATCACGTCGAGCTACGCAAGTCCCGGAACCTCCCGGAACTCATGCGCGCGGGTGCACGTTGTCCCTGACCCACTTGACAATATCCTCGGTGGAGGACCCCGGCGTGAAGACCTCCTTGAGACCGGCGTTCTTCAGACCGGGGATGTCGTCATCAGGGATCACCCCGCCGCCAAAGACCATGATGTCGTCGGCGTCTTTCTCTTTCAGGAGCTGGCAGACCCTGGGAAGAAGGGTGTTGTGCGCACCGGAAAGGATGGAAAGCCCCACACAGTCCACATCCTCCTGTATGGCGGCAGAGACGATCTGCTCCGGGGTCTGGTGCAGACCAGTGTAGATAACCTCGAAACCCGCATCGCGGAAGGCCCTGGCAATGATCTTCGCCCCCCTGTCGTGGCCATCCAGGCCCGGCTTTCCAACCAGTACGCGTAACGTTCTTTCAGCCATGGTCGATCTCCTTGTAGGGTGAAAATAGCTTCAACTCGCTCAGAGCCGTAAATCCTTATTTCTCGATGCCAATCCGGGCGGGGACGCCGGCGCGGTAATAGTGCTTTACCTCCCGCATCTCCGTCACCAAGTCCGCGGCATCGATAACGCGCTGGTCGGCATTTCTTCCGGTCAGGACCAGCTCCACGCCAGGCGCCCTGACAGCGATACATGCCAGCACCTCCTCGACGGTCAACAGGCCGAAGCCGACCGCCCCGTTCACCTCGTCCAGGATCACCAGGTCGTAGTTGCCGCCACTCACGGCTTCATGCCCAAGTGCCAGGGCCTCCAGGGCCAGGCGCCGGTCTTCCGGGTCAGGGTTGTCGCGGTTGACCCAGCCGGGCCGGCCAAAAGGGACAATGGTCAGGAGGGGCGCAAGTCGTTCCGCGGCAAGGTGCTCGCCGTAGGGACCGCCCCCCTTCATGAACTGGATCATCAGGACCTTGAGCCCCCTGCCGCAGGCGCGAAAGGCTAATCCCAGGGCAGCGGTCGTCTTTCCCTTGCCGTTTCCGGTATAGACCTGCACCAGTCCCTGTTCGAGCGGCATGCACCCTCCTGGCCCCCCCACATCCGCGAAAATCGCGGCAGGCGGCATTTCGGTATAACTTTCCATTACTTCGGATTTTAATGATGACGCAGAAATATAGCAGGAGTGCAACGGGAGGTCAAGGCGTATTAGCCGTGCAACGGCACTGGTCAGGCGATTGGCCGGCCCGTCAACACAACGTTCTTGACAGGGAATTGAACATTTGCTATTGAAAGAGTGCTTGGGGCGCTTAGCTCAGCGGGAGAGCACTGCCTTCACACGGCAGGGGTCACTGGTTCAATCCCAGTAGCGCCCACCAGGAACGACAATGGGTTAGCCCCACCAGGCTAACCCATTTTTTATGTGTACCATCCCCCGGTGCGCAGACAACCTCGGAACAGAGACCGCTATGACAAACAAATCGGCACGCACACCAGCGCAGGATGCACACCATCTCGACCAGCTGTCGTTCTTTCCGGAAACCGTGATGCAGCAGGCACCACCGCCCCCGGCTCCGGCTACCACGAGCTACCAGAAGGGCCGGCTCTACCGTGTCGCTGTTGCCGATCTGCTTCCCGATCCGTCACAGCCCCGCAAGCACTTCGACAAAGAGTCCCTTGACGAACTGGCAATCTCCATAGCCCGTCATGGGCTCCTTCAGCCGGTGATCTTTCGCCAGGAACCCGACGGCAGCATTTTCACAGTCGCCGGTGGCCGCAGACTCGCCGCAGCTCGCCAGGCCGGGCTAAAGACCATTCCAGCCATCTGCAGCGACGGCCAGGCAGCCGAGATCGCCCTGGTGGAAAACCTTATCCGTCAGGATCTCGGCTGCATCGAAGAGGCAGAGGCCGTGGAACGGCTCAAGAGCTCGCACGACTATACCCTTGCCGATCTCTCCGCCATCCTCGGCAAGTCGGTCTCCACCCTTTCCGAGATCATCTCCCTGACCCGGCTCCCGCTGGAGATCCGCGACGAATGCCGCCCCCGCCGCGACCTGGCCCGCAGCATCCTGGTGGAGATCGCCAAGCTCTCAACCACCGAGGAGATGCTTGCCCTCTACCGGCGCTATAACCGGGAAGGGCTGTCGCGCGCGGCCCTGCGTTCCCGCACCTCGGCAAAACAGGCCGTCAGTCCGGGTTACCACCGGCTCTGCCGCTCATTTTCGAAAAAAATTACAGCCATTGACGTGACCGCCCTGCAGGGGAAAGAGCGTGTGAAGGTGAAGACAGAACTGGAAGGGCTCAGGGAGATCATCGACCGGCACCTGGCGGAACTGGTCGACGAGAGGTAACACGACACCCGCTTTCGGCATGCCGAAGCTCCCAGAGAAAGACGCCGGAAAGAGTGCCGGCAAGGGACGTTCAGGAGGCGCAGTCGTCAGGATCACCCTGGATCTTGGCTATGGCATGGGGGATGGCGGGCCAGACCGCTTCGAGGTTCTCCACGGCCCCCTTGGGGCTGCCGGGGAGATTGATGATGAGGGTCGACTTCAGGATGCCGGCAACCGCCCTGGAGATGAGGGCATGCGGAGTCTTTTCCCGGCTCGCCCGGCGCATCTCCTCGCCGAATCCGGGTATGACCCGTTCCACCACATCCAGGGTAGCATCCGGCGTCACATCGCGGGGCGAAACCCCGGTGCCGCCAGTGGTGAGCACCAGGTCGACGCTGCCGCTTGCCGCCCAGGATGCCAGCCGTTCGGCAATCATCCCGCGCTCGTCCGGCAGCAATTCGGTTGCACAGACAGTCGCCCCCTTCCCTTCCAGCCAGCTTTGCAGTGCCGGGCCGCTCAGGTCCTGCCGCTCGCCGCGGGCCCCCTTGTCGCTCAGGGTCAGGATTGCCACCCTCATAATGTCTCTCCCCGGCGGTAGCTGCCGCTCTTGCCGCCATCCTTGGCGAGCAGCACCACCTCTTCGATGGCTATCCCCTTGTCCACGCCCTTGCACATGTCATAGACCGTGAGCGCCGCAACACTGGCGGCCACCATCGCCTCCATCTCCACGCCGGTCCGTTCCAGGGCCTTCACCGTTGCCCTGATCGCCACCACCCCCGTTTCCGGAACCGGTGCGAACTCAATGGCAACATGGTGGATGGCGAGCGGATGGGCAAGGGGGATCAGGTCCGGGGTCCGTTTTGCCGCCTGAATCCCTGCAAGCCGGGCAACCCCCAGCACATCCCCCTTGACACCCCCCCCCTCCAGGATCGACCGGAGTATGGCAGGGGTGAGCCGCACCCTGGCAGAGGCAACGGCAGCCCTCAAGGTCGGCTCCTTGGCGCTCACATCCACCATGATCGCCTGGCCGCGACTGTCAAAATGATTGAAAGCCATCATGCTCCTCCACGTCTGATTCCCTCAGCACTCCACCAACCACTGCCGCTCGCCGAGCACCAGGACGCCAACCTCGCTCCCGGCAGGGAGCGTCTCCTTGCCCGGTGCCAGTGGCACGATGCCGTCTGCCGCAACCTGGGTACGGAGGAAACTAGTCTTCTGGTCTCCCGAAGAAGAGGCGGACCAGGCACCGTCGGCATAGGAAAGCCTCACCCGCAGCAGCGTCGTCTTCCCTTCGCGGGGGCGGGCATCTTCGGCAAGGATGGCCCTGACCGGGACCTTGAACAGCCTGGCATGCCCCATCAGCTTGAGCAGCGCCGGCCTGACCAGCATCTCGAAGGTGAGGAGCGTGGAGACGGGATTGCCGGGCAGGGAAAAGACCGGCACCGCTCCCTTCATGCCGAACGCGGTCGGCCCACCCGGCTTGACCTTGACCTTCCAGAAGAGCTGGCGAACCCCGAGCTCTGCCAGGACGTCCCGCACCAGGTCGCGGTCACCGGCAGAGACCCCCGCCGAGGTGATGACCGCATCGGCGCTCAGGGCAGCGGTCAGGAGCCGGCGATGGCTGTCGAGATCGTCGCGGGCGATGCCGATCATCACCGGTTCGGCCCCGATCTCCCTGATGGCGGCTGCCAGGGCCAGGGAATTGCTGTTGATGACGCAGCCGGGCTCCGGCAGCTGGCCCAGCTCGACCAGCTCGTCGCCGGTTGCCACGACAGCCACCCTGGCCCGCCGATAGACCGGGACCAGCGCCTTGCCCAGCGATGCCAGCATGTTGATCTCCGCCGGCCGGATCAGGGTGCCGGGTCCGGCGATGGTCTGGCCGGCCCGCACATCCTCGCCGCGAAACCGGATATGCTGTCCCATCCTGACCGGGTCAGAGAAGGTGACCTGCCCGTCACGCTCCTCGGCCTCCTCCACCGGGACAACCAGGTCGCTGCCGGCGGGGATCGGCGCGCCGGTCATGATCTTGACCGCCTCCCCCTGCCGTACCTGGGGCACCAGCTCATTCCCCGCCGGCAGAAAGCCGGTGACGCGAAATGATGCACAGGGGGTACAGTCGACATGGCGGACGGCATATCCGTCCATTGCCGAGTTGTCGACCATCGGCAGATCCCAGAGGGCGACAATCTCCCCGGCAATGACCCTGCCGAGGGCGCTCCCCAGTTCCACGAGCTCCGTGTCGAGCGGCGTAACCGAATCGAGTATCTGTGTCAAGGCTTGCGCCAACGTCGTCATGACTCCCCTCCTGCAGGACTCCCGGTCTCGGGAAAGACCTGCGTGATCTCGTCTCCGGGCTGTATGGTCCCCCCCCGCAGCACGCGGGCGAAGATTCCCTCCTTCGGCATCACGCAGTCGCCGGCCTGGTGGTAGATGGCGCAGCGGCTATGGCACTCCTTGCCGAGCTGGGTGATCTCCAGCAGCGCATCGGCAATCGCCAGCCGGTCCCCCACCTTGAGGGCGATCAGCTCGATGCCGGCGGTGGTGATGTTCTCGGCAAAGTCCCCACTGGAGACATCCAGCCCGAGCGCGCGCATCTTGGCGATGCTCTCGCTGGCCAAAAGGCTCACCTGGCGATGCCAGTCACCGGCATGGGCATCCCCTTCGATGCCATGACCGACCACCAGTTCGACCCTGGGGACCGGCACCTTCCGCTCCCCCTTCTCCTTGCTCACGCAGACCGCTGTTACGCTGGCCATCTCTCCTCCATTTTGCCTATCCGCCGATCTTGGCCATGACAAACGGCTCGTGTTCGCAGCCACAGCGGTTCATCCCGTGCCGGTGCGGCTTCTCTTCCACCAGCCGGCGCAGGGCCTCCCGCAGCCCCTCGCCATCCTCAGGCCGAAGGAATGGCTTCAGGTCGATGCCCGCTGCGGAAAAGAGACAACTGCGCGCCTCTCCGGCCGCCGTGACCCGAATCCTGTTGCAATCGCTGCAGAAGTGCCCCGAAACCGGGGTAATGATGCCAAAGGTTCCTCTGGCCCCTTCGATCCTGAAATCCTGGGACGGCCCGGCATAGGGGCCCCGATCGACCAGGGCGAAGCGGAACCGTTTCGCCAGGCGCTCCAGGATCTCGCTGCCGGGAACGATCTGCTCCTGCCAGCCGCTATCCTGCAGGGTCGGCATGTATTCGATGAAGCGGACCGCAAAGGGGCTCTCCAGGGTCAGTCGGGCAAACGCCTCGATCTCGGCATCGTTGACCCCGCGCATGACCACCATGTTGAGCTTGAGGGGGAGACCGGCACTATCCGCAGCAGCCAGCCCGGCTAGGACGCGGGCCAGATCGCCACCGCGGGTGATGGCGGCAAAGGTCGCCGGATCGAGCGAATCGAGACTGACGTTGACCCGCTGCACGCCGGCGTGCCTGAGATCGGCAGCCAGCTCTGCCAGGAGCAGCCCGTTGGTGGTGAGCACCAGGTGCCTGAGCCCCGGCAGCCCGGCCAGCCGGGCCAGGAACGAGGTAATGCCGCGTCTCACCAGCGGCTCCCCGCCGGTCACCCGCACCTTTTCCACCCCGAGTTGCACCGCTGTCCGGGCGATCAGCAGCAACTCCTCGTAACTGAGGATATCGCCGTGGGCAAGCTTTTCCACACCCTTGTCGGGCATGCAGTAGTGGCAGCGGAGATTGCAGCGATCGGTCACGGAAAGCCGCAGATAATTGATGGTCCGCCCGAAGGTATCAACCAGCTGCACGCGCTGATCCTCTCCCGGCTCGAACGATTGGGATGTCACCCGTTTCCCCCCTGCTCTGTCTGTTGATTCATGCAGCGGCCCACTGAGCGCTTATAACACACCCCTGCGAATTTGCAAACGCACAGGGGATGGCATTACAGGCATGAACGCACAGGGATGTGACCAAGGATTAGGCGCCTAGAGGTGCAACAGGGGTAACGATCCCCTCCGCAGTCGCAAATGCGAGAAAATCCCCTGCCTCGTCAGCAGCAATCTCCAGATCGGCGGCCAGAAGGGCTGCCGGTGTCTCACCGTCGAGCCGTTCCAGCAGGCGGAAATAGGGTTCAGCCAGCGACTCGGTACAGACCTGGCCGTCATGGGGATAGATGGCCGCATAGGATCCCGACGGCTGCAGGGTGGCGGCTATTGCGCGCAGGTCGGGCTCCCCGGTCTCCAGGAGATCGAGGATCTCGTAGGTGAACGTGGCCAGCCGCGACGACGGCGCCAGCATGAGCGGTTTGCGGAGCAGGTCGGCACGGGAGGGCTTTCGCCGGCCGGGAAGCTGCGGCGGCACCGCCATGACGGTGGCGGCATAATGGTAATGGTAGTCCACGAAATCGAGGGCGAGCGGCAAGAGGCGTCCGACCCGCTGCCGGGTGAACCGGGCGGTAAGAAACTCCCGCTGCAGCCGCCAGATTGCCTCGTCGCCGAAGCGGGACTCGTCGCACTCCCCTGCTCCCTGTTCCTGCAGCCAGGCGACAAAGCGCTCCAGGAAGGCGACCGGCGTCAGGCGGAGCGTTGCGACCACGCCATTGAACCAGGCCACCGCCTTGCCCCTGCTGTAGAAGATGTCGCAGGCAGCCCCGAGTCGGCGGGCACGAACCATATCGGCAGCCGGGAACGTCGGCGTCTCCAGCAGGGTATAGGGGGGCTTTGCCAGGTGCTTCATGCCGAGGGCTGTGGCGCGGCCGGCAAGCGCCGTGCCGGGCAGGACCGAGAGGGGAAAGATGTCCAGGTGGTTGGGATAGAGGGAGAGGGCAAAATCGAGCCCCTCCCTGAATCGGGCCAGGCTGTCGCCCGGCAGGCCGTAGATCAGGTCGAAGCCGAAGATAACGCCGGTTTCGTTGAGCATCCCGATCTTGGCAACGAAATCGTCGCGCCTGAATGCTCGGCCCACGTTGCGGGCCACCTCGGGATCGGCGCTCTGCAGACCGATCTGCAGGGAACAGGTCAACCCGGCAAAGAGCCTGGCCTGCTCCGAATCCAGCAGTTCGTGCCGCACCTCGAAATGGCAATGAACATGAGGGGCCTTTTTCGCGATCAGCCGGAGCAGGGTCTTGGCCCGCTTCACATCCTGGTTGAAGGTGGAATCGAGGACGAAGATCTGGTTCACCCTATGGGCCAGGACATAGTCCAGTTCCGCTTCCAGCCGCTCCAGCGGGTAGCGCCGGACCTTGCGGTCACCCATGCCGTCGAAGCAGAAATCACAGCCGAATGAGCAGCCCCGCGACAGCTGCCAGACCACTCCGTTCGGGATATGGGCGTCGAGCAGACCGGAGAGGTAGGGAGAAGTAAGCAGACCCAGGTCGGGGATCGGCGGACGCTTGACAGAGACGGCTCGGCCATGGACGAGCCGGGCGATCCCCGGCAGATCGTCGATGGCTACACCGGCAGCAAGGCGATCGAACAGCTCGGCCAGGGTAAACTCCCCTTCGCCGATCACCACGAGGTCAAAGGGCGCCTCCTTGAGGACGCCCTCGGGATCGGCGGTCGCTTCCGGGCCGCCGGCGATGATCATGAGGCCCGGCGCGGCCCGGCGCAGCAATTCCGCCAGGCCGCAACACTCTGCCCGGTTCCAGACGTAGAGCGGAAAGCCGACCATGTCCGGCTCAAGCGCAAGGATCTCGCCAGCGACCGCATCCAGGGGGGTGCCGGAGAAGATCTCGGCGCAGGTGACCGTTACCGGGGGGTTCCGGTTGTCGCGCGCATCGAGGAAGGCCTTGAGGCTGGCGGCTGCCAGCGGCACGGCCTGGGGGGAGTGCATGGCATGGATGGTGACCAGGTGCAGGTGCATGGGTTGGTCGGGCTCCCTCTAGCGGGTCAGCTGGCGGTACCTGATCCGGTGCGGGATGTCTGCGGCCGCGCCGAGACGCTTGTGCCGGTCTTCCTCATATTCCGAGTAGTTCCCCTCGAACCAGACTGCGGTGCTGTCCCCCTCGAAGGCCAGGATATGGGTGGCGATCCGGTCGAGGAACCAGCGGTCGTGGGAGATGACCACGGCGCAGCCGCCGAAGTTTTCCAACGCCTCTTCGAGTGCGCGCATGGTGTTCACGTCCAGGTCGTTGGTCGGTTCGTCGAGCAGGACGACGTTAGCGCCCTCCTTGAGGATCTTGGCGAGGTGAACCCGGTTCCGCTCGCCGCCGGAGAGCGTGCCGACCTTTTTCTGCTGGTCGCTGCCGGAGAAGTTGAAGCGGGCCACGTAGGCGCGGGAGTTGACACTCACCCTGCCGAGCTGGATGGTATCTGCCCCTTCCGCGATCTCTTCCCAGATGCTCTTCTCCGGGTTGAGGGCATCGCGGCTCTGGTCGACATAGGCGAGCTTCACCGTATCGCCGACCCGGATCGTGCCGGAATCGGCGGTCTCCTGGCCGGTGATCAGACGGAACAGCGTGGTCTTGCCGGCACCGTTGGGGCCGATAACGCCGACGATGCCGCCGCGCGGCAGCCTGAAGGTCATCCCCTCGAACAGGAGCCGGTCGTTATAGGCTTTGGCGACATTCTCCGCCTCGATGACCACGTCACCCAGGCGCGGGCCGGCCGGGAGATAGATCTCCAGCTCCTTTGCCTGCTTCTCACCCGCCTCGTTGACCAGCTGCTCGTAGGCGCTGATGCGGGCCTGGGACTTGGCATGCCGCCCCTTGGGGGACATCCTGATCCATTCCAGCTCGCGCTGCAGGGTCTTCTGCCGCTCGCTCTCCTGCTTCTCCTCGTTGGCGAGCCGTGTCTGCTTCTGCTCCAGCCAGGAAGAATAGTTCCCCTTCCAGGGGATCCCCTCCCCCCGGTCCAGTTCCAGGATCCAGCCGGCCACGTTGTCGAGGAAGTAACGGTCATGGGTGACGGCAATGACCGTGCCGGGGTAGCTCTGGAGGTGATGCTCCAGCCATGCCACGGTTTCGGCGTCCAGATGGTTGGTCGGTTCGTCCAGGAGCAGGATGTCCGGTTTCTGCAGGAGCAGGCGGCAGAGCGCCACCCGCCGCTTCTCGCCGCCTGAGAGCACCTTGACCGACGTATCGCCGTTCGGGCAGCGGAGCGCATCCATGGCCATCTCCAGCCGCGAATCCAGGTCCCAGGCTTCCAGATGGTCCAGCTTCTCCTGCAGCTCCGCCTGCCGATCGCACAGCTTCTCGAAGTCGGCATCCGGCTCGGAAAACTTGTCGGTGATGGCATTGAACTCGGCCAGAAGGTCCACCGTCGCCTGCACCCCCTCCTCCACGATCTGGCGCACGGTCTTGGCCTCGTCCAGCTTCGGCTCCTGCTCCAGGTAGCCGACCGTGTAGCCGGGGGAGAGGACTGCCTGGCCGTTGAACTCCTTGTCCACCCCGGCCATGATCCGCAAAAGCGAGGACTTGCCCGAGCCGTTCAGGCCGAGGACGCCGATCTTGGCGCCATAGAAATAGGAGAGCGAGATATCCTTGATGACCGGCTTCTTGTCGTAGAACTTGGAAACCCGCATCATGGTGTAAATGATTTTCTGACCTTCGGTACTCATCAGCCAACCTCCTGGGGAATGTGGTCTTCTTTTACCCGCTCCCACGGGCGGGTGTCAACAGGAAAGCCTCCGGTCCGGCGGCCGGAAACGGAGGAATAAAAAAAGGCGGTCCGAAGACCGCCTTTCGACAGGTATCTGTACAAAGGGTTAGAAGTTGCCCCGCACCAGCTGGGCGTTGAATGCCAGGGATGCCTGGCCGGTCGCCGCGTTCTCGCGCAGTTCGGGGATCACGGTCGGGATGGCGAATTTCACCTTGCCGTTCTCGTATTCCGCCAGGGCCCTGGTGGACTTGGCGATGCCGAAGGTCGCACCGAGCAGGACGCCACCGGCAGCACCATAGACCATGTAATCAAGGTGGTCGCCCGGCTTGTTGGTAAATGCCAGCAAGGCAGCACCCACCAGGGTACCGGCGAGACCGCCGTAGAAGGCATTTTCAAAGGTATCTTTGAAGCCGTTGTCGGATGCGTAACAGGGAAGGTTCCACAGGGTCAAAAGGGATACTGCCAGGGTCAGTGCCAGGATTCTCTTCATCTTCTTCATACCATCCCCTCTCGTGACTGTTCGGTTGTTACGGGTATCCTGCAACTAGCAACTATCGGGCCAGGGCAACAGGCAGGGGCAAGAACGTGAAAACCGTCTGATATCCGGTGTATTGCCGGTTCCTACTATAACCCAAACCGACGAACAGTCAATTCCTTTGTGGCGATTTCACTTCACCCCGGATGGTGCCGGGCTGTTTTCTCATTATAATTCGGGCTATTGTCGCGACTCGGCCATATCGCCGGAACTGTTGCGCTCGTGCAACAGCCGATCGCGGGCAGCGATGACGAAGCGCAACTCGTCTTCCCGGCTCATCACCTCGCCGTTGAGCCGTGCCTCCAGCAGCAAACCGAGAATCATCCCCACCAGCGGCCCCTCGGGGACCCCCATTGCCATGATGTCGGTGCCGGTGATGAGGCAATGGACATTCTGCAGCTGGGTGAAATAGAGGGAGAGGTGTTTTTTCATCTCCTCTTCCCTGGTGCGCGCCATCAGGTAGAGCAGGACCTCGACGGAAAGATCGCTGAACATCTTGTAGACATCGCTCTTTGTCAGGCTGTCCCGACGCAGGCTGCGGCGTGTCGATGCCTCCATGATCTGCCTGCCCCGGCGCCGCATCTCGGCCAGTTTTTCCCGGTAGTGTTCGCTCACCGCCAGCCTGATGCAGACCGCCACAAATGCCTCGTCCTCCAGGGTCTCGCAGAGTCCCAGGAAATAGACCACCCACTTTTCGTATCGGCGGTCGAGGAAGAGCAGCTCGAACCACGAGATGATCTGGCGCGACTCATCCAGCACGCGGCGCGTCTCAGCGGTCAGCTTCAGCTCGGGATGGATGAAGCGGAGCAGTTCCAGCTCGGCCATTCGACCCACGGCAGCAAGGGGATCACGCTCCCGGAGGATGATCACCAGCTCGGTGAGCAGACGCTTCCCCCCAAGCTTTTCCAGGAAATTCATCCGGACCGCGTTCTTGATCAGGTTTTCCGTATGGGTGGCGATATGGAAGCCGAGGCGCTGCTCGAAACGGATGGCGCGGAACACCCTGGTCGGGTCCTCGACAAAGGAGAGGTTGTGCAGGACCCTGATGGTCTGTTCGTGGATGTCCCGCTGACCGCCGAAGTGGTCGATCAGGAGGCCGAAGTCCCCGCTGTTCAGCTGAATGGCCAGGGTATTGATGGTAAAATCGCGCCGGTAGAGGTCCATCTTGAGGGACGAACGCTCCACGATGGGGAGCGCAGCCGGGGTTTCGTAGAACTCCAGGCGGGTGCTCGCCACATCGATCTTGAAGCCGTCCGGGAAGACGATCACTGCCGTGCCGAACTTGTGATGGCATTTGCAGCGGCAGCCATGGCTGCGGGCAAAGGTCTCGGCAAAGAGGATGCCATCTCCTTCCACGGTGATGTCGATGTCCAGGTTTTCGATCCCGAGCAACAGGTCGCGCACGAAGCCGCCCACCGCGTAGACCGGCAGTTCGAGCGCGGTGCCGGTCTCCCCCGCTTCCTTCAGGAGCTGCAGCACGCGACGGGAGAGCTTCCCCTGCATGAGACGGGCAACCTCCTTGCTCCGCATCGGCAACGCCTCGCGGGCCAGGTCGTAGAGCGCCTCGCCGGCATACATGGAGCGGAGCAGGTCGGTCCGGGTCACGACCCCGACCAGTTCCTCCCCGTCGAAAACCGGAGCAAAGCGGCGGTTATGCCTGACGAAGTACTCCTGGATCTCCTGGACCGGGGTGTCGGGGGTGGCCGAGAGGTATTCGGTGTGCATGTACTCGCTGACCGGGAGATGCCCCAGGTTGTGGTAGAGCGCCTTTTCCACGATCCGGCGGGAGATGATGCCGGCCATGTTCCTACCAGCCAGAACCGGCATGGCATTGACGTTGTAGCGCGTCAGGAGATCACGTGCCTCGACAAGACTCGTCTGCACCGTCACCGTCTTCACCGGCATCGACATGATGTCCCTGGCGACCCGGCGCGGGTTCACCTTCAGTCGCAGCACCTCTTCCAGACGTGCCATCACCTGGATCATGGTCAGCTCGTGGATGGTTGACGAAGCTGCCGTGGCATGTCCGCCCCCCCCCATTTCGCGCAGGATCTCCCCCACGTTCACCTCGGGGATGCGGCTGCGTGCCACGATGTGCACCCTGCTCCCCATCTCGACCACCAGGAACAGCGCCTCCAGGTTCTCCATGTCCCGCATCATGTGGGCAAGCACGGCAATATCCCCCACATAGTAGTCAAGGGAGGCCTGGGCAATGGAAACGGTGATGCCGTTCAGGGTAATGGTCTGCAGCGACTTGAGCAGGTCGTTCAAGAGCGAGACCTGTTCGGCGGTCAGCTCCTGGGTCATGAAGTCCGCCACCGTGTTCAGGTTGGCCCCCTGCTTCAGGAGCCAGGCAGCAGCCAGGTAATCGTCCTCGGTGGTGGAGACGAAGGTGAGGCTGCCGGTGTCCTCGTAGATGCCGAGCATCATCAGGGTCGCCTCGATGGGGGAGACCCCAATCCCCCGTCCCTCGAGGATGCGGGCGATGATCGTGGTTGAGGAACCGCATTCGCGGATCAGGCCGCCGTCATGCCCGATGTCGCCGGCAGATTCCGGATGGTGATCATAGATATGGACCGATACGCCCGGCCGGCGGACCACGTCGACAAAACGGCCGATCCGCGAGGTGTGCTGGCAGTCGACCAGGATCAGCCGGTCGATACGATCGAAATCGATATCCTTGATCCGAGTGAAATTAAGGACATAGCTGGACGACTTGAGAAAAAAGTCGCGCATGCTCTTTTCCTGGGACCCGGCAAAAACCATATGGGCGTCGGGATAGAGCTTGTGAGCCGCTACCATGGCGCCCAGGCAATCGAAATCGGCATTGATGTGCGTAGTTATGACTTCCATCGACAAGCCTGCCCCCAAAAGCCGGGCAGAATCCCCCTGTGGCAGTGAAGTTTCCAGACTAGTGTCCAACCGGATACATCGGATGAGACATTGCCGGTTTCCAGATCGGAAACGAGGGATTTTTCGTCCTGGCAAGGAAATCAAGGGATTGCGCGGAGGCGTAGCAGCGCTACGCCGCACAAGGAATCCCGCAGATTGACACCGCCAGGGCGGAAAAGAACCGTTTCCGGCTGGAAACCAGGTTAGTGCAGCGTGAAATAGAATGTTGCCCCGGCGTCCGGCACCCCTTCTGCCCAGATCCTGCCGCCATGGCGCCGGATGATCCGCTGGACCGTTGCCAGGCCGACGCCGGTGCCGGGAAATTCGGTCTCGCGGTGCAGTCGGCGAAAGACGCCGAACAGGTTTTCGTAGCCGGCCATGTCGAAACCCGCGCCATTGTCACGGATAAAGAATATTTTCTCGCCGACCCGCTCGAACGAACCGAACTCGATGACCGCATGATCTCGCTTGCCGGTGTATTTGAAGGCATTGTGCAGGAGGTTCTCCAGGGCAACCCGCATGAGACCGGGGTCTCCCTGAACCTCGATGCCGTTGGCGATGACGATCTCCACATCGCGCCCAGCATAGGTGTTTTTCAGATCACTGGCCAGTTCCCGCACCAGCGAGGAGAGATTGAGCTTCTGGCGGTGCAGTTCGGCCCGGTTCACCCTCGACAGGGCGAGCAGGTCGTCGATCAGCCCCTGCATCTTTTCGACCCCGGCTGCAATCCGCTGCAGGCAGTGGATACCATGTGGGTCGAGCTGCTGCACGTGGTCATCGAGCAGCATCCTGCTGAATCCGCCGATATGCCGCAGCGGGGCTCGCAGGTCATGGGATACCGAGTAGCAGAACGATTCCAGTTCCCGATTTATCGCCTCCAACTGGGCAGTGCGCTCGGCCACGCGCTGTTCAAGCTGCTCATTGAGCCTGCGAAACTCCGCCTCGGCGTTTCTGCGCTGGTTCATCTCGACCAGCATGGAGACGAAGCCGCCTACGGCCATGGCGAAACTCTGCTCCTCAAGGGTCCAGTTCCGTGCCAGTCCGGCATGTTCATGGCAGACAACGCCCAACACCTGCCCTTCGGCAAGGATCGGCACATTCAAGAGGGAGGTGATGCCGTTGGGGAAGAGGAATCGCTCGGTAAATTCCACGGTGCGCGGGTCGTTGCAGGCGTCGTGGGCAGCGATGACCTCGCCGGTTGCAGCGGCGGCAAAATAGGCGGGAAAATCGGCGATCTTCAGGAAATCCCCCTGAGAATGACGCCGCTGCTCCAGGTCGAACATGTCGCTGCAGACGATCCCCTCATGATCGTCGCTGTAGAACCAGACACTGACACGCCAGGTCCCGAGCGCCTCTGCCGCAGCCTCGGTTATGGTTGCCAGCGCAGCAGGGAGCTGGACAACATAGAGCGCCTTGTTACGGGCCAGGTCTATCAGCGCCTGCAGCATCCGCAACGAGTCGATCTCGCGGGATTTCCGCTCGGTGATATCCTGGATCGTGCCGATCATCCTGATCGGGCTGCCCGCGTCGTCCCTGGTGAATTCACCGGTGCCGTACAACCAGCGCTCGGCGCCATCAACGGGGCGCACGATCGGGTACTCCATGTCGAACCATGTCTGGGTACGGTGCAGCGAGGAAAAATACTGGTCCATCCTGGTGCGGTGGTCGGGATGTACCAGCGAAAGCCAGGAATTGAAGGTCCGCGGAAAGGAATCGTCGATACCGAAGATCCGATCCAGTTCCGGCGAACAGCTCCACCGGTCAATGGGGATGTCATAGGCATAGGTGCCGAGATGCCCTACCCTCTGCGCCTCTCTGAGCAGCAATTCGCTGTCGCGTAGCGCCTTTTCGGAGCGTTTCAGATCGGTCACCCCGTGCAGGAAGGCAAGGAACTGGTTTTTACCGGGGATGAAGGTAGTGCTCACCTCCACGTCGATAACGGTGCCATCCCTGCATCTGTGCCTGGTTTCGAAGCGTTCGAACCGGTTGGCGATGATCCGCTGAACATGATCCTGGGTCTCCTGCTCGTTTTCGATCTCCTCGAAGTCGCGGAGGGACTTGCCCAGCAATTCGTTCCGCCCGTATCCGTATATCCTGCAGGCAGCGTCATTGACCTCAATGATCCTGCCATCCGCATCCGTTATCCAGAACCCGTCGCTGGTGGTTTCGGTGAGGGTCCGGAACAGCTCGGCACTCTCCTGCTGGCGGGATTCTGCATTCATGCGCGCGGTGATGTCCCAGGAAAGGTCCGCCAATAGCGAGACCGCTTCCACATCCTGCTGGTGATAGCCGGTTGTCTTGTTGCCGACCCCGATGATCGCCACAATCTTTTCGTTGCGAAAGACCGGAACCACCAGCTCCCGCACGACGTCGGCATGCCCTTCCGGCATCCCCCGGCGGTGCGGCAGCGAGGCATAATCATTGTGGATCACCGGCCGACGCTCGCGGATGCAGTCGACCCAGACCCCAGCATGTGCCAGGGGATAATGCAGGCCATTCCCCTCGGCCCGGCAGAATTCGGTCATGGTCCGGGTGGACCATGCCTGGAGCGTGAGCGCCTGCTGATCATCGCTGAAATGATGATAGAAACCGATGGAACTGCCGGTCAGCTTTTCCGCCTCGTCCAGGGTTGCCTGGAGGAGTTTTTCCAGCGAACAGGCAGAAGTGGCGAATTGCTGCAGCCGCAGGCGAGCCGCCATGATATCTTCGGTCTGCTTGCGCTCGGTGATGTCGAGCAGGGTGACGAAAACCCGGAAGGGAGCCGTCACTCCCGGCATGAACTGGGGGATCGCAGTGATCCGCAGCCAGGTAAAATCTCCCCGCTCGGGGGAATAGACGCCGGCAACCGCATTGGCGACCGGTTTCCCGGTCCGAAGCGCAACCATGGATGGATGCCGTTCCGGAGGCAGTTCAGTTCCGTTCTCGTCGATGACCCGCCACTCGGGATGGTACGAAGTCCTGCCAAGGAGCTGGTCCCGGCTCAGGCCGAACATCTCCAGTGCTGCCCGATTGACATCGATCAGCGTGCCATCTGCGTCCTGATAGAAAACGCCGACCGGCATCTCCTCGAAGAGGGACTGGTATCTGTTCTCGTAGTCGCTGTCTGCCCGGTCCATTTCTCCCCTACTCGCTGATTCGTTTCCATCCGGAAACTTCGGATGGAAACGAATGGTTTCCGGATCGGAAAAGAGGGATTTTTCGTCCTGGCAAGGAAATCAAGGGATTGCACGGAGGCGTACATCGGTACGCCGCACAAGCAATCCCGCGGATTGACGCCGCCAGGGCGGAAAAGAACCCTTTCCGGACGGAAACTACCATACGGCAACCGATGCGTATCCCACCACCTGCTCGTAATCTCCGTTCGTATCGCCGCTGTTGGCATACCGCACCATTCGGGCCTCGGAAGCACCCAGGGCCTTGGCGGCCACCAGCATGACTGTGGAAGGGACCACGCCGCACATGGTGATACGCTTGGACCGGCAGACGGCGAGCAGCCCTTCTGCATCGAGCGCCAGGGCGCGTTCCAGCGCCATGTCGTCCTTCTCCCTGGCGACGGTTGCGGACTCGTAGTGGGTCATGTCGGAACTGGCAACCATGAGAACCGGAGCGCCATATTCCCGGATCGCCACGGCAATACCCTCCCCCAACTGCCGGCAGGTGGCATAATCTCCGAATCCGAGACAGATCGGGACAATGGCGAGTTCTGGTTGCAGGTGCTGGAGAAACGGTACCTGGACTTCCAGGGAATGTTCACGCAGGTGGGCCGCCGTCTCCTCCTCCACCATGGGGGCGTGGCGACGCACCAGCGCGGCGAGAGTCGCGTCGATCGGTACGTTGCCGAGCGGGGTATGCCAGGTGCCGGAGGGATAGAGGGAGACGCGTGCCCCGAGCCCGTGGTGATTGGGACCGAGGATGAGGACGGTCCGGGGAATGGCGATGGCACCGAACAGAGCGCCGGCGACGGCGCCGGAATAGATGTAGCCGGCATGGGGAGAGATGACGCCGATGACCTGCTCCGGTTCTGCCGACCGGACGATCAGGGTATCAAGTTCGGCTCGAAGTCGCTGCGTATCACCGGTGTAAAACTGATTGGCTACGGCTGGCTGGCGAATCATGGCATCCTCCCGTACCGGAACAGGTCTGGTGCTGTATGGAGACAGGGTGTCGCGGCGGACACCCTTCCTGTCAGCTTACCCGATTGTGAAGGGAATGCAACGAGGGGTCATTCACCGCTGGGGAATTCGGGAGGGGACGGATCGCCTTCCAACGGCAGTTCTGCCTGTTCTTCGAAGACCGGCGGCTCTGCCAGGTCCTGGATCTCCTTGAGGGTGGGGAGTGCGGTCAGGTTCTTGAGGCTGAAGACTTCGAGAAACTCCCTGGTCGTGCCGTAGACCAGCGGCTTGCCCGGCACGTCTTTCTTGCCGAGAATCCGGATAAGTTTCCTCTCCAGGAGCGTCTTCAGCACACCGCCGCAGTCGACGCCCCGCAGGTATTCCACTTCGGCACGGGTCACCGGCTGCCGATAGGCGATGATCGCCAGGGTCTCCAGGGCGGACTGGCTGAATTTCGCCCCTCTGCTCCGTTGCAACCGCTTGAGATACTCGGTGTGCTCGGAAGGGGTGCGGAGCTGGTAGCCGCCGGCAACCTCGGCCAGGATGATCCCCCGCTCCTGGGCTATGCACTCAGTTGCCAGCTCATCGAGCGCCAGGGCGATCTCGGCCCGGTCGAACTCCTCCAGCACCGCTGTCAGCCGGTCCAGGGAAAGCGGACCTTCGGCAACGAAAAAGAGGGACTCCAGCAATGATTTAAGGCTTTTCGCTGTCATCGTCGTCCACTCCGGCAGAGTCCTCCTCAGGTTCCAGTGCCCCCGGCACGAGCCAGATCACGCCGAACGGGGTCAACTGGGAGACCTTGATCGTTTTCAGCTTGCAGAGTTCGAGGAGAGCCAGGAAGGTCGCTATCGCCAGTTCGCGCGTTATCTCCTCGTCGTCGAAGAGGTCGTCGAACTGCACCGACTGCCGCGACTGGACCAGATCGAGGATGCGACCGATCCGGTCGGCAACGCTGATCGATTCACTGACGACCTCATGGAAGCGCTCCACCGGGATGCGGGCAAGCACGCGGCGAAAGGCGTCCACCAGCTCGAACAGCTCGATCTCCAGCGGCTCTTCGCCGGCCGGAAGCAGCGACTCGTCGACAAAGGGGATGGTACGGGTAAAGACGTCGCGGCCGAGCAGCTCGCGGCCGGCCAGGCCGGCAGCCGCTTCCTTGTACTTCTGGTATTCGAGCAGCCGCCGGACCAGTTCCGCACGGGGGTCCAGCTCCTCGTCCTCGCCGCTATCCTCTTCTTCAGGGAGTGGCAAGAGCAGCTTGGACTTGATCTGCAGCAGGGTCGAGGCCATCACCAGAAACTCGCCGGCGATCTCCAGGTTGAGTTCCTTCATCACCTCCAGGTATTCCAGATACTGGCGGGTGACGATGGCGATGGGGATATCGTAGATATCCAGCTCGTTCTTCTTGATCAGATGCAGGAGAAGGTCGAGCGGCCCCTCGAAGGACTCCACCTTGACCGAGTAGGCGGAGAACTGCTGACTGTCAAAGAGGGGCTGGGAAGGGGCTGTATCGGGCATGGCCGTTATCAGAACTTCAGGGCAGCCCTGACCTCCGCCAGCGTCGTTCCCGACTCTTCCTGGGCACGTTTGCTGCCGTCAGACAGGACATCGCTCACCAGCTCCGGCCGGGCGGCCAGCTCCTCGCGCCTGGCGCGGAACGGGGCAAGCCCCTCCACCACGGACTCGGCCAGGATCTTCTTGCACTCCACACAACCGATTTCTGCCCCGCGGCAGGCAGGCACGATCATGTCGAGCTTCTCCTGCGACACATAGAGGCGATGGAGGTTGAAGGCGATGCAGCGGTCCGGTTCACCCGGATCGGCGCGGCGGACCCGCTGGGTATCGGTGATCATGGTCATGATCTTCTTGCGGGTATCCTCGGCCGTGTCGGAGAGATAGATGGAGTTGCCGTAAGACTTGCTCATCTTCCGGCCGTCCAGTCCGGTCAGCTTGGGGGTTTCGGTGAGCAACGCCTCGGGCTCGGGAAAGACCTGGCCGTAGAGATGGTTGAAGCGGCGGGCGATCTCGCGGGTGATCTCCAGATGGGGGAGCTGGTCATGCCCGACCGGCACCCTGGTCGCCTTGTAGATGATGATGTCCGCGGCCATCAACACCGGATAGCCAAGGAAACCGAAGGTGGAGAGGTCCTTGTGCTCCAGGTTGTCCTGCATCTCCTTGTAGGTCGGGTTGCGCTCCAGCCACGACACCGGCGTGATCATGCCGAGGATCAGGTTCAGTTCCGAATGGTGTGGCACCAGGCTCTGCTCGAAGATGGTGCACTTCTTCGGGTCGAGCCCGAAGGCGAGCCAGTCGAGAACCATCTCGCGGGTGCTCTCGCGGATACCAGAGGTATCGGCATATTCGGTGGTCAGGGAATGCCAGTCAGCGGCAAAGAAGAAACACTCGTATTCGTTCTGGAGCTTCAGCCAGTTATCCAGCACGCCATGAAAATGTCCCAGGTGCAGCTTGCCCGTCGGGCGCATGCCGCTGACTACGCGATTGTTGCTCATGATTCCTCTCCCCTGCCGGTTTACTTGAACATCAGATTGGTGACGCTGAAAACGAGGTTGCTCTGGGAGCCTGCCAGAAGCCGAACCCCCATGCTCAGTACCGGTGAAATGATATAGCTGAACAGATTGGTGAAAAAGACCAGGACAATGATGATGATCATGCCGTACGGCTCGATCCGCGAATAGGCGATCGCCTGCCGCTCGGGAAGGAGCCCCACCGCAACCCGGCCACCGTCCAGCGGCGGCACGGGGATGAGGTTGAAGATTGCCAATAGCAGGTTGATGTAGACGGAAAAGGCCAGCATCAGCACCATCGGGTCGATAAGGAACTGCATCAGCGAAGCATCGCCGATCAGGTCGCCCAGGGCCTGCATCCCCCGCATGAGCAGTGCCGACACTGCTGCCAGGGAAAAGTTCGTGATGGGGCCGGCAGCGGCAACCCAGATCATGTCGCGCTTGGGACGGCGGAGATTGCCGAAGTTCACCGGTACCGGCTTGGCCCAACCGATGCCGACGATGAAGATCATCAGGGTGCCGATGATATCCAGGTGCTTCAGGGGATTCAGGGTGAGGCGGCCCAGAGACTTTGCCGTATCATCGCCGAAACGGTAGGCCACGTACCCGTGAGACACTTCGTGACAGGTGATGGCCATCAGTGCCGGCACCAGCATGATGGAGACTTTGAGGAAAAACTGATCCATTCCGCCTCCGGGTAAACGAATTGACAAGACTGTTGTTTTTAGCAGATTGGGCGGACAAAGTCAATGTCGGGCCGCGCCGAAACTGATCGCTCAACCGTTCGCCTTCGGTTGTGGCTTCTCTGTTGACAACCTACACCGGCTGAAAACTGCTCGTTGCCGGAAAGCGCCCTGCAGACGGGAAAAGGCGGGAGATTGCTCCCCCGCCTTTTTCGTACTGCTCCGTATGGAACCTCTGCCTAGATGTCGTAGTAGAGGGCGAATTCGAGGGGAACCGGACGCATGCGGACCGGGTTGACCTCTGCTTCCATCTTGTACTCGATCCACTTCTCGATGACGTCGGGGGTGAAGACGTCCCCCTTGAGGAGGAACTCGTGGTCGTCCTTGAGGCAGTTGAGAGCTTCCTCAAGCGTGCCCGGAGCTGACGGGATGTCTTTCAGCTCTTCCGGGGAGAGACCGTAGATGTCCTTGTCCAGCGGCTGGCCCGGATCGATCTTGTTCTCGACGCCGTCGAGGCCTGCCATCAGCATGGCGGCAAAGGCCAGGTAGCCGTTTGCTGACGGGTCGGGCGTACGGTACTCGATCCGCTTCGCCTTCGGGTTGGTGGAGAACATCGGGATACGGATGGAAGCGGAACGGTTACGGCTGGAGTAAGCCATGTTCACCGGGGCTTCGAAACCGGGCACCAGACGCTTGTAGGAGTTGGTGGTCGGGTTGGTGAAGGCGCAGAGAGCCTTGGCATGCTTGATGATCCCGCCGATGTACCAGAGGGCCATCTGGGAAAGCCCGCCGTACTTGTCGCCGGCGAACAGGTTGGTGCCGGCCTTCCAGATCGACTGGTGGCAGTGCATCCCGGAACCGTTGTCGCCATAGAGCGGCTTCGGCATGAAGGTAACGGTCTTGCCGTTGCGGCAGGCAACGTTCTTTATGACATACTTGAACCACTGGAGATCGTCAGCCATGGCAACCAGCGAGTTGAAGCGCATGTCGATCTCGGCCTGGCCGCCGGTGGCAACCTCGTGGTGCTGGCACTCGACGCGAATGCCGACCTTCTGCAGCTCGATAACCATCTCGTTGCGCAGGTCGTTCTGGGAGTCGGTAGGGGAAACCGGGAAGTACCCTTCCTTGTGGCGCGGCTTGTAGCCGAGGTTGGGGAACTCCTCGCGGCCGGTGTTCCAGGTCCCCTCGACGGAGTCGACCGCGTAGAACGACTGGTTGGCGCTGGAGTCGTAGCGGACGTCGTCGAAGATGAAGAATTCTGCTTCGGGTCCGAAATAGGCGGTGTCGCCAATGCCGGTGGACTTGAGGTATGCTTCGGCCTTGCGGGCGATGTTACGCGGATCGCGGCTGTAGTCTTCCTTGGTGATCGGATCGAAGATGTTGCAGATCAGCGACAGGGTCGGCACCGCGGTAAAGGGGTCCATCTTTGCGGTGGTCGGGTCGGGAAGGATGATCATGTCCGAAGCATGGATCGGCTGCCAGCCACGGATGGAGGAACCGTCAAAACCCTGCCCTTCTTCAAAGGTATCCTCGCCGAACTCTGACATCGGCACGGAAAAGTGCTGCCAGATCCCCACGAAGTCCATGAATTTGAAATCTACCATCATTGCGCCATTTTCTTTGGCAAATGCTACTACCTCTTGTGGTGTCATCAAGACTCTCCTTTCGGTTTAATGCGCATGAACGCACGTACGCTTTGTTAACCCGATTGTTTCGACGGGTTTTAAGCATATTGGATGGATTGTATTAAAGAAGGCCGGACGGGGCAGACCGCAGGGCAGCCCTACAGGGCGTCTTCTCCCCGCTCTCCCGTCCTGATCCGGACTACTTCCTCGACAGAGGTGACAAAGATCTTGCCGTCGCCGATCCGGCCGGTCTTTGCCGCCTGCTCAATGGTCTCCACGACCTTGGCCACGATATCGTCGCCGACGATGATCTCCATCTTGATCTTGGGGATAAAATCCACCACATATTCGGCACCGCGATAGAGTTCGGTATGACCCTTCTGGCGGCCGAATCCCTTGATCTCGCTGACAGTGATCCCCTGGATGCCGATCTCGTTGAGCGCATCCTTCACTTCATCAAGCTTGAACGGCTTTATTATCGCTTCCACTTTTTTCAAGGCCACTCACCCCCTTGTGATTGATAAGTCATGGATTGTTCGTAAATTGTACTGCACAAGGGTGCCTACGTCAAAAGCACGCGGCGTCTGCTCCACCCAAGGAAGCAAATATGCTGCCAACTCATGAGCGGAAACCAGCCCCAGTATTTTCAACATATTACAGCCACTGCCAACAACAAACACTGAAAAGGAAACAAATCAGCCCAAATTTACGGCATCAACCCGCCACATGCGCCTCTTTTTTAAGCAACAGAGTGTCGGCGGCAACGCCGCTGTCAACCGCAAAGGAGAGCAGCGCATGGACCGTCGACGTCCGGGGAAGAGCCGCGCCCCGTTCTGCTCCGGCAGACACGGCCGCCGCAAAGATTGCATCGAGCTCAAGTGGCCGCCCTTCCCGGCGATCGATCAGCATGGAAGGAAGGTAGGGCCCCATGGCATCGGTAAAGACGAGCATCTGTTCGGCAAACGCATCGGCTATCGGCTCAGAAAGATCCTGCAGATTGGCAGCGCCAATGACTTCCAGCATGATCTCCCGAATCAGCCGTCGAGTGGCGGGAAAACGCAACAAACGGTCGACAGGCTGATCCAGGAGTGCGCAGAGACCGTTGAAGGGGATATTCCAGACGAGCTTTTGCCAACGGGCCCTGCGAACATCGGCCACCACTCGGCACTCGATGCCGGCTGCCACAAAGGCAGCAGCGACCGATGCGAGGCGCCCGACCGGGACATCACCCCAGGCCCCGAGTTCGATCCTGCCGGCGCCGAGATGGTGGACGACTCCGGGTTCCCCCCGGTTGGCACAGAGAAAAGCGACCCCGCCAAGCACCCGCTGACTGCCAAACAGCCCGGCCAGCAGATCTTCGTTGCCGAGGCCGTTCTGCAAGGTAAGCAGGAGGGTCTGCTCCCCCAAAAGCGGTGGGATCAACTCCTGGATTTGGTCGTTGGCAAAGGTCTTGAGCCCGATCAGCACCAGATCCACCGGCCCGATATCCGTGGTCTGCCGATAACCGGCCACGTGGGGAAGGTGGAAATCACCGTTCACGGAACTGACCTGCAGGCCATGAGCGGAGATCGCCTCGTAATCGCGCCTCAGGAGAAAAGCGACCTTCCCACCACCCCGCTGCAGCATGGCACCGTAATACAGGCCGAGGGCACCGGCACCCACTACCGCTATCCGCATCTCCAGCAACTCCTCAACTTGTCAAAACCCCTGCCGAAGTATATAGAGTAAAGGGAACATCATCTCAGCACCAAGGCGCCCATGATCCGCTTCCTCGTCACCACACTGCTGCTCATCTGCGTAACCGCTGCCGGTACGGCACAGGCCGACATATTCCGGCTGGAGGATGACGACGGCGTGGTATCCTTCACCGATTCCCCCAGCAGTCGCCGCTATACCCTGATCATGCGCGACCGGGCAACGCGCCACCCCGCCGGGAAGAAGGGCAGGCCGGGATCAACCGCAGGTCAGGTCAAGTCGTCCACGGACAACAGGGATGAAACGGGTTCCGTGCTGCAGAGAGGCACCCTGCCACTTCAGGGGGTCATCACCTCCACCGCGGGTCTCCGCTTCGACCCCTTCGACGGAAAACTCAGGCACCACAACGGCATCGACATTGCTGCACCAACCGGGACACCGGTAAAACCGGTTGCACCGGGCACCGTGATCTTCAGCGGACAGCGCTCGGGATACGGCAACACCGTTATCATCGACCACCACGACGGCATGAAGACCATCTACGCCCATCATGCCGAGAACCTGGTCCCGGAAGGGGCAGAGGTGGATTGTGCCACGGTCATCGCCCTTTCCGGCTCAACCGGCCGTTCAACCGGACCCCACCTCCATTTCGAGGCATGGCAGGACGACACCAATATCTCACGGTCCTTCATGCCGGCACACGCCTCTGGCCGCGACGCTCCGGCTATGGCCAGCGCACCCGTGCGCAGGCTGCTGCAGCCGGACGGAACCATCCTCTTTACCAATCTCCGTTAACCATTAGAAGAACGCAGAGACAGAGGAATACATGAAAGCGAGGGACTCTGTCAAGCCCTGCCGGGAGTTTTTTCCTGCTGGTTTCTGGTCTTGCGCGTCGGTGCCGCACGCCACGGATCGTCGGGCCAGGGGTGCTTGGGATAGCGCCCTTTCAGTTCCTTCTTCACCTGGGGATAGGTGGAATCCCAGAAACTCCTGAGATCATTGGTCACCTGGACCGGCCGCCGGGCCGGCGACAGAAGGTGCAGGAGTACCGCTACCCGCCCCCATGCCACTGTCGGCGTGTCGGCACAGCCGAAAAGTTCCTGCAGCTTGACACAGAGGACCGGCACGCCGCTTTCGTAATCAAGGGGGAGCCGCGAACCGCTGGGGACAGTGAGATGGGTCGGCGCTCCCTCGTCCAACTGCCGCTGCTGCTCCCAGCTGAACAGCCCCTTGAGCAGCCCCGCCAGGTCGATACGCTGCAGATCGCTGGCGGTCCGGCATCCGCGCAGGCTGCTGCCGAGCAGGTCATCGAGCCTCGTAGCCAAGGCGGCATTCCCGATATCGGGCCACTCCCGCTCCGGGGCGACCCGTGCCAGCAGGGCAACCCGCGCCTGCAGCTGGCGGCATGCAGGGGTCCAGGGGAGAAGCGCCAACTCTTCATCCGCGCGGATCACCTCGAGAAGCAGCGCACTGCTTTCCGCATCGCCCGGGGTAACGGGGCGGGACGACAACACCAGCTCCCCCAGCCGCTCCTCTTCCCGCACCCAGACCCTCCCCTGTTCGGCATCCCAGCCAACGCGCCGCTCGGTGCGGATCTCTTCGGCAAATTCGCGTCGCAGCAGCTCCGGGGAAAGGGACGATGCCCCATGGATGAGACCGTCGCCACCGGCACCGGCGTTGATTTCCACGGCAACGATGAATTGCCGGTCACGGAGGGCGCTCCTGGTGCCGAGCCGTCCACCCGTCCCATTGGCGAGCAGGTAACGATCCGAACCAGGCTCGCGCTGCCGCGCTATTCGGTCCGGAAAGGCATGGGCAAGGAGCAGTCCGATCTCGTCGTTGTCAGGCTCCGGGCCACGGGCAGGGGCGCCAATCAGGCGCCGCAGCCGCTCGGCAGTACGCTGGACAACGGCACAGGCCTGCGGATCGAGGTGGGGATCGTTACGGCCCGAGCCATGCATGCGCCACACCTCAAGCGCCTCGACCCTGTCGAGGTAATCGCAGCCGCTGACAGCGAGCGACTCCTGCCGGTCGCGGCGAAAGATGTCCCGTTCCTCCAGAAGCGCGGCCAGATCGCAGGCAAGACCGGCCTGCCCGCGTTCTGCCCCGGCCAGCACCATCCGGGCCAGGCGAGGATGGAGCGGCAGCTCGGCCATCCGCCTGCCGCAGGGGGTTATGCGCCCCTGCCGGTCCAGCCCGCCGAGCGCAGTGAGCAGGACACGCCCTTCGGCCAGGGCGCCCGACGGCGGGGGATCGAGCCAGGAAAGCGCCAAGGGATCGCTCACCCCCCAGTTGACCAGCTCCAGGGCCAGTGGAGAAAGCTCGGCGATCCTGATCTCGGGCGGGTTGAAGGGGACCAGCGCGGCATTGCCCGCTTCGCTCCAGAGGCGAAAGCAGGTTCCCGGCCCGAGGCGCCCGGCACGGCCTGCTCGCTGGGTGGCCGATGCAGCCGAAACCCGCACCGTAACCAGCCGGTTGAGGCCGGACGACGGATCGAACTGCAACCGCCGGGTCAGGCCGCTGTCGATGACGAGCCCGATCCCCTCAATGGTCAGGCTCGTCTCGGCAATGTTGGTTGCCAGGACCACCTTGCGCCGGTCTTCCGGGAGGATGGCCCGCTCCTGCTCGGCAAAGGGGAGATCGCCATAGAGCGGCACGACCAGCAGGTCGCGCACCGGCGGCGCATCCCGGAGCTGCTGGTGACAGCGACGGATCTCGCCGCTGCCGGGCAGAAAGACCAGGATATCCCCTTGAGCCTCTGCCAGTGCCCTGGAGATGGCCTGGATCACGGCCGGCACCAGCTGCCCCGGCGGTTCCCCAAGGTAGCGCAGGGCCACTGGGTAACTCTTCCCCTCTGCCCTGATGATCGGCAGATCCCCCAACAGGCGAGCCAGCCCACCCGCATCGAGGGTTGCCGACATCACCACGATCTTCAGGTCCGGGCGCAGGGTCTTTTGCACCTCCAGACAGAAAGCAAGCGCCGTATCGGCGGCAATGCTCCGTTCGTGAAACTCGTCGAAGACCACCGCACCGATCCCGTCCAGGGAGGGATCGTTCTGCAGGCGCCGCACCAGTAGACCTTCGGTCAGCACCTCCAGGCGTGTCCGTGCAGATACCTTCCGCTGGAAGCGGATGGCATAACCAACCGTCCCCCCCACCTCCTCACCGATGCTTCTTGCGAGCCAGGTGGCGGCATTCACCGCTGCCAGACGGCGCGGTTCGAGCATGACGATCCGTTTGTCCCGCAGGAAAGGCGCATCCAAGAGGGCCAGGGGAACCCGGCTGGTCTTGCCCGAGCCGGGAGGAGACTGGAGAACCGCCCCCGGCGCCGAGGTCAGCGCCCTGAGAAGGTCGGGGATGACCTGGTCGACGGGGAGCCGGGACATGGTCAGGGGGTGAGGAGCTTTGTCAGCCGGTCCCGGTCGAGCCCTTCGAGGGAGGCTACTACCCGGTCGGCTGCGTGCAGATCAGGAGCGGGATAGCTGTTGGTGACCGCCAGGACCGGGATGCCGGCCCCCTGAGCCGAGGCGATACCGGCAGGGGTATCTTCGATGGCAAGGCAGTGCGCCGGGACGATTCCCTGTGCGGGAAAGCGGGACTGCAGCCGGGTCACTGCCAGGGCATAGCTGGCTGGGTCGGGTTTGCTGGCAGCGACGTCATCGGCCGTGACAATGACGGAGAAGGCATTTTCCAGGGAAAACTGGGAGAGGATGGGGGTTATGTCGGACAGGAGCGCCCCGCTGCAGAGTGCAAGCGGCAGGGAACCGGCAAGCCCGCGGATCAGTTCCGTGACTCCCGGATAGGGGGTAACCCCGCCGCTGATGACCTGTTGGAAGACCTTCGCCTTCCGCTGGATCAGTTCATCGAGCTCGGCCGGGGCAAGCGCTCTTCCGGCGGCATGAAACGCCTCGGCAAAGGCGTCGCGGTCGTCGAACCCCATGTAGCGGGAGACGTACTCATCCCACGAATAGCCGAGCCCGAGCGGTTCGAGTATGATCTGAAACGACCGGTAGTGCAGCGGCTCGGTGTCGACGATGATCCCGTCAAAATCGAATATGACTGCAGACAGCATCTCCCCTCCAGAATAGGTCAAAATCGCCCGGTCACGGCAACCAGAGCCGCCTCAGAGCTGACCACCGGCGCGACCGAGAAGCGTCGGGCCTTGCCCGATGCATGATACCCCATTGCCACCCTGCCGCAGAGCTCGCCGATCGCTGCGCCAAGCACCACGTCGCTTGCCCAGTGCTTGTCCTGGTAGATGCGGGAAAACCCGACAAAGGCGGCTGCGGCATAGGCACCGATCCCGATCAGCGGATTGTCGGCGGCGGACGCGACAACGGAGGCCATGGCAAAGGAGCTTGCCGTGTGCATGGACGGCAGTGCGTCGTAATCCGCAGCGAAACGGAACGGACGGAAGCTGCCCGAACCGCTCCCCGTATTCGGCCGTGCCCGGCCCGTTGCCGATTTGAGGATGAAGGTCGTGGCATCGGCCAAGATGGCCGCCTCGCCGAGCATCTCTCCCAGTTCCCGGTACTTGGGGGACTCGGCCAGGATTCCGCCGCCATAGACAGCTGCAGCCAATCCCAGGTGCAGGAACGGATCGCCCGCGATGCTGCCGGCATCCGTTACGTGGTCGAGGGTTGTCCCCTTGATGCCGCCGACCTTGTCGCGGATGTCGCTGTCGTAACTGCTGGTGAACGCCACCGCCCCGGTCACCAGCAGGGTTCCGAGCATGCCGTATCCCCTGGTGTCGACCGGCGTCGCTGCCACCTCCAGAGCCTCATCGGCCAGCCGTCCAGCTACCCGCCCGTATTCGGCGGTGCTGTTCAGGAGATGGTCAGCTGCCGCAACCGGCAGGGAGGCGTGCAGGAGACACGCAACGGTCGCGGCAAGGATGAAAACGGGGCAATGTTCCGTGCGGGAGCGGGAATTCAGGAATTTGAACAAGAGGTAGGCAGCCAGCACTCCGACCGCATCTGCCAGCAGATCCAGCGGATCGGCACTGCGCATGCTCGTCAGGAGCCCCTGCGCCACCTCCATGAGCCCACCGAACAGAATCACCGCCACCGCTATGCGCAGAGGCTGCAGACGCTTCGGGAGGGGATCGCCACTGGAGGCACGCAGTGCCAGGATGGTGAGCAGCCCATAGGCAGCCGCATGCTGGAACTTGTCCCACCCCAGCAAAGCCTGGGGGATGACGGGTGGCGAAGGGGTGAGCGAGAGCCAGACAATGACCAGCGCCCAGGCAATGCAGAGCACAAGGGCCAACCTGCGCAAGTTCGCCCATCTCATGCGGATTGCCGCCAGAGGCGTACCAAGGCAGTCCCTCCCGGCGGGGAACCGGCACCGTCGGCAGAGGTCACGGTGCGGATCATCATTTGAGTCCGATCAGGACCGTGCCGGCGGTCAGGGCCACATTGGCCAGGATCTGGGTTATGTCCTTGATGTCGCGAAGCCAGGCTGTCCGCTCCAGCTTCTGGGGGACGACCAGGGTATCGCCGGGCTGCAGGGCAGCGGCCATGAAGCTGCCGAAGGTCCAACTGCTCGAGGCGTCGTCCCAGTGAATGCCGAACGATGCCTGCTGCCTGCTGAACACCGATCCGTCGGCCCGGATGATATACATGTCCTTTTCGTCGCCATCGCGGGTCACACCACCGGCCTTTTCCAGGTAATAGGATACCTGCTCTCCGGGCTGGTAGATATGGGCGGTCTGATTGTAGACCTGGCCGAGCACGTTGACCACGTTGGACCGGGGCGGGATCTGGATCAGGTCCCCCCCCTGAAGCTCCACGTTATAGGCGCTGTCTTCGAATGCATCGAGTTTTTCGAGCTTGACCACGACCCTTCCCTCTGCCTTCAGGGTCTTCAGTTTCTCCAGGCTCTTCTGGAGGCCTTCCAGTGCCGATTTCGTCGCCTCCAGCTCTTCACGCGACGCCGCCACCGAGGCGAGCTCTCCCTGTTTCTTCAGGATATCCTGCTCGGTGCGAAGGATGATCTCATCCATCCGCTTCTGCTGCTCCTTCTGCACCGCCTTCCGGGTGAAGCGCGCCCCACTCAGGTACGCCTTGTCCGTATAACCGCCTGCCCGCTCCAACACAGAGCTCAGCTTTTCTCCCTTGCCGATGGAGTAGGTGCCGGGAAACCGCACTTCCCCCTCGACGGTAACGAAGCGGTCGTCGGATTCCAGCCACTCCTGGATGCCCCGCACGATCAGGACATCGTCCGGCTGCAGCGTGAGATTGTTCTGCGGGTCGCCTGCCAGCGCCTTGTTGAGATTGACGTCAAAACGGGTGGTCCGGGCGACGCCGTCAGCCGTAACGGTCCTGGTCAGCTCGGCCTTCTCCATATAGGCGTTCCGCTTGAGGCTCCCTGCTGCTGCCAACAGGTCCCGGATCGTCATCCTGTCATAATAGTCATAGGTGCCGGGGTTGACCACATGCCCGTTGATCGCCACCGACATCTTCTCTTCCATTTCGGTCCGGGAAAAGATCTTCAGCGTATCCTGTTCGTGCAGCAGGATGTTCTCACCGGTATCCCCGTCCCAGACCTTTTTCAGGTTGACGGCAATCGACTCGCGATGGAAATCGGGAGGAACGAGCCTGATCACCTGTGCCGATTCAAGGTAGGATTGGGGGAGAAGATCCCGGTAGGAAGGGAGAAGATCGGAAATGCGCATACCCTGGCGGAACTGGTATTCTCCGGGGCGCACCGCATTCCCCTGCAGCGTCACCACCTGGCGGAGCGCCTGGTAGACCGGGAAAATCTTCACCAGGTCGCGGTCCCTGATCTCCAACGCTGCTGCCGGGCCGTCGAGCCGGGCATTCTGCAGCTCGAAGTCCATGACCACCCGGGAGGCATTCCCCTCGAACCGCTCCAGCTGTATCCGCCCCAGATCGCCGGACGCCGTTACCCCGCCCGCCATCTGCAGGAGCTGCTGGAGGGTGGTCTTCTCCTTCAGTTCATAAATGCCGGGCCGCTTGACCTCACCGGCCACGGCTGCAACCGGTCCGATCACCGGCACGAAGATGGTGTCCCCGCTCTCCAGCCGCAGGTCCTTGGAGCGGTCGCCGGAGAGGAACATGGCGTAGAGATCGATCTCCTGGACCATCGACCCGCCGCGGGAGAGCCTGATGGCCCGCAGGGTGCCGGTCTTTGCCGGCCCCCCGGCAAGGGCCAGGGCATTGATGACCGTGGCAGTGGAAGCGACCGAGTAGGTGCCGGGAGACTCCACTTCTCCTACCACGAAGACCTGGATCGTGCGGAGCCGCCCCATGGAGACATTCAGTTCGTACCCCTTGTAGTAACGGGAAATCGCCTTGTCGATGATCTCACGGGCCTGTTGGAACGTCACCCCCCAGACCTTGATGGTGCCGATCCGCGGGATGGAGATCTCTCCATTACGGTCGACGACCAGATCCTGGCGGGCCTGGATCGAGCCCCAGAGGTCGATGCGGAGGGAATCACCCGGTCCGATGACATAGTCGGGGCCGACCGGTGTATTCTCCAGGGCTGTTCCGGCAGTCAGGCTGTTCTTGAAGAAATCGTAGCCGAACTGCTGCAGCGAGCGCTGGAAGGGCTCTGCCTCGATCTTGTCCTGCAGGGTCTGGGTCTTGGCGGCAAACGATTTTTCCAGGGGGGAGCCCAGCTCTTCAGGTGGCGCCGGGGTTGCCTTTATCTCGTTGGAAAAGATGGTGAGTTCGGACGGCTGGGTGGCGTCGTCCGCGGCTTCAACGGATTTCGTCGTCTCGACCGGGGCCGGGATCACTCCCTGCAGCTTGAGATAGTAGAGTTGATTGTTGCGGAGGAAGCGGAGCTTGTATTCGCTGACGTCGCCGACTTCGAGCTTTTTTTCGTAGCGGCCCGGTTCAATGCCGTAATAGAGGGTAAATTTCGGTGGGAGGTCACCGGGTCGGACGTTCAGCTCCTTGAGCTTCCAGGAGAGGGTCAGCATGCTGTCGCCCGGCTCGGCGCGAAGGAGGATGCGTAGCTTTTTGGCAGCCGGGACCTTGTCGGTTTTGGCATCTTCCGACGTCTTGACGGTCGGTTTCAGCGGTTTCAGCGCTTGCCACCCATCCCCGGATTTCCTGGTCTCTTTGAGTTGGTCATCGGAGACCATCTCTTTGCCGAGGGGGAATTCCTGCTTCACCTCGCCGACGTAGACCCCCTCATCCGGCTGAGTTTCCTGGTCGGAAAGCGATGCAGCGCCGCCAAGGGCCGGGATGAAAAACAACAGAAGCCAAAGACCGATTACCTGCTTGAATCTACGCATCGGATCTCCCTTTCGCTGCCTGTTCCGGGTCTCCGCCCCCCATGGCGGGATGGCAGCCTGAAGCTGCATAAAAAAAAACAGCAACCCTTGAATCAAGAATCACTGCTTGGAAATGGTGATCCCAAGGGGACTTGAACCCCTGTTACCGACGTGAAAGGCCGGTGTCCTAACCACTAGACGATGGGACCGATATAAAATGACGAACGTATGAAAGGAAATATCGTTTATCCGTTAAGTACGGTACATTCCTTAAATGGCTGGGGTGCTAGGATTCGAACCTAGGGATGATGGAGTCAGAGTCCATTGCCTTACCGCTTGGCTACACCCCAACGACGCAATTACATAACAAATATATTGACGGCGGTCAAGCCTTTTCCGCTGCCAGGCGACCAAAGATCCACGATCATCGGGGGGAGATGCTCGCTGCCCCGGCCTCCATGGCCTTGACATTGGCGGGGATGAAGCGGTGGTTACGCTCGGGAAGCGCCTTCTTCAGTGCCTCGGCAAGGGATTCGAGCGATACGGCGCCGGTTTTGGCGGCATAGGCGCCGGCTGCGACCATGTTGACCATCCGCGGGTCGCCCAGCTCATTGGCAATATCGTTCATCGGTATGGGGTAGAGTTCCATGTCGTCCCGGTCAGCCCCGGAGCAGTCGACCAGGGATGCATTGACAATACAGACACCACCCTTTTTGACCTTGCCGACATATTTGTCAAAGGAAGCCTGGTTCAGGAGGATGGCCACCGACGGGTTGCCCACCACGGGAGAACCGACGTCGCCATCGGCGATGATGACGGTGCACATGGCAGCACCGCCCCGCTTCTCGACACCGTAGGCAGGGAAATAGGAAACGTTCTTCCCTTCCTTGATGGCAGCGAGGGAGAGGAGATTGCCGGCAAGCAGCACCCCTTGGCCGCCGAAACCGGCAATAAACAGATCATGACGCATACAGACCTCGTGCAGGACGATGGGCAAGGGTGAAACAGCAGCTCCACCGCTCGCCGTGTTCGCCCCTTCCGTTAGAGATTCTTGTCGTTCTTGTAGACCCCGAGTTGAAAATAGGGGATCATTTCCTGTTCGACCCGCTCGTTGGCCTGAAGCGGGGTCATTCCCCAGTTGGTGGGGCATGCGGAAAGCGCCTCGATAAACGAAAAGCCTGCCCCCTCGACCTGATAACGAAAGGCCTTGCGGATCTGCTTCTTGGCATCCATCAGGTTTTTCGGGTTATTGACGGCAACCCGTGCACTGAAGGCAACCCCGCCGAGTTGCGCCAGCAGTTCGGCCATCTTGAGCGGCGCACCATCCTTGGCCTGGTCCCGTCCATAGGGAGAGGTGGAGGTCTTCTGGCCGACCAGCGTGGTGGGGGCCATCTGCCCCCCGGTCATGCCGTAGGTGGTATTGTTCACGAAGATCACCGTGATCCCCTCCCCCCGGTTGGCGGCATGGATGATCTCGGAAGTGCCGATGGCAGCGAGATCGCCATCCCCTTGGTAGGTAAAGACGATGGAATCGGGACGCGCCCGCTTGACGCCGGTCGCCACAGCCGGGGCACGGCCATGGGGCGACTCCACCGCATCGATGTCGAAGTAGCTGTAGAGAAAGACGGAACATCCCACCGACGCGACGCCGATGGTCCGGTGCCGCACGTCGAACTCGTCCAAGGCCTCGGCAACGATCCGGTGGATGGTGCCGTGCTGGCAGCCGGGGCAGAAGTGGGTCTGGACATCCTTCAGGCTGGCCGGTCTCTTGAATATCTGTTGCATTGTATAACCTCGAAAATATGGACAGGAACCGATTGCTTCCGGCCATTGCCGCCGGCCGGGTTACCGTGGTCAGTAGTGCTTCCGAATCTGCTCGAAGAGCTCTTCCGGATTCGGCAACGACCCGGCGCCAGGCGGACGGCCATAGAACGAGACCCTGGTCCCCCCGGCAACGGCCAGCCTGACATCCTCCACCATCTGGCCGGCATTCAGTTCCACATCCAGGATATGCCCCACCCGTGCCGTCAGGTCGCGGAGCTGTTCCGCCGGAAAAGGGAAGAGTGTGATCGGCCGGAACAGGCCGACCTTGAGGCCGGCCTCGCGCGCCATGATGACTGCGGTCTTTGCAATCCGGGCGGCAGAACCGAACGCGGTGATGACCAGCTGGGCATCATCGGTCTGAAACTCCTCCCAACGCACCTCTTTCTTGGCCAGCTCTGCATAGCGGGCATGGAGACGCCAGTGGAAAGCCTCCATCTCGCCATCGCCAAGATAAAGCGATTTCACCACCCGCTGCTCCTGCCCCTCTTCCCTGCCCCGCACCACCCAGTCCTTGACCGGCAGCGCCATGGCCGGCCGGGGATGGGGCACCATCGACTCCTTCATCTGGCCGATCACCGAATCGGCGAACACCATGGCCGGCATGCGGTAGATGTCGGCCAAGTCAAAGGCGAGCATGGTCAAATCGTACATCTCTTGCACCGATGCCGGGGCGAGCACGATGATGTGATAGCCGCCATGCCCCCCTCCCTTTACCGCCTGGAAATAGTCGGCCTGGGAGGCATCGATCCCGCCGAGTCCGGGGCCGGCGCGGCAGATGTCGACGATCACGCCGGGGAGCTCGGACCCGGCCATGTAGGAGATCCCTTCCTGCTTGAGGGAGATCCCCGGACCGGACGAAGAGGTCATGGCCCGGACGCCGGTTGCGGATGCTCCCAGCAGCATGTTGATGGAGGCAATCTCGCTTTCCGCCTGGATGAATTCGCCACCCAGACGGGGGATCTCACGGGAGAGATATTCGGGGATATCGCTCTGAGGGGTGATGGGATAACCGAAATAATATCGGCACCCTGCCTCGATGGCAGCCATGGCCACTGCCTCGTTACCTTTTACGAACAACCGCGTCGTCAACTGATACCTCCAGGTTCCGGCAAAGTCATTAAGACGGACAACTGTATCTCCCTGTCCGGCCTGCCCCGCTCAGCAATCCACTTACTTGAAGACAGTGATGGCTACGTCAGGACAGATCTCGGCACAGAGCTTACAGCCGATGCATTTTTCCTGTAAAGGAGCTGCTGCGGGATGATAACCGTATGCATTGATCTTTTCACACAGTATCACAATGTTGTGGGGACAGACGGTAGTGCAGAGACCGCATCCTTTACAGCGCAACTCGTCAATCTCTATTCTAGGCATAACGGCTTTCCTTGTTCATGAAATGAAAGGCTGATTCGTTTCTCTAAAGATGAACTGACCAGTCAACTGAGCTTCACAGTAAGAAAAAAATAAGTAATCATAAAAAGTTACTTGATTTCCAAATAATATGTCGTTAAATAGGTACACAGTACGATTACAACCCCCTTATGGAGGAATGCATGGCACAGACACTGTTAGAACTGACGGCTAGTATTGTATCAGCACATGCTTCAGTGACAGAAATGTCAGGAGACGAACTCCTTCAGGAAATCCAGAGGGTCTTTTCGTCCCTGCAGGTTCTTGAAGGTGCTGCCCCGGATGCTGCCGGGGACCTTTCGGCAAAGGCTCCGACCATGAGTCTCAAGAAGGCGTTCCAGCCCGACCAGATTTTCTGCATGATCTGCGGCAAGGGCGGCATGAAGACCCTCACCCGGCACCTGTCGCAGGTTCACGGCATGAAACCCCGCGAATACCGGAAGCAGTTCGGTATCCCCACCAGCCAGTCGCTGACCGCCAAGAACTTCTCCGACGCCCGTCGCAAAATGGCCAACGAGCGGGGGCTGGCCGACAACCTGGCCAAGGCCAGGGCAGTCCGGGCCGCCAAGCTTGCCAAGGCCAAGGCGCCTGCTGCGGTCAAGACAAAGACGAGCAAGGCGAAAAAGGCCTGATCCGTAGCACCGCCGCATGACACAGAGAAACCCGACTGACTGGTCAGCCGGGTTTTTTATCATCCACGGCGATAAATACCGCATCTGTCCATCTGCACTGCTTCCCCGAACGTCAGAGCACCTTGTTCAGCGAATATTCGACAATCCCTTCGGCACCCAGCTTGATCAGTTTCGGCACGATCCGGCGTACCTCCTGCTCGGGGAGGATGCTCTCAATTGAGACCCAGTCGGATTTGTAGAGATGGGCAACCGTCGGGTTGTTGAGGCTCGGCAGAATCTCAGTGATCGCTTCCACGGCGCTGTTGGGGGCATTCATCTTCAGGCCGACCATCCCTTCCGCGGCAAGCGCGGATTTGAGCAGGGTGGCGATGGTTTCGATCTTTTCCCGCTTCCAGGGGTCTGCCCAGGACGCCTTGTTGGCGACCAGAACAGGCACCGATTCCATAAGGTCGCAGACGATCCGAAGGCCGTTGGCCTTGATCGTCGAACCGGTCTCCGTCACCTCGACGATGGCATCGCACAATCCGTCCACAACCTTTGCCTCAGTGGCTCCCCACGAAAATTCCACCGTGACCGGGATATTACGTTCGGCAAAATAGCGCTGGGTGAAGCCGACCAGCTCTGTCGAAATCGTCGCACCATGGAGGTCTTCGGGTTTTCCGACCTTCGAATCCTTGTTCACAACCAGCACCCAGCGCGCCGGTTTCCGCGAGACCTTGGAATAGACCATCTCGCAGACTTCCACCACATCCGATTCGTTCTCGCGGACCCAGTCCCGACCGGCTATGCCAGCGTCTATGGTTCCCCGCTCGACGTACTTCCCCATCTCCTGGGGACGGATCAGTTTGCAGTTCATCTCCTCGTCGTCCACACCGGGAAAATAGCTCCGCGACGAGATGCTGATCTGCCAGCCAGCCTTCTTGAACAGTTCGACCGTGGCATTTTCGAGACTTCCCTTGGGGATGCCGAATTGAAGGGGATTGCTCACTTCTTGTAGACCTCCTTGGGATCGAACAGGGGGTTGGAATGTTCCACCCAGGTCCCGTTTTCCCATTTGACGTAGAAACAGCTCCGATTGCCGGTATGACAGGCAGCGGGACCGTTCTGTTTCACCCTTATCACCACGGTGTCGGCATCGCAATCGGTATAAACCTCCACAACCTCCTGGGTGTTTCCCGACTCCTCCCCCTTCATCCAGTACTTGTTCCTGCTCCTGCTGAAGAACCAGGTCTTGCCGGTTTCAAGGGTGAGGTTGAGCGTCTTTTCATCCATAAAGGCAACCATCAGCACGTCGCCACTCTCATGATCCTGGATGACCGCCGGGATCAACCCACCCATCTTGTCGAAATCAATCGAAATCATCACTGCTCCTCGTATCGTGAGATGGAGTGCGTCACTCCTCTTCCATTCCCCATCGGTCGACCATCCTGATCCGATGCAGGACATTCTGGCCGCTGACCTCGTCCATGATCTTGTCGGCCTCTTCCGCGGTAAAGCCGACCTTGGGCCTGACCCCCATCCAGTGGGTGGCGTCCCCCACCGGGGCATCCATCGATCGGGGCAGCGGCGGACCCGGCTTGTACTTGTCGTTGACGAACAGTGCCGCCTCATACTGACGCGGCCGCCGTACCAGTTTCACGTCGATCAGAAACCCGCTCTTCAGGGTCTTGGAAAGAATGGTATCGATGACTTCCATATCCTTGGGGATATCAGACGAATCGAGCATGGGAACCTCCAAAATTCGGTTATCCTAAATCAAAGATTTTCCATTTGCAAGTTTCATGTATCGCGGATCAGCCGCCACTCTGCAACCGCTGCCGAACGACCTCGAACAGTGCGACGCTCCCCGCAACCGCGGCATTGAGCGATCCTACCCCGCCCGTGAGCGGTATCGACAAAAGGAGGTCGCAGCTCTTCCGGACCAGGGGCCTGATCCCCTCCCCCTCGCTTCCGATCACCATGGCCACCTTGCCGCGCAGGTCCTGCTGATACAGGGTGGTCCGGGCATCCTGGTCGAGTCCGTAGACCCAATACCCCGCTTCCTTCAGCTGATCCAGGGCCTGGACGAGATTGGTGACCCGGGCAACCGGGACGGTCTCCACTGCCCCGGCAGAAACCCGCTCCACCGCCGGGGTGACGCCGACGGCGCGGTCCTTGACAATGACCACGCCCAGGACTCCGGCACAGGCAGCGCTTCTAACCAGAGAGCCCAGGTTTGCAGGGTCCTGAATGGAATCCAGCACCAGCACCACCCCTGCCTCCGCGCCCTTCCATGCCGCGACCAGATCGTCCAGATCGGCATAGGGAAACGGCTCGACGCGCAGGACAACGCCCTGATGGTATTCGTTGCCGCAGAGGCGGAAAAGATCCTGCTTCTGCCGTTGGCGCACCGGCACACCCTTTTCGGCGGCGAGTTCGAGCAGCTTGGCAAAACGGCGGTCGCTCCCCGGCGGAGGAGAGGCAAACAGCTCAAAGGCCCTCCTCTTGCCGCGAAGGGCCTCTGTTACGGCATTGATGCCGTAGACTATCTCATCGGTCACGTTATGAACCATTCCCCGGCTGCGCCTGCAGCAGGACTAGCGGATGAACTCCTATTGCACCATCTCCTCGACGATCAGCTCGGCAGCGCGCACCGGATCGGGTGCGGCGCTGATCGGCCGGCCGATCACCAGATAGTCGGCACCCGACTGGATCGCCTCCCGCGGGGTCATGATCCGCTTCTGATCGTCAGCCGCGGCAAAGGCAGGACGAACACCCGGCGTCACGATCAGGAAATCGGCGCCGCAGGCCTCCCTGATGAGCGGGACCTCGCGGGGCGATGCAACGACACCGTCGACCCCGGCCTTGTGCGCCAGCCGGGCTAACCGCACCACCTGCTCCTCGACCGGCACGCCTATCCCGATCTCCCGGAGGGTTTCCCCGGTGGACGAGGTCAGGACGGTTACCGCCAGCACCTTGGCCCGCTCAGCGCCCTTGAACTCGCGGTCCAGGGTATCAACGGTCGTTGCCATCATCTCGTAGCCACCCAGGGCGTGCAGGTTGAAGAGCTTCACCCCCAGGCGGGCTGCCTCCAAGGAAGCCATGGCAACGGTGTTGGGGATATCGTGGTACTTGAGGTCCAGAAAGACCTGGCCGCCGGCCTGCAGGATCGTCCGGACCGCTTCCGGACCGCAGGCGGTATAGAGCTGCTTGCCGATCTTGAACATGCCCACGTGGGGAGCCAGCAGTCCGGCCCACCGTCGCACCTCGTCCATGCCCGGAACGTCCAGGGCAAAGATGATCCGGGATCGCGCCTCGTCTTTCGTCATAACAACCTCAACCATTACAGGATATTTTACAACTCAAGTGACTGTTTTACCGTTGCTATCACCTTCGCAACCGCGTCTTCGACCGGGAGGATCTCCACCTCGCCGCTACGACGGTCTTTCAGTTCCACGTTGCCGTCGGCAAGATGCTTGCTTCCCACGACGATCCGCAGGGGGATCCCGATCAGGTCGGCATCCTTGAACTTGAAGCCGGGCCGCTCGTCGCGGTCGTCCAGGAGCACCTCCACGCCGGCGCCGGTGAGCCGGGCATAGAGCTGTTCGGCAGCCTGCACCACCGGCTCGTCCTTGACGCTCAGTGCCGATATGATGCAATGGAACGGCGCGATCGGCACCGGAAAGATGATACCGTTGTCGTCATGGTTCTGCTCGATGCAGGCCGCCACGGTTCGACCGATGCCGATGCCGTAGCACCCCATGAAGATGATCTGCTCCTGGCCCGAGGCATCCAGATAGGTAGCCTTCAAGGCCTTGGAATATTTGGTGCCGAGCTTGAAGACGTGACCCACCTCGATGCCGCGCCACATCTCCAGGGTGCCGGTGCTGCAGCGGGGGCACGGGTCGCCATGGGCAACGGAGCGGACATCGGCAAACTCCGACACCGTGCAGTCCCGCTCCAGGTTCACATTCTTCAGATGGAAGTCCGCAAGATTGGCGCCGGCAACGAAATTCCGCATGCCGCGCACCGCAACATCGGCAATGATGCGCAGGGAGAGACCGATCGGGCCGATATATCCCACCGGCGAACCAGTGGTTTTGGTGATGATCTCGTCGCTGGCCATCTCCAGGGTCTCGCAGCCGAGATAGTTCTTCAGCTTGATCTCGTTCAGCTCGTGGTCGCCCCGCACCATGACAGCCACCGGCACGGCGTCCGCCAGCAGGATCAGCATCTTCACGGTGGTTGCGGCAGGCACCCCGAGGAATTCGCTGACCTCATCGATGGTCTTCTTCCCCGGCGTGGCAACCTTTTCCAGCGGCCGCGGCTCGGCATGTTCCACGGTCTCCACTTGTCGTGCCTCGGCCTTTTCCACATTGGCGGCATAATCACAGGCGCTGCACGAGACAATGGCATCCTCGCCCGATTCGGCCAGGACCATAAACTCGTGCGAAGAGGAACCGCCAATGGAGCCGGTATCCGCCTCTACCGCCCTGAACTTCAGTCCGCACCGTTCGAAGATCCGGCGATAGGCGCGGTACATCTTGTCATAGGAGCCGTCTGCTGCCGCGCTATCCACATCGAAGGAGTAGGCGTCCTTCATGATGAACTCGCGACCCCGCATCAGCCCGAAACGGGGACGGATCTCGTCCCGGAACTTGGTCTGGATCTGGTAGAGGTTCAGCGGCAACTGGCGATAGCTGCGCACCTCGCGGCGGATGATGTCGGTGACCACCTCTTCGTGGGTCGGTCCGAGACAGAATTCGGTATCCTTTCGGTCCTTGATCCTGAGCAGTTCCTTGCCGTACTGCTCCCAGCGGCCCGATTCCTGCCAGAGTTCGGAAGGGGTCACCATCGGCATCAGGATCTCGATGGCGCCGGCCCGGTTCATCTCCTCGCGGACGATGTTCTCCACCTTGCGCAGCGAGCGCAACCCCAGGGGAAGATAATTGTAAAGACCTGCCGCCACCTTGCGGATCATGCCGGCACGGAGCATCAACTGGTGGGAAATCACCTCGGCATCCGCCGGGGTTTCTTTCACGGTGGGGATGAAATACTGGGAATATCGCATTGCTACCTCGCCTGCTTGTATGTTGTACGGGATACAACGTCCGTATGGGTTCCACAGATGAACAGCGGATCTGCATCCGCCGCTTTCCGGAACTGACAGGGGGGAATGACGCGGATCTGCGGAAAGCTCACGACACTGAAACGACAGCAGACCGACAGGGCAGGAACCCTTGCGGGACGCTCAGTGTGAGGTGCGGCTGGCTGCAGCCAGGGCCTGGACCTCGGCAACCAGGGCATCGGCCAGTTCCGCCTCGGGGATCTTGCGGACGATTTCGCCGTGCCGGAACAGAAGCCCCTCCCCGCGGCCGCCTGCCACCCCCACATCGGCTTCGCGGGCCTCGCCGGGACCGTTCACCACGCAGCCCATGACTGCAACGGTCAACGGTGCATCCAGGTCTTTCAAGCGCTCTTCCACTTCCTGGGCAACGCCGATCAGGTCGATGCCGCAGCGGCCGCAGGTGGGACAGGAAACGAAGTTGATCCCCCGCTGGCGCAGGCCGAGCGCCTTGAGGATCTCGAAACCGACCCGGACCTCATCCACCGGATCGCCGGTGAGCGAAACGCGGAGCGTGTCGCCGATCCCTTCGGCAAGCAGGATGCCGAGCCCAACTGCAGACTTGATGGTACCGGAGAAGATCGTGCCCGCCTCGGTGATGCCGATATGGAGCGGATAGTCGACGCTGGCCGAGAGGAGGCGGTAGGCCGCCACGGTCTTCGGCACGTCGGATGCCTTGAGGGAGATCTTGATCTGGTCGTAACCGAGTTCTTCCAGTATCCGGACATGGCCCAGGGCCGAATCGACCATGGCCTGGGCAGTGGGATGGCCGTATTTGACGAGCAGTTCCTTCTCCAGGGAGCCGGCATTGACGCCGATCCGGATCGGCACCCGCCGCTCGGAGGCGGCCTTCACCACCTCGGCGACCTTCCACCGCTCGCCGATATTTCCCGGATTGAGGCGCAGGCCGTCGATGCCACCCTCCAGTACCTTCAGAGCCAGCTTGTAGTCGAAATGAATGTCGGCAATGACCGGAATGGCGCTTTCGGCCTTGATCCGCCCCAGAGCCTCCGCAGCCTCCATGTCGAGCACGGCGCAGCGGACCAGCTCGCAGCCGGCCGCGGTCAACTGCCCGATCTGGGCCAGGGTGGCGGCAACATCACGGGTATCGGTGTTGCACATGGATTGGACCGAGCAGGGGGCACCCCCCCCGACGGTGACATTGCCAACGGATATCTGCCTGGTAAGTCGTTTCACAATCGCGAATAGTAGGTGAACAGGCGGGAAAAGTCAAGGGAGGAGGCCGGCAAGCCCCAGGAAATTGAGGATGAGCCGTTGCGATGCATCGGCATAGTCAGGCTGCAGCCGGTCGAATTCGCTCAGGAGCCGCTGGGCATCCGCCGCGGCAAGGGGCGGTTCCACCGCAATTTCCTGGGCCCAGGTGGCGACGATGGCAGCGGTCACCTCGGGATGGAACTGCAGGCCGTAGGCGTTGCCGCAACGGAATGCCTGATGGGGGCAAACCGGCGAACGGGCGAGATGCACGGCTCCGTCCGGGATGGTAAAGCTGTCGTTGTGCCACTGAAAGGAGTAAAACGGCGAGGAGAGACCGGCAAACAGCGGGTCGAGCTTCCCTGCCCCGGTCAGCTGAAGCGAAAGTGTTCCCAGCTCTCCGCAAGTCCGGGAGGTCACCCTCCCCCCGGCCACGTCGGCGAGCAGCTGGCCGCCGAGGCAGATGCCGAGAAAGGGGACCCGCTTCTCCAAGCAGAGCGCGATAAAACCCTTCACCCCGCGGAGGAACGGATGGGCCTCTTCATCGTTCGCCCCCATCGCCCCTCCCAGCACGATCACCCCTGCCATCTCCGCGGACAGGGAAAGGTGTTCACCGGCATAGGCCCGGACCGTGCGGCAGGGTATGCCAAGCTGGGCAAAGGTCTCTGCATACCTGCCAAGCGGGACCTCCGGGTCGTTCTGGACCACCAGCAGCGTGCGGCACCCTGCAGCATCCGTCATTGGGACATCCGCAGCCCTTCGGCAACCACCTCGGCAAGGTCCAGGACACGGGTACTCTTTGCCTGGCGGTCCTTGAGGCCATCCTCAAACATGGTCAGACAGTAGGGGCAGGCAACGCAGATCGTGTCGGGGTTCTTGAACAACGCCTCCTCGACCCGCTCGATGTTGATCCGTTTGCCGGTGTTCTCCTCAAGCCACATCCGGCCGCCGCCACCACCGCAGCAGAAGGCATTTTCCCTGGTCCGCGCAAACTCCAGCGGCGCCGAGCCGGTCACGGTCTGCAATAGGTGACGCGGTTCCTCATAGACGTCGTTGTGCCGGCCGAGATAGCACGAATCGTGGAACAGGACCTTGCCGACCCATTCAATCTTTGCCGTAATACTGATCTTCCCTTCCCGGATGAGCTTGTCGATCAGCTGCGACTGGTGCATCACCTCGACTTCGAGGCCATACTGGCGGTAATCGTTCTTGAGCGTCGAAAAACAGTGGGGGCACTGGGTGATGATCTTGGTCACCCCCTTTTCCTTGAAGAGCTTGACGTTTTCCCGCGCCTTGCGGTCAAAGACATACTCGTTGCCCAGCCGCCGGAGACTGTCGCCGCAACAGAGCTCCTCCTTGCCGAGTATTCCCCAGGTCACACCAGCTGCATCCAGGATGGTTGCCAGGGCAACCGTTACCTGTTTCTGGCGGGAGTCGAACGAGCCGGCGCAGCCGACATAGTAGAGGTATTCGGTCCGGCCCGGCTCATAGAGGCGGCCGCCGACGGGAGCCGCCCACTTCCCCCTGTCGGACGGGGCGATCCCCCAGGGGTTGCTCCGCCCTTCCATGTTCTCGAAGAGGTTGAGCAGCTCCTCGGGGAAATCCGCCTGCATCTGCACCAGGTAGCGCCGCATCTCGATGATCTTGGGCATGTGCTCGATGAGGACCGGACAGGCCTCCATGCAGGCGCCGCAGGTGGTGCACGACCAGATGGCTTCGGGAGAAACACTCACCGTGCCGTCCTCCCCGATCAGGGGGAGTTGCGGGGCGCCGCCGGTCTTGAGGAGAGAGCCGTTTGCCAGCAGGTTGTTGCGGATCTCCATGATGACCTTGCGGGGGTTCAAAGCCTTTTCGGTCGTGGTGGCCGGGCAGGCGCTCTCGCATCTGCCGCAGGAGGCGCAGGCAAAGCTGTCCAGAAGGTCCTTCCAGGAGAAACGGTCGACACGGCCGGCCCCGTAGACCTCATCCATGGCGAACTGTTCGGGCTTCAGGCTGTTCGGCTTCCCCTCCCTGGCAAAAAAGCAGTTGGCAATGGCGGTCATGATATGGAGGTGCTTGGTCCTGGGGACCAGGAGCGCGACAAAGGCGAAAAGCGCCACGGCATGCAGCCACCAGAACCCCATATAGATCGGCCAGAGCAGCTGGACGTCCGCATTGCCGAGCAGCATGGCCACGAACGAGGATACCGGCATGGCCGCCCCTCCCCGCTCCCTGAACATGGATATCTCCGCGCCGTTCATCCCCAGATATGCCACCATGTGGAGCGCAACCAGGATGATGATGGCATACCCCTCCAGGCTCCGCGCCTCCCTGAAAGGAGGGAAAATCGTGCGCCGGAACAAGGCGATTACCGAGGCAATAAGCGTAAGCAGTGCCATGACATCGGATATGAAACGGATCGGGAGGTAGATGGGGTCGGGAAGCAGGGCCAGCCGGACATCGGGAAAGATGCCGTTGACCATGAATTCGGCATTGACCAGGAGCAGCGCCATGAATGCCCAGAAGATCACGAGATGATTGATCCCGAAGGGGCGCTTCAGGACGCGGTCCTGGGCAAAGGCATGGAGGAACATGGACCTGAGCCTGCGGCCGATGCTGTCGAAGCGCGATTCAGGCCGTCCGAGCCTGATGAGACGGAGACGCTTTCCTATCTCCCAGGCAAAGACGCCGGCAGATCCGACAAACAGGATGGTGAACAGATAGTTTCGGATCATCGAGAATTCCCCTATGCGGCGTTTCGTGCCCGTTCGGCCTTCAGTTCCCTGATCCGGCGGGTCATGGCAGGTACGATCTGGAACAGATCACCGACGATGCAGTAGGTGGCGACCTCGAAGATCGGCGCCTCCCTGTCACGATTGATGGCGATGATGGTGTCGGAGTCCTGCATGCCGACGAGATGCTGGATGGCCCCGGAGATGCCGCAGGCGATGTAGATCTTCGGCCGCACGGTCTTGCCGGTCTGTCCCACCTGGCGCTCGTGGGGCATCCAGCCGGCATCGACCGCGCTTCGGGACGAACCGACCACGCCGCCCAGTTCGTCGGCAAGCTCCTTGAGAATGGCAAAATTCTCCTTGGCCATGAGGCCGCGGCCGCCGGAGACGATCACCTCGGCCCCGGCGATATCCACATGGTCCTTCTGCTTGTCGCTGATGATCTCCAGGACCTTGACCAGAAGCTCCTCTTCCCTGACCGGACAGTCAACCCTGACGATGCTGCCGGAGGCCGCTGCCTTTTTTTCCGGCATCTGCATGACATGGGGCCGGACCGTGGACATCTGGGGACGGAACTTGTCGCACATGATGGTGGCCATGATATTGCCGCCAAAAGCGGGTCGGGTCTGCATCAGGTTGCGCTTGTCGTCTACCCCGAGGCCGGTGCAGTCAGCGGTGAGACCCGTGCCGACCACGGTGGCCACGGCCCCGGCCAGATCGCGTCCCAGGCCGGTGGCGCCCATGAGGATGATCTCGGGCTTGTAGGCATCGATCAGCGTGCAGATCCCGCGAAGATACGACTCGGTACGGTAGAAGTGCAGCACCGGCGCATCCATCAGGTAGGCCTGGTCGGCCCCATAGGCAAAGGCTTCGTGGCAGAGGTGTTCCACCCCCTCCCCCAGCACGATTGCCGAAAGCGGCACCCGGAGGGCATCGGCCAGCTCGCGCCCCTTGCCCAAAAGCTCCCAGGAAACCTTGGCCGCCTCCCCCTCGGTCTGCTCGACAAAAACCCAGACCCCTCGCCAGGCCGAGAGGCTCTCAGCCAGGGCTTTGGCCTCCTCGTCCGGTTCTTCCTCTTCCGGCTTCCCCCCCTGCAGCCGGGCAAGCTCTTCGAGGATCTTCAACTCTTCAGGGGTGAAGAACATCTCCAGCGCCTCGGCTGGGCAGATCTTGACGCACTTGATGCAGCCGATGCACTTATCGCTCAAAATGATCGGCTCGCCCGCGTCGGTCATCTCCACGGCATTTACCGGACAGGCGGTCTGACACCGTGCTCCGCAGGCAATGCACTTGCCGGGGATGAGACGTGCCTTGCCCCGGGGCTTTTTCAGTTTCTTAGGTTCGGACATTGGTACACCTTAGGTGAAGGTTGAGGTTAAGGTTGAGGGAAAAGCCCTTCTTAACCTTAAGCTGTGAGCGATGGCGAACGAGCGTGCAAAGCAGGCGAAATCTCAATCTGTCTTATATCGACAGCAAGTCCTTGCTCAAGAGCTTGTCGATCAGGAGTTGCGCCGTCTCATCGGAGGTCGAAGAGGCTTCGCCGATGAATTCCCCCTTGTCCCGCTGGGGAGAGAAGATCTTGCTCACCCAGGTCGGGGAGCCCTTGAGCCCGATGGTCGTTTCATCGAGTTTCAGAACCTGGTTGTTCCAGACCTCCACCGTGGCGTCGGCTGCTGCCAGACGCATGGGGACGGTCGGGTAGCGGGGACGGTTCAGCTCGCGGACAACGGTCAACAGGACCGGCAAGGGGGATTCGACGATCTCGTGCCGGCCTTCGAGCTTGCGGCTCACCCTGACCCTGCGCTGGCCGAGGTCCAGGTCGATGACCCGGTCCACCAGGGTCAGCTGGGTATAATGGAGCCGGGTCGCAATGCCGGGTCCCACCTGGGCGGTATCGCCGTCGATGGTCTGCTTGCCGCAGATGATGATCCCGACCTCGTCCTCCCGTGACAGGGCGCGAATCGCTTCGGTGAGCACGTTGCTGGTCGCCAGGGTGTCGGCGCCGCCGAAACAGCGATCGGACAGGAGCACCACCCGGTCCGCACCCAGCGCCAACGCCTTTTTCAGCGTGGCCTCGGCATTGGGGGGCCCCATGGAGATGGCGGTCACGCTGCAGCCGAAGCGGTCCTTGATCCGCAAGGCCTCTTCCAGAGCGTGGGTGTCGTAGGGATTCATGATGAACGGAATCCCTTCCCGAATCAGCGTGTTCGTAACCGGGTCGATCTGCACCTGTGTCGTGTCGGGAACCTGTTTGATGCACGCTACGATCTGCATTGTCTGTAACCTCGCTGTGGACCTTGCTGTGCAGATAGCAAGGTAAAGGCCACCCAGCCACGAATGACTGAAAAAAATCGCTCAGGGCGTCACTGTACAGTTTTTAGGCGATGCCAAATATATCAAAGCTCATTAATGATGGCAAGCGTGATTTGCTTAAATTTTAATCAAAGCACGTTTATTGTGACTAAATATTTATCACAGGTCAGATCAGAAAAACAAAGCGGTTCCATTTCTGCACGGGCAGGCGTCGGAAAATAACTGAAGCCAAAACGCATCGCCCAAACCACCAGGGAGCGCTTGATGCTGGGTCAAACTGCCTCTTCGAGATCCAGAAGGCAAATATGCTGCGTCTGCGGCTCAAGGCAAAGGAAACATATCGATCGATCGCCAGATGCATTTTTGAGAAGGCAGGTACGGGTTTGACAAACAGTCCGGATCGGGGCATAGTACGGGGAATCACCTGCCAGGAGGCGCCCATGACGGGTCGAATCGTCGTTACTCTTGCAGCTGTTCTCCTCGTCTCCCTTGCCGGTTGCACCAATGTCATCAGAGACGAGATGGGAAAAGGGGCAGATCCCTCCGTAACCATCGAGTTACTCAAGGAATGTCCGTCCCGCTACCTGGGGAAACTGGTCATGCTCGGCGGCATGGTGGCAGAAACCAGAAATACACCTGACGGCGGACAACTTGAAATTGTCCAGTTCCAGCTCGCCGATGACGGCTACCCCGAACGGTCACAGGTCACCGGCGGCAGATTCCTCGCCACCGCCCCGACCCTGCTGGACCCGCTGGTCTACCTCCCCGGTACGCTGGTGACCCTCACCGGCGAGTTCAAGGGGACCAGGACCCGCCCCCTCGACGAAATTTCGTATACCTATCCGGTCGTATCCATCAGAGAGATCCATCTCTGGCAGGAAGACGACGAACCGCAACGCCCCTTCGGCATCCCCGGCACCAACCTGATCGACCCGTACTACTATGGCCACGACGTGCCGATGCATTTCCGCCCGGAAGGGGTTATCATCAGGCCGAACCAGTAGTTCCCACCCCGGCAACCCCGACCAATCTGTAAGATTATTCAACCAAGTTGTCGGTTTCTTTTACATATTTGAGCGTACTCCCCTGGCCGTTCCCACCCCATCCCTCTGTATTCCCGGTGAGTTACCACATACCCGCGCATGATCCGGCAATGGCATGACCAGTGCATATACGACTTTAGTATTAGCATGGATTGCAACGTACCGTCGTAAATACGGATCTAGAACAAAATCGTAGAGGAGATACCGACATGACACCCTGGAAAACCATGTTCGCCACCTGCATGACAGTCGCGGTGCTGGCGACGCAAGCCCACGCACTGACCTCAACCATCCAGGACCAGTTCTACGGGTCCTACGATCATGGCTATGGGGACGTACTGGCAGCCAGCACCAATGTCAATGCATTCCAGGTATCCTCTCTCCAGGTCGTCACCACCGGGTCGAAACTGCAGATCTCGGTCAACGGCTCCTATTTCAACCCGACTTCGGGCAACAAGTACGGTACGACCATGGGTGACCTGTTCATCAGCACCAATGGCTGGCGTCCCGACACGAGCAAGGCAAACTACCTGAACGACGGATGGAAGCAACAGAACGGCACATGGATACGCAACGACGGGGAAATGTGGGAATACGCCTTTGTCTTCGATTCCGATGCCGCAAGAAGCCTTCCCACCGGCAGTGGCCAGGTCACCAGCGGGACGTTCTCCGTCTATGCCCTGCCGACCGCGACCGTCGCAGCCGCTGCAGCAGCCACCCGGTTCAGCGGCATGCCGAGCGGGTACATCTGGCGGGACGGCCAGGAATGGGCCGTCAATAAAAACGGAGCAGGCGTCACCAGGGAAGGGGCTCTGGGCGCTGGCACCTGGACCCGCACCGACCAGGCATTGACCTTTGATCTCGCCGATTTCAGCGAATATTTCACCACAGAGGATCTGAATTCACCAAACGGATGGGGATATCACTGGGCCATGAGTTGCGGAAACGACACCATCGAGGGGATGGCTCCCACCCCTCCCCCAGTCCCCGAACCGTCGACACTGGTGCTGCTGGGCGTTGGGCTGCTCGGTGTCGGCGTGTTCAGGTTCAAACGGAGGGGATGAGCTCCGCTGTTCCGGCTCATGCAGTAAAAAAAGGGATGCCTCTTTTCGGGGCATCCCTTTTTTGTTCCGGGATTCTTGTGAACGGCAGGGTCAGCGTTGCAGCAGCAGTTCCATCAGCCGGTGCCCTTCGTCGAGGGAAAGCCCGGTTGCCGCGGCCGTCTCCTCGTCATACCCCGCGACAGAGCGGTTTTCAGCCTCTTCCCCGCTGTAGAGGATAAAGGGGACCGGGTTGGAGGTATGGGTCATGAGGGCAAGCGGCGTGGGATGATCCGGCGTGCAGAGGATCCGGTACCCATCAAACTTCTTGACCCCGGCCAGGATCGGACCTACAACCTTGGCGTCGAAATCCTCGATGGCCTTCAGCTTGTGTTCGAGATTGCCCGAATGGGCAGCCTCATCCGGCGCCTCCACGTGGAGATAAACGTAATCCTTGGTCTCCAGTGCGGCAAGGGCGGCAGCAACCTTTCCTTCGTAATTGGTATCGATGTACCCGGTCGCGCCAGGGACGGCAATGACGTCCAGGCCGGCATAGATGCCGATCCCCTTGATCAGGTCCACCGCCGAGATGACCGCACCGGTCAGCCCGTACCGCTTCTGGAAGGTCTCGATGCGCGGCGACTTGCCATGTCCCCAGAGCCAGATGGAACTGGCGGGATTCTTGCCGTCAGCCTCGCGCTGCTTGTTCAGCGGGTGGTTCAAAAAGAGCATCTGCGATGCGTTCATCAGGTAAATGAGCCGATCTGCGCCATCCCCCTGCGGCAGAAACTCGCATATGTCCTTACCGGTGATATCGTGGGGCGGAGTCGCCTTGAGCGCATCCTTCCCCCCCCGCCAGACCATCAGATGACGGTAGCCGACGCCGGGGTGGAATTCGACGCCGTCGGTGCCGAACTCCTTCTGCAGGTCCTGGATCAGCACCCGGCTTTCGTCGGTGGTGATATGGCCTGCCGAATAGTCCTGCATGAAGATCCTTCTGCCGGAGATCTTGAGGGTGACCAGGTTGAGGCGGAACGCCACGTCGTCGGCACCGAGGGAGACGCCCATGCTGGCTGCCTCCAGGGGGGAACGACCGGTATAGCAGGTCCGCGGGTCATAACCGAACACCGACAGGTTGGCGACATCGCTCCCCGGCGGCAAACCCTTGGGCACGGTTCTGGCCAGTCCCAGCCGGCCACGACGCGCCATGAAGTCCATGTTTGGCGTATGGGCCGCCTGCAGAGGGGTCTTCCCGCCAAGCTGCGGAAGTTTTTCATCGGACATGCCATCGCCAAGGAGAACCAAGTATTTCATAACGAAGATGTCAATCCTTTCCGTCCAGAGTTTGTTCACCCACTATACCGCAAAATGTTCGCTCAGTTACAGAAAAAAGCTCCATGCCGGTCTACGCGGCAGGAATGCCGGCTATCCGCTGCCGTCGTTGTCAGCCGCGGGGATGATGCTCCGCATGAAGCCGTTTCAGCCTCTCACGGGTAATGTGGGTATAGATCTGGGTCGTGGAGAGGTCGGCATGGCCGAGCATCAGTTGGACACTCCGCAGATCCGCCCCGTTTTCCAACAGGTGCGTCGCAAAGGAATGGCGCAGGGTATGGGGGGAGATGTTTTTCACAATCCCCCCCTCCAGCGCGCGTTTCTTGATGATGTTCCAGAATGCCTGACGGCTCATGCCGTTGCCGAGCCTGCTGAGAAAGAGATGGGCCGAATCGCCCGACTTCCCCAGTTCGGGCCGTGCCCGGCCGAGATAGTCGTTCAACTGGTCCCGGGCCGAATCGCCGATCGGCACCACCCGCTCCTTCGAACCCTTCCCCATGGTCAGGAGATAGCCGGCGTTCAGGTTGATGTCCTGGACCCTGAGTGACACCAGCTCGGAAACCCGGAGGCCGGTGGCATACAGAAGCTCCAGCATAGCCCTGTCGCGGATGGCGCCCGGATCGTCGCCAACAGGAGCCGCCAGGAGCAGCTCCACCTCGCGGGACGAAAGTACCGACGGCAACCGGTGCAGGGTCTTGGGCGCCTCGATGAGCGACGCGGGATTGACCGTCGCATACCCTTCGATGACCAGGAACTTGTGGAACATGCGGATGGCCGACAGCACCCTGGCCCGGCTGCGCGGGGCAAGTCCGGCCCCCTTCAGTTCCGCCAGGTAGCCGCTGATATCCAGCGGCCGGCCATCTGTCGCCGTTGCCACCCCCTGCCGCTCCAGATACCCCAGGTAGCCTGCCACGTCCCGGCTGTACGCCTCCAGGGTATTGCGGGACAACCCCTTCTCCACCACGAGATAGCTCAGGAAGAGGTCCAGGTATTCGTTCATAGCTCGTCAATGGCCTTGCAGAGACGCTCCCTGATCTCCTCTACCTTCCTGTCGCTGGTTACCTTGTGCCCGAAGATATCCTTGACGTAGAAGACGTCGGCAACCTGGTCCACCTTGGTGGATATCTTGGAGATGCCGATATAGAGCCCCAGCTCGGTCAGGGTGCTGGTGATGCTGTAGAGCAGACCGACCTTGTCGTGGGTATAGATGTCGATGACCGTATAATCGGCAGAGACCTCGTTGTCGATCTCCACCCTGGTCGGGAAGCGGGGCCGGGGGCGGTCGGTGAGCACGGTGCCCCGCTGGCGCTTTTCCACCAGGGTGCGGACATTCACCTGGCCCTGCAGGACCTGCCTCAGGTCCTCGTCCAGCCGCGCCCACCGGGCCGGATCGGTGATGACGAACCCCTGGGGGGCATTGACCTGCAGCACGTCCAGGGCCTTGCCGTTGGTGCCGGTGTGGATCTGAGCGCCGAGGATGTTCATGCCGTTGGCCGCCATCACCCCGGTGATCATGGAGAACAGGCCCGGCACATCGAGGGTGCAGACGGTGCAGTTGGAAAAGCCCCCTTCGTGGTCGTGCTCGACACGGGTAACGATGGTCTTCCCCTCCAGGGAGAGGAGGATCTTCACATGTTCCGCCAGCACCTTGGGCGGATTGGCCAGGAGGTGGCGGATGGCCATGGCCTTCAACTCCTCCTTCACCGCCGGGAGCGGGAACTCATCCCCCAGAAGCTCGATGACCTGTCGCTTCACCTTCTTCACCCGCTCGCTGCTCGCCTCCATGCGGAAATCGCCCCGCTCCAGGACCTGGAACGCCTTCTCGTAGAGCTCCTGTGTCAGCCGTCCCTTCCATTCAGTCCAGACATCGGGACCGACCGCCTTGATGTCGGCATAGGTCAACAGGTAGAGCATCTTCAGGTTTTCGCTGGTTCCCATCTGGCGGGCAAACTGGACGATCATCTTCTCGTCGTTGAGATCGCGGCGCTGGGCAATGTGCGCCAGGAGGATATGGTGCCGGATCAGGAACTCCAGCCGCTCACTGTCCTCCTTGGAAAGGCCCATGCGGCGGGCAATGGTCGGCATCATCTCCGCCCCCAGCTCGGCGTGGCGCCCTCCTCCCCCCTTGCCGATATCGTGCATCAGGACCGCCAGCAAAAGGAGTTCCCGCTTGTCCACGTCACGGGCGACCTGGGTCAGAAGCGGCAGGTCTTCGGCATGTTCTCCCTTCCAGAGCCGGATGATCTCCTCCACGGCAAAGAGGGAATGGATGTCGACGGTGTAGATGTGATAGAGATCGTGCTGGACCTTGCAGTAGGTCCGCTCGAATTCGGGGATGAACCGGTTCAGGAACTGCAGGTGATGCATCAGCCGGAGGGTCTCGGCAACCCCCTTGTCGCTCCGGAGGATGTTGAAGAACGAGGCATTCACCTCGCGGCTGCGCCGGAACTTGTCGTTCACCAGGTCGAGACTGCGCCGGATCAGGGCCTTTGCCCTGAGACTGAGGCTGACCCCCTGCTTCTGGGCATACTCGAACAACTTCATCAGCCGGGCCGGGTCCTTTTCAATCACCGATTCGTCCGGCACCACCAGTTCACCCTTGAGGACGTAGAACCCCTCGCCGATGGGGCGGCGGATGAAGTAGCCGATGATCCTGAAGGCCCCTTCCTCGCGGGTGACGCACTTGTTGACCAGGAGCGAGGAGAAATGCTCCACATCGTTGGCATGCAGGTAGTAGTCCCGCATGAACTCCTCGACGGCAAGGACCCGCCCGTTGTCCTGATAGCCGAGGAACTCGGCTACCCTGTTCTGGGCATCGAAGGTGAGCTGGTCGTTCTTCCTGCCGGCCAGGTAATGGAGCTCGTTCCTGATCCGCCAGAGATAGGAGAGCGCACGGGAATACTCGTCCAGCTCCTCTTCGGCCAGCACCCCCTTGATGATCAGTTCACGCAGGGTAGCGACCTTGTATTTGCTCTTAGCCGCCCAGATGGCGGTATGCAGATCCCGAAGCCCCCCTTCCCCCTCCTTGAGGTTCGGCTCCAGGATATAAACCGACGAGCCGTACTTTTCCCGCCGCTTGCGCATCTCCGCCAGCTTCTCGCGGATGAAGGCATCGCTCCCCTTGGTCAGGATCTGGGTGAAGATCACTTTCTGCAGCTCCTTGAACAAGAGCCGCCCGCCGGCCAGGTAGCGGCTGTCCAGCAGTGCCGTCCTGATCGTCAGGTCGCTTCCCGCCATCTCGATGCAATCGGGTATGGTCCGGACGGAGTAGCCGACATCGAGACGCATGTCCCAGAGGAAATAGAGGAGTTTCTGGGCAATATCCTCGATCCGGGCAGAGTCCTTCCCCTTGTAGAGGAACATCAGGTCGATGTCGGAAAAGGGGTTCAATTCGCCGCGGCCATAGCCGCCGGTGGCAACCAGGGTCAGCTGTTCGTCCCTCCGCTTGACCGGAGGCAGATCCTCCAGGATGGAGCGGAACAGCTTGATGATCATGGTGTCGGTCATCTTGGTGATGTGCTGCACCACCTCTTCGCCGGAGGCGCCTGCACGGTGCTTCTCCATGATGACCTGCCGGTAATGGGCGAGAAAACGCTTGCTGGCGGTGAAATAGAGCGGCCGCTTCTCCTCGAAGGAGGCCTTGCCGGCATCGCCCGTTTCGTGCGTTTCATCCGGGAAATACTTGTTGATGCTGAATTCCATCGGCTCCCCTTTGGTCAGCGGCCTGTGTCACCCTGTCGCACATAGGCTGACTGCTGATGCTGACTGACGATGTACGCCCTGACGCCTTCCATGATCCCGTCGGCTGTCATTTCCTGATACTGGGCATCCCGCAGACGCTGTTCCTCTTTCTCATTGCTGAGAAAGGCGGTCTCCACCAGGATGCTCGGCATGGTGGCACCGACCAGCACGTAGAACGGCCCCTGTTTCACCCCCAGCGACTTGACCGGATACTGCACATCCACCTTGTGATGGAGCTCTTTCTGCACTACTTCTGCCAGGTGGGCGGAATCGTTGATCTTGTAATTGACCATCAGGTCGAACAGCACCGCCTGGAGCAGGCTCACCTTTTCCAGGGAGGTACCGTTTTCCTTGGCCGCAAGCTGGGCAGCCTTCTCGGTCTTGGCCAGACTGAGATAGTAGGTCTCGATCCCGGCGCTGGCTCGATTGGGGGCCGCATTGGCATGGACGGAGATGAAGAGGTCTGCCCCCACCTGGTTGGCAATGGCCGTCCGCTCCTGGAGTTCCAGGAAAACATCGGTGGAACGGGTCATGACCACATCCAGACCGAGCTCCTCCTTGAGCCTTTTGGCGAGCTTCAGACCGATAGCGAGCACCACGTCCTTTTCCCTGGTGCCGCCCGCGCCGATGGCGCCGGGATCGTGCCCCCCATGCCCCGGATCGACCACCACCCGGCGAATCTTGCCGATAGCAACGGGAACCGCCTTGGCAACCGTCGGCCGCAAAGGCTTTTCAACAGCCGGTTCCTTTGCGGGAGGGGGGAGTGACGGGGCCGACTCTATCCGCTCCCTGAGCGAGGAAATCTCCATGCGGCGTTCGCCGCGCACGTCGATCAGAATCCGGTAGGGATCGGAAAAGGTAAAGACCTTGTAGTCCTTGATACTCTCCATGTCCAGCACCACCCGCACCGTATCCGGCCGGAACTGCCCTATCCGGGCGGTCTTCAGGAGGCCGTCGGCAATGGGAATGTCTTTCACGCCGGGCCCGACGTGCGCATTGCCGATATCGAGATAGAGCCGACCCGGAATGCCTGTCTCCCGGTTCTGGCCCAACTGGTGATACTCGAAGCGTGCCTCGTGATCCAGGGTTACCGCAATCCGGGTGTAATCCGGATTGGACCAGGAGCGGAACTCCTTAACCACGGCCATTGGCTTGCTCACGGGCGCCGGGGCCTCCGCCACCTTCGGCGGTTTCGCAACAGGCTTCTTTTCCGAAGCGGCAGAGCTCTTTTTCCGGGCACCTTTGGTCGCCTTTGTCGCCTTTGTCGCCTTGGCCGTCGCAGCCTTGCCTTTTTGGACCTTTTTCTTCACAACAGCCTGTTTTTTCGCGGTTCGCGGCTGGTCGTCTTCGGCCCTGACCTGAGCGGACATGAGCATAAGCGCGAGACAGACACCTCCGATCAATCGAACGATACAATGCTGCATGGTTTCACGCCATCCTTTGCAGTTCGTCGAGGATATTCAAAGCCTCCAGCGGGGTAAGACGGGTCACTTCCAGCTCTCTGAGCCGTTGCCGCAGTTCGTCGTTGTCGCCGAACAGGGAGAGCTGCGCCACCGGTGCGGACCGCTTCTTCCCCTTCGGGTTGGCGATCCGCGGCTCCCCTCCTTCGGTAAACTCCCCCTGCTCAAGGTTCTTCAGGATCTCTTTGGCCCGCTCCACCACATCCATCGGCAGCCCGGCGAGCCGGGCGACCTGGATGCCATAGGAATGGGAGGTCCCGCCGGATACGATCTTGCGGAGAAAGATGATCTGCTCGTTCCATTCCCGGACCGCGATGTTGAAGTTTTTGATCCCCGGCCGGGTGACGCACAGTTCGGTCAATTCGTGGTAATGCGTGGCAAACAGGGTCCTGGCAGCGTGCTGACGGGCATCGTGGAGGTACTCGGCCACGGCCCAGGCAATGGAGACCCCGTCGAAGGTCGATGTCCCCCGGCCGATCTCGTCCAGGAGTACCAGGCTTTTGGGGGTGGCATGGTGCAGGATGTTGGCGGTCTCGGCCATCTCCACCATGAAGGTGGACTGCCCGCTGGCCAGGTTGTCCGAGGCGCCGATCCGGGTGAAGATTCGGTCGGCAAGGCCAATGACCGCCTTTTCCGCCGGGACGAAACTCCCGACCTGCGCCATGAGTGTAATGAGGGCGACCTGGCGCATGTAGGTCGACTTGCCGGCCATGTTGGGGCCGGTGATCATCAGGAGCTGGTTATCCCCGTTGTCCAGCAGGGTATCGTTGGGGACGAAGCGTTCCGCCAGGTGCATCGCCTCCACCACGGGGTGGCGACCGTCAGTGATCTCGATCCGGTCGCTGTCGTTCATCTCGGGCCGGCAGTAGCTCCGGTCGTGGGCGAGTTCGGCCAGGGCAGTGAGCACGTCGAGGGTGGCAACGGCATCGGCGGTGCGTGCTATCCGCTCGGCCTGGGCCGCCACCTGCTCGCGGATCGCCTGGAACAGGGAATACTCCAGCTCGGCGATCCGGTCCTCCGCCCCCAGGACCTTTTCTTCGTATTCCTTCAGCTCCGGGGTGATGAAGCGCTCGGCATTGACCAGGGTCTGCTTGCGCAGATAATCGTCGGGGATGGAGGCGAGATGGGTCTTGGTAATCTCGATGTAATAGCCAAAGACCTTGTTGTAGCGGACCTTGAGCGACGAGATGCCGGTGCGTGTCTTCTCGCGGGCCTCCAGCTGGGCGATGAACCCCTTTCCCTCCCGGCTGATCAGGCGGAGCTCATCCAGTTCGGCGTTGAAACCGGCGGCAATGATCCCCCCCTCCCGCAGCACGAACGGGGGGTTCTCCACGATGCCTGAGCTGATCAACGAGACCAGGTCGTCCAGCGGATCGATGGCGCGGACCGTCTCCCGAAGCAGCGGCGCGGCAACATCGGACAGCAGCGCGAGCAGGGCCGGCAGCCGCTCCAGGGAGACACGCAGGGCCGCCAGATCCTTGGCTGATGCGGATGCCAGGCTGATCCGGCCGTTCAGGCGCTCCAGGTCGGCAACGCCATTCAGCTGCCCGCTGACCTCCCGGCGAAACTGCTGGCTCTCGACGAATTCCCCGATGGCATCATGTCGATCGTTTATTTTTTCGACAGATACCAGTGGATAATTAATCCACTGCTTGAGCTTTCTTCCCCCCATGGCCGTGACGGTCCGGTCCATGAGCCAGAGCAGGGACCCCTTCCGCTTGCCATCCTGCAGGGTAACGGTCAGCTCCAGGTTGCGCCGGGTCCGCTCGTCCAAGACCAAGTGCTGGGTGGTGGCATAGGGAAGGAGCTGGCGGATGTGGGATGCGCTCCCCTTCTGTGTTTCGCGCAGGTAGTGCAGGATTGCGCCGGCGGCAAGGAGACCTTCCTTCAGGTTCCTGCCGTCAACTGCGGTCGGGGCCGGTCCGGCGAGTATCGACTCGTGGAGGCGCCGGGCGTAATCGTATTCGAACACCCACTCGTCCAGCGGCGAGACCAGCCGGTCGGTCAGCACCTCGGCAAGCCCGGCACGGCTCTCCGCCGCGCTAAGGGATGCGGGGAGCAGGATTTCGCGGGGATTGAGACAGAGAAGCTCTGCAGAGGCCGCAGCAGCGTCGGAGAGTTCGGTGGCCCGGAACTCGCCGGTGGAGATATCCAGGCAGGCAAGCCCCCATGTCCCGCCCGCGCCGGGAGCAAGCGCGGCCAGATAATTGTTCTCCTTGGGCTGCAGGGAGTCGCTGTCCACCACCAGGCCGGGGGTGACGACCTTGACCACCTCGCGCCTGACGATCCCCTTGGCCCCCTTGGGATCTTCGACCTGCTCGCAGATGGCCACCTTCTCCCCTGCCTCGACCAGCCTGGCCAGGTAGGGACCGGCGGAATGGAACGGGATGCCACAGAGCGGCACATCAGTGCCGTCGGAGCTCTTGTTGCGGGAGGTGAGGGTAATGTCGAGGATGCGGGCAGCCTTGACGGCATCGTCGAGGAACATCTCGTAGAAGTCGCCGAGGCGGAAAAAGAGGATGGCGTCAGGGTACTGGGACTTGATCTCCAGATACTGGCGCATCATGGGTGTATGTTCAGTATGGTGGCTCATTTGCAGTATGGGAATCTAGCAAAATCAGCCACCCTTGTAAAACAAAACATGCCCCCGGCGCCAACTCATCATGTGGTGCGGCACTAGCCTTCCTTCAAACGGTACCCCACCCCCAGTTCGGTCAGGATGTAGCGTGGCCGTGAGGCGTCCGGCTCGATCTTTCGCCGCAGGTTGCTGACATTGACCCTGAGCAGATGGGGCTGCTCGACATAGGCCGGCCCCCAGATCTGCCGGAGCATCTGCCGATGTGTGAGGACCTTTCCCGCATGGGTCACCAGGAACTTCAGCAACTCGTACTCAGTGGGCGTAAGCTGGACCTCCTCCCCCCGGACTAGGACACGGCGCCGCGGCAGATCCACCTCCAGCTCATCGACCCGAAAAACCGGCTCGGGCACAGTCCGGATGGCCCGGCGCAGGGCTGCGCGCATCCGGGCCAACAGTTCGCCGATGCCGAACGGCTTGGTCAGGTAGTCATCGGCTCCGGCATCCAGGGCGTTCACCTTGTCGTCCTCCCGCTCCCGTACCGACAGGACGATGATCGGGACCGGAGACCATTCCCGGATCCGCCGAATCACCTCGACCCCGTCGAGATCGGGCAGGCCCAGATCGAGCAGGATCAGGTCGGGCCGAACCGCTGCAGCCGCGGCCAACGCGGCATGGCCGGTTTCGGCCCGGTGCAGGGAAAATTCTTTATCCAGAATGGCATGGAGAAAACGCTGGATTGCCACCTCGTCGTCCACGATCAGAATGCGAGGAAGATTGCTGCTGCCCGTATCGGTGCCCATGGTTTCCGGTCCTTTTCGTCACGTTTTAAGCGGCAGCCGCACAATGATCCTGAAGCCGCCGCCGGAGAGATTTTCCGCCCGAATCCTTCCCCCATGCGCTTCGACGATCCCCTTGCAGATGGAGAGCCCGAGACCGGTCCCCCCTGCCCCTTCGGGGACCGGAATCCGGTAAAACTTGTCAAAGATCCTTTTCAGGTCATGCTCCGGCACCCCCGGTCCCTGATCCGTCACCTCCAAGGTAAGCCATTCCCGGTCGCTGCGTGCCGCGATCTCGATCGGGCTTGCGGGCGGCGCATATTTCACGGCATTATCCAGGATGTTCACCAGCACCTGGGTCATCAGCACCATATCCATGCTTACCAACGGGAGATCGGGAGGGAGTTTTACCGCAATGGCCCGACTGCTGACACTCTGGTCCAGCGCGGCAAGGGTGCAGCCGACCAGGTCCTGAATATCGCACAGCTCCTGTTTCAGGACGACATTCCCCGATTCGAGCCTGGTCATGTCCAGCAGGTTGCCGACAAAACGGTTGAGACGGTCCGCCTCACCCCAGGCCGTATCCAGGAGGTCGCGCCGGGCCGCTTCTCCCAGAGTGCAGTCTTCCTTGCGCAGGCTCGCCAGCACTCCGGTGATGGAAACCAGCGGGGTCCGCAGGTCGTGGGAGACGGAATTGAGCAGCGCCCGCTCCAGGTTTTCCCTGGCCTGGAGGATCTGAGTCTGTTCTGCCTGCTTGGCCAGCTGGACCCGTTCGATAGCCATGGCCGTCTGCATGGCAAAGGCGTCCAGCAGGCGGCGGTTTTCCGTGGAACGATAATCGGTTTCGTTCTCCATCCGCACCCCGAGTACCCCCAGGATGGCAGCCTGGGTCGAGAGCGGCAGATAGATCATCCCGGCCGAGACAAGCGTTTCCGTTCCACGCCCGGCCGGTTGCCGGTTGCGGAACACCCAGTCTGCCACTGCCTGTTCCTTCAGGTCGACCGCGAGCTCCTGGCTGGCAGCAGCTATCTCCAGCCGCTCCCCCTCCGGCAGGAAAAGGGCCATCCGCGCATCCAGGGCGCTTTCCACGTTCCTGACCAGCGCCTCGAAGATTGCGGCCAGGTCTCCGGCAGCGGCCAGATCGCGACTCAGGTAGTAGAGACTGGCGGTCTGCACCTCCCTGGTGCGGATCACCTCGGCCCGTTCGCGAGAGCGGGCCACCAGCGAGCTGATTACCACACCGACGACGAACAGCCCCACGAACGTCATCAGGTACTGGGTATCTGCCACGGCAAAGGTGAGACGTGGGGGGACAAAGAAGAAATCGAAGGCCAGCACCCCGAAAAAAGCGGTGGCCACGGCCGGGCGCCTGCCGAGACGAACCGCGGCCAGGACCACGGCCAACAGGTAGAACATGACCATGTTGGTCGGCACCAGAACGGAGCGGAACATCTCACAGACCAGAGTCACCGCAGCAACCAGGACGAGACTGCCGGTATAGCCAGCCAGATTGAACGGCTGTCTCGGTTTTGCAGCCATTTTTACCGGGGCAGATACAGGCGCTGCGAAACTGACTACCATCACGTCAATGGAGCCGCTCTGGCGGATGATACGATGCACCAACGGCGGGCTGACAATCTCTTGCCAGCGTGAACGATGGGGCTTGCCCATGACGATCTTGGTGATGTTGTGCCGCCTGGCAAAATCGACCACCGCATCGGTCACCGAAGGTGCCGTCACCGTTGCCACCTCTGCGCCCAGGCTCTCTGCCTGCCGGAGGTCCCGCCAGACCCGCTCCCTGTTTTCATGTGCATGCCGGCCACCGTCGGGTGTCTCGACGTACAGGGTCATCCAGCCTGCCTTCAGTTCGTCGGCCAGGCGCCGGGTGGCGCGGATCAGGGTGTCGCTGTTCGGGCTGCCGCTGACACAGGCCAGGAGACGTTCCGCTGTCGGCCAGGGCCCGGCGATGGACTGCCTCTCCATGTAGGCCCGCATCTGGTCGTCGACGCGGGCGGCTGCCCGCCGCATGGAAAGCTCCCGCAGAGCGAGCAGGTTGCCGGGGCGGAAAAAGGTCTCCATGGCGCGGGCCGCCTGCTCGGGGATATAGACCTTCCCTTCACGCAGGCGCTGCAGCAGGTCATCGGGAGAGATATCGACCAGTCGGATCTCTGCAGCCTCGTCCAGGAGCCGATCGGGCACGGTTTCCCGCATGACGATGCCGGTGATCTGAGCGACCACATCGTTGAGGCTTTCAAAGTGCTGGACATTCAGGGTGGTGTAGACATCGATGCCGGAAGCCAGCAACTCAGCCACGTCCTGCCAGCGCTTCTCGTGGCGGCAGCCGGGTGCGTTGGTGTGGGCCAGTTCGTCAACCAACACGATCTGCGGCTTGCGGGCCAGCACCGCATCGATGTCCAGCTCAGTCAACACGACCCCCTGGTAGCTGACCCGGGCCTTGGGGATGATTTCCAGTGCCGATAGCGCCAGAAGCGAGTCTGTCTCGAATCGGCCGTGGGACTCCACATAGCCGACCACCACGTCACAGCCTTCGAGCTTACGTTGCTCGGCAGCCTCAAGCATGGCATAAGTCTTCCCCACGCCGGCCGCATAGCCGAGAAAGATCTTCAGTTTGCCCCGTCCCTGTTCCGCTTCTTCGGCCTGGGCTCGTTTCAGCAGGATTTCGGGAGAAGGGCGATTGTCGTCGCCTTGATCGGTCATGGGGTCAGCTTATCCAATACACCGTTGACTGCAAGCACATTCACCCGCGATTCGCCGAAAATGCCGAGCAAACGGTTCTCGGTATGGACTGCAACAATGCGTTGCAGTTCCTCCTCGCTCAGGTTGCGGGCTCTGGCAATGCGCGGAACCTGCATCAGAGCCGCTGCGGGTGAAATGTGGGGATCGAGGCCGCTGGCAGATGCCTGGACCATCTCGGCGGGTATCGTTCCTGAGATGCCCGCCGACCGCAGGGACTTGACCCGGTAGGCAACGGTCTGCAGGTAGGCCGGGTTGGTGGGGCCGGCATTGGAACCGCCCGAGCCTGCGGGATTGTAGGCACTGTCAGGAGTAGTCGACGGCCGTGGCCAGAGATACTTCGGATCGGAAAAGGGCTGGCCGATGAGTGCCGAACCGATTTCGCGGCCATTCGCGCCGGTGATGAAGCTTCCCTGGGCCTGGTGCGGGAAGACAACGGCGGCAACGCCGGTAACCACTGCGGGATAGAGACCACCGCAGATGACGGTGAGCAGGAAAAAAAGCAGCAGCGCAGATTTCAGGTCTTTCATTGATCAATTCCCCCCTCCCCCCTCTTGCCCCAAGAGGGGGAGATGTTCGCCTCGAGCTACTCCCCTTTTCTCCACTGCTACAGTAACATCCCCACACACAGGTCGATCCCCTTGATTCCTACGAACGGCACGATAATCCCCCCTACCCCATAGATGAGGAGGTTGTGGATCAGGAGCCTTTCGGCCGGCAGCGGGCGGAATCTGGTCCCCTTGAGCGCCAGCGGCACCAGCATCGGGATGATGACGGCATTGAAGATGACCGCCGACAGGATGGCGCTGTAGGGGCTTGCCAGGTGCATCACGTTGAGCACTCCCAGCTGCGGATAGATGGAAAGCAGGGCCGCAGGGATGATGGCGAAGTATTTGGCGATGTCGTTGGAGATGCTGAAGGTGGTCAGGTTACCCCGCGTCATGAGGATCTGTTTACCCACCTCGACGATATCCAGCAGTTTGGTCGGGTTGCTGTCCAGGTCGATGATGTTGGCTGCCTCGCGAGCCGGCTGGGTGCCGGTATTCATGGCAACCGCCACATCTGCCTGGGCCAGGGCCGGGGCATCGTTGGTGCCGTCGCCGGTCATGGCCACCATGAATCCCGCCTCCTGGTTGTCCCTGATCAGGCGCAGCTTGTCCTCCGGCTTTGCCTGGGCCAGGAAGTCGTCCACCTGTGCCTCGGCGGCGATGGCCGCTGCGGTGAGCGGATTGTCGCCGGTGATCATCACGGTCCTGATTCCCATGCTGCGCAGTTGCAGGAAGCGCTCCTGGATGCCCGCCTTGACGATGTCCTTCAGGTTGACGACCCCCACGATCTCCCTGTCGCAACTGACCACCAGCGGCGTGGCCCCGGCCCGGGCGATCTTGTCCACGATCTCGGCGAGTTTGTCGGGGATGGCCTTCGCTCCCTGCTGCTTCACAAAGGCGACCAGGGAATCGGACGCCCCCTTGCGGTACTGCTGCCCGCCGAGATTGAGCCCCGATAGGCGGGTATCGGCGCTGAAAACGATCGGTTCGGCATCGGCAGGAAGCTCCTCCGCCTGTAGACCGTACTGTTGCACGGCAAGCGTCACGATGCTGCGCCCCTCCGGGGTTTCGTCGGTCAGTGATGCCATCAGAGCGGCTTCGGCGACCTCCCGTTCGTTATGTCCTCCCACCGGGACAAAGGCGACCGCCTCCCGGTTGCCGTAGGTAATGGTGCCGGTCTTGTCCAAGAGGAGCACGTTCACATCGCCCGCCGCCTCGATGGCCCGGCCGGACAGGGCGATGACGTTCTTCTGGAAGAGCCGGTCCATGCCGGCGATACCGATAGCGGGCAGGAGCGCGGCGATGGTGGTGGGAGCAAGACAGACAAAGAGCGCCACCAGCACGGTGAGCGATATGGGAGACCCCTGCCCGGTAGCCTTGACGCTATAAATGGAAAGGGGGCTGATATTGGCGCAGACCAGCAGGAAGACCAGGGTCAGGGCGATCAGCAGCACCTCCAGGGCGATCTCGTTAGGGGTCTTGCGCCGTTTGGCCCCTTCGATCAGGCCGATCATCCGGTCGAGAAAGGTCTCGCCCGGATTGGCGGTTATCCGGACGATGATGGCATTGGCGATGACCGTGGTCCCCCCGGTCACCGCGCTCCGGTCGCCGCCGGACTCGCGCACCACCGGCGCAGACTCGCCGGTGACCGCCGACTCGTTCACCAGCGCCGCACCCGTCACCACGTCGCCGTCGCCTGCTATCACATCGTTTGCCTCCACCAGGACCAGGTCACCCTTTCGGAGCTGGCCGGCGCCTACCGTCGTAAAAGAGCTCCCGAATTCCGGCTTGACAAGGAGCTTAGCGGTCACCTCGGCACGTGAACTCCGCAGCGACGCAGCCCTCGCCTTGCCACGCCCCTCGGCCAGCGCCTCGGCAAAGGTCGAAAAGATAACGGTAAGCCAGAGCCAGAGGGAAACGGTACCGGTGAACCAGGCCGGCTCGCGATTGACGCCGGAAAGAGACATGATAAAGGTCACCACGGTGATGACGCTGGCGATCTCCACACAGAGCATGACCGGGTTATGCCAGAGGACGCGGGGATCGAGTTTCTTCAGGGCTTGGACAAAAGCGGGGCCCATGATCCGCGGATCGAAGATCGATATCGGCTGAGGTGCGTGTTTGGACATGGTAATTGATCTCCTGTAGGCGTCGCTCCTCCATTGCCCCGCCGATCGGGCAACCAAACAGGGTTGTCCCTACCCGACCATGGTCAGGTGCTCGACAATCGGCCCTAGTGCCAAGGCCGGGAAAAAGGTCAGCGCCCCGACGATCATGATAACCAGGGTCAGCCAGAGGGCAAAGGGGACCTTGTCGGTCGGCAGGGTCCCGAGGCTCGGCGGGACATACTTCTTTTCCGCCAGCGACCCGGCCATGGCCAGGATGGAAATGGCCGGGACATAACGACCCAGCAGCATGGCCAGGGAGCCGAGGATGGTATAGAAACCGGTGCTGGCGTTGAGGCCGGCAAAGGCGCTGCCGTTGTTGTTTGCCATCGAGGCAAAGGCATAGAGCACCTCCGTGAGGCCATGAGCTCCAGGATTGGCCATGGAAGAAACAGCAGAGGGGGTGACCATGGCAATGCCCGACATGACCAGCACTGTAACCCCGGCCGTCAGGATCGTCAGTATCGACATCCACATTTCCCGCACCTCGATCTTTTTCCCCAAGTACTCCGGGGTGCGTCCGATCATCAGGCCGGAGACGAAGACCGCTATCACGGCAAAAGCAAGCATGGTATAGAGCCCGGAACCAACGCCGCCGAAGACGATCTCCCCCAGAAGGATCAGGCCCAGGGGGATCATGCCTCCAAGCGGGGTGAGGGAATCGTGCATGGCGTTCACCGCGCCGCAGGAGGTGGCGGTGGTGGCAACGCTAAACAGGGCGCTGCCTGAGACCCCGAAACGGACCTCCTTCCCTTCCATGTTTCCACCCTGGACTCCAAGAACGGAGACTAGCGGGGTACCGGTCGTTTCAGTCCAGTACAGAAGTCCGAATGAGAGAACCAGCAGGAAGAGCATGACCCCGAAGAGCGCCCGTCCCTGGGCGATGTTCCCGACCATCAGGCCGAAGGTAACCGTGAGTCCGGCCGGAATCAACAGGATCAGGAGTATCTCCACGAAATTGGTGAGCGGTGTCGGATTCTCGAAGGGGTGGGCCGAATTGGCGTTGAAAAAGCCGCCGCCATTGGTTCCCAGCTCCTTGATCGCCTCCTGGGATGCCACCGGCCCCATGGGAATCAGGGCATCCTTGACTGTCACGGTTTCCATGACCGGCCTGCCGGCTGCATCCCTGAGCGGGTTGCCATTTCCATCCGACTTCGGTTTTTCAAGGCTTGCGGGCTGAACCAGCGGCACGTTCCGGTAGGCGCCGAAATTCTGGATCACCCCCTGTGAAACCAGGAACAATGCGGCTATGAGTGAAAAAGGGAGCAGGATATACAGAGTGCCGCGCGTCATATCCACCCAGTAGTTGCCGATGACCGTGGTTTTGCGCCGTGCGAAGCCGCGGATCAGGGCAATGGCGACCGCCATGCCGGTGGCTGCAGAGACGAAGTTGTGGACAGTGAGACCGGCCATCTGGGTAAAATAGCTGGCAGCCTGCTCACCGCTGTATGCCTGCCAGTTGGTGTTGGTGACGAAGCTGACAGCCGTGTTGAACGCCAGCTGCCAGGTGAAGCCGGGCATCCGCTGCGGATTGAGCGGCAACAGGTGCTGTAACAGCAGCATGGCAAAGAGTGTTACGCCGAGTACCAGGTTGAACAGAACCATGGACCGGGCATACCGTTGCCAGGTCATCTCATCGTCCGGATCGACCCCGCAGAGTCGATAGAAGAGGCGTTCGCAGGGGCCGATCAGGGGAGTCAGAAGAGTCGGCTCTCCCTGGTAGACCTTCTTCATGAATCCGCCCATGGGCCGGGCAAGCACAACAAGCAACGCCAGCAAAACGAAGGACTGGATGAGATCAGCATAGACTGGCATGGCTTCTCACTTTCTCTCACTGGTACATGGTGCAATTGTAGCGCATTTCATGTAGCTTACGAGCTGCGCGAATCCGGATTTTGAGCCGGAGCACCGGCTACTGCCCGAGTCTGCCGGGAAACCTCAGCCAGATTCCTGATATCCCATCTCTGTGCAACAAGGTCAAATACCGCAATCTCACCCCTGTTACACGACGGAGGAGGCACAACGGTCGTTGCATCGTCCATCTCGGAAATGAGAGCATCATCCTCGAACTCCTCTCCCTGATAAATACCGCTGTCCCGATCGAAAAAATAGATTTTCATGACGCGAGACCTCCGTTTCCGATCTGATGTATTTTATCTAGTATCAAGATATGACATCCGATATAAATTAGGTTTCAAGATAGGCTCTGAACGTGTCAAAAACTCATCAAGATCGAAAGATCGCCGATCAAATAAAACGAGCGCTTTACAACGAGGTTGTTTCAGGATATTGAGCAGATGTACGCTTAGATGTTGGGAGGGAGTCTCAGACTGCGCGGGGAGATTCCTCCGGTAACCTTCACTCGCAAGGGAATGTGTATGGACCGCAAACTATATGTGACATTATTCGTTCTTTTCATGACCTGCCTCTTTCTTTACCTTGTCTATGTCATTCTTTCGCCGTTTCTGAATGCGCTGGGCTGGGCTGGAGTCATCTGGACCGTTACCATCCCGCTCCACGCCAGGCTGCTGCAACGCTGCAAAGGCCGGGAAATAACCGCAGCCGCGCTGATGACCACGGTGGTTGTCCTTACACTGATCATCCCCATTATGATTCTGGGCATCTCTCTGACGCAGGAGACAGCAGCAGCCTATTCCTATCTCGAAAGCGCTGCCCAGGGCTCTCGCCTGCTCGAATTTCAGGACCTGTTGAACCACCCGTTGGTCGGCCCCTGGCTGAAACGGATTATGCCAATGATCCAGCCTGTCAGCCAGGAGATGGATACCATGCTGCTGGATGCCGTAAAGCGAGGGGTTTCCTCCCTGCTCAACTACTCCACTGGCATCCTGAAAAACTTTTTCGGCTTTTTCATCAACATGGTCCTGATGGTGATCACGCTGTTTTTCCTCTACAAGGACGGTCGGCGGATGCAGGAAGGATTCTGGCGGGTTGTTGCCATCAGCGAAAATAATCGACAGATCATAATCGCCACGATCAAGCGTGTCGTGAGAGCCGTGATGTACGGCATCTTTCTCACTTGCCTGGTGCAGGGAGCGCTGGGGGGGCTCGGTTTCTGGGTCGCCGGGTTACCGTCGCCGTTTCTCTTTGGCGCTTTGATGGCGATCTGTGCCCTGGTCCCCCTGGTCGGAACGGCCCTGGTCTGGCTGCCCGGTGCCGGATACCTGCTGCTCCACGGCGAAATTCTGAAGGGGGTGTTGTTGATCGCCTGGGGGGTTCTGGTGGTCGGTTCCATCGACAATTTCATCAGGCCGCTCTTCATCAGCGGCAAGGCCCAGCTCCCCATCCTGGTGATAGCCCTCGGCGCCCTGGGCGGCCTCCTGGCATTCGGGCTTCTGGGTGTAATGATAGGACCGATCATCCTGGCCATGATCATCGTTTTCTTCGACCTATACCAGTCTGAAGGCCCGCTGAACAAGGGGACTGAAAACGGCTGACGTCTGTGGAGCGCCTGTATACGCAAGGCGGGACGATCATACCACGGCACATAGTCGGCAAGGCCGACCGTTATCGGGAAACGGGTTGAAAAATTGCCTTGACAACCGACCCGATGATTATTATTGTTTCGATATCGTAAAGGGGAGTAGTTATCGGCCACCGACAAGGCCGACCCGGTTTCCGTCAAGACGGCCGCAAGGCCCGGAACCGGGGCAGAAATCTGCCAACAAGACCTTTATCCAGGCAACAGTGCCGCGGGTAAAGGTCTTTTTTTTTACCCCGGCGATTACCAGAACGTTGGAGGTAGACACCATGAATCAACTCAAGACAACCCTTCTCCTTTCACTGCTCACCGTGCTGATGGTCCTGATGGGGAGCGCCATCGGCGGCAAGACCGGCATGGTCTTCGCCTTCTGCATGGCACTCGCCATGAACTTCTTCTCCTACTGGTTCTCCGACAAGATCGTCCTGAAGATGTACGGCGCCCAGGAGATCGGCGAAAACGACCATCCCGCTTTCTACGGCATGATTCGCCGCCTGGCGTTGCAGGCCGGCCTCCCCATGCCGAAGGTCTACATCGTCCCTTCGGAGAGCCCCAACGCCTTTGCCACCGGACGCAACCCGGATCATGCCGCGGTCGCCGCCACCGAGGGGATCCTGCGCATCCTCTCCCCGGAGGAGTTGGAAGGGGTCATGGCCCATGAATTGGCCCACGTCAAGAACCGTGACATCCTCGTCTCCACCATTGCCGCCACCTTTGCCGGCGCCATCTCCATGCTCGGCAACATGCTGCAGTGGGGGGCCATGCTCGGTGCCGGCCGGAGCGACGAAGATGGCGAGGGAGCAGGCGGACTGATCGGTTCGCTGGCCATGGCGATCATTGCCCCGATTGCTGCCATGCTGATCCAGATGGCGGTCTCCCGCTCCCGCGAATACCTGGCCGACGAAAGCGGCGCCCGCATCTGCGGCCAGCCCCTGGCCCTGGCAAACGCCCTGCGCAAGCTCCACACGGCCTCGCAGATGATCCCGATGCAGGAAGCGCGCCCCGCATCGGCGCACCTCTTCATCGTCAACCCGCTCACCGGCGGCAGCCTCATGTCCCTCTTCTCCACCCATCCCCCCATGGAGGAGCGGATCGCCCGGCTGGAAGCGATGAGCCCCCGGTAAAATTGCAGCAGAAACGGGCATAATTCATCATAGAATAAGGAGCCTCACACCATGGAGTGGTTGACTGATCCCCAGGTCTGGCTGGCGCTGGCGACACTGACGGCGCTGGAGATCGTGCTCGGCATCGACAACATCATCTTTATTTCCATCCTTGCCGGGAAGCTTCCAGCCCACCAGCAGGAAAAGGCCCGCCTGACCGGGCTCGGCCTGGCGATGTTCATCCGGATAGCCCTGCTCTTTTCCCTTACCTGGCTGATGGGTCTCACCGCCCCGCTCTTCACGGTAATCGGCAACGAGATATCGGGAAGAGACCTCATCCTTCTCTCCGGCGGGCTCTTTCTCCTGGGGAAAAGCACCATGGAGATCCACGAGAAGCTGGAGGGGAAGGAAGGGCACTCCAGTACCCGGGCAGGGTCAAACTTTGCCGCGGTCATCGTCCAGATCCTTCTCCTGGATATCGTCTTTTCCCTCGATTCCATCATCACCGCCCTGGGGATGGCCAGCAAGGTCGGGGTGATGGTCGCTGCGGTAGTCCTGGCAGTCGGCTTCATGATGCTCTTTTCCGGCAAGATCAGCGCCTTCGTGGATCGGCACCCGACCATCAAGATGCTGGCCCTTTCCTTCCTCATCCTGATCGGAGTCGCACTGATCGGCGACGGTCTGGACCGGCACCTTCCCAAAGGATATATCTACTTCGCCATGGCCTTTTCCGTCATGGTCGAGATGCTTAACCTCCGCCTTCGTCAGACCGGGACGCCGGTCAAGCTTCATCAGCCATTTACCGAAGAAGAGGAAAACGCGGCACTTGAAAAAACCAGCTGAATTCAAACCAAGGAGGATGCAGATGAAATGTCCCGTCTGTGACAACGTGGATCTCCTGATGTCCGAACGTCAGGGAGTAGAGATCGATTACTGCCCCCGCTGCCGCGGGGTCTGGCTTGACCGCGGCGAACTCGACAAGATCATCGAGCGGTCCGACAACAGTGAGACAGCCCCTGCCCGACCGCAACAGCGGGCACCTGAACCGGCGCCCGCCCCTGTCCATTACCAGCACGGCATGCCCGGTCACCACCAGGGTGGCTACAAGCCGCACAAAAAGAAATCGCTGCTTTCGGATTTGTTCGATTTCGATTGATTCAACAAAAGCAGGCAGTCGGTTTATCGCAGAAACAAACCGATCATATTTCACAATAGGAGGAGAGGAGATGCGCTATTACAGAAAAAAACCCCAGGATGAATCGTCAAAGGCACAAAAGCGAAGACGGGACGACACTGCGTTGAAGAATGTCGTTTCGCTACGGATCAGTGATAAAGAAAAAAAGATACTTGAACGGATAACCAAGGCAAGTTCAAAGAATGTGTCGGAGGTGATCCGCGAGGCGCTGGATCTCTGGATGGCACAGCGGCAGCGACTCTGTCTCGATGTATGACCTGACAGCACCCCTTGCCTGAAAGATCCCCTGCAGGGGCCGGACACTATGCCGGCCCCTTGCCTGTCCATGAGAACCCCTCCGGAATCTCCCACCCCTCGATCCGCCGTATCAGCGCTTTTATGCTAACAGGATGAGATTCTCTTTGCTCTTGATTCCGGGCATGATACACATATGGTATGCTCTTTCAGGGTTGAACCTGTTCGCGCTCACAGTCAATCTGCAAACCCGGAACCAGAGGAGATCCCATGTGCGGCCGATTTACCCTACAACTGAGCGCGACACAGCTTGCCGAAATCTTCATGCTTGCAGAGATGCCTGACCTGCTGCCCCGCTTCAATATTGCGCCGAGCCAACAGATTGCTGTCATCAGGAGCCTCGGCGGCGAAAACCGGCTCGATCTCATGAAATGGGGCCTTGTTCCGTCATGGGCCGACGATCCCGCCATCGGCTACCGGTTGCTCAATGCACGGGCGGAAACTGTCTTTGAAAAGCGCACCTTCCGTCAGGCGGTCCGCACCCGCCGATGCCTGATCCCTGCCACCGGCTTCTACGAATGGCGTCAGCACGACACGGAGAAATCCCCCTACTATGTCGGCATGGCCGATGGTTCTCCCATGGGGTTTGCCGGCATCTGGGAACACTGGAAAACCCCTGAAGGCGCCATCCTCGAATCCTGCGCCATCCTGACGACCAGCGCCAACAAGCTCATGGAAGAGATCCATGACCGGATGCCGGTCATTCTGCATCCTGCCGAATATTCACTCTGGCTGGACCGCGAGGTATCCGAGCCCGAGAGGCTTCTCCCTCTCTGCAAGCCCTACCCTCCCGGTGTCATGACGGCCTATCCTGTCACATCCCTTGTCAACAACCCACGAAACGATACACCGGAATGTATCCTCCCCCTGGGGCCGACCGATGCAACCTCCAGCCCGGAACAGGCGCCCCTCCTGATTGACTGACCGGTCCGCCCCGGCACTCACCGTTTCTTGATGAACGTCCCCTTTTCGAATTCCTCGAAGGCAATCCGCAACTCCTCCTGGGTGTTCATGACAATGGGACCGTACCAGGCAACCGGTTCGTGCAGCGGTTTGCCGGCGATAAAGAGAAACCGGACCCCCGCTTCCCCGGCGGTAACGCAGATCTCCGCCCCATCCCGCTCATAGAGGACAACCGTTTCCGGCCCGCAGATGCAGCTCCTGGCGACATCCGTCCAGCCGGCTCCCATCATTTCATAGGCAAAGGCGTCACGGCAATCGTCGAAATACCCCTCGCCGGCCAACAGATAGGCAATGGCCGTATGCCCCTCCTTGACCGGATGGCGGAACTCCGTGCCGGGAGGGACGCTGACGTCGAGCATCTCCGGTTCGATGACGATGTCCTGCACCGGCCCCTCGGTGCCGTTCAGGCGGCCGCTGACGATCTTGATCCTGACGCCGGAGTCCATGACGACTTCGGGGATATCGGCAGCCTTCACGTCCCGGTAACGCGGGGCCATCATCTTCTGCGCCGCCGGCAGGTTGGCCCAGAACTGGAACCCCCACATGGTCCCGGTCGGGCTTTTGCGCGGCATCTCCTGGTGGATGATGCCGCTGCCGGCCGTCATCCACTGCACGTCACCCGCACCGATCACCCCTTTGTTCCCCATGCTGTCGCCATGCTCGACCAGCCCCTCAAGCACGTAGGTGATGGTTTCTATGCCACGGTGGGGGTGCCAGGGGAAGCCGGGCAGGTATTCTGCCGGGTTGGAGGTATGGAAATCGTCCAGCATCAGGAATGGATCGAAGAGCGGCACCTGGGAATAGCCGAATGCCCGCTTGAGATGAACGCCGGCCCCCTCGATGGTGGGCCGGCTCTTCAGGATCCTGCCGATTTTTCGCCTGGTCATGGTCCCCCCTGCTCAAGATAGTGTGATAGCTGCCTTCTATTGCCTCAAGTGTATCAGAAGGCAAAACAGTCGCAGCCGGGCCCTCGCCACATTTTACCGGAGATCCGGCGGAAATCCCGGTGCAACGGATTGCTGCAGCGGCGTGGAGATACTGCCTGCAGTGCTGCGGCCTTCAGCAATTCGCCATGACGGTATGCACCGCCATACGCCCTTGTTGGCGACCAGTCGGGGCTTGCCGGCGGCAATGGCGGCGCAAGCGGGGCGAATTCGCCGCTGGCGTGCACGATCTTCCCGCCCATGATGGTCAGCAATGCCTCGATGTTCCTGATCTCCTGTTCGGGAGCGGTGAAATAGTCCGCCGACAGTACCGCCAGGTCGGCCAGTTGCCCCGCCGCGATCCTCCCCTTCTTCCCCTCGTCGCCGGAGAACCAGGAGCTCCCTTCGGTGTAAAGCCTGAGCGCCGTGGTGCGGCTGAGGCGATTCTTCTCATCATAGAGCGCCAACCCGCCCACGGTTTTGCCGCTTACCAGCCACTGGAGGGAAACCCAGGGGTTGTAGCTGGATACGCGGGTGGCATCGGTCCCGGCGCCGACCGGAATGCCGAGGTTCAGCATCCTGGCGATGGGGGGGGTTCGCAATGCCTGCTCGGCGCCGTAGCGAGACACGAAATATTCGCCCTGGAAGGCCATCCGGTCCTGGATGGCTATGCCGCCGCCAAGACTCTTTACCCGCTCCATGTTCCGGTCCGAGATGGTTTCGGCATGGTCGAAGAACCAGCGCAGCCCGTCGAACGGGATCTCCCGGTCGATCTCCTCGAACAGGTCGAGAAAGCGGGAGATGGATTCATCGTAGGTGGCATGCAGGCGAAACGGCCAGCGTTTCTCCACCAACAGGCCGACTACCTTCTTCAGCTCCGCCTCCATGCCTGGTTCGAGGTCGGGACGCGGCTCCAGGAAGTCCTCGAAGTCGGCTGCAGAGAAGACCAGCATCTCGCCGGCGCCATTTACCTTGTAGAGATCGCTCCCTCTTCCCGGCTCGGTAATACCGATCCAGCGGGCAAAGTCGTCATACTCCTCGTGCGGCCGCTGGGTGAAGAGGTTGTAGGCGATCCGCAGGGTCAGTTCATCCTTTCCGGCCAGATGCTCGACGACCCGGTAATCATCGGGATAGTTCTGGAAACCTCCGCCGGCATCGATGCAGCTGGTGATCCCCAGCCGGTTCAATTCTCGCATGAAGTGGCGGGTCGAATTGACCTGGTCTGCGAAATCGAGCTTCGGTCCCCTGGCCAGACTGGCATAGAGGATCAGGGCATTGGGCCTGGCGATCAACAGTCCGGTCGGATTGCCGGTCTTGTCGCGCTGGATCTCCCCGCCCGGAGGGTTGGGGGTCTCCTTCGTGTAGCCAAGCACCCGCATTCCGGCCCGGTTGACGAACGCCCGGTCGTACAGGTGCAGGACAAAGACCGGGGTGTCGGCAGAGACCGCATTGATCTCATCCAGGGTCGGCATCCGCCCCTCGGCGAACTGGAATTCGGTCCAGCCGCCGATGACCCGCACCCACTGGGGGGACGGTGTGCGCAGGGCCTGCTCTCGCAGCATCTCCAGCGCCGTGGCCAGCGACGGGACGCCGTCCCAGCGCAGCTCCATGTTGAAATTGAGCCCGCCCCTGATGACATGGATATGGGAGTCATTGAGGCCAGGGATGACGCACCGCCCCTTGAGGTCGATGGTTATGGTATCCGCATCTGCAAAGGGCCTTATCTTACGCTCGTCGCCAACCGCAATGAAGCGGCCGTCGCGAATTGCGACAGCCGACGCCTCAGGAGCGACCGGGTCGAGTGTTGCAATACGGCCATTGACCAGGATCGTGTCTGTATGTCCGGTTGTCATGATTGCACCTCCGTTCGTGCTGCTCAGTACGCCGCTTCTCCAGCCCTGCTCGGCAGTGTGCCCTGCATATGGTTTAGGCATACTCCACGCCTTCCCCATAGGACCACCGTGCTCCAATGTACCCTTTGCCGGATCGAGCAGTTCTGCGATGCATCTCATCATTAAGAATCGATCGGATCTTCTTTAATTAAACTCTAGCGCACTTCACCGGATCCTTCCCCATACTCTTTTCTATTGTCAGGTATGTCTTTTTGTTATAGCTTTACCCCATGGAACTTCGCCATATCAGATACTTCATCGCTGCTGCGGAAGAGCTCAATATCAGCAAGGCATCACGCCGGCTGAACGTCTCCCAGCCAGCCATGAGCCGCCTGATCCGCGATCTCGAAGGCGAACTGGGGACGCAGCTCTTCATCCGGGAGCGATTTGGCCTCAGCTTGACCACTGCGGGCGAAAAGCTGCTGGTGTATGGACGCCAGATCCTGGATATCTGCAACGAGGCAAAAAGGGTCATCGGGAATCTGCCCGAGGCGGGAGCCGCGTTGAATATCGGCTTCATTGCCTCGTCATTGGACCCGTTTCTAGGAGAGGCGTTGCGATCGTTCCGTGAGCTCTATCCGGAAATGCAGGTACGGATTCATGAACTATCGCCGGCAGAGCAGGCCCATGCCCTGAGGAAACGGCTGATCGACGTGGCCCTGCTCGGGAATCCCTGCGGGGCGGTACGGGATGAGTTCGAGGTGAGAAACTTGTTTACCCTGGAGGAGCATGCAGTCTTACCTGTGCAGCACCCCCTGGCAGGCAGGAAATTCATCAGGGTGGAAGAACTTGCCGGGAACGATTTCATCGGCTACAACGAGCAGAGCTTTCCCGGCAGAAACCAGACTATCGTCGACGCCTGCATGGTGGGGGGATTCAAGCCCAGTTTCCGCTACAAGGCGGACAGCCTGGTGGAGGTGCTGGCAATGATCGGTTCCGGAGCAGGGGTATGCCTGATGCCGGCCGATGTCGCCACCCTCCCCCATCCCCACGCGGTCTTTATCCCGGTGCAGGAAAAGCTCGAACCGGTCCAGTTTGCAGCTGCCTGGCGGCGCGACGACGAGCGGATTCCCCTCAGACATCTCTTGGACTGCATCGAGAAACCTACCCACCGCTGACCCTACCCCGCACAATCACCACTGTGCCCTGCAGTTACGGGCTGTCCAGCACCAGGCGGACCTTCTCCGTCATGTTGGCAAGCGAGAACGGTTTCTGGATGAAATGAGCCCCTGCATCCAGCACGCCGTGGTGGGCTATGATGTCGGCCGTATAGCCTGACATGAAGAGGCGCTTCATGCGGGGATAGAGGGTAAGGAGGTTTTTGGCCAGATCGCGGCCGTTCATTTCCGGCATGATCACGTCGGTCATGAGCAGGTTGATCTCCCCGACGTGTTCCCTGGCAAACTGGATCGCCTCGCCCGGGGTTGTCGCCGCCAGGACGGCATACCCCTGCTCCTCCAACATCATGGAAGTTATTTCCAGGATGGCCGGTTCGTCCTCCACCAGCAGAATGGTCTCATGGCCGCGCTGAACCGGGGACGAAGCAGCCTCTGGCTGCACCTCATGAATCTTCCCTGCATGGCGGGGGAGATAGACCGAAAAGGTAGAGCCCTGTCCCGGTTCGCTGTAGATGTTGATGAAACCGCTGTTCTGCCTGACTGCACCATAGACTGTTGCCAGCCCCAGACCGGTCCCCTTCCCCATTTCCTTGGTCGTGTAAAACGGTTCGAATATGTGGCTCTGCGTCTCCCTGTCCATGCCGCAGCCGTCGTCGCTCACGGCAAGCCGCACATACTCCCGCGGCTCCGCGTCCGGGTTATGGGCGCAATAGGCGGCATCGACACTGCAGTTTTCCGTGACTATGGCAATCCGGCCGGTGTCCTCGATGGCGTCCCGGGCATTAACGCACAGATTGGCAAGGATCTGGTCTACCTGTGACGGGTCCATCATCACCGGCCAGAGATCGGGTGCCGGCCTGAAAGTGAGCGTAATATCCTCTCCGATGAGCCGTTGCAGCATCTGAAGCATCTCCCCAACAGTCTCGTTGAGATCGATGACCTTGGGTGTGACCGTCTGTTTCCGGGCAAAGGCCAGTAACTGCCGTGTAAGGTCGGCAGAACGCTCCGCTGCCTTGCGGATTTCTACAAGTTGCGCAAAGAGGTGATGGGAAGGGTCCATTCTCAGGAGCCCAATTTCCGTATGGCCCAGGATGACTCCCAGCATATTGTTGAAATCATGGGCCACTCCGCCGGCCAGACGGCCGATGGACTCCATCTTCTGGGCCTGTCTGAGCTGGCCTTCAAGTGCGGCTTTCTCTGCCTCTGCACGTTTCCGCTCGGAAATATCCTGGACAAAGCTCACAATTTGCCCACCCTCAACCGGCCGGAACTGTGCACTGACTTCGACGTCATACACAGACCCATCCTTACGGCGGTGCCTGGTCTCGAAGCGATCATTGCCCTGTTCGACAACAATTTGAATATGGGCAGCAGCGTCATCTCTTGTTTCCATGGCCTCGATATCATGCACGGTCAACGTCAAAAGCTCGTGCATGCTGTAACCGCTCATGCGGCAATAGGTCTCATTAACCTCAAGGAAGCGCCCCTGCAAATCCATCAGCCAGATGCCGTCCATGGCCGTTCGCAGGATAGTCCGGTGCCGTTCCTCACTCTTGCGCAAAGACTCTTCGTTCAGTTTCTGCTCGGTGATGTCGACTGCAATGCTGAGGAGAACGCGCTTGCCGTTGCCGACTTTTCCCAATGGTGTGGCCTGGAAGTGCCAGATCCTTTTCGCGCCGTTTTTCGCCGTTATCGTCCATTCCCCGTTATCGACCGTCCGGTCAATCTCGAAAAGGTTATCGATATATGCCTTTATGCTCTCTGACCGCTCCCCGTAGGCACGTTCGGTCCAATCGGCCAGCGTCGGGATATCTTCCAGGGTGTAGCCGGAAAGGGTCGTCCAGCCGAGACTGAGTTGCAAAACCCTGTTGTCTTCATCGTGAATCATGATGGGAATCGGCGAATTGTAAATGGCCGACCTGAAGAGCATCTGTGCCGTGTTGAGCTCGGCGGTACGCTCCACTACCCGCTTTTCCAGTTCCTTTGCCTGCTGTTCGATCTGGCGGAATGCCAGGGCGTTTTTCAGGGCAAGGGCAATCGGCGATGAAAGGAGATGGATGATCTGGTTTGTCTCGGCGATGCGGTCAATCCCCGGCAGATCAAACAGGAGCAGCATGCCGATCAGTTCGCCGGCGGCACGCAGCGGAAACCGTGCGACAGACTGGATGCCTGCCCGCACCAGCACTCCCTTCAAGGGAAGATCTGCGGGAAGTCCGTCCGGAGAGTACGGCAGTTCTCCAGGGGTATGCTCAAGGCAAAACAGATCGAGCTCCGCTGGTGCAAAGAGATCGAATCTCCGCAGCGGACTGACATGCAACAGGCTATCTCTTTCAGGCCTTTTACGATGGGCTAGGACCATCACGGTCCTGGCGCCGCTCAGTTCGCGCAGGTGATCGGTCAGGACCTCACCCAGTTTCTGCGGCGATGTGGAAACCAGAAGTTCGGTAATGACCTCGATGGCCATCAACTGGGCTGCCGGCGAGGAAAGTGTGCAGGGTTCCGTCGCACTCATGCCGATTCCTCGTGCTGCCCTTCTGAACAGGCCTCTTCCCGTGCCGCCAGCAGGGTCGCCAGCATGGTATCCAGGGAAACCGTGTCTATCCGCACGGGCAGACCGGTATAGGATGAAAACTCCTGCAACTGCTGCTCCGGCACCGGAAGCAGGCCGGTGTCGAGATAGACCAGTACCCCGCAATTGTCTCCCATCAGGTCGTGCGCCACCGCTCGGTTCAGTCCAAGCTCATTCTTCATGATCTGCTCCCAGCGCCGCGCCCATTCAGGGAGGACCAGAAAGGCCTTTTCCCCCATCAACTTGCGGTAGCGATCCCGGCCAACCAGCAATTGGGCACAGTTGATAACGGCAACTCTGCCCACATGGTAACGGCGGACCAGGTCGAGCATCCGGGCCGAGCAGTCACCGTAGACCAGGACAAGGCAGCCACAACGCCCCCTATTCTGCTCAAGCGTTGCAGTCAGCTCTGCTTCCAGTTGCTGAGGGTCCATATGGAACATGGAATCAAGAAACAACAGCTCACCCTCGATCAATCCACGGCGCTGCAATTCCTCCATCTCGGCGCTCACCACACCACAACTGAGCCAGATCGTGCGATCGCTCATGACCCATGTCCCCGCACCGCAGGATAGTCTGTAACAGCCGCCCGCATTGCCAGCAGGTTCTCGGACGGCGTCGTCAGCGGGATGTCCGCACCGGCATTTGCCAGTATGTAGTGGCCGGAAGGTGCGGCCGTCCGCAGGCAAGCCTGGCTCATGGAATAGACGGCATCGGCAGAGAGGGCGGGAAAGCTCAGGTTGTCCAGATTCCCGATCAAGTTCAGATCCGGGCCAATGAGCCGTCTCGCCTCGGCAAGGTCGTCTTTCGAGCCGACTGCAACCCCGACCAGGCCATCCAGACCGGGGAGCAGATCCAGGTTATGGTTCATGCTGCCACCGGTGTGATGCAGCACCTTCGGCCCGGGGATCTGCGCAAAGGTTGAGGCCAACAGCGGTAGAAAGCGTTCGGCAAACAGGGAACGCGGCGCGATCTCGGCCGTTGCCATCCCCTCGGTGACGACCAGGCAGTCGGCACCAGCCGCCAAGAGAGCATTGGCCCACGAGATAAAAAACGGGGCAGTATGATCGAGCAGCTTCCGGGCAAGCGGTTCATCGAACAAGACAGTCTCCATCCACTGCTCCATACCGATTATCAGGGACGGCATGATGCCGGGCCCCGGTACAACGGCGATGATCGGTACCTGTCCCTTGTAAAGGTCTGCCAATTGTCGCGTAGCTTCCAGGACAACGGACAGCTGCCCGGCCACAAGAGGGTTGGGCAGCGGCAAGGCAAGCGCCTCGACAGGACCGCGCGCTCCAGGACGTTTCATGTTGGGAACCTGGTCGTCGCTCCAGGCGGTCACTCCGCCAAAGGCTTCCGAGATTGCAGTGAAAATGAACGGGGTCATGACCAGATCAAAACCGAATGTTTCCTGCAACGCCCTTTGTCCTGCAACGTACGCAGACGCGTCGCTGAAAATGGCCCGCAGGCCGGTGTTCGTCAATCTACCGCCGTACGCCCCCAGAACGGCAAAAACCGGAGGACGGTCCACCGGTTGCCCTACCAGGGTATTCATCACGCGCTGATATGGATTCATCTCAACACCTCGGCCTGCAGCCGCATGAACAGCTCATCGGCCCCGACTGCATTGTGCGCCGTACCGTCGCCGCCCACTTCTGCCACCAGATCCGGTCGCCAGTTGAACACGGCACCACCCACCGCCAGCTTGATCCGGTAGGCCAGTCCGCGCTTATCGATCAACTGACGCAATTTGCGTATGTTCAATGCCGTAGTCTGCATCATGGCTGAAGCGCCTATGACGCAGGCATCGACCTCCAGCGCCTTTTCCAGGAGTTCCTCCGCGGGCACGTCATTCCCCAGATCATGAACATCCCAGCCGGCGGCACTCAGAAACAACCCGACAGCCTTCCGACCAAGGCTGTGGAAATCATCCTCTATATTGCCGATCACGAGTGCCCCCTTTGAATGGGGATGAGCGGTCATATTCGGGATACAGCGGAGAAGAGTGTCTTCAGCAATTTTTGACGCGACAAAGTTCTGTGCCAGCGACATGGTCTCTTCTTCCCATAATCGCCCAAGTTGAACAATCGCCGGGTCGAGGATTTCCGCAATCACCTGACGAGCCTCAATGCCTGTAGCCAGAGTCCGTTCTATAATCTCCGCCGCACCGGAGCGATCAGCATTGATCATGGTGACCAGAAGCTTGTCGCTCCAGTCTTGTGAATTCATCATGACGCCTCCATGCAGCAGTGAAGCCTCAGAACAGATGATACGGATTCCTCGCGCCGGACATCGAAGGTTGCATATCGTCCAGAGGGAGGAGCATCGAGTCGATTACCACGGATATTGCCATCTTTTTCTCGTGATGTTGTTTTATGTATCGTGATATTTACACAAATGTATATAAGGGATTTCCTGTTCAGGAGGGAGATTTCCCCGAGAAATGAACCTATTGGGCATTCCGCATACAGCGGTTCATGGTTTTGAAAGCACCGGCGTTATCGGCAAGCCTACCGGCGGTCTATTCATTTATCGGATATGCGAAAGTATGGTGGTTTGGTAGGTCTGCTCGCCGGACGCAAGATAGAGGACACCTTCGGTGATGGTAATCGACCAGATAATGGAGCGATGTAACTGTGCCGCGAGGTTGGAGATGAATGCCTGATCAAGGCAGACGCTGGTCAGGTTGGCAAGTTTCTCCAGTTTGGGGAGGTGTTGTTGATTCCAGTTGTGCAGAGATCTGCCGCACGCCAGAAGAACGACCCGGTCGGTGTGGCGGCTCGCCTTGATGATCCGGTCAGAGTCGGGGAGTCCGACTTCTCCCCAGAGTTGCACTCTATCGTCGGAACCCTTGACCCAGAAGTCAGGCTCGTCGGTTGCGCTCAGCCCCTTCGTGAAGGTCAGTCCCGGCTGGTAAAAGATGGCCAGAGCCAGCAGTCTGGCTACCAGTCGCTCTTCGGTTTCCGACGGATGTTGGGCAACGGTCGTCAGCACTGATTCGTAGATGCCGCGGTCAATATCCGAAAGATGGAGTGTTACCCGATAGATAGTTGATGGTAGAGCCATGGCTGGAGGTCAATTTTCTTCTTGCGACAATTTTCGGCCAGTACAAAAAAAGCACTTAGAACTTAATCTAAGTGCTTATTATTATGGAGGCGGCGAGCGGATTTGAACCGCTGAATAAAGGTTTTGCAGACCTCTGCCTTACCACTTGGCTACGCCGCCGCTGCTGCAGGGGTTTCACCCCGGAGCGGATTTTCTTTGTAGCCTTTTTCAACGTCTTTGTCAACGCTAAATCAGTTTTCTCCTTATACGTTAAAGTATTACCACCTGTTGACGATACTGAATACTGTGATATTTAATGAAGTTACGGAGGATCATCATGCTCGTCCTGGTCCGTTACTGCGACAATGACTACGATATCGTCGAAGATTACTGCCTGGAATATCTCATCGTAACCGGCAAGATCGCGGAGTTTTCACGATCCGATGAATGGGTAAAGGTGGGCTCTGAACAGACCAGGGAAGCGCCGTGTAAAACGGAGCGCGCTACCTATATCGGCAACGAACGAAGGAAAAGCCCTGCTGTACCTTTTCCCGCACCGGCACCGCATATCTCTAACTGATACGGATCTCTCGATTTCACGAAATCCACGCCCCCGCAAGCACCTTCAAAATTCCATCCATTTCAGCGCCGTATTCCGTCCGCTATTACCCGCTGCCTAGTTCAGCATCTACGAACCCAGTTGGCTCGTCTAACCACTTTCTCGAAATCAATGTCCACACTGAGGTATTTCGAGTAGAAAGTATGATCAGTGAATAAAAAAAAGCCCGACACTGTGTGTGTCGGGCTCTCATGACAACGGGACGATTGGACCTAGGCCTTAGCAGCCATAGCCTTATCGTAGCCGATATTGAATGCTTTCTTGTTCAGTTCGAGGAAAGCCTCGGGAACGCGAGCCAGAACGGCTTTTTCAGCGTTCTCTTTCGAGACGACGCCGGTCAGAGCCACCATGGCGCCAAGGGCAACGATGTTGGTAACGATCTCGCGACCGACTTCATGCTTGGCGGTGTTGGTGATGTTGAACTTGGTTACCTTGAAATTCCCTTCCGGTTGCCTCAGAACGAGGTCGGAGTCAATCAGGAGTACCCCGCCTTCCTTGAGATCGTGGGAATATTTGTCGCAAGCCTCCTGAGTAAGAGCAAGGAGAGCATCACATTTGGTCACCTTTGGGTAGTCGATAGCAGTGTCAGAGATGATGACCTCCGACTTGGAGGCGCCACCACGGGCTTCCGGACCATAGCTCTGGGACTGAACGGCCTGGATCCCTTCATAGATCGAAGCAGCCTCGGCCATGATGACACCGGCCAGGATCAGCCCCTGCCCACCGGCGCCGGAAAAGCGAATCTCATATCTTCCAGCCATTATTGTTTCTCCTTTAGTGCAAGTGGATTACTTGGCAGCGCCCTGGGCCCGCTCGATGACCTTCTGGTACTGTTCGCAGTACTCGGGCTTGTCCTCTTTGTAGAGAACACCGGTGAGGACTTTCCCCTTCAGCTGCTCGGGGTCCATCTTCTCAGCTGCCTTGACCGGGACAGCAATTTCCTTCAGCTTGTTCATCATTTCGATGACGGACTTGTACTTGTTGCGGCGACCATAGGTGGTCGGGCAGTCGTCAAGGATTTCGACCACTGAGAAGCCTTTGTGCTGAATGGCCTCTGCGATCAGCTTGTCGATCTGGTTCGCATGGAAGGCGGTTCCACGGGCAACAAACGAAGCGCCGGCGCCGATGGCGAGCTTGGCGATATCAAAACCCGGATCGGGGTTGCCGTACGGAGTGGTGGATGCCTTGTCGCCGGTCGGGGTACAGGGAGAGAACTGACCACCAGTCATGCCGTAGATCTTGTTGTTCATGATGATGTAGGTCATGTCGATGTTGCGGCGGCAGGCATGGATGAAGTGGTTACCGCCGATGGCGGTACCATCGCCGTCGCCACCGCACAGGATGACGTTCATGTCAGGACGTGCCATCTTCACACCGGTGGCAAAGGCAGCAGCGCGGCCATGTGCGGTGTGCAGGGTGCAGCAGTCCATGTAGCCGGGCAAACGTGAAGCGCAGCCGATACCCGATACGATCGCCGTGTTTTCCTTCTTCAGCTGAAGGGTATCCAGAGCCCGGATCAACCCCTTCATGACGATGCCATGGCCGCAGCCGGGACACCAGATGTGCGGCAGCTTGCCGGGACGTATCCATTTATCATAATCAAAAGACATGGTTACTTGACCTCCTTCATCTTGTCGAGGATCTGGCCCGGGTTGACCGGTTCACCGTCAACACGGAAAATACCGAGGACAGGGGCATTCCCCTCGATGCAGCCTTTGATGACGCCGGCACACATGCCGAGGTTCATTTCCGGAGAAATGAATGCCTTGACCTTCTTGGAAAGTTCGAGAAGACGCTCCTCCGGGAAGGGCCAGAAGGTGATCAGACGGAACAGGCCAGCCTTGATACCGGCTTTTCGGGCTTCGTCCACGGCAAACCGTGCAGAACGAGATGTGGAGCCATAGGCAACAACGATGATTTCGGCGTCGTCAACCTGGTACTCTTCCCACTTCATGATGTCGGCCTTGTTGGCTTCCACCTTGCGAACCTGACGCTCTTCCTCTGCCTGAACGATCTCGGCCTTGGTGGTCGGGAAGCCGTCCTGCATCTTGTTGAGGCCGGTTACGTGGAACTTGTACCCGGAACCGAATGCGGCCAGTGGCGGGACATCACCGAAGGAGGTATCGTACGGCTTGTATTGCTCGGGCGGAACCGAGGGTCCGGTCCGGTCGATGACTTCCAGCTCGCCCGGCTCGGGGAACACGATCCGCTCGCGCATGTGGGCAACGATCTCGTCAGGCATGACCATGACCGGTGTACGGTACTTCTCGGCAAGGTTGAATGCCCTGACTACCTCTTCATATACTTCCTGCACCGAAGCAGGAACCAGGCAGATGGCCGGGTGATCACCGTGGGTGCCCCACTTGGCGCACATCACGTCGGACTGGGACGGACCGGTCGGCATACCGGTGGACGGGCCACCTCGCATGACGTTGAAGATAACGCAGGGGACTTCGGTAATGCAGGCGTAACCGATATTTTCCTGCTTGAGAGAGAGGCCGGGACCGGAAGTGGAGGTGAGAACCTTGGTACCGGTCAAGGAGGCGCCGATGAGGGCAGCCATGGCCCCGATCTCGTCTTCCATCTGAATGAATTTACCCCCCACCTTCGGAAGCTCGGCCGACATGACTTCGGCAACTTCTGTGGACGGGGTGATCGGGTAACCGCCAAAAAACTTACAGCCGGCATAGAGAGCGCCGTGAGCGGCAGCTTCGTTACCCTGAAGAAAAGCAACTTTCTTAGCCACGTTACATACCTCCTATAAAATTGGTTACGCCGTTACCTTGATAGCGAAATCGGGGCAGCGGAGTTCGCACTGCATGCACTTGATGCAGGCCTCCAGGTCTTTGACTGCCACGACAAATCCGCGCATTTCCAAGACTTGCTTGGGGCAGAATTCGACGCAGATGTGGCAACCCTTGCAATACTTCTCGATGATCTCGATTGTGGGAAGCTTCTTTTCCATCTACATACGCTCCTTTTGTGTATTGAAGCCGATCAGGCTGAGAAACCGTGAGACTATAGCACAGCGTATACAAAAAATGCAAGCCCGGTATCGAACAATGTTTCCGAAACCGTCGGATCGGGCCAGCGCTGTTCTATAGTGGAGCACACAGCAAAAAGAAGGGCCGAAGCCCTTCTCTTGCTTACGGAAAACTGTGAAACGATGCTTATCGTTTCGTTTACTTCATGCTGTCGACAAGACCCTTCACGGCAGCAACCGACTTGTCCATCATGGCCTGCTCTTCTGCATCAAGTGCGAACTCAAGGATCTGCTCGACACCATTCTCGCCGAGAACTGCAGGAACGCCAACGTAGTAGCCATTCACGCCGAACTCGCCCTGGAGGAAGCAGCAGGTCGGGAGTACGCGCTTCTGATCCTTGAGGATCGACTCCGCCATGGCAATGGCGGAAGAAGCCGGGGAGTAGAATGCGGAACCGGTTTTGAGGAGAGCAACAACCTCGCCGCCTGCACCACGGGTCCGCTTGACCATTGCTTCCATGACTTCCTTGGCCTTGGCTTTGTCCTTGTACTTGCGCTCAAGGAGTTCCATGACGGGAATGCCGTTGACGCTGGCGTAACGAACAAGCGGTACCATGTCGTCGCCATGGCCACCGAGGGTCATTGCGTTCACGTCCTTGACGGAAACGCCCAGTTCCCAGGCAATGAAGGTGATGAAACGGGCTGAATCGAGTACGCCTGCCTGGCCGATAACGCGGTTGTAAGGGAAGCCGGTGATCTTCTGGCAGAGGGTAACCATGGCGTCAAGCGGGTTGGAGATGACGATGACGATGGCTTTGGGAGCAAACTGCTTGATCCCTTCGGCAACGGACGTCATGATCTTGGAGTTGACCTCGATCAGGTCGTCGCGGCTCATGCCGGGCTTGCGCGGGAGGCCTGCAGTCACGATGACGACATCGGAATCCTTGATGTCTTCGTAGCTGTTGGTCCCTTTGAGGGCTGCATCGAAACGGTCAACAGAACCGACTTCGGCGATATCGAGCATCTTGCCCTGGGGCAGGCCTTCCACGATATCGAACATTACTACGTCACCCAGTTCACGCAGTGCGCAAAGCTGAGCAAGAACGCCACCGATCTGACCACCACCGATTAATGAAATCTTCTTTCTTGCCATGACTTCCTCCTTGTTTGGATTTTGATTCTTCCTTCTACCGTTATGCGATAGCATCCACTATTGCATTCAACGTTGCGCTGGGACGCATTGCTTTTTCAGTCTTGCTGGGATCCGGCATGAAATAACCGCCGATATCCTGCGGCTTGCCCTGGGCACCGATCAGTTCAGCATTGATCTTCTCTTCATTTTCCTGAAGCTGCTTCGCTACCTTGGCAAAACGTGCGGCAAGTTCAGGATCCTTGGTCTGCGCTGCCAGAGCTTCGGCCCAGTACATTGCGAGATAGAAATGGCTGCCGCGGTTATCGATCTGACCGACCTTACGTGCCGGGTTCTTGTTTTGATCCAGGAATTTGGTGTTGGCCTGATCAAGAGTATCTGCCAGGAGCTGTGCCTTTTCATTTTTGAAGGTAGCTGCCAGATGCTCCAGAGATACGGCCAGCGCCAGGAACTCGCCGAGCGAATCCCACCGCAGGTACCCTTCCTGAACGAACTGCTGGACATGCTTGGGAGCCGAACCGCCTGCACCGGTCTCGAAGAGACCGCCGCCGGCCAGAAGAGGCACGATGGAGAGCATCTTGGCGCTGGTACCCAGTTCAAGAATCGGGAAGAGGTCAGTGAGGTAATCTCTCAGGGCGTTGCCGGTTACCGTAATAGTATCCTGACCGGCTTTGGCCCTTTCACACGTAAAGAGCATCGCGTCGACCGGGGCCATGATACGAATATCCAGACCACTGGTGTCATGATCCTTCAGATACTTGTTGACCTTGAGGATCATCTGGGCATCGTGAGCCCGTTCCTTATCCAGCCAGAATATTGCCGGAGCACCGGTTGCCCGCGCTCTGCGCACCGCCAGCTTGACCCAATCCTGGATCGGCAGGTCTTTTGCCTGACAGCCGCGCCAGATATCGCCTTCTTCGACGGTGTGCTGCATCAGCACTGCGCCGGATTCATCAAGAACACGCACCGTACCGTTTGCCGGCATTTTGAAGGTCTTGTCGTGTGAGCCGTATTCCTCGGCCTTCTGGGCCATGAGACCGACGTTGGAGGTGGAGCCCATGGTGGTGGGATCGAACTGCCCGTTCTTCTTGCAGAAATCGATACAGACCTGGTACCACCTCGAATAGCAGCGATCGGGGATGACGCACTTCACATCGTGAAGCTTGCCGTCCGGACCCCACATCCCGCCGGAGTCACGGATAACGACCGGCATGGAGGCATCGATAATGATATCGTTGCTGGCATGCAGGTTGGTGATACCCTTGTCCGAATCCACCATCGCCAGAGGCGGTCTCTTCTTGTAGGTCTCCTGGATATCCGCTTCGATTTCGGCCCGTTTGGCTTCAGGCAATTTCGCAAGTTTCAGGTAGAGGTCGCCCAGACCGAGATCCGGGTTGACACCCAGCTCCTTGAAGGTTGCGGCATGCTTCTCAAACACATCCTTGAAGAAAACGGATACGAAATGACCGAACATGATCGGATCGGAGATCTTCATCATGGTGGCCTTGAGGTGCACGGAGAACAGCACGCCCTTCTGCTTTGCGTCTTCGATCTGCTCTTCAATGAATTTGCGCAGGGCACGTACACTCAGGAACGTCCCGTCAAAGACCTCTCCAGCCAGAAGAGGGAGTTTCTCTTTCAGAACAGTAACCTTCCCGGCCTGATCGACGAACTCGATCTTCACATTGCCGGCCTTGTCCATAGTAAATGACTTTTCATTCGCATAGAAATCGCAGCAATCCATCCACGACACATGGGTCTTGCACTCCGGTGCCCAGGCACCCATCTTGTGCGGATGTTTTTTGGCGTATTCCTTTACCGCCTTGGCTGATCTCCTGTCGGAGTTACCCTCTCTGAGCACGGGGTTTACGGCGCTTCCCAGACACTTGGCATACCGTGCATGAAGGGCTTTTTCTTCATCGGTCTTCGGCTCTTCCGGGTAATCTGGGAGCTTGTAGCCTTTATCCTGAAGTTCCTTGATAGCTGCCTTCAACTGCGGGATCGAAGCGCTGACGTTGGGCAGCTTTATGATATTGGCTTCAAGCTTCTGGGTGAGATCGCCCAGTTCGGCCAGATAGTCGGGCATTCTCTGACTCTCGGTCAGATATTCGGGGAAATTGGCGATAATTCTTCCGGCAACAGAGATGTCCCTTGTTTCCACGACAACGCCGGCAGCCTTGGTGAAGGCATTAACGATAGGGAGCAGGGAGTACGTTGCCAGAGCAGGTGCTTCATCGATTTTCGACCAGATAATCTTTTGTGTTGTCATGTTCTCTCCTTAGTATTTATGCTGTGCCGCCAGAGGCCTAGAAAGGTCGCTTACAGACTGCTATATACACCATCATGATCGTTTCAGTCTCAGGAATCTTCCGTATCGAAATCTCCTTTCCCTAAAATGATAATCAGCACTGATGCCGTTATGGTATGTAAAGCGTCTACCCGCTTCTCTCCACCGATTTTCGGTAATATACCGAAAAGTTTGTATACAGTATACAAATCACCATACCCTGTCAAGAAAAAATGCAAAACATTTAATAATCAAACTAATGTTGTTTTATTACTGATTTCATTAACAAAAAACCGCGGAATCGCGGCAAGAGGGGGAAATGTGGCAGGTTAGTGCAGACGTCGCTCCTGGGCGTAACGGCGGGCTTCCTGGATATCATCGCGGCTCAGGTTACGCGGGATGCGAAGGACCTGTCCCGGCCAGAGCTGGCGGGGATTGCGGATCTGGTCACGGTTGGCGCGGTAGAGAAGGGGCCAGAGCAGGACGTCACCATAGACTCCTGGCTGGGCGGAGATCTGCGGCAGGGTTTCACCTCGTTTGACAGTGTAACTGGTCAGAAGGGGGATCTCCTTGACCTGCTTCGCCCGTTCCATGAGCCTGCGGGCCTCAGCCTCGGCACGGGCCTGCTCCACGGCTTTCAACCGGGCAGCTTCTTCCGCCAGCCGGCGCCGCTCCTCTTCCAGGGCAAGTGCCTGGAGCCGCTCACGTTCAATCCGTTCAGCCTCTTCGCGGCGCAGGCGCTCCTCATCCGCGATCCGCTTTTTCTCGGCGACGAGGTTTTCTTTGAGCAGTTCGCCTTTGACGAGAGCGAGCTGGAAGAAACGATCGGCCTCCTCCACCTCCTCTGCCTTGAGAAAGACCTCACCTCGGGAAAAGGTATCGGAAAGGTTTGCGAATTCGGCAGGAAGCAGGTCAGGGGCGCCTTCGACGGTGACAGAGTTCAGCATCTGGCTAGCCTGGAGATGCCAAAGGGGTGTGCGAGGTGCACACCCCTCCAAAAGCACCAGCATGAACAACAGTATGAGGAACCTGACCGTCATGCAGCCACCATCACGGCTGCTGCTTCACCGCGAGCTTGATCCCCAGCTCCCTGAGCTGTTTGGCGTCCACCGCTGACGGAGCTTCGGACATGAGACAGGTGCCTTTCTGGGTCTTGGGAAATGCTATGACGTCCCGGATGGAGTCACTGCCGGTGAGCAGCATGACCAGACGGTCCATGCCAAAGGCAATACCGCCGTGGGGCGGGGTCCCGTACTCGAGGGCGTCGAGCAGGAAGCCGAACTTGGCCCGCTTGTCCTCTTCCGAATGTCCGAGCATCTTGAACATGAGGGATTGGACCGCTTCCTGGTGGATCCTGATTGAACCGCCGCCGATCTCGTTGCCGTTGAGCACCAGGTCGTAGGCCTTGGCGCGGCAGCGACCCGGATCGGACTCCACATAGGCAAGATCCTCGTCCATGGGGGCCGTGAACGGATGGTGCACCGCAGCCCACCGCTTCTCATCATCGTCCCACTCAAGGAGCGGGAAGTCGGTAATCCAGACGAACCGAAAGACGTTCTTGTCCAGGAGGCCAAGGAGGTTGGCCAGGTGGTTGCGCAGCTTGCCGAGCGAATCATTGACGACCTTCGGCTTGTCGGCCACGAAGAGCAGCAGATCCCCCTCCTCGGCACCGAAGGCCTGGTTCATGGCGGCGATCTCTTCCGGGGTGAAGAACTTGGCTATGGGAGAATGCCAGGTGTCGTTCTCGATCTTCACATAGGCAAGCCCCTTGGCGCCGTAGATCTTGGCGAATTCGGTCAGATCGTCGATCTCCTTGCGGGAGAACCCGGCACACCCCTTGGCATTGAGCCCCTTGATGATGCCTCCCCCGGCTGCCACATCGGCAAAAACCTTGAAACCGGCCCCTTTGACGATGTCGGTCAATTCGACGAGTTCGAGACCGAAGCGGAGATCAGGATTGTCCACCCCGAAACGGCGGATCGACTCGGCATAGGTCATCCGCTCGACCGGAAGCTCCACATCGACCACTTTGGCCTCCTTGAAGATCCGTGCTATGAGCCCTTCCATCACGCTGATGATATCTTCCCGGTCGATGAACGACATTTCGCAGTCAATCTGGGTGAACTCTGGCTGGCGGTCCGCCCGCAGGTCTTCGTCACGGAAACAGCGGACGACCTGGAAATAGCGGTCATAGCCGGAGATCATCAGGATCTGCTTGAAGATCTGCGGCGACTGGGGAAGCGCATAGAAGTTCCCCTGGTTTATGCGGGACGGCACCAGGAAGTCCCGGGCGCCTTCAGGCGTCGACTTGGTGAGGAACGGCGTCTCCAGCTCCAGGAAACCGTTCTCGGACAGATACTGACGGGTAACCTGGGCGACCTTGTGCCTGAGGATGAGGTTGTATTGCAACTGCGGCCTGCGCAGATCGAGGTAACGGTATTTGAGACGGAGATTCTCAGCCACGTCCACGAAATCGTCCAGGGTAAAGGGGAGCGGTTTGGAACGGTTAAGGATCCGGCACTCGGATACCAGCACCTCGACCTCGCCGGTGATCAGCCCCGGATTAACGGTCCCTTCGGGGCGGGGGATCACTTTCCCCTTGACCGCCACGACGAACTCGTTGCGGATCGCTTCGGCCTTTTCATGGGCCTCGGCATTCTGCTCCGGATCGAACACTATCTGCGCCAGTCCTTCACGGTCGCGCAGGTCCACGAAGATCAGCCCGCCATGATCGCGTCTGCGCAGTGCCCACCCCATCAGCACCACTTCCCTGCCGATGTCGGAAGCCCGCAGGCAGCCGCAATAATCGGTTCGTTTCCAGTCACCAAGCATCTCTATCACTGTTTCACCCTCCACGGAAGTGTCATGATCTGAAAATCGCGTAAGTATACTCAAAAAATGCAGCTCCTTCAAGGACAAATGCCTTCCCACTAGCCAAGACGACTGAATGTACGGGGACAGACCGCGCCATGGCCTTACCCCGCACCAACAAAAAGGCCCTCCGGATCAATCCGGAAGGCCTTTTTGCAGAAGATCGGGTAAACATCACTTCTGGAACTGGCGAATATAGATACTGCTTCGTTGTTCGGCAAAAACCAGGTGCTTCAGCATGGCATCGCGAGCCATCTCGGCATCCCTGGTCCGTATAGCCTCATAGATTGCGCTATGGTGCTCATAGAGGATGAGATGATCCTCAGAGGTAAGATAGACGGCGCGCCAGACGGTCTTCTGAAACTCCTTCATGGCATCAAAGATCGTCTGCATCAGATGCAGCCAGACGATATTGTGGGTGGCCCTGGCAATCAGGATATGGAAATTTGCATCCAGGTCCTCGGAGGGCTTACCGCTCTCCAGGTTCTGCCTCATCCCTTCGATGATCTTCTCCAGCTTGCGCAGATCGTCGGGCAGCGCCCGTTGAGCAGCGTAAAAAGCGGTCCAGGACTCCAGCCCCTTGCGCACCTCGATCACATCCAGGGCACGCTCCCGCTCGACCTTGACGAGTTCGGTAAGCGGGTTGCCGGCAATGGTTTCTACAAGGGATTTGACAACAGTCCCGCCACCCTGGTAGGACTCCACGAAACCCGCCGAGGCGAGCATATTCAGGGCTTCGCGGACCGATGGCCGCGACACGCCGAACAGTTCGGCCAGTTCCCGCTCCGGAGGCAGCTTATCACCAGGGCTGAATTCTCCGGCAAGGATGGAGGTGCGGATCTGCTCGGCAATCTGCATGGAAACTTTTTTCGGCTTGATCGGCTTGAATATCATTTCGCTCACGACAGATAAAAACGGGGTATGGACCGTTCTTCAATTACACCATTTCTGTCATGTTGGCAATCTGTTTGAAACGGTTAACCTTGCATACTCCGGACTAACAGCTGGGCCAGATGAAGCACCTCCACCACCGGTGAACCGTCGGCAAGCCCTTTTTTCAGCTGCAGCAGGCAGCCGGGATTTCCCGTAACCAGACACTCAGCGCCGGTAGAACGAATGTTGGCGACCTTCCGCCCAAGCACCCGGTCCGACATCTCAGGCTTTTCGATATTGTACGTGCCGGCGCTGCCGCAACAGGCGTCTGCTTCCCCTAGCTCGCAAAAACTCAGACCGGGAATCAGCTTCAGGAGCTCGCGGGGCTCGCGCCTGATCCCCTGGCAGTGGGCGATGTGACAGGGGTCATGGTAGGTTACCCTGAGCGGCAGGGGGTGCAGCTTCTCCCGGAGTATCTCCGCATCGGTGAAAAGGAGCTGGGAGATATCGCGCACCTTAGCGCTGAAAGCGACAGCACCGGGGTCTCCGGGCAGATGGGAGGCATACTTCTTCAGCTCCGCGCCGCAGCCACCACAGTCCGTGACGATCAGGTCGACATCGAGCTCGTTGAACAGGTCCGTGTTGAAACGTGCCATCTCGTCGAGCCCCTTGCGGTCGCCGGCAAGCATATGGGGGGCGCCGCAGCACTTCTGGTTTTTCGGCGTGACGACCCTGTAGCCGAGTGCCGAAAGGAGCTGCACCGTTGCATGGCTCGCCTCGGAAAAGACCAGGCTCATGACGCAGCCGAGGAAAAAGCCGACCGTTCCCCGCTCCTCTCCCCGGGCCGGCGTCACCTCCTGGAGTGCCCGGCGCAGCGGCCTTGCGGGCAGGTCGGGCAAAAGCCCCTCCATGCGGGCCAGGGTCTCGGGAAACATCTTCAGCATCCCCAGCTTGCGGACCAGGCGCTGCAGACCCGAGCGCTGGTAGAGCCGTAGCGGCACCGTGGCCGCTTCAAGCCGGTCCGGATGGGGCAGAAGCCTCCGTAGAATGAGCTCTTCCATCATGGACAGGCCGGCGTCGCATTTTTTCTCGCACTTGAACTCGGCCACCAGTTCGCCCGCATTCACCCCGCAGGGGCAGGCAGTGGCACAGGCCTGGCAGTCGAGACAGAGGGAGAGATACTCCAGAAACCGGTCGCTGGTATCCAGCTCCCCCTCCCGGAACTTCCGCACCAGAGCCACCCGCCCGCGGGGCGAGGCGGTCTCCAGGAAGGTCTCCTTATAAGTCGGGCAGTGTGGCAGACACATGCCGCACCGCATGCAGTTGATCAGCTGTTCATAGTCCATTGCAAGACTCCAGGTTAAGGCGTTTGTTCGCTCTGCTCACAGGTAGGGGTAGGGGCTTTCTCAACCTCAACCATGGCCTGTCAGAAGACTTTCCCCGGATTCAAGATTCCTTGCGGATCGAATACCTGCTTGATTCCCCGCATGATTGTCATTCCCGACTCCCCCACCAGACCGGGCAGATATCTCTTTTTCGCGATGCCGACGCCATGCTCACCGGTGATGGTCCCTCCCATGCCGATGGCAGCCTCGAATATCTCGGCGAAAGCCTGGTGAGCCCGTCCGATCTCGTCGGTATCGCGCTCGTCGGTGAGACAGGTGGGGTGGAGATTGCCGTCACCGGCATGGCCGAAGGTGCCGATCATGAGATCGTATTTACGCGCCGTCTCCTGGATAAACTTGACCATCGGTGCGATGCAGCTGCGCGGCACCGTGGCATCCTCCAGGATGGTGGTCGGCTTGACCCGCGCCAGGGCCGACAGCGCCACACGCCGGGCAGTAGCGAGGCGTAGCGCTTCTTCGGCGTCTGCAGCGATCTGGAAATAGGAGCAGCGCTGCTTCTCGCAGATATCGCGAATGGCAGCAGCCTCTTCCGCAACCACCACCGGATGACCGTCGACCTCGATGAGCAGTACCGCCTCCACATCCAAGGGGAGTCCGACCTTTGCATAGTCCTCCACGCACCTGATGGTCACCTTGTCCAGGAACTCCAGGGTGGCAGGGATGATCCGGGCGGCAATGATGCGGGAAACGCTGATCGCTGCCTGCTCCAGTTCGGGGAAATGGACCAGCATGGTTCGTTTCGTCCGGGGCATGGGGATCAGCTTGACCATGATCTCGGTAAAGATCCCCAGGGTCCCTTCCGATGAAACCAGCAGGTCGTTCAGGTTGTAGCCGGCAACGTTCTTCACCGCCTTGCCGCCGGTCTTCAGCAGTTCCCCTCCGGGAAGGACCGTGGTCAACCCCATGACGTAATCGGCGGTAACCCCATACTTGAGCCCCCGCAGGCCGCCCGAGTTTTCCGCCACATTTCCACCCATGGTGGAGATATTCATGCTCCCCGGATCAGGCGGGTAAAAGAGCCCCCGCGCCTCCACTTCCCGGTGCAGGGCGCTGGTGACGACCCCGGTCTCCACCGTTGCGGTCAGGTTCTCCTCGTCGATCTCCAGTATCCGGTTGAGTCGGCTCGTCTGCAGCACCACGCCGCCGGAGATTGCCAGCGAACCGCCGGAGAGGCCGGTGCCGGAGCCGCGGGGGGTAACCGCAACCCCGTTCTCGCTGCAGAGGATCAGGATTCGCGCCACATCCTCGCCTCGTTCCGGCAACATCACAACCCCCGGTGTCATGGACAATTCAGGTGTTGCATCGTACTGGTAACAGGCCAGGGATTCCCTATCGGTGAGGATGTTCTCCCTGCCGACGACGGATGTCAGCTCGGCGATAAAATTCGGCTTCATTCCCCTTCTCTCCTTTTCTGCTGCCTGGTCGGCAGACCGCTGCTCAGGGGGCTATACGCCGGCAGTAGATGTAAATGAATGCCGCAGTACGCCGGCAACGAGAGCACCCAACCCGAGATTTCCCGCATCGGGATCATTAAATACAGATACAGCGGATTGCCGTAGTTCTTCAATAATATAAATCATTTTTACATGGTTGTCTTACCAATTATCCATTTTCCCACTACATGTCAACACAATTCCAATATAGCGCTCAATCATCTGTTGACATGGGTTTTATCATACATTACCCTGAGATGCAGTTTTGGCATTACCTTTTTCCCAGAGGTGAATATGCTTACCACTTTCCAAACAGCTGCCGAAGCGGTCGGAGCTACAGTAAAACGATTTTCCACTATTCATGAGGCAGTCGCCTATTTACAAACCCTGTCCGACGGCCCGATTGCAGCATCCGCTCTTCCACCTGCCATCGCCGAGGCGTTTGCCCCAGGGGCATTCGCAGAACCAAAGGCCTATGCCGCGACAGAGGTTGCCGTTAGCTGCGCGATCGCAGCCATAGCCGATACGGGCAGCCTTCTCCTCGAACTCACCGACCCGACTGCCCGTAGCGCCACCGCGCTCTCCCCCGTGCACGCGGTCTTTCTGAACGAATCCGCTATTGTCCCGACACTGGCCGAACTTGGTGAAATCGTCTGTACGCGACTTGCTTCAGCGGGTAGCACCTATCTTTCCATCACCACCGGACCGAGCCGGACCGCCGATATCGAACGGGTACTGACGATCGGGGTACACGGCCCCAGGGAACTGCATGTGCTACTCATGGAGGATGTGTAATGGGGAAGGAAATAATCCGGCAGAAGATCAACAACCTTTTTCTGCGCAAGACACTGAAGAATTTTGCCGCTGCCTATCCGGTGGCACGGGCCAAGGCATTCGAGGGGATCGATTTCGAAGCGCTACGAACCCGCATTGCCGAAGGTAAGGAGAAAGGACTGAAACGTCTGCCGGCATTGATCCGTGAATTCACCGCCAGCGCCGAGGCCAGCGGCGCCACGGTCCACCTCTGCCGCACCACGGCCGAGGCAAACCGGGACATCCTTGAGATCGTCAAGGCCAAGGGGACCGACTTCCTGATCAAGTCCAAGTCCATGACCTCGGAGGAGATCGAACTGAACCAGTTCCTGGAAAGGCACGGCGTTCGCTGCCTGGAGACTGACCTGGGAGAATGGATCATCCAGCTGGCCGGTGAACGCCCGTCACACATGGTCATGCCGGCCATCCACAAAAACCGTGAAGAGGTGGCGGAGCTTTTCTCGCGGGAAACCGGCACGGAGTGCCCCCCCGACATCCCCCTGCTGGTCCGGACAGCCAGAGAAACGCTTCGCAGCGGCTTTCTGGCCGGACAGGTCGGGCTGTCGGGCGCCAATGCGGCGCTTGCCGACAGCGGCGCCATCGCCATCATGACCAATGAGGGGAATGGACGGCTGGTAACCACCCTCCCCCAGACCCATATCGCGTTGATCGGCGTTGAAAAGATCGTACCGTCGTTTGCCGAGGCCCTGGACGTCATCAACATTCTGCCGAAGAACGCCACCGGCCAGAAGATCACGTCCTATGTCTCGCTCATCAAGGGGCCGGGAAACGACGCCGGGCGGGAACTGCATATCGTCCTCCTGGACAACGGCCGGACCGAACTCGCTGCCGATCCGGTCTTCGGCGAGGCGCTGCAGTGCGTCAAATGCGGTGCCTGCGCCAATGTCTGCCCCATCTACGAGATTGTCGGCGGGCACGTATTCGGCCACATCTACGTCGGCGGCATCGGCCTGGTTCTTACCCCCTTCTTTCACGGTTTCGAGAATGCCGAGGAGATCCTCAAGCTCTGCATCGGCTGCCGGAAATGCAATGAGGTCTGCGCCGCCCGGATCGACATCGAGGGGCTGATCGTCGATCTGCGCGACAGGATCAGGAAGCCGGTGGGCCAGAAGTTTCTCTTTAGCACCCTGATGAAAAACCGCCGCCTGTTCCATACCACCCTGCGCGCACTCTACCTGGCGCAAAAGCCGTTCCAGAGCGAGGGTGGCCGGATTCGCCACCTCCCGCTGATTCTTAACCGGGAAACTGCCAACCGCTCCCTCCCCCCCATCGCCGAGAAGCCGTTCCGCGACCTGGTGCAGAAGGGAGAAACCGGAGGCTCCGGCGAAAAGGTGCTCTTCTATTCCGGCTGTCTTGCCGACTTCGTCTACCCGGAGCTCTGCACGGAGACCGTGGAAAGCCTGGGAAAACTCGGCTACCGTGTCTCCTTCCCCGCTGAACAGACCTGCTGCGGCATCCCGGCCCGCTACTCCGGCGAAATGGATGTTGCCAGGGATATGGCCCGGATCAATACCGACGTACTGCTCGCCGGGGACGCCGCATATGTGGCAACCATCTGCCCCACCTGCACCATGTCGCTCCGGCATGACTTCCCGAAACTGCTGGCAGATGACCCGGTCTATGCGGCGCGCTCCAGGGAGCTGGCAGCAAAGGTCTGCAACTATTCCGAACTGGTCGCGCAAAAGATCGGAACTGCGCCCGTAACGGCAACGGATGACGACGAAACCGCGCAGGTCACCTATCACGACGCCTGTCATCTGAAACGGGGGTGCGGTGTCCACGAGGAACCGCGAAGGGTGCTGCGCGAACTGGTCGGGGCAGAGATCAGGGAGATGGCCGATTGCGACAAGTGCTGCGGCTTTGGCGGTTCCTATGCCATCAAGTATCCGGAGATTTCCCAGGAGGTCCTGAAGAATAAGCTGGAGAGTATCAGGGCGACCGGAGCCAGGATCGTGGCAGTCGATTGCCCAGGGTGCAAACTGCAGATCGAAGGGGGATTGGAAGGGGCCGGCAGCAGCATCGCCGTGGAGCACAGTGCTACCCTGGTGGCCCGGCGACTGGGTTCGTAAACAATGCGACTGCAACAGCTCTGGAGGTCTATCGTTCTCCCTTTTCGGCTACAAATCCGAGTTCGAGAGACTTCTTCCTCAGTTGCTTAAGGACCGCAGGGGGTGCCTTGTCCTGCAACTCCTGGGAGTAAAAATAGAAAATGCCCGCCAGTGTCCTCTTTTCCCGCTCAGGGTAGACATCGGCAAGAGGGATCAACTGCTGGACATAGGGGAGTCCGTCGTCAAAGCGGTCCAGTTTGCCATAGACGATGGCAAGCCCTGCCAGACGCCGGCCGATTTTCTTCTGCGACGGCTGGGGCTGATGCTGTTCGATCGTCAGCGACTGGCGGAAGAGGTCGACAGCCTGATCGTCCTTGCCCAGACGACGCTTGATCCGCGCCAGGTTGTACAAGCGCTGGGATTTCAGGGAATCGCTCAGGCCAGTTGTCGCGACAGCCTGCTGGCACGACTCCTCGGCAGCCTCCAGACGACCATCCCGTTCCGCCTCGATGCAGGTTTCGACATAGTGATGTGAATCGGCACCCTTGACCGCTTCACCACTCCGAATAGGTACACTGAACGTTGCCGGCACCGTACACCCCGCAACCACTACCAGACAAGCAACGATGGCAACCATCCTGATAAGTTCGTTCATAGGACCCCTCATCCAGCTAACGGCTCAATGCCCCACGGTCCTCCAAGAGGATCCCACAGCGGGCAACCTGTACGCGGCACATCACGGCAGGGGCATTCCCCCGGTTGACATGAAAACTCACTTTATCTTCCTGACTTGGCACGAACATTCCCCATTGACATGAAAGCACCCTATCGGATATTTTAATGAAAGGCGGGCTGCCAGCATGACTCTTCCCAACGGCCCGGACAGCACCCTATCTGTCCGGTTGCCGGCTGGGGATTCCTTCTGAATGCCCCCATCAACTCCCGCACCGGGACAACAGTCAGAGAAGAACGAAGGAGGAGAACGAAGTGAAGAAGCTTGGCAACATCTGCATCGATTGCGGCAGCAACAGCGTCAACAGGATCGAGGAACGCGAAGGTCGCCTCTTCCGTTTCGAGAGAATCGAGTACGCTTGTGGTGCAACCCTTGAGACCTATCACACCGCCAACGACAATATGGCCCGTGCCATTCACAGCGGCTGTAGCGCTGGCGAATAATACACCCATCCTCAGAAACCCAGAGCGGCTGGCATCACATGCCGGCCGTTTTTTTTTGCACCGAGAGGATATCCCGACGGCGCGCCGAGGCATGGATGATCGGTCGGACGATGTCTCTTTACAACGAAATGTCGTTGCGATTCTTGTCTCTCGCCAACCGGGTGCTATATTGTATGAGCATCACCCTGCAACCGCGGGTGCCCCGCCACGCCGACACGGCAACCAGGCGCAGAGCCGCATTACGCAGGGACACTACTCGCAAGGATACCGTTCATGTCCTTTGTTGGCGATCTTGAACATCTCCCCATCGTCGATGTGATCCAGTTGTTGCATTCGACGCGCAAATCGGGAACCCTCTGCCTCAAGAGCCAGAGGGGCGAAAGCCACCTGGTGTTCAAGGACGGCTATATCGTCAGCGCCAACCATGCCAACACCGGAATCCGCGTCGGGCGAATCCTGGTGGAGATGCAGGCCATAACCGAAGACGATCTTCAAGAAGCCCTGCAGACCCAGCAGAATGCCGGAGCCGACCGTATCCCGTTGATCGCAACCCTTCTGGAAAGCGGCAAGATCAAGGAAGAGGTCGCCCACAGAGGGCTGGAGAGTCTGGTCGAACTGACCATCGTCGAGGTACTGACATGGACCGGTGGGACCTTTGAACTCGACATCGACCAGTTGGTCGTGTCCGACGAATACCGTTATTTCCCGGAAACGCTGCAGCAGGAGATCTACATCAACACCCAGAGCGTGCTGATGGATGCACTGCGCATCTATGACGAGCGAATGCGCGACGGTACCCTCACCGAGGAAACCTTTGCCGTGGCGGAACTCCCCACCGGGCAGACCGCCGCCGTCACAGCATCACAGAATTGGGAAATCACCGCCGACGATCTCGGCCTGGAGGATCTCGATTCCATCCAGCGGAAGATCCCCGATGTCTTTCTCGGCGTCAAGGAATACGATCCAGCCAAGGCGCACCTGCAAAAGATCAGGGAGGAACTGCGGGAGTATCCCCGAACAGAGCAGGACAAGCTCTTTTCCTTCCTCGAAGGTTTAACCGGCTCCGAAAGCGCGATCGAGCCTGACAAGCCTGCACCGGCTGTCATCCTGTTCAGCAGCGACGAGTTCATCAGACAGGCCGTCATGTCGGTCTGCCGCGCCGAAGGCTATTTCACCTTTACCACCGACGAAGAGGTCAACCTCGACCACATCATCGGGCAGACCCTGGCCAAAGAACTCATCCCGATCCTGGTCGTGGATCAGGGCAGCAGCCACGACGGTGCAACTTCCCGTGCAAAGGCCGTTACCTTCCAACAGGAAAAACTCGGCAGGTATCCCGACATCATCATTGTGCAGATGGTGCCAACGGAAGAGAGGGAACTCTCCCTGCAGCTCCTGCAGGCAGGTGCCAGCTGCGTGCTCATGCGACCTGACCGGGAAAAGCGGAAAGAAACGTTCGTCGACGATACGGTCAGCTTTCTGCAATCCTTTCTGGCGTGCATGCAACAGTCGGTCTTCGGCTCGGAACGACTGATGGTGCGCCGTCTCAAGGACTATTGCCGCCAGCTCGACACCATGCAGGAGGCCCCGGACGTGGCGCTGCTCATGCTCCGGTTCGTATCGTCCTCGTTCGAACGGGCCGTAACGCTGGTGGTGGGCAAGGAAGAGCTCCTCGCCGAGCGGGGAATCGGCATAACCGGCGACAAGGCCGCCGGCGTTACCCCGCCGCTTCGATTCAAGATTCCCCTGGGACAGCCGACATTGATCCTGGACGTGCTCGCAAGCGGCACCCCCTATTTCGGCCCCTGCAACGATGCGGTGCTCTGCAACCATCTCCATGCAGAGATCGGATCGCCCCGCTACGGGCATCTGCTGCTCATGCCGCTCAAGAGTTTCGGCAAGGTGATCGCACTCACCTATGCCGACTTCGGCGCCCAGGAAGTTCGTCCCGTTCGGATCGATCCATTGGAGATCCTCGCACGCCAGGCAGGACTGGTGCTGGAAAATGCCTTTTACCGCAAGCGATTCGAGAAACAATCACAGAAGAACTGAATCACGTACCAAACAGTGAGGAGATGGCCTGCCATGGATGCCAGAACCCTGAATCAGATACTGGAGATCGCCTTCCAGAGAAAAGTGTCGGACCTTCATTTCGAAGTGGACAACCCGCCTTTTTTCCGGGGCAAGGGCCAGCTCATCCGCTCGAAACTGCCGAACCTGACCAGCGAAGATACCGCGTTCATCGCCTCCCAGATCATGGAACAGAACGGCCGGCAGCTGGGCAGCGACCTGCGGGAATTCGACGCCTCCTATGCCCTCTCCAGCGGCGGACGCTTCAGGGTCAGCATCTTCCGCCAGCGTGGCAATTACGGGGTAGTGATGCGCGTCATCCCCCCCCACATCGGCACCTTCGAGGAGCTGAACCTGCCGCCGGTCCTGAGCGAGATCGCCCAGGCACCCAACGGCCTGATCCTCGTCACCGGCCCCACCGGCAACGGGAAATCCACCACCCTTGCCTCCATGATCCGCTACATCAATGAACACCAGAGCTTCAACATCATCACTATCGAGGACCCGATTGAATTCCTCTTCTCCTCCCAGAAAAGCTGCATCGTGCAACGGGAGGTGGGGATCGATACCGACAGCTTCAACGCCGCGTTGAAAGCCGCTCTGCGCATGGACCCGGACGTCATCATGGTCGGCGAAATGCGCGACAAGGAAACCATCGACGCCTGTATCAAGGCGGCTGAAACCGGGCACCTGGTTTTTTCTACCCTGCACACCCAGGGTGCGGTATCAACCATCAACCGCATGGTCGGAAACTTTCCACCGGAATCCCAGGAGATCATCCGGCAGAGGCTGGCTGACATTCTCGTGGCTATCGTCTCTCTGCGCCTGGTGATCGACAAGACCGGGGAATGCATCCTGCCGGTGGTCGAGGTAATGCGCTCCACTACCACTATCCGGGCCTGTATTCGCGAGGGGCGGCTGGACGAGATCGAAAAGCATATCGAAAACGGCAGCTCCCAGTACCAGATGCAGACCCTGGACCAGCACCTGCTGCAGCTGTACAAATCGGAACGGATCACCATGGAGGATGCCAAGCGACTCACCCACTCCATGGATTTCGAGCGGAAGCTGATGTTCGACTGATCACGCAATTTGCCATGCGTGCCCTGAAACGAAAATGCCCGCGCTATGCGGGCATTTTGCATGTGGCGACGAACACGCCTTGCAGAAAATACAGGAAGCAGCCTGAGACGGTGCCCGGCTACTTGATAGTGGCAGGCTCGTTGGTGAGCTTTAAAAGCAGTTTGAGGGTTGCCTTGCAGATGGCGACCCCCAGCGATGAATCGTACCAGTGGGCCATCTCTTTCTGTTTATTGTTGTAAATGCCACAGGTATAAATATCTTCCACCACGGTGCAGGTAATCATCAGGCCACCATTCTTCAGCCGCTCTATGATATCGGTGTAACAGATGTTCAGATCTTCGCTTGGATGAAACAGCCGCATGCCGCACCCGGTACCGTATGCGGTGGGCTCCCCCTTCTCGTCGAACCATCGCTTGCAGCCGCTCTTGGCAGGGTCGTCCAGAAGCTGCCAGCCAAGAAATTTTTCCGCAATGGCAATGTCGAGCGCATGCTTTTCAAGGAGGTCCAGTGCCCTCAAGTTGTAAATCCCCATCCCCGTTCTCCTTTCCACTGAACATATAAATGAACTGAGGAATTTCAGGGATGGACAACTGGTCTCCCTCCTCAATCCGCGCATGACAAAGTCTCAGCACATGACCATTCTACCGGCTCATGGATAATTTTCAAGCTTCAAGACCCGACGACTACTCGACGGGTCCTGACACTGCAAAGGGAGACATTGCGATGAGACCATGGCAGAGGGGTAGAAGGGCTTATCCGGTATCAGCGAAGGCCCATCCTGACAAGGATAAGTCCGAGAAAGCGGTTAAGGAAATTGTCGCGCGACAGAAAGGAGATCACCGGGGGTTTCCTCGTCCCCAGTCTTTCCAGCAGGTCGGCGAGTGCTGCGTTACCCGTGCGGGTCATCCCATCACGGAAGACCCGCAGGGCATCGTCCTTGTTGCCACCAATGAGATGAACCTTCCCGAGGTTGAGATAGTGCTCGGGGTTGTCCGGTTCCAGTTCCAGCGAACTCAGGCAGAGATCAATCCCCTTTCGTACCTGTCCCCGCTCCCGTGCAATGCAATAACCCAGATAGGAGTGCCAGCGCCGATTGTCGCCAAAGCGTAGCGCTCTCTCCAACCGGGCCAGAGCCCCCAGGCTGTTATCCTCTGCAATATCCTGCACTGCACGCTGAAATTCCCTGGCAGCCTCATCTACAGACTGTGGCCCCATGCCGACCTCCTGCCGGTCTGATTCCTCTACAACTCTATTTCTTTTCGTCACCTTCCGGAAAAATTCAAGACAGATCTTGCAACAGAGTTACGAACGTTCGCAGGAAAGCCCGGCTAAAGGATCCGTCAGGGCTTCAAACCCTTTCGTTCCCGTAGGATAGTCTCTCCCTTCGGAGTTAATGACACATCAGGAGGGACGTTATCGTCGCTGAAAAGACAGAGCGGCTCATAAGGCCTTGACGAGGCATCCGAAACCTCGGCACAGAGTTGCCAGGCCCCGCGTTTCAAGAGCGCGGCCATTCTGGCGAAAAACAGGTCATAAGCTTCATGATACGGCCAGCGGCTCTGCACATCGTCATGCCAATCCGGCGGCAATGTCCAGTAATCCCCCTCATCGAAGGTATAGCGGGTGGAAACCGGCGTGCTCGACGTGGAAATCACCAGTCGTGCGCGCACATCGTCGTTGTCCTGAATGGCGGTCACCTCGAAGATAAAATACTCAAATGGCGCCGAGCCGGTAATGTAGACCTGATAACCCCTTCGGGCAACAAACCCGTTCGACTGAGTATCAAATTTCAGGTTACGCCGATTATCGAAGATCAACACCTTTCTGGCGGCATCGATGATCTCGTCAGCATGTGCCATCTCGAATCGTCGCTGCGTCATGCCGGCCCATTGTTCACTGGTCGGTATGGGTGCTGGTTGCGAGCAACCGTACAAAATCAGCACCAGCAACAGGGGTATACGGAGTCCGCGCATATCTCTCTCCACGACAAAGGAATGCACCTGGGATCAAGAGTAGCCCAGAGTAGACGATATGCAACGGGCATAAGACCCTGTTGTCGGAATTGCTTCCTATCCGGCAGCCAAATAGGTATTATTGACGGCATGAACAGAACTGCTGCCATCCTCATGATACTGTGTGTCGCCATCTTGGTCTGCTTCGGAACCTGGCAGCTCTACCGCGGAAACCTTGAGGCAGCTTTCTCTACCTTCCCCTTCTTGTTGATCGTCTATTTTTTCATACGTCCTTCGCGTAGCTGACAGCATTTCTGCGCCCAATGTCCCCCGGCAATAATGGCGATATCGTTCACCATACCGGTTTGCGGGGCCATGCCGCTTTTGTCCGTCCTGGTGTTTAAAACGATAGAAGCCGCAGGTTTGATGCGGCTTCTGTCGTTCATCTTCGGCTTCCGGCTGCGCAGGACATCTTCAATGGCGCCCCTCCAGTAAACCCTGCAGGCATGCCAGTAACTGCTGGGCGCGATACGGCTTGGCAATGGCGGCGCTAAACCCATAGTCTCCGTATGTAGCCATGACAGGATCGTTCGAGTAGCCGCTCGACACGATCAGACGCGCCTGCGGATCAAGGGCAAGGATCTGCTTTGCCGCATCCTTGCCGCTCATGCCTCCGGGAATGGTGAGGTCCATGATCACCGCGGCATAGGGGGTGCCACGCTCCTGAGCAGTCCGATACCGGGTAATAGCATCTTCCCCGCTGCTGACCGTCTCGACGAGATAGCCGCCGCTCGTCAGCATCTCCGCGGCAAGCTCCCTGATGGTGGCATCGTCGTCCATGACAAGCAGCGAACAGCGCTCCGTTCTGATCGCTACCATCTCGGGCTGGCTGCTCTCCGGTAACGGTTGAACCATGCTGCTCGCCGGCAGATAGATGCAAAATGTCGTCCACTCCCCAAGGCTCGAACGAGCTTCGACATGGCCACCGTGCCGCTTGACGATGGAATAGACCGATGCGAGGCCCAATCCTGTGCCAGCCGGCTTGGTCGTAAAATAGGGGTCAAAAATCTTTTTCAGGTCTTCCGCTCTGATGCCGCACCCTTCATCGGTGAAGCAGATGCGCACATATTCGCCCGGAAGAAGCGCCATGCTGTTCCATTCGGCAAACGTAACGTTTTCTGCGCGCACCGTCAGGGTTCCACCTCCGGGCATGGCCTGGATCGCATTGATGATAATATTGTTGCAAACTTGGCTAAGCTGCCCTTCGTCAGCCTCAACGGGATGGATCTGATCTGGGAGATCCAGGACCGCCTTCACGTTCGACCCGCGCAAAACCAGTGAAACCGACTCGTTGACAATCTTTGCAACGGATACGGCCCTCTTCACCGGCTCTCCCCCCCTGGCAAAGGTGAGTAGCTGGTGGGCCAGCTCAGCCGCCCGCAGGGAGGCCTTTTCAGCTTCCGTCAACGCCTTGCGTGATTTATGCTCAGGATCGACTAGCATGCGGGCAATAGAGATATATCCCAGTATTCCGGTGAGGATGTTATTGAAATCATGGGCGATGCCGCCGGCAAGCACCCCGAGCGACTCGATCTTCTGCGCTTTAAGCAGCTCATTCTGCAGATGCTCCCGCTCGGTGATGTCGGTCATGATGACCAGGGTCCGCTCCTGGATGAACTGGGTATTGATGATCACCTGCCTGACTGATCCATCCTTGCAGGTTACACGTGCCTCAACGGGGCGCACCCTTGCACCGCATTTTTTGGCCTCGTCAATGGCACTTCGCCACTCAGCAACAATCATCTGACGATAATCGGGATCGGGGTATGCCTGACTGAACCATTCCTCAACGGTTGGGATATCCCCAAGCGAATAACCGAATCGCTCAACAAAATGACGATTGAGATACTCGACCCTGCCGTCGGCGTTGGCCCAACTGACCCCCACCGGCATAAGCTCCATAAGCGTCTTGAGATTCTCCTCGCTTTCCCGCACCGCCAGCTCCGCACGCTTGCGCGAGGTGATATCCTGCGAGGTCCCGAACAGAAGCAATGCACCGGGGGCAGACCCTGCTTCACAACGCGACGACTCGTGAACCCAGCGGATACCGCCGTTCTTCGTCACAATACGGAACTCGTCGGTCAGGGTCATGCCCGGACGCAATGTCATGAGATTGGCACTGACCCGTTGCAGATCATCGGAATGCACGAGCGGCAGCCAGCATCCCCGGGCAATGATTTCTTCCTGTGAATAGCCGCTGATCGCCTCCACTGCGCCCCCCATCCAGTGCACCCGATACGGCTCGCCTTCGTTGCGGGTACAGGAGTAGACATAATCCGAGGTCAACTGGGTAAAATTGCGGTAGAGCTCCTCACGTTCGCGCAACGACTCTTCTGCACGTCGCAGCCTCTGCGCATAACGGGAAATGAGGAAATAGAGTAAAACCGCCGTCAGGATGATGAATAACAGCCCCTTGAACACGGCTATGCGCGTCATGATATCCGTGCTCTGCACCATCCAGCCGAGAATGGAATCAGAAAGATAGATCCAGAGTGCGCCGAACAATGCATAGGTCGCAACGATCCGGACTACTGCAAGGCGCTCTTTCCCGTTGTTTGAGGTATGCATGCGTGCACAGTCTCCGTCTGCAGCCGCTCAGGAACCGGCACCCGCCCTTCCGGCCGGTCGGTCCGGAGTAAACCAGTAACCAGTTTCATTACAATCATTATATATATTTGTATTTCGTCAACTCTGGGCAAAGATTTAGGTGGCCTGCTCCGGCAAAGACAGCAGCGAGAATGCACAAAGCGGCTGAACCGCGTGAAGCGGCGACTACTGCCAAGCTACCTGTCGCTTACTTCCTGCCGCTCCGGAGAGAAATCTCTGGACGCTCTTCCTGCCTTGCAGTATGATGCACCGCAGCGCAGATCCATGCGACGACTGCAGCCACACACGGGAGGGACGTTATGTACGCTGAAGACGATTTGGGAGCCTCGGTTTTCAAAACCTGGAGCAATACACAGCGCCGCGACGAAATCGCCAAACTGGTCGAAGGCTATCGCAACGGCCTGCCGGTGGGAGTCCTCTGCAAGATGACGGAAACCATCGCCGGCAGCCGCAAACAGGCACGGAAACACCTCATGAAGATGATGACACCGGAAGAGCGCCAGGCCGCCATTGGCAAGGAGAGCGGCGGCATGCTGCTGCTGGTGCAGGAATTCCTCGCCTGATCTTCTGCCCTGCCCCATGAAAAAAGCCCGCTCAGTGCGGGCTTTTCTGTTTGGGCGGCTGTTCCTTCAATTTCCCTGGCTGCCGCAGCTTTAAAAGGGCTCTTTTGATAGCCGGAATATCACAGCCATCCACGATCAACTCACCATTGTTGAAGACGATTACGGGCACGATATCGCCATGCAACTGGTCGCGCCATTCCCGATATGCCTGCGGGTCGTGGCGGATATCCCGTTCGGTAAAGACAATCCGCTGCTCGGTGAAGTAACTCTTCACCCGGTCGCAGTAACTTCACCCCTCTCCCACGTAAAGTGTCACATACGGTTGCAGAGTGGCGACACTGCTGTTGTCGGCAGCAATCACTTGGGGAGGCGAACCCTGCGTCGGCAAAGAGTAGCAACCTGCCGTAGAGCAGACGATGACGGCCAGGCCAATGAAACCCCGCCTGACAGGTCGGGAGGGAAAGGGCACGACAGCACTCCTTGCGGGACTCGAATGGTTGTGGTTATGACGCTACGGGGGGTAATCGGCACTCATCACGTTACAGGAGCTGAACCTCGCTCACCCGCACGATCAGCACCTCCTGGCGAAAGCGGACAGCCAGTTCCTCGCGGTACCCGCGCCACCAGTCGCGGTCAAGGTGATGGGCCATCACCTCGTAGATCACGATATCGTCGTGGACCATGGCATTGTCCCTCTCCTTCCACAATCCCACAGCCGGCGAACGGACATAGCTGGTCAAACCGCCGAAGCGTTCGGTCAACTCGGTGCGCACCCGGTTGAATTCCCATTGCGGAAACGGCTCACCAGTATTGTCGTAGAGTGGCAAGAGGATCTGGACGAGGTACATGGCATTCCCTCCGTAACGTGCGGTCTTCGCAGAACAGTGTACCGCAGATTAGCCACCGGAAAAGGCCTCCAGCCGGGATTCCTCACTGGTACTGGATATATATCGGCTTCGGATGCAGTCTGAGCAGGTCCTGGGGGGACATCAGCGGATCCCCCTTTTTCGTGTCGTTATGGTAAAAAAGTTTGAATCCGGTGTACTGCACCGGTTCAGACACAATATAGGCCTTGTAGGAATCGCGTTTCAACCAGGGTGCACCCCACCCGTCCATGTGCATGACGATTTGCACTTCTGGACGCAGGACGATTTTGCGCGCATTGGTAACGCCGTTGCGGGTGAACCGGTGCACCGTGAATACCTTGGGTGGAAGGTTGTATCGTTTCACCAAGTCGCTGAGATATGACGAGGCATAGTTGATATCCGCCGCATCGTAAGAGCCGATCTTGGTTCCCGGCTTTTTGCCGCTCCTTATCAGATTGAACTCCGGATCGATCCCCAGGTGGACATCGGGATTTTTCAGGATCCATTCAAACCGGGGCAGCAGGGTGCGGATATCGTCATGGCCGGTCTGAATGTCGATGAACAGCAGGGCATTTGCCTCCTTGGCCCAGCCGTAAACCTGGTTGACGATGGCATCGGGCATCACCATCCGGTACTTGCCCGCCTTTCCCGGGTCTCCCTGGGCAACCACCGCAATCAGGTGCAAGGCCGGCTGCACCGGTCTGGAAGGGTCGGCCTTCTCCCATTTGGCGACTTCTTTCTTCAACCGAGCCAGCATCTCGTCCTTGGGGAATTCACCCAAGGCACCCATCCGCTTGGACTGGGGGTTGCCATAATAGGCAACGATCCGCTTCCCTGGCAGGATCGATCCAGGCAGGAGCGCCGGGGTCTTCACCGGCCAGCCCTGTCGTTTGGCAAATTCGGGGTCTTCCCCCGCAAGATATTTGGACTTCGGCGCCGTTATCTCGGCCCGCGGCTCACTCTTGATCTCCTCCCGAGGTACGGAGTGCATGGCAGAAGAAACGGGTTTCTGTACCGGGACGGCTGCTGCCGCCGATGAAGACACGACAAAGGAAGCAGGCGGCGCAGGAGGATGGAGGTCTTTCTGCTCCGTCGTTCCGGACGGTTGGTTACCAGGTTTTTCATTGGAACAACCGGGAAGGATCAGGAAAACGCACAACAGAGGTGCTGCCAGCCGGGGGAGCAGGGAGAAATATGGGGGGGTCACGGGTTACTCCTGGAATATGACTGTATGCGAAACCGCCTGGTTTCCGTTTGCCGGACACACAAAAACCACAGGAGCTCCCCCCTGTGGTTGACAGGCAGGGATTATATATCACTTCGCCGCCTTCCCGGCAATGGATAAAATTGTGTCAAATTATCTTGCAGCCCACGGGTCCATCCGGCAAAATACCCATAGCCGGCCAGCTCGAACCGCCACTGCGTCGTGAAATACCTCGTTCAAACCCCTCATCCCTACAGCAACCGGATTACGGAGACCTCTTATGTTTGAAAATCAATACAACGATGAGATGGAATCGGAAGTGCGACGCCTCGAAGCCCAACAACGGGCCGTTGCCGTTGGCCACCCCGAATGGGTCAATGCCTGTGCGTCCTGCGGCTGCCGATTGTCCACGGTGGAACCTGCCATGTGTCAACACTGTGCCACTGGCAGGACCCGCCCCTGATCCTCCTGGAAACGGCCAAGAAAGCTGGGGCATTCCCTCAGCTCATGTCCTTCCCCCTGCACTCCATCGCATTGCACTCTTCATGATAACGCACTTCAAACCGCATCCCCTGGCCATCAATGCATGATATACTATATTCAGAGAAGGTGATGTATATGCGTCTGGACAATGACACTATAGAATGGCTCCCTGTGCGGACGGAGAAGAGGAAAGACAGCAGATTCCCCATGGTAGCAGAAAGAAACCTGGTATCCACCTCACATACGATAGACCTGACCGTCTCCACGTATGGCAAAATGGCCGAACCCTCAGAGGGAAGGGATCCACAAAGAACCTATGACACGGCAGCGACTGCCGTGTACGATATCGTCTGCACCTGCAGTGTAACGTCCTGCGCCGGGAACATGACTGTTACGGGAAACTCGTGCACAACCGGTGCTCATCCGGAGAGAGTGGAATTCAAGGAATTCATCAGGTTCATCAGGCTCTCCCATGATGAACATGGTTTCCTGTTCGACACCTATGCGTGACCCGTTATCGCGAGGGGTTTGACTCATTCCTGCCGACATCAAGGGTAAGCTGGATACGGCAGCAGCGGGATGGGTGGCTTTTCCATGCCGGAACCGGCAAAAAAACGAAATCGCGTGCAGTTGTCGATACAGGGGAGACGCTATACCGACGTTACCCTTTCTGGGTATCGACAATGGCGCGGAACTGCTCGAACAACTCCTTCTTGAAACTCCTTCCCGATTCGCTTTCCATGATCCGCAGGGCTTCTTCATAGGAGGAGGCCTTCCGGTACGGGCGGTCCGAGATCAGTGCGCAATAGATGTCGCAAATCCCCGCCACCTGGGCGGAACGCGAAATGGAATCCCCCCTTAACCTGCTGGGATATCCCGAACCATCCCACTTTTCGTGATGATGCCTGACGATGGCCAGTGAGACCTCGCTGAAAACGCCATGCTTTCTCAAAAAATCGTAGCCACGCTGGGCATGGGTCTTTACCGTCGAGTACTCGATATTGGAGAGAGCCTCCGGCTTGTCCAGGATATCGCTGGAGATGAAAGTCATCCCCAGGTCATGGAGAATCGCCCCTACCCCGACGTCAAGCATCTCGTCATGGCTAATATTGAAGATTTTCTCATGCACCAGCATGGTGACGGCCGCTACCTTGACTGAATGGGAGAGGATGTAGAGCCCGCTAGAAGCCACATCCTTCATGACCTCCAACAGGCAGTTGGTCGAGACGATATGCCGCATCAGGTTGCCGACGAGGCTCCTGCAGCGTTCCAGGTTGTCGGATACGGTCTGGGGAGATTCGAGCATCTCTGCGACAAAATCCATGGAGGTCTGGTAGAGGATCAGGTTCTTGGTCCGCTCGGAGATCTCCTTGTTGTCCAGAAATGCGGACAGGTTTTTTTCCAGATAGCCGGTCACAGCCTGCGCATCGCCCACCTGAATAAAGAGGTATTTCGTGCCGATCCGCTCCAGTCGCTGCTGATCCACGTCGGTAAACGGTCGCTCGCCTGTTTTGTAGAGCACGTAATTTCCCGCACTTCCCCGTGTGTATAGGGCAATGATGGGAAAAACACCGGGAAAGATGCATTCCACCGGTATCGACTTATAATCCGCTTCTGACATAACTCTTCGTCCCGCTCGGTCGCTCAGGTTCCGGAGGAACCATAGCATGCGTCGTGCCGGCACACTGTGTTCTGGGTCACGCAGCCCGTCGCCGAGACAGGCTTGGTCGTTGTTGCTCTAGCGTGAACGAGCAAAAGAAATGGCCCGTCATCCAGGCCAATGCTCTCGTATTACATGGTCATATGTGTAATGGATTCTTTTCAGCTGAGATTGTCATAGTCTCCGGAGACATGGGGGAAGCCCTGCTGCCGTACCATGTGCTCCAGGTTGTCGATCTTGCCGCAGCTGGCGCAAAGATACTTATCGCCCAGCGTTGAGTAGTCGTCGTGCCTGCACTCGCCGCTCCAGGTCCTGATGTCGCAGTGACCTTCCGTGGAGCGGTAAAGATCGGTTCTCAATTCCGTGCCTTTCATGACAGTCACCCCTTTCATGTTTTCATTATAGCATGGGGTGGAGGTTGAAAGACCCTTCATTTATGGCCGCCGTCAACGGCAAGGAGTGGATCAGGGATCTCGGTCGACCCGGATTGATCGGCAGATCGTCTCATGCGGGCGGAGCTTCGACTCAGACTAGGGGAAAACGTACGACAGTAGAATCGACCCGTAATCCTCTCTCCGCTTTTGCCCGTAGAATTCCTCTCCCAGCATCACATACGAGAACGACGCCTGGAACCGTCTCGTCCAGAGCGTTGCGCCGAACTCAGCCGCTGGCAGGAAGATACGCTTGTCCACGTTTGGGCTTCTGGCAAGGGTGTTGCCGTCAAGGGTAATGTTCCAGGCAACCAGGCTTGCACAGCCGCCGGCAAACGCATAGATCCCCCAGTCATGGGAAGGGTTGCTGCCGGTGGCGACTGGCAGGGTGCCGATACCGCGCAACACCGTGGTTCCGAAGTCATCCGGCAGCCAGTAGCCGACGCGCAGCTGGAGTTCTGCCTGTGCCTCGGTCAGAAAGTTGCCCAGAGCCGCTCCTGCCACGGGGATCATCTCCACCCCGATGGCCGCAGCACGTGGCGTAAAAGAGAATCGGTGGCGATATTCGTAGTGCAGGTTGACGATCGGCTCGTTCTTGATCTGGGAGTCCCATCCCTGAGGCATCCTGTAGAGGAGCGCCCTGTGAGCGACCTTCTGGAGGGCTTCACCCATGGAAGCCGGCCCCACAACGCCGACCGCAAGTTTGAAGCCGTGCAGGCTTTCGTTGCGCTGGAGAAAGGTTGTTGTGCCGAGATAGAGAAACCCCGCGTAAGGGCGGTCGGCAGGGTCAGGCACCGTACTCGACGTATCGGTGGGTGTAAAGAGAAGCTGACCAAGATCAAAGGAGCTGTACCTGCTCCCCTCGACTTCTCCCATGACATCCCAAACACCGCCGATGATGCCTCTGCCCGGATAGGTCAACGCCAGAGCAACGCCATTGGTATAATTTTCGTCGGTGTTGCCAAAGGTATCGTTCTCCCAGCGAAAGGAAAAGGCACTCGGGCTTTGCCTTGACGGAAGCTCATCCGCATGCAGCGACACCGGAGCAATGCCTGCCAGAAGAACCACGGCCGCCAGGAAGCGGATACAACACCGCAACCATAAGCTCCGTTTGGGTATACAGCAGGTCAAAACAGTTTGCATATGCCGATTCTCCGAAACGATATGGCTTTCCGCGCAAGATACCAGGGTACCTGATCAGGGCTCCTCTGCTTCGTCAGAAGCAGTGCGTCGTTTGACCGGCAGGTTGATGGTAAAGGTACTGCCTTTGCCGATCTCGCTGGCAACGAAGATGGTGCCGCAATGTTTGTTGACGACAATGCCGTAGGCAATGGCCAACCCGAGCCCCGTACCTTTGCCGACCTCTTTTGTGGTAAAGAAGGGATCGAAGATCCGGTTCAGGTTTTCCGCTGGGATGCCGCAACCCGTGTCGCTGATGGCGATCCGCACCGAGCCGTCTTCGGCAAAGGTCTCTACCCGGATTTCCCCCCTTGTTTCTATACTATGGGCAGCGTTCACCAGAAGATTCAGAAAGACCTGGTTGAGCTGGCCGATATTGCACCAGACCGGGGGCAATTGGCCGTATTCCCTGGTTACCGTCGCTTTATACTTCAGCTCGTTCCAGACGATGGAGAGTGCGCTTTCCAGGCCGTCATTGATATCTGCATAGGCATACACTGTCCCGTCGTTGCGGGAAAACCGCTTCAGATCCATAACGATCCGGCGGACCCGTTCGGCCCCCTCCAGCGACTCGCTGATGAGATCGGGCAAGTCCTCGCGGATACGGTCAACCTTGTATTTATGCCGTTCCAGGGTGATACGCTCCCTAAGCGTCGATTCGCAGTCGTTCAGTATTGTTTCGCCCGAATCCAGGTAGGCGGACAATTTTTCCACGTACCTGCCGAGACTTGACAGGTTGCTGATGATGAATCCCATCGGGTTGTTGATCTCATGCGCCACCCCTGCAGCCAACTGGCCGATGGAAGCCATCTTGTCCTGCTGCAGGAGTTGCGACTGGGCTGTCTTGAGGTCATTGTACGCCTGCTGCAATTCTGCGTTTTTGTCGCTGAGCTCGGCTGTTCGTTCCTGGACGCGCCGCTCCAGTTCTTCGTTGAGTCGCCGGAGTGACTCCTCTGTGCGGCGCTGCCGGATGATCTTCTGCAGTTCATTGGCAACCAGGTGAATATTGACCACATCGTGATCGTCGTACTCCTCGACCTTGTTCCCCACCCCGAAGATGATCCTGACGTCGTCACCCTCCATCACAGGGATGCTCATGAACCGATACAGAGGCGTATGACCTTCGGGAAGCCCTTTCTGGTTGGAAGAGTGTGCAAAATCGTTATACAACACCGGACGCTTGAGTCGCACACAGTCAACCCAGTTACCGGCAAGTTCGATCGGATAATGGGCATCATATGTTGCCACACAGGTTTGCAGGGCTGCACTATTCCATGTGGTGAGAACGATTTCCTGCTGATCGACCGAGACCAGATGAAAAAACCCGATGATGCTGCCCGTGAGCTTGACGGCACAGTCGAGGGCATAGTCGTAGAGCTGCTTCTCGGAAAGGTGCGGAGCCTTTTCATACAGCTCAAGGAGCATCTTTCCCCGCTCGGCCTCATTGCGAAGTTTTTGCTCCGACAGTTTCAGGAGCTCTTCCCTGTTCCTGGACAACTGCCTGCCGGATATCTCACGTTTTTCCATCACCGTCTCCGGTTCACCGTTGACCTGCGCCAGTTGCGCAGAAAGAGAACCATCTTTCCGACCACATCGGCTCATTTCCTGTACGAAATAACTTGTAAGACAGCGCCATGTATCCGGTTAGTGGCAAAAGAGCGAAATTCTATCGTCCGTTGTCGGGCTTCGGACATTGCCTGAACTATACCAATCTATTCAGTGGATGCAAAGCTTGCCACGCAACGCAAAAGGAATTCCGGGTGAAATCAGGTAAAATGGTAATAGTAGTCTGATAAGTTCCAACATCTTCCGTAACCATGGAGGAACCCATGCGACTCACAGGAAAAACGGCACTCGTAACCGGTGCGGGGAGAGGTCTCGGTCGTGCCTCGGCGATCGCGCTGGCGAGGGAGGGGGCAGATCTGGTCATCATGAGCAGATCCCCTCGGGAACTCGAAGAAACCGCTATGGTCATCATGCAGGCAGGAGGAACGGTGGTAATCCAGGAGGGGGATGCGGCAAATCCGCTGGACGTGCGTCGGGTGGTGGAGACCACTGTGGCAACATTCGAGACGGTCGACATCCTGATGAACAATGCGGCAGTGATCGGTCCGGTCCGCAACCTTCACCAGGTCGAACCCGATGCCTGGCAGTACGCCATGAACGTCAACCTGACCGCCCCCTGGCTCTTTGCCAGAGAGGTGGCCCCGCACATGATCCGTCAGAAGCGGGGAAAGATCATCAATGTCACCTCTGGGCTGGGAGAGATCGTTATTTCCCCGTTCGGGGTCTACGCCATCGCCAAGGCAGGGCTCATCCAGATGACGCGCTATCTGGCGGAGGAACTGAAGATCCACAACATCCAGGTAAACGGACTCGACCCGGCTGTCATGGACACCCGGATGCAGGAGGAAATCCGCGGCTTCGGTCCGGCGATCCTCGGACCCGACGTCTTCGCCGATTTCGCGGACATGAAGGAGCGGAAAAGGTTGCTGCAGCCTGAAGAGGTCGCGCAGCTGGCAGTCTTCCTCGCATCTGAAGAGTCAGACGCGGTGACCGGCGAGAACGGCACGGAAAGCCACTACCGCGGGTTCGGCTACCGCGGCTAGAATCCCGCCCGCATCCTCCCATGCCCGGCTACAATCAGACGCAAGGCCTTCCGGGGAGCCGCCCCCCTCTCCGTGGCCGGCCCTCTCCGACATCACAGCTTACCGATTACGGTACGACGTCGACCAGCGTTCTCATGTAGCGCATATTGAACCCGCAACTACCATGACAACCAGCACAAAGGTTTTTCGCATCTTTGGCGTTCCAGACCGTGCCCGTGCTATTGGAGAGCGTGACATCCGCCGGCGTGGGGGGATAGGGTGAAGGTCCGCTGCATTGATATGACACGGTCGAATTATAGTATGCGACCTGCAGCCCAGGCTCTTTGTTGACCAGTTTCCCATCGCGGACCATGGAGAGCTGGGTCGATCCGTGAACGTTGTGGCAGGTGATACAACTTACCTGGCTGTCGTAGGCGTGCGATCTCCAGTCCGAGGCGAATTTCGGGCCGGGGCCGCAACTGTATTTGATGGCCAGATGGTAATAGTGAGCATTGACGCCGGACGAATCGTTCCTGAAGTTGGTATTCGTGTTGCTGCCGACGAACGCCTCACTGGCGTGACAGCTCAGGCATAAAGCAAAATCGTTCGCTTTTACATCGCTGTCGCAGCCGTTGTTCCGCGGGATATTCATGGAAAGGCCGCCGTTAATCGATTTGAGCCGGTAGCCATGTTGATAATCGTTATTTGCCCCGATAACGGCAGTATAGACATATGTCCGGGCAGTGCCGTCAATATGGGGCATCTCAAGGTTGTGACAGGCGGAGCAGGCCGCGGCGGGTCCGGTCACGGTACCGCTACTTGCCGGAATGGATGCCGAGGATGAAAGGCCGTGGCCGGTCTTGTAGTAACCCCAACCCGTGCCATACGGATACGCACCGGATTCGTTGCCGATGACGTTCGGAGCGCTTATACCGCCAATGACCGAAGGGGTCTCGTCGTGGCAGGTTGCGCACCACTTCTCTTTGCCTGATTTCAGGAGACTGCCGCTGTAAACCCCGAATGTCCAATTGTTCTTCGCGCCGAATGCGGCGTCGTTCACCCCTTCGTAGCTGCCGCCGGGACTGTGACAGGTATTGCAGACATCAGTCTCGGTAAGGCTGTACCTTCCATCGCCATTACTATCGATCCCCGATTTGAAATTCGGGAAGCTGGCAGTGTCGTGACAGCCGTCGCAGGCGATATTCGGCCCTTTTACATTGCCGCCGTCGTTCTGGGTATGGGTGGCGTGGCTCTTCCAGGTCCCCTTCCCCTGGCTGAACTTGCCAGGCTCGTATTCATAGCCTGCAGAATGGCCGTGGCAGCTGCCGCACCCGTCCCCGCTCACCGAACCACCGGCCCCCCATTGTGCATCGCCATGGCAGGAGATGGCCGAGCAGCTGCCGCCACCGGGGCTGTAGGTATAGGTAAAGGTATAGCCCGGTTTCGGCTGCAGTTCATAGACGCTGTTTACATGCTTGCTTTTGTCCGTGATGGAATCACCGGTGGCAGTCGTACCATAATGGCAGATGGAACAGTCGCTCAGGGTGTGCGCAACATGGATCGGATGGCTGTTCGCCTTCGGCGAACCAGTGGCGTATTCCGGCGGATAGCCATGGCAGCCGTTGCAGGCGAGCGGACCGGTGGTGCCCCATGCCGGCGTGATGTTGGGCGTAACCGCGCCGGTCACCACGGCAGCGCCGTCACTGTGGCAGTAGGTATTGGAACATGTGCCGAAATAGTCCCTGGTGCCGCTTTTGGGGAGATAGTCGTCGAACGGCCCGGAATAGGCGCCGGAGGGAGCGCCGCTCGGATCGTGCAGTCTGATGACGAGCATGCGCCTGGCGGCGCTCGTGGCATGGGCAAAGGGGTTTGGCTCGCTCAGGTGGTTGGCATGACATCTGCCGCAATTGGCTGTGCCGGTGTAGTAGAGATCATGCCGCGCATGGCTCCCCGCCCTGCCGCTGTCGCCTCCGGCCGGCGGCGCGCCGTGGCAGCCGGAGCAGCCAGCCGGAATGGCAAACAGTGCGCTTCCCCATGGCGGGGTCTCCCGCTCGAAATGGCAATTGACATTGGTACAGGTACGCAACGACGGGGTGGCGGTCTGGGGGAATGCCGCCGTCATGTTTTTGTAAAGCGCTGACAGTGGTGAGTTGTTGATATTGGGCGAAATGCTGATCATGCCGTCACGGTGTCCGGTCGAATAGATGTCGCTTCCCTTGTGGCATCGCGCACAGACTGCCGGTGTAGCGTTGCCATCCATATGGGTCCGGTGATTGCCCTGAAACCCGCCGGTGAAAATATCCCTGTTGGAGGCATCGAGTGGCCGGACATCCGCAGGGACCAGAGTCCCATGGCAACCGGTGCACGTTATTTCCGCTGAAGCCATACTGACCATGCAGAAAAGTGAACCTGAAAAAAACAGGGTAGCTATGAAATTGCGGGTTATTGGTACGAAATGCATCACTGAGGCTCCTTGAATATCCATGGTCATCCCAGGCCGTAATCCACTTTCTCTTCAGATGCTGTCCACCGAATCGCCCTATCCGGCTGGGCGATCGGCCTCAAAATGCCGGTTGCATCGCCAAAGCGACGACGCCGGATAGCCGGCAATGAGGATGCACTCTACTCCTGGCAAGGATGTCTATAAGGGATGAAACACATTCCACCGCGGGGTTGCAGACCGATTAATTACAGATGCTTAATATAATGGCTTCTGAAATATTTTCAAAGAAAAAAATGATTGCAACATATCGTTATATTTGAATTTTATTCACTATTTATGCAAAATATTATGATAAATACACTAGATACCGCAATCAGCATGAGCAGTTTGGTGGCAATAGGCGTTGCGCTCCCGAATATCGGTAACGGCAAGGTAGTGTATCGACGAATGCGTAATAAATTCAGATTTATGTATATAACTGACTGTAAATCGAACACTTAAGTATGCATATGGGATGTCCGAAAAGTTGAAATGAAAGAACTCAAAGAGTCGGGCTGGCTCATCTGGATTTCAACCCACGGGGGTTTCGACATGCGATTTGGATTCTCATACGTCACATCCAGTCTTTCGCGAAGACTTACGCTAATGACGGTCGCCATCATTTTCGCGACTGTTGCCCTGTTCGTGGGCTATGGCTATTGGTCGCAAAAATCCGCCGGTTTGGCAGCCGTGGACGGGAAACTCCTCGCGTCCGCGGCTGCCGTCAAGATGGAAACCGATGCCTTCCATGACCAGATGCAAAATCCTGCTGCCATCGATAAAGGGGCATATGAGCTCATGGTAAAGGATCTGAGCCGCTTTGCCGAAGAAGCAGGGGTCAAATACGTCTATACAGTCATGGAAAAAGAGGGGAAGCTCTTCTTCTCCACATCCAGCTACACCCGGGAAGAGATGGAAAAGGGTGAGCACACGAAGATGTTCGATCCGTACGAAGATCCGAGTCCGGGTCTGAAGGCAGCCATTGCCGACGGCAAGGTCCACTTCGACGAATATACCGACCAATGGGGGAGTTTCCGCTCGGTCTTCATGCCGGTAACCTCTCCCGGAGGTGTTCGTTACGTGACATGCGTGGATCTGGAGATATCAAATATTGCCGCAATGCTGCAAAAACAGCTTCTTTACACCTCTCTCCTCGGCTGCCTGGTCTTCATGATCGCCATTGTGGCGACCATGCTGATGATACACCCGATGAGCCGCACCATCGGTGTCCTGACAGAGGGGGTGAGCCGCATAACCAAAGGGGATCTGAGCGTAAACCTGGAATGCACACGTACAGACGAATTGGGGCGCCTTGCACGGGACATGAACGGCATGGTCGCCAATCTCCGGAGCATCGTCGGCTCGGTACAGGAAAGTGCCAGTGAGATCGTCCATGCAGCAGGGGATCAGTATCGCAGGGCGCTCCAGATGGCAACGGATGCCGAGGATGTGGCGGGCCAAGCCTCAACCGTTGCTACTGCAGGGGAAGAGATTGCAGGCACATCCGGTGAGATCACGCAGAACTGCATCAACACGTCCGAAGCCTCGGCAATAGCCAACAGAATGGCCTCATCCGGAGAAGACGTTGTGGCGGAGACGATCACGCGGATGCACCGGATCGCGGAGCGAGTGAACGAAACAGCACAGACCATGTCCGGCCTCGGTAAGCGTTCGGATCAGATCGGGGTGATCGCCGCAACAATCGAGGATATAGCGGACCAGACCAACCTCATTGCCTTGAACGCCGCCATAGAGGCAGCCCGTGCCGGAGAGGTCGGGCGCGGATTCGCCGTTGTCGCAGATGAGGTACGTGGGCTTGCAGAGCGGACTGCCAAGGCAACTCGGGAGATTACCACAATGATACGGACCATCCAGCAGGAAACTGCCGGGGCCATTGCCTCCATGCAGGAGGGGGTAACGGAGGTCAATGCGGGGACAGATGGTGCAGCCAGATCAGGAAAGGCACTGCAGGAAATTCTCGAACAGATCAACGCGGTCAGTTTTCAGGTAAACCAGATCGCCACAGCATCAGGAGAGCAGACGATAACGACCAACGAGATCAGCAAGAGCATCCACCAGATAACGCACGTTGTCCAGGAAACAGCTCAGAGCGCCCATGAATCGGCTGACGCCGCCGACCGGATGCAACTGCTCGCGGGCCGGTTACAGGAGCTCATGAATCAGTTCAGGACAGCGGAAACGGAAACCGCTTCCGCATCGGTCACTACCTGACAGATGCTACAGTAACGCGCAACGTCGCAGACCACTCCCTGAATAGAGGGGTCGTACGTCTGTGCCCCCTTTCCTCTAGACCTAGTTCCCCGTCAAAGATTCCAGCTTGACCTGCTCCTCTCATTTTCCTCTTCTGCCTCTGCTGTAGCAATCCCATCCGGTTCTCCGTCATTGACACCTGCTATCGGGCTGCTACCATTTATGAATACAGACTAATCACCTGTAGCCCTGAGAAGGTATCACCAGCCGAATCACCTTGTTGTGTCATGAACGAAAGGAGTAAGACCATGATGCGAAAACTGGCAGGATCTGCCCTGGGCCTTCTGGCCCTCTTGTGCTGTGCCGTCCCGGCGTATCCATGGGGATGGGCAGCCCACACCTACATCATCGATCATATAGGAACAACAAAAACCGAAGCCAACCAGCAGGAAGTTTACGGCAGCATGGCTACCGACGTCTTCAACTATCTCACCCTTGCCGACCCTACCTTGGAACCGGTCCAGAATATCCTGTTTTACGAGGCCCACTACCAGCCACTGCCCCTGTGGGACAACGCAACACAGGCGCTGAAGCCTCTGGCGTACGGCTTTGTAAGCCACAACGAAGCATGGGGTGAGGATTGGACAGCCCATATCCAGAACCTTACCATCGGCGGCAGCGAGGGCTATGTCATCATCAAGGCGCGAGCACTGGCCAATGAACTGGCCACTGCCCTGCAAGGGGCCGTCGGTTCCGACGATCTGCTGGTCGTCTCCCATGAACTGATCGAATACGGCGTGGACCTGCTGGTAAGAAATGAGCTTGATTCCGGCATCGGCCTGCAGATGGCGCAGGCGGCACAGCAACGCGATCCGGCCTTTCCGGACTTGCTGGCAGCAACTTTCGCCACTGCCCTCGCCCCGCTCGGTCTGCCCGTCGACCAGGCTGGAACCCTCATCGTCGGGGCTGAAGCTCAGTTCCGCCAGAGCATGGTAATCTACGGACTGATCCTGGCAACAACCGACGACACCCTGATGCTCGATCTGCTGGTGCAGTTCCTGCTGCCCCAGGCCCAGGCCTACTTTGCCGCCAGCGGCATCAGTCTCCCTCCGGAAGTCGAGCTGGACCAAGTCATCCGTTTCGGCCTCGCACGCTCCATGGAGCTATGCGCCGATGACTACCGAAAGGAATTGATCCGCACCAGAAGCCACACCGTAAGTCAACTGGCAGTCAACGGAGTTCTTTACCGGGGCATACTTACAGCACACAGGTGACGGCACAGATCCACTGCCTGCAAACAACAGCGGTCCGCCGGGATGTCCCGGTGGGCCGCTCGCGTTTAACCTGCAACGCAGTTATTGCCTCACTTTACCCCCTACCGTCAGCTACGCAGTATACCCCCACCGTTTAATACCAAAAGCAATAACACCATAGTTTGATAACGTCGTTTGTTTATATCTACGTCTTTATCTTTTAGTTATTATTTATTTTTTTTCTGACAATTTTATTACACTGATACCATTTTTCTTGATTGTGTATTTTTTAAAATACGGTTATAGTTTGTCGCCTGCATGATGCAGACAAGCCGGGAATATTCAACACCCTCTCCACACCGGAGATATTTTGCCACGCGAAAGGAGAATATGATGAAACGTTTTATGCTGTTTGTCGCACTTGCCGCAATGCTGGTCGTATCTGCCCAACCCGTATGTGCCGAAAGCTTTGGTACCGCTGACGAAGCCAAGGCAATGCTTGAAAAGGCAATTACTGCCCTCAAGGCCGACAAGGCCGATGCCCTTGCCAAATTCACCAAAGGCGAAGGTGGGTTTAAGGACCGTGACCTCTACCCCTTCTGCGGCGGCCCGGACGGCATCTTCACCGCGCATCCGACCCTGGTAGGGAAAAGCCTCAAGGACCTGAAAGACAAGGCCGGCAAACCGCTTGGCCAGGATATCTACGCTGCTGCCAAAGAAGGAGCGATAGCCGAGGTTTCCTACATGTGGCCGCGTCCGGGCACAACCGAACCAGTACAGAAACAGTCGTTTGTCACCAAGGTAGGGGATCAGGTCTGCGCTGTCGGTTACTACAAGTAACCGATAAGCGACAGTCCTTCACCTATTGCGCGGGATCATTCGGGATGAACACAGGGGGTGCTTCTCCGCTTTCAGAGCGGGCCAAGAAAGCACCCCATTTCTTGGCCCCAAACAAATATCTAACCTAAAACTTGAAGAAATAATCCGGAACATGCTGTAGTATCGTTGATTTTTCTGACTCACCCTCAATTCAGTACATTTTACAGGCATAAAAAAACCCCCGCTCGGACAATCCGGGCGGGGGTTACATTACAATCCCTCAATCACATTACTTGTATTCCGGCATCTCGTCGAACTGGAGATACTTGTAGATCGCGTCCTTCTTCGGCTCGACCTTCTCCTTGTAGACTGCCATGAACTCGGCCACCGTCGGCAGTTTGCCCATGGTGGCGGTAACTGCGCCCAGTTCGGCGGAACCGAGGAACACCTTGGCGCCATCACCGATACGGTCGTCGAAGTTGCGGGTCGAGGTGGAGAACATGTTCACCGCATCGGGCACGCGGGCCTGGTTACCCATGCAGAGAGAGCAGCCGGCGATCTCGATCCGGGCACCAAAGGCACTGTAAACCGAGAAGTAGGCTTCGTCCTTGAGCTGTGCCTGATCCATGCGGGTCGGCGGGCAGATCCAGGTGCGGACGCTCGGATTGAACTTCAGGCCACGCCAGATTTCGGCAGCAGCGCGGAAGTGGCCGATATTGGTCATGCAGGACCCGAGGAAGACGTCCTGGATCGGCGTGCCGGCTACGTCGGAAAGGAGCTTGACGTCGTCCGGATCGTTCGGGCAGGCCAGGATCGGCTCGGTGATTTCGGCCAGGTCGATCTCGATCACGTCGGCGTAGGCGCCGGTCGCTTCGGCATTCTTGTCGGCTTCAAGCAGTTCAGGTTTGGCCAGCCAGGCATTGACCGCGTCGATCCTGTTCTGCAGGGTCTTGGCATCCTGGTAGCCGTCGGCGATCATTTTCTTCATCAGTGCCACGTTGGAGCGAAGATAAGTGGCAACCGATTCCTTGGAGAGCTGGATGCAGCCGGCAGCAGCGGAACGCTCGGCAGCGGCGTCGGTCAGCTCGAACGCCTGCTCGACGGTGAGGTCGGGAAGGCCTTCCATCTCCAGGATGCGGCCGTTGAAGATGTTGATCTTGTTCTTCTTGGGCACGGTCAGTTTCCCCTGCTTGATGGCCCAGTAAGGGATGGCATTGACTGCATCGCGCAGGGTGATACCGGGATTCAGCTTGCCCTTGAAGCGGACGAGTACTGACTCGGGCATATCCAACGGCATGAAGCCCATGGCGCCGGCAAAGGCGACCAGGCCGGAACCGGCCGGGAAGCTGATGCCGATCGGGAAGCGGGTGTGGGAGTCACCGCCAGTACCGACGGTGTCGGGGAGCAGCAGGCGGTTGAGCCAGGAATGGATGACGCCGTCGCCCGGCTTGAGGGGTACGCCGCAACGATCGATGATGAACTTGGGCAGGTTCTTGTGCATCTTCACGTCTGCCGGCTTCGGATAGGCGGCGGTGTGGCAGAACGACTGCATGAACATCGGCGACAGGAACTTGAGGCAGGCCAGTTCCTTGAGCTCGTCGGCGGTCATCGGGCCGGTGGTGTCCTGGGAACCGACCGTGGTCATCTTCGGTTCGCAGGCAGTGCCGGGAAGAACGCCTGCAACGCCGCAGGCCTTGCCGACCATCTTCTGGGCCAGGGAGTACCCCTGGTCAGCCTTGGGTGCAGGGTTGACCGGCAGGGTAAAGACATCGGTAGCTGCAAGGCCGAGCGCCTTGCGGGCCTTGTCGGTAACAGCGCGGCCGATGATCAGCGGGATACGGCCACCGGCGCGGAATTCGTCGGCCAGGGTGTTGGGGTTGATCTTGAAGGTGGAGATGACCTCACCCTTCTCGTTGGAGATCTCACCCTTCTTGGTGTTGATGGTGATGATATCGCCGTCGTTCATCTTGGTCACGTCGGCCTTCAGCGGCAGTGCGCCGGAGTCCTGGGCGGTGTTGAAGAAGATCGGGGCGATGACTCCGCCGATGATCACGCCGGCGGTCTTTTTGTTGGGTACGCAGGGGATCTCCTGGCCCATGTGCCAGAGAACGCTGTTGCAGGCCGATTTGCGGGAAGAGCCGGTGCCGACCACGTCGCCGACAAAGGCCACCTGATTGCCGGCGGCGCGCCAGTCGGCGATATCCTTGAGGCGGTTCGGGAAGCGGGTTTTGCCCATGGCCAGGGCGTGCAGCGGGATATCGGGACGGCTCCAGGCATCGCCGGCCGGAGAGAAGTCGTCGGTATTGATTTCGCCTTCGACCTTGAAGACCTTGACCTTGATAGTTTCGGGCAGGCCGGGACGATTGGTGAACCATTCGGCATTGGCCCAGGATTCGAGCACCTTCTTGGCAGCCGCGTTGGACTTGGAGAGTTCCACGACCTTGTCGAAGCCGTCATAGACCAGGGTCATTCCACACAGGGCGGTAGCAGCTTCCTGGGCCAGCTCGGCGTCCTTGAGGGCTTCGACCAGCGGATTCACGTTGTAGCCGCCCAGCATGGTGCCGAGCATGCGGACCGCCTCGACCTTGGAGATCAGAGGAGATTTTTTGCTCCCCTTGACGATCTCGGCAAGGAAGGCTGCCTTTACTTCGGCTGCCGGATCCACACCAGGGGAAACCCTTTCCTTGATCAGGTTGACGAGGAACGCTTCCTTGCCGGCAGGCGGTGCCTCAAGGAGTTTGCACAGCTCGGCGGTCTGCTCGGGATTGAGCGGCAGGGCCGGAATCCCCTGTGAATTGCGTTCGGCTTCGTGCTGCAGATAGGCTTCGATCATAATCTCCTCCTGTGATTAAGTGACCCTGAACGTCCAATCTTTTCAGGTAGTTTCTCTTTTTGACCAGCCAGCTAAACGGAATACTGTATACAATTTCTGTGAGATTTTGTCAATTCTAATCTGACCGAAAACTGCATGATCGGCAGGATCCTGTTGCTGAAAAAAGACCGGCACCGCCAAAAAGGCGATGCCGGTCTGTGAAACGGCTATTTGCAGGGTTCTAAGGACGTATTCTCAGACAGAGTGCTTCTATCGAAAGCGCCACCGGCTCCTGGATGCCCGCATCCATCTCCTTGAGAGTGCCGCTCTTGGCAGCCAGTTCGTCACCGCCGATGATGAGGGTGAAGCGGGCATTGCACTTGTCGGCACGTCGGAGCTGGCTCTTCAGGCTCTTCCCTTCGTAATCGAACTCCACGCTCACCCCCTTTCGCTGCAGGCCGCTCATGAGGCTGAAGGCAGCGTCGCGTGCCTCATCCCCCAGTGCAGCGACGAACAGGTCGGGACGACGGGAAAAATCGCGCTCGGCAAGGAGCAGGGCGACCCGCTCCACCCCCATGGCAAAACCGATGCCGGGAATGGCGGGACCGCCAATCTCGGAGATCAGGCCGTCGTAGCGGCCGCCGGCAGCCACTGCCGACTGGGCGCCGAGCAAGCCGGTGACCAGCTCAAAGGTGGTGCGGGTGTAATAATCCAGACCGCGCACCATGCGGGGATTGATGACATAGCCGGTGCCGGTCAGCTCCAGGGCGCTCCTGGTCCGGGCAAAATGGTCGTCACAGGCGGTGCACAGACTGTCCAGCACCGACGGGGCATCCAGGGTGGCCTCCTTGCAGCCGGTGGCCTTACAGTCCAGCGCCCTGAGCGGATTGGTCTCGATGCGCCGCCGGCAGTCGTCGCAGAGCCGGTTGAGCCGTGCCCGCAGAAATTCCTGCAGAGCCGCGCGATAGGCGGGACGGCATTCGGGGCAGCCGAGGGAGTTGATCTCCAGCCGCGGTTCGGTAAGCCCCAGCTCGGCAAAGAAATGGCAGAGCATGGTCAGCACCTGGGCGTCCACCAGGGGGCTGGTCACGCCGGTCACCTCGGCGCCGATCTGGTGAAACTGGCGGTAGCGCCCCTTCTGCGGGCGCTCGTAGCGGAACATCGGCCCCATGTAGTAAAGCCTGGCAACCGGGTCCTGGGCATAGAGCTTGTGCTCGACAAAGGCGCGCATGACGCTGGCGGTCCCCTCAGGCCGCAGTGTCACCCTGTTCTCCCCCTTGTCGACAAAGGAGTACATCTCCTTTTCTACGATATCGGTGGTGTCACCAATGGAACGGGCAAACAGCTCAGTCTTCTCCATGATCGGAATCCTGATCTCGCTGAAGCCATAGAGCTCGAAAACCCGGCGGGCAGTGGCCTCGATATACTGCCACTTTTCCACTTCGCCGGGGAGGATGTCATTGAAACCCTTGATTGCGGTGATGGCCAACGGTTGTTTCTCCTTTTGTTCCGTGACGATGACAGATGACGTCCATCCGGTTGCCGACGGAGGGCATACAGATACATACGAAAAAACTGCTCCGGATGCAAGGATTTGCGTAACGGCGAACGCCCGGCACCCGGATCGGTGCGGTGCGCCCATGTCGGGAGGGGCTATTTTCTGGTTTTGGCTACGGAGAAGACCACGTTTTTCCCGCTCGCCTTGCCGCGGTACATGGCCTGGTCGGCCAGTTCGATCAGTTCGACCTTGGACTTGGTGTCTTCCGGGTAGCAGGCATAACCGAGGCTGGCAGTGATCCTGATATTCTGCCCTTCGCTGGCCAGGAACCGGTGGCGCTCTATGGAGCGACGGATACGCTCGGCAACCCCTGCCGCCGTCTCCAGGCCGGTCTCCACCAACAGGACGGTGTACTCGTCGCCACCGTAGCGGATCACGGTATCGATCTCCCGCACCGACGCCTTGAGGAGCTTGCCGACCTCCTTGAGCACCTTGCTGCCGATGAGGTGGCCGTAGGTGTCGTTGATCTCCTTGAACTGGTCGATGTCAAGGAAGATCACCGACAGATTGGTGCCGTACCGCTCGGCCCGTTTGACCTCGCGGTCCATGGAGACTTCCAGGTAACGGTAGTTGAACAGCCCGGTCAGCTCGTCCACGTTGATGAGATTGCGGGCAGAGGCATAACGGGCGGCGTTTTCAAAGGCGAGCGAGGACTGGTCAAGGAGGAAGGTAAGGTTCTTGTAGTTGATGGCCTCGGGCAGATCGGACCCCGGATCGTTGCAGAGGATCACAACCCCGTGCACCTGCCCCCGGCTCCGTACCAGCAGAACCAGGGCGTCGCGCACGTCGCGCAGTTCACCACTCTCGGCCAGATGCTGCGGCGCATCGCCGAGGATGTTGTTCAGGAGCATGAAACTGCCGGTTTTCTCTTCGGTGGGACGAAACTGCCCCATGATCCATTCGCCGAGACGGTTTCCGGCCTCTTCGGAAAATCCGCGCAGCTCGCGGATGGCATAGAGACACTCCTCGAAGAAGTACCCGATAGAGCGGCTGACCCCCAGTTCCTTGGCGAGGGAGTCGACCACCAGGGTATAGAGCCGGTCCTGTTCCAGGCAATTGGCAATGCTCTGGCTCACCTGGTAGAGGTTCACCAACCCCTTCAGTTCCAGGTTCTCGTCGAGAAGCCGGCGCTGCTCGATGCAGAGCGATACCGTATGCTTGAACTCGTCATGGTTGATCGGCTTGACCAGGTAATCGCGGGCGCCGTGCTTGAGGGCATAGATGGCGGTCTCGATGTTGGCATGGCCGGTCACGATGATCACCTCGATGGCGGGATCGATCTGCTTGACCTTTTCCAGCACGTCGAGACCGCTGTCGTCCTCCAGTACCAGGTCCACTACCACGAGATGATAGTCGAGCCGGTGCAAAAGATCGAACGCCTCATCGGCCGTGGCAGCCGACTCGACCTCGTACCCCTCCTCCTTGAGGAGATCGGAGAACACCTCGCGGAAAAACAGGTCATCCTCGACTATCAGTATCCGTTCCATCCAACCTCCGACGGTTGCCACCCCGTAACGACTAATCATCAAACATTATCAGACATATTTAAGGGCTGTCAATCATTCGTGTCAGTTTTCTGACTGCCACTCTCCCGCTCTGTCGGTCTACATCCAGCTCAATGGTGCCGTCCTGATCTGTCCGATAGACAGCGGCACCGAGCTTCTGCAGGTCGGCAAGGGTAAGCGCAGAGGGAAGATGAAAGCTGTTGTTGTAACCGGCCGAAATGAGGGCAAAGCGGGGATGTGCGGCCTTAATGAAAGGGATCGAGCTGGAATAACGGCTGCCGTGGTGCGCCACCTTGAGGACCGTGCAGGCAAGCCTCCGAGGGTCACGCAACAGCCGGGCCTCGGTGACAAAGCCGCTGTCGCCGGTAAAGAGGATGGCAAACCGGTCCAGTGAGAGCCGAAAGACCAGCGATTCGTCATTGATCTCCCCGTCGAGCGGAGCTGCCCGGGCCGCATTCCGGGAGAAAACCACCGGAGCAAGCAGCTCGACCAGTGCGCCGCCAACCCTGAACGGCGGTGTGCCGGCCCGGATCGTACGGACCGGTACGCCCTTCGCTGCAAGGATCTGCCGCAATTTCAGGTAATCGGGCATTTCATAGGGAAGTCCGCTTTCCCAGAACTCCCCCACCGGAAAGTTGGTCGCAACGAAGAGAAGCCCGCGCAGATGATCCGGATGGGGATGACTGAGAACCAGGTAATCGATCCGCTCGACCCCCAGGGTCCAGAGCGCTGGCGCCAGAAGCCGCTCACCCACGTCCATTCCCCCTTCCCGCAGCGATCCGCCGCCATCCACCAGCATGGTGGTCCGGTCCGGAAAGCGGATCAAGGTGCTCTCCCCCTGCCCCACGCTGAAACAGGTAATGCGAAGATGACCGTCCCCCTCATCCGCCCCGGTGCGGGCCGACACCAGGATGACGGCCAGAAGCGCGGTGGCGAGAAGCCTTGGTCCCATACTCCTGAAAATGGTGAAGGCCACCATGACGACGACAGCCGCTGCCAGTTCCAGCGGGGTCGGCGTCAGCGGGGAAAGCCCGGGCAGATGGTCCAGCCAGAGGAGCGCCACACCAGACCAGTGGACCAACATGGCTGCCAGTTGCAGCAACAGGGCAGCCAGGAAAGGAAACCAGGCAGCGGCAGCAAGGGCAGTGAACCCGAGGAGCACGGCACCGTAGCCAACCAGGGGGACCACGATGAGGTTGCTCGCCACTCCGATCAGGGTGACCCGGTGGAAATGATAGGCAACCGGCACCATGGTCGCGGCAATGGCCGCCACCGACACCATGCAGAACTGCAGCGAACGGTAGGCCACCCCTTTGCGCATCCCGCTGAACGGCCGCATCAGCAGGGGGGTGAAGAGCAGTATCCCCCAGAGCGCCAGAAAAGAGAGCTGGAAGGAGAGATCGAAGAGGGCCTGGGGAGTGACCGCCAGGATTGCCAGTGCGGCCAGGGCGAGGAGATTGAGCGGGTCCAGGGCGCGCTCCACGAGCAGTCCGACGCAGCAGGCGACGATCATCAACACCGAGCGGGTGGTTGCCGGCGCACCCCCGCTCAAGAGCAGGTAGAAGACCAGCACCGGCACGGTCATGAGGAGTAGGACACGCCGCAGATTGGCGAACAGGAGAAGCGTTTCGCTGCGTCGGGCGACCAGCCAGAGAAGCTGATAGAGGAACAGAGCGATGATACCCACATGAAATCCTGAGATTGAGAGGATATGATTGACCCCGGTGCGGGCGTAGAGCCCCTCTGTCTGGCGGCCGGCGGCCCCGCGGTCGCCGATGAGGAGGGCTCTGAGGACCCCTGCCTCAGGTGGCGCAACGCTTCGCTGGATGAAGTCGCCCAGCTGGGCGGCAAGGAGATCGATGCGGCGCTGGAAGGGATGAGCCGCCCCTGGCTGGAGGGGCTGCACCTCGTCGGCCGTGGCAACAGCACCGGTCAGGTAGATCCCCTGCAGGGCGAGCCGCCGCTGCATGTCGTATTCTCCGGGAATGCCAAAGGGACGTGGCTTGCGAAGCCTAGTGCGAACCCGTATCCGGTCCCCGGTCGAGACCGTTGTCCGACCTTCTCCCACGTAGAGCAGGAGGCGGCCGGTCACGGGCAGGGAGCGGCCCCCTTGCCGGACCGATTCGGCTTCGAGGTAGAGGCGGCTGCCGTTTTCACCTATCTCGGGTCGCCTGTCGACAACAGCGGTGAGGACTACCGGCTCCGGCAGCTGCTGGCGTGCCAGATGATTCGGAGAGAAGACGGGCTTGAGGAGCGGCTGCAAGGCCAGGTTGCCCCAGACCAGACAGAGAATTGAGAGCGATGCGACCAGGAGGGCCTGCCGCCTCGCCACCAGGGCGGCGAGACAGCAGGCGGCAGTAAGGGGGAGAAACCACGGGGGGACAAACCAGCCCGGCAGGGCGGCAGCGACGATGCCGCTGACAAGCGCTGCCAGCAGGATGAGTAATGGCCTTTCCATTGCAGGCCAGGGGCTACTTGCGTCCCGTGTAACGCTCCACCAGCTGGGTAATGAACTTATCCGCCTCGCCAACGGTGATGGCGGCGCCCGGATCGCCCTTGATCCCTGCCAGGGCCATATAGGCAGCGTCCGATGACTGGCGGGGCTCGATAACCAGGGCATCCAGCCCACCATATGGCGGGAGGTCGACCTGCAGCAGGTGACTGCCTTCAGCCAGTCGTTGCAGACCGAGATCGATCCAGGCGAGTATACCCTTGGCATCGCGGTCGAGGTTCATGTCGTCGAGACGCGCCGCAAGCCGCGTCCCCATGTATCTGAGTTTCAGGCCGTAGATACCGGTCCGGGGAACCGTGAAGGGGATCTCCACCTTCCCCCCCTGGGAACCGGCCCGCAGCCACTGCTTGCCGGTAAACTGCCCGTAATAGGGGATGTCGGTCGGCGCCACGGTCGCCGGGAGTACAGGGAGCCCGGTGGCAGGAATCGTGGTCTGTCCGAGCTGCTCATCGACCGGTAGCCGCTCCTCCCAGCCGAGCAGCCTTGCCACGATGAAAGCAAGGTCGGCATTGGTGAGAGGTGCGCTGAAGCGCCACCCCTCCTTCGGCTCGATGGGGGTCAGATCCGGGGCGGAAAAGAGCAGATAGTCGACCCCTCCCTCGGGGGGCAGGACCATCTCGAACTCGAGCTCACCCGCCTTGAGCGGCAGCGTCGCCACCGGCGTCAGGGCGAGTCGATCCCCTGAATCAACGCGGTAGTCCTTGCCCGCGATCTTCCAGAGCTGGCCGTTTCCCTTGGCAGCTGCACTCAGGCGATATTCACCAGCCAGGGGGATGAATACCTTGAAGTGAACGGTCGTGGGGGTCGTTATCCCTCCCAGCCAGGAGATGCCGCTGAACGGCCCGATCAGATCGAAATTACGCACCGCCACGTCGTCGGTTTTCTTGTTGTAGATATTCTCTGCCTCGAACTTCAGGGTCCGTTTCCCCTCCATGATGCGAAGGAAATCGCGGTCCTTGGGTTCTTCGTACTCCACGGCCTCTTTGGATTTCTTCGATTTCTTTTCCTTCTTGTCTACAACCTCCTTCGGCACGCGGGGAAGCCCCCCCTCCCAACCGAACTGGGCAACCAGTTTCCGGGCAAACTCACCCTGAGTGATGACTGCGGTTGGCAAACCCGGTGCCTTCGCCGGTGTCGTTGCTGCTGCTCCAGCCTGAGCTTTCGTGCCGGGACCTTCGGCGGCTGCGGCTGCTCCCGCCAGCACCAATACCAGCACCAGCACTTTGATGACAATGCGCATAATCCCTCCAGGACTCTTCATTTGCCAAGTGGAAGCTTCGGACGATATGCATGCTCCGGCCCGGACAGCTGGCCGAGGGGAATTCTAGCACACCCCGCTCTGTCATGCAAACCTGACCGGGGGGCGCAAAAAAGGCGGCAGGTTGCCCTGCCGCCGCGTTCTTGACTGGACCAGCGGGAAAATCAGACGGGACTGCCGATCTTGTAACGCTCCAGTCGGTCCCGCAGGGTGTTGCGGCTGATACCGAGCAGCTTTGCCGCCACAACCTGGTTGTTGTTGCTCTTCTGCATCGCCATGTGGATCAGGGCCTTTTCCAGCCCCATGTTGATGTTCTCGTAGATGGCACCCTTGTTCTTCAGGCAAAGCCCCTCGAAAACCGGCTCCAACATGCTCCAGAAAACGGTATAGTAGTCGTCCCCGGCCCCTTCGAAGTCGATCTCCTTCATGCCGGTCTTGACCATCAGCAGGGTCTCGAAATCCTGCGGCAGCAGCACATCCCCCTTGCAGAGGACCGTTGCGGAGTTGATGACGTTCTTGAGCTCCCGGATATTCCCCTCCCAGGGATGATTGACCATCATCTCCATCAACTCAGGCGCCACCCCCTTGATCTTCTTGCCGAATTTCTTGGAAAAACGCCTGATGAAGAGATCCACCAGCAGCGGGATATCCTCGAGACGCTCGCGCAGCGGCGGCAGGAAAAATGACACCACCCGCAGCCGGTAAAAGAGATCGAGACGGAAGGTCTTCTCCTTGACCGACTGGAGGAGCGACTTGTTGGTGGCAGCGACGACCCGCACATCGACCTTGATGGTCTCGTTGCCGCCGACACGCTCGAACTCCTGGTTCTCCAGCACCCGCAGCAGTTTTCCCTGGTTGGCCATGCTCATCTCGCCGATCTCGTCGAGGAAGATGGTGCCGCCGTTGCACTGCTCGAACTTGCCGATCCGCCGGGTGTGGGCATCGGTGAAAGAACCCTTTTCATGGCCGAACAGCTCGCTCTCCAGGAGGTTCTCCGGGAGGGCAGCGCAGTTGACTGCCAGGAAAGGGCGGTTTTTGCGGCGCGAATTATTGTAGACGGCGCGGGCCAAAAGCTCCTTGCCGGTGCCGCTCTCACCCTGGATAAGGACCGTGGCGTCCGAATCGGCGATCTTCCCCACCATCTTCCATATCTCGATCATCTCCGGGGAAGAGCCGATCATCACATCTTCGTCGGTATCCGGCTCGGGCAGCTGTTCACGCTCTTTGGTGAAACGGACCTTGCGATTCAGGAGGTTGCACTCGATAGCCTTCTGGACGGTAGACTTGAGCTTCTTCATATCGAACGGCTTGGTCACGTAATCGTAGGCGCCGTGCTTCATCGCCTCGATGGCGTTCTGGGTGGTGTTGTGGGCCGTGGCCATGATGACCGAAAGCCCCGGATCGATCTTCTTGATCTGCTGCAACACCTCGAAGCCCGATTTCTTCGGCAGGTTGATGTCGATGATGGCAACACTGGGATGCTCGGTCAGCACCTTCTTTATGGCTGACTCGCAATCGCTCTCCAGGTAGAGCTGGAGATCGTCGCCCGTAAACACGGTCTTCAACATCTGCAGGATCGCCACATCGTCGTCCAGGATCATGATCCCTGGTTTCATAAGTCCCCCCCTACATACATGCATTCAAGTCTCATGTATCCATATATCGGCGGTGAGGTGTTCAGCTTTAAAACAAATAAGGCCGTCCAGAAATCTGAACGGCCTTATTATTTACGATGACACCTGGATGTCACCATTCGTCGTCATCTTCTTCTTCACCATACTCGTCTACCCCGAACGCCTCGTCATAGCCGAGATCGCCGGCCCCTTCCACATCATCCAGCTCTTCGGCAAAGAACTGTTCGGGAGTGCGCTCGTCCTCGGCATCGTGAATGGCCTCGAACCGCGCCAGGATGTCCCCTTTGGTGCAGTAGCGGCCATCGCGGTGCGCACAGACATCGCGTTCACAGAGATCAAAGAGCTGTATTTCACTGCAGAGCCGTTGCGGTTTTTCATTCTGTGCCATTGGTAGCCTCACCTGAAAGTCGCTGCTTCATCGCTGTTCATGCGCCGCGAAGAAACTCCTTGGCCTTTTCCACGTCTTCCTTGCAGCCGATGTAGACCGGGGCACGATGATCGAGACTCTCGGGCTGGACATCGAGGATATCGATAACGCCGTTGCTGGCGGCCCCGCCGGCATGCTCGATCAGGTAGGCCATGGCGTTCAGTTCGAACAGAAGCCGGAGTTTTCCCCTGGGAGAACCCTGCAGAGCAGGATACATGAAAATCCCCTTCCCTTTCATCATCACCTGGTTGATGTCGGGGACAAAACCGCCGGAGTAGCGGAGCTTGCTCCCCTTCGCCTCCAGGTAACGGATGAACTTCTCATTCTCGGGGGTATACTTGTTGCGCAGACCGCCCGGAGAATAGATGTCGCCAGACGGTTTCATGGTGACGTTCTCCCTGGTAAGGGTGAACTCCATCAACTGGTTGAGGGTGAACTCGTGGACGCCGTTCCCCACGGAATAGACCAGCGACACTCGGGGTCCGTAGAGGATATACATGGCAGCGACCTGGTTGCGGCCGGTCTGCAGGAGATCGCACCCCTTGTAGATGGAGACGATGGTGCCGACGGCCAGGTTGACGTCGACCAGGGAGGAACCGTCCAGCGGATCGTAGGCCACGGAGTAGAGACCATCTGCCGCTGCCTGGGCCTGGAAGATCTCGTCCATCTCCTCGGAGGCAATGTTGCAGACCACGCCGGTATGGATCAGGCGCTTGCGGATGATCCGGTCGGAGAGGACGTCAAGGGCGAGCTGTTCCTCACCGTAGAGGTTGGAGGTACCCGCCACACCCAGATCACCGGTACGGACCGCATTGATCACGTATTTACTTGCCTCGGCGATCTCGCAGATCACGTGGATAAGATTGTCGCAGATATCCTGCCCGCGCAGGTGTCGCCGCAGGTCGATCTGGAACTTTGTCTTGCCCGGTTCGCTGTGCATGGTAGTTCGTCCCTCCCCCCAGAGAATATCCTGTAAACGGTTAGAGATTAGTGCAAAGATGGGGGCAAGGCAAGCAAAAAGTGCCCTCATGCCTCTCGCCGCTTGACTTGCCGCATTTACGTGTTATTCAAATGAGCATATCAACGGCACTCACCAGTGGAGACTTCATGAATACCGGCACCAGAAGGAGATTTCTCGCTACCAGCCTCGCTGCACTCCTGGCCGGGACAGCCGGGGCGGTCCTCTATCCGCTGCTGCGCTATCTTGCACCTCGACGCACCGACACGGCGCAGCGTGCAGTCAGGATCCCCCTTGCCGAGATCCCAGACGGCACGGCTAAATTTTTCGATTTTGAAGGAAAACCTGCCGTGCTGGTCAGTTCAAAGGGGAAACTGGTCTGCCTCTCAGCAGTCTGTACCCATCTCGGCTGCATCGTCCAGTGGCAAAAGGACCAGGGAGAATTCCGTTGCCCCTGCCATGGCGGACGCTTTACCATCGACGGCACGGTGGTCTCCGGACCGCCGCCACGGCCACTGGCCAAACTGCCGTTCACTGTCGTAAACGGCACGGTTACCGTTGGATAGGGGTCTCACGGAATGAATCCATTGCAGAAACTCCATACCTGGATCGACGTCCGGATCGGCATTGACGCGCTGCTCAAGAAGGAGCTGACCGGCTACCTGTTGCCGCGCAACATCAATGCCTGGTATTCGTTGGGAAGCATCCTGCTTGCCATTTTCACCATCCAGGTTCTGACCGGCATCCTGCTCCTGGTCTATTACGTGCCTGACGCGGAAAAGGCGTTCCAGAGCGTCACCTTCATCATGAACCAGGTCCCCTTCGGCTGGCTGTTCCGGACCTGTCATGCGGTCGGGTCCAACCTGATGGTCCTCGCCCTGTTCGGCCATCTGCTTTCGGTGCTCTTCATGGGGAGCTACAAATCACCCCGCGAACTCAACTGGCTCTCAGGCTTCATCCTCTTCAACCTTGTGATGGGGATCTCTCTCACCGGCTATCTTCTCCCCTGGAGCCAGCTCTCCTTCTGGGCGACCACGGTTGCCACCAACAGCGTCGGTGTTGTCCCGGTGATCGGCGAGCAACTGGTGGAATTCCTGCGCGGGGCAAAGAGCGTCGGTCCTCCTACCCTGTCACGATTTTTCGTCCTCCATGTGGTGGTCATCCCGGCCGCAATTGCAGGCCTGATCGGAATCCATCTCTTTCTGCTGAAACGGACCGGCATCTCGCGCCCACCGTTCGGGCTGAGCGATACCCGCAACGCATGGCGCAGCGAACAGTACCAGTATGAAGACCATCCCGACGGCATACCCTTTTTCCCCAACTTCGCCCTGCGCGATCTGAGCTCGATCCTGCTCTACCTTGCCCTCTTCAGCACGGTAGTCTTTTTCCTGCCGAACCTCTTCTTCCCGACGCAGGCGTTCGTCCCGGCCGACCCCTTCCAGACCCCTGACCGGATCAAACCGGAATGGTACTTTCTTCCCAACTACCAGACCCTGCGGATACTGCCGAGCGAGCTTCTCGGCCTGGCCGTCCAGGGGGCGGCCATGACCTTTCTCGCCCTCCTCCCGTTCATCGACCGCGGCAAAGAGCGGCATCCGCTCAAGCGACCGCTGTTCCTCACCTGCTGCATCTGCGGGATTCTCACCTTCATCGGGCTGATGATCTGGGGGCACTATTCATGATCCGCTCCTCTTTCCGTCACATCGCTCTCGCAGCACTGACACTCCACCTTGTATCATCGATCGCCATTGGTGCTGCCATCGCCGATACAGCGGCAAAACCGCCCGCAACCGTCTGCCTCGCCTGTCACGGCAGCCAGACGGGCCGCGGCGGCATACCGGTCAAGCCATGGCAGGGAAGTGTGCATGCCGCAGAGGGGATCGGCTGCCAGGATTGCCATGGCGGCGATCCCAAGGACGCAGCCAATGCCATGAGCCCTGCCCGCGGGTTCCTGGGAGTGCCTGCAGAAGAGGGGATTCCCGCTTTCTGCGGCCGCTGTCACGTAGGCATCCTGGAAGATTACCAGAAAAGCGCCCATGGCCGGGCATTGGGCAAAGGCGGCCCCACCTGCGTCACTTGCCACGGCAGTCACGAAGTACAGAAGGTGACCCTGGAGATCATCAACGAAAAACGGTGCAGCGCGTGCCATCCCTACGAGCGGGCAGCCAGGATCAAGGCGGCCATGCAGGAGGTGGAGCGCAATCTGGTGCGCATAGACGGCGAGATAACCCGCCTGAAGCAGGAGGGTGTGGATACCGACGCCTGGGGAAAACAGCTCTTTGCCGTGCGCAACCGCTATCACCGCCTCTTCCACGATGTGGATGTCGCTCTGGTACAGCAGGAATCAGCAGCCATCAAGGGAGAGCTCGACAAACTGGATGATTTCCTCTCCCGGACCGACGAAGAGCGCTACCAACGCAAGATTGCCGGTGCTTTCGTGGTGGGAGGCTTTCTGGTGGCAGCCCTTTTGGCACACCTCCTGGCGAAAAGCTATGATTAGGCCTTTTGCCGCCTGTCCAAGCCGTTGCGGCTGACCTTTTCATGCTGCTCCCTTCCTTTCTCCGCAGAAAACGACTCAGAGCCCGGCCATTTCCGGCCGCGTGGCAGGAGATACTGACAGAGCGGGTTCCACTCTACCGGCGGCTCCTGCCTGACGACCGGCTCGAACTGCACGGCCATATCCAGATATTTCTTCAGGAGAAACATTTCGAAGGGGTCGCGGGCTTTGAGGTAACCGAAGCCGTACGGGTCATGATCGCCGGACAGGCCTGCCTGCTGTTGCTCCATCGGGATACGGACTATTTCCCCTCGCTAACCTCCGTGGTTATCTACCCCGACGAATACCGGGCGCCGGTAAGCGAGACGGACGAATTCGGCGTAGTCACCGAAGGGTTCGATGTCCGTTCCGGGGAGACCTGGGAGGGGGGCTCGCTGGTCCTTTCCTGGGAAGATGTATTGATCGGCAGCAAGGGACTGGACGGCTACAATGTGGTGCTCCACGAATGCGCCCACCAACTGGACGCCGAAGACGGCCTCACCTCGGTAGCCCCCCGCCTTCCCGCAAGCCTGCGGCAGCACTGGGTCACGACCCTCCGCTCGGAATACGATTCTTTCTGCCGTGCAGTTACCGAACAACGCCCCACACTGCTCGACCCCTACGGCGCCGAGCACCTGACCGAGTTCTTTGCCGTTGCCACCGAGAGCTTCTTCGAGTGCCCTGTCGAGTTCAAAGCGTCTCACGGCCCCCTCTACGATCTCCTTGCCGGCTACTACCGTCAGGACCCCGCAAACGCATATCTCATTGGCGCACCATGAGAAACTTGACAATCATGGCAGGATACCTGATAGAATGCAGCGACTGTATTCCAGGAGGTTTGTGGTTCCATGAAGATCAAACTGTTCCGCGCGGCTCTGGGGCTGGTACTGATAACGATCATCTCGGCGGGTGTCATCTCGTTCCTCTTGTGGCGGAATCACCCCAAGTCGAATGACAGGGAGAGTATCGAGCTCTTCAAAGAGGTCGTTGCCATCGTCAGACAGGACTACGTGGAAGAGGTCAACCCAAAAAAACTCATGGAGAGCGCCATCGCGGGGATGCTCGCCTCGCTCGACCCGCACAGCGCCTACATGCCGGCCGATTCATTCAAGGAGATGAGGATACAGATGTCCGGGGAATTTGGCGGACTCGGTATCGAGATATCCCTCAAGGACAACAGGCTGACCGTTATTTCGCCCATCGAGGATACCCCCGCATTCCGCGCAGGCATCAAGGCAAATGACCATATCTTCAAGATCGACGACAAACTGACCCGCGGGCTCTCCATAACCGATGCGGTAAGCCGGATGCGGGGAGAAAAAGGGACACGCGTCACCTTGACCATCCTGCGCGAAGGTAGCCCAAAACCGCTAATATTCCATTTGACTCGCGACATCATCAAGACCAGGAGTCTCAAATCCCGTACCCTTGAGCCCGGTTTCGGCTATATTCGCCTCGCCCATTTCCAGGAGACAACCGGCCCCGAATTCACTAAGGCCCTCAAATCGTTGCATGAACAGAACGGCGGTACCATCAAGGGATTGATCATCGATCTGCGGAACAACCCCGGTGGTCTGCTGAACCAGGCCGTAGAGGTTGCCGACCACTTTATCGGCGAGGGCTTCGGCAATGGTCTGGTGGTCTATACCGAAGGGCGGATACCGACATCACGCATGAAACTGACCACGAAGATCGGTGAAAAGGAGCCACACTACCCGATCGTCGTTCTCATCAACGGTGGCAGCGCCAGTGCCGCGGAGATTCTCGCCGGGGCCTTCCAGGATCATCACAGGGCAGTCATTCTGGGAACCCAGAGTTTCGGCAAGGGCTCGGTACAGTCAGTCATCCCCCTGCGCGACAAGGCAGGGCTCAAACTGACGACTGCCCGCTATTACACCCCCAGCGGCCGATCCATCCAGGCCAAGGGGATCACGCCCGATATCATCGTCAACCAGATAGACATGTCAAAAGCCGTGGAACAGCCCGACAACCATCTCAGGGAAAACGACCTTGAGGGGAAGATTGCTCCCACCACTTCCGGACATCCTGCTCCGGCAGTCCGCAAACCCCCGTTGGAGGGGCCGGAAACAAAGAAGACCCCGCTCAAGGAAGTGCACGGGCCGGTCCTTTTCGGCGAACTGAAGAGCGACTACCAGCTTTCACGTGCAATGGAGCTCCTGCACGGGCTCGACATGATGGCACAGCGTTCTTTGCCCGGACGGTAGGCCTCTGCCTGGAAACAGCGCACCGCAGCCGGCACTGGGTTTGAACAGCCGTGTGCAGAAACGGGGCTGCATGCGCATGCACCGCGCGACACACATGATGGGCCAGCAGGGTTAAACATTTTTCATTTCAGTAGGTTGCACAATTTCATCTCGCATACTCCTTTTGGCATCTCCTCTGCAATACCTCTCTGCACAAGCTGGTTCTCAACAAACAACGCTTCTCAGCATGCGACCTGCCAAGGACATGCAGGCTGCATGGTTAATAGGGGAGAGTCCCCTCCTCTCTCCCCTATCTTTTTCCTCCAACGGCACCGGGCCGATCGCAGACGACAAAGCTGGAAGCACCTGCTTCCGGCTTTGTCATTTCTCCTCACCGCTTTCAGCCAGCAGATCCGAATATCCCGATTCCCCTTGAAAATCCAGCAGCAGTATGGAATAGTACCCGCCAACATCAGTCTCCGGGAGGATCAACGGAAAGCACGCCATGTACTGCGAATTTTTCGGCTTCAAGGAACACCCTTTTGCCATAACTCCCAACCCGCGGTTCATCTTCCTGAGCAAGAACCATCGGGAGGCATTCGCACACCTTCTGTACGGGATCAACAATCATGTCGGCTTCATCGAACTGAGCGGCGAGGTCGGCTCCGGCAAGACCACCATCCTCCGGGCCCTGCTCGGCCAGCTCGACGACCTGCAACACCGCACCGCCCTTATCTTCAACCCCCGCCTGTCAGCCATCGAGCTGTTGCGCAGCATCAATCGCGAATACGGCATCCAGAGCAGCCCGGACGAGAGCATCGATACCCTGCTCCATGCGCTCTATCAGTTCCTGTTGCAGGAAAATGCCGCCGGCAAAACCGTCGTTCTGGTGATCGATGAGGCGCAGAATCTGGACCCTCTGGTTCTGGAGCAGATCCGCCTGATCTCGAACCTGGAAACGGAAACGGACAAGCTGATCCAGATCGTTCTGGCCGGGCAGCCGGAACTGGAACAGATGCTGGAGCGGGAGGACCTGCGACAGCTGAACCAGCGGATCACGGTCCGCTTTCGCCTGGGCCCCCTCGATTTCGAAGACACCCTGGCCTATATCGAACACCGGCTGGAGATTGCCGGAGGGTGGCGGGCCGTCACCATTTCTCCCGATGCGCTGAAAAAGATCTTCCGCTATACTCAGGGGCTGCCGCGCCTGGTCAACGTGCTCTGCGACCGTGTGATGCTGATCGCCTACACCGAAGAGTCACGTGAAATCACCCGCAAGATGGTCGCCCAGGCTATCGGGGAACTCCGCCGGGAGAGCAGGACCTCCCCGGCAGCGCAATGGGCTCAGCGCCTGCTGGCTGCCGCCATGATCGCCACGGCCTTGATCGTCACCGGGATCGTGATCGGGCAGCAGCTGCTCACGCCGGCGCAACCCACGGCGCAACCGGATACCGCCCAACGGCAAGGAACTGCATCAGGGGCCAGAGATGCAGTCCTTGGCAGGCTGAAATCCTTGACCGAGGTGGAGAGCGCCATCCGCGGCTTCAACGAGCTGGCAGCCCTCTGGCAGGTCAGGCCAGTGGCACAGTATCATGGCAAGACTGTCCTGCCGGGGCTCGAATCGATCGCGACGCGGCGCGGCCTCACCCTCCTGCACGTTACCGGAAGTATTGCCGATCTTCTCCGGGCAGATACCCCCTGTCTCCTGGAACTCAAGCTCCCCGGATCGCAGGAGATCCGCTACCTCCCGCTTATCGGCTGCCAGGGCGACAAGCTGCTGCTCGGCGCCCCGGCTCGCCGTGGCGAAGCGTTGTCTGCCGCAGACCTGAGGGGTATCTGGACGGGAAAGGCCATCGTGCCCTGGCGTTCCGGCACCGGCATCTCAGGCCGCATCCTGCCGGGTGCACAGGGCCCGAACGTTCTTCAGCTGCAGAAGCTGCTCTCCCGGACAGGGACATACGGAGGTACGCCATCCGGCACGTTCGACGCGGCAACGCAGGAGGCGGTCAGGGCCTTTCAGACAGCCCGAAAGCTCCCGCCAGACGGCGTTCCCGGCCCCATCACCCTGCTTTTCCTCTACCGGGCCAACAGCACCCCTCAGGACCCGCGCCTGACGCCTGTAGGGAGACCCTGACATGAGCTCGATCCTCAAGGCACTGCAGAAACTGGAACAGGACAAGGCAGCCCGCCAGACCAGGGAACCGGATATCTCCGGCGCCATTACCCGAAGCAGCCAGCGTCGAAAGTCCCAACCCCGCTGGCTGGTGCCGACGGTCATGTTGCTGGTGGCAACGATTTCGATCCTGGTAACCTATGCCGTCATGGGGGGATTCGGCAGCAGCCGGCAGACCCCAGCGCCTTCTGCCGTAGCGGATATTCCACAGGCCCCCCCCCAGGCTGCCAGCCAGCCCCTTTTGGCACCCAAGGCACCGGTATCCCCCCCGGAAACTGCTGCACCCACCCGTTTGCCGGCCGTACATGCCCCTCGCCTTCCCCTGACTCCCTCGGAGAGACCAGGAAAGACGGGTGGGATCATCCCCGTTCCGACTCCGAAGCAGGGCGCGTCCGCTCGCACCATCGAACCGCAGACGGCAGCTCCCCTGCCCCCTCCTGCCCAGGCTCCCCAGGCCGTGACAGCGGAACAGCCCGCGGCCGCCCCGAAACCGCCCGCCTTACGGGTAAGCGGCATTGCATGGCAGAAAGACAGCACATCGCGTCTGGCAGTGATCAACGGCATGTCGGTCACGGAAGGGGGCATGGTGGAAGGAGCGCAAGTGGAAGAGATCTTCCCCGACCGGGTCAGATTCTCCTTCAAGGGATCGACATTCGAGATCCAGATGGGTAAGGAGAATCACCGCTGACCCTTCCGGGCTGGTCAGTTTCCCCTCTTCGACAACACCTCAATTCAGCGCGGAAACTCCCCAGTAAAAAAGCATGCCGACAATCACGGTCCCGGCCAGGGATCGGGTCCTGACGGCAAAGAGCAGGGTCGGCAGAAACGCGAGGAGCTCCGGCTTGCCCAGGTGCAACATCCGCGGCTCCGCCTGGGTGAACAGAGTCGGGGCCAGAAGTGCGCTCAGGATGGCTGCCGGGATGAATTCCAGCCAGGCGGCAAACCATCCCGGCAGCCCGGACCGGGAGAGAACGACCAGCGGCAGCATGCGGGGCAGGTACGTGACCGCCCCCATGGCAAGCAGCAACAGCAGGAAGTTTTGGGTGCTCACGTCGTCCCCCCCGTTTCCCCGAACAGTCGTTTCATGACAAAACCTGCCGAAGCCGCTACGCAGGAGGCGACGATCACATATGCATTGCCCGGCAGCCAGAGATAGGCGCAAACCGAGCAGAACGCCGCGATCAGGGCCGTGAAGACAAAGATGCGGCTGCGCAGTTGGAAAACGAGCAGGCAGACGAACATGGCGGTCAGCGCGTAATCGATCCCCAGCGCCCCGGCAGGGATAAACTGTCCGAGATAGCCACCGCAGACCGTACTGACGATCCAGGTCAGGTTTGCCGCCTGATTGAGCACCAGGGCCCGCTGGATATCCCATTCCCCGGCTGTGAACCGGGCCATGTTGACGCCAAAGCTTTCGTCGGTCACCCCGTAGGCGAACAGAAGCAGCAGTCTCTTGCGAATCCCGGTGCAGTGGACCGACAGGGCTGAACTCATGAGCAGATGCCGCAGGTTGACCATGAACGTGGTCGTAACGATGGCAGGAAAAGAGGCGCCGCTCCCCAGCATGGCCACGGCTATGAACTGGGAACCGCCGGCAAAGACCAGCACGGACATCAGCCCGATCTGCCACGGGACCAGTCCCCCCTTCTGCGCCAGAACCCCCAGCGAGAGCCCGATGGGAAAATAGCCGAGACAGATCGGCCACGCCGCAGCGAGCCCCTCAGAGAAGCGGTCACCCATGGAGCCGGGCAGGATCGCTGCCATCAGAGACCCCCTCCGTACATCATCCGCTGACTAACGTGCATCACCATACCTCTCATGAACCGCATCTTGCCAGAAATCCCCGCCGTTGACCAGAAGAGAGCGAGATTGAAAGACAAGAAAAGGCCCGCGCGAGGCGGGCCCGATCCTTCCGGCAATCTAATGACAAAGCACCCCGGATCTACTCGACCCAGTCGTCGTCTGCTTCTATGGGGGCAAAGCCGCGGCGCATGGTGTTTTCCGTCACTACCCGCGGGTCCATGAAGTGGAGCAGGTAGTCGGGACCGCCCGCCTTGGTCCCCACACCCGACATCCTGGCGCCGCCAAAGGGCTGGCGCTCCACCAGGGCACCGGTATTGTTGCGGTTGATGTACAGGTTTCCCACCCGGAAGTCCCGGCGCGCCCTGGCCAAGTGCTCCGGACTGCGGCTGAAGATGCCGCCGGTAAGGGCAAATCGGGTCGAGTTGGCCCACTCGACCGCCTGATCGAAATCCCTGGCCCGCATCAGCGCCAGTACCGGACCAAAGACCTCTTCCTGCGCCAGGCGGTGTTCCGGGCGGATACCGCCGATGATGGTCAGCGGCACCCAGTAGCCCTCGCCCTGGGGGACCGGGCTCTCGTAGAGAACCCGTCCTTCCTGCTTGCCGATGGCTGCATACTCAAGAATGTTCTTCTGGGCGGCAGCATCGGCCACGGCACCCATGGAGTATTTCGGGTCCTCGGCAGGCCCGACCTGGTAGGCCTTGGCAGCCTTTACCAGGCGGTCGACAAATCTGTCGTAGACCGCATCGAGGACGATGACCCGTGAACAGGCCGAACATTTCTGCCCCTGGAAACCGAAGGCGGAATAGAGCACATGGGGGACCGCCTCGTCCAGGTCGGCGTCGTCGTCGATGATGATGGCGTTCTTCCCCCCCATCTCGGCAATGATCTTCTTCACGTTGGGCTGTCCCGGATAGACCTTGGCGGCCCGGTCCACGATGCGCAGGCCGACCTCCATTGAGCCGGTGAAGGCGATGAGCGAGATGTCAGGATGGTCCACCAGGAAATCCCCCATGACACTTCCCCTGCCTGGAACGAAGTTGAAGACGCCGGCCGGCAGACCTGCCTCGCGGAAGATCTCCACCAACTGGTGGCCGATGATCCCGGTGATGGTCGATGGCTTGTAGATGACCGGGTTGCCGGCGACAATGGCGGCCGACGCCATGCCCATGCTGATGGCCAGCGGGAAGTTCCAGGGAGAAATGACGGCGGCGAGGCCTTTAGGTTCATAAAAATAGTGGTTCAGCTCTCCGGGGGCATGACCGACCCGATGCGGGGTCCCCAGGCGGATCATCTCCCGTGCGTAATATTCGAGGAAATCAATGGCCTCCCCCACATCCGCATAGGCCTGATCCCACTGCTTGCCGATCTCCAGCACCTGCCAGGCGGAGAGTTCGAAAATCCTTTCGCGCGCCACGGCAGCGGCCTTGAGCAGGTATTCGGCGCGATCCCGTGGCGAAGTGTCCCGCCAGGCGGGGAACGCCGACTTGGCTGCGGCAATGGCCTGGGCAACCTCGGAGATACCTGCCTGGCAGATGCTCCCCAATACCTCGGATGGCCTGGCCGGGTTCAACGTGGGGATCTGGTCACTGGTCTGGACCTCACGCCCGCCGATGTAGAGCGGGTAGACCTTGCCCAGCTGCGTGCGGACACGGGCAATGGCTGCGGGGAACGCCCCCCGGTGGTCGGCACGAGTGAAATCGACCATCGGATCGTTGACGAAGCGGGCCAGGCCACCAGGGCCGGCTACTTCCTTTTTCCGCTTGCCGGCGCGCTCTGATCGCTCACGCTCGGCAGTCGTCACGGGATCTTCCAACAACCGCTCGATCTGGGCATCCTCGGCAAAACTCTGCCGCAGGAACGATTCGTTGGCGGTGTTTTCCAATAGGCGCCGCACCAGGTAGCCCATCCCCGGCACCATGTCGCCATAGGGGCAATAGAGGCGAATCCGGCCGGCAACCTTGAGAATCCCCTTGCGCACCGGCTCTGCCATACCGTAAAGCACCTGGAACTCGTAGCGGGATGCGGGGACGTTAAGCTCCTTCGCCATCTCCATGACCGCCGAAATGGTGCGGATGTTATGGGAGGCACAGGCAAAGTGGCAGATATCATGGTTTTCCAGGATCAGCCGCGCCTGGCGCTCATAGGCAGCATCGCTTTCCGCCTTGATGGTCCAGACCGGAATCTCCCACCCCATCTGCTTTGCCTTGACGGTTTCATAATCCCAGTAGGCCCCTTTGACCAGCCGGATTGAGATGGTCGTATTCTGCTGCCGGACCCACTGCAGCAGCTCCTGCAGGTCCTGGTCGGTATCCTTCAGATAGGCCTGCAGGACGATGCCGATATGGGGGTAGTCCCTGAATTCGTGCTTGAGCCGGCGGAACACCTCAAGGGTGATCTCCTTGAAACGGTACGATTCCATGTCGATGCAGAGGAAGCCGCCAAGCTCCACCACCTTGATGCAGATACGACGCATCTGCTGCAGGATGGCCTCGACCGAGCCCTCGAAGTCCATGGGGTTTGCGAGGCAGAACAGCGCGGTCGGTTTCACCGCAACATTGACCCTGGGCGCATGCCCCCAGTCCAGATGCGGCTCGCCGCCGCTGCCCGGCAGCCCCTTCCACCCCTGCTGCTCCCTCTTCAGGGCATCCAGCAGCTCCAGGTAGGTTGCAACATAGGTCTCCGCCTCATCAGCGGACAGGGTCGCCTCCCCCAGCACGTCGACCACGGCGGCAAAGCCATCCTTGCGCAGCTTCTCCATATTTTTCACGGCTTCGCGGGTATTCTCGCCGACAATGAACTGCCGCGCCATCTCCTGGATATTGGCTGAGATCACCTTGTTCAGCACGGCCCCCCCCAGCGAGCCGAGCAGGCCTGCCATCCTGGCCCCGGTGGAGAGCACCGGCGGCATATCCTTTTCTTCGCCGAAATATTCGCGGATATGGTCGGTGAGTAGCTTTGCTGTGGTCAGGGAGGGAAATGCATCGACAAAACGGAACATCTGGATCTTGAACTGTTCGTTTTGCATGCTCCAGTCCATGACCTTCCCCATCCAGGCCCCCTTGTTGAAAAGGGACGGTTTTTCACCTGAGATGGTGGCAAAAAATTCCTTGCCGCGGGAGATGACCTTGCTGTTCAGTTCATTGCTTAACATTGCGCACTCCTTTGCATGCCACTGTTGAATGGTTTAACCATTACATACAACATACGAAGATAGCTGTCAATAAAGATAGTACACCTATTTCTTGTCTTGAAAATGAAGGGAAAGTAAGCTATTACTCTCTGGAAGAGTTGAACCATTTGATAAAACTTTTCAACTGCCCGCAATCATGAGGAAAAGGAATGGCCATGTTCCGCCAGGCAAAACAGAACAGGATATTCCAGGATGTGGTAGAGCAGATCCAGGAAGCGATTGTCTCGGGAAAGCTGAAGGCAGGCGAACACCTGCCGGCAGAGCGGGAGTTGAAGGAGAAGTTCAATGTCAGCCGGGGGACACTGCGGGAGGCGCTGCGCGTTCTTGAACAGAAGGGGCTGATCCAGATCAAGACCGGGGTCACTGGCGGGTCGGTGGTCCGTGGCGCTTCAACGGACCAGATGAGCGAAAGCCTTGGCCTGCTCATCCGTTCACGCAAGGTTTCCCTGCAGCAGCTCGCCGAGTTCAGGGAAGGGGTGGAAGGACTGGTTGCCGCACTGGCTGCCGAGCGTGCCACCGCAAAAGACGTGCAGCGGCTGCAAACCCTGCTCGGACAGGCCAAGGAATTACTCAGCAAGGGGGCGCTCTTCTGGGACGCCTTCATCAGGACCGACGAGGAGATCCATCTGGCGCTGGCGGAAATGACCGCAAACCAGCTCTACATCTCCGTGCTCCAGACGGTCTACAGCAACATCCACACCTACTACGAAAGCTACCTGGCAAAGGAAGAACATCTACTGGAAGAAAATTACCGCGACCTTGCGGATATCGTGCAGGCGATCGCGACAAAGAACGCCGAATCTGCCCGCCATCTGGCACAGGACCACGTCCGCCGTTTCAACAGCTACATGGAGCACAAGGGAGCCACCTAGCCCCCGACCGGAAGACGTTCGCTCCTACCCTGCCCCACCCGCCTCAACCTTCCTCGCAGCATGCATGGCCCGATACGCATCCCAGGAATAGAGACAGAGCCCTCCCCAGATAAACAGGAAACTGACCAGGTGGGCCTGGGAAAAAGGCTCGCCATAGACAAGGACTGCCAGGAGAAAATGCAGGGTCGGCGTAATGTACTGCAGGAAACCGATGGTTGCCAGCCTGAGACGACGCGCCGCGGCAGCGAAGAGCAGAAGCGGTATCGCCGTCACTACCCCGGCCAGCATCAGCAGGATATCCACCTGCATCCCGTTGTGCAGAAATGCCCCTTGCCCGCGCCACCCCGCATAGAGCAGGTACGCGAATGCCAGCGGCCCGAGGAGATACGTCTCCACGGTCAGGCCGGTAAGGGAATCGACCTGCACGACCTTGCGCAACAGGCCATAGGAACCGAAGGTCCCGGCCAGGATCAGCGCAACCCAGGGGAACCGGCCATACTGCACGGTCAGCAGCACGACACCCAGTGCAGCCAGGATGAGGCTTACCAGCTGCAACCTGCGCAACCGCTCCCGCAGGAAAATCACCCCAAGCAGCACGCTGACAAAGGGGGTGATGAAGTAACCAAGACTCGATTGCAGAACCTGGGCGTGATCGATGGCAATGATGAAGACCAGCCAGTTGGTGGCGATGAGCAGTGACGTCGTCACCAGGAGCAGCATGGATTGACGATCGCGCACTGCCCGGCGAAGATCCCGTCGCCCCTCGTGGCGGACGAGCAGCAGGGTGAGAAAGACAACAGACCAGCAGATCCGGTGCGACACGACCTGGAGCGGGGGGACGATACCCAGGGCCTTGAAATAGACCGGGAACCCGCCCCAAATGAGATAGGCGAACAACCCCAGAAGAAGACCGGTGCCTGCCTCCGGATGTCCCACCTGCCGGGTCGTGGTCATTGTTCAGCCACGTCTGCCACGCTGCCGCCGGTTATCCGGAGCAGATCTGAGGGGGACAGGGGGAACAACGCATTGGGCGCACCTGCAGCGGCCCAGATCATCGCATGCCCCAAGAGGTCGCGGTCGATGAATGCCGTCAGCGGCTCCAGATGGCCGAGCGGCGGCACCCCGCCAATGGCAAAGCCGGTCTGGGCCCGCACGGTCTGGGCATTGGCCATGACCACCGGTTCGCCGGCCATATCGGCGATCCGACCTACACAGACCCGGTTGCTGCCACTGGTCAGCACCAGGAAGAGCCTGTCGCTCTCGGCGCCTTGTAACACCAGGGATTTCACGATCTGAGCCACATCGCAACCGACCGCATCTGCCGCCTCCTGGGCGCTTCTCGTGCTGACCGTCAGCTCCTGCACCGCGCCGGGCACTCCGGCAGCCGCAAGCGCACTCCGCACCCGCTCCACACTCCCACTTTTTTTAGCCACGCTTACCTCCCGGATCGTTTATAACGATATCCCGTACCGAGACACGGGTAAACAGGAAAAGCCCACAAAATATGAAACCCGCGCCGATCACCTGTCGTAGCGTCGGATATTCCCGCAAAAAGAGAGATGCCCAGACAATGGCGCCGAGCGGCTCGCCGAGAATGCTCACCGAAACCACGGAAGCCTGGACGTAGCGCAGCACCCAGTTGAACACCGTATGCCCGAGCACGGTGCAGACCAGGGCGAGTGCCAGGAACAGGAGCCAGTCGCCGGCGGGATAGGGATAGAGCGGCGTCCTGCTCGCCAGGGTCGCCAGGAGGAGCACCACCGAACTGCTCCCGTAGGTGAAAAAGGTGTAGGCGGGAAGGCTCACGTCGCTCCGCAGGCGCCGACCGACCAAAAGATAGCCTGACACCAGCAGTGCCGCCAGGAGTGCCAGCAGATCCCCCCAGAACGCCCGCATGTCGAGCTGAAAGTCGCTGGCACCGATGATGAAGCTGCCGGACAGGGCAAGCAGCCCGCCGAGCATAGCCAGGCGGCTGATCCGCTCACGGAAGAAGACCCACGATCCGATCACCACGAATACCGGCTGGATCGTCACCAGGACGACCGAACTGGCAATGCTGGTATAGCGCAGGGAAGCAAACCAGGTGACGAAATGCAGGGCGAGAAAGAGGCCGCTCAAGGCTGCCAGCCCGCGCTCCCGACCGGAAAGCAGTCCGAGATCGGAGCGGTGCCGTAGCAGCGTGAAGGGGGCCAGCATGAGAAAGGTGAACAGCAGCCGATAGGTGGCAATAATCATGGCCGGCGCCGAAGCCAGGCGCACGAAGAGCGCCGAGAATGAAATGGCGAAAACCCCTACCAGCACCGCCAGATAGGGGTTTATCACGGGTTTGTCGTTCATCAGTATGCTTTCGGGAATGCCCGGCACAGACCGCCCGTGCAGGCAGAAGAATCGATCATTCTCCCAGGTATGCCCTGCGGACCTCGGGATTTGCCGCCAGCTCGCGCGCATCGCCGGAGAGAACCACCTCGCCGGTCTCCAGCACATAGGCCCGGTTGGCGATGGAAAGGGCCATGTTGGCGTTCTGCTCCACCAGCATGATCGTGGTCCCTGCCTTGTTGATCTCCCGGATGATCTCGAAGATCTTCTCCACCAGCATGGGTGCCAGGCCCATGGAAGGCTCGTCGAGCAGCATCAGCTTCGGCTGCGACATGAGGGCCCGCCCCATGGCAAGCATCTGCTGCTCACCCCCCGAAAGGGTCTTGGCCAGCTGCTTCTTCCGTTCGAAGAGCCGCGGGAAGCGCTGGAATACCTGCTCGATCCCCTCGTTGATCCCCTTGGTGTCCGAGCGGATATAGGCACCCATCTCCAGGTTTTCCAGCACCGTCATATTGGCAAACACGCGCCGCCCCTCGGGCACCTGGGAGATCCCCCGCTTGACGATCTCGTGGGGAGCGACACCGGTGATCTCCTCACCCAGGAAGCGAATTGCGCCAGCTGCAACGGGCACGATGCCGGATACCGTATTCAGGGTGGTTGTCTTGCCGGCACCATTGGCGCCGATGAGCGCGACGATCTCCCCCTGCTCGACCCTGCAGGAGACGTCCTTCAAGGCCTTGATGGCCTTGTAGTTCACAAAGAGATTCTCTACGACGAGCATGTCATGACCTCAACAACCGTGGCTGGGAAGCGGCACGAGAGAAACTCGGCGCCCTCTTGCCCGGTTCAGTGCGATTTTCCCAGATATGCCTCGATAACCTTCGGGTCCTGGCGGATCTCTTCGGGTGTACCATCGGCAATCTTTATCCCGTAATCCAGTACTGCAATCCGCTCGGAAAGCCCCATGACGAATTTCATGTCATGTTCCACCAGGAACACCGTAACGCCGGTGGCGCGGATCTTCTTGACCATCTCCATCAACACCATCTTCTCCTGGGGGTTCATGCCGGCCGCCGGCTCATCCAGGAGCAGCAGATCGGGCTTAAGGGCCAGCGCCCGGGCAATCTCGAGGCGACGCTGTTCTCCGTAGGGGAGATTGCCGGCCGACTCGAATGCCTTGTAGGAGAGTTCGACCAGCGTGAGGCAATGGATGGCCCACTCCATCAGCTCCCCTTCCTCGCGCTTCACCCAGGGGGTAAATTTGAGGATGGCCCCGGTCAGATCCCAGCTGCCGCGGGTATGGGCACCGATCAGGACGTTGTCGAGCACGGAAAGTTCAGTGAAGAGCCTGATGTTCTGGAAGGTTCGGCCGATGCCGGCAGCGGCGATCCGGTAGGTCTGCATGCCGCTGATGGGACGATCTTTGAAGGTGATTGCACCGGAGGTCGGTTTGTAGATCCCGGTGATCAGGTTGAAGAGGGTGCTCTTGCCAGCGCCGTTGGGACCGATGAGGGCCTGGATGGTCCCCGGCTCCACGGTCAGGTTCACGCTGTCCACGGCGACCAGGCCGCCGAACTGGATCGTCACATTTTCTAGTTTGAGTATCGACATGGCACGTCTCTATCTGCTCGAATTAGTGCTGCTTCTTTTCCATCTCTTCCTTCATGTGCGGCTTACGGCCAATGGCCCTCAGGACAACTTCGGTAAAGTTGATGCCCCCCATGAGGCCGTTGGGCCGAAAGATCATCATGAAGACCAGGAGACCGCCATAGACCAGCATGCGGTACTTGGCCATGAAACGGAGGAATTCCGGTGCCGCGGCAAGGATCGTCGCGCCGATGATGCTGCCGGGAATGCTCCCCAGGCCGCCGAGAACGATCATGCTGAGGATATCGATGGACTTGAGAAATCCGAAATCGGAGGGGTTGATGTAGCTGATGAAGTGGGCGTACAGCCCCCCACCCACCCCGGCGAGAAAGGTCCCGATGGCAAAAGACTGGACCTTGTAGCGCGCCACGTCGATCCCCATCGCCTCGGCAGCGATCTCGTCGCCGCGGATGGCCTTGAGCGCCCTGCCGAAACGGGAGTTATGGATGAAGGAGACGACGATAACGGCCAGCACGACCACGAGCCAGACCATGATCGGCATGGGGATCGTGGTATTGGGGCTCGGCACGGAAAGGCCGAGTGCCCTGTTGGTGATGTCGAGGTTGAGAAAGACCACCTTGACGATCTCGGCAAAACCGAGGGTGCAGATCGCCAGATAATCGCCGGTGAGCCTGAGGATGGGATAACCGATCAGAGCGCCGACACCAGCCGTCACCAGGCCGGTGACGAGGATATTGAGAGTGAACGGCATGCCGAGCCTGATGGTCAGGAGCGCACTGGTGAAGGCGCCCACGCTCATGAAGGCCGCATGCCCAAGGGAAAGCTGGCCGGTAAGCCCGGTTATGACGTTCAACCCCAGAGCGAGGACGATGCCGATGCCGATATTGACGATGATCTGCAGAAAATAGGGGTTGATATTCCCCAACAGAGCCTGTAGCGCTTCACCCATACTTGAAAACCTCAAATCCCTGGATTCGGGCGGCGAACGCACCAGCTAAGAGAGGCTGAACCCCTTGCCGGTGCGTCAATCCCCAACCCGACGTTAGACTTTTTTCTGTATCTTTCTTCCCAGAAGACCGGTCGGACGCACCAGCAGAACCAGTACCAGGATGGCAAAGGCGATGGCATCGCGGTACGAGGAGTATCCGGCTGCCACGCCGAGTACTTCGGTAATTCCCAAGAGGAGCCCGCCCAGCATGGCGCCTGGGATGGACCCGATCCCGCCGAGGACTGCCGCGGCAAAGGCCTTCAGACCTGCCATAAGACCCATGTTGAAGGAAACCGCGTTGAAGAGGAGCCCCACCAGAACGCCGCCGGCTGCAGCTAGGGCCGAACCGAGGGCAAAGGTGAACGAGATGACGACATTGACGTTGATCCCCATGAGTGCAGCGGTGTTGTAATCCTCGGAGGTTGCCCGCATCGCCTTGCCGATCTTGGTCTTTTGAACGATGAATTCGAGCGCCACCATGAGAATGGCAGAAATGCCGATGATGAGCAGCTGGAGGGTCGATATGTCGGCATCGCCGATATGGATCTGGTTGACCGGAAAGGCATCGCTCGGGAACCCCTTGGCATCGGCGCCGAAGATCATCTGGGCGAGCGTGGAAAGAAAGATGGAGACCCCGATGGCGGAGATCAGGGCAGAGAGCCGGGACGATTTCCGCAAGGGACGGTAGGCGATCAGTTCGATGAGAACACCGAGCACCATGCAGGTGACCATGGCAAGCACCATGGCCACGAAGATATTCAGCTTGAAGGTGGCGACCAGGAGGAGCCCGACAAAGGCACCGACCATGTAGATTTCGCCATGGGCAAAGTTGATCAGCGTAATGATGCCATAGACCATGGTGTAGCCGAGGGCAATCAGCGCGTAGGTGCTCCCCAGTGCGATCCCGTTGATAAGCTGCTGAAAAAACATAGCCCGTCCTTGTTCACGTTACGTTCAGAACCGCAATGAGGCCTGCCGGATACGAGTTTCAACCAACCGTACTATACCAATTAAATCATGTTCGTTTACCATGAATGCATCCTGCTGTGCAAGTGGATAATAAATGGTTTGACCAAATTAACATTCCCATGTGTCAATCACGAGTCACGTCTGTTCAGCCCCACGTTAAAAGGCCCGGAAGGATAACCTGCCGGGCCTTTGACATACCAATCACTCTTCTGATAAAAACGCTGTCAGTCCATCTTGACAGGAACTTTGGCCTTCAGGGCGAATTTGCCCCCCTTCACTTCGAGAAGAGCGAGCGGCGACTTGATCGGCTCGCGATTGTCGCGGATGGTGATGGTTCCGGATACTCCTTCAAAGTTCTTGGTCTGGGCAAGAGCTGCCTTGAATACCTTCGGATCGGCACTGTTGGCGCGCTTGATGGCATCGGCGAGCAGCATGATGGCATCGTAGCCCTGGGCATCGAACAGACCGGGCTCGGCACCGTTGAACTTCTTCTTGAACGCCTCGACAAATTTGGCGGTTACCGGCGATGCCTGCTCGGGAGAGAAGCCGAGGGCGGACATGGTGCCTTCTACCGCATCACCGCCGAGCTCGATGAGTTTCGGCGAGAAGAGGCCATCGCCGCCGAACATCTTGGCCTTGAGACCCTGCTTGCGGGCTTCTTTCATGATCAGGGCCGCTTCGGTGTAATAGCCGGAGAAGAAAATGACGTCAGGTTTCTTTGCCTTGATGTTGGTAATCTGGGCACTGAAGTCCTTGTCGCCGTCCTTTACCTTCTCTTCGGCAACGATCTCGATCCCTTTTCCCTTGGCGGCATCGCGGAAGGTCTGGGAAAGGCCGACGCTATAATCGTTGTTGTCGGACGTGATCACTGCCACCTTTTTGTAGCCCATGTCCTTGGCAAAGAAGTCGATGCAAGCAGGAATGGCGACGCTGTCCAGCAGGGTATCGCGGAAAATGAAATCGCCATTTTCGACAACGCCCGGGCCTGTCGCACCTGCGGAGAGGAGAACGACCTGAGCCTTCTGGGCAATGGGAGCTGCAACCTTGGTAATGCCGGTAGTCGGGTCGCCGACAATGGCAACGACATTATCGCGGCTGATCAGTTTCTGGGTTACCGAGGCGCCCTCCTGCTTGTCACCGCGGTTATCCGCCTCCACGATCTCTATCTTCTTGCCGAGGATGCCGCCGGCAGCGTTCAGCTCGTCGGCAGCCATCTTCATCCCTTCCAGGGTCGGTTTGCCGAACATGGCAACGTCACCGGTAAGGGCACCGAGGAAACCGATCTTGATGGTGTCGCCGGCAGCCTTCGGCGCCTCGCCACCGTCCTTTTTCTTGCAGCCGAAACTGCCGGCTGCCAGCATACCTACCAAAAGCAAGGCCGCCATCTTTCTCATGTTCATCGTGAACCTCCTGATCAATGGTATACAGTTACGTGTATCAGCTAAACATGCAAATGCAAGTGGAATGGAACTATCTCCCCGGCTTGTCCATGCTCTTGATAAATGCATTGACCTCCTTGAGCTTCTGCTCAAGGGTCCTGAGTTCATCGGCTGAATACACCTTGGTACCCTTCTTGATCTCCGCCTGGATCTTCTTTACCTGTTTCTGGATAGAATCGACCTCGCCGGCGCACCCTTTGGATGCCAGCAGGCATTGATCCTTCTCATCCTTGGTCATCTCTGCAAAAGCGGGAATGGCGGAAGCCGTCAGTACGGCAATGGCCAGTATCATCGCGATTTTTTTCATTTCTGCCTCCCTATCTCGTGGAATGGTTGCCGGTCGCGGCCGAGGACGCGACCGTTCAGTTCAGGACCTAGAAACTGTAGTTGACGATGAGCTTCACATCATACGGATTGTCCGGCGTACCGTTGGCGGCGATATCCTTGTAGTAGTCCCCCAGAACGACATAACCGGCACGTCCTGTCAGCGTTACGCTCTCAAAAACCTTATAATCGACTTCAGCATTGATTTCGGTGCCAAGATAATTGCTGGAGTTTCTCTGCCCGGTCTTCACGTTAACAGGCTTGTTGAGGTTCTCCTTGGCTACTGCAGCAAATCCGAGATTGGCACTGGCCTTCAGTTTGTCAGTGAAGGGATGGTCGTAACCGAGAGCGCCAAAGATCACACCCTGATCCCTGTTATTCACGTCATAGACGATGGCAGCATCATTGGTCATGGCGTATTTGTCGCGACCGAGGATAACCATCTCGTTACTGTAATAGCCGCTTTCCGAGAGCCCGAACCCGGAGGGGGTGTAGAAGGCGTTGCTGGTGCTGCGGCCACCGGGGTTACCTTCACCGGAGACGTAGAGGAGCTCGGTGCGGGCCGTGCCCTTACCGACCTTCAACCGTGCCCCGGCGTTTGCCGCAAAGGCGCTGATGTGATTGGAAGTGGGCTTGCTGACCGTCTGCTCATCGTTACCGAACTGATAGACAACGAACCCGTCCAGCGTCAAGGGACCGAAACCTGCTTCGGCATTGACACCGAGCATGTGAACGATCACGTTCTCAACGTTATTCACCTGGGGCGCAGTATACGCACCCTGGTCCCTGTCGGCATTGTCGCTGTTCACCAGGTAGTAGGCGCCGCCAACCTTGATATCTTTGGTAACGTTGTATTTACCATCCAGGACAAAAAAGTCGCGGGTCTCTTTGCCAAGGTCAAAGCCATTGTCGTTCCAGCGGAAAAAGCCTGCGGAGGCAGCGGCATCGGTATAAGAATGGGATACGAAGATACCAGCCATGTCGGCACTGGCGAAGATGCCTTTGAATGCATCATCGAACGGCTGCATACCGATTTTTGCGTTAATCTTTGTCGTCGGGATGTTCATGTCCAGATAGACGTTCTTGGTTTCCAGGTTGATATCATCGGAACCGAGAGCAGCACCACCATTACGCTTTACGGAATAAGAATCATTCCCCCAATATTTATAATCGATTTCGAATTTCGTCACCAGCTTGAGATCGTCCGAAGCCTTGGCAATATAGGCCAGACGAGCGCGTTGCTCGAAGAAGTTTGCCGTCGGGGCCTTTTTGTCCGTGGTGCTTGGATCATAGGTACCAAAGCCACCTGTGTCGCCCTGGTTATCCCTCACATTGTTCGTCCCATTGAAGTTCGAGACGTCGAACTGGGTCTGAAACATCCCGTGAAACTCATTCTCAAAGGCAAATGCCGGTACTGCAGCACCGACTGCTACGGCGCATGCCGCGGCGACTACAACAGATTTCTTCATGTTCATGCACTCCTCTCTGAATGAATATAATGCATCTCAATCTGCATCCTGCTGCCCTTCATTCCTCGACCCAGAGCCCCCCTTTTCGCTTTTTTCATGCAAGTCCACGGGATCTAACCCGCGCTGTAGTTGAATGAAAAACAACGTATATTTAATGCAATACCTCGTGCAAATCAACTTTTTTTTAATGGTTAAACATTTTAACAACTACCTATAGCATGGAGTCGCATTATCCAACCATTCAGGTTTACAGGCAGAATTTGCACCTGAAATCTTTGGCAGCGACAAACAATCTCTTGGTCTGACAATTCAAGAATGGACAATGAAGGGAGCTTGGAAACGACAACGGGGAGACCCAAGGGATCTCCCCGCCGTGTAATCGCGGAGTTTTTATGCTGCGGAAAGGAACTGCGTCAGATGTCACCCGGCTTCTTTGTCTTTAACCAGTTTTTCTCCAGGTTGAACTGCAGCATTGAATACCCGTAAAGGATATCATCATCGCTCTGGGCGGCGTCCCTGAAAAATCTTCCGGTGATGAAATGATCATAGCCAACAATCACGGAGACGTTGTCAGATACCATGTAGGTCAGTGTGAAATCGGTCTCAAGGCCGATGTCCCGCTTAAAACCGGCCTCAACGTGATCAGCTACAAAATAGCGCCCGGTCGCGGAGAAATTGACCTGTTTTGACAGATCTATACCCCATCCAAGGGTATAGATCTGCAGTCCGCTGGCATGGTGGTCTCCCACGGTCAGGCCCGAGAGATCACCGACAACGCACATATCCCCCACCAGGGAAGTATCATTATTGGGATTGCGGAATTCCCGGTTCGATCGGATGCCATCGGCTGAGTCCTGACTCCCCGACCCGTATGCGTAACTCAGGAAGAATTTGTTGCTGTATCCCGCCAGGTCTGCATCATAGGTCACGTCGATATGACCGCCAAAGGCATCGATATCATCATTGTTCCCGGTTATCCCGTTGAAAAGCTTGCCCGATTCGTAGACCAATTCAGCTTCAGCAGAAAACGAACCGAATGTTGCAGTCCCCCGCCCGCCCCATATCATAAGACGCTCGTCGACATGGTGATCTTCCGAGCCTGAATCACGAAAGACATAGAGTTCGGCAGAAGTCGCATCGTCGATACTGTAGGTTGCATAGGCACCGGCCAAGTTCCCCAAAAACCCGTTGTTGAAGGGGGGAGCATAGGCGCCAAGCAGGAAGTCGAGGCTGAGGGGCTCTATCGGTTTTACCCTGAGCCGTGCCGCGTCGAATACAAGGCCGTCGAAGAAGGAGTTGGTGCCGAGGATGAAGGCGCTGCCGTAGCTGAATTCCTGACGCCCTCCCTTCAGGGAGAGCCAGTCCCGACCGGGCGATTTCAGTTCAGCATAACCCTGGTAAAGGGAAAAACGGTTGCGTTCCTGGTGCTCTCCTCCCATGTACCCGTACCCCTGTCCCTCGACATGGATGTCTATCCAGTCAGTTGGGTGCCAGTAAACAAAAGGCTTTGCACGATAGAGAAATCTTCCTTCTGCGTGGTTGGGCGCATAACTGAAATCCGTCAAACGGAAATTCCCCACTCCTTCGCCTCGCAGAAACCCGCCGATTCCAGCAGCAAATTCAAAAGGAGGTTTTGTTTCATCGGGTTTGGCAAGCATCTTCTCTATTGCTTCACGCCTGGTCAGATAACCCTCGTAACCTGAAAGATCCGCTTTCAAGGCATCGTAAAGACGAGCAATCCGCTCCATATCTTCCTTGGGAATTGCATTGGAACCATTCTTGTCACACATCTCCATGACTTTATCCAGAACCGCCAGAAGCGAAGCAGCAAGGTCCTGTTTTGCAACAAACTCGCCATCAGGAACCCGTCGTGAAGCATCATACTTAACGGCAAGATCCTTCAGCTCCAGACACGACCAGTGCTTGCTTTCGACCCTCTCCGGAATGACTTCAGCCGCCATCGCCACGTGAAAGTTGATGCAGAGCAACAGGCCGACGAGCAGAACACTATTCGCCAATTTTATCATCATGCACTTATCCTCCCTACAGTTGTATCGGCAAAGATATTGGGATTGTTTAACTACGGGTTTGCTCATGAAATTTTCCGGCGTCACGCCATCTAAGCATCTGCCTATCACAACCATATATTATCTATATAAATTATGAATACATACGTGTAGATATTGATTTTTATTTTCAATACAGCTTTACGCGATATTTGTCAAATAAAAAAAGGGAAGATCGCTCTTCCCTGATCGTTCATCCATTTCCATGAATGAGCCTGAAGCCAGCTACCTGTCAAATGCGCTCACATCAATCCAAGGTTCTCCCATTCAATAGGAGAGCGAACCCTTTCAGGCCCTCCGTAAAGCTGGGAGTACCATAAAGACCCAATCGCTTCTTTCCTGGCACAGCACGATAAATCGGCTCCAACACCAGATTGTTCATGCTCCCAGCTTCAAGCGTCATTGTTTTATGAACTTCAATATCATCGTTTTGTAGGGTCACCACTATCGAATGATGGCCAGCCTTCAAGCGCAGATTTTCTTGAAAGACATACCTGATACCGTCGCCAGTTTCCGGATCCGACAGTTTCTTCGGTTCGCTATTTTCTTCATGCAGTTGCCCGCTCAATTTCAAGACTTCACCGTCGATATTCAGTAAAATTTTGTAATCCGGCGTTCCGTGGATATCCGATACAGAATGAATACCAGGCTTGTGAGTTTTTATGCTGGCGGTGACCCGCAATGCGGACAATCCTTCCGGGACAATCCCACGAGAAATACTCTCTGAAGCATCTTTTGGCAAACATGCATTGTTTGCCTCAAACAGTACAGAGCATTCCGCAAGCCCTCTAAAAAGAAAGACCAGCATGATCAACATTAGACATATTTTCGTCATGACGTAGCTCCTTTTGCGGCTCAACCATCGTTTAACTTCGGTTCAATCCGGATTTGACTACATTTCCGCTTCGACTTTCCTCTTCTCGAACCAACCGTATACTGCCGGGATGATCAACAGGGTCAGCAGGGTTGAGGTTATCAAACCACCCACAACGACCGTTGCCAGCGGCTTCTGGATCTCCGAACCGGTCCCGCTGGCCAGCAGCATCGGCATCAGACTGAAGATGGCTATGGATGCGGTCATCAGCACCGGCCGGAGCCGATCAGCGGCGCCCTTCCTGATGGCCTCCCCGAGTTCCATCCCCTCGTCCCTAAGCTGCGAAATGCGCGATACCAGAACCAGGCCATTCAGCACCGCCACCCCGAAAAGGACGATAAAACCGACCGACGCCGGAACCGAGAGATATTGGCCAGAGAGAAAGAGAGAAAAAATTCCGCCGATCAGGGCGAACGGCAGGTTGGAAATTACCAGCAGCGCCAAGCGAATGGAGCGGAAGGTAACGTAGAGCAGCAAGAGGATCAGCCCGATAGCCACAGGGCCGATGATCATCAACTTGTTCATGGCGCGCTGCTGGTTCTCGAACTGGCCGCCCCAGGTCAGGTAGTAACCGACTGGTAGTTTTACCTGTTCCTTGATCTTCTGCTTCGCCTCGGCTACGAAACTACCCATATCCCGACCGGTGACGTTCATCTCGATACCGATCCGGCGCACGCCATCCTGACGACTGATCTGCACCGGTCCTTCCACCATCCTTACTTCGGCAAGTTGTTCGAGAGGAATGTTCATTCCTGATTTAGTCGTGATCAGAAGGTTCTTGATAGTCTCAATGGAATTCCGCTTCTCCTCCGGCAGCCGAACGGTAATGTCGAAGCCCCGGTTTGCCTCATAGAAGGTAGAGGCCGCCTTGCCAGCTACCGCTATTTCGATGACATTCTGCACATCACTGATGTTGAGGCCATAGCGGGCTATTCTTGCCCGGTCGATGGTGACGGTCAGATAGGGCTGCCCGGAAACCTTTTCCGTGTTGAGGTCTGTTCCGCCCCGGACGATGGAGAGAACCTTGGCTATTTCGGCCGATTTTTCATTTAAAATGTCAAGATCTTCGCCGAACAGCTTGACGATCAGTTGGGCCCGGGTGCCGGCCACCAGTTCGTCGATCCGGCACTGGATCGGCTGGCTGAAACCGAAGCTTATCCCCGGAACGCTCTCCAGCGCCTCGCGCAACTCGTTGGTCAGCTCTTCCTTCGTAATGTCCCGCTTCCACTCACTTTTCGGTTTAAACACCCCCACATAGCCGGTTTTGTCCACGCCACGGGTATCCAGGGCGACGCCGGTCTGACCGATGCGGCCAATGACCACGTCCAGCTCATCAAACTTCATCAATTTGGCGGCAGCCTGTTGGTTGACCTCCAGCGCCTTGGCCAGAGAGACGCCGGGAAGCATGGCTATATCCATGTCAAACGACCCTTCATCCATGATCGGAATAAACTCCGACCCCAGCCTGGTCACCAGGAACAGCGAGACGACCAGCAGCCCTCCGGCAATCCCGAGGACGACCTTCTTCTTGTTCAAAGCATACTCCAGCATCGGCAGGTACTGCTGCTTGGCCCAGGCCATGATCCTGCTGTCTTTTCCCTCTTCCGGTTTGAGAAACAGACTACAGAGCACCGGAATAATGAAAATGGAGAGGAGTAGCGACGAGAGCAGAGCAATGGCAACGGTAATTGCCAGCGGGCCGAACATCTTCCCTTCGATCCCCTCAAGGGTCAGGATTGGAATAAAGGTAAGGGCAATGATTAACTCGCCGAATATACTCGGCTTGCGCACCTCCATAACCGCCTTCAGAACCGTGTCGAGCTTGGGGTGCAGGTGCCCCTCTTCACTCAGGTGACGCTGGACGTTCTCCACCTGGATAATCGTGGTATCGATGATCATACCGATGGAGATGGCCAGGCCACCGAGGGACATCAGGTTGGCGGTAATGCCGGTGAGCTTCATTACGATGAAGGTTACCAACAGCGACAGCGGTAAGGCCAGCAACACCACGATACTCCCCCGGATGCTGTTCAGGAGCAGGTAGAGGACAATCAAGACCAGGATGGAGCCTTCGATCAGCGCCTTATTGACGGTACCGACACTGGCCTTCACAATATCGCTGCGGTCGTAATAGGGAACCATCTTGACTCCGTCCGGCAGCATGTTGCTTTCGTTGATCTCCTTGACTTTGGCCGCCACTCTGGATACCACATCGCGGCTGTTTGCGCCCCGCAGCATCATGACAATGCCCCCGACCGCCTCGTCGGCGCCGTTCTTGATGGCAGCACCCATGCGAACCGCTTCGCCTAACCTTATTTGAGCCACGTCCCGCAGGTAGGTTGGCGTCCCTTTTTGAGATTTGAGGACTATGTTTTCGATGTCGCTGATGCTCTGGATCAGGCCGACGCCGCGTACGATGTACTGGTCCGTGCCCCGCTCGAGGACGTTACCGCCAACATTGCTGTTGTTGCTGCCGATGGCGTTATAGACATCATCCGCAGTGACGCCGTATTTCACCAGTTTCTCCGGCGACACCAGCACTTGGTATTGCTTGAAATAGCCCCCGAATGAGTTGATTTCGTTCACTCCGGCGACGCTCTTCAGCTGGGGGGTAATGACCCATTCCTGCATAGTGCGCAGGTTGGTCAGGTAAGCCCGTTTCTGTTCCGGGTCCTGGGGCACCTTACCTTCCAGGGTGTACTGGTAGATCTCCCCCATGGCCGTTCCGATGGGCCCCATGGCAACCTGAACACCTTTCGGCACCTTTTCCCGTGCCTCGGCCAGCCGCTCGAAGACCAGTTGCCGGGCAAAGTAGATATCCACATTGTCCTTAAAGACAACGGTGACGATGGAGAGGCCAAACTTGGTCACCGAGCGGAGTTGCTCGATGCCCGGCAGGCCGCGCATGGCCATTTCTATCGGATAGGTAACATTCCGTTCGATTTCGACCGCCGACAGGCCGTCGGCATGGCTGACCACCTCAACCTGGATGTTGGTCACATCAGGAAAGGCGTCAATCGGCAATCTGATGTACGAGTAAAAGCCGAAAACAACGATCACCAGCGCCAAGAAGATGACCATCCCTTTCTGCTTCAATGTATATGCAATGAGTCTTTCCAGCATGCTGTCTCCTTAATGTTCGTGCCCCTCAAGTTCACCCTTCTTCAGTTCCGACTTCAGTGTGAACGCCCCCTTGACGGCATAGCGCTCTCCTTCCCTGAGGCCTGAAACCACTTCCACCATGCCGCCAGAGGCACGCCCCAGTTCAACCGGTCTCGGTTCAAACTCGGTCTCCTTCTCGGCGACAAAGATCAGCTTCCTGCCGTCCATTTCCTGTAGGGCCTCTTCCGGCACCGCCAGGACCGGTGGAGCGTCTGCAGCAAGCGCCAGCTCGACGGTAGCAAACATCTCCGGTTTCAGCATGCGGCCCGGATTGGCAACTTCGACCCTCGCCTTGACCGTGCGGGTAGCCTCGTCGACCAGATCGGCAAGATAGGTTATCCTGCCCCTGAATTTCCGATCGGAAAAAGCGCCAACGATGACGGTTGCCGCCTGTCCCCGGCGGACTTTGGCCAGGTCTTTTTCGTGGATGTCTACCAGCACCCAGACTGAGGAGAGATCGGCGACGGTGTAGAGGCTTTTGGCTGGGTCAGACAGCTCCCCGACAATGGCATGCTTCTCGGTGATAATGCCTGAAATCGGAGAGCGAACCGGCAAGAGCGGCTTCTTGTGAATGTCGCCCCTCAGATGAGCAATCGAAACCCCATACAAGGCGAGGCGTTCTTCATCCGTATGTAGTTCGGTCTGTGAGGTCTTGTAGTCGGTTTCGGCCTGCAGGATCTCCTTGCGGGCCGCAATTTTCTTATCCACCAGTGCCTTGATCCGATCCATGTTGGACTGTGCCAAGGCTAACTTGGTCTTTGACTGATGGTAACGGTTCAGGGCTTCACCCAGCTCGACACTGTCCAGGGTCACCAATACCTGGCCGGCGGCAACGCTGTCCCCCAGGGAGGACTTGACGCTGACGATCTTGCCGGAGATGCGGGGCGACACATGGGCGATGCGGTCGGCATTGGCTTCCACCTTGCCAGTGGTGCTGATAGTGCCGGCCAGGCGCTGTTTTTTGGCCAAAGCCACGACCACGCCGCTCTGTTTCTGCACTTCTGCGGACATCTTGACGAGTTTTCCCTCGCCATGTTCGTCGTGGCCTTCATGCCCCTTCTCCGCGTCATGGTCCCCTTTTTCGTCCTTATGACCGGTCTCTTTATGTTCTACTTTTTCTCCCCCCCCGGTGGTGGAATGGATCAGCCGGTAGGCGACGCCGCCCCCCAGGGCCAGAACCAGGATGAGTCCGATGATGATTGCTTTCTTATTCACTGCGCACCTCCGTTGATGTCTGTCGCCACTGCTGATTCGAGTTTTACGAATGCCAGCTGCCGGGCATGAAGCGCTGCCAGATAACCATCGCTGACCTCGAAGAATTTTTTCTGTTCCTGAATAACGGAAAGTATCCCGACCTCACCCAGACGGTACGCCTCGTGGGTCAATTGCAGGTTTTCTTCAAGCTGGGGGATAATGCTCGACTTGTAGAGAGAGAGTACTTTCTCGGCATTCTGAAAACTTGCGTAGGCGGTCTCTACGTCCCGTTCCACATTCCTGGTGGCGGCAAAGAAACGGCTTTCGCTGCTGCTCCGTTTTGCCCGGGCCTCCTGAATGCCGGCCTGGTTCTTATCGAACAACGGTATCGGCATCGACAGTTTCAACCCGATCGTGTAGGCAGTATCTTTGCCTTCAACTCCTCCGATTTCCATGCTGGTCGTGTCGCGCCTGAAGGCGAGGCCGGCGGTAAGGTTAGGGATGGCTTCGGACTGCGCCAGGGCGATCTCCGCGTCCCCTTTTGATTTTTCTGCCTCCAGAGCCTTCAGGTCGGGACGTTTTGCGAACGCCAACTGCTTCAGGTCAGCCAGACTCTTGTCAAGAGAGAAGCTGTTGTCCAACGCTCCAGCAATGGCCGGTGTTTCACCAGAAGGCTGCCCCATGAACGAAAAGAGTTTGGCCCGGATTTGCAGAAGCGCCCGCTCAGCTTCGATTCGAGTCCCTTCGCTGCGTATCAGCTCCACTTTTGCCAGATTCATTTCCAGCTCGGGAATATCGCCGGCAGCCAGACGCTCCTTGGTTATTTCAAGAAGCTGCCGGTTGAGCTCAATGGACCGGTCTGTCAATTTGAGCCGTTGCTCGGCAAGCATGACGTCATAGAATACCGTCTTCACTTCCTCAATCAAAGATCGCCCACGTTCAAGCAAATGCCAGCGGTAGGTTTCCAGTTCGCGTTCCGCAACTGTCATGCGTTTATGGCGCTTGCCTGCCAGCACGATTTCCTGTGAAACACCGATTGCCAGGTTGTTCTCGGCACTGCTGCCGGTCAAAGCACCTGTTCCCCCTTCAAGATCGAGAGTAGGATTGGGCATCAGTCCCGCTTTAATTCTGTTCGCATCTCGAATACCCTTCTCAACACGAAATGAATTAAGTTCGCCGTTATTTTGCAATGAATATTCGAGTATCTGCTGCAATTCCAGGTACGGTGTCTCCGCGCGGACAGGTTGAGCCATTACAATGCATATGATCGCCGGCACCAAGAGCAATGCTCTACGTGCACATTCCGTTGTTCCCAAGGGATTAACCTCCACTATTTAGTTGTTTTTAGGCAGAAATAGATTCAATGCGGGACGCAACTCGACATAGGGGAAAAGCAGAGCATTCCCCGATCGAAGACAAACTACTCCTGTCGAGTCTTTTTAGGCCTGGTTTTGCGGGGGAATAAATTTAGATAGGTAGACTTCGGGTAAGAATCTGAATGGGTCAGATGTGTGTAAATCAAGAACACACGGGGAATAAACAAGTTGGAAATTCTGAGTGGTTAGAGATGCATGACATGCACAGTTGATGCACGTATCACATCCATCAAAATCGTTGTGATGTTCAAGAGGGCACGAAGGACACTCGCCAGTGTCATTACATGTTACAGAGATTGGAACATGTTCGACCAGACACTTTTCCATGGCATGTGCATTCTCGCACATTCCGCTGAACCAGTTGGTCAGAAGTATGAATATAATGAGCAAGGACAACTGCTTCAAGCCATTACCGCCCAGCAGGAGATGGGTAAAACCTTATTGAACTATAGTAAATCACGAGTTACAAAGTCAAGAACAGAAAATATCTTGAAATCGTTTCACAAAATCTGGCTTAAAAACTGCCTTGCCCGCTCGTGGGAAGGACTGGTGAAGAAATGCTCCGGTGTCCCCACCTCGACGATGGCACCCTGGTCCATAAAGATGACCTTGTCGGCCACTTCCCTGGCAAACCCCATTTCGTGGGTTACGACCGCCATGGTCATGCCTTCGCGGGCAAGATCCTTCATGACGTCAAGCACCTCGCCGATCATCTCCGGATCAAGGGCCGACGTCGGTTCATCAAACAGCATCATCTTCGGGTTCATGGCAAGGGAGCGGGCAATGGCGACCCGCTGTTGCTGGCCGCCAGAAAGTTTGCTCGGGTATGCCGACGCCTTTTCGGCAATGCCAACCTTTTTCAACAGCTCCATGGCGCGATCTGTAGCCTCGGCCCTGCTCCGTTTCCGAACGACGAGCTGTGCCAGGGTGAGATTTTCCAGAACGGTCTTATGGGGAAACAGGTTGAAAGACTGGAACACCATCCCCACCTCTTCGCGAACCTTGCAGATATCGACTTTCGGATCGGCAATGTCCACGCCATCGACGATGATGCTGCCCGAATCGATAGTCTCCAGGCGGTTGATGGAGCGGAGCAAGGTGCTTTTCCCCGAACCGCTGGGGCCGATGATGACCACCTTTTCGTTGGCAGCTACAGAGAAAGAGACATCATGCAAAGCGCGGAAACTGCCGAAATGCTTGAAGACATTACGGGCCTCAATCATGGGGCGACTATTTTCCCGCATTGAGTCGTTCCTCCATGATGCCGATCAGCTTGGAAAAGAAAAGGGTAATGACCAGATAGATCAGGGCAATCACCGTGTAGGTCTCGAAATAGGTAAAGGATTCCGAAGCGAATTCCCTGCCGCGGCGAAGGAGATCGGACACTGCCAGGATGGATACCAGGGAGGAATCCTTAAGAAGGGCAATGAACTCGTTGCCGATGGGAGGAAGCACCACTTTGATCGACTGGGGCAGAATGACGTGCCGCATGGCCTGCCGACGCGACATCCCGAGGGAGAGCGCAGCCTCCATCTGCCCTTTGGGGATGGACTGGATGCCGGCCCGGAATACCTCGCCCATGTAGGCACCGTAACAGACTGCCATGGCGATGATGGCGCTGAAGAGATCGGGGATTCGGACAAACCGCCCAAGCGCATAATAGATGTAGAAGATCTGCACCAGAAGGGGAATGCCGCGGATCACCTCGACATAGAGCGAGGCAATGCCATTGACCAGTCTGTTTGTGGAAATGCGCCCCAGTCCGGTGAAGAGCCCGAGCACTATGGCAAGAAGGATAGCCCCTACGGTTACCTTGAACGTGACCAGAATGCCATCGGGAACGAACTTGAAAATGGCGAGGTACGGATCGGGCTTATATACCGCCAGCAGGATACAGCAGGAAATCGACCCGACAAACGCGATGCGCCACGCGGTAAACAGGCCGGCGTCGGACTTCGTTGGGATGGCTGCGCCGTCACCAACGTCGATGTGGGATTGTGGCGATTCGCTGGTTGACATGCCTGATTGTTCTCATCCTTCCTGCAAATATATGATTATGGGGTGGATCGCTCCACCCCATGCAGTTGACTAACGGAGCCACTTCTTGCGGAGTTTCTCATCCAGCTTCTTTGCCCTGACTGCCTTGATCCCTTTATTGAAAAGCGCGATCAGCTCCTTGTCACCCTTTTTCACGGTAATGCCATAGCCTTCGTGGGTGAAAGGCTCGCCGACTATCTTGAATTTTGCCTTGTACTCCTGCTTCTGCAGGGCATAGTGTGCTGCAGTCGGCTCATCGCAAACGACCGCCATGATCCTGCCAGCAGCCATATCCTCGAAGGCCAGCCCGATCTCGTCATAGGTCTTGAGTTCAACACCGGCATTCTTCTTGATCTCAAAGGCACCGGTGGTGCCAATCTGGGCTCCGGCCTTCTTCCCTTTCAGATCAGCCAGTTTCCTGGTGGTCTTATCGGTTTTCGGCACAACGATGATCTGGCCGATATTGATATAGGGATCGGAGAAATCGAAGTTTTTCTTCCGCTCATCAGTGATGGTCACGGAAGAGATGATGGCATCGTATTGTCCCGATGCGAGACCGGCAAAGATGCCGTCCCAGGCGGTATTCTTGTAGGTGACAGCCAGGCCCGCCTCTTTGGCGACAGCGTTCATGAAATCGATGTCGAATCCGACAATCTGCTTGTTCGCATTCACCATCTCCATCGGAGGCCAAGTAGCATCGGTCGCGACCACGATTTTGCGAGCCCCGGCAGCCTGTGCAGGAACTGCCGCAAACGAAAGTGCTGCAAGGATCAGAACTGCAGAAAGCATGAATAACGATTTTCGCATTTTTTGTATCCTCCTCGGGGTATGTCTAAATATATCGATTATTCGACGGATTCCGGCCTTTTTATCGCTTATTCACCCGTTTGTCAATACGATTGGTAAAACCATTTAGAATATTTATTGCCATTGGCGTGAAAAAACGGCACTATAGATGCCGTTTCAGTAGAACGTCACCCTGTCCCATGTCGAGAAAGACCGAGATGAAAAAGTACGTTGCACTTACCCTGCTGCTCCTGACCACCTTTTTCTGGGGGGTAACCTTCACCATAGTGAAGGATGCCGTAGCACAGGTGGACGTGTTCATTTTCCTTGCCCACCGCTTTGCTCTGGCATCTCTCCTTTTGCTGCTGTTCTGTTTCCTGACCCGCAGGCAGCTCACCAGGTCGGCCCTGAAAGATGGCATTGTCCTGGGGGTCGTTCTCTTCTCTGCTTTCGGCTTCCAGACCGTTGCCCTACTCTATACCAGCGCCTCCAACACCGGCTTTCTCACCGGGCTCAACGTGGTTCTCGTCCCGCTGACCGGGGCTCTGTTCTTCCGCCAGCGGGTTTCCGCACCTGTCGTTGCCGGGGTCGGACTCGCCGTAACCGGACTGTTCCTGCTCTGTTCCAACGGTACCTGGAATTTCAATAACGGCGACATCCTGGCCGCAATATGCGCCGTCTGCGTAGCCCTGCACCTCCTGCTCACCAGCAGTTTTTCCCGGCGTACAGGGACGGACATCTACTGGCTCACCACGGTGCAGATCTGCACGGTGGCGCTACTCAGTTTTGTCACTGCCGGCATCAGGGGCAAAGAGATACTCGCCTTGTATCCACAGATCGCCTGGGCTATCATTATCTGTGCCATCTTTGCCACAGTTTTTGCCTTCCTGGTCCAGACAGCCATGCAACGGGTGCTGAGCCCGTCCCATACTGCTCTCATCTTCTGCATGGAACCGGTATTCGCAGCTCTCTACGCCTATCTGGCCGCGGGAGAACGCATGGGCCCAATCGGCATGGTTGGAGCCCTGCTCATTTTCGCCGGGATGATAGTTTCGGAACTCGCACCACGGAGGGCTGCTGCCGGGGCCATTCCGCTCCCTTCCGGCGCAGATACCCTGGAAACACATACAACCGCCTGATCGAGAGGTCACGAATTTCGCAGTTGCCCCCTTGGATCTTGCATATTACACGAACCTGTCAGGAGCATCCCATGAAACCATTCACCATTTTTCTCCCTGCTGTCTGTTTCTTTCTGCTGCTTTCCGGGACGGTACCGGCAGCGGAGTCCGCACCGGAATCACCCCAGTCCCTTTACCTGCAGGCCGGCAAACTTGAACGCCAGGGGAATACACAGCAGGCGCAGACAATCTACGAATCCCTCATCGACCGTTACCCTGCCAGCGAATTTGCCGTCAAGGCCAATGATCGACTCCTGCAGCTTCTTGCACCGGTAGCGGCCTCGGATGCCAAGCCCACCCCGCTCACCGCGAAGTCCCTCCCCACCGCCAACGACCCCAAGCGGCGCGGTCGCATGCTGTTTGAGCTGAAACAGCGTGCAGCAAAGATTTTCAGCGATGAAAAACAGAGTAAATTCTATGCTTACTCAACCCTGCACAGCCATCGTTACAACCGCGGAGAATTACGGGACAAGGAAATCGAGTGGGATAAGGCTGCTGAGGAAAAAGTACGCAAAGAGCTCGGTATGGGGAGCGACGAAATCGACCGTGCAATAGAAGAGATCTGTCAACAACTCAAGGTAAGTGGAAAGTGTGATGCTTCACAGTTCCAGGAGGAGCCGACCACTCCCTGACATTCCGCGTCCATAGGATCATTTCGGGAATCCCTGGCAATTGCATTCATCCGAACGAAGATCCCCCTGCTGTGCAAAAGGGGCAACGACCGATACCGTTGCCCCTTTGCTTATCACGTGAGTTGGTATTTCCGATCATAAAACAGGAGCGCCCGTTGGATGCGGGAGACAATCGTAATCTCACCGAACGGTTTGGGGATGAAATCGAAAAATCCCTTGCGAAACGCCAGTGCCTCTTCATTCTCCGATTTTTGCCCTGTTATGAGGAGCACCGGGATGGACTTGGTTTCCTGAAGTTTTTTCAGGGAATCGAGCAAGGCATAGCCATCGATTTTGGGCAGAACCTTGTCGGTAATGATGACATGAGGATTCTTGGAGATAGCCTCCTTGAATGCTTCCATGCCATCCGTTGCAGTAATGATCCGGTATCCGTGCTTCGACAGAATCGAGGTCAACATCTGCAATACAGAGACGTCGTCATCCACTATCAGGATGGTTCGCTCGGCCTGCTCTTCCAGATCCTTGCCATAATAATGCTTGCAAATAGCCGCCAGGATATCTTTTCGCGTTGCGATGAATGGGACAATGCTCAAGTTGCGGTTTGACGCCAGATTCGAGACCATCTTCATATCGGTTGGGTCGGCCATGGCCAGACAGAGTTTGTTCTGTTCGAGCTTCAGGGGAAAAATGACGTACTGGAGCGCATTGTCGGCTGAAATGATCCCCAGCAGATCCGCAGGAAACGAATATTTCACCATATTCGTCGCCACCTTGGTGCCATATTGCTGTGCCAGAGCATAGGCCAGCTCCTCCGGCGTGACGATTTCCATATCCTCAAGGACCATGCCGAATCTCTTATTGAGCCGATGTGCAACAACAAGCACCCGATCTACCGTTTTCGGTGTCAAAATGCCCTTCTCTACCAGAATTTCGCCTATTCGTTTGCGTGGTTCCACACCATCCCCCGGACTGAGGCTTCAAATACGCTTTATTATAGCAGTAACAGTCCAATAGTCACTATTGGTGTAAAAAAACTTTACAGAAGGCTTCTAAGCAATGAGACAACTGATTAGCTACAGAAAAAGGCCACTTTATTGAAGTAAAGTGACCTTTTCGAGATTTTCAAACTGTTCCCAATGGCAGTGCTTTATGAATCGCAGTCTTTCATCACTCTGGAGGCGTATATGTTCGGGCACCATCGCTCGTGGAGGATAAGACAACGATATCGACCCGTCTGTTTTTTGCTCTCCCTTCCGGTGAGGTATTTTCCGCTACCGGCTGATATTCGCTGTACCCGGTGGCAGAGATGCTCTTCGGTTCGACCCCGTGTGACTGGACCAGCTTCTTTACCAGGAATGATGCCCGTGCAGTCGAAAGATCCCAGTTTGAATCGAATGGACCAGACTGGATCGGCACATTGTCGGTATGGCCTTCCACCCGGCAACGGTTTGAATATTTATTGATAACAGTTGCGATTGTGTCAATGACATCACCGGAGTTTTTTTTCATCACTGCACTGCCGGACTCGAAAAAGCCGGCTTCCTTCAAACTCACGACCAGCCCTCTCCGGTTTATTTCTACATTGACTTTGTCTCGTGCTCCAGTCTTGAGCAAATAAGCATCTATGGAAGCCTTCATCGCCTTGAAATCGTTTTCATTCGCCTCGTGCTTTCCGCTCTTGAAGTCTCCCTGCTGAAGAGCCTTGGATACTGGTCGACTGGCGATGTCCGGAATGACACTTATCTTCCCGGAATCGATAATGGCAGGCCTCCTTGTCGAACCACTACTGTTAACCGCGCCAAAAGCTTCCCGAATGGATGCCGAGACCTCCTCTGCCTTTTTCTTGTCTGCCTGGGACATTGCATACAAAACAACAAAAACAGCAAAGAGGAGTGTGAGCAAATCTCCGTATGAAACCAGCCAACGTTCATGGTTTGGTTCTTTTTGAGGTTTCTTTTTCGGCGCCATAATATGACCGGTCGTCTTAATATATGGTTAAAAAAATTAGCGACGAATGATTTTCTGCAAAACAAACGAAACGGATCGCTTCAGAGGCTCTGTCGAATCTTCGATCCTTACCCGGAAAAGGGCACCATGCCAGGCATCCCAGAACAGCATCACCAGATCGTCACAGGGAACATCGATCCTCGCTATGCCCAACTCTTGCGCTCTCTTGATATGTGTGGCCAGATTCTCCAGCCAATGGCTGTAAAATGTGGCTATGGTAGCTTTGCATGGTGCACTGTGCTCGCTCAACTCAACAACGAGATTGCCTACGATGCTGCAATGAAAAACAGTACACTCCTCATGTTCCGTTATCATCTTCTCGAAACAGGTATTGAGAGCATCGATGGGATCGGGTATCCCACGGTCGAAACACCGCTCCAATGTTTCCCAGAATGCCTGAGAATGACGGCGAATTATCTCAATCCCGAAATCTTCCTTACTTTTGAAATAGTTATAAAATGAGCCCTTCGGCACTCCAGCGCTCTCGACAATCTCCTTGATGCCGGTTCCGTGATAGCCGCGATTGGCGAACGTCTTCAGACCGATCTCCAAAAGACGTGTCCGTGTCTCATCGCTTTTTCTTATCCGAGCCATTATGGCAATATATGACCGTTCGTCTATTAATGCAAGTGCATTCTCGGTCAGGGGCTTATCTTGGACAACCGGCACATGAAGCTCCGGCTGGTAGAGGTGCCGGTGACCCGGCTGCGCTTGTCGTCCTCGGTCAGGGCGTTGAGGCTGGCACGCGGATCGTGGTCGCCCCAGCCCCAGCCCAGACGGGCCATACCGGGGCTCACCACCGTGGAGAGGCGCACCGTCATTTCCACTGCCCCCTTGGGAGTTTCGATCCCGATCCGCTCCCCCTCGACAAATCCCTGCCGGGCGGCATCGGCGGGGTGGATGTCGACCATGCACTGGGCACCCTCCTTCAGGAGCGCAGGAATGGTGCGAAACTGTGAATTGGTGAAGCGGATATCACGGCTGCCGCTGATCCCCAGGACCGGGTACTCTCCGCTCTGGTCGGCAAAACTGATCGGGTCGTCACCGAAACCGCTCTCGAACGGGACTCCTGACAAACCGGCCTGTGCAAGCCGGCCGGAGAAGAACTCGACCTTGCCGGAAGGGGTCCGGAAAGGGGTATCCCGGTATTTTTCGTAGCGCGTCTCCTCGATCCGCAAACCGGTCTTGCCGCTCTTGCGCAGCTCCGCAACCGTGACCCCGGCGGGCTCCAGCTGATGATCGATCGCCTCCTCCGCCGTCTCCCAGGGGAATTCGGCTGCAAATCCGAGCCTTCTGCCCAACTCGAAGACGATCTTCCAGTCAGGCCAGGAATCGCCCACCGTTGGGATCACCGCGTTCTGGAGAATGATCGGATTGTTGCGGATGGAGGCACGGTTGAGCTGGGTCTTCTCGAAGCAACTGGCCGCCGGCAGGATGACATCGGCCAGCCTGGCGGTTTCGGTCATGAACATGTCGATCACCACCAGGCTCTCCAGTTTGTCGAAGGCAGCCCTGGTGCGGCGGGAATCGGCCATGGTGACGAGGGGGTTACCGGACTGGACCACCACCATCTTCAGCGGATAGGGAGACTCATCCAGAATGGCGTCGACCACGCACCCCTGCACCTGGTTGCCCCAGGTTTCGGAAAAAGTGTTGAACAGGGGATACTGATGGGTAATGGGAGGGATAGTGTCGTCCAGCCTCTCCCTCAACTGGATGTTGCGGACCGGGATCGGCTGGGGGAGCACGTCGCCCCCCGGCTTGTCGAGATTCCCGGTCATGGCGCGCAGCATGGCAATAGCCCTGGTAGTGTCGAAGACCTCCCGGTGCATGTCCAGACCGTTGCCGTCGATGATGGCGGCCGGCCTGGTGGTGGCGTAAAGGTGGGCCACCTGCCTGATCTGCCCGGTGCTCAGCCAGAGGCTCTCGGCCACCCTGTCTGCCGGGAAGCGGGCTGCCGCCTTTTTCAGGGCATCAAAGCCGATGGTGTACTGGGAAACAAACTCGGCATCGTAGAGGTTTGCCTCGATGATCTCGTTGATCATGGCCATGGCTAACAGGCCGTCATGCCCCGGTTTGATCCGCATCCAGATGTCGGCCTTGCGCGCCAGTGGCGTCTCGACAGGATCGATGACGATCAGCGTGGCGCCATGCTCTCTGGCCCAGTGGATCCCCTCGGCCGCACCCAGGGCGGTATCGCCGTCGTTCTTCCCCCAGACGATGATGCACCTGGCGTTTTTGGCCTCGGGATAGGCCATGGACCCGTAGGTGTAAGAGTGGGCGAAATCGCGGGCAACGAAACAGATGGAGCCGTTGCCAATGGTGTTGGGACTGCCGAAGACGTTCATCAGCCGATTGGGATAATCCCAGGGCGCGCCCCAGTCGGCTGCCATCCCCCGCAACCAGGCAACGGACTGGGGTCCTGATTCCTGCCGGTGACGGTGGAACCGGGCAGCAACCAGATCGAGTGCCTCATCCCAGCCCGCTTCGCGGAATCCCGAACCATCCTCGCGCTTAATCAGCGGCACGGTCAGCCGCTTGGGAGAATAGACGATCTCCGGGGCAGCGGCCAGTTTGGCGCAGGTCAGTCGCTTGTCCGGATCGAGAAAGGATTTGCGCCGGGCTCCGACCAGGCGGTTATCCTCCACCTCGGCTTCGATGGGGCAGCAGGACGAACAGAGTCGGCAAACGGTATCGACGATCATCGTTTTCTCTCCCTAGCGGCTGGCATGGACGAAACAGCTGCGAATCAGCTCAAAATGGTTGCTATGGGTACGGATCTTCCACCAGACACTACCGGGCTCGTCCACCTGCCAGACCGGCGCCAGCTCTCCCTTATCGTCGGCCAGGAGTGCCACCACATTTGCCAGCCCCTTGCCAGCGAATGAGCCATCGCTTTTGCCGCCGAGCCACTCCTCCATTGGAGCCGCCTCAATAGACCAGGAAAAGGGATCGGAGAGCAAAAACTGAGCCTTGGTATCGCGGGCTACCCGGTTCATCTCCCGCAGATGCCGGATCGGCGAAGGTACCTTGTCCACGAGATTCAGGGAGGAAAAGAGGCCAATGGATTTGCGCCGGAACGGCAGAGCCAGTGCATTGGCCACGAGAAACTCCACCCGGTCGCTACGCCACTTGTCCGGGAGACGGATGGTGACCTCGCGACGCAGCACCCCCTCGTCCTTGAGCGATACCGTCATGCAACGCTCCCGCATCAGGCACCGGGCCGCCCGGATAAAGGCATGCGAAGTATCGATGCCAACGGCAAAATCGCAACACGTGCTCATCTCGAAGGAAAAGCGCCCCACAGCCCCGCCGGCATCCAGGGCGACGCCGGCCTGGGGTTGCATCAACCCGGCCCAGGTGCCGTACGCCTGCGATGCATGCTCATCCGCGATAAGATCCCCGAAATGGCTCCAGAGATAGGAAGAAACCACCTCGTCGGTCTCGTACTTATTGGTGGTCCGCTGGCTGTCGGTGGCATGGGGGTCGAGCATGGCCACCCCTTCGTCGATAGAAAACCGGGCTCCACACTGTGGGCAAATGAGGGTAGCGGATTCGATATCTCCGTCATGTTCCCGGCCGATGTCGGCAATGAACGGGTATTCGCCCGGCAGGCAACAGGGGCAGATGAGCAGATCAAGAAGGCGCTTTTTCATGAATCCCCCCGGAATTAGATTCTATGGCGCATGCAATTCGGGCCATAGAAAAAGATTAGAGCTGGTTTGCCCCTACGTCAAATCGCATTGCATCCAACTGTCCCGGAACACCGTACACGCAGGACCCAAATTGTGAGCAGTTACAGTCCACCGAAACATGTGATGTCTAGCAAATTCGGTGATATCGCGCGTCCTTCTGCCAAATCTCCAATGTTCTGTAACGAACTGATTATTTTATTAATATGTACTTATTTAATTATCCATATAAATGTTTTACATTTCGACCACATTCAGGTTAGGCGGCAGAATGCAAACTGTATGGCACAACTATTGCGTTAAAGGGTGAGATTCTATTAACGACAAAATATGGCGATTTTTCTCATGACAATTCAGCGTAATCGACACACCCCATACGCAAACCCTGCCAAGCCGGGCAAACATGCAATCATTGTTCTCCTGGCCCTCTTTTTTTCCCTTCTTCTGATCGGAAACGCCCTCTCTGAGGACCAGAAATCCCAGCCAGGTATTTACCACATTCTTGTCCTACATTCCTATCATCCCGGCTTCCCGTGCACCGACACGATTACGGAGGGGATTCAGTCAGTTTTCAGAGGCCATCTCCCCGATACCCACATCGATATCGAATACATTGACAGCAAGCGGCATCAGGACCCGATCTTCCTTTCCAAAATTGTAGAAAGCATGCTGCATTACAAGCTGAAAAGCCGCACCTACGACATCGTCATCGTTTCAGGCAATGAAGCGCTTTCTTTTGCTCTTGGACATCGATCCACCATTTTGAAAGGCATTCCGGTCATCTATTGTGCGGCCAACGCAAACCTGGAAAAGGCAACCTCCATGTCGGGAGTCTATGGAATTCGCTCAATGCCCGACATGGCAGGAGTTTTGCGACAGATAAAGAAGTTTCATCCCAATAATCGTAATGTTGTCGTTATCGGCGATACGACAGATTCCTATGACAATCAGAACTATTTACGTTTCATTGAAGTAGCCAAAACGTTTGCCGGAGAGATGAATTTTGATTACTGGAACAATCTTTCAAGCGAAACGGTCAAGCAGCGGCTTACTGAAATTCCAAAAGATTCAGTCCTGGTAATTAACGGCTATCTTAACGACAACGCCGGCAATCTCCTTTCATTCAACGAGCAGAACGCTCTCTTTCGTAATATAAGCCGTATTCCCATGTACAGTTTCTGGGATGTTTACCTGGGGGAAGGGATTGTGGGGGGGCCGCTGACATCTCCCCGTGAACAGGGAAAGGCAGCGGCGCTTATGGCACTCTCCATTCTCAAAGGAGATAAAATACCACAGGTACCGACACTGCTGAAATCTAACCTCATGTTCGATTACAATCAGCTACAACGTTTTGGCATCTCCCAGGCAAGCATCCCTGGCGGGAGCAGGATCATCAATCTCCCCCCCAATAACTTTCAGATCAGCAAAGGACAGTTCTGGATTGCCATTTCTTTGCTTGTCTCCTCGATAACGATTTCGTTGGTTCTTATCAGGAATATAATGAACCGCAGGATCGCAGAAGCCATGCTTCGGGAGAGCGAACGGAATTTCCGGGACCTGTCTCAGCAGTTCGGTATCATTCTGGACGGGATTTCCGACGGGTTGTCGCTTATATCCCCTGACATGAAGGTCATCTGGTCGAACAAGAGCACCGAGACATTTTTCAACGGTACGCTGGGTACGACTCCAGGAGACAACTGCTGCAAACTCCTCTACAACCGGTCATCAGTGTGCGAGGAATGCCCTGCAATAAAGTCATTCGCTACCGGCGAACGAGTCGAATCCATCATTACAACGCCGGACGGAAGGACGCTGGAAGTAAAGGCATTCCCGGTTGTTGACGGAGCGGGCATGGTAACTCATGTGATCATGCTTGCCAGTGACATAACGGAAAAGAATCAGCTCCTGGAAGACTCGATACGTACGGGCAAACTGGCTTCAATTGGTGAACTGGCAGCAGGGGTGGCACACGAGATCAACAATCCAAACGCGGTAATCATGTTGAACTCTGAAATCCTCAAGAAGGTATCAACCAGTCTGACTCCCATTCTCAGTCAGCACTTCGAGGTCAACGGCGACTTCATGCTGGGGGGCTTGCATTATAACGAGATCAAGCATGACCTGCCGTATCTTTTTGGCGAAATTGTCGACAGTGCGGTGAGGATAAAAAGGATTGTCGATGATCTGAGGAACTTTGCGCGGGAAGATGAACCGGACACGGAAGAGATAATTAACATCAATGATGCGATATGCACTTCATCCCGCCTTGTCGGTAATGCGATCAAGAATGCAACCGATCGCTTTGAGCTTGAACTCTGCAATGAGATGCCATTGATTCGAGGAAGTTTGCAACGGATCGAGCAGGTGTTGGTGAATCTGATTCTGAACGCCTGTCAGGCCTTGCCATCTAAAGATCGGGGGATCCGGATATCGACAGTCTATGACCCGGGCGCCGGGGAGTGTGTCGTCACCGTGGCGGATGAAGGCATTGGGATTCCTCCCGAAATCCTTCCCAAGATAACGGATCCGTTCTTTACCACCAAGCGCACCCAGGGTGGAACAGGGCTTGGCCTTTCCATCTCGATGAGAATCATCCGAGATTTCAAGGGGGATCTGTTGTTCAATTCAAGATTTGGAGAGGGGACGACCGTCACGATCAACATCCCCGTTTTCAAGGAGGCAATAGCAGCATGAATCAGGAACTCTATCCCCAGATGCCCATTCTGCTCGTTGACGACGAAGAGGCGTGGCTCAGGAGCCTATCGGTCTTTCTCAGGGAATCGACCGGAATGAATAATTTCATCAAATGCGCTGATAGCCGGCAAGTCATGAATATTCTTGACAATAATGACATCTGCCTGGTTCTGCTTGACCTGACCATGCCATTCTTTTCAGGACAGGATATCCTCAGGATGATTGTGAGCAGGCACCCTTCAGTGCCGGTGATCATTCTCAGCGGTCTCAATCAGGTTGAGACTGCCGTGGAGTGCCTGCACCTTGGTGCACTGGACTACCATGTCAAAACGAGTGAAAAGGAGCGGTTGATAGCCGGAATCCAGAGGGCAATCTCCATCCAGCAACTAAGGAGTGAGAATTGTAGCCTGAAGAAAGGTATCTTGAACGACAAACTGGAAACCCCTGAGGCTTTCGAACAGATCATCAGTACCAGCACTAAGATGCGAGCGGTTTTCCGATACTGTGAAGCCATTTCCAGGAGTAGCGAACCGATTCTTATCACCGGCGAAAGCGGCTCGGGAAAAGAGTTGATCGCACGTGCACTGTGGAAGCTTCGTTCACCGAATGCCCCGCTGGTAGCCGTTAATGTAGCCGGACTGGATGACAATGTCGTTTCCGACACGCTTTTCGGTCATGTGGCAGGCGCATTTACGGGAGCTGACCGGGAGCGCAAAGGGATGATCGAGGAGGCAACGGGAGGGACACTGTTTCTGGACGAAATCGGGGATTTATCCCCCCAGTCGCAGGTCAAGCTCCTCAGACTTCTGCAGGAGGGTGAATTTTTCCCCATCGGATCGGATCGTCCAAAGAAACTGAAGGCGCGCGTGCTGTTCGCTACCAATCATGACCTCGACGCCAAGGTTGCCAAGGGTGAGTTTCGCAAGGATCTTTTCTATCGTCTGAATACCCACCACATTGAGCTCCCCCCATTGCGGGACCGGTTGGAGGATCTGCCCCTGCTCCTGCACCACTTCCTGAAAGAGGCTGCACAAACTATGGGGAAGAAAACACCGGCTGTGCCACGGGAGCTTGTGGCCCTGCTCTCCACCTATGATTTCCCAGGCAACATCCGTGAACTCAGGGCAATGGTGTTCCACGCGGTCAGCCTGCACTCTTCTCATGTGCTGTCACTCGACAGTTTCAAGGAGAAAATCGGCTACGATGCAGACCTCAACCTGAAGCCAGCGCAAGCTACGGCAATCGATGACCTCGCTCCGATCACTTTCCCTGATCGTCTGCCAACCATCGAAGAGATCGGCAAACGCGTCGTATTGGAAGCGATACATCGCACCGGCGGGAATCAGACCGTGGCAGCCTCAATGCTGGGCATTACCCGTCAGGCCCTGGCAAAGCGCCTCAAAAAATCTCTCGGCAATCAGACAATGAGCATATCCCAAGCAACATCCTGAAATAGCCGCAACGCAATCTCTGTAAAGAAATTGAAAGGAGGGAACGGCTTGGCCTCCCTCCTTTCGTCTTTAGAGAACCTGCCAACTGATATGCAAAAGCGGGAGGAGCTTACGCTCCCCCCGCATTCGAGGTGGTACTACAGCAATAGTCCGGCCAGTGATCAGTACTTCGGGGTGAAGCGCAGCACGAACTGGTTCGGGGTCTTCCACTTGGAGTTCAGTTTGTTGACCGTGATGTAGTAGTTCAGCCCCAGGTTGGCCAAATCTTCAAGCGGGGCAGTCGTGTAGAGGTAGTTGGATTGCCAGGCAGCCAGGATGTCGGCCGGGACCGGCTTCTTGACGCCATCGGAAGGATAGGCAATGCCATTGGCATCCAGGCCGGCCTGGCTGCGGTAGGTCACCCAGGTGCCATCGCAGTAGCCGATCCCTGTGACCGGGTCGGTAACGACGAAGGTGCCATCACAGTTGGCCATCAGGGTGTTGTCAGTGTTGGGGTTGGCATCGTCGTCATAATAGTAGGCATAGGGTACGCCGGACAGGTTGTTCCAGTCGCCAAACAGGGCGTAGTAGTTGGAGGTGATCAGTCCGGAGTCGATCGTGTCTTCAGTTGCATTGAGGAAGTAGCTGAAGCGGTTGATCGGGTCAAAATAGCCGGTTTCCGGATGATTGGCATCGGCCGGACCGGCCAGTCCCTGGGCAAAGAGAGCCGACAGCGTCTCTGCTGACTGAAGGCCGGAGGTGGTCGTGGTGAAAAATTTGCCCTTCTTGTCCGAGAAACCGAGGCCGTCAAGGGACGTGGACTTGGTGAACACGCCATTGACCATGAAGCCCAGTTCAGCTTTAAAGCCTTTCCATTTCCTGACGTCGTTGTCGGTCAGCTTCTGCATGGAGTTGTAGATGCTGGTGAGCGTGTCGGTTGCAACGGTGAAGTAGACGTCGATCGGCTGGCCGTTGACCCCGCCGACCTTCCAGCGCTTGCTGGACTGCAGCGGGTCGGAGCACATCTTGTCGGAGAAGTCATAGGGGTTGATACCAGTGGTCATGATGCACTTGAGGCCGGTGACATCATCCCTGTTGACGATCTTCATGCCCGGAGCCGTGACGTCCGACTCTTCCCAACCGATATAGCCGTTGGTGGCAGTCTTGGCAGTGTTGGTGAAGAGAGTGCTTCTATATTTTATAAAATCAGTGTACGGCGGCGGTGCTACAGTTACGTTACTCATATCCCAGCCGGTAATGGTTCCGGCATTGGCAGAAGCGGCAGTAACCAACAATGATACGCCCAGCAAGACACTCAACTTCTTCGAAACTTTTGTTCTCGACATTTCTCTCTCCTTTTTTTGATTGAGTTTGATGTGCTGCAGCACCTTCTTATCAGGTAAACTGAGCCCATCCCGGCCACACTGTACAATTCCTTTCGTAAGAACTCCTTTCCGGCTTGTAACCCTTTTCATTCCTTACCGTGCATTTGCTACACTGTTTCAACAATAAAATCGACGATGTCGACAGGTAACAACGCTTTTGTATCCCTGTTCAGCAATAGGCAGGCCAAACAGATTTATTCGCTTATCCAGCGGTTATCATTTGGTTTTTCAGGCTGGCAGAGAAAATGTGGCTCTAGAGCGAGGCAACCATGGTTGCCATCGTTCGGCCTGTGACATCGAAGAGTTATTGTTTCAGAGGATGCAGTTGAGGGGAGGACAATGCTTAATTTAATTTAATATACCAATAATGCAGTATATATATTGTGAATGCATCAGAAATATCGAACTGTTCGTTGGAGAAAGAAGGCAGGAAAAGAGCATCCGCAACCATGGTTGCCATGCAACTATGGTTGCGCAACAAAAAACGAGATGGGTGGAAATTTTTGATTTATTTGTTGTTGCACATGACGCACATAAACAAAAAAGGCCACTTCTCCTGAGTGTCCTTTTGAAAAATGTGTCCCCCTGGAGGGTGCACTTCGAAGTTTCCAAGTATGCTGACGACAGAATATTTATCTGCCTCATGCAGCATAACAACACGCAACAAAAATATATCTGTCAAAAATCATGTTACTCTTATCAAAGTGTACTGGCTGCGTCATGTCAACGGTAGAAACCTGTGTGTACAACGGAGGCTAGTCATGACTAAAACATATACATTCACGACCAAACATTACCCTGTAAATGACCTGTTGGCACTCGACTTACAAGATCACCTGGACAATATGGCCAGGGTGGGCTGGGAACTGGTCAGCACCCAGCAACTTATCAACGAGCATAGCCTCACCACCCCGCAGATCATGTTTTTCTGGGGCAAGGATAATGAGTGAGGAGGAACAAGACCGATCCATTCCATGGCTACTGTTCGGCGCTGAGTTCCTGGGCACGGCGCTGCTCATAGCTTTTGGATTGTCGTTAGTGATCCTGGGCTTCGGACAGGGAAGTCCCATAATCCAACTCATCCCGGGCAACGGCTGGCGCCGCCTGATCACCGGCTTTCTTTTCGGCTCCACCGGAGCCCTGATTGCGCTCTCGCCACTTGGCAAAGAAAGCGGGGCTCACATCAATCCGGTCGTCACCCTGGCTTTCTGGCTGATGGGCAAACTGAAAACCCGCCATGCAGTAGGCTATATCCTCGCGCAGCTCCTGGGTGCAGTGCTGGGCGCAGTGCCATTACTGGCATGGGGGGAGATGGGCCGCAGCGTGTCGTTCGGTGCAACCCTGCCTGGCTCAGGCTACGGGGCAGGATGGGCATTGGTAGGAGAAGCGATAACTACCTTCGCCCTCATCGTCGGCCTGTTCTTCTTCCTGCGGCACCACCGGTTGCGGCCTTTCACACCAGCTCTTTTCCCCTTCTTGTACGCCTTCATGGTTTTCGCCGAGGCGCCGATCTCCGGCACCAGTACCAATCCAGCCCGCAGCCTGGGGCCAGTAGTGATCTCCGGAGTCTGGCATGACTGGTGGATTTACTGGGTAGGACCGTTGTTGGGCACTTTTCTGGGGGTGGCTGCCCACCGGGTTACTGGTCTGGGTTGGCTGAAGGTTGAGGTTGCAAAGCTATACCATTTCGAGCACGACCGGTACGGTGTGTTCCGCAGGAAGGTATGAGCTGTTACCCAGGGAAAGGGAGGCGCATTATGAACATAAGGCTGGATAATAAACGTGTCATTGTCACCGGCGGCAATTCCGGCATTGGTGAGGCAATTGCCGTATCCCTCGCCGAAGCGGGTGCGCGAGTGGCAATCAACTACGTCACCCATCCCGAGACCGCACAGACCCTTGTGCAGAAGATTCGGGAGCAAGGCGGCACTGCCATGGCGATCGAGACCGACGTATCCGATCCCGGGGCCGTCGCTGAAATGTTCAAGAATATCGACGCAGCCTGGGGAGGAATTGATATCCTGATCAACAATGCGGGCATCGACGGCGGCCGCGCCGTCGGTTGGGAGGCGGATAGTGCCGCATGGCGAAAGGTGATCGAGGTGAACCTGCTGGGAGCCTTTTTTTGCGCTCGAGAAGCCTTGCAGCGGATGGTGGCGCAGCAAAGCGGCGTCATCATCAACATCAGCTCGGTGCATGAAGAGATCGCCTGGTCCGGCTACAGTGCCTACACCGCCAGCAAGGCAGCAGTCGGCATGCTGACGAAGACCCTGGCCCAAGAGGCTGCCCCCCATGGGGTACGTGTCCTGGCGGTTGCGCCCGGTGCGATCAAGACGCCGATCAACCGCTCCGTCTGGAGCGATCAGCAAAGTATGAAAGACTTGATGGAAAAGATCCCGTTAGGGCGGATCGGTAATCCGGAAGAAGTCGCCCACATGGTGGTGGTACTGGCCTCGGACATTGCCTCGTACGTGACCGGCCGTACAATCTTTGTGGATGGCGGCATGACCGATTATCCCGACTTTGCCCATGGCGGTTGATCTTCCAAGCACCTGATTGGACGTAATCGTAGCGGGTATGGAAACCGGAAAAAGGAGTCGCTATGGATGCAACGGATCATAACTCACCCGGTTGGCCGGGTATCCCGGCGCGCTGGACCTCCAGCGCCAAGTCGGGAGTGGGCGCTTCTCTTGGTGATAAAAGCCGTGTCTGGTTCACCTTGAGCCACGGGATATTCAACGAGATCTACTATCCGCGGATTGACCAGGCCTGTGTGCGGGACATGGGATTGGTCGTTACGGACGGGGCAGGTTTCCTCTCCGAGGAAAAACGTGATGCAACGAGCGAGGTTCGCTGGATGGCCGAAGGCGTACCGGCCTACAGTCTGGTCAACACGTGCCGGCAGGGGCGCTATTGCATCGAAAAGAAGATTCTGGCCGATCCCCAAAGAGACGCCGTGTTGCAGCAAACCCGGTTCGTCGCCCGGGAAGGACAGATACGGGATTACCGGCTCCACGTGTTGCTTGCGCCGCACCTGGGGAATCATGGAGCCGGCAATACGGGCTGGGTTGGCGAGTATAAAGGCATGCCCATGTTGTTCGCCGAACGGGACGGCAACGCCCTGGCTCTGGCCTCTTCCGTTCCCTGGCTCAAGCGCTCCGTGGGATTTGTGGGGTTCTCAGACGGCTGGCAAGATCTGTCTGCTCACCAGCAGATGACGTGGGATTACCAGCGGGCCGAAAACGGGAACATTGCCCTGACGGCAGAGGTTGACCTGGAAGCGGGTAATGGCGAATTTCTGCTGGCCCTGGGGTTTGGACGTAACGCCGCCGAAGCGGGGAACCGAGCCCGCGCCGCCCTCCAGGACGGCTTCAACGCTGCTCAATCGATGTATATTAAAGAATGGAACAGATGGCAAACGAAGCTGCTTCCCCTCGACAAGGACCGGACAAATGACCGGCAAAACTTTTACCGGGTCAGCACAACCGTTGTGCGCACGCACGAGTCTTTCCATTTTCCCGGTGGGATTATCGCCAGCCTTTCGATCCCATGGGGATTCAACAAGGGCGACAATGACCTGGGGGGCTATCATCTTGCCTGGCCACGCGACCTGGTGGAGTCAGCGGGGGGGCTCCTGGCCGCCGGCGCCCAGGAAGAAGTTCGTCGCGTACTCTGCTATTTGCAGGCGACCCAGGAAGCGGACGGACACTGGGCTCAGAACATGTGGCTGGATGGTTCTCCCTACTGGAACGGCATCCAGATGGATGAAACCGCCCTGCCGGTCCTTCTCGTAGACTTGGCCAGGCGTGAAAGGGCGCTGGCCGAGAGCGATCTGGCCCGGTTCTGGCCGATGGTGCGTCAAGCCGCTGCCTACCTGATCTGCAACGGCCCGGTAAGCCCCCAGGACCGCTGGGAGGAAGATCCCGGGTATTCACCATTCACTGTCTCTGCTGAAATCGCCGCGCTCCTGGCAGCGGCAGACCTGGCCGAACTGCACCATGAACCAGCCATTGCGACATACATGCGGGAAACCGCTGACGTGTGGAATGAATCCATCGACCGCTGGATGTATGTGACCGGTAACGACTGGTGTCGTGAGTTCAAGGTTGATGGCTATTATGTTCGTATTGCCCCGGTCAAGACAGGGGATGGCGTGTCACGCTTTCAAGAGAGTATTCCCGTCAAGAATGTCTCGCCTGCGGAGGCCAGCAACCTCGCCTGCCATCTGATAAGCCCCGACGCCCTGGCCCTGGTGCGTTTTGGACTGCGTACAGCAGAAGATCCGCGCATACTCGATACGGTCAAGATCATTGATGCACTGCTCAAGGTTGAGACACCTCAGGGCCCCATCTGGCATCGCTACAACGGCGACGGCTACGGCGAACAGGAGGATGGCAAGCCATTCGACGGCACCGGGGTTGGCCGGGTATGGCCGCTGTTGACCGGTGAACGGGCCCACTTCGAACTGGCTGCAGACCGGGAAGGAGACGCACGGCGGCTGCAGACGGCTCTGGAATCCTTTGCCGGCGCGGAAGGGCTGTTTCCCGAGCAGGTTTGGGATGCGCCGGACCTTCCTGAGCGAGAGCTGTTTTTCGGACGACCGTCCGGTTCCGCCATGCCGCTTGTCTGGGCGCATGCCGAGTACCTGAAATTGCTTCGTTCACTGCATGATGGGCGGGTCTTCGACCTGCCGCCACAAACCGTGCAACGTTACCTGGTGGACAAAACCGGATCGCCATACATGGTGTGGCGCTTCAACCACAAGATTCGCTCCCTCCCTGCCAGTAAAATACTTCGCATCGAGACATTAGCCCCTGCTGTCATTCACTGGAGTGACGACGATTGGAATACGGCACATGACGCCACCACGCTCGATACCGGATTGACCATTCATGTTGCAGATCTGCCAACAAAATTGATCCAGGAGGGGAAACAGTTAAAATTCACCATCTATTGGACGGATGCAAATCACTGGGAAGGAGTTGACTTCGCGGTTACTGTTGATTCCATATAGAGTAAATGGCCGATTTCACGATGAAATCGGCCATTGTTTTTATTGGCGTCCCCGGAACCCGGCCCGGTCAAAGTGCGAGTTGGGACATCACTTTTTATCAAATGTGAATATGTGAAGGGCGTCCCCAAAGGTTCTCGCCATCAAGGAACATTTCAATCGAATCAATCAGGAGATAAACCTGAAATACATTGATCCGAGCTATGTCATCCGGAGTCAACCGGCCAAAGATTGGCCGCCTTTTGAATGTAATCTTGTCATCTTGGAAGCTAGACCCCGCGCCTTTTTGCCTCAATTACCTACTTTCTCCAAATGGGCTTGCCAGGACCCATTGACCCAGGAAACTGCCAGCCCATATTGGTAACCGTATTGATTACGGAGCACGCGATCTCCGCCGTGTGACGCTGGACTTGGTCAAGGTAGGCGCAATCCATGGCGGTTTCGAATACTTCCTTCTGCCTGTTCACAAAGAACGGCACAGAAGCTCCCTGCGAATCTGGCAACCTCCACGAACCGTGGCAGAGGATGTTCCGCATCGAGGCCGCCTTCTTCAAGTCACTCAGGAGATCAGATAGGTTTGTGATTGCTTCATCTGGGTAGTCGCGGACCGCCTTGCCAAACGAATCGATGAGCCCACCCAACGGATCGGTGAGGGCGCGCTCAAGCTTGGGTAGCCACTGCTCGAACGCCTCATCGATTTCCGACTGGTTGTATGGACGCGTGGCAGTGAAAGCAAAGATCGCCTTCGCCAGCACTTCCTCCAGAAACCCGAATGTTGCAACGGCGCGGCCCAAGTGCGCCCAGAAGGTTTCCTCATGCCTGTGGGTCGGGAACTGCTTGGGTAAGCGCGCCGTGTCGATGATGTGCCCGCGCGACGTTTCTTCGGTCATCAATTACTCCCCGCAAATTCGGGTGACACCGCAAATTCGGGTGACACCTTACTTAATTCCCTCACGCCGCCAGCCGCAAGGTCGCATCGATCTCGTCCCAGGGCACGAAGTACCGGCTCTCCTCGTCTTTTTAGACCAGTCCCAGCCGCTCCAGGGTTTTCACGTCGTCGAAGACGTTGCGGTACTGCCGGTGAAGCTTCTTTGCCAGGGCGTTGATGCTGACATGCCCCATCGCGTGCAGTGTGTTGAGGGGTTTTCTCATTCGCCAGTTGATTGGTTCTCTTGCCGAAATGCGCTCAAAACCTGCTCGACATGGGCCACAAGACCGGCAACCTTTTCAAGCACTTCATCCCGTTCAGGAAAACCACAATCGTCTCCTGCATCGTCATATCTGAAATGAACGGCAAATATGGTCAAGTCAGGAAGATCAGAAAAATCGGTGCAATCTGCTGCAAGGTCTTTCAAGATATCCAGTAGCAAACCGAGATCATGAGTAATGCCGTAACTTGCTCCCAGGACGGAAATCCAGGCTTTCAGCGCTTTTTCGGCTGCTTACTGGGCATGAAAGCCAAAGATTTCATAGGCAAAGATTTCCGCGTCCAGCATTCCGCCAAGCGCCTTCAAGTCACGACGGGCAATGGCAAGCATCTGCCGCGCATGGTCAAGGTCGGACATACAAATCCCTCCCTTCCCGCAATGCATGGGCCACCACATGGTTCAGGGAATTGCGCCAGCGTTCAATCTCATCAATCGAGTAGACCAGAATGTCCTTGGCAACGCCGAAACCGGCAAGCGCCCTGTTGATACGGCCTGTCTCGCGGAAACGGCTTCTCCCTTCTCCAAACGGAGCATCTTCGATAACCAGCAGATCGACATCTGAACCTTCGTGAGCTTGACCACGGGCTATTGAGCCAAAAAGAATAATCCGCACGGGATTGACCTCCTTGACAATACATTCGGTCATCTGGTTGATAATGCTGTCGCTAATGGTAACCATAGTAACCTCGCAATTTTCCGGGACATTCCCGTAAGCCAGGGCATTTTGCAAATATTATTACCGAGTGTCAATTACATTCCAGCAGCTCCCAAAGGAATTATGCAGAGAGCAACGCTGAGCAACAAAAGAAAAGGCCACTTTCCCTATGAAAAGTGACCTTTTGAAAAATGGCGTCCCCGAGACGATTCGAACGTCCGACCCTCTCCTTAGGAGGGAGATGCTCTATCCTGCTGAGCTACGGGGACGTGAGGCTGTTATAACGCACTAGGCGTGTGAATGCAAGACCTGCGTAGCAAGGTCGCACATCTTGCCCTGACGGTTCAGAACTGCAACAGGGAAAAGACCTTCCCTTCAGGGAGCTTCTTCCTGCCATGGAGGAATTCCAGCTCAGCCATGAAGCAGCATTCCACCAGTTCCCCACCCAGGCTGCTCACCATGTCCACCACGGCGCCCATGGTGCCGCCGGTTGCCAGGAGGTCATCGGCAATGAGGATCCGCTCGCCGCGCGTAATGGCGTCGGTGTGGATCTCCAGGGTATCGGTGCCATATTCCAGGTCGTAACTCTTCTTGAAGGTTTCCGAGGGGAGCTTGCCCGGCTTGCGGACCAGCACGATGCCGGCACCGAGCTTATAGGCCAGGGCAGCACCGATCAGGAATCCACGGGCCTCGACACCGACTACCTTGTCGATCCGCTGGCCGATATAGCGGTGTGCCAGCAGGTCGATCATCCGCTGGTACGATTTGGCATCAGCCAAAAGGGTCGTGATGTCCTTGAAAATAATCCCCTTTTTAGGGAAATCAGGGATATCCCTGATGATGTTCTTCAATTCATCCATTGCAGACGCTCCTTGGGACATGGGTAGATTACGGTAATTTGAGCTCAGTCGCCTCAGCCAGCTTGCGCAGCTTTTCCAAGGACTTTGCCTCGATCTGGCGGATACGCTCGCGGGTTACCCCGACACTGCGACCGATGGTGTCGAGGGTCTCGGGCTCTTTGTCGTCCAGCCCGAAACGTTTTGTCAGTATGCTCTTTTCGTTCTCGGAGAGGGTCTCGAACCACTCCAGAACCAGGTGATGCTTGTTCTGGTCCTCCAGGAGGGTCGCCGGCGACACGGTCGAGGTGTCCTCGATGGTGTCGATGAGGAAATAGTCGTTATTCTCCCCCATCGGCCGCTCGATGGAATAGGTCTTTTTCAAAAGGACCATCAGTCTCCGGACATAGGCGGAGTTTACCTCCATGGCCGCAGCCACTTCCTTTACCGACGGCTCACGGTTCATCTTCTGCATCAGTTCGCGGGTGAGTCGAAGCATCTTGTTGATGTCGTCGGAAACGTGAACCGGCAGCCTGATGGTGCGCGACTGGTTGACCAGGGCCCGCTCGATCGATTGCCTGATCCACCAGGTGGCATAGGTGGAAAAACGGCACTCCTTGGACAGCTTGAACCGCTCGACGGCCTTGATGAGCCCCATGTTTCCTTCCTCGATCAGATCGAGAAAGGGAAGTCCGCGATTGATATACCGTTTGGCGATCTTGACTACCAGCCGCAGGTTCGATTCGATCATCCGGTCACGGGCAGCCTTGTCCCCCCGCGAGATCCGTGCGGCAAGCTCTTTCTCTTCGTCGGCAGTAAGCAGCTTCGTTTTCTGGATCTCCCGGAGGTACAGCTTGATGGCATCGTCAAAATGCTCAACTTCCGGGACCTTGATCTCCTCTTCTTCTGCTTCTTCAGCTTCTTCTTCAGCCTCGAACTCTAGAGAGTCCGGCTCAGCATCAAGGAAGATCTCGGAGGGGCCGCTCGGCTCCTCCTCGAAATCCTTGATCAGATCATCACTCGCCATGGCACATTCTCCTGTGGTGCAGAATCAATCGTCAATGCTCCAGCCGGACTTCCCGACCAGTTTTACGAATCGGCACCCCACAGACTGTTCTGTAATAAAACTATCGACTGTTCTGGTCACCCGTAACAGCACTTGTTCATATTGGTTCCCTACCGGTATCACCAGACGGCCTCCGATGGCAAGCTGTTTCAGCAGGGACTGCGGTATTTCCGGAGCGCCGGCGGTGACCATGATGGCGTCAAAAGGGGCCTCTTCCTCCCATCCTTCGCTGCCATCGCCGATCTTCAGGCTTATGTTGAGCAGGCCAAGACTGTCGAGCACCTTGCGGGCACGCATGGCAAGGCTGCGAAAACGTTCCACCGTGTAGACGCGGTTGGCGAGCGTCGCAAGAATGGCAGCCTGATAGCCCGAACCGGTGCCGATTTCGAGAACCCTTTCCGACCCCGTGAGTTCCATGAGTTCGGTCATCAGAGCAACCATATACGGTTGGGAAATGGTCTGCTTATCGCCGATTGGCAAGGGGGAATCGCTGTAGGCCTGGGCAGCCATGGCCTCTTCGACAAAGAGGTGCCGGGGAACCTTCAGCATTGCGTCTATCACCCGTTTATCCTTGACCCCCCGGGCAACGAGTTGTGAGTCGACCATCCTCTTTCTGGCAATTTCAAAATTCATCGGTTCGTCGGCTCCAATCGGGGGAAATATATAGCAGAAGCAGGGTAAAAAGTCCAGCATCCCACACAGAAGCGGTTGGAACGACATGCCTCTATCTGATTGATGATTTTGGTTGTCTTCAGCTCAGGTCCCACTTGGCCAGTGCCGACATGGAGGCATAGTTGGTCAGGTCAAGATGGAGAGGAGTGATGGAGACATGCCCGCGGGAGACGGCATGATAATCGCTGCCGGGGAGATCGTGGAATTTCAGATCCGCTGTGCCGATCCAGTAATAATTCCGCCCCCGGGGATCGACCTTGTCGACGATCATTCCGTCATAGCGACGCTTTCCCTGGCTGGTGATGAGCGGCGGCTGCACGGCGTCGGGAGTCAAGTCCGGGATATTGATATTCAGGAAGGTATCGGCAGGCAGCCCCTGGCGGAGCACCTGCCGGGCGATCCGGAGCGCTACCTCGGCGGCAGCGGCATAATGAACACCGGGGCCGTCGGTGACCAGGGAGACGGCCAGGGCGGGAATGCCCATGAGGGTTGCTTCCAGGGCCGCAGAGACCGTGCCCGAATAGGTGACATCGTCGCCAAGATTAGCGCCACGGTTGATCCCCGAAACCACCAGGTCTGGCTTGAAATCGAGCAGGCTGTGAATCCCCAGGTTCACACAATCGGTAGGGGTTCCATCCACGGCAAAACGCCCCACCCCCCTGGATTCGGCCCTGAGCGGATGGTGCAGGGTAAGGGCATGGCCGATGGCACTCCGCTCTCGGTCAGGGGCGACTACCGCCACCTCCCCCAGCTCAGCCATCGCCTCGGCCAGGGCCAGAAGACCTGCCGCATTGATACCGTCATCGTTGGTTACCAGAATTTTCATTTTGACCAGTCCAGGATATCGTCCGTAACCCTCAGGGATAACTGCAACCCAACGAAAACCGCCCTGCCCTGTCAGGCATACTTGATCAGCTCGATCATATCGCGGACCGCACGATCAAGACCTACCAGCACGGCTCGGGAGATGATCGAATGCCCGATATTGAACTCCTCGATGCCTCCCAAGGCAGCGATCTTTTTGATGTTCGCGTAGTTGAGCCCGTGCCCGGCATTGATGCCCAGCCCGAGTTTCTGGGCGAGCTTGATGGCATTTTCTATCCGGACCAGCTCCTGATTTTCGGTTTTCGGGCTTTTAGCCTCGGCAAAACTGCCGGTGTGGATCTCGATATAATCGGCGCCGCTTTTGCTCGCCGCCTTGACCTGGTCGGAGTCGGGATCGATGAACAGGCTCACCATGATGCCGCCATCGTGCAGCCGGTCCACTGCCTCTCCCACCTGTTCCAAGGCAAGGCGCACGTCCAGCCCACCTTCGGTCGTCAACTCCTGCCGTTTTTCCGGGACAAGGGTACAGATATCCGGTTTCACGGTCGAGGCGATGCCGATCATCTCCTGGGTGACCGCCATCTCCAGGTTGAGGCGCGTCTGTATGGTCTGGCGCAGGAGTTTCAGGTCCCGGTCCTGGATGTGGCGCCGGTCCTCGCGCAGATGGATGGTAATGCCGTCGGCACCGGCCAGTTCGGCCATGACCGCCGCCGCAACCGGATCAGGCTCCGCGCCACCCCGTGCCTGGCGAATGGTAGCCACATGATCGATGTTCACTCCCAGACGAGCCATCCCTTACTTCCCTCCCATGGTTTTCTCCACCATCTCGGCAATCTCCTTTGCCCAGGTGGTGATCTGGTATTTATCCTGCCCCTCCAGCATGATACGCAGGAGCGGCTCGGTTCCCGAATACCGGATCAGAATGCGCCCTTCGTCACCGAGTTTCCCTTCTATTTCATTGACCAGCCGGGCAACCTCGGGGACGGTCATGATATCCTTCCGGTCTGCCACGCGCACGTTGACCAGCACCTGCGGCAATGGAATCATCACCTCAGCCAGTTCGGAAAGCGGTTTGCCGGTACGACGCATGATGGCCAGAATCTGCAGGGCGGTAAGAGTACCGTCACCGGTCGTGTTGTGATCGAGGAAGATCATGTGCCCCGACTGTTCGCCGCCGAGATTATAGCCGCCGCGCCGCATCTCCTCCACCACGTAGCGGTCGCCGACTGCGGTCTTGACGACCTTGCCCCCTCCCCTCTTGACGGCGATGTCGAGCCCCATGTTGCTCATCACCGTGGCAACCACCGTCCCCTTGCGGAGTCTCTTCTGCTTCAGAAGGTCAGTGGCGCAGATGGCCATGATATGATCGCCGTCCACCTCATTGCCGAATTCGTCCACAAAGATCACCCGGTCGGCGTCACCGTCGAGGGCGATACCCAGGTCTGCCCGGTGTTCTTTCACTGCCTCGCTGATCACCTCGGGATGGAGTGAGCCGCATCCGGCATTGATGTTGGTCCCTGAGGGTTTCACTCCGATGGCGATCACCTCGGCTCCCAGTTCTTCCAGAACCGCCGGCGCGACTTTGTAGGCTGCTCCGTTGGCGCAGTCGAGGACGATCTTCATTCCGGCCAGATCCAGATCCTTGGGAAAGGTGCTTTTGAGAAAGACCACGTAGCGGCCGACCGCATCGTCGATCCGGTAGGCCTTGCCCACCTCCGTGGCAATGGGTCGCAGCGAGTCGATCTTTTTCGAGAAGATCAGCTCTTCCATCCGCAGTTCCATCTCGTCGGGAAGCTTGAACCCATCCTTGAAGAAGAACTTGATCCCATTGTCCTGGAACGGGTTGTGCGAAGCGGAGATCACCACCCCGGCATCCGCCCGCATGGAAGAGGTGATATAGGCAATCCCCGGTGTAGGCAGCGGCCCCACCTGCAGTACATCGACCCCCATGGAACAGATGCCGGCCACCAGGGCATTCTCGATCATGTACCCCGAAAGCCGGGTATCCTTGCCGATAACGATCCGGTGGCGACGTGAGCCGTCCCTGAAGATATAGGCAGCAGCCCTGCCGAGTTGCATGGCCATCTCCGTGGTCATGGGATAGACGTTAGCCACCCCCCTGACGCCATCGGTGCCGAAAAGTTTTTTCATCGTCCGACCTCCTTGCGTTCCTTGTGACCCTGTCCGCCAGGCAACGGCTTCCTGACTACGACAAGCTCGATTCGACCGGGGTAAACCCGGGTAATACGGATCCCGCTGCCCATGCGTACCACCTGCTCCAGGTTGGTGAAGGCGACACTCCCCTCACCGACACCGTTCATGTCAAGCGCCACCCGCAACGTATCGGGCCGGAGTGCCATAAGGGCGAATCGGCTCCCCTTCACGTCCAGGTCCAGATGATTGGGCACCTTGTCGGCACATGTCAGACCATCCGCGAGATTGACGAGATGCACCGGCACCTGCACACGTGTCTCTGCCTCACGGCCAGCAGTCACATAGAGCCAGAACAGCGATGCCATGACCACCGCAACGATCTTGAGTTCCAGATTGTTCGTTATCAATGCCGGGAAGGTCATCGCTTTCGCCCTCCGGACAGTTGGCGTTTCAACTCCTTGCGCAAAAAGGGTATCTCAAGGTTTTCCAGAATCTTGCCGCTGCAGACGAGTGCTATCCGCCCCGTCTCCTCGGATACGACGACCACCAGCGCATCGACCACCTCGGTCAGGCCGATCGCGGCCCGGTGCCGGGTGCCGAAATGTTTGCCAATTTCAGGATTTTCGGTCAGGGGGAGGAAACACCCTGCCCTGGTCAGCTTGTCACCCTGGATAATGACGGCGCCATCGTGAATGGGCGAATACGGGAGAAATATGGATGAAATCAGCTCGCTGGTCACCTTTGCGTCGATGACGGTCCCCACCGCCAGGAAGCTGTCCAGGGGCATTCCCCGCTCGATGACGATCAGGGCGCCGATCTGTTTTTGAGAGAGCGACTCGACAGCCGTGAGCAGTTCGTCGATCAGTTCACCGGTATCCTCGTTCAGGCCGGAGAGCCGCTGCCGCTGCCGGCTGAAGTTCAGCAGTGCGCGCCTGATATCGTGCTGGAAGATAATGGCCACAATCAGCAGGCTTGCGGACAAGACTGCGTTCAGCAGCCAGCCGAGCGTTTCCAGCCCGGTAAAACGCGCGCCCAGGAAAACGATACAGCCGATCGTAAGCCAGAAGAGCAGGTGCAGGGCAACGCCACCCCCCTTGAGAAGCAGGAGAAAATGATAGATGACCACCGAAACGAGTACGATGTCGAGGAGGCTTAAGAGCCAGCTGAATTGTCCCGGAGCATCGGTCATTGAGCTTTCCAAAAGGCGGGCATTGGCTGGGACAGCAGATATCCCATAGGCGGAATCGTTATGGAGCGGGCTCGGGAAGACCGTCCCGTATGGCCTGCATCATCAGCACCACGTCGCGCATGGCACCGACATCGTGAACCCTGAAGATGGAAGCTCCCTGCAAAAAGGCAGAAGCAACCGTGGCAGCCGTGCCGAACTGCCTTTCACCAACGTCGCGATTGAGGAGCTTGCCGATGAACCCCTTGCGCGAGGTGCCTATAAGGATCGGCCGGTCCAGTACCGAAAATTCGTTGAGGCGGCGCAGGATTTCCAGATTGCCCCGAAGGTCCTTGCCAAAACCGATCCCCGGATCTACGACCACCCGGTCCCGGTCGATCCCGGCCAATTCCGCACGGGCCAGGGCATCATCGAGAAACGCGACGACCTCGGGAATGAGGTTGCGATACTCCGTATTGACTTGCATCTCGCCCGGTCGTCCACGGGTATGCATGAGGACGACTCCGGCGCGCGATGCGGACACTGCCTCTGCCATACGGGGGTCAAACGTGAAGGCACTGATGTCGTTGATGATCTCGGCCCCGGCAGCGATCGCCGCCCTGGCAACGGAAGCCTTGTATGTATCCACCGAGATCGGGATGGAAAGTCGCCCGGCCAGGCGTTCCACCACCGGGATCACCCGCCGCAGCTCGTCATCCTCGGACAGGGGCTCGGCAAAGGGGCGGGTGCTTTCCCCACCGACATCGATGATGCCGGCTCCCTCCTCTTCCAGCAACAGGGCGTGATCGACTGCCCGATCCAGATCGAGAAAGCTGCCGCCATCTGAAAAGGAATCAGGGGTGACGTTGAGTATCCCCATGATGCAGGGGCGGCGCCCCAGATCCAGGGTCCGATCCCCACATCGCCAGATGGAACCGTGGAGGGACATCAGCTTGTCGGTGTTTCACCTGCGGCAGCTGCATCTGCAACCGGAACGGAAGGAACCGGCAGACCCTCACCCTTGATGATCCGCTCCACCTCTTCCCCGGTCAGGTTTTCCTTCTCGACGAGTTCCAGTGCGAGCTTATGCAGCAACTCGACGTGGGATGTCAGCAGTTTCACCACCCTGGTATAATTCTCGTCCACGATCCGCCGGATCTCGTTGTCGATCTCCACTGCCGTCGCTTCACTGTAGTTCTTGTGCATGGCCATGTCGCGGCCGAGGAAGATCGACTCGTCCTTCTTGCCAAAGGTGACCGGCCCCATCTTTTCGCTCATGCCCCATTCGCAGACCATCTTGCGGGCGATCTCCGTGGCCCGCTCGATGTCGTTGCCGGCACCGGTGGTCATGGAGTTGAAGATGATCTCCTCTGCGGCACGGCCACCCATCAGGACGGCAATGCGATCAAGCAGGGACTCCTTGGTGTAGCTGTGCTTGTCCTCGATGGGGAGCTGCATGGTCACCCCGAGGGCGCGACCGCGGGGGATGATGGAAACCTTGTGGACCGGGTCGGTGCCGGGGATCAGCCTGGCAACCAGGGTATGACCGGCCTCGTGGTAGGCAGTATTCTTCTTTTCGTCATCGGAGATGACCATGCTCCGACGCTCGACCCCCATGAGAACCTTGTCCTTGGCATCGTCGAAGTCGATCATCTCCACGACGGTCTTGTTCTTTCTTGCAGCCAGAAGCGCAGCCTCGTTCACCACGTTGGAGAGGTCGGCACCAGAGAAGCCGGGCGTTCCACGGGCAATGACCCCAAGGTCAACCTCGGGCGACAGGGGAACCTTCTTGGCATGGACCTTCAGGATCATCTCCCGACCCTTGACATCGGGTCGCGGCACCACGACCTGGCGGTCGAAACGGCCAGGGCGGAGCAGCGCCGGATCAAGGACGTCGGGACGGTTGGTTGCAGCGATAAGGATGACCCCTTCATTGGACTCGAAGCCGTCCATCTCGACCAGGAGCTGGTTGAGCGTCTGCTCCCGCTCGTCATGACCGCCACCCAGGCCGGCACCGCGATGCCGCCCCACGGCATCGATCTCGTCGATGAAGATGATGCATGGCGCGCTCTTTTTGCCCTGGACAAACAGGTCGCGGACCCGGCTCGCGCCGACGCCGACAAACATCTCCACGAAATCCGAACCGGAAATGGAGAAGAACGGCACGCCCGCCTCACCGGCAATCGCACGTGCCAAGAGAGTCTTGCCGGTACCCGGAGGTCCCATCAGGAGCACCCCCTTGGGGATTCTCCCGCCAAGCTTGGTGAACTTCTTCGGATCCTTGAGAAAAGAGATGATCTCTTCCAGCTCCTCTTTCGCCTCTTCGATCCCTGCCACATCCTCAAAGGTGATCTTCCCCTGGGCCTCGGTGAGCAGTTTGGCGCGGCTCTTGCCGAATGACATGGCCTTGCCGCCACCCGCCTGCATCTGCCGCATGAAGAATATCCAGACCCCTACCAGCAGGATGAGCGGGAACCAGGATATGAAGATGGAGAACCAGGAAACCTTCTCCTCCTCGGGCCGGGCAGTGACCGCAATCTTCTTCTCCAGCAGCATGGTGGTGAGGTTGGCATCACCCGGCTTGAAGCTTCTGAACTCCTTGCCGTCGGAGAACTTGCCGATGATGTCGTTCCCCTGGATCGTTACCGAAGAGACCTTCCCCGTATCCACAGCGGTTATGAACTCGCTGTAGTTAAGGCGCTCCGAGGTAGGCTTCGGCTTGTTGAAGAGGTTGAAGAGCAGGATCATCATGAGACTGATGACCAACCAGAGCGCGAGGTTCTTGTAAAACTGGTTCAATTGCACCCCCCGATTTCATGCAGCGCAGCTAGGATTAGTGAGCTGAAATACCGTGAATACTGGATTTAAAAGAATGTGGAAAATTATCACAACAGCTGTGGCTTGACAAGCATTTAGGCAAGGATAACAGGATCGGATACAAAATCAAGAAGCTCAACCCGCGCAATTCGGGAATCTGCTGCAACTGGACGAGCGGAAGCAGCCATTCGCAGGCCGGCAACCCAGAACAGGGTCGTTCCGGAGAAAACCAGTGGGATTCTGCAGCGCAAACCACGGGGGATCTTTTCATCGATGAAAAGCTCCTTCACCTTGCGCTGCCCGGACATCCCGACCGGGACCAGACGATCTCCGGGGCGGAAGGAACGAACCAGCCAGGGAAAGGGAACCGCATCGAGATCGACGAGGATACTGTTTCGGCCGGGCTGCCCTTCGGTCGCTTCCGTGCTGACCTCGATACGCCCACCGAGAGGGAGCCGATAGCATCCACCTCCAGCGATGGTGACTGCATAGTCAGCCACGCCATCCGACTTCCCGCTCCGGCCGACGAAGAGTTCATCGTAGCAGCGCGTCACCTGGATGCCTCCCGGCAGGTCGAGCGTCCCATTGGGCGGACCGCCGGCCAGCAGCCGGTCGATTGCCTGGAGATGGCAGAACGCAATCCTCCGCAGGTCGCCCTTCACCTCGGCAAGGGCACGGCGATAGATGCGGAATCGCATGCCAGCGACCTCGGCGAGCAGAACAGCCCGCGACAGGGCAATGGCTCCCTCCCGCCAATGCGCCACGGTCGGCCAGCGGAGCGCGACAACGGCGTTCAGCAGCTCTTCGTCAGCCGCCAGGAGTGCGGCAGTATCGGCAAGGCGCCGGGAAATGGCCGGATTGTAAGTCTCCAGGTCGGGGATGAGGGAATGCCGGACCCGGTTGCGAAGAAAACCGGTATCGCTGTTGCTGCTGTCGGTTCTGAAGGAGAGCCCTTTCTCCCGAGCATAGGCCTCGATCTCCGCACGCCCCACATGCAGCAGTGGTCGGATGCAGTCCCCATTTGTCGAACGAGGGAGCATGGCGGCAAGCCCTGCCGTGCCACTCCCCCTCAGGAGCCTGAGCAGGACGGTTTCAGCCTGATCGTCGCGATGGTGCGCCAGGGCAACGGCCGCAGCACCATATCGCTTTGCAACCCCGGCAAAAAAACGGTAGCGTTCCTCCCTGCCCGCCTCCTCCAGCGAAAGTCTCTGCGCTGCGGCGAGCTGGCGGACATCAACGCGGTCGACCTCGATTGCCAGCCCATGAGAGGCGGCAAGCTGGCGCACGAACGCCTCATCGCCGTCGGATTCCTCACCACGCAGACAGTGATTCAGATGGGCAACCACGAGCGACAGCCCCAGATCGGTGCGCGAGACGAGATAATCGAGGAGCACTACCGAGTCGATCCCCCCGGAGACGGCGACAACAACCGTGCTGCCCTGGGGCAGCAGTCCCTGCTCGCTGATTGTGTGCCCGGCGATCTCGGACAGTATGTTGCGAAATGGGTTCATGGTGCCCAAAACATGAACGCCCTGGCACTGGTGACAGGGCGTTCGATCCAAGGTTTGCGGTGTCGAGTCCAGACCGGGATGTGTCGCAAATCATAATAAACTGGAATTTTTACGACTCAGTGCTGCAAAACGCTCACAACCAGCCGACTGCATGTGAGATTTTGGATGAAAAGCAGTTTCAAGTAAAGTCATTTTTAATGCCACTGCCAATCTGCACAGCATCACCCTGGCAGAGATTGATCAATACGTGGCCAGCCATATCTTGAAGACCTTGTAGGGGATAACTCGAAGATCTTTGCCGTCATTGAATCGCGGCATCCGGTGAATCTGTGAAGCCGTCACATAGAGATAGTCGTCAGGAGAGATATCCATGCTGTCCGGCCATTGCATCTGGTCATCCTTGACAATGGTGGTGATCGATCCGTCGCTGCTGTAGCGCTTGATGGCATTATCTTCCAATGCGGTGAGATAGAGGTTGTCATTGCCGTCCATCACCATGCCGTCAGTCGCTCCGGTTGCAGCCACCCTTTCCACATATCCTGCCAGCTGTTCTTCAGCAAGGCTGTAATCCCTCAAGGCGGAAGTCCTGATGCGATAGAGGGTCCGGGCAGTCAAGGCATGGTAGTACAGGTACTCCCCTTCCATGTCTATCGCTATTCCGTCGGCATGGATCTGTGGCACCCGGCCGTTTTCATCACGGAGCTCCCGACCGTCTATCACCGGGACATAGCCTGCCTCGGCCTTGGTGGAGGGATGGTCTGCCAGCCGTCTCCGGCTCGAACCGGTTTCGAGGTCGACAACCACGATAGCGCCAGTGCCCGACTCGGTGATATAGGCAAAATCCTCCACAGGGTCGAAGCGTACATCGTTCAGGTAGCTGTTGCGCGGCGTGACAGAGGCATCGAAAGGAATGACGCGCTCCACCGTATCCGTTGCGAGATCGATCTTGACCAGCTTCGCACCGCCAGGCACGACCCCCTTGAATCCGGGAGATGCCGGATCGAGAACCCACAGAGAATCATCGTCATCGACAACAACACTCTGCACGCAGATAAAGTGGGCCTCTGGATGATCCGTCTCGTCCCTGCCCCAGCGATTCCAATCGTTTCCCGGATACGGGCGCAGGGAACCATCCTGCAGCAACTCAGCCACGGAATAGAGCGGATCCTTATCCCAGCGGGGGAAATTGACAAAGATTCTCCCTGTTCGGGAGATGGCGATTCCTGTCACCTGATCGTGGAAATAGGGATAGGAAAACAGGGGCTCGCGCGGAACCGGGACAGCAGCATCATAGCTGAGAGGATTTGTCACACAGCCACTCTGCAGGACACACACAAAAACTCCGAGCACGCAACGTTTCACCAAGCTAGATATTTTACCCGACATTTCGTCGCTCCTCACTGTGTGCCAACATACGTATATGAACAGAGGCATCCAGGACAGCGGGCACCTAGATCTTTCTGAGCAATGCCGATATATCTGTCCGCAAGCCTTCATAATCCTGCTCATTGCCCATCTCTCCCGTGGAAAGCTGCTTTCTCAACCGGGAAATCCTGTCGATCAGCGTTTGCACCTCCTTGCCGGATTTGTCGTCCGTCAATGGAGACGTCAGCACCTTTTGCAGATCCAGTTCTGCCTGAGCCAGGGCTTTGTCCGCACCGGCAGGGTCCCGCAACGTCCGGGCGGCAATCTCTGCATCGGCAATGTGCAATTTGGCCTCAATCAAGTCCTGATCGCTGCCGATGGTTGTCTCTGCCTCATGCCAATTGGCGGTGAGATAATCATACGACCGCTCTGAAAGCGCAACCACCCTTTGCCACGTTGCCTTCAGCAAAGATTCGGTCTCCACCCTTTTCTCAGAGGCCTTCGCATCGAGATGGTCGATATTCTTTTCGAGCTGGTCGACAACCCCTTTTCCTCTGACGTCAAGACTCTGTTTCGCCCTGAGCAGACTCGCCCTGGCCCGGGCAAGATACTCCCTGGCGCTGTTGAACTCTCCCTCGGAATACCGCCAGTAAGCCCGCCAGAAATCTTTTTTCGCATGCTGCAGAGGGGACTGCATGGTAACGATCCCTGCCTGCAACATCGATTCTGCTCTCTTGAGCAACCGTTCAGCCTGCCCGTACTCCTGCCTGTCCACATACTCCCGTGCCTTTTCCAGGTACGGAATCACCCGTTCCGCTTCGATGTCCAGATGTGCCAGCGAATCATCGGCAAGCTTCAATTCGCGCAATGCCTCGACCTTCTTTCCTTCATTCAGGTAACGCCCGGCCTCCTGCAGATGTCGTTGCGTCTTGTCCACCGGGACGTAGTCGGCAATCCGGTTGAGGGTATAAAAAAGTGGCGGCAGGTCGCCAAGGACATCTTTCGGAGTGTCATATTCGAGATGCTTGAGGGCAATCTGTATCTGCTGGGAGGCAACACCGGTACTCAAGCGGTTGCTGACGGTCTTGAGCAGCACCAGGGAAGCATCGATCTTTTCCTTGGCTGCAGCTGAGCGATTTTCATGAAGAAGACCCCGGGCCGTTGCAATGTGATACACGGCCACGACCGAAGTCCGGATGATGGTCGATTCCTCATCGTCCGGCACCTCCCGGTAGAGTTCGCGCGGCGAGACATTGGGGGCTGCCAGTGCCATTGAGCCCAAGACGCAAGAACAGCAGAAGACGATAATCCCGATCACGATACGTTTCAGCATACGCTCCTCCTCTCGGTGCCGCGCGGGCATCACACGGTTCCTGCATGAGTGCAGTCTCATCCGGTGTTTCCGGATGGACACTACCTATAAATCTATCAAACTTTTCGCTTGCTGCATCAGCCATGGGAAAAAGCGTAAGGACCGTTGCACTACGGTAGATTCACAGATCTTGTGGGATACAGAGCCTCAGATCCGGTCGCGGCGGACGGAAAAGCGCAACTCTGCAGTGGTGACACGGCTCAGGCCGGTATAGAGGAGGATCGACAGCCAGATAATCTGCAGGCTGATGATGATCGCCGGGGACCAGAAGATGGCCAGGCCGGCGGCCAGGGAAAAACGTGCCGGAATGTCCGGCAGAAACAGCATGGCCCCCCAGGAATAGGCGATCGCCACAATCCCCATGACCTGGTAGGCGGATAGCAAGCCAGTCCCCCGGTAATCCGCCCTGAGCAGTTCCGAGGCGAACCGCCACCCCTGGGTAACAGTTATGGAGAGGGCAAAGCTCGCGCCAAAGGCGCCCTGCAGGAACAGGAGGATGGCAGCCACGCCACCGGCGACATGGACCAGCGAGGTGAGAAGCTGGACCGGGACAACCGCAACCCCTGCCATCTCCCCTGCATAGGCGATCTTTTTCGTCTCCCCGGAGAATACCAGGGCGATGGGGGCAAACAGGCGGCGCATCGCCGGACTGCAGGCATCGATCGGTTTGCCGTAACAGCAGCCGAAACTGAGACAGGCCAGTCGGCCCAGCCCTTCACCGAAGGTATAGGCTATGGAAAAGGCGGCCAGCGTGGCGAGCGGCGGCAGCTGCCGGCCGGCATCGCCCCCTAGCCGGTTCATGGCCATAATGACCCAGGGGGCAAGGACGGTGCCGACAAAGACCGCCCCACCCACCGTGAAGGTATGGGCCTTTTTCTCGACCAGCCCTGCCACTATCCGGGAAGCGGGGACGCAGGCCAGCAGCATGATCGTTGCGAGCGCCACGATGGCGGACGGTGGCACTGCCAGCCCCCCCAGGAGCAGCAACAGCACGCTCACGGCAATCAGGTAGGCGTTGGCCGTCAGGAGGCCATACCAGGTGAGGTTTATGCCTTGCCAGGCACCGTCGGCACCCTTGGCAATGGGGAGAGCGGCGGCGAACTGCCACTGTTCACGAGGCAGGGTCCGCGCTCCCCACCGGACATACGCCAGGCACGAGAGGGTGAACAGTGCGAGAAAAGCGTATTCTGTCATCGTCGGCTCCTTTGCCATGCAGCATCGTCATTCAGCATCGTCACACGGTTACCGTGCGGATGCGATAAGGGAGCGCACCTGGACGTCCGTCTCCACCAGGGGCCTGCCGAAACCGAGGGAGAAGCGGCTGGAGACGTCGGCGCGGAAGCGGTTCCGGACAAGGTCTTCGCTGAACGAGATGCGCCCTTTCTGGAACAGCAGGATATCCGTGCTGCTGCCGGGGCGATAGAGGCTTTTGGTCTGGCCCCGGCTGAGGAACATCCCCTGCCGGAGCGGCACGGGGTCCCGGTACTCCTCCTCGCTGCAACACTGGACGATGTCACCGATCATGAGTGCCACGACCTCGACCATGGCAACCAGACCGACACCGGTGCCCCCTCTGACGTCGCTGTCGATAATCGTCACCACCCGCCGGTTTTTCGAATAGGGTGTCGCCTCGGCAACCACGGCGCCGGGGTTGCAGGCATGGTGCGCCCCGTCCAGTTCGTAATAATCCACCACGGCTCCCGATACCGGCGCATGGTTGTAGTGATACTTGTCCGGGGTGAGCCGGAACACGGCAAAATCCCCGCCGGCAAAGGCGTGCAGCCACTCGGGGCTGTCATAACCCAAAAGCTCCGCAAAACTGAAGAACTTGTCCTTGATACGCAGGTCGGATGTCTCCTCCAGCGACCCCACCAGACAGCGGGCATCGGCCGGAGAGACCGCCACGCGCGGGTCGTCGGGCATGGGACGACATTCCCAGAAGCGGATCTGGCGTTCGAACACCTTGCGCGGCGTATTCAACCCGGCAGGCCCGGCCACGCATTCGTCGAGATCCACCCCGCACGAACGGAGAAAGGCATCCTGGCCGCCAATGCCGCTGCCGAAAGGAAGATCGTAGTTGATGAATGCCAGGATCTCCGACATCCGCTCCGTGGTCAGCAGCCGAAAAAGAGCCGGGGCGTTCTCCCTGACACCGTGGTAGAGGAGGTGCACCAGCCTGTCCGCGAAGAGCCGCTCGGTCTGAACCCGGCCGGTGCTACGATCGACATACTGATGGGGGAACTGCCCCGTCGGCCGGCCTTTCATTGATGAAACGTGCTGCGCTGTCTGTGTCATGGTGCACCGTGGAAAGGGTTAGTACGATCAGTTGCCGAAGTGTTGCCGCATCGAGCCGTTCCTGCATCAGGTCGGCGTGGATGGCACGGAGAAAGGAACAGGCCCCGTTACCAAGCGGAAGTGAGCCGAGCAGGGATCTGGCAGGCCCATCCCCTTCCCTGGCCGAAAGCTCCAGCTGCGAACAGTCGTCCAACAGGGATGCATAGGCTTCTTCCAGGTGGCTCAGCCGCAGGGTATCGCGGTAATGGTGCTCCGCACCCGCATTGAATTCTGAGGCATCCACCCTGAGCGGGTCTTTCCCCCCCATGCCGTTGAGAATCCCCCTGGTCAGGCGTCCCGCAGCCGACATTTCGCCGGGGTTCACGAGGCGCTCCCGCAGGTCCCGGATCGTCTCGCCCAGACCGAGCATCTCCACCAGATCGGCCCCTTGTTCGCTGATGAATTCGACAAGGGCGAGCCGGTATGCGGCAACCGGAACGCGGATGTATCCGGGATAGCGCCTGCTGGGGCGGGTTCCCTTGACGCGCTCGATGATGCGGCGGAGAAAGAGGTTGCCGGTCTGCCGTCGGACGAAAAAGGTGGGGATGCCGATGGCCGAGGCAAAAAAGACCTGCCGCCGCTCGCTCTCCAGCGAGGGGTCGTCGGGGATCATGGCATGGTGCAGGTCTCCCTGGGCGATCAGCTTGAAGGCCAGGGCCGTCAGCAGCAGCTGCAGGTCGACGGCATTGGCCATATCGGTGCCCAGGCTCGGAAACAGGCTGTAGTAGCGCCCCTCGAAGCCGGTGAACCCCATTTTGTCGAATTCCCGGAGCTTGTAGAGGAGATAGACCGACATCTGGTCGTCGAACACCCCCAGCGAAGCCAGGTCCCGCCGCAGCTTGTCCCCGTTCCCCGGTCGGCCGTCCAGGGCCGGGCTGCGCGAGGTGCTGAGGAGGCAGACCAGGTAGTCCATGAGCCGGTAATCGGCGACAAAATCCCCCTTCAGGCCGAAAACCGTACTGACGAGCCGATCGATCCAGGGAGGGCCGAACGGGGTGACTGGCTGGCCGAAGACCGAGAGGCTTGCCTTCTTCTTCCAGCGCCGCCAGATCATCCGAAGGTGCGTGTAGTCGAGTTCATGGGGGAGAAAGCCCAGGGCCAGCTCGGGATGGAAATCGGTAAAGGCGAGGCGATAGGGAGCGGCACTGTAGGTGCCGACGAACAGGGGGAGAAAATGCTCCACCATCTTGATGACCAGGTCACCCAGCTGCTTTTCGTGCAGGGGGGTGAAACCTGATCGTGCGTCGGACAACAGGGCAGCCATGCGCCTGCTGCCGAGGCTGACATGGGTGCCGTTGTTGGCCAGGCTGACATTGGATACCGTGGGGAGCACCACCAGGTTGTTGACGATGATCCCTGCTTCGCGCAGCTTGGCAACGGCGTTGAGCTGGCTGCGCGACAGAACCTGGTGGCAGAGCTGCATGTAGCGGTATTTCTCTTCCCCCCGGTCCCAGCCGGAAAGACAGGGGCTCATGAACAGCTCGCGATAAAAGCTGTCGGAGATCAGTCCGTTCAGCTCCTTCTGACGGATGGGGGGATGGGGAGCGAAATAGATCAACGCGTGCTGGCCGCTCTCCTTGAGGGCAAAGCGCTCATTGGCATACATCAGCAGAAACTGGGTCAAAAGGAAGCGCTTCCCCGTTTCCCTGGCGAGCGCCCTGCCGGTTCCCGCCTCTTTGCGCAGAGGCACCACATGAAAGGAAAAGGTTTCGGGAGAGGTGTTGTCGTTCAGGTAATGCGTCATAAGGCGCCGGCCGGTTTCACGTACCCGTGACGGCATGGTAGCCTGCGTGCCGAGGAGATCGGCAAGGGCGATCTTGAGAAGATAACTCACCGGCAGGCGCACCTGCTCCTCGCCAGCGGCATCGAGAGCGAGAAATCGGGAGACATCGCTGCGCCGGCCCGCCGAGGGATCGGTTCGGTCTGCCTGCAGGTCCTGCTCCAGGATCTCCCTGGCATAGGGGGAGAGAAGACGCGCGGGGAACCGCACCCAGCTGTTTTCCCAGACCCCCGAAGGGTTCTCCTCCAGGAACCGCTCCAGTTCGGTTACCAGGCGGCGCGGCGAATCCCCGGCCACCACCCGTTTCGCCATATTGGCAAAGTAATCCGACTGTTCGATGAGCCGCGGCAGATCCACATCCTGTCGCCGCCCGGCCACGGCGACCTGCAGCTCGGTCTCGCTGCCAGCCGTGGCATCGTCGAGCGAAAACGGCAGATTCGCCAGGTTTGCCCTCCCCCCTTCGCAACTCCAGCCAAGGCGGGCCAGCAGTTCACGAGTGCCATGCATCGAAATGCCGCGCCCACCTGCGTGGGGAGCGGCGTCAGGGGTAACCAGCACCAATGGCTTTTGTCTTGACACCGGGATGATCTCGCTCTCTTTCCTCATTGGATGAGCATCATCGTAGCACCCCTCTGTCAACGTCATGTTACGAATATGAAAATTATGGTTACACAAAGGGTTGCCCGCGAAGAGCTCAACCGATGCGTAAACCTTTGAGATGTTGCCGTTGATTGTTGCGATTGCGTGACATGCCGCCGTTTCCCTGCCCTCCTGAAAAGAAAAAGCCCCGAGGGTACCCCGGGGCGTCATTTCATCAGGTGCGGCGACAGCAATGTTTCTGTCAGAACCACCCCTTTTTCTTGAAGATATAGATGGGGAGCACGCCGGACAGCACCATCAGGCAGATTGCCAGCGGGTAACCCAGTTGCCACTCCAGCTCCGGCAGAATTCGGAAGTTCATGCCGTAGATGCTGGCGATGAGGGTCGGCGGCAGGAAGATGACCGACATGACGGTGAAGATCTTGATCACCTTGTTCTGTTCGACGCTCAGGTGGTTGAGAAACAGGTCCTGCAGGAAATCGAGCCGTTCGAAATTGAAGTTGGCGGTCATCACCAGGGAATTCACGTCCTTGATCATGGTGGTGAACTCCCGCCGCAGTTCTTCCGGAATCCGTCGACTCTTGAGCAGGGCAGACAGTATCCGCTGCTTGTCGATCAGGTTTTCCCGGATGGTCATGTTCATGTCCTCGAAAGAGGTGATGTATTCGAGGAACGAATCACGATCGGCAATGGACTTGAGATTATGGCGGCTCGCACTGACGATCTCCTTGGCAAGTGCCTCCAGGATGTCGGCATCCAGTTCGACCCGCTGCTCGATGATGCCTGCAAGGACATAGACCCCGTCCCTGAAGGCGCTGGGGGTCAGGACCACCTTGCGGGCAAATTCGGTAAAGAGGCGGAGTTCGCTGAAACGGATGGAAACCAGGTATTGTTTGCAGAGGGTAAAGGAGACCGTTTCGTTGATATAGGTGTTGTTGTCCTGTTTGAGCAGGAAATAGGTATTGATGGTGATACTCTGGTCGTCTTCCCAGTACCGGGCGCTGTACTCGATCTCTTCGGTCTCCTGCCTGGTCGGGAGTTCCAGGCCGAGGGTCGTCTCGACTGCGGCGATCTCCGCCGCAGACGGAGAGATCATGTCTATCCAGACAACATTGTCGAAATTGGCCGAGAGGAATGTGTCCGTGTCGATTGTTGCCGGCTTGATGCGGCCGTCTGCGCGGGAATATACCTTGATCATCGGGCACCACTTCCAGGGTCATGTCATTTCGGGTGAGCATACCAGCACCGGCAGATACACGCAACCATGCAGTACATCACCGGCAGATTGAAAAAACAGAACCGCACTATCCCTCTGCTGTCGGAGCAAGATGGCGAACGGTAAAAATGAGAGGAAACGTCCCCTGCCTGATCGACAGGGAACGGTCAGTAAAGGGTGATTTCAGTGATGGAGTAATTCCAGGCGGACGGGCAGCGGTTCGGAATCCCAGGTGACTTCGGGGTAGAGGGATTTATCCAGCCGGAGATAGGTACCGTCGATACCGGCCTCTGCCCACCAGCATTCGGCACCTCTCAGGGGAGCTTCGGCAAACAGGTACAGGTCGTTGTTCTTGTCTCTGGCAATGAACATGCTTACTCCTTTCCCGCTTCACGGTTCTTGAGTCTGTGACTCCCTTAGCAACTTCGGATGACTATTGCAAGCAACAATTTCGTCACAGCCGCTTATCGCTCTCACGATGTGGTACAATTCCCGGAAAAGCACTGACAGCCCGCAAGGATGACCTGCATGAACGATTATGTTTTCAATGCCTACGCCCATGAAGGCGAGATCGACCTGAACAGGATAGCTGCCAGCCTGAAGGCCGGCAAAAAATACAAGTGGGAAGACCCCCTGGTCCTGAGCCCCCTGACCCTTGAATTGTATGACGGAAAAACATTCGCTGCCCAGCGGGTCTATCTCTACTACTTCGGAGCTGCCGTCTTTTTCAATTGCCCCGACGACCTGATCGCCCTGTTCTACAGGAACATCGCCAAGGCCACCGACTCGTTCAGAACCCCCAGAAGCCAGACATACCGGGAAAACTACTCCCTCCAGGTCAGCGAAGGCGAGAAGACCGCGGTGACGAACGACTGCGCCATCATGCAAAAAGAAGAGGCCGTCTATGTGGACATCATCGCCTACACCCTCGCCAAGTCGGTCGCCCTGGAACAGGTCGAGGCGCGGGTCGAGATCGTGTTCGACAAGATGGAGGAGATCATCGCCAAACTTGACCGGGGCCAGCTGGCAGTCCCGGACAGCGAACTGGCACGCACTGCCGCGACGATCCTCAACTTCAAGTACCGTTCGCTCTCCCACATCATGATCCTCGACAAGCCCGACATAACCTGGGACATCGAGGAGGCAGACCGGTTCTATTCCACCCTGGCCAATTTCTTCGAGCTGAGTCAGCGGTACAGCCAGATCAAGCACAAATCAGACACCCTGCTCGACATCACCGAGGTCTTTACCGGGCTTTCCCATGCCCGTCGCTCAGCCCGCCTGGAATGGATCATCATCATCCTGATCGCCATAGAGATCGCCCTGTTCCTGCTGGAGATGGCTCGCGGCTGACCGGTCGCCAAGGCGGCAGAATCCCTCCGTTATCACCCTTTCACGAGACTCTTCGACACAACCTCGTAGACATCGCGCGGCAGTGCCGGCAACGCGAGAATCCGCTCCAGCTCGGCACGCATGAGGGCCTGGCGATCGCTGTCGAAGCGGTGCCAACGGGTCAGGGGGGTGAGAAGCCGTGCCGCCACCTGCGGATTCACCGGGATGAGGCGGCCAAGCTGTTCGCCCAGAAGACGATAGCCGGCGCCGGAGCGGTCGTGGAACCGGACCTGGTTCCCCTGGCTGAAGGCGCCGACCAATGCCCGAAAGCGGTTGGGATTGGTCAACTCGAAGGCTGGATGCGCCAGCAGCCCGGTCACCTCTTTCAGGGTGTCGGGATGGGTTGCGGTCGCCTGGAGGGAGAACCATTTGTCGACCACCAGCCGGTCATCCTGCCAGCAGTCGTAGAAGCCGGCGAGGATATCGAGCCGTTCGGGGCAGTTGCAGGAGCAGAGCGGCACCAACGCCCCCATGGTATCGCTCATGTTGTCGCTTCCCAGGTATTGGGCAATGCAGAGGTCGATGATCTGCTGCTCCTCCAAGGTCATGAGGTAGGCGAGGCAGAGGTTTGCCAGCCGCCGCTCGCCGGCCCGGCCATCGCTCACACCATAGTGCGCCTCCGGGCGGCATGCGGCCCGAAGCGCGAGGAATTCCTCCCGCAGCTCCGTTGCCAGGGCACGACGCACAAACTGGCGAACCGCATGAATCGCATCCGGATCGCACACAGGCAGAAGTTCTGCCAGGTAAGCCTCTGCAGGCAGGGTGAGGGCTTCTGCCTGAAACGCCCGGTCCGCCAGGTTGCCGGTCAAAAGAGCCCGGAAGGCCGTCAGAAAGCCGGGATCGAGGCGAAGTTCCCGGCCTGCCTGCCAGTCTGCCACCAGGGTGAGGAGCAGGTCTGCCGCCAACTGCTGCCCCGCCTCCCAGCGGCAGAAGGGGTCTGGTTCGTGGGCCATGAGCAGCACCAGGTCGTCGTACCGGTATGGATAGGAGAGATGCACTGGCGCGGAAAAATTCCGCAGCAGGGCCGGCACCGGCTCCGAAGCCAGACCGGTGAAAACGAAACTCTGCTCGTCGGACAGAAGCTCCAGGAGCCGAGTGGTCTGTCCCGACTCCTCGCCTACTGCCAATTGCCGGCCTTCCCGGCTGAGAAGCCCCATGAGGAGCGGGATCTGGAGCGGCTTCTTTTCCGGTTGCCCCGGTGTCGGCGGAGTCGATTGGCGGACCGTCAGGGTGAAGGTCCCGACAAGAGGGTCAAAGTTGCCGCTCGCCTCGATCCTGGGGGTGCCTGCCTGGCTGTACCAGAGGGTAAACTGCCCGAGATCGCGGCCGCTGGCATCGGCCATCGCCCGGACAAAGTCATCGACGGTCACGGCCTGGCCGTCGAAGCGTTCGAAATAGAGATCCATCCCCTTTCTGAACTGCTCGGGGCCAAGCAGGGTCCGGAGCATCCGGATCACCTCGGCACCCTTGTTGTAAACGGTGGCAGTGTAAAAGTTGTTGATCTCCATGTAGGAGTCGGGACGGACCGGGTGGGCCAGGGGGCCGGCATCCTCGGGGAACTGGATGGTTCTCAGGTAGCGGACATCGGCGATCCGCTTCACCCCGCGGGACTCCATGTCGGCCGAAAACTCCTGATCACGGAAGATGGTCAGACCCTCCTTGAGGGAGAGCTGGAACCAGTCGCGGCAGGTGACCCGGTTCCCGCTCCAGTTGTGAAAGTATTCGTGCCCCACCACCTCCTCGATCGCCTGGAAGTCGTCGTCGGTCGCGGTCTTCGAGCTGGCCAGCACATAGCGGGAGTTGAAGATGTTGAGCCCCTTGTTCTCCATGGCTCCCATGTTGAAGTCGTCCACCGCCACGATCATGTAGATATCCAGGTCGTACTCCCGGCCGAAGGTCTCTTCGTCCCAGGCCATGGCACGGCGGAGCGACTGCAGGGCATGCGCCCCCTTGTGGCGGTTCTGCTCCTGTAGATAGAGATGCAGGGCCACCTGCCGGCCGGAGCGGGTGGTGAAGCCATCCTCGATACGGGCCAGATCGCCGGCAACCAGGGCGAACAGGTACCCCGGCTTCCTGAACGGGTCGTGCCAGGTCGCATAGTGGCGGCCATCCGGGAGTTCACCCTGGTCGATACGGTTGCCATTGGAGAGCAGGACCGGGTAGCGGGTCTGATCGGCAACGATGGTGGTGGTGAATACCGCCAGCACGTCGGGGCGGTCCGGGTAATAGGTGATCGATCGGAACCCCTCGGCCTCGCACTGGGTGCAAAACATGCCGTTGGAGCGGTAGAGCCCCTCCAGAAAGGTGTTGTCCTGGGGACGAAGCTCGGTCACCACCCCCAGGGTGAACGCATCCGGCACCTGCGCAATTGTCAGCTGTTCGGCACTGACCGTATACTGCTCCGCCGCCAGCAAGACGCCGTCGAGGCTCAACCGCTGCAGGACGAAGCGATGGCCATCCAGCACCAGGGGCCGCTGACCGGCCGTCCGGTCGTAGTTTGCCCGCAGCGTAAGGCGGGAGATCACCGTGGTTGTCTCCTCTCCCAGCTCGAAGCTGATCTCGATGCTGTCGACCAGATAATCGGGGGGAGTGTAGTCCCGGCGGTACACGGTGCGGTGGTTGACGTCAGTCATGCCATCTCCTTATCCGGCTGGTGAAGGTGAGTACTGCTGTCACATCTCTGTCCCATAAATCGTCTCGAATGTTCAAGCATATTCTTCTGGTGTCGAGCTGTGCGGTCAATCAGTCGCCTCTGACGAACCGTTGCCCGATCAGCATCAGGGTTGACCCGGCCAGGCCGGCCAGGAACCAGTTCGGGCTTATGAGCAGTGCCAGCATGACGCCATCCAGCAGGGGGATGCCGGCAAGCATCAGGGGGATCACCGGGAAGGGAAAGGGAGTCGTTCGGGCGTTCTCGTGGCGGGCAACAAGGCTGATGCAGACGACATAGGCGAACTGGAGAGCGCCGGCAAGCGCCGGAAGCGCTGATAACCGGCCGGTTGCGGCCAGGGCGGTCACGGCAAAGACGAGAAAACGGCAGAGCGCCATCAGGAGGACACTGAGGGGGTTCTGTTTGTGCCTGCAGTCGTACCAGACGATGACGGCCATCAGGAGGATCGCAGCCAAAAGCCCTGCCAGATGAGGAGTTGCCAGCACGGTGGCCGTCCCGGCCAGGAAGAAGAACGCCGTGAGGGCCTGGGCCCCGCGCAGCGGCACCGTTCCGGACGGGATGGGGCGACAGGGGCGGCTGACCCTGTCGTGCGCGGCGTCACAGAGGTCGTTCAGGCAGATGCCGGCCAGATAGTAGCAGGAGAGCGCGAACGCCGGGAGCAGGTAGCCCTGCCATGAAAACCGGCCGCCCACAGCAAGCAGAAAGGCACAGAGAACATTGGTCCAGACGCTCGGCAGGTTGGTGATCCGGCAGAGGTCCAGGTACCCCTTGACGGTGGTGCGAAACGCCACGATTACTCCCTGAAGAGGTGGTCGAGCAGCAGCGGGTAGACGCCGGTAGCCGGCATGGTCCCTCTGTCGAGCAACCGAGATTCACTGGTCATGAACAGCGGCCCCTGATCGGGATGTTCAGGGGGTATCCCGTGCGATCCCTTTACCAGTGAAGCATCCAGAGGTATCACATCCATCAGGTAGCGAAAGCCGAGGAGCTTCTTCGCCAGGGTCCAGGCGATCCGTGCCTTGGGCAGGGAAATGGCGGGATCGATGAAGAGCTCGCACGGGTCGTAGCCCGGCTTGGCATGGATGTTCACGGTCCGGGCATAGTCAGGGGCCCTGGCGTCATCGATCCACCAGTAGTAGGTAAACCAGCTTCCCGGAGCCGAAACCAGCACCAAGTCGCCCGATCGCTCGTGGTCCAGACCGGCGAGGCGCTGATCTTCCCTCCCCCAGACCTGGCCGATCCCCTCGACGCGGGAGAACAGCTCCTTCACCGCCGGGATGTCCCTCTCTTCCCTGACGTAGAGATGGGCTACCTGGTGATCGGCCACGGCAAAGGCCTTGCTGGTGTATGGTTCGAGGTATTCCCGCCCGAGATCGACCTTCAGGGAGAGAAATCCCGCCTCCCGCAGTATCCTGTTCGGGTGGACCGGCCGGGAAACCGGGGCAATGCCGTACTCCGAGAGCACGATCACCCGGCAGCCCCGGTTCATGAAGAAATCGATGAGCTTCCCGCAGAGCGCATCGATCTCCTGCAGATCCGAGCCGATCTCCCCTGCGGGACCGAGCCGCTGCAGGCAATAGTCGAGATGCGGGAGGTAGACCAGGTGGAGCGACGGCGCAAAGCGCTCCTCGATGGCCATGGCGGCAGCGCCGATCCACTGGCTGGCACGGATGGAGGTTGCCGGCCCCCAGAATTGGAACAAGGGGAACTGGCCGAACTCGCGGGTGAAGCTCTCGCGCAGCTCCAGCGGCATGGTGTAGCAGTCCGGGAGCTTGCGGCCATCGGCGCAATAAAGGGGACGCGGCGTCACGGACCAGTCGACGTCGCTGTTCATGGCAAACCACCAGAAGCTGTTGGCGACGGTGAATGCAGGGTTCCGGCGCTGCGCCTCGTGCCAGATCTTCTCTCCCCGAACCAGCCGGTTCGACTGCTTCCAGAACAGGACCTCCCCCAGATCCCTGTCGTACCAGCCATTGCCGACGATCCCATGCTCCGAGGGAAGCCTGCCGGTCAGGTAGGTCGCCTGAACCGGACAGGTGACGGCCGGGATCATCGAATCGACCGTAGCGCAGGCAGTGCCGAAGCTGTTCAGACGCGGGGTACGGGGAGTGCCGAGCAGCGCGCGGGTGAGACCGACGACATTGAGGACGACCGTTCTATGCATGGAGTTGCGCCTCCAGCCAGCTGATTTCCCGGATGATGGAGTCTGTCACTGATTCTTCGCGAAGAAAGTCCGGCAACACGCTCCAGGTGTAGGTCTCGACCTCCAGGAGCAGATCCCGCCCGATCAGGGGGAGGAAATCGGCCAGGAACCCCTGGGTCGTGCCGAACGGGCCAGAACCGGCCAGATGGATCGGCAGGTGAAAATGACAGCGCCATTCGCCTTCTCTCCGGGCGGCGTGACCGGCAAGGGCCTCTCCGATATCGGCATAGCGCGACAGCCGGCCGTCATCCCCTTTCACCACCACCTGATGCAGATAGCACGGATCGTCGAAGCCCTTCAGCAGCGCGGCATCAGCCCCGTTCAGCTTTAGTGCCGAAGAAACCTGGACCTTTGCCAGCGGAACCTCCGCTTGAGCGAGCCGGCGCAGCGATTCCGACGGCTCTTCGAAGCCGACAGCCTGATGGCAGCAGTCGTAGCAGATGGCGAGATGCCTGCGAAGCCGCGGGGAAAAGGCGATGCTTTCGAAGAACCGGCAGACCTCGTCGGTGGTCTCCAGCAGGCAGCCCGGCTCGGGTTCCAGCGCCAGCAGGATATCCTTCCCCTGCCTGTCCGCAATCACGGAGAGATGGGTCAGGACCGATTTCAGCTGTTTCCGGATCGTCGGCAGATCGCTCGTAGCGATCCCCTTCTTGAAGGCAAGGGGTACGGTGGAGATGGAGCCGGCACTGCCCGCCGGCAGTAGGGCTGCGAGCAGGTCGGCCAGGCGGATGGTGTAGGCGACCCGCTCCGGGCTGCGCCAGTCCGGGAGATAGACACCCTCCTTGATCCTGGCGCCGTGGAACGCTCCAAAGGGAAAGCCGTTGATGGTCGGGACAAAGCAGTCCTCTTCGGCGAGCCAGTCCGCAAAGGCGCTCAACCCGTTCGTGGTCAGATCCGCTGCTGCGCGGTTCGAAAGCCGCAGGCCGACGGGAAACGGGCGGCGCGGCGAGCACGTTGCCTTGATCGCCGGGACGTGCGCCTTGAGCGCGGCAAAGGTCTCTTCCCACGTCTCGCCGGGATGGATATTGGTGCAATAGGTGATCAGCCGATCCGGAATTTGGGACATTGGGAAAGGAATGTTTTGGGGTTGTCGTAAAAGACCGTGGTAATCGCGTCGGCCGGGTGTCCGCGCCGGCGCATCTCGTTGGCGCATTTCAGGACCGAGAGCGGATCGCTGACGCTCCAGTCGGCAGAGGAGTTGATGCAGATCCGCTCGGTGCCGTAAATCTCCACCGCATCGATGGCCCGTTCCGGGCTCCCCTTCGAATTCGGATAGAGGGTAAGCCCGAACCAGAAACCGTTATCCTTGATCTCCCTGATGGTATGCTCCTCGGCATGGTCGATCAGCACCCGACAAGGGTCGATCCGCGGCTCACAGCGGATCATGTCCATAATGATCCGGGTCCCCTTCAACTTGTCCTCTAGGTGCGGGGTGTGAATCAGCAGCAGCTCGTTCCGCTCTGCAACCATCTCCAGATGCTGCTCCAGCACCCGGATCTCGTTGCGGCTGTTTTTGTTCAGCCCCACCTCGCCGATGCCGATGGCTGTGGGTGCATCGAGAAATTCCGGCATGATGGCCAGCACCTCTTCGGCCAGGGAGAGATTCTCCGCCTCCTTGGCATTCAACCCGATCCAGCAGTAGTGGGCAATGCCGAAACGGGCGGCCCGTGCCGGTTCGGTGACTGTCAGCTGATGGAAATAATCGCGGAAGCTTGCCGCGCAACTCCGGTCGAAACCGGCCCAGAACGCCGGCTCGCTGACCGTGTGGATACCGCCGATGGCAAGCTTGAGATAGTCGTCGGTGGTCCGTGAGACCATATGGATATGGGGATCAATCGCCTGCATCGGGTTCCCCTTTCCAGGCGCCGACCGCCTTCAGGCCGACGGCGCTCTCCAGCGGTTCGGTGGAGAGATCGCTGAATGCCATCTGGATTGCCGCGGCGCGGTTCCCGCTGCTGCCGTCCAGGAGTGCAAGGGCTTTGGCAAAGGCCTGATAACGGAAATCCTGCCGTGCCTCCTGTGCCCCTTCATGGCGGTCGATCCGGTCGAGGAACGAGGCGATATCCAGCAGCCGCGCACGGTTTTCGATGAAGTAGAGGTCGATGATGGCGCTCGCGTCGAGCGGCCGGTATGGGGCGGTCATGGGCATTCTCCCGTGTCGGTGGAAATGAAGGTGCCGGGGCGTTCGTCAGGGGCAAGGCCGCTTCTGGCTGAACGCTCGGCCAGAAGCGCCATGCAGCGCTTCATCAGCTGCGTATCGACCCCGTGAACCTCCACCTTCCGGCCGATCCCCTCCAGGAGGGGTATGGTGAGCTCCCCGCCAAGATGCTCCCGGAAATCGCACAGGGCTTTTTCCACATCCAGCCAGGCGAGCGATGGATGGTAGAGGGCAAAGCCGAGATCCTCCAGCAACAAGAGAATCCGGTGCAGGTCGATTTCGGACAGCAACCCGCACTGCCTTGAGTAGAGGGAATCCAGGGCGACCCCGATCGCCACCGCCTCACCATGCCTGAGGGCGCCGTCGGTCAACTCTTCCAGCTTGTGGGCATTCCAGTGTCCGAAATCCAGCGGCCGGGACGAGCCGCTCTCGAAGGGGTCGCCACCGCGGATATGTTCGAGATGGAGCTCGGCGCAGCGCACGATCATCCGCTCCATCGGCTCGGAGGCAGCCCGCGCCAGCTCGTGACGGGAGGCAAAGAGCGCATCGAAAAACGGCCGGTCACGGATCAGCGCCACCTTCACCGCCTCGGCCATCCCGGCCCTCAGTTCGCGGGCCGGCAGGGTGCGGAGGAACTCGAAATCGTTGACCACGGCAAAGGGGGGAGCGAAGGTGCCGAGAAAATTCTTCCGGCCAAAGGCGTTGACGCCGTTTTTCACCCCGACGCCCGCATCGTTCTGGGCAAGCACGGTGGTCGGCATCCGGATGAGCCGGACCCCGCGGTGCGCGGTGGCTGCCGCAAATCCGGCGGCATCCAGCACCGCTCCGCCGCCAATGGCGATGATGAACGAATGGCGGCAGAGGCCGTGCCGCTCCACCAGAGCGTGTATCCGCTCCACTTCGATCGGTTCGCGCTTGCAGATCTCGCCCCCCCGGACAACGAAGGGAGGGGCAACGAACGAAAGCCCCGGAAGATGCCGTTCGCCATAGCGGCAGATCAGTTCCAGGAGCTCGGGCTGCAGACGCGCCACCTCCGAATCGATCACCACCAGGGCGCGGTTGTGCCCGCACCCCCCCTGCCCGACCAGGTCGGCGAGCAGCGGGTTCTCCCGGTCGAACACATTGCGCGAAAAAACGACCGGGTACGAATAACTGACGCTGAACTGCTGGGTGATGGTCTGCATGGTCGTCCCTACAGTCCGCGGTGGATGATCTCCAGGGCGATGGTCACATAGCTGGTGACGAGGTTCGGGTCCTTTTCCCAGAAGCGGCCGCTGTCGTTCACCCAGGAACCGTCTTCCCGCTGGAGGTCGAGGAGCCTGCGCGCAAGGTCCTGACGCCAGTTGACCCTGGTGCCGTCCTTGAGGGTCAGGGTTTCGATCCCGGCGGCGGAGAGCGCCTTGGCCATGGTATGGTAGTAATAGTAAAGCCCTTCCTTCTTCATACCCGGATTCTCGTCCAGGGTATAGTTCCTACCGAGCCATTCGATGACCGCCTTGACCCGCGGATCGTTCCGGTCGACCTGGGCATAGATGAAGCTCAGAAGCCCTGCATAGCTCATGCTGCCATAGGAACGGAGCGCGGTCCTGCCGCTCTCCAGTTTCTGCTCCCCTGCCTTGCTGTTTTCTGGGAAATAGACGAATCCTCCCCTGTTGGCCGGATCGTCGCTGGCCCATGCCTGATCGTTGGAGCCGGGGAGATTCTGGGTCCGGCTGATAAACTGTACGGCTGCCTTCCAGTTCAGGTCCTTGGCATCCGGATCGTTGGCCAGGTCGCTCTTCAGGTAGCGGCTGTAATAGAGCGCTTCCAGGGCAAAGGTGGTATTGGCGAGATCCGAATGCTTGTAGGTGCCGCCGTAGCCGATGCCGCCGTCGAGCGGATCGTCCCCCACCCCCTTCACGCCATAATCGTCCTGCAGGCCGATGAGAAACTTCCGCCCCTTCTTGAGCAGCGGCTCGTAGTCCGGGTTGTTGGCAACCAGCAACGCCATCATGGAGATGGAGGTATTGTAATTGGCAAGGTCCTTCCCGTAGATGCCGCCGTCCGGCCTGGCGCAGGAGACGAGGTAGGCATAGCCCGACTTCACCTGGGGCTCGTATTTCTTCAGATAGTAGCGGGAAGGGTCGCCCTGGAAGGCGGTCAGCGCCAGGGCGGTCAATGCAGGGTATTCCGGCTGTGCCCAGTACCCACCGGGCTGCTGTTTCGCGGCCAGCCAGCCGAGCCCCCGGCCGATGGCGTTTTCCAGCTCCAGCTTCAGGGAGATGTCGGGTTTCGACCGGGCCACCACCTTGTCGGCAGCGACGGAAGCCAGGGGAAGGAGACAGAGCATGGATACAATACAGAAGATCGTCACTTTTTTCATGGCAGAGGCTCCCATCGTTATTTGATCGCCCTGATCACCAGAGTAATCGGCGTTCCGACCGGCGGGACCGTTCCTTCCTTTACGAACCAGATCTTGTCGCTCTCACCACCGGCAGAGGCATTGTCGACCATGGCGACGGGATCGTGGAACACGGCAATGATCGACCCTTCGGCCTGGGCCGCGAAACGGCCGCTCGTGACCACGGAGCCGGTAAAGACCCAGCGCAGGTCCGACAGGTCGCGGTTCACGCCGTCAACGGTCCTGACCATCCACTGTTCAGGTTTGATTGGGGCTCCGGTTGGCAGGTGGATGGAAAGTGCGACCGGATCGCCCTTGGGGGTCTCAGGCGCCCCCTGGAACGCCAACGGCGTCGCGGTCCCTTCGATGCCGAGCAACAGGCAGGCGACCTGCAGATTGTACGGCTCTATCCTGGTGCGAAGCAGGCTCTCGTGGGTCTTGCCGCCGGTCCGGACCAGGACGTATTCCAGGAGCCCCTTGTCCATGTTGACTTCGGCAGGGAAGGAGACCGTCCGCTCCTTCTTGTCGATGAGGATGTCGCCCACCCGGTAGAGGCCGGGCGCCACCTGTTCCACCGGGGAGACCCGGAAGGTGTGCCGGTCCGGCAGTTCGCCCGGCAGCGGCGGCGGGGGCATCATGCCAGGTGGCGGTGCGGCAACCTGCGGGGGAGACTCCGCATACAGCAGGGTGGACAGGCCGAAGATCAGGGCCAGCAGCAATGCGGCGACGGTTTTTGTCATGGCAGCTCCTTCGGGACAGGGCATGGAAACTTGTACCATTGTTGCATAGCACAGGCAATTGTCAAAAGGGGCTCCAAAAGGGGGGAGCAGCTGCCTACGCCCTTCTGGAGCCCCGTGCATCCGTTTCATGGAGCAAACGAACGGGAATGAAGATCAGTTGGCGCGTCGTCTCCGCGCATACAGCCCGAGGCCGGCCAGAGCCGAACCGAGCAGGACAAAGGTCGAGGGTTCGGGGATCGGGGCCGGACCGGCGGGCTCGATTACCAGATCGGTATAGAAGTAGACGGGATCATTCAATCCCCATGCCTCTAACTGCGCCAGATAGAGGAGATCGGCAGTCGGTGCCATGTCGCTCGCAGTAAAATAGAGTGATGCCATTTCCCCCTCTGCAAGGGTGAACTGCCACCCCAGACCAACTGCCACGTCATCGGGGAACTGGTCGGTCGTTACCCCTCCGGTCCCGAGGGTATTGTCGAACCCGGCACCGTTGAAATTGGAATAGAGATCCCCGATCCAATAACCTGGTTCGTCAACCTCCCAACTCTGTCCTGACTTGATCGAGCTGCCATTGAAAAGCTGTCCGTACTCGTTCGAAAACCCGGTAGTATACAGGGAAAGATCAAGGTCGAAAAAAGCCCTGACATTGTAGCTTCCTGCCTGGGTAAAGGTAAACGATCGCGTACCGAGCCCGGTGCCGGAATCTATGCCATCGGCAAGCGCACTCGCACCGTTTACCAGAAATTCCGTCTGGGTATTCGTGGGGAGTGCCTGTGCAGTCACGGCGCTCAGCAACAAGACCAACCCTGCAACAATTCCAATACACCTATTCTTTTCCATGACAACCTCCGGAATGTTCGAGACGGGAATGGTTCCATCGTCTCCATGCAAAAATCATTTCGTCAACGCGACTGGTGTCGCGGATACAACCCGTGAGCTGCAATACCCGGAGGCTGCCGGAGCCAGCGACTTCTCCATCCGGTAGTAATAGGTGATGCCGTTTGTCAGACCGGAATCGACAAAGACCGGATAGGTGTTGGTGTAACCGGTACGGATCTTGGTGAAGCCGGAGGTCGGGCCTGTGGTGCTCCGGTAGATATCGTACTGTGTGGTCGGCGTATGCTCGGTCACCGACCAGGTAAGCTGGACCAGGCCGGTCTTGGCCCTGGCAACGAGCGTGGTCAGGCAGAGCGGAGTGCTGACCGACACGATGGCGGTATCGGAACCGGTGGAACCGTCGTTGTCGCGCACCGTCACCGTCACCTGGAAGCTCCCCGGCACGGCATAGAGATGGCCCAGGTTGAAGGTCTTGTCGGGATTGAGAGCCAGGGGCTGCAGACCCGATCCGTCCCCGTAATCGACGGTTGCACTCCAGGTATCGGCCCCCGGATCGGAGAACGAACCAGCTGAAGTGAATGTCCCGCCGCTGGCGATGGCAGCGTCCGGTCCGGCATTGACCGTCGGGGCCAGGTTGCCGACCGTTACCAGGGCGGTGTCGCTGCCCGTGCCGTTGTCGTTGTCCGTGACGGCAACCGTCACGGTGTAGGCCCCGTTCTGCGGGTAGAGGTGGTTCAGGGCAAAGGTCTTGTCAGGGTTGAGGGTGAGGGGCTGGACCCCCGAACCGTCGCCGTAGTCAACCGTGGCAGTCCAGCTGGTGGAGCTGCTGTCGGTGAATGAACCGCTGCTGGTAAACTGGCTCCCCTCGGGCAGCGCCGCATCGGGGCCGGCATTGACGATCGGTGCTGCGTTGTTGACCAGCACCACGACCGTGTCCGAACCGCTGCCGCCGTCGGCATCGCTCACCGTCACCGTCACCGTGAAACTGCCGTTGGTGCTGTAGGTATGGGCAAGAGCAAAGGTCTTGTCCGGGTTGAGCAGGAGCGGCTGCGGCCCGGTTCCGTCGCCGTAGTTCACCGTGGCCGTCCAGGAGTCGGCGCCCGGATCGGCAAACGAGCCAGAGCCGGCATAGGAGCGGGTATCGTTCAAGGTCGCATCAGGCCCGGCATTGACCGACGGGGCAACGTTATTCACCGTCACCAGGGCGGTTGCCGATCCGCTGGCGCCGTCCTTGTCCGTTACGGTCACGGTCACGGTATAGGAGCCGTTCTGCGGATAGGGATGGTTCAGGCTGAAACTCTTGCTGGAAAGCGTCAGCGGCTGCACGCCGGTGCCGTCGCCGTAATCGACGGTCGCCGTCCAGGTGTCCGCACCCGGATCGCTGAAGGAACCGGCCGATGCATAGCTGCCACCCTCATTGAAGGTTGCAGGTGCCGGCCCGCTGACCGCAGGTGCCACGTTCAGCACCTCTACCGTGGCCGTGGCAACCGATTCGAGGGCGCCGTCTGACACCTTGAGCCGAACGGTGAAGGTGCCGTTGTCGGGACGGCTGAACTGCGGATTGACGCCAGCAGTCTCAAAGGAGCCGTCGTTGTCCAGATCCCAGGCGTAGGTAAGCGGATTGCCGTCCGGGTCGGACGACGCGCTGCCATTGAGCTCGACCGTCTCTCCCTCGTTGACAGTGTAGGGGCCAGCGGCATTGGCCACCGGCGGATTGTTCTGCCTGATGGTGATCGTCGTCCATTTGGTATCGGAGAGTTTCTCGCTGTTCGGACTCAAAACGCCATTGTCGGTCACCTTGAGGCCGATGTTGTACGTGCCGGGGGTATTCCAGGCAAAGGTCGGCGTGGCCCCGGTGGCGTCGGCAAAGTTATAGGGGTATGCCCCATCCAGTTCCCATTCATAGGCCGTTATGAAGTCGGTCGGGTCGATGTCGTACGATCCGCTCCCATCGAGTTGCAGCGGTACGCCGACGAAACCGACATACGGCCCACCCGGATTGGCCACCGGCGGGTGCGGCGGCACTGCGACCACGACCGTGATCGAGTTGGTGTCGTACTTGGGCGGATCGTTGTTGTCGGTTACCCGGAGGGTGACCTTATAAGTCCCCAACTGGGTATAGGTATGGGTTGCGGTCGGCTGATCACTGCTGTACTCGTAGACGCCATCGCCATTGACGTCCCATTCGTACTTGACGATCTTGCGGAACGGATCGAGGTGGTAGGATTTGGAACCGTCAAGGGTCAGCGGCCAGTCGATCCCCCAGACCTTGTTTTCGCCGGCAACCGCCACCGGCGGCAGCACAAACAGGGTCTTGGTCAGGATGATGACCCCCCAGGCGGTCCGGAACGGGCCTTCAACCCAATGGGTGCCGGTATCGGTTCTGCCTCCGGTGAACATGCCGTTGGCATCCTGCTGGTTGACGATGGTGCGCGCCATCCCACGGGTCGGGTCGTTGTACCAGTCGAGGGCATATTGCGTCCCCTCGCCCAGAATGGTAATCTCCTGCGGCTTGGCAGTGCGCATGGCCTTGGCCAGGGCATAGAGCGCATAGTAATTGCCGGAGCCGTTGTACCATCTGTCCCAGTAGGAGGCGAGGAAGTTCTCGACCTGTTTCCAGCGCATATCGGTCGTCGAGATCTTGTCGAACGCCACCTGGGCAAGACCGGACGGTGTCGTTGCAACGTCATTGCCCGCGCTGGTATACCCGTAGCCGTTGCCGTCAGCGCTTCTGCTGTAGGCGAGCCAGACGGTGTTCCTGTCACGGACCCACTGGGGAACCTTGATCCATCCCTGCTCCTCGGCAGCCTCGAAGCCGAGTGCCGCCCACTGGCTGGCGGAGTTGTCAGCCTGCCCCTGCCAGCCGTAGCGCCAGCCGCCGGCACCATAGCCCGACACGTCGTCACCCTGGCCCCAGTAGTACATCTCGGCCATGTCCTCGACGATCTCGCGGTAGCTCCTGCCGATAATGCCGGACCCTCCTGCCGATGCCTTCAGGGTCGGTGTACCGGAAGCCACCAGGGCCATCATCACCTGCCCGCCCTCGTAAATGGGGCTGCCGGAATTGACCTGGATGCCGTAGCCGTTACCGTTGGCATCGGGGTCGCCATAGGCCTGATCGCCGATGGCTGCCGTGTTGAGGGTGGTCAGGACATACTGCATGCCGCGCCAGACATCCTCAACATAGGGGTCGTTGCTGAAATCGCCCACTTCGAGATGCCCGTTGATCTCCATGGAATGGATGGCAGAGGCGGTCGGCGAAGAATAGTACCCAGTGGTATAGCCGCTGCTCTGCCAGCTGCCGTTGCTGCGGTTCTGCGTCGTGTGCACATACCAGAGCCCATCGTCGACCGCCTTGTTCACCTCCACGCTGAGCGTCTTGGCGCGGATGATGATCGGATAGAGGTCAGAGGAACTCCTGCCGTCGGCATCGGTCACGGTTATGCGGGCCGTGATCGGCGTCCCCTCGGCAGCGGTATAGGTATGCTTTGCAGAGAGGTTGTAGCTGTCGGTCACCGTTGCCGGAGTGGAAGAGGTACCGTCGCCGAAATCCCACACATAGGTGATCGGCGTCTTGCCCGACTTCACCACCGCCTTGAGGATCACCTCTTCGCCGCTCCAGGTGTCGTGCGGCACCTCTATCCCGCCGGTGAACTGCCAGGGGGCTGTGATGACCAGCGGATCGCTGCTGACTGTCAGAGTGGACGATGCCGTGCTGGTCTGACCAGCGCCATCAGTAACGGTCAGCTGCACAGGCAGAGTCCCGGCAGCAATCGGTATGATGATCGGCTTTTCACCCGACAGCGTCTGGGTGCCGGCAGAGAGAACGATGTTGTCGATGACAAAAGTACCGCTGTAATAGGAAGCCCCTACCTTGAACGACATGGACGAGGGGACAAAAGAAGAGTCGTACAGCAGAGTCCAGACCGTTGAGGAAGCAGGCTTGTAGTAATAGCGTGCCCCATTGACCCCACCAGTTACTGAGGTCTTCAGCTCGATCCTTGCATCGTAGGCGGTGTTGGAGGCATAGGACCCGAACTGGCCGCGGTTGGAGCCGTTTTCGTAGACATACAGCCCGCCGTTGTTGAAATAAAGGGCATACGGCATCTGTTCATAGCTGAAGTTGGTGGTGGTATTCTTGAAACCGAACATCAGGTAGCCGCCAGCGGTTTGCGTGATCTGGCCCGCCAGGACGGCTGTCCCGTCAAGGGTGAAATCGGTATTGCTGAACAGGTAGCGAGACCCCCAGCCGCTGCTTCCGGTCAGGGTGACGGCATTGTTCTGGGTTACCCCGGAGGTGGGGAAGAGCCATTTCCCCGTATCGATGACCGTGCCGGTAAAGGCGTCCTCGATCAGGACGCTGGAAGAGCCGACAGTCCACTGGTAGGAGGCGATGCCGTAATCGTCCGTCGATGCCGAACCGTTGAGGCGTACAGGCGCACCCACATTGGCAGTATACGGACCGCCGGCATTGGCAACCGGCGGATTTCCGACCACCACCGTTACCGTCGCGGTTGCGGTTGCGGTCTGCAGTGCTGCATCCTGCACCGTCAGGGTGATGGGATAGCTGCCCGTCGAAGAATAGGTATGGATCGGTTGCGCCCCTTTGCCGGTGGTGCCGTCACCGAAGTTCCACGCGTAGGAGAAGATGCCGGTATTGTCGGTGGACGCCGTGCCGTCGAAGACAACCGGCATGTTCGGCTCGGTGACATAGGGTCCGCCGGCATTGGCAGTCGGTGCGCCGGTCGTCACCACCGATGCCGTGGTTGTGGCGGTATGGGACTGGTTGGCGTGGTCCGTGACCTTCAGGGTCACGGTAAAGGTGCCGGGAACGGCATAGGTGTGGGTGGCGGTCGCGGTCGTTACCACGGCCGTGCCATCGCCGAAGTTCCATTCGTATTTCCAGATGCCGACATCATCCGTGGACGTAGCGGCATCCACGTTGATGGTCCAGTGTTTGTTGACGACCTGGTCTTCGTTCACGGTGTAGGGACCGCCGGGATTCGCTACCGGCAGAGCATTCCCCGAGGTGGTAACGGTAGTCGACGCCGTATTGCTCTGGCCGGCACGGTCGATGACGGTCAGTGTGACAGTGTAGGTGCCGACGCCGGTATAGACGTGGCTCGGCTTCTGACCGGTCCCGAGGGCGCTGCCATCGCCGAAGTTCCATGAATACGATTCGATTCCCGTGTCGTCGGTGGTGCCGGAACCGTCAAAGTAAACGGTCCACCTGTTCTGGTTGGCCAGGGTCTCATCCAGGAGATACGGACCGCCCGGATCGGCCACCGGCGGGGTACCCTTGGCCGCAGTCACCGGGGCAGTGGCCGTGGCGGTCTGCCCGACCTTGTCGGTCACCTTCAGGGTTGCCGTGTAGCTCCCCTCGGCATAGAGGTGGGTCGGGTTCGCACCGGTCCCCCGTGATGTCACCTTGAGATTGTCGAACCGGGCGTCCGAATAGTACGTGGAGAAGCCGACTCTGCCGGTGGGCAGGCTGGAATCGTTGACTACGAGCATCAGCGAACCGTCCAGGTAGCAGCGGAAGCTGCTGCCGTAGGCCTCAACCTTGAGGTGGTACCAGGTGTTCAGTTGTGGAACGAAACCGAGCCCCACTGAGGCGAGGTTTGACGCGCCGCCGTTGATCCAGCGGTAGAAGAGCATGTCATTATAGCCCCTCCCCCTGAAGATCAGTTCGTAGTGGTTGTTCTGGTCAATGCCGCGGAAGATGAGCTGGGCTTCCTGACCGGTACCGGCCAGAAGCATCACATCGGCCTCCACCGTGTAATCGCCCGATTTGACATTGCCGGTCAAGGTGTCGGAGCGGTCGATAGTGGCGTTGGTCTGCCGGTAGCTGCCGTTATCGACCGTCCAGGTCCCCTGGAGCGGGTTCCAGCCAATGGTATTGCCGTCGTTGAAATCGTCGGTAAGGCCATCGCCGAAATCCCACTCGTAGCTGGCGATACCGCCATCGTCGCTGGATGCGGAGCCGTCGAGCACGACCGAATAGCGGCCGCTGCTCGCCTGGGCCTCGCCGACCGAGTAGGGTCCGCCGGCATTGACCACCGGCAGCGCGCCGAGCGCCTTCACTATCGCAGTATCGGTTGCTGCGTGGCCGTCATTGTCGGTCACCACCAGGCTGGTCAGGTAACGATCTTCGGTGGCGAAGGGATGGGAGACCGTCGCATTGGCAGCGGTCCCGCCGTCACCGAATTTCCAGGCATAGGCTGCGATGGAGCCGTCGGGATCGTAAGAGAAGAGACCGTCGAGCGATGCCGGCGAGCCGACGGCCACCGACTGAGCCTTCGGGTTGACGACCGCGAAGGGAGCCCCCGCCACCTTGGTGGCAACCGGCGGCGCCGCTGCCGACAAGAGGCTTGAGCGGGTGCCGCCGGGGCTGATCGCGGTCCGGGTGCCAAAGGTGCCATCGCCGTTGCCGGGATAGAACCAGAGCCTGTTGTTGGAGTTGTAATTCCCCATGACGATGTCCACCTTGCCGTCATTGTTCAGGTCGTAGGCATCTATCGCATTGTGGTAGTTGTCCGTATCCAGGGTCGGTACCAGGACGCCGGCCAGGAAGGTGCCGTCGCCGTTCCCCTTGAAGAAATAGGTATCGCCATTGGAGCTGCCGCCGACGATGATGTCCGTCTTGCCGTCGTTGTCAAAATCCGCGGCTGCCAGGGCGTAGTTGTCGTTTGCCGAGGTTGTGGCGGTGCCGACCACGCCGCCGGTGAATCCGCCCGCTCCGTTGCCGCGGTAGACCCAGACATTGTTGGTGCCGTAGAAGGAGACGGCGAAGTCGAGGTTGCCGTCGCCGTTGAAGTCGGCAACGTCGAGCCCGCGGCCGGTGTTGGGAAGGGTTATGGTCGACCGGGTGGTCCCGCCCTTGCCGTCGTTCAGGAACAGAGCAAGGACGTTGGTGTTGCCGTTGGCGATGAAGTCCGGTAACCCGTCGTTGTTGAAATCGCCGGCCGCCATGTCCATGATATAGCCGCTCGGGTTCGGATGGGTGCCGACAACGCCGCTGTTGGTAAAGGTATCTGTACCATCATTGAGAAAGAGATAGATGGAACCGTTGCCGCGACCGGCAACGAAATCGAGGAATCCGTCGTTGTTGAAGTCTTCGATGGCAATGCCGCGCGAGGTCCCGCTGCCGAGATAATCGAGGGTCCGGTAATTGCTGAAGGTGCCGTCGCCATTGCTTTTGGCGTAATAGATCCATGAGGCGTCGTCGATGCCGAGGACAAAGCTCTTCGACCAGTTGTCCATGGTGGCCGGGTTGCAGTCGTCGTCCTTGCCGTTGTGGAGCACTTCGCGCCGGCCGGGGTTGACCAGCGGATCGCTGTCGTTGCAGTCGACGCTGCTCGGGTAGCCGTCGCCGTCGGCATCGACCGTATCGAAGGTGAGCGGGTTGCAGTCGTTGTCTATGCCGTCGTAGGTGATCTCCGCAGCGCCTGGGTTGACAGCGGCATTGGTATCGAGGCAGTCGGTATTATTCGTCACGTACCCCACCGGCGCCGAACAGGCCTGCAGCGCTGCCAGCGGATCGCCATAGCCGTCGCTGTCGGCGTCGCGGTAGAAGGTGAGGCTCACCCCTTCGTCAATCTGGCCGCTGCAATTGTCGTCCTTGCCATTGCAGACCTCGGTGACACCGGGGTGGACGGCCGGGTCGGCGTCGTTGCAGTCGGTGCCGTCAACGACGTAACCGTCCGGTGCGGAGCAGGCATAGACGACCGCTGCCGGGTTGCCATAGCCGTCGCCGTCCGCATCGAGGTAGAAAGCCGTCGGCGGCAGGCCGCCGCAGAGGATGTCGGGTGTCGCCGGGTTGCAGTCGTCGTCCTTGCCGTTGCCGAGGATCTCGACGGCTCCCGGATGGACGGTAGAGTCGTTGTCGTTGCAGTCCACGGAGGAATCATAGCCGTCGCTGTCCGCATCGGAATAGATCCTCACGACCCTGCCTTCTATTGTGTCGCGGCTGGCGGGGTTGTTGTCGCGCACCGTTACCAGCACGACCTTGGTGCCGCTTTCCGTTGCGCCGGGGGTCAGGGTGAAGCTGGTGCCGGTTGCGACGAAGGTACCGTCCACGGACCACTCATACGTCAGCGGATCGCCGTCCGGATCGGACGCGGATACCGTAAAGAAAAGCGGCTGCAGCACGCTCGCGCTCGGGCTGCTCGATGCCGGAGCGAATGCTGAGATGGCAGGCGGCGCGTTGTTAGTCGAGATGACGACCTGGGCATAACCGATGGCGCTGTTGCCGGTGGAATCGGTCACCTGGAGGCCGATGAGACCGGAGAACGGCGTTGTCCAGGTGTGCAGGGCTGTAACACCGGCGACATCACCGAAGATCCCGTCGCCGTTCAAGTCCCATGCATAGGTCAGTGTATCGCCCACATCGGGGTCGGAAGAGCCGCCACCATTGAGGGTAATCTGGGTGCCGGTCACGCCGATGTACGGACCGCCGGCATCAGCAACCGGGTGGTGCGGGGTAAATTCGGTCACAAGGTTGTTCATTGTTGCCAGTGCATTGGCGTTGAAGGTCTGAACCGCCGGAATTGCCGTATCGATACCTGCGGTGAGATTGTTTACGGAACCCGACAGCGAGAAGTCCGCTGCCGGCACCCTGATTGCCTTGACATACTGTGTAAGGAGATCGATGCGGCTGTCGCTGAAACCAACATTCTTCAGCGACTGGATCTCGTCGGCAGTGAGACCGGTTGCGGTGACACGGTCTTTCAGGGACTGCAGGTCGGCTACGTGGTAGATCTTGTCCGCTGTGCCGTAAAACCCGAAGACCGTTTTCACGTTCTGCAGGTCGCCCTTCATGGCGTCGAGGTTGGCGGCCAGCCATTGGCCGTACTGTCGTGCCTGCTCTATCTGGCGGAAGGCATACTCATAATTTGATACTGCAACCGCTCCCTGGTACTTCTCGTAGGACTGGCGCAGCGCCTTGACCAGTACCGCCTGCTCGACCGAACGGTTGGCAATCTTGATCAGCACCGCCTCCCGGGGGTCGGTCCCCTTGACCTGAAACGGATAAGAGCCGGCAACGGACTGGGCCGCCAGTTCGGCATTGAGGGCGGAGAAATCGAGCGGCGCCAGCACGGTAAAGTTGGCATCGGGCGGATCTTCATAGAGGTCGTACCAGTGCTTGGCGATGTTGCCGTAGATCCCGGATGCCTTCTGCGGCGTGGCATTCTTGTCGAACCCGCCGATCAGGGCGGTGGCCTGGGCGATTACCGCACCGTTGTAGTCGGTGGGGATGCCGGTGATGTTGCCGATAACGCCGATGGCCGCTCCGACCACGTCGCCCGACATGAGGCTGAGCGCACCGCCGAGGGCGTCGAGGATGTTGCAGGCTGCATTCCACTGGTCGATGGAATCGGAGTAGCCCTGGGATATCCCCTGGGCCGCGCTCTTGAGTGCCGACGAATCCACAGCCGGGTGGCCGAGGTCAACGACCTCGAACAGGTATCCGGCACCGGCATTTTCAACCTGGTCCCCGGCGCCGAACTTTGCGTCGCCGTTATCGAAAACCACGTCGTACTTGCCGACCTTCAGAGGAGGGAGGGCGATGACCTCATCGAGAAAGCCGCCCTGAATATAATTGCAGAGCCGGTTTTCCGATCCCATGACGTCGGCCAGGGTTTCGCCGCCGCTCCAGATGCGGTTGTCCATGATATAGGCATCGGTGCAGGGGTAAATGTCGTACAGGTTGATCTTGGATAGCGCCATACCCGATACGCAGACCGTATCGTTCTTGTCAAAGACGGTCTTTACCTCGAAGTTGCCCGAACAGTCGGTGGTATAGAGCCCGTAAGAGACGGAGGAGACGCAGGCCAACAGCAGCACCAGCAAACTCACTACGGCCAACCATCTTGATCTGCACGGCTTCATGGGGAACCTCCACAAGAATAGTGAAAAGAAAGTCATGACATGGGAATATTCGTTGATACGACTGCCTTGCTGCCGACACTTCCGCACCATCGATCCTGCAACAGGAACCGGGTCGCAACCGGACAAATGAAAACAAACCAAGGGTTATGCATAGATAGCAGGAATAATACCAACTATAACCCTTTGTTTTACTAAGCTTTTATTGGATATCTACTTATATCTGTAAATTTTTCCGACAAGAAGGGGAGCAAGGGGGAGGAGGCCGCATGCTTTAACAATGTTATATCATTTAATCTTTTCCGGATTGGCCGCTGTTGATCAAAGACGGGATACCTTACAGAAATGACTGTTTTGAGCCGAAAATGTCTTTCACCTGTTTCAAATCAGATTCTATTTGCCGGCATGAAGGGACGCGACCACCGTATCTCACCTCGTCGCAGTGGGACAACAGTCTGCTCAGGCTCTCATTTGAAGGGTGTGTACCGGTGACCGACTGGGGATCAACTTCACAATCCGCTGCAGCCAGATGCTGCACCAGTATGAAGAGGCAACTGTAAAATTTCTCGACATCTCCAGCCGCAAACGCCTGCTCGACCTGGGCCATAAGAGAAGCCAGGTCGGCTGGGTGGCAGGATGCGGACGGCACTGCGCGGCGCTTCCGCCAGAGAAGGAAGGAAAGCGGGGCCAGCAGCAGGAGGGGAACGAGGATGAACCAGGCGGACGCGGGACCGGGCCGGGCCAGGGACCGGGAAAGAGGCGCCTTTGACGTCGCATCCGGCAGCCCGGCAGCAGACCGTTGCGGCGGTGAGACACGAATCGGCACGCTGGCGGTAAGGGTGCGGTAGCTCTGGGACTGCGGGTCGAAGTAAGACCAGACGACCGGAGGGACCGGGCCGGGGTGATCGGGAACAAGCACCTGTTCGCAACGGAGCTGGCCATCGGTTTGTGAAGCCCGCACGGGGTAGCTCCTGAAACCGCCTCCTGCCAGGCTGGGGCAGGCAGCGGACGTGAGATTGCCCGTGCCGCCGATGACGGCGGTGATCGTCAGAGGATCGCCAACCACGGCAGAGTCAGGTTTAGCGACGACATTCATGGTGAAGCTGCCGACAGCCCCACTGAAAGTGTCCGGACGGCCTGCTGCAGGGAGCGGGAGCACAGTCAGGCTGACCGGTTCGGAAACCAGCGAAACCGTGCGCGGCTCGACGCCGCCGAAAAAGGCGGAACTCCCCTGCGCTGCCTCCATAACTTCGCAATCCAGGCGGGCAGGCCCGATCAGGAAGGTCCCGGCCTTGTCCGGGGTTACCGTCCCGCTGAAGCCGAAGACCTGAGCGCTCTCCCCCTCCCCCTGCCGGGGTTCGGCAGCCCCCGGCACAACGGCAGGGAGCCCGTGCGTCTCGATGCGCGGATATCCGACATTGCGGATGGTGCGACCGGAGTTCCGGAGCCTGACCGTAAGCGACACTGTCTCGCCGGCATAGACCCGCGTGCTGGCGAGATCGAGGCCGAGTGCGAGCCCATCCTGCGGATTGCCGGCGGCAAGAGCGTGCGGAACCAACACAACGGCTGACAGCACAAGGGCCAGCGGTATCAACAAATTCCGCATGCGCAACAGACTGGATTTTATGACGTTCAGTGCCCGCATCGCCTCACCAGTTCTTTTCTGGGGGGGACAGACTTTTCCCGTCCGAGGAAGAAGGCGTTGCGGAGCGGAGCGACTCCCTCCCCCTCGCCTCGTCGAGCAGCCGGAGCGCCTGGTTTCTGTCCATGGCAGCCGGCCGCCTTGCTCCCTCGGAGTCCATGTCGGTAGCCTTTCCGGGGTGCGCGCCATCCTTGGCCGGGTCTCTCTGTCCGGTCCGCTTTCCTGCAGCATCCTCTGGTGCACGCTGCTGCGCGTTGGCGCCACGAGGGGCGTCTCCCTTTTTCTCTTCCGTTCGGAGCCGAATGGCGGCCAGGCGCATCCGGGCCGACTGCAGATTGGCCAGCACCGCTCCCTCGCCGGGATGCAGCGACAGGGCACGCTCCAGATGCGTCACTGCAGCTTCGAGGTGGCGTTCTGCCCTGCCGTTCGCCGTTCGCCGTTCCGCGAGCCGGATGTCGGTTGTACCGAGATTGTAGAGCGCCATCCACTGGAGGTCCCTGTCGTCAGTTTCGGAGCTGGCGCGGAAATACCCTGCAGCCGCGGAATAGTTGTCCATCCGGTAGGCGGCTGCGCCGCTGTTGAGAAGCGCTGGCTCGCCCTTTAGAGGGGACCTGACGAGAGAAGACCAGATCGCGAGGGCAGCCGGGTAATCCCCTGCGGCGAAGAACCGATCTGCCCGCCGCAGGCGCCATTGCATGCCGTCGTAAAAGAGCGCCGCGGCCAGGGCGGCAAGGAGTATGACCGCAAGGAATCGTTTCATGGCGCTGACCTTCTGCCCGAAAGGAACAAACCCAGGCAGGAGATGAGCAGAGCGGCGGACAGCGGCACGGCATAGCGCTCCGCCAGCCTCTGCCTGCGCTGCTTTTGCTCCGTATGGCGCAAGGTAACGCGAAGCTGCATCATCCGTTCGCTCAGGCCGCTTCCATCCGCGTTGACCGGTGCTGCTGACGGATCGATCAGCTTCAGCGATGCGAGGTCCGCCCTGCTCTTCACAACCGCCCCATCCCTTCCCTTGACAAAGGTCCCGTCGGGCAGTGGCATCAGACCGCCCGCGGGTGTGCCGACCAGCGCGGCAAGGGTCACGACCCCCTGCCGGCGGAGCTCGACCAGGGCAGGGTCGATGCCGCCGGCATGGTCTTCGCCATCGCTCATGAGCACCAGGAGCCTTCCCCCCTGCGGCGTGCCGCGGAAAGCCTTCCCCGCCTCGCCGAGCGCCGCGACCAGCGAACTCCCCCCCTTGGGGAGCGTGTCGGTGCCGAGTTCGTCAAGCATCCTGAGGGCCATCTGCTGATCCGTGGTAAAGGGGCAGACGGTAAAGGCGCTGCCGGCAAATCCCACGATCCCGATCCTGTCCGCGGGAGACGACGCCACTGCCCGGGCAACGGCCAGTTTGGCGACCGCAAGCCGCGACGGCGAGAGATCGTCCGCAAGCATGCTGCGCGAAAGATCGATGGCAAAGAGCAGATCAATGCCCGTCCGGCAATGCTCCTCCTCCACGATACCCCATTGCGGGCGCATGAGCGCCGCAACCAGCAGCAGCATGGTCAGGGCCGGCAGCAGCAGGCGGACAAGCGGTCCGGGCCTCCCCTGGCGGCCGAGCAGCCCCGGTAACAGGTGCGGCTCGGCAAACCGGCAAAGGTCCTCCGTCCGTTTCCGCTCGGTACGCAGCCTGAATAGCAACACCAGAAGCACCGGAATAACGAGCAGTCCGTAGAGAGGCGCGGCAAACTCCATCTCAGGGCAACCTCCCGAGCCGACCGGAGAGCAGCAGCTGTTCGAGCATCATGAGGCAGAGGGCGGCGGTGAGCAGATACGGGAACAGCTCCCGGACACTCTGCCCCTGTTTTTCTTCGATCTTCCTCTTTTCCAGGCGGTCGATCTCCTGGAATACCGTCTGCAGCGACTCCGCGCCATCGGCCCGGAAATATTCCCCGCCGGTAACGGATGCAATCTTCCTGAGCACCGGTTCATCCAGGTCAGCGCTGATCTTGCGCCAGACCTGCCCCCCCAGGGGGTCTTCCACCGGGAAGAGCGCCCCCCCTTCCCCACCGATGCCTATGGTATGGACCTTGATGCCCAGAGCGGCAGCAACGGAAGCCGCAGCAGAAGGGGTCAGACCGCCGGTGTTGGACCTGCCGTCGGTCACGAGGATGACGGTCCTGCTTTCGGCCGGGGAAGAGCGGAGACGGTTGATCGCCGCAAGCAGACCGTCGCCCAGCGCGGTGCCATCTTCGACGCTTCCTGCCTCAAGCCGCGCAATTGCGCTGCGAAGCCAGACATGGTCGAGGGTAAGGGGCGCAACCGGATAGGCCCTGGCGGCAAAGGCGACGACCGCAACCCGGTCCCCCTGCCGACGGGAGACGAAATCACCGGCGATCCGCTTCGCAATGGCGAGCCGGCTTCCGTCCCGCTCCGGTGTGCCGCGATCGACGGCCAGCATGCTGGTCGACAGGTCCAGTGCAAGGGCGATATCGATCCCCTTCGAGGTGACAGTGGTGACGCTGTTCAGCAGTTGCGGGCGGGCAAGGGCACTAATGGCAATCAACAGCGACAGGACGCGAAGCAGCGGCAGCAGGCGGGAAAGCCTTACCCGCGGGGAGTTGCCGAGCGCCTGCATCGACTCCGCTGCGGGAAAGCGGATGGCTCGGGGGGGCCTTCCGCTGCCGGCGACCAGGATCAGCACCGGGACGAACAGCAGCCAGAGCAGGTGGGGATCGTGGAAGGTCACCGGCCTACCCCCGTCAGGTTCTGGGCGACACCCAGGGCATCATCGAGGGCAGTGTCAGCATCACCCTTCCCCGGCGCAACGCCGCCGAAGCGGACCCTGTCACAGCGGTCAAACAGCAGTGCCATTGTGCCGAGCGCCTCCTCGGGGACGATCCCCCGCGCCCCCTCGATCAGTTCCCGGCCCGTCAGCGATGGGCGGTTTTCGGCCGGCAAGAGGGAACGGAGCAGTTGGGAAAGCCGCTCGAACAGCAGAGAATCGGTCAGTTCCCCGCGCTGATGTGCGTCCCGCAGGGCAAGCAGTTCGGCAAGAAGGGGGTCGGCTGCGGCATCGGGCAGGGAATCCCTCCCCTTTCGTCCGGGCAGGCGGAAGAGCAGTACCCCTGCAGCCAGGATCAGGATGGCGGCAGAGGCCGCAAACGGAGGGAGACCGGAGGGACGAACAGGCCCCCGAATGTCGTGGATATCGGCGGATGGCCCGTCCGTAGCTGTTGCAATGGCTGTTGCGGCGACAAACAGGGTCAACATGCAGGCAAGAGCACGCATCAGCCTTCTCATGGCCTCCTCCCGCGGCATCTGTCCCGGAAATATCCGATCAGTGCATGCAGGGGTGAAACCTGGGTGCCGAGGTCGAGATAGCCGGCGCCGGCGCGCACTATCTCCTGCTTTCGTGCAAGCCGCCTCGATTCGGTCAGAAGACGGTACCCTTCGCGGGTCGCCCGGTCGCTGGAATCCAGACAGACGCTCGTACCCGTCACCGGGTCGCCGAGCATCACCAGCCCGGCATCCGGCAGTTCATGTTCCGCCGGATCGCTCAGCGCGACCGCTATGACATCGTGACGGGCCGCCAGGGATGCAAGGGAACGGAACGGCAGCGGTTCGATGAAGTCGGAGAAGATGCAGACAACAGCCCTCCCCTTGAGCAGACGATGAAGGTGATCGATCGCTTCCATGAGGCCACGCCCCTCAAGCGGCGCGATTTCCGGCGTCATGGCCTCCCTGACCAGCCGCAGGGTGTGTCGTTTCCCCTTTCCGGGGCCCAGATAACGAAGGCTGCCGTCGCCCAAAGAGAGAAGCCCGGTTCTGTCGTTGGAGCGAAGCGCGGCAAATGCCAGGAGAGCAGCCGCCTCTGTCGCTGTCCGGAGCTTGGTGGATCTGACAGTGCCGAAATCCATGGATGGGGAACGATCGATGAGCATGATGAGTGTAAGTTCACGCTCTTCCACAAACCGCTTGACGAACGGGCACCCCTGGCGTGCCGTCACATTCCAGTCGATGGAACGGACATCGTCACCCGGCTGGTACTCCCGAACCTGGTCGAATTCGATGCCGCGTCCGCGGAAGGCGCTGCGGTATTCACCCGTGAAGATGGCCGTGGCAAGACGGGAGGCTGTTATCTGCAGCCGGCGCACCTCTTTGCCCTGGCTGCAGGCATGTCCAGGGTCTGGTAGCTGCACGGTCAGGGAACTCTGATGTTCGCCAGGATATCGGCAATCAGATGGTCGGTGGAAATGGCATCCACCGCAGCTTCGTAGCTGAGGATGATCCGGTGCCTGAGGATGTCGGGCGCGATATCCTTGATATCCTGGGGCACCACATACGCCCGGCCGCGGATGAGCGCCAGCGCACGGGAGGCCATGGCCAGATAGATGCTGGCGCGGGGCGAGGCACCGAACTCGACGTAGTGTGCGGACCGTTCAAGCCCGCACCGGGAGGGGTCGCGAGTGGCAAAGACGATGTCGAGAATGTACTGCTCGATCTTCTCGTCCAGGTAGATTGCATCCACAACGGAGCGCAAATGGAGGATGTCCGGCGGATGGAGCAGCGGCTGCACGTCCGGCAGCGGCGATGCATGGGCCGATCGGCGGATGATCTCCCGCTCCTCGTCCCACGAGGGATAGGTAATGGACGTTTTCATCATGAACCGGTCCATCTGGGCCTCAGGGAGCGGATAGGTCCCTTCCTGCTCGATCGGGTTCTGGGTGGCCAGCACCATGAACAGGCCATCGAGGGGATAGGTGGTCTCGCCGATGGTTATCTGCCGCTCCTCCATCGCTTCCAGCAGGGCGCTATGGACCTTGGCCGGCGCCCGGTTCACTTCGTCCGCCAGCACGATGTTGGCGAAGATGGGGCCTTTCCTGGTCGTGAACACCCCCTCGCGCGGGTTGTAGATGAGGGTACCGACCAGGTCGGCAGGGAGGAGATCCGGGGTGAACTGGATCCGCTGGAAACGGGCATCGACCAGCCGGGCCAGTGTCTTGACCGCCGTGGTCTTGGCAAGTCCGGGCACTCCCTCGATCAGGATATGCCCATTGGCGAGCATGGCCACGAGAATGCGCTCCAAAAGCTGCTGCTGGCCGACAATGACTGTCTCCACCGCAGAGACGACCTTGCGGATCAACGCACCTTCGGCTTGTACGAAACGATCCATTTTTTCGAGTTCAGAATTCACTGCAGTCCCCAATGTGTGCGTAGGATAGACTCCACCACATGGAGAATATATATCAGAATATTTATTGGCCCGCACCAGATTCTGAAATTATCGGGATTCAGATGGTTGCTCGATGCAGAAGGCCGTCCTGCCTGCAGAATTCACACAATTGTAACTCAAGCCCCCAAGCAGAGCGACGATACGCCTTAGAGCACGAGGAGCTGGTCTTTCGGCCCGGCAGAAGGTGCCGCACCGGCAGGACGACAGACCAGCATCGAAATCGGGAGAGCAGAGTGCAGGAACATTCTACCCAGAACAGCACGATCCCGGTCGGGGGCCTCATCAGCTCCAGCGAACGGGTTGCGCCCCAAACTGTCGTGAGTGCGGTTTCCGACCTCTTTTTCAGCACCCCCAACCTGGAAGCACTGGCCGTGATCGACGGGAAGAAGCCTCAGGGGCTCATAACGCGGACAAAGCTGTTCTTCACCCTCTCCCGCAGATTCGGCAATGAACTCTATGCCAGGCAGCCGATCATCTCCATAGCCGACACCGCCCCTCTGGTCGTTTTCGACGACGAACAGCTCGACGAGGTAATCGACAAGGCCTTTGCCAGGTCGCCGGAGAACACCTATGACGAGATCATCGTCACACGCGCAGACGGGACGTACCTTGGCCTCCTGTCAGTCAAACAGCTCGTTATCGAGCAGAGTAACGCCCTCTCCCGGAGCGTCCTCCTGGAAGAGCTGGCAACTGCCCGGGCGCAGGAACTGGAAAGGATCAACCAGGTAAAAACGAAGTTTTTGGCCAATGTCACCCACGAACTCCGCTCGCCGGTCAACGCCATCATCGGCCTGGCCGAACTGCTGCGGATAGCCTCTGAACAGGGATCGATGGAACAAGTGCGAGAACGCCTGACCTTCATGATTTCAACGGCAACGAACCTCAGGGGGGTCATCACCAATATCCTCGACCTCTCCAAGATGGAAGCGGGAAAGATGGAAGTGGCGCACCAGCTGGTCGATCCGGGACCGCTGCTCTCCGAGATCGCCGAGACAACCCGCATTCTCGTTGGGACCAAACCGGTCAACGTGGATGTCGTGGTGCCCGTTGAACCGGTCATGATCTCAACGGACCCGATCAAACTGCGGCAGATCATGACGAACCTGACCAGCAACGCGGCAAAGTTCACCGATCGCGGCTCCATAGAGATTGGTCTCTCCATCCTCGACAACGGCATGGAATTCCGGGTCCGCGACACCGGCATCGGCATCAGGGAAGAGGACCTCAACCTGATATTCAGCGCCTTCGGCCAGGTCGAGGATGCCTCGACCAAAACCCACGAAGGGACCGGTCTCGGCCTGACAATCAGCAGGAACCTCGCAAAACTCCTCGGCGGGACCATTTCCGTCAGCAGCACCTACAGCTGCGGCTCGACATTCAGCCTGTCGCTGCCGCTCAAACAGATCGAAACAGAAGGAGAGCAGAGCCATGCAGCATAAACAGACCGTGATGGTAATCGATGACGACGACATCCACCTCTATACGACAAGCGAACTCCTCAGCAGCAGCCGGATCGACGTAGTCACGCATCAGGGCTCCTTTGGGGCCACCTCCAGAATAAAGGCTGTCAAGCCGGACCTGCTGCTGCTCGACGTGAACATGCCGGCGCTCTCCGGGGCAAACCTCACCGACATCATCAAACCGCTCTGTGCGGAATTGCAGACGCCCATCGTCTTCTATTCATCCAATGACGAAGAGACCCTGCGCGAACTCGTGGCTGCCCATGGGGCACAGGGATATATCTGCAAGGGAGACGTCACCGCGCTCCGCAACAAGGTGAACGCCTATCTCGCCGGTGTGCACAAATAGCCCCCCCGCCGGTACACCTCCTCCTGAAGCTCCAGCGACACATCGCGGAGAGCCGACAACCCTGCAACGGAAATCGTACGTGTTGCCCCGCAAACGCAAAAAACCCCTCATCTGCACTCTCTGATTTGTGTATCAGATTGTGTATCAGATGAGGGGTCTGCGCTTAATAACTAGCATTTTCAGCTAGTTATATTAAATGGTGGCGGTGCAGGGACTTGAACCCCGGACACTACGGATATGAGCCGTATGCTCTAACCAGCTGAGCTACACCGCCGAACCTGGTTGTTACTGACACAAAAAACCTCCTTGGCGAACCAAAGAGGGAGGCGCCTATCTGTGCTGCGGATCTGCGCCAGAACGGATTGTTTATATACTTCATGCACCGGTTGCTGTCAAGCAAAAAGAGTGTGAAACTCAAGGGTATCATGCCGGCGAAAAAGATGCGGGGTACCAATTAAGGCACCCCGCATCTGATGTGCCTGCAGGACGTTGCGATCAGATCAGGCCATGGGCGACCATGGCGTCAGCCACCTTGATAAAGCCGGCAATGTTGGCACCGAGTACGTAGTTGCCCGGAGCGCCATATTCTTCGGCGATTTCATAACAGAGCTTGTGGATACCGACCATGATGTTTTCGAGTTTCTTTTCGGTGAAATCGAAACTCCAGGAATCGCGGCTGGCGTTCTGCTGCATCTCCAGGGCAGAGGTTGCAACCCCGCCGGCATTTGCGGCCTTACCCGGACCGTAGGAAATTTTGGCATCGAGGAAGACCTTGACGCCTTCAGGGGTGGTCGGCATGTTGGCACCTTCGCCAACCGCGATGCAGCCGTTCTTGACCAGGGTCTTGGCATCCTTGCCATTGATCTCGTTCTGGGTTGCGGACGGCATCGCCACCTGGCAGGGGATCTCCCAGATGTTGCCGTTGGCGATATACTTGGCATCCTTGTGGTAGGTAGCGTAGTCCTGGATACGACGACGCTCGACCTCTTTCAGCTGCTTGATCAGCTCCACGTCCAGACCCTTCTCGTGATAGATGACGCCGTTGGAGTCGGAGCAGGCAACGCACAGACCGCCGAGCTGGTGGATCTTCTCGATGGTGTAGATCGCCACGTTGCCGGAACCGGAAACAAGGCAGACCTTGCCGTCAAAGGATTCCTTGCGGACCTTGAGCGCTTCGTTGATGAAAAAGGTGGCACCGTAACCGGTCGCTTCGGGACGAACGAGAGAACCGCCCCAGCTGAGGCCTTTACCGGTCAGGACACCAGCTTCATAGCGGTTGGTTATCCGCTTGTACTGGCCGAACATGTAGCCGATTTCCCGGCCACCCACGCCGATATCGCCGGCAGGTACGTCGGTGTGCTCGCCCAGGTGGCGATAGAGTTCCGTCATGAAGCTCTGGCAGAAGCGCATCACTTCGTCGTCCGTCTTCCCCTTGGGATCGAAGTCGGACCCGCCTTTGCCACCGCCGATGGGCATGCCGGTGAGCGAGTTCTTGAATATCTGCTCGAACCCGAGGAATTTGATGATACCGAGGTAGACGGAGGGGTGAAAACGAAGGCCGCCCTTGTAAGGTCCAAGGGCACTGTTGAACTCGACGCGGAAGCCGCGGTTGATGTGCACCCGCCCTTTGTCGTCCTGCCAGGGCACTCTGAAGATGATCTGGCGCTCAGGCTCGCAGATCCGCTCGATGATCTTGCGCTCCATGTACTCGGGGTGTTTCACCATGACCGGTCCCAAAGATTCGAGAACCTCACGGACAGCCTGGTGAAATTCAACCTCACCCGGATTTCGCTTCAGGACATCCTGATAAACTCCTTCCAACTTCTCGTCGAGCTGCATCGTCATGATACCCTCCATTGCTTAATATAGTGGCACAATATTTTGAGCGATGCGGCATCACTCTTGACAGGCCACAGAATTGAGCAGCTGAAATGCATCATATGCGCCACAATTAGGCAGCTGCCGTTATTTTATGCACTAGCGGTTAAATAACGTGCAGTTACAGGGGCGGGCATGCACAGCATTTCATCATATCCGCACCCACAGTGACTATCATTTCTACACTCTTAATACGCAAAACAACTCTGCGGTGCGATGGCCCGCAACTCTTCATTGACAAGGATGCCGAATTCCTGTTTAGTGACAGGATGCGACGCACTCCCCAAACAGCAAACCCTTCCCCGCCACATGCAGCCATAAAGGCAGGAACCCTGCTCGACCTGGTGATCTCGGATCTTGACGAGGAAGGCTACGGCATCGCAGATCACGAGGGGAAAAAGTTCCTCGTATCCGGAGCGTTTCCTGGTGAAACGGCACGCAGCCGGGTCACCCATTCCGGTCGACGTATCTCCTTTGCGACAACGGTCAAAATCCTCAGGCATTCGCCGGCACGGCTCGTCAAATCGCCCTGCGCAATGCACGACTGCGACGGATGCCCACTCGTTGCTATGAACTATCCTGCCCAGCTGGCCTGGAAAGGCGCCTTCATAGCCAAGCAGATGAGCGGCTACGAATCCCTTGCCACCGCGCGTATCCTGCCGGTAATCGCCTCGCCCGCCCAGCTCGGCTACCGGAACACGGCCAAACTGGTGGTTGCCGGCAAGCATGCGCAGCCTCTCATCGGCATGTATCGACGCAACACCCATGACGTCATCGACATGGTAGACTGCCCGCTGCACCACCCACTCATCAATCGCATCATTGCTGCGGTCCGAACCGGGATAAAAAAGGGCAAGGTCGAGATCTACAGCCCGCGAACAGGCAACGGTCTGCTCCGTTACCTGGTGATACGGGTCTCGGAAACGGCAAACCAGGCCATGGTGGTGTTCGTTACCAGCGGGAAAAACTACAACGAGATCCACCACCTGGCGAAACATGTCCAGTCAGCGGTCCCCGAGGTCGTTGTTACGGCGCAGAACAGCAACAGTTCGGAGGGAAATGTCATCCTGGGCGACCATGACCGTTTCCTCTCCAGGGAACGGTCTCTGACTGCCACCATAGGAACGACACGCTTTACCCTTTCCCCCCGTTCCTTTTTCCAGGTGAACAGCGGCGGTGCGGCCATCCTCTACGATACGGTCAGGGATTGGGCCGGATTGACCGGTAATGAGCTGGTTATTGACCTGTACTGCGGCGTTGGCGGGATCTCTCTCTACCTTGCAGGCAAGGCAGGTGAAGTGATCGGCATCGAGGTGGTCGAAGCGGCTGTTGTGGATGCAGTGCGGAATGCCCGCCTCAACGGCATACGGAACTGCCGGTTCGAAACGGGTGATGCTGCAGAGTTACTGGCAGAACTGCAAAACGAGCATGAACGGGTCGACGTGATAGTGCTCAATCCGCCCCGCAAGGGGTGCGAACAGACAGTGCTGGAGCGGGTAACGGCGCTCGGGCCGGCGAAACTGATCTATGTCTCCTGCTCCCCCGTCTCCCTGGCGCGCGATCTGGATATCCTCGCTGGTCTTGGCTACCGCACCGACACGATACAGCCGGTGGACATGTTCCCCCAGACACCGCACGTGGAGAACGTTGCCCTCCTTATCAGGGAATAACCTCAGCCCTCATCACTTCCCGCCATTGTGCAGATACTCGGCAAGGATCGAACGGCTGTGCTCGTCATCATGGCACCAGACGCAGAGATTCTCCCAATTGCTCCCATCCGACGGGTTGTTGTGATGGTTTCCGTCCCGGTGATGGACCGTGAGCAGGTGCAGGTTGTTCCGTTCAAACTCCCGCCCGCACTTTGCGCAGATCCAGCCATGCAGTTCGAGAGATCGATCCCGGTAGTTCCCTGTTGTCCTCTGTTCCGATTTCAGCTGCCTGACCAGTTCGTCCAGCTCTTCCTGGCTTTTAGCCGGCATGGGGCGCGGTCTTCGCGACCGGTTGACGGGAGACATAGTCACTCCTCCGATAGTGCGAAATGAAAAGGGCGCCCCACGAGGGACGCCCTTTTTATGCACAATTTTTCACCGGGCTACTTGCGCAGCACCTTGATGATTGCCGAAAAATCCTCTTCCCCGCGGCCATCCTTGTCCGCCTGCTCGTAGATCTTGCAGACCGCTTCTGCCCCCGGCAGGGTGAGTCCCAGCTTTTTGGCCTTTTCCATCACCAGTTCCAACTGCTCGTGAACGTATTTGAGGGCCAGGTTGCGGGTAAAATCTCCGCGTGCCATGGTCCGCCCCTTGGAGTGGAAGAGCGGAGAAGCTACCCCGCCGCAATCCAGCACCTCGAGGATCTTGTCCGCGGAAAAGCCCATCTTCTCGCCGAAAACGAGCCCTTCGGCAAGCGCCTGCATCAGTTCGGCCTGGACCAGGTTGACAATGAACTTCATGCGGGTAGCATCGCCGATGCCGCCGACATGGATGATATTCAGGCCGAAGAAGGAGAAGAGCTCGCGGCAGCGTCCAACCAGCGCCGGGTCCCCACCGGTGAGAATGGTCAGGAGTCCGTTTGCGGCATGCTCTTTGGTCCCCCAGACCGGGGCATCGAGGAACATCACGCGATGGTTCGCAGCCTCTTCGGCCATTTCCATCGTGCTCTGCAGGGAATGTGTCCCCATATCCACCAGGATCGTACCGGCGTCGATGCCGGAAAAGAGTCCATCGGGACCGTAGATATCAGGGCGGAGACGTTCCTTTTCAGGACGTATCAGCACCACCATATCCCGTCCCTTGGCAGCCTCTCTGGGCGTGGCGGCCCCGGAAGCACCCTGTTTCACCAGTTCGGCTACCACTGATGGGTCTGAATCATAGACCGTCAGATCATAGTGTCCCTTCGTAAGATTGGCAGCCATGTGACGGCCAACCGTACCCAGTCCGAGAAAACCGATATTCTTCAGCATGCCCGACCTCCTGTATCATTCAAGAATAAAACAAACCATGTTTTTTTCATATTACATGCTCAGCTCAAACAAGACAAGTGCGTAGAATGAGAAAAAATCGCATGTATCGCCTATCGAGAGGTTTTGACACCGCAACGATCGCAGAAGGCCAGCAGATGACAGATGCTGCAGTGCGGAGAGATCGGTCGGCAGAGGTTCTGGCCGAAGGTAACCAGCAGATCATTGATCTCGATCCAGTATTCGGTAGGCAGCTTCTGTCGCAGGGCACTTTCGGTTGCTTCGGGTGTCCCTGTCTTCACGTATCCCCATCGATTGCAGATGCGGTGAACATGCGTATCGACGCAGATTCCCGGCTTTCCGAACCCCAATGTCACGACCAGGTTCGCTGTTTTGCGCCCCACTCCCTTCAGGGTCAGAAGTTCGTCAAGATCTCCGGGGACCTTCCCTCCATATCGCTCCAGCAGGGTTCGGCAGATTTCTATGATCTGCCGGGTCTTGTTGCGATAGAAACCAACGGGGTAGATAGCAGTCTCGATTGCTTCCGGAGCAAGAACCATCATCTTTTCAGGAGTATCGGCCAGGGCAAAGAGCCGTTCACTGGCCGGTCCGGTTGTCTGATCCTGAGTGCGCAAAGAAAGGATACAGGAGATGAGCACCTTGAACGGATTGCCTTCCCGCTGGGAAACGATGGTCACTGCCGGTGACTGCCAAGCGAGCACATCACTCCGCAGGATTCTCACCACCTCGTGGATATCGTCATCCCTCAAGCAAGCCCTCTATTGCGGAATATCCTCATGAGCAGCACACCCAGCACCGACAGGCAGGCCCCGACACAGAGAAAGAGATAACCGATGGTCCGCCCTTCTCCCCAACCGAACAGGTCACGTCCCTTCATGAGAAAAATCAACGCAAGACCGCCAAAAGCAGAGATACCACCCAGGATATAGACGGCAAAAGCCACCACTGCCAATGCAATTCCCTGTTGTTTTGCCATACTCCCCCCATCGTGTACTGCGGCATTCTAACCGATGTCCAGGGTCATCGCAACCATTATCAGCGTGACATTACCAAGGCAATCGGGCATAATCAGCGCGAACGGACAAAAATTTACAACCCCCTGCACCCAGACAATGAACCGCATAGATCTCCACCTGCACTCCTGCCATTCCGATGGGACTCTGACACCCGCACAGGTGGCGTCCATGGCCGCCGACCAAGGGTTGATGGCCATTGCCCTTGCCGACCACGATACCGTATCGGGTATAGACGAATGCATTTCCTCCGGGGAACGGCACCGGATCGAGGTGATCCCGGCAGTGGAACTATCCGTAGAGTATGGCGGATACCGGGATATCCATCTGCTCGGATACTTCATCGACCACAGGGACACGTCATTCCTGGAAAAGCTGGAGCAATTCCGCGTCCGGCGGATGCAGAGGGGAGCAGAAATCATTGACCGGATCAACGGGAAGCTGAGACAGGAAGGGAAACCCTGCATCAGTTATGCGGATGTCCTCAGCCAGTCGGTCGAGGCCCTCGGGCGACCCCATATTGCCAGGGTCCTGGTTGCACAAGGGTGCGCGAGCAGCATGGAAGATGCCTTCGACAGGTATCTCATCCCTTGCGACGTCCCCAAACTGTACTTTCCCCTGCACGAAGCCATTTCCGAAATCAAGCGCATCGGTGGGCTCTCGGTTCTGGCACACCCGACAAGCATTACCCGTGACCGTTCCCTGCTGCGGGAGCTGCTGATAGCATTCACAGGTCTTGGCCTGGACGGACTGGAGACATACAACACCCTCTGCAGCGCCGACGAACGCGACTTCCTGCTCGGAATTGCCCGTCATTACCGGTTGGCAGTTACCGGAGGCTCTGATTTCCATGGCAACGAGGACGATGACCGCATGGGAATTGGCGGCAACAGGGGTCCCATCACCTATGAACTGGTACAGAAACTCAAGGAGCGGCTCGACGAGGTGCGTGCCGCCATGGGAACCTGAGATGGCCGATGCCCGTGAAGTCCTCGAAATGATGCGACAAGTCGCAAAGATGCGTCTCGAATTGCTTGAGCAGGGGACCACGTTCCATTCCCCGCACCGGGCTGCCTTTTACCTGCAGGAATATCGGGAGCGTCTCGCTACCATCGAGAAGCTGATCCGGCAGATCAGCATCCACATCGTCCAGCCCGCCCCAAAAGATGACCACCAATAGAAAAAGGCTCTGACGAGCCCTTTTCCATACCCCACATGTAAGTAACGGCTATTCCCGGTGAGCCGAGGAAAAACCGACTACCTGAAGATGATCCTGCACATTCTTGACACCCTTGACCCGCGAAATGATATCCACGGCTGTTTTTCGCTCTTCTTCGGAATGTACGTGGCCAGAGAGGGTAACTTCGCTGTCTGACGAGGTGATCTTGAAGTGGAGGTAGTCGAGGCGGTCCGACTTCAGGAGTTCGGTTTCCACCCGCTTACTGAGGATGATATCCTCCAGCATTGCCATCGAAGAGGTTTCGCCTTCCTTGAGGCGCGGGTCTTTGGCCGCTGCAACGATGCAATCGACGATCGCCCCGGCAGACATCTGCGACGTATTGAAAACCAGATCATAGCCGAGCGGGTCTTTCCAGTCGCGATTGAAATAGAAATGGATGAATCCACCCCGCTGATGATCGCACTTGCGGATCAGGTGCCTGGCAAGCTCTGGGTCCATCCATTCACGCTCGGCAAATCTCTCCACCCGCTCTTCGAAAGGAGCATTGAAGCGGATGCGCAGGAGATTGGACATGCCGATCAGGAGATCCTGCCCTCCCCTGCCATACAGGATCACGTTTCCCGTACGTGCAAAGTCGAGCAGTGCCAGCTCGATGGTCGCAAGATGAGCAGCTTGGCGACGATCCTCGGCCGTCATGTAAACAGGCGGCTTTTCATCGACCCGTTCGAGGATTTCCTGACTCAACCCGTACTTATGAGCATGGTCGGCAAGTTTTACCCCGTCAACAAGTGAGTAACGGAGCTTCTTGGCAACATCCTGAGCAATCTTGTATGCACCGGTGCCCATTTCGCGGGAAATGGTAATAATCGCCATCTGAACGTAACCTCCTCTAAGCTGACCTCTCCGTCTACCGAAAACCAGCGGGGATGCTATCATGGAATTATCGCCCGTTCAAGGCATAACACGCTGAATGGCCGGATATTCCCCCTACTCGAGCCTGATCCGTTTAACCCCTTCCAGCACGGCAATGCGGTCGGTCAACCGTTGAAACTCGCCACGGGTACGACTTCGCACATCAACCTCGAAGCGTATATCTCTCGCCAAGATATCCTTTTCGATCCCGATGCTGACGACCTCCATGGAGCACTCCGCCAATACCATCTCGATCCGCATCAACTGGCCGTCCAGATCGTCACTCCAGACCAGGATCCGCAGGTAGGTATCCTTTTTCAGCCGGTTTTCCAGTTTTTTCAGAAAGACGAGATTAGCCACCGCCAAAACGGTCACCAGAATGGCAGCCAGGTAAAGCCCCCCGCCAACAGCGACACCGATTGCTGCGGCAACCCACAGACAGGCCGCAGTGGTCAGCCCCCTGATCGAAGCCTTTTCGCGGATGATGGCACCGGCGCCGAGAAAACCGATCCCCGCCACAACCTGAGCGGCAATCCGGCCAGGATCGACACCTACGGGACCTTGCCCGGAGAAATTACCGAACCGATGGTAGAAATGGATAGAACTGACAACAAACAGTGTCGCACCGAGAGATACCAGCAGATGCGTGCGAAAACCGGCCGGGCGCCCGTGGACTTCCCGCTCGAGCCCTATCAATCCTCCGAGCAGGGAGGCCAACACCAGTTGAAACGCTATCTCCCAGGAAAACCCCATTTCCATCAATCACCTTCCAAATACAGATTGCCCCGTGAATCCAGGCTAGGGAGAAATCACCTGAACGAGATAGTCAATACGATCTTTGCAGACCGGTCGCAGCAGTTGAGCACCAGCGGCACCTGAAGCGCCCCCGATTCGTCAACTTCAGCCGGACCGGCAACGGAAATCAACGGTTTATCCTGGTCGCCGTCCCCTTCCCTGGCAGGCATATCGATCGACATCTCAACTGCCGGCACAATAGCTGCCACCGGAGAGTCGGCCACCTCCGGTATTGGAGCCTGTTGACGTGCCGGGGCCAGGTCCCTGAGCGAGGATACCGTAGATTGCAGCAGCAACCCCAGATCTTCCAGGTTATTGAGGATGGTATCCATTAATTCCCCAATCGCTTCCATCACCCCTTCCCCCGATGTCGCGCTAACCGGGACAAGAGGCCGCTGGCCGATTCCCAACGCCTCCCGCATCTGTTCCATCGGCAGGGCATCCGGCAGATCCCGCTTGGTACAGAGGACCAAAGATGCAACCTCGTCCAGATTCTTGCCGTAACCATGAAGTGCAGTCTGTACCTCATCCAGGAGATCACTGTTGGCTGACTGCCGGGCCGGGTCGGAGTCCAAAGCAATGGCAAGTCCATCAACGCCCTTGAGCACCATTTTCCAGGCATTCTCCTGGGTAACGTCCCCAGTCAGGGTGTAGATATGGAAACGGACCCGGTAACCATCAGGTTCTCTCCCCTCGGGATGGGTCAGATCGAAGAAAAGCATGCGATCCTGCTGCAGTGCCATGCTGCGGAGCGGTCCGCGCAATCCGGGCGGCAGCTTGCTGCAGATTGCCTTCAGGATTGACCCTTTCCCTGCTGCAGAAGGGCCGCAGTAGACGATCTTCGCATTGATCTCACGTTTGGCGTGATTGACGAGTGCCATGGGCTCCTCCGGTTAATCTTTCTTTTTGTTCATCAGGAGACGGCGCGCCTGGGTAGCAATGACAGTGGAAACGTTTTTGCTTTTGGCCAGGGCGGCAACATCCTTTTCACCCAACGATGCCATGAATCTGAGGGCAAAGGGAAGCGGCGTCTTGTTGTTCTCCACCAAGGCCTTGCGGATCGGGTATTTTTTGACCCACTCCTTATTGACGCAGATAGCCCGGATGATTTCATCATTCATTCCGGTCAACTTGGCGATGGTGAGTATTTCGGCATCGGTAATACGGGGATTTTTCATGACTGAACCGGACACCATCTTATTGGAATCCTTGATCATGATCGATCGCCATTCCTTGTCGCCGGTCAGGGCGACCTTTACCTTCTCTGCCACGCCCATGGTCTGCGCCAACTGGTACTTGGACCGGAATTCCTCGTTCTCCTCAGCCTCTTCTTCCGGCTCGATCTCCTCTTCCGAAGATTCCTCGTCCGGGAGTTCACCCACATCCTCAGCTTCTTCTGCAATCTCGTCCAACTCCGAGGTCACCGCAAGGATGTCCACAGCCCCCTGCACGCCATGGACGGCGAGGAATTCCAGGGTCTCCTGGTATACCGCAGGGTGTTGTGCGATCAGCCCGGCAATATCCCGTTTGCCAAAGTGCAACCGGGCCAGGATATCGAGAATCCGTGGATGGGTTCCCGGCGCGACAACAACTCCCGCAAGGCGGTCGTCTCCCAACTCCCGCAGGGTAATCCGTGCCGTGGTGCTCACTTCGGTCTCAGGATCGTGGCACAGATAATAGAGGACGGCAGCCAGATCGGCACTATCACCGGGGACCTCGCCACGAGCGGCCTGCAGCTTCACTTCCAGCGGCACATCGGCTGCAACGAGCGCCGCAGCCGATGGAGAGACTTCGAGAAGTAACGGTTCCGCCACGTCAGCACACTCACTTTCCGGCAGACTGGACGCTCGCCCCGATACCGGCCTTCTTCAGACGTGCAGTCATCTCGTCCGCTTTCGACTTCACCTTGGCCTTGGCAGTAACCCGATAGACCGGCACCTTTACCGAGGCCTTGCGAACGGTTACCTGCAGCCCTTTTGCAGCCAGGCGGTCCCGTTCCGATGCAGCGCGTTTTTCCAGCTCGTAAGACCCGGCATAGACCTGATACTTGCCATTCAGCGGCAGGACAAAGACACCGTCTGCCGTCTTGCTCAGCTTTTGCTGTTCGTCGCGCGCTGCCTGAACGTCATCATACTCGGCCACAAAGAGCCGCTGCATGGTGCGGTCCTCATGACTGAGCTTCTTTTCGACAGAGGTGAATCCCGCCTTTTTCAACTCAGCCACAATCTGGTCGGCTTTTCGTGCCGAAAGGATCTCTCCGGACTCCAGCCTGAAGAGCCCCGGCTGTGATTCCTTTGCTGCCGGACCCTTTGCGGGCGCCTTCTTCGCCTCCTTGGCAGCGACTTGCTTTTCGGACGGCTTGGCGGCAGTCGCCTTGGCTACCTTTTTCGGCTGGGGCGAGACCTTCTCCGTGGCGGTCTTTGCAGGCGGTTTGGCCGGAACAGCCTGTTTTTCGGTCTTCACGGGCTTTGCGGCTGGCTGCGGCGTTGGAGCTGATGCCACAACCTTCGGCTTGACCTCGGCAGGTTTTGCCGGAGCGGCTGCCGGCTTTGCCACTGGCGGGGGGACCTGCTTCGGTGCAGCCTTGGATGCCACTGGGGCAGCCTTTTCAGCAGGAGTAGGAGTAACCGGCGGCGCCGTCTCCTTGGCCGCAACTGCCTGTTCCTTCGTTGCCTGCTCGTCAGGACGGGGGGGCATCGGTTGCTTGATCTGCTGAGCCTGCGGTGGAGGAACCGGAGATTCGCCACCATGCTGCTTGATCAGCCCGGTAAAGAAATAGAGATAGCCAAACACCGCCAGCAAGATTGCCAGCACGCAGAGAAGCAGTTTCTGACTGCTTCCCTTCTGGGAAGAATCCGACCGCTGTTCCTCGTCATGGTGTGCATCGTGAGGGATCATGACCCTACCTCCACGGGATTATTGGGAAGCTGGCACAAAAGCCGATACAGTCCCAGGCATAGGTATCAGCAACAGAGGAGGCACAAGGCCTCCTCCCGCTGCAATTCATCCATCGTCTTCTTAATGACCGTTCGCCTGCGCCTCGGCAATGACCTTCTGGGCAAGATGGGTCGGCACCTCTTCATAATGGGAGAATTCCATGGTAAAGAGGCCACGGTCGCTGGTCATAGAGCGAAGATCGTTTGAATAGGCCAGCACTTCGGACATCGGCACAACCGCGCGGATGATCTGAGAATTGGCCTTGGGCTCGACACCGACAACCTTGCCTCGACGTGAGTTGATATCGCCGATGACATCTCCCATGTTCTCGTCGGGCACGGTAATCTTCATGTTCATGATCGGCTCCAGGATGACCGGCTTGCACGATTCCATCGCCTTTTTGAACGCCATGGAGCCCGCAACCTTGAATGCCATCTCTGAGGAGTCAACAGTATGGAACGAGCCGTCGAACAGCGCGACCTTGAAGTCCACCACCGGGTACCCGGCAAGGAAGCCTTCCTGGCAGGCTTCCTGTATCCCCTTGTCCACGGCGGGGATGTACTGACGCGGGATAACCCCGCCCACAATCTTGTCCTCGAAGAGGTAGCCCTCTCCCCGGGGCGTGGGAGCCATCTCTATCCAGCAATCGCCATACTGCCCCCGGCCGCCCGACTGCTTCTTGTACTTGCCCTGCACTTTGGCCGTGCCGCGGATGGTTTCCAGATACGGGACCTTGGGGGTCTTGAGCAGAACTTCCACGTTGAATTTCCGCTTCATTTTCTCGACGATCACATCCAGGTGCACCTGCCCCATGCCCGAGATGATCATCTCCTTGGTCTGGGTGTCGCGATGCGACTCCAGCGTCGGTTCCTCCTCGATCATCTTGTGGAGAGCGCCGTGGATCTTGTCCTCATCGTTCTTGGTCTTGGGCTCGATAGCATAGGAAATAACCGGCTTGAGCAGTTTTGCCGGCTCGTACACGATGGGTTTGTTGGGATCGCACAGGGTGTCGCCGGTAATGGTTTCCTTCAGTTTTGCCACTGCCACGATATCGCCGGCAAAGGCCTGCTTGACCGGCTTCTGCTTCTTCCCTTCCAGTTCGTAGATCTGACCGATCCGCTCATCCACCCCCCTGGTGGAGTTGAAGATGGTCGAATCGGAGTTGAGCACCCCGGAGTAGACCCGGAAAATGGTGATCTTGCCGGTGTACGGGTCCGAGGTGGTCTTGAAGACCAGGGCAGAAAAGGGTTCTGCCTCGTCGGGAGCGCGTTCTTCGACCGCTTCGGTCTTGGGATTGGTCCCCACAGCCTTGGTCCTGTCCAGTGGCGAGGGGAGATAGCTGCAGATTGCATCGAGGAGCTGTTTCACCCCGATATTCTGGGTAGCCGAACCGCACAGGACAGCCGTAAAGGTGTTGCGCATGGTGCCGACCCTGAGGCCGTCCATGATCTCTTCTTCGGTCAGTTCACCGGTTTCCAGGTACTTCTCGGTCAGCGCGTCATAGGCTTCGGCCACCGTCTCAACCATGTGTTCACGCAGTCGTTGTGCCTCATCCAGATAATCTGCAGGGATCTCAATTTCCGTGAACTGCCCGGACAGGTCCTTTTCGTATCGATAGGCCTTCATCCGGATGAGATCGACAACGCCCTCAAAGCTTTCCTCAGCGCCGAGCGGCATCTGGATCGCCACTCCACGGGACTTGAGAGCCTTTTCCATATCGTCGATGGCACGCAGGAAATTTGCCCGCTCGCGATCCATCTTGTTGACAAAGGCGATACGCGGGATCTCGAATTCATTGGCCCAATTCCAGACCTCTTCGGTCTGCACCTTGACCCCGGAAATGGCGGAAAGGATGACCACGGCACAATCCAGCGCACGCATGCAGGCACGGGTATCGGCGATGAAATCGCCATAGCCCGGGGTATCCACGAAGTGGATGGAGTGGTCGTTCCACTCGCAATGGTCCAGCGCCGAGGTAATGGAAATCTTGCGTTTGATCTCCTCAGGTTCGAAGTCCATGGTGGAAGTGCCGTCGTCAACGCGCCCCAGGCGGTCGTTCATCCCTGTATCGAACAGGATCGCCTCTGAAAGCGACGTTTTACCGGCCCCTCCATGGGCCACAATGCCGAGGTTTCTCACTTTCGCTGTGTCGTTCTTGGCCATAGAACTCCCCCCCTTGCGTGTGTGGATCAGGTTGATAACCTGTCGTCATACCTCCCGGTTACGCTGGTGAATGATACGCAATCCCTCCAGCGTCAAAAACTCTTCCACCTGGTCGATGGTCTTTGATTCAGGAGCAATCAATCGTGCAAGCCCCCCGGTCGCGATCACCTTTGGATTATCCCGTGCTTCAGCCTTCATCCGTGTCACGATGCCGTCGACCAGCCCCACATAACCGTACACGATCCCGGCCTGCATGGAATTGACGGTATTCTTGGCAATGACCATCGGCGGCTTGGCGATCTCCACCCGCGGGAGCTTGCTGGCGCGCTGGAAGAGCGCTTCGAGCGAAATCTTCAGCCCAGGTGCGATGGCGCCGCCGCAATACTCCCCCTTGCCGTTCACATAGTCAAAGGTGGTAGCCGTGCCAAAGTCGACAATGATCAGGGCAGTCTGGTACGATTCATAACCGGCAACGGCATTGACGATCCGGTCTGCACCCACTTCCTTGGGGTTGTCGTAATGGATCGGCATCCCGGTTCTGATACCCGGCCCCACCACCAGCGGCCGCACGGTAAAGTACTGCTGGGCAAGGAGTTCCAGGACCCCGGTCAGAGGCGGCACAACCGACGATATGATGATCCCTGAGATATCAGACTGGTTGATCCCTGACAGCTGGAAGAGGTTGTGGAGCAAAATGCCGTATTCGTCGTGGGTTTTCGCCTTGTCGGTGGCTATCCGCCAGTTTCTGACCAGACGCACGTCATCGTAGACGCCAAGAACGATATTGCTGTTACCCACATCAATTACGAGCAGCACAGAAAACCTCCGCCAGCCAAAACACTCCCCGAGTCCGCCGCATCGGGTCGGGATTCATGCACAACGTTTCTCATCAGCTTCAAAGTATTCTCACATCGCCGGCAAGGACCCGCGCAACCGGACCGCCAGCCTGGTCTACCAGCAGGGCACCGCTGTCATCTATGCCCATCACGACACCTTCCAGGCGTTCTGTCGTACCGTCAACCGCAACCCTGAGGCCAACCATCCCGGAGCGCTCCAGCCATTCCTTCCGAACAGGATCATAGCCGTCCCGCAGGTAACGGTCATAGAGATCGTCCAGGGTCTCGATCAGCGTTCTCACGAACGAGAGCCGGTTGACCGCCTCCCCCGTTTCCAGGAACAGGGAGGTGGCCGGATGCCGCAGGTCATCGGGAAACTGGTCAGCCCGCATGTTCAGATTGACGCCGATACCGAGAACGATGAAATTTACCCGATCGACCTCGGCGCTCATTTCATTGAGCAGGCCGGCAACCTTTTTCCCGTTCACCAGGATATCGTTGGGCCATTTGATGAATGGTCGCAATCGCGCCTCGGACTCAATCGCCCGGGCTACGGCAACAGCAGAGAGAAAGGTGAGCTGGAAAGCTGCAACAGGGGGGATCGACGGACGCAGGATCAATGAGCAGTAGAGATTGACGCCGGGTGGCGAATGCCAGCTGCGGCCCAGTCTCCCTTTTCCCTGATTCTGGGCATCGGCCAGGACCAGGGTCCCCTCCGGAGCACCTTGTTCGGCGAGGCGATAGGCTTCCAGATTGGTGGAACCGGTGCCTGCAAGACAGATCACCTGATGGCCCAGACGATCTGTGGCAAGACCTGCGGTAACGGCAGCAGACGTCAGGACATCCGGGGACTCAACCAGCCTATAGCCGCTGGCATGAAGAGATTCTATCCGGTATCCCTGCCCCCTGAGGCCGGTGATATGTTTCCAGACGGCAGTGCGCGAAACATTGAGGACCCGGCTCAATTCCCCGCCGGAAATAACGCTGCCCCGTTCCCGGAACAGTTCCAGAATCTGCCGGTCGATCGCCCGGTCCACACTCTGGCCAGCCTTTCCCCTCAATATTCCTCCAGGAGCATGGAAATGTCCATGGCCCGCGCCGAATGGGTCAATGCCCCCACGGATATGATACTGACGCCGGTTTCAGCAATGCTGCGCACGGTGTCGAGGTTAACCCCGCCCGATGCCTCAAGAAGCGCCCTTTCGCCAACCAGCTCCACTGCCGTTCGCATGGCAGCCACGTCCATATTGTCCAGCATGATGATCTCAGCACCTGCAACAAGCGCCTCCTCAACCTGGGCAATGGTTTCCGTCTCGATCTCTATCTTCAGGGTGTGGGGGATGTAGGCCCGTGCTCTCCGGATCGCCTCGGTGATGCCACCTGCAGCGGCTATATGGTTTTCCTTGATGAGAACGCCGTCGTAAAGGCCGGTCCGGTGGTTGATGCCGCCCCCGACGCGCACGGCGTATTTCTCCAGCACCCTGAGACCAGGCGTGGTCTTCCGGGTATCGACGATACGTGCCCTGGTTCCCGCAACCTGTTCCACATAGCGGGCAGTCAGGGTTGCGACACCACACATCCGCTGCAACAGGTTGAGAGCCACACGCTCCCCTTGCAGCAGCAGGGCGGCATCACCGGCCATCTCGGCCAGGAGGCCTCCGCACGGCACCCGGTCACCATCACGGAAACACGGGGTAAAGGACGTCTGCGGATCGAGGAGCGCAAAAACCCGTGCGGCAACCTCAATCCCTGCCAGCACCAACTCTTCCTTGGCTATCAGGCGCGCATGAATCTGGCGCGACTGGGGGACAACCGCCAATGTGGTTATGTCACCAGTATGAATATCTTCGAACAGCGCATTTTCAATGATCCGGTCGACACCGGTCATAAGAATTCTCCAAGGGATAAGTAGCCAACTTATAACACAGGATCAAGTGCCCCGCAACCGCTAATGAAGGGGGATCCGTCGTCATTCCCCACTGTCAGGGGCATTGCCACATGTCCCGAACGTCATTGTCCCACGTTTGTTGACTTATCCACCCTACTGCACTAGAATGTGCCGTTATGAACAGGCACGGCACATCTCCTTCTGAGCGCCAGACCCCTCGCCTTACCCTGGTGAAAAAGATCATTGCCGGATATTCTGCAATGGCATTCTTCACGATTGCAGCTCTGACCTTTGCTACCTACGGTCTCTTTTCACTGCACAGGACAGCCCGCGAGATTGCGAAAACCGACCTGGTTTTCATCAACGAATCCCAGCAGCTCAGGGAATCGATTGTCGCACAGGAGCGTTATGCCGGCAAGTATCTGATCCTTGGCAGCAACGAATTCAAAGAACTCTTCACCAAACGGGAAGACGAATTCATCGGCATCCTCTCATCGATGCAACGGAAAAAAACCCTGCCGGAACTGACGACGCTCGTGAGCAATTACGCCCAGTACCGTCGTTTGGCCGATGCCGTTTTCATGAAAGAGAGCAAAAGTCCTGTTGCCCTCCAGGCCGCGGCTGCCAAGGTAATTTCATCCATAGACACGATTTCCACCAACGAACAAGTCAGGCTCAACACCAAGCTGGAATCGGCTGACCAACGGCAACAGTGGACCGTCAGCTGGACCCTCATCCTCTCCTTTACCGGCTTTCTCCTTGCTACAGCTGTTGCCACCTATGTGACCTTTTCCATCTCCACGGCCATCAGAAAACTGAAAAAAGCCACTCATCGCATCGCCGAAGGCGAATTCGATTATGACCCGCAGATCCCGCCCGGCGACGAAATCGGCGACCTGGCGAGGGATTTCACCCACATGGCGGCCCGGCTGAAAGAGCTCGAACAGATGAGCCTCGATGCGAGCCCCCTGACCCGACTGCCGGGCAATATTGCCATCGAGCGGGTCCTCAACAAGCGTCTGCTGAGTTGCCTCCCCTTTGCGGTCTGCTATGTAGACCTCGACAATTTCAAGGCATACAACGACCGCTATGGCTATATCAAGGGAAGCGAACTGATCAAGATGAGCGGCGAAATTATCTATGAAGAAACCACGAGACTTGCAGGCGACGATGCCTTTGTCGGCCATGTGGGAGGGGATGATTTCGTTATCGTTCTTGAGGCGGACAATGCCGAAGAGGTCTGTAAGGCGGTAACGGCTCGCTTCGATCGTGATATTGTGGCACATTACACCCAGGAAGACGTGGCTAGAGGTGCGATCGAAGGGGTTGACCGCTATGGCGTACATCGCACCTTTCCCATTATGACCGTCTCTATTGCCGTCCTGATCTGCCAGCACGGCGACGAATACGATTCCGCTGTAGAGATTGCCAGAACAGCCGCCCAGATCAAGGATCACGTCAAAGTCCAGCCGGGGAGCAATTACTTTATAAACCGGCGTAAAGGGAAACGATGAGACGACTTGTAACTGCCCTACTCCTAATGCTGCTGCTCGGGGGATGCTCGTTGAAAAACATGCAGATGTTCTCCGGCTTGACACAAAAAGGGAAACTGTCAGAAGCGATCAACGCCATGGATAAAGGGAACGAACTGGCTGCAACCAAGCTCCTTGAGGAGATCTGCGCCAGCGAAAATGTATCCGGGGTAACCGACGAAGCGTTATTCCGCCTGAGCATGCTTGGTTTAAGGCAATACAAGGAGCCTGAGGGAATGCAGCTGGTGCAGAAAAGGATGGAGCGGCTCCGGACGGAGTTTCCCACCAGTGAATGGACAAGGCTGGCTTGGCCGCTCATGGAGTACATGAACTCCGTAGAAGGAGTGCGGGGGGATCTTCGCGCGCTAAAGCTGCGTAATACGGCTCTGAGCAAGGATAACCGGGAACTGCACCTCACCATCCAGCAGCTGCAGGGGACAAATCAGTCGCTCACCAAGGAAAACAAGGAGATTAAGGAGCGGATCGACAAGCTGAAAGACCTTGACGTCGAACTGGAACGGAAAAACCGGCGCTGACCGATCCGCTCGCAACGGCTACTTGCGCCATTCCAGCGGTACGGCCTCCCTTGCCGCCTCAACATCCAGGTCGGCAAGCTCTTTCTCCAGCTGGCTGACCCTATCCTCGTCCTGCCCGATTTCCCTTTCCAGATCATTATAGGCCAAACGATCACTCACCTTGTGGAAGAGGGTCCGTTGGCGGCGCAGTTCCTGCAATTTTTCCTTCTTTGTCGCAATTCTCTCCCTGATGCTCGCCAGTTCACCCCTGATCGAAGCATATCGCTGCCGCCAAACCGTTTCATCCTGAGCTCTGCCGGCTGTAACCGATGATGAAGGCTGCACTGGAGCCGTATCCGGGATGATGGAAGTTGCCGACGGGGCAATCGATTCGAGTTCACGCACCTTTCCCCGGTATTTTTTCGGGATGTTGTCGGGGTTGTCGGTGAAGTGCATCCCACCCTTGCTGTCTTCCCATTGATAGGTGGCAGCAGGCACTTCGGCAGCAACCGCCACGATGAGCCCCAGCGTACATAGATACAGCAGATCGTTCCTCATACGTCAGCCCCTCTCTTGCCTCTGGACAATTTTTCAATTTGACGGGAATACCATATATTAGTATAGTGCTTTACTTACATTTACCCCCCCTCAAAAGAGGAGCCCATTATGAATTCAAGATGTTGCACCATTCTAGCCGCTGCCGTCTGCATGCTGTTTGCCACCGTTGTTCATGCCAAGGAGACCAAAGACATCTCCTTCACGTTCAAGAATGCCGATCCGGTCATATTCAGCCACGACCTTCACCTCTCCAAATATAACAACAACTGCAAGGTTTGTCATAATGCCATTTTCAATCTCAAGAATCGCACGCGCTACACCATGGCCGACATGGAGAAGACCAAGTCGTGCGGAGGCTGCCATAGTGGGGTAAAGGCCTTCAGCGTCGCAAGTGAAAGCGATTGCATCCGCTGCCATACGGGAAAGACCCGCAACATCACGTACAAGATGAAGAAGGCAACCGAGGTCGTGTTCAACCACTCCCTGCACATCGACAAGACCAAAGGGAAGTGCCGCAGCTGCCACAACGGCAAGGTCATTACCGGCAAAGACAAGAACGTCACCATGGCGGAGATGGAAAAGGGCCGGACGTGCGGTGCCTGTCATAATGGCAAGGGAGCATTCACGGTTGGCGGCAACTGCACGCGATGCCACAAGGGCTATCAACCGCGCGATATCACCTTCAGCCTCAAAGGGATCACCAACGCCGCCTTCAGCCACAAATTCCATTTGGGCATGTACCAGTGCAATGACTGCCACACCGCAATCTTCCCGTACAAGGCCGGAACACTCCACCGCACCATGGGTGAAATGGAGCAGGGGAAATCATGCGGAGCCTGTCACAACGGCAAAGACGCCTTTTCCTCAAGCGGTGACTGCGAACGCTGCCATGCCGCTTTTAAACCGGCACCCATTACCTTCAAGAACGAAGGGGGCGAAGTCATCTTTAACCACGCCTATCACCTGAATATGTACAAATGCTCCAATTGTCACACCAAGCTCTTCCCGTTCAAGGTTGGCGTGAAAAAGGCCACCATGGGCGACATGGAAAAAGGCGCTTCCTGCGGCGGGTGTCACAATGACGGCAAAGATGCATTCAGCGTCAAGGAAAACTGCGAAAAGTGCCATAAGATGTAACGTCACGTTGCATACAAAGCAGAGAGAAAGGCGGGCACCCTCGGGTACCCGCCTTTCTCGTAACTACGGGGCAGCCATCAGCGCTTCGGCCGAAACCGTTTCCTGATGGCTTCGTAGAGCCCTGACGGAGAGGTGTCCACAACAACCATTCGCGCATTCGTCGCCTTTTGCAGATCGACAACCGTCAGGTCGTCGAGAAAGATCCCCTCCCCTTCCTTGAGCATGACATCGGGAATCAACAGCAGATCCCCCACGTCCCTCCCCTGCAGTGCAGCAATGATATCCCCCCCGGCAATAAGGCCGGTCACGGTTACACTGGGGCCGAAAAGCCGGTTCTCAACCGCAAGCGGGGTGAGCGTCACGCCGGTCTTGACCGACAGGGCGTCGAGAAATTCGCTGATGACCGGCAACGCAGATAGACCGGTCACCACGGTTGCAGAGCCATTACCGAGCTGGCGGGCCTTACGCAGGACCTTGGCAGCCTCGTTCCGGAAAAGCGGCACCATGCCCACCCCGTTTTCCAGCTGTGGGAACTCGCCATAGGTGGAAAATTCGGGAAACGGCAGCCCTGCCTTGAGATAGAATTCATCGGCCAGAAAGAGAAACGGTTCGCCGAGCTCCCGTTCCAGGCGCTCCGCCAGAGGTTGCCATTCCCGGATGAACGCGGTGGCATACTCGGTAGTCACCGGGGACAGCCGGGGAAGATTGGTGCGATGGCTCGTAAGCCCAACAGGCACGATGGCCAGTGAAGCGACCTGCGGGTAGAGTTCCACCAGATCGCGCACCGTCTTTTCCAGGGCCGCGCCATCGTTGAGCCCCGGACAGAGCACCACCTGGGTATGCATGACAATCCGTGCGGATGCCAGTTCCTGCATGATGTCTAGGATGGGGGGAGCTCCGCTGCGCCCCAGCAAACGATCGCGAAGAGCCGAGTCAGTGGCATGAACGGAGATGTAGAGCGGGGAAAGCCGTTGTTTCTTGATACGAACCAGTTCAGACTTGCGAACATTCGCAAGCGTGACGTAATTGCCGTACAGAAAGGAGAGGCGATAGTCCTCGTCTTTGACATAGAGGGGACGGCGCAGCCCGCGGGGAAGTTGGTGGACGAAACAGAAAACGCAGGCATTGCGGCACCGCGCCGGGCTGGGTGTCGCAAAGCGAAGTCCCAGAGGCTGCTCCATGGCATCCTCCACTTCACATTCCCAGAGGCTCCCGTCAGCCCGCTCCAGATCGAGGATGAGTTGGTCGCCGGACGCCCAATAATGGAAATCGATGATGTCGCGTAACCGATGGCCGTCAATGGCGATCAGGCGATCCCCCGGTTCTATGCCGAGTTCGTCAGCAACACTCCCCTTCATGACCTCTTCGATCAGAAGCCCCTTCATAGATCCCCCGCAAAGAAGTCAGACTCGCGATAACGGGCAATCATCGACCGGCCAAAGACGTTGCATACGGCCGTCAGCGGGACTGCCAGCAGCATTCCGAGGATTCCCGCGACCTGCCCGCCGACCAGCAGCGCAATCATGATCATCAGGGGATGCAGCCCCACCTTGTCGCCCACGATTTTCGGCGTGATCACACTCCCCTCAAACGCCTGTACCAGCGCAAACCACCCCAGACAGAGCAGCGGGTGCAGGAGGTCCTGAAACTTAAGCAGGGCCATCAATACCGACAGCACGATCCCGATCAGGGTGCCGAGATAGGGGATGATGAAGGCAAGCCCGGCCAAGGTCCCGATCATCACGGCCAGGTCGATGCCGATCAGGGAAAGACCGATGCTGTAGAGCACAGCCAGGATCAGGCAGACCGAAAGCTGTCCGCGGATGAATGCAGCAAGGACATCCTGCACCTCGTCGACCCGCGCGACAAACCACGGCCGCCACGGAAGCGGGATCAGGTAGAGGGTACCCTCCCACATCCGCGGCAGATCCTTCAGGAAGTAGTAGAGATAGACCGGGATGATCAGGTAACCGAGGACCGTCAGAATAAGCGAGAGGGTCGTGGCAAACGCCTTCTGGACAACCAGGAAGGTATCGCGGTAAACCCCCATGGGGAGCTCCCTCAGGGTGGCTAGAGCCGTACTGATGTGACTGTAGACCTTCTCCGGGGTCTCGATGTCGAGATAGACCTTGACCTGTTGCGGGATCAGTGAATAGAGCCGGGATGCATAGTCGGGAAGGGCCGCCTGGATAGCCTGGAACTCGCGGCTGAGCGAACCGAGGAAAAACCATGAAATCCCGCCGGCAATCAAAGAGATCAGTGCAAACATCCCCAGGACGGCGATACTGCGCTTCACCCCTTTTGCTTCTGCCCAGGCAACGAGAGGAGCAAGGATGTAGGCAATGATAAACGCAAGGAAGAGTGGCAGGACGATTGCCGATAGCCAGTAGCAAAGCGCTACGAAAGCGACACCCATGAGAATGAGCGCACTGGCCGTAATGATTTGACGGTTCCGCATAGAAGATTTCATCCCATAAAGGAAGGGCGACCACAGTGGCCGCCCTTCCCACATTCCGATCATGGCGTCCGGATGCTACTGATGGAGCTTGAAGGTACCGTCAGACGATGTAATGGTGGCAATGGCATGCTTGTAGATCAGGATATCCCCCTGCACCTCCATGAGAACCGAAAAATTATCGAATGACTTGATATACCCTTCCATGGTTTCTCCGGTCATGAGCTTGACGATAATCTTAACCCGTTCCTTACGGGACTGGTTCAGATACTGATCCTGGATGTTGAATGGTGCTTTTGCCATAACACACTCCTTTAGACAAGAAATCAATCACATAGTTTACGATACTAGCAAAACTTTTTTGATAATCAACCCAGGAAATTTCTGCATCCCGCTTGAACCAGGTATCCTGACGCTTGGCATAGTGCCGGGTTTCCTGCTTGATCAGCGCAATCGCCTCTTCCAGCGGTACTGAACCGGCAAGATACGCGCAGATCTGGCGATAGCCTATGGCCCGCATCGCCTTCAGGTCGGCATGGAAGCCGGCGGCAAGCAGCTGACGGACCTCATGCTCCAGCCCATCTTCCATCATCCGGTCGACACGCTGCTCGATCCTCCGATACAGCTCCTGTCGCTCCACCCTGATGCCGAGCTTGAGTGCCCGATAATGATCGCCGCTGAAACCGTGCTCCTGCCGCAACTCGGATATCGGCCGGCCGGTCTGCCGAAAGACCTCAAGCGCCCGCATGACCCGCACCAGGTCGTTGGGATGGAGCATGGCAGCAGTAGCCGGGTCAACAGCCAAAAGCAGACGGTGGACAGCCTCATTCCCAGCCTGGGCCGCAAGGGCCTTCAATTCCCGGCGATACTCCTCGTCACCGGCAGGAGATTCCATGAGACCGTTGAGAAGTGCCCGAATATAGAGCCCTGTCCCACCTACGACGATGGGATGCTTCCCACGCCTCTGGATCGAGTCGATAGCCTCGCTGGCCCGGCGCTGGAAATCGGCAGCGGTAAAATTCACGTCAGGGTCCACGATATCGATGAGATGGTGCGGCACGCGCTGCTGCATGGCCGGTGAAGGCTTGGCAGTGCCGATGTCCATGCCGCGGTAGACCTGCATGGAGTCCGCATTGATGATCTCGCCGTCAAGCTGTTCGGCAAGGCGGATTGCCAGCTCGCTCTTCCCCGAGGCCGTCGGCCCCTGGATAATGACGATCCGTGCCTTCCCGCCGCAATCCTCTGCCACGACCGTCTCCACCTTACGGATTACCGCTCTTTGAGCGTTTGAACATCCGTTCGATATCGCCCAGGGGAAACCTGCAGAGGACGGGTCTGCCATGGGGGCAGGTAGCGGCAAATTCAGCCTGATCCATCTGCCTGAGCAGGCTGCGGATCTCCTCCACGGAAAGCGAACGGCTTCCCCGCACCACGCTGTGACATGCCATGCAGGCCATCAGGTCGTCTGCCAGCTCAACGGCAGCGTGGCTGCGTCCGATCTGCAGCAGTTCTGCGACGATATCTCTCAGCATTCTTTGATAATCGAGATGGGCAAACATCCGCGGCACCCCTTTGATCACCGAGGTAGTCCCGCCGAATGCCTCAAGCTCGAAACCCAGTTTCTCCAGAGTATCGGCAAACTCCTTGACACAGGCGCTTTCGGCAAAGGTCAGCTCGATGGTCTCGGGGAAGAGCAGGCCTTGGACTTCCACCCCTGTTTGCCCGAACTGGGCCTTCAACTGCTGGAACGCGATGCGCTCATGCGCGGCATGCTGATCGATGAGCACCAGGTCGGTACCGTCCTGGCAGAGGATATACATGGCATTGAACTGGCCTAGAACCGTCAGGGATGAGTAATATCCGCCGCCATTGTCCGGTAACCCGGCCATGCTCTCAGGGGCGGCAGCTTGTGCCACCGAAGAGGAAAAGCTCCGGGAGGACGTCGCAGGGGGCACGGGGAACACGGATGGCTGCTCCCTGACCGGTAGAGCCGCATAACGTGCCAGCGCCTCACGGACACCCGTGTCCCGTGCTTCGCGCAGTTGCCGGTCAGCAGATGCAACCGTCAGGGATGCGGCAGCAGCCCGCACAGTCCAGGGGGAGGTCCGCAGAAGATTCTCCACCGCAGCCTGAATCACGTCGTGAACCCTGCCCTGCTCTCTGAACCGTACTTCATGCTTTGTCGGATGGACATTGACATCCACCTCTTCCGGTGGGATATCCATGAAAAGCACCACCACGGGATAGCGCCCACGTTCAAGCACGCCGCGATAGGCCTGGAGGATTGCATGCTGCACCACGCGATCACGGATGAATCGACCGTTGATATAGGTGTAGAGATAAGTGGTGGTAGAGCGGCTCAATTCGGGACGGCTGATGAACCCGCGAACCGTTATCGAGCCCTCCGTGGTTTCCAGAGGCCAGAGCCCCTGGCTGACATCGCTGCCAAGCAGGGATGAAACCCGATCACTGAGGTTCCCCTGCAGGACCCTGAACTGACTGCGTCGATCGGAGATATAGGTCATTCTGACGTCGGGACGAGAGAGGGCCAGCCTGGTGAGCAGTTCCCCGACATGACCCGCCTCTGTCTCGGCACTCCGCATGAATTTGAGTCGGGCCGGGGTATTGAAAAAGAGATTGCGCACCTCGATCGCCGTCCCTGCTGCCATGCCATGCGCCTTTACCGAGACAATCTTCCCACCTTCGACATAGATTTCCGACCCTTCGACACTCTCGCGTTCACGACTCGCCAGGGTCAGCCGGGAAACCGATGCAATGGAGGGGAGCGCCTCGCCGCGGAACCCGAGCGTCGCGATGGCGGCCAGATCGGCATCGCTGGCCAGCTTGCTGGTCGCATGACGTTCCAGGGCCAACAAAGCCTCCTCGCGCGAGAGTCCACAACCATCATCGCTGACCCTGATGGACTTTTTCCCCCCGGTTTCGATTTCGACGGAAATCTCCTGCGCACCGGCATCAAGGGAATTCTCCACCAGCTCCTTCACCACCGCTGCCGGCCGTTCCACTACTTCTCCGGCAGCTATCTTGTTGGCCAGTTGTTCAGGTAGTATCCTGATCCGGGTCGCCACGAAACACCTCATGTCCGAAAAATGAAGCTACAATAGCGCACGCTCCGGCGCTTGTAAAGGAGATCGCACTATGGTAAAGCAGAACAAAGCGTTGCGGAAATAGCATGTTAAGAATCCGGGGCGACCTGCCTTCTGCAGGGGTTACCCCTTCGACAAAGGAAATAGAGTGAAAGTACTGATCGCAGACGACAATGTTTCCGTGCACCGGGTGCTCGAAGCCCTGCTGAAGGCCTGGGATTATACCGTGGTCAGCGCAAGTGATGGCATTGAGGCATGGAACCTTCTCCAGCAACCAGATGCACCCGCACTTGTCATCCTGGACTGGATGATGCCCGGCATGGATGGCATCGATATCTGCCGCAACCTGCGCTCACACTCGGCACCTTTTCCCGCGTATGTAATCCTGCTTACCTGCCGGGGCCATAAGGAAGATATCGTTGCCGGACTGGAAGCGGGGGCCGATGACTACATAACCAAGCCTTTCGAGACGGAAGAACTGCGTGCACGTATCCAGGTCGGCAGGCGTTACGTGGAGCTGCAGCAGACGCTGAACGAAAGGATGCACGATCTGCAGCGGCAGAAACAGGAACTGGCCCGCAGCAACCGGGCACTGAAACTCCTCAACGAAAGTAACCAATCGCTTACCAGGTCTGACAGCGAAAACGAGCTTTTGCAAAGCCTCTGCCGGGATATTGTCGAAATAGGGGGCTACCGACTTGCCTGGATCGGTTTTACCGAAGATAAGGCAGAACTCCGCTTCCGACCGGTTGCCCAGAGCGGGTTCGAGGAAGGTGCGCTCGAAGCCATGCGTCTAGCCTGGAGCGAGGCAGATGTCGCGAAAAGCCCCGTGGGCAAAGCCATCCAGAGCGGGCGGCCGGCGATTGTGAAGGATATTTTCGCAGACCGGCGCTACATGCATCGTCAAGTCGACGCTGCCAGTCGTGGTTTCTCCTCACTTGTCGCCATTCCCTTCACCATCAGCCCTTCTGCCCAAGGTGTTCTGAACGTCTATGCCCGTGAACCAGACGCTTTTGACAGCAAAGAGGTTGTTCTGTTGACAAAACTTTCCGAAAATCTCGCCTATGGGATCAATGCCATCCGTACTGCCGTCGACCGTCGACGCATGGAGGAAGAACTCCAGCAGGAACGGGATCAGGCCCAACTCTATCTTGACGTAGCCGGCGTTCTCATCGTCGCGCTCGACCGAGACGGCACCATAACCATGATCAACGCCAAAGGGTGCACGATCCTTGGCTGCTCGCAAAAGGAAATGCTCGGAGAAAACTGGTTCGCTCTCTGCACCTCAGAGGAACAGGCCCCTGTCCTGCAAAGCGAATACGATGAACTGATGCGTGGAAAGCGGGAGTTCCGGGAATATTTTGAGAGGACCATCGTAACGAGGAACGGAACTGAACGGGTTCTGGCGATACATGCATCCCTGTTGGTCAACAAGGATGGCACTGTTGCCGGACTGCTCTTTTCCGGGGAGGATGTCACCGAACGGAAAAAGGCTGAAGAGGCGCTCCGTACCAGTGAAGAAAACTACCGCACCCTCTTTGACAGGATGGTAAGTACATCAAACGCCATCTCGGCATATCGTTCAAGTACCGGAGAGTCGTAACAAAGGATTTGGGGAGAAGGAAGACAAAGGAACTCTCAATACGTGGGATGATCTGAAGATGTTCCCTTTCTTCGCTCTTCTCCTTCATAGTCAGTTTCCGGCCCACGGGTGGAGTCCCTGCCAATACGGGCCCAGCCATTTCCTCTGCGGAACTCCAGGATCTTGCCAGCCTTGATGAGCCCTTCAAGACGATGCGCGACTACCATGTCATAGTTGCCGTCGATGTATCTGACCATAACCAGCATAACTCCCCCTTTGCCCAGGAACCGCCGGCGCTTCTCATTTCATTTATTATACCTCCAAAATGTTGCAACACCATTGTCACTCGGCTGAAACATGTTTATCAATCCTTGATCGACATCCAACGCGAAAGGCCATCCACAAAAGGATGGCCTTCCAACAGTAAACGGATTCAATAAAATTTGGCGCGCCCGGAGAGATTCGAACTCCCGACACCCTGGTTCGAAGTAATAGTATATTGCATATTCTGCTTGTTTAAAAGTAGTTCCTCATGTTTCAAACTCTCTCCATAACATGTTGACAATACACCGATAATTTACTATCATCTTATCAGAGTGTCTTTGAGTGTTTCTCAAAATTTCCCCTCTTGCCAACCAATAAACGGCAACAAAACGGCAACAAAAAAGGAGACCAGCGTGTCGGACATTCTTACCGACCTCTTCATCCGCAATCTCAAGCCAGCGGAGAAAGAATATACCCGGCGGGAAAAAGGTGGCTTCGGCATTCGTGTCCATCCCAGCGGGAAAAAGACCTTTTTCTACCTCTACCGGGTTGACGGGCGACGCCGGTTCCTGAACCTGGGGGATTATCCGGCTACCAAGTTGAAGGATGCCCGCCACGATTACGAAGAGGCTCGGATAAAAGTAAAGTTACTGAAGCATGGTCGTGATGAGGGCAGCGACCCTGTAGAACATCGGAAGTCTAAGAAGGATGATCGGGAAGAGCGGCGCAAGGCCCACACCATGACAGAACTTGTGACCGAGTATATTGAGCGCCATGCTAAACGATTTAAGCGATCTTGGCAAGAGGATGAACGCATCCTGAACCGCGAGGTTGTGCCCGCCTGGGGGACCCGGAAGGCTGCCGACATCAACAAGCGTGATGTGATCCACCTCCTCGATGGGATCGTTGATCGGGGTTCCCCGGCCATGGCGAACAATTCCTTCCAGATCATTCGCAAAATGTTCAATTATGCCGTAGAAAAGGACATTCTCCCTTACACGCCATGCGCCGGCATCAAGCTACCTTCCCCCAAGATCGCCCGGGATCGGGTGCTGAACGCCGCCGAGATCAAGACCCTGTGGAACAGTCTGGACAATGCCGCCATATCGGACGAAATCAAGCGGGCCTTGAAGCTGATACTAGTAACGGCGCAGCGTCCCGGAGAAGTTATCGGCATGCATGCCAGCGAGATTGACGGCAATTGGTGGACTATTCCCGTCGAAAGATCGAAAAACAAGAAAACACAACGGGTCTTTTTGACCACTATGGCGAAAGAGTTGATCGGCTCTACAGATAAGAAAGATTTTATGTTCCCCTGCCCCCACAAGATGAAGAAAAAGGCTATTGACCCGCACGCCCTGGCAATTGCCGTTCATCGTAATCTGGAATGGCCGATTACCGACAAGGAAGGCAAGCCGCTCTATGGCAAAGACGGTAAACCAGCCACGGAAAACAAGTTAGGGATTGGCCAGTTTACTCCCCACGATTTAAGGCGAACGGCTGCGACCTTCATGGCAGAAATGGGAGAGATGGATGAAGTCATTGACGCCATCCTGAACCACTCCAAGCAGGGGGTAATCAGGGTTTACAATCAGTACCGATACGACAAGGAGAAGCAGGCGGCACTTGAATCTTGGGAAAAAAAGATGCAGAGCATCATTACCGGAATAATGGGTAACGTCGTATCAACCAGCAATCGTAAAAAGCAATCTAAATCCAGATAGATAGCGAATGGCTCCCGATACCGACCAGGGGCCTTTTACTTTTTGTAGAACCTCTCGTGGAACCAGCTTGAAGGTTCCATGACACGCCCGACAAGATTCCTCTTGTATCATCGCTTCAGGTCAACGTAAACTCCTTTCTTTAACTTCTGTGACCCATAAATGACAAGTGATAGGCTCAAAAGCATGTAAATCAGGGCAGCAATTCCCCAAGATTTAAGTAGCTCGCTCTTCCAGAGAGCAATAACAATCACTGCCAGAACAAATGCCCGTTTAATAATTTAGAAAATTTTGGAGCAAATTCACACTAAAAACCCTTAAACTAGCGCCATTCAAATCTGGCCCCTTTTTCCTGTTTACTATCCTCATATGTGGATATTTCTGACAACAAGCAACTGATAGGCATGCAATCGCCATATATTTTGGTGAGTAAATGACTAATGCTGGGGTGCAATAGGTTGGCGAGAAATTCACCTGCCAAAGAGTACGTGCCAGCCAGTGGCATTTCGCACCTGCAAGAAAAGTCGTTGTTGGGGATATAAAGCATGCCGTCTTTACAATAAAGCGGCAGATTGAATCCTTGTCTCTTCCAATGGTCTCGCACTTTATTCCACTCATCCTTTACGCGCTCTGGGTCGAAATTCGGACCCAAGCATTTTTCAACCCTGGTTTCAACAGGTGTAGGTGGCATGAATACGATAGTTTTCGAAGTCAGTTCATTTATTGAGAGATGCAACATCTCTTCGGCTACGCCAGTTGAATCGGATGGGATCAGTATGATTGCGCGGGAAGCAAGAGCAGCCCTCCTGAAGGCGAAGACCCAGCTATCATCTTTAGCTTGGAAGTATACAGCACGTGTAAGTTCTTCAAGATCAGGTTTAGCCATGGGCCTGCCGATGACCAATAGAGGGAAACCGCATTGTTTTGCTACATCTGCAATATCGCTGATAAATGACGCTCGTCGATATTTCCCACCTTTTCCGGTCATAGTTGATATAGGAAACGATAACCCTTCATCCTTAAATGGTCGCAACATGATCAACGCAGGCCGAGTATCATTCTCTGCATTTGATCTCAGTGTTTTTATTTCGATTTGAGTAGCGCGCCTGGAGGACCACTTACTAACGAACAAAAGTATAAAAACTGGCAATAATGTAAGTACAGTTAGCAAAGGTTCGTCAAAGATGTATTTAAATCTAAAAATCATCCATGCAAACCACCATAAAATTCCAAGACCACTGGATATTAAATAGATATTTCTTAGAACAAGAGAGTCTTGCACTGTTACTCCTGTACTCACATTTCTTAATAAAATCGTCCACTCTCATCCGATAAATCAGGCAAACTAAGATCGCCTCTTAAACTTGCTCCAAGGAATTATAACTGGGCAGTTTTGCCCTTTTGCATATTTTTTTCTGTTTTCCTTTGTGGTTCTATCCACTTCCTTGAACCAACTCGCATGCTCTGTTGAAACGTTTTCTTCAATTCGTTCAGCCAGCACAGCTAGACGTTCATTCTCCGGAATTAGACGGTAGCGTCCCGCACCGGACAGAAAAAGTAAATACAAAGTATCGAGTCAAGTCTCCCTATGGTGATCAGCGCTGAGATTCATACTTGAGCAACTCTTCCTCAACATGCCCAGCCCAGGCCAGGTTCTCTTCTCCTCTGCGCTGCCTGGCCTCGCGGATCAGGCGCAGGTTGCGGACCGTTGTTTCCGGCTCCCACGATTCACGTACAGCGGCCAATGAGTGTGCAAGAGCGTCTATTGCTTCCGGCTCGTCCTTCGCCAGTATCGCAAGTTCCAGCAGGGTGGCAAAGTCCCAGTAATCCGGGGTGCAGCGCTGGACACGCTGCTTGACGGCATAGGTCACCACCGGCAAGATCTCCAATCTGCGTGAATCTGGCGGCTCTTTCAGCTCCATCAGCGTCACGGCATTGATCCCCGGATAAGCGTCACGCCAGTCTGCTTCGAACCCTTTCAGGTAGGCATCGATGGCTTTGTTCAAAAGCCCCTTGGCGAGCATGGTGCTGCCAGCCTCCTGTGCTGCCTCCCAACGATCCTTATAGACCCGGCCGAGAATGCCGTAGGTTTCGCTGGACGGCCCGCGCCGAGCGATTAGCTCCAGCAGCACCCGCTCTGCGTCTTCACCCCGACCTGCCCGGTTCAGGGCAAATCCCAACTGTTCCTGCACCATCACCGTCGCAGTCAGCACCGGCGACATCTTCGGCACTAGGGCGATCATCTCGTCCCACGCTTTCACGGCCCGGTATGACAGGAAAAGATCTATCACTACCCCGGCCTCACAATCGTCGATATTCTTGATCTCGTCTTCCAACGTCTTCAATGCATCAAGCCCTGCTTTGCGGGCCTGGGCAAGGCGCTCCTTCATGGCCTTTGAGTATTCTACCCGGTCGCGGAAGGTGTCGGTCTTGGTGTGGTCAATGTCAGGGTAATCTTCCAGAAGCTGATAAATCGGGCTGTCATGGGTTGGCTTGCGGGCATCAACGAGGCGTTTGGTCAGCAGCGCCTGGAATTTGGCAACATCCGACGGCTGACCGTCCACTGAAACAGTGTACGGGATGGCCCGAAGTTGGGCCACGTCAAAGGGAAGTTGTCCGCTCCCTTCAGCGAACATAAGCACCGTTGTATGGGGCTTGGCGGCATGGCGCACACCTAGTTCGTAAAAGACATTGGCATTGGCTGCAGTCAGGTCGGCCACGGCATACTCGCAGAGGATCAGCCGCTCAAACATCGGCTTGTGGATGATACCGCCAGTCTTTTCCTCGTCCGCCCGCAGCGGCTCCATCCCAGCAGCAAGCACCGCCGGAGCGATCAGCTGTTCATACACCGCGTCAAAGTCGATCTCCCGACCTGTGGCGTCTTTCTTTTTGCCGAAGGGCATGAGGATGAAGCAGAGGGGGGTGGGCATGGGTGATCTCCTAAGAACTCAGTTAGTTCACAATCGCGTGGTTAATAGTCAGACGAGCTGCGGATCATTTCTCGGTATCTCCCGAAGAATCTCTTCTACTGCTTCCAGGAGCCGGCATTGCGCATCTGCTGGAGTTGGAGCGTCTTTTATCGCTTGGGACGTGCTGCCAACGGATTGAAATTGTCCCAGTTCCGGAATCTCCTGCCATGGGCACGTCTCCAACAAAAGCCAGAACAGCCGAAATTGTGAGGGAGATTTCTTAACCTTGTTGACGAATGCAGGAATCTCCATTTTCCTTACAAAACTCGACTTGAGGAGATCGTTGCTCATCAAGAGTAGAGCGGCCTGAGAACGCTCGATTCTATCCTTGATATCTTCTTCCCATTGGCTTCCAGGCCTGATATCGGTATCTGCCCAAGTAGAAACCAGACCGCGTCTTTCCGCTGGTCGTAGAAGTGTGCGGATGCGGCTCACCCAGTCGGAGTCCTTTCTGCTGTAGCTTATGAATAATGATGCTGCCCCGTCACTATCACTCCTTGCTACGGCATCGACGGCGTTAAGAGCGGCAGGGAGCAGTTTTGCAACGAGGTGCTCAGCTACCACTCTCGCGTCAGATTCAGAGCGAATTGGAGTACCGAGAATCTCAAAGTCGCTCTTGCGGATACCGGGAACAGGAATCAATTCCCATAAGTCCGAAGTTTTCTTAAATGCAGATGCAGCGTCGCCAGACGTTCCCCCCATCGGGAATCGCGGCATGCCATCATGCAGAGCCCCTAGCCAAGCATCAAAGGTACCGCCTTGTCCCCCTATCAATACTAGAGCATCTGCATATTTTTGCGGTTCAAGCCACTCCAGTGGACCGTATGGCGTTCTCACAACATGGCCGACTTCACGGAAGGCATTCCTGCCCGGTTGAACGACCTGAATAAGATGCTCCTTCGGATCGAGGGAAAGGCAGTTCAGTGTGTTAACGAAGGCTTCTGTAACCATGTAGTCGACACCGTGCCATCCGCCGGTTACAAGGCCATAACGATTTCGCGCCAACTCTTCGCCAACTGCCCTGGCAGCCCGTATATCCTCTTGTGGAACACCGACCTGCGATCCGGTACCTGCGACGAGAACCCAGCGCCGGGAAGCCGCTGCGGTGCTCACATTGCTTTGTGCCAAAGCAGGTGCACCGGGTATTGTCGAAATCGATTTCACGTCAGACCGCCTCCTTCTTTCCCCCAAAAGGGTGGCGTGGGAATGGCTACTCTTCTTCCACAGGAAAATGGTTGGGCTGAGCGTAGGCGACATACTTTCCCAGAGACTCGGCATATTCTTTCTCTCGCCGGGAATAGCTTCCTACCTCGGAGTAAAGCGGGCTGCAAATACCACATACGGTTGTTGCGCTTCCAATCTGTTCGCGTAGGAATGCCTCAAGCTTTTCGTCATTCACAAACTCACGTCCTTCCGCAATACGACGAGGAAGAGACCATCGATCCCAAAACATCGGTTCCCCACTGTGAATCTTTGACCGTACTACACGAAAGGCGGCACAGGTACCATCACAAAGACGGTAGCTGATGAAGCCAACACTGCGTCTATCAAGCACTTTCTCCCATCGATTCAAGAGGTGACCGGAGGAAAGTCTGCGCATGCGCTGGAGAGAATGACCAATCGGCTTATGTTGCCATGACGCCCAGAGAGGTTGTTTCTTTCCCGTCACCGTAACTGTTTCCAGGGACTTGCACCGCAGGACTCGTGATGCATCTGCAAGCGGAAACCAGCGGGAATCATCACCAGCGGTATACCTGTATCCTTTACCGTCATATCGTTTAATGACCTCAGCGACTTCTATCCGTGCATCAATGGCCGGTGGCAGGTTGCCCCAGGGTGAGAAAAGCTGTCCGACAAGCCAGATCGTATCACCAGCTTGTACTTCGGCAGCAGGGCCATCAGTTGCGCGGGTTATATGATACTGCGGCCTTTCAAAGGCAGGCATCTCCGGCTGGCCCTCTGCAAGCCAAATTCTTCCCGGAGAGGTAAAGGAATTGAAGTGGCCAATTTCTCTTCTGATGTAGTGTATAAATTGATTGGACATGAGATCCCCATTGATCTCCGGAATTACTCAAGCTCCCGATTCATCCATAATATTTCCGGATACCCACTTTCACTCAAGTTAGCCACACCATGCACATTTACTCTCTTGGCAAAATTGTAGAGTGGCATGAACCCACCAAACTCTTCCCCTCGAATAAACCACAATAGAGTCCAGCCGGAGGACTTTAATAACGCCTCGGCTGAGGTCATGCATATGAACACTCTGTCGCTTCCGCCGAGGATTCCTTCGTTATAGAAGACAATACTACCATCAGCGGTTCGATAGGTCCCGGTTGCTTTATCCAACGTCAGACTCCACTGACGAATCAGCCAAGGTGTCGGTAAGGTAATCTGCAGTTCGGCCCTGCCAAAATCGGTTGAACCGAGTGTCGCAAACGGATGGGAATACGGCACCGGCCAATAATCATCATAAGAGTTTTCACTATGCGTCGCATCAATAAACCCCGGCTCTAGGGAGTCTTCGTATTGCAGCCATTGATCGAGAGTTGCCTTGTGGACACCAGGATGATCGTTTCTGCCGATTCCGTTCAACGACTCCTGAACGTGCTGCTGGCAAAGTGCAGTTCTCAATGCGGCCAAGTCGGAAGTCTTGACAATGATCATTCGCGCAAGCATCCAGATACTGATATAGGACTCCGGTAGCGCCCACAGCCCTGGCCGCCATCCCGGTTCCCAGGTTAACTCGAAATCGGCACGGAGCCATCTCCCTTTCTGTAAAGCAGCAACACTTCCAGGAACCGAGCGTAAACATGTCGCTAAAGGTGGCATTTTATCGGGAATATTTATCCAGCTTGTAATTGATTCAGTTGAAGGCTCCGGCCATGGAGTCAAAACAGGGACTTTCAGTGGGCATTCTCTCTCTGATGATTCCTGCCCGGTAATACGGGCAACGGATTTCGGCGCTTCCACCAGCCAGCGTAAAGGATCTGGCAGATCTTCATCAAGTTGCGTTGGATTATCGTAATCGCCCTTGGAATCGCTTAAATAATGGTTCAGATGATAATGGTCCGACAGGAACGCCTGCAAGGTACGCCAGCCAATCCACTGATATTTTTTGCCGACACGCTCCGTTCTCGCCCCATGGATGATCCGGTCTCGGGAGATTTGATAGCCGGTGTCGAATTGGTCGAAACGTTTTGCTGTCCACCCCAGCTTGAGTGCATTCCAGACGATGTAACGGGCAGCCAAGTTAATATCAAAGACATCACCTCTTGAAGCGATCCCGGCAAAATGCAATCGACCTTTACGGTATGGGCGCACAGGTTCATCCGAACGATCAAGAGGCGTTTCTTTAAATGGGAAAAGGCCAGAATTTGCATCCAATATATATCGATAGAAATCGTTTTCAGATGCAGACCATACTAGTCTATGGTAGCCTGATGAATCATCTTTCTTTTCTAAAGTTTTCAGCCGTTTTGGCACTCTTCCCAATGGCAACCTGCTTGTGTATGGCGGCTTGATTACAGCCTCATCGATTTCAAGCCCAACCTCCACGCCGCACTCGACAATGCGCCGGGCATAGTGCCGGATGAAGAGATGACACCAGCGCGGGGCACCCTTTGGAAACTGTTGGGCGAACACAAAACCCGCTATGTCCTTTATCCATTCCATATCCGTGCTGACCAGCACCACACCCAAGGTTGCCAAGAGCAGCGATTCCGCCATATAGGCGTCATCGACGGATTCGAATTCGGCAAGCACCGGCTTAACTATTTCCGGGCACGCTTGGAACAGGCGGCACACTCCTCTCGTGGCCGTGTCCTTGAGGCCGCTGTTCGTACTCGTGCAACACCATGAGAGGAGCAGGGCGATGGTTTCCGCCGTGTCCCGGTGTATCCCCGTGAGATTTTGCGTGGCAGCCCATGACACGGTCACATGGATGATGGAATTCTCGTCTTCCCACAAGTCCGGCAGCTCCACAGTCCAAGCCGCATCACGAGCGCCAGAAGACTTGAATCGCTTCAACCAATGATGGAGTGTCGCCTTAATATGGAAGGGATGTCCTGGTATCAGGGCCAGTTGAATGAGATAGGCCAGCTCCGGAAATCTACTCTTATCCCTGGTCAAAAGTTCCCACAGTTCACGAGGGGACCCGCCGAACTCGTTCCGCCGGGAGCGCCACAGGAGGCTGTCCCTGAACGCGTTGGTGATGAGATAATCCGAAACCACTTTCCCTTCCGGCAGCAGGTCAGGCAGTTCTCTGCCGGTCAGCTTCGGCACCAGCAACATGAGGGAGCGCAGGATGCCGGCTTGATTGCGATACGGCAAGCCACTGTCACGGCTGACATAGCCATGTAACTCGCCATCTGGTGCGAATGCATTCCTGATAGCTTCAATGTCCGACCTTCCTTTTTCATCTTTACCCAACCGTACCAGGAGCCGTTCCGCCAGAAAGGTGTCTGAAAAACGCTCGTAGCCGAATAGCACCAGCTCCTCATCGGGATTGCCGCCAATGGTTTCGAACATCACTTGTTCGGAGAGAAGAAAGCTAACCAACCGTGTCGTTCCGGCAACCTCTTTTGCGATCTGTTCGGCAGCGTCACGTAACAACCGGGTGGCGCCGATGGCAAGCATTGCATCGGCAATTTTTCCGATGGTCTTATGAACAATCCGCTTTTTCAAGGGATCAAGCCCTAGTTCTGACGTAGCCTTTGCCTTGATTTCCAAGGCATCCATCCACCGGGTATGTACATCGAGCCAGGAAGGGAGCAGGGATGGCACTTCATGCCCTTCGTGCTGTTGCAGGCTCTGGCAAAGTATTTTCAAGTATAACGGGTTGGTGAATTCAGGGATAATCGGCGGGAAAACCGGGGCCTCTAGACCGTAGGCAGCAAAATATTTGGCCATGGCCTCCGCCTCCACACCTGCAAAACCGCTGTGGTTGATAAGAACCCAAGGAGCGTCAGCATTATCAGGCAGTCGCGGAATGGTGTACGGCAGGTAATCATCCCGCACTGCAAGAGCAACCGCGATATTCTGGAATCGATTGACCTCTTCCAGCATGCCGAGCAATTGAGCCTGCCAGCGGGAGCGTGGACAGGTTTCATTCAGAGCATCAAATGCCAATAGCGCCACGGATTGCCGCTCCCGTGCCTGACGGTCGATGGTAGCCAGAAAATCGTTCGGGGTGATTGTTGCCGGCAAGCCGAGGCTTGCAAATATCTCCGGCCACAACTCACTACCGGCAATCAGTTTATGCCCCAGAATCCCTATGGCAATCTGGCCATGATCCACGCACCGGGAAACCTGTTCGACCAATGTATGTGTCTTCCCCTGGCCGGCAGGACCATTGATCAAAATCACTCGCTTTACGGCGATCCCGGTATATTCCTCCAGAAGAGAGAGGCATTGTTGTGCATTTTCTATAACCCAGTTAAGCGAACTGAGCCGATCCCGTGTATTCCTCGCCTGCTCCGTGTAACGATCCCTTTCTTCTTTAGAGAGTGAGTAATGTTCTCTTTCTGCTTCCTCTTGTAGCTTCCCGAATGTCGTAAGGACTCGCTGGATAACGTCGTGAATCTTAACAAAATCAAGGGTATCTTGCCAGAATTTGGTCTCACGAAGTTTGGCGGCAATATTTTTGAAGGACTTCTTCAGTTCAGCCGTCGGTGACTCCCGGTGGGGGAGCCTTTTATAAACCTCCTCCAAGGCGTCATCCAGCTTTTTATATGCGGTTTCGGTTCGTAGTAGCCAGTCAAACGAGGTCATTATTCTCGTTTCAACGTGGGCATTTCTGGTATAGCGGGGACCGGCATCCTTAACCAGTTTGTCCCGTTGCAGATGCAGCCATGACGAGAACGATTGAGAGAGCCAGGGGATACGCTGGCTCAGATACTGCCGGACATGTCCTTCAAATTGATTTTTGAACTCTTCAGTGGTGGTGAACTGATGGTACGCGCCTGTTGCATTTCCATTCTGATCGAAAAAATATTGCCCGACGAAGAATTCATCGATCAATTTCACTTGCCGCATGGATTCGGCATCCCGGTTTGTTTCGTCGGCCGGCCCGCGATAAGTCAACATGTAGGGCTGAAAGCCGTCCGTAATCTTTGCCTGAGTCCTGGAACAGTGGAACTCATATTCGGTACCGGATAGGAATGGGGTGCCATCGTCTTTTAGCTTCGATGGCGGGGTGCCAAAACGGCTGCGAAAAATGCAGACAAAAAGATCACATTCTTCCGGGGATTTTATGGCAAGATTCACCCCGTCCTGGGGCGGAAGAGACGATGGCATTGGGACGCCATAGTCGGTATCAGATGCTTCGACGGTTATTCTAAATTGCGAACGCAATAAGGGGTTGCTGTTAAACCGACCAACTACTTCGCGGACTGTGTCACGCTCTAGTTGGCAATCGCCCGGGGAGGAAATGAAGAGGAAAACCGTCTTGATCATGGACATCTCAATAAATCAGCTGGTTGGAATCGGCTTCGAATTGCATTGCATGTTTACCACATACATCTTACTGTTCATCGGCTACGGCCTTCAGAATTCGTGCTCGAGATTTTGCCCGTTCCACCAGGCGTGTTTCTTCACCAGTCTGTACCAGCCATTCATGAAAACGCCGCACTGCAAGTGCTACAGCTGTTTCGTCTCCACATTGCGACAGGAAGACGATCTGAATCTTCTGAACGTGGTCGGCAACATATACACCAAAATCACTGGCGACGCTCATTGCATCTGGGGTGCCTAGCATTCTGGTTGCCTGAGTCTCGGTAACACCTGAATGGCAGGCAATCAAATGAACCACACCTGGCACTCCACGACTTTCAAGCACTTGAGCATGCAGATGGTCCTGCATGAAGGGCTGGCCAACTCTCTCACGTGCCGCAGCTACCGAAAGCGCGGCCGGAATTGCTTCGATCCGCACAGCCAATTCTAGCCCGCTAGGTAATTTCATGAGATGCAACTGACTTGCCTGACCGGATGCTTCATCAATCCTTTCAGTAGGCAAATTATGGATCAAAGCGCTACACATCTCTTTCTGGCGTGCCGTCAGATCGAGTCGGCTCCAATCCAGCGCTTGGCCACGGTCCCGTTTCCGGGCTCCAACAGTGCCACCACGTCTGACCAAAACTGCAGTCCGTTCTTGCAGAATCTCCGCAACGCATTGCTGAAGGGCTGATTCGTCTTGGGCCTGCATTCTCGGGACTTCTAGTCGGTCCACATAACTGCGGAAGCTTATGTCACGTGGAACCTGGCTTGTACTCAAAGGCAGTAAATCAACGATCACAACAAGTTCGTTCCGTCGCGCTAGTGCAACCTGAAGTTCAGCGTGACAAATGCCAATTTCTTCATCACTGTGAGCTGACCCAGCTTCGCCAGTGTAGAGCACCAAGATGATATCTGCCCTGTTGATTTCACGGAGCGACATCTCCAAAGTCGATGAATTCGCGGCTGCACCGACACCAAGCTCATGAATCCAGACATCAAAGAGAGCCTGGTCCCGACCGACCAACCGCCCCACTGGCTCTTCACCCTGAATGTGCGGCAGGCCCTGCCACCTGATACTTTCCATAACCACCTGGAGCCGTTGCCTAACTTCGTGGAGAGGTACTCCACCAAAAACCGTTGACAGAGACCTGCTGGATATCATGACCCGAATTTTTCTTATGTCTGCCATAGTGTTACCCCAGAAGGTTAGTCGGAAAAAAGAAACCGGGTTGCTCCCTTCTGTTGAGGGATACTTCCCAAAATTCGGCATTGATTATCAAGGCGTTGAAGGCAGATAGAAGGCCGTTAAATCATTCAAAACAATCGGGGCTCAAAACAAATCAACAAAAACCAAATACTTCCGACGTTGAGACATAAATAAGATTTCAAAGCCCTGTAAAAGAATGCGATGTCGGTTGGCTAAAGGTATCTTTTCATCCAAGGCCAAAGCTGATTTTCTTTGACCTCATGCCCGATAAAAGTATCCTTTAATTTCTTCTCGTTTTCTTTAATTGCACCCATTATCGTCCCGATGTTAGCTTTGTACGCGTCCGTTTTCCAATCCGGCAATTTATCAATATAGATAAGGCTGTAACCCCATATCCAGAATCGCTTGTCCACACAGCGCAAGAACAGCCTGAAGGCGGCCCAAGATTTCACGCGGTCTTCTTCGGCAATAAAACGTTCAATCCAAATACGTGCCCACGAATTGCGCTTACTGCTTTCAAGTGCATCTTTTGCCACATCCATGAGCCATGATCTCCCATGGGCATCAATCCATTTTCGCAACTGCTGGCTATGATTGTCTTCAACTGAGAACCCGAGCAACCTGAGTCCACGAGCTTTATCGTAATCTAGATCGGACTCCAGCAAAGATTGTATTTTTGCGTCCAGCCATGCAGCTTTCTCGCAAGACTGCGCAAGGCAGGCGAGTTCCGACAATGACTTATCCGAATCACAGTCTGTGAGATGCTCATCCCATAGGGCCAAAACAGGAGGCGATTCCTCAGCATCAAATAGCGAGAAAAGTAGATTCTGAATATCCGTGAAAGAATCTACAATACGGGTGGTTTTGTGCTTCATAATAGCCTCGAAAAGTTTCGCTCCTGTTTCCGGTTCATGGTTCAGCAACGTAGCACAAAGACTTTCGTACAACCCTTGGCAAAATGCCAGCACGTGGCGACCTTCAGTTGTTCCATCCAAAATCGGCTGGATCCACTCTCGCCAACATAGAACTTCGCTTGCTACTACAGCATCAAGATTTCCGTTGGAGAAAGAAGTGTCAATCCAGTGATTCCCTCGTTTCTTTTCAGCCGCGTAGACCTCCAATACCTTTTTATATACCCTATCCCATTCAGCCTCTACAGCATCCGGATCAAGCGATTTATTTGACACCGCTCCGGAAGTTCCCCCCCAGGTAAACTTCGTCCACTTAATCCCTATATTTTCATTGAGATTGATGGACATGTCGTCTTCAATGTCTTCCCAACACTTACCCAGACTGATTTTGACATGGCGTAATACATCTTCAGCACTCTCAGTTGGTTTTGCAATCCGGGTCCATATGACATGAAGTCGAAGCGCATAGTCTGCAACTTCCTCCTGACGATTGCCACGCTCCTTTACCGCATATCCCAACCATTTCAGAGAAATTCTGCAAGCCAATTCCTCAAATGAAATGTCATTGGCAAACCTGGCCAGCAAGATGCTCCCCCACCCGTTTTCATAATCACAATTCTCTCCATGGATCTTCCAGCCGCTTCCTATGATTTTTTGGGCTGCCAACTGGTCATTTGTATTACAGATGATTTCAATGCATAAATAGCGGATTATTGAATTATCACTCTGAAACAACTTCAACAAGCTTTCCCTTAAAGATTCATCCAGGCTGTTAATCGCTTTTGCTAAATGCTCCAATTGGGCATAGCACTCTTCCGGACGCGAACCGTCGTACATATCCAACGCCCTAATTATGGGTGCCAAACTTGTGGACTCAATTTTACGATAACGCGCTTGCATTTTTGAGAAATATCCTGTTTTGCTCCCCCGCTCTCTCAACAATAAAAACTGTTCGTCTGCTGGTCTGTCAAAAACCACCATGGGAAATAGGGTCAATTCCGCACTTTCAGTCTCGCTGCCTTCAGCAGCTAAAGATCCACGCCAAACCTTCAAAATCTGCTCATGCTCAGTGTTTGTAAAAATAGGCATATGTTCGTAGAGCTTACTTGCAAGTAGCCTGCACGACAAATAATCTGATCCATTCAATTGCTCAGTCAATTTTCGGAATAACTCTGCATAACGTTCCGGTTTATATGCACATAAAGCCGGTTCCATATCTCTTAAGGCAATATCCTCTATAGTCTGCCCAAGATGTGATCGTATTTGCGTCAAATCAATCTGACTGCTCGCAGTATCAATTTTTGTTGCGAATTCTTCCGGAAGCGTACAAAGCGGATTTATTGCTACTTCCCGTAGGTTCTCGGCAATGACAATTGGAGCTAATTGCGCTTTTTGCAGGCAATCGAGATAGTTATCCTCACTCCAAAGGTAGTTGGTAGAGTTGTTCCGGTGTTCTTCCCAAAACTTCTTATGCCATGACCGAAAAGACAGTTCTTCAGGAATGGTTTCACGCAGAGCGATGGAATCTTCGCTACATATCCAAAAGAGCAGGTAATCGGCAACGCGGAAGGCAAGGCTCTGGCATGTCGCCATGAACTCTCCTGAATTCATCAAGAGGGCTGTTTGGACTTTGCCAGGTGCAGTGCGTACTATCCATCTATAATCAACGTTTGAGCCACCCATGACGGCAGTGGCGATGGCGCCATTACAAAGTCCCTGCACAAAAGGTTCACGATCGAAATGTGAAATTACCGATTCCGCAACCTTGGCAAGTTGAAGCAACCTTTGGTCGGCAACTATTTCAATGCGGTGGCCGAAAAGTTCCATAGCCCCTATCTCGACTTGCTGGCCAAGGCGCTCCTCAACTTCTTTGATCAATCCTTCTTTTTTTGACTCATCACGTTCGAACCAACCTCGATATCCAAGAGGGTGAACAAAGCTGAGCCAACGCTCGAAGGTCGTAATCATTTCAGCCTTAACATGCTCAAAATTGTGGCGCTGCAGCAAGGCGCTCATCAGGTGATCCTCGACTTCTCGGTAATTGCCGAAGTTCCCCCAGAGGTCTTCCATGATCTGAAAATAGATATGAGGTTTCAGGGGGAAATATGCGCTTACACGCTCTGAATCCGCCTCATCCAGATTGCGCCCAGATATCCAATTCCGGAATAAGGCGCGACACCCTACATCAGGAAACCCTTCCGTTAAGAGCGAATGAAACAGCGCCATAGCGCAGATTTGCACCAGGCGGTCACTATCCGGATGTTGCCCTAAACGTTCGGCGATTATTTCTTCAATTTCCAGGAGGTCATCTTTACCGCTCTCTTCAATTTCACTTGCCAGAAGGAGCCCTAATCCCAATATCAAAGGATTTGCCGCAACTTCAAATTTCCCCCCCGCTATTTCCTTCAATATGCCTGAAGAGACAAGTTCATTTCGGATTTCGGCTTGATTACCGTATGTAGCCAATGTTTGGGCAAGTTGCTTTATACTGACGCGTTCTCCGAATTTCTGCACGACATCGGTAATGATTGCCTGAAATTCAGCATGAGAAATCTTGACTGAAGGCAGACGCTTACGACCAATCCGATCTTTCCAGTCCTCATAAATCAAACGATCAATAGTGACGTCATCTCCTGATTCTTCAAGTTGATCTTTCAAACGTACAGCCATATCAAAATAACGCGGCTTGGCAACCAATTTAAGGACGCGATCACTAAAAAAGGCTCTTGTCAGATGGTGACGGGTAAGCGCCTGATCCAATTCACCATCACTGAAAGGAGATAACTTCCAAACCGATACGCTCACGTCATATTCCTTTGCGAGATGCTCATGCCAATAACCGGTACGGCAACTGATTAGAAGAGCAATGTTTTTGCGATATGGTGAAATAAGGTAGTTATCGAACAGGTCACGCCAATCTATCGATGGTCGTTCATTGAGACCATCCAACACCAGCACAATTTGCGGAATATTATCTGCTGAGTTCCGTAGAAATAATTTTAGACGGTTTTTCCACTCCATAGCTGAGACAGACTCATTTACCCTTGCCATAGCTTCAGCCATTTCAGTTATAAAGTCATCTGCATTTGAGACTTTTGTAGCAGATATGAAAATTACCGGCATTTGTTGCCCGGCGAGAGAAATAGTCTTTGCAATCCACGACGTAAGTGCCCAACTTTTCCCATCTCCTTCTTCGCCTAAAAGCACAAATGGGCGGTGATGTTCTTTCCATCCAGACCACCAGGTGTCCATGGTTTTATTGGCTTCGTGACGTTGAATGTAGTGGCTGTCAGGATGCAAGACAGTGAGATCTTGGCCAAAGTTGGCTGAGGAAAGTTTCTTGTTGGCAAGGCAAGCAAGCATCCAGTTAGAATGCTTTGCCGTCCAGCTACGACTATAATTACTGATGATTTTGCAAAGCTCTTCAACTTTGAGATTGTATTCAGCAAGATTACCCTGAACTGCATGAGACTGGATTAAAGCAAGCTGGCTGAGCTCACCCAAATCCGCTTCAGACAACTGCCCAGCTCCACCAACCAGAACAGGGACAACAAGCGGTTTCGTCACAATTTCAGTTTCTTTTCGATGAAGAGCACTCATAACCTCGTGTCGAACGAAATCCTTTGCATCATTAAGCCGTTTTCGGTTTTCCTCTGACAACCAATCTGGGCCGATTATCACAAGGATTACTTCTGCCGAGTCAAGCGCGTTTTGAATTGCAATCGGGAAATCCTCTCCAGACTCAATCCCTGACTGATCGTAGAAGATATCTTCGGCGTCAAACAATTGGGTCAGACGGTCGTAGAGGCGGCCTGTGTAGCCGCCTGTGTCTTTTCTGCGATAACTGATGAAAATTGATGTCGATGCCGACCCCACGTCGCGTATTTCACCTGAATCGCTCACAACATCCCCTCCATCTTCCCCAAATACCGCTTCTTCAGCTCATCAACAAAACGCAGCATAACCGGCTGATTCTCAAACTTTTCCCCGATGCACCATTCAAGCGCATGAACGCCTTTTCTAATCCGGTCATTGAGTTGCGAAGTAAGCTTATCAGCCTTGGCGGAACCGACACCAGAGACGATCAGATCCTTGACCCCGCTGATTACTCCGTAGGTTTCGACAATCAATGAGGCCAATGAATTAATTACCTTTCCGGTACGCCGCGCCCGCTTCTGGCGTAGCCGGTTGGGGAGTTCTGCCTCGATAGCACGCAAATACTCGCTGTGCAACTCCTGCTCGTATTCCAGCAGTTCATCCATCAGCAACACAAGCCGTTCGGGATCGTTCAGGGTCAGACCATCCTTGGTGCGCTGCTGGATCAGGTTGTATTTCCTGATGAAATGCTCATCGTTCGCGATGCGATGCAGGTGGATTGTATCCACAATGGTCAGCGCATCGAGGAAGTCGGTGGGAAAATGGGTGGAAGTCGCGGTTTTAACCGTATCTATGAATATCTTGAAGAATATTTCATGCTCCGTGAGAGAAACGGTTTTTTCTTCCAAGTCGGTGAAACTGAAATCGATAATGTTCTCCTGGGGCAAGACTCCCTCGGATTGAACAGCCTTGGCGCCGGAAAGATAGTAGAGAAAATCGGCATAGGCATTGACAATTTTACGGAAGTGGAGATTACCGTGCCGCTGGGTTGCGAGGTAGATCGCCCCGCGGCTTAAAGTGGGCAAATTTTCAAGTTCACGGCAGATGATTTCCGGGACTGTCAGACCCTGGCGTTGCAGATGAATGGTGACAAGACTATTGCCATCGCGCAAATCGCCAATTAGGCGCTTTTTGAGCCAACCGCTGGTATCACCCGGATGCCAGCGCACCGGCAGGGCAGACTCATCAAGCAACTGTGCCATCTCCTGCTGCTCGGCTCCCAGGTACAACTCGCGCTCACTATTCTCCTCGGCATGCTGCTTTGCTTCCAGGAATGCGCCGCACGAAGCATAGTCGTCTCTGAGCGCCGGCACAATGATCCGTTCGCTAAACAGCTCCGGATATGGAAGGAGCAGCTCTCTGGCAAGCTCCGATTCCAGAAGATGCGACGTAGCAATCACCATGTGCCCCTTGGTCAAGGCGAGAAGCTTCATTTTCCGCTCAAGGGAGCGGACTATTTCCTCGACGTCTTCCTCCGCCCATGCTACCTGGCTGTAAGTTGCCCGATCAAATTCGGTGAAGTAGACGCGATTGGAGTTCAGTTGTTCGGGCTGCATAGGATTAATAACCACCAGTTTCTTTTCCAAATATTAATAACCAAGTTGCCGATAAACTTCATCTTTGTAATGGTAATTACCTGATTCCTTCATTTTGTAATTCTCCAAGGCATAGGCAATGATCTTGGGTGAATACGGGACAAAGATTGCTCCAATATCTCGAATAACTGGTGGGCATGTCTTTTCGACTACCTGACGTGCTCCATCAAGATTAACTCCGATTATCGTACATCCCTTTTCAATAGCAATTTCAGCTTCCCATCGAACGTACTTATATTTGTTGCGCGTATCCTCACCAATTAACATCACGTATTTGCCCGCCATATTGATCCTCTCTCGGCATTTACGCTTTATGTAGACTTCGTCTTCTGAATTGATCTCAGAAGAAAGCTGGAAGTCGGAAAAATTGAAATCAATATGCTCATGTTCCTTCCAGGCCAGCATCAGCCGGTAATTGCGAATGTCGGTACTGCTGAAACCTATGAAAGTTCTTGGAAGTCCCATAATATGCCCCTTTCAAACCTTGTTGAGCGCGACTTATTGCCACTTGAATAGTTGGCCTGCATCCAGTCGACAAAGCATCGGTATTTATGCGTGTAGAGCTATTCGTAAAGGTTCTTAGTATATGTTTGACCGTCGTACCCTGGAGGTCTGTCTGGCTCGTGTCGGCTGCAGACAAAAAACTTTGTAACCAAAAGCCAGTCAACCTTTCTCAAATTTCAAAGTTATCACATTCAATCCTTTTGACTTACTTCTCAACCAAGAATATCTGAGAGGGATCAACGTCTTCGCGACAGCATAATTGGGGAATTTGCTCCTCCGGTACTTTGGTAAATTTCAGGGCGGTGCTTGCCTGGGCTATGGCATCTTTAAGAGAGCGCCCAGAGGCAACAGCCTGATAGAAGATGCCATAAAATGTCGTGGCGTCATTTTCATAAATCTCGGTTTTTACACCGATAGCGCAAGGTACAACCTTTGCAATGGTCGCTGCGCAGCGCAATGAAAAGCAGGTATCGATGACCACAAGCTTTAAACCGTGATCCAGGGATTGGAACATTCCGGCAAGTGCCATATCTGATACGGTAGTCAAACCACCATGATCCGTGCGCATCAGGATGTCGCCGCCGTTTTGCTTCCCGCTAAAATGAAAAACGTCCGGAGCCTCGCGGTTCAATTCCTGAAAGAGCGAATTTACATGCGCTTCAAAGACTCCTTTGAATTTTACGGATTTTGGGAAGCGCGCCTGCTCTATGCTCCGTTCCATTTCCTGTAACTGAGCACGTGGAGAGAGACCACCTACTTGCGGTGCCAGGAAGAGGACTGAAAGAGGCCCCTTGGATGTTGAGATGATAGGTTGTTTGTGCGAGATATCGTCATGCACGGCTCCTGGGAAATCAGGTCTCTTTCGAAAGGTTGGTTCAGCCCCAAGTTTCCGCGTTAATGTAAGGTATGCTTCCACCCCACTCAATAGAGAGTTCCTAGCGTCATCGATGGACTTTCCTACCAAATCAATATAAATCCGATTTTGAAGAAAAATACCAGGGTCACATGGCGCTACTCGTACAGCAAGAAGACGATTTGCGTCGCCAGTTAGCGCAGCATCGAGTTCTTGCTGGCAATACTTGGAACTAAAATATTTTTGAGAAAATAATGCAAGTGTACATTCCGCTTCTGCAGCTTCACGCATTTTTTCAATAAAATTCATACCAGGAGCGAAATCTTTGAACTGAGCGATGCAACGATATCGTGGCTTGGCGTTTTGCAGCTCCCATACAATCCACTGTGCCCACTTCAAATCCTCACCAGTATAACTGACGAAAAAGACACTGTCGTTACGCGGCGGCATATATCCTCCAGTTATGGACCTTCATGAATTCGGCAATCATTCCCTCGGATCCCCCGGGTTAAAATAAATATACGTTTAACAAGTTTATAGCCCTTGCGGAATAGGCCACTGGAGTTGAGTACAAATCTTTCTGATGATTGGCGGCGCATTGAAGCCAACCGGTCCGCTTTGATTATCTGCATTTGTGATAAAAATAGGAATTCCTCCTGCGTATCCAAAAGGCTTCACCGCCAATATCGGTTTGCAAAAATCCTTTGCGGCTTGAACCTCAAACTGGCACCATTCGCTATATGTCGCCATGCGGGCAAAAATAATGAAATAATTACACTGCCTCACCTGTTCCCTCAAAGCTGCCTTGAGTTGATTCTTTCGGTTTACATCAAGAGGGTTATGCTCTGGCACAGAATAATTGTGATGTGGAAGCCCGTATTTATTGAGTTTGTCAACCAAACTGTGGTAATCGTTTTGATAGTCCCAACGGTGGCTGATGAAAATGTTTGGTTTCGGCATGTTAGTTACCTCTTGATATTCTCGCGATTGATGGACGCATCCTATCTATAGACTTGCAAGCCAGTTTTTTACATAGATTCCACTAGTCTTATTCGGTTCAAATATTGCCGAATTACCGTCATTTGCAGTATCAATTCGCTTGTACAACTGCAAATATTCACTCCCATGGAACTTGCCTGTCGGATCAATTACCGGCACGACTAAGATTTTGTCATGAGGCTTTTTGCCATCGGCAACGCCAATCTCCCATGGCACCCATTTTGAGTCCATAGCGTTCCTGGTGGCCAGAATCAAAAAGTAATGCAGCCTGGTAATGGCACCTTTTATGCGCTCAGCAGTTTCACGATTTGTACTTCCCGGCATGTCTGAATCTTCAATGTCTATATAGATATTGACACCAAAGCTCTTCAAATGATTTTTCAGCCCCTTGGCAAGCTCCTTATCTTTGTGACTGTGGGAAAGAAACATTGTTGTTTTGGCTGTCGAAGCAGATTCGAAAACCTGGCTCGCAGATTTATTGAGTGTATACGATGATGCAAACCCTTTAAGTTGAGATTCTGTAAACACAGACTCCTCCTATCGATTGAATTCCTTTTATTTAGAAGCAGCACGGCAATTCGAGCGTTTTCAATCGCGAGTAGAAGTGGTTACTGATTTACCTGCAAACTGCTTTTAACTTTCTTTAACATCCTTACGACATGGCTATCTTTTGCAAACAAGAGGTAAAAATCGAACTGTGATTTGACCGAATCGATGGTATTGGCATTGCCGTTGAGAGCAAACTGCTCCTTGTAGCTGACGATAATCTCATCAATCCTCTTTTGGGCTTTTCTGTCACTCAAATCCTCCAACAGCAGCAGGAAGAAATCGGCATCAATAACATGAATCGCTGACCAGAAATTGGGATTGTGCTCATTCTCTTCCATGCCAATTTTTCTTGCCTGCTCGACTGTCGCGACGAGGTTGGTCTCATCTACATCAATTCCATTGATATGATGTGCCGCCAACCCCATCGCCCAGTTCAATGCTGCGTAGGAATCAAGTGGATCAAGATCGAGAGCCTTGCCGTACCAGTCAATCATGGACTGCACCGTGCCATCGGCAATGGGGTCCTCACCAAGTTTGGTTTTAGGTTCTATCAACCGTTTGTAAGCGCTCCCAATCAGGCTGCACCTTTCCTTGCTTTCTCCGATCAAGGAGAGCATAGCCTTAAAGGCAGCCACTGCTTCATCGATATCGGCTATTTTTTTACGATGATCCTCCTGAGTGGTACAGATCTGTTTGGCCGTTGAACGAACATTCAAATTAAAAAGCTGCTCAAGTGCCCTGATGCTGCATTGCCCATCGTTACAACGAGCCGCGGCCTTGTAATGCTCAATAGCTGTACCAAAATTTCCTAGGGCTGAATAGGCATCACCCAAAGCATTGCGAACATCTCCGTTATTCACCATCCACTCATGGGGGATCATGCGAGCCATCTGCTCCAGCTCTTGACGAAGCGTTTCACTGTTCAGCAGTTCACCAAAATCATTTTGTTTTTTATCCCTTATCGCCCAGAGATCACACAACACCTCACGCGGCGACAAATAGAATTTACTCCCCGGCGCGCTGTCAGCGCCATTCAGGCGATAGGCAGGATCGCCGTAACACTGATAAGCGGCCCAGGTGTTATTATCTTCACCGGCAGCCTCATTCGCCACGTTACGGGCCGCAGTGACCGCTTCGCCAAAGGATGAGCCTTCAAGCATGCTGGTGTAAAATTTATCTGCAAAGGCATTGGCGGCCACATCATCCACGGCCCAACCGGCCGCTACCACGGCGCGTACCCCCATGCTGATGAATTGTACTGCAAGGCTGGCTGCGAAGAGGTTCCGATTCTCGTTGGTTTTTTCAACCTTCCCCAAAAAACAGCAATTGATGAAGACCAGTTCCGGCACGACGGCCATCTGTTCAACCTCAACCGCAGTCAGAAAGACCGGCTCCTTGTTCTGGGATGCCCCCGATTGAGGCCAGTCCAACACCATCCCGGTAACATAACGGGTTTTCTTCCAGCAATCCGGCTGATTTTGGTTTGTCAATGGGCAATTCGTTTGATTGCGCGTAATCGGATAGTTGTAGATACCATGCCCGGCCAGATGCAGAATGCGGTAATCGTCGGCAAACAGATCCGAGACAATATCAAGCGGGGTTGTGCCTATCTGCGACCTCACCTTGTAGCTGTGCTTATCCAGGATTGACGCCACGGTCCGCCCCTCTTGATTTGCTCCGGGCAACTGCGGAAGTGAGCTATTGTTTGGCAACAGTGGATCGGCAATAACCAGGGCGCGTAGCTGATAGGTACGAGCCGGACGATGGCGGAATTCTTTCAGGGAAAGCTGGCGGACCAGGCCCGAACGCAATGCCAGCGGAATCTTTTTCCCGCGTTCGCCCACATGCATCATCTCCCAGGGATAGCCGGCGGCCTGCTCATCCAACATCATCAGGGTGTTGCCCTGGTCCGGGGCTCGCTCTTTAAGGGCATTGGGGGTAATCAGGTTATAGATTGCCACCATGGCATCCTGTGAAACCGTGGTCTGGGTAACGGACTGTTCCACCAGCCGGTCAACGAGGGCGCGCTGGGTCGGTTGTACCCGCTCTTCGATACGTGCCAATCCGGTCAGTGTGGTGAATTTCATTTCGTCATCATCGTTGATGTCCACCTTGACCCGCTGCCACCAGTCATTCCCATTTTCGCACATGGCGCGACACCGTCCACCGACACCCTGACGAAGCATGGTATCGAAGTCAATATTCCCCAGTACCCCAAGGGAGGCGAATTCCCTTACGGCCCGCAGTGCTTGCAATGACCGATCCTCGTACACCTCCAGGAATTCCAGTTCCCTCAGATAAACCGGATCACCGTCCAGGTCGGTCAGCATGGTGTTGGCGCGACAAGCACCCTCAATTAGAGCACGGACGCTGTCCCGCACCCCCATACCCCAGCCGGCACCACTGCCAATTAGGATGGTGCTGACTGCAAAACCTTCCAGTTTCCCTGTGGTGGTTTTCCGTGCCGTCGGTGTGGTGGCAAATTCAAGCAACGCCCTTGCGAAACCGCTGGACAGCTGGGCTGGTGTGAGATCGCCCACCTGTCCAAGACCGATGACAAGAGCGGCGAACGTTTTATTGTTAGATTCCTGAATAAAGACCTCGCACGTCCCCTCCGGGCCGGGATAGACCCCCAGTTTGTGCCGTCGTGACAAAAGCCCCGCCAAGCGACGATCCAGCACCGCCTCGCCGCCGTTAATGGAATCTCCTACATAATGACCCACCGCCACCGGGTACTTCGCCGCCGCCAGGTCGCCATGACAGACCGTCACCCGGAATCCTTTCACTACGGTTTGCGGCCCTCGTTGCCGGAGCGGTATGAGCTCTCCCCCCATGGCTGCCTGGAGCAGCATGGTCTGATCAGGATAATAGGGAATCATCACGTCGGCCATGACTCCTGCCTTGGCGCTCTCCGCCCGCTGGGTCGGACGGGTTGCCGGCAAGAGGGTTGTCTCCCCCATGCCGATGATCTCGCCCAATCCCTTGAAAGCCTTGTCATAATTGAGCAGGTCGCCATGCTTGGCGTCCACATACCAGACCTTGACGCCGCTGGGTATGCCGGTATCCCAGAGCACCCGGCCATCACCCAGGGGCGAGCTGTCGAAGATAAGCTTGCCGTTCGTGATGGTCAGATTCGAAGGGGTGGAATCGGAGCAGCCAGCCACATAGCGGACAACATCCTTATTCAGGTCAAAATCGAACTCGTCCAACATTTCACGGTTTTCCCGGCACTTAGCCAGCGTTGCCTTATCGGGGACAGGCCAACCGTTTCCATCGGCCTTTTGCCACATTTCCCAACAGTCAGAGTTGAAGCAATTGACTTCACCTGGTTTCGGCAGCATCTCAAGAAAGCCCTCGAATCCCGAGGCGATTTTGAGGATTTCACGTTCGTTGTGATGGAGGTCGATGGTCTTGAGCATGCCGATGATGGAGTCGCGCCCGGTCAGCACATAGGGCACGGTCCACGAGCCGTTGTTGGGGGTTCCTGCCATGACCAGACGATTGCCGGTAACTGCCTTGAAGCGCTCCCACCAGCCATTGCCTTCCCACTTGGCGCTTGAGAGAACAGCCCCCATCCGTACCAGAAGACCACCCATTGAGTGGGCCATGATCCGTACCGGGCGATTGTTTGTCCTGGCGATGTTCAGCACTTGATCCATATAGGTGGCAAACTCTTTCCCTTTTTCTCGCAATGATCTGCGCCAGTCATAGGGGAAATAGAGCACCTCATGGCTAGATGAGAGGAAATCGCCCAGTTTTTTATAGGACATCTTCATCACTCCATCGGTGTCGACGCCAGACGCATCCTCGGTAAGTTTGGAGAATTCCCCCCCGGCAATCTCGCTGAAATCAAGCCAGATCCGATTCTTACCCACCTTCAGGTGCGTACCCATAATCCCCGGTACCAGGACCAAAATCGGCATTTTACCGCCGATTGAAAGGTCTTTGCGCACAAGCGGGTCACCAAATCCCTCACTAATGAAATCAATAGCGATGCCGCGGGCAATTGAATCATCCTTGTGCGGTGCCTGTGCCAGTGGCTTAAATCCGGCACCGCGTGCGTCATCTTGCAACAGGCCATTGGCCAGTTGAGCGGCGGTGATCGGCTGTTTGAAGTAGCTGAAGTGATAAACCTGCGCTCCCTGGGTATAAAAGAACCATCCACAGGGTTCCTGCTTCTTGTTATTGCGAATCGCACCGCCGTACATGGAAGGGGTATTGACCACCACATCGTTCTCGCAACCGTAAAATCCCTCCATAGCCCAGTCCGCCACCGTTCCAAGAATGCCATCGCCGTCGTAATCACCGGCGATCACCCTCAAATCTGAAGCGACTACTACTCCGGGACGATTCAGCAGCCTGACCGTGGCTGATCCGGGCATCATCGCCTCCAAACCAGGCATGACAGTTGGGTCAGTCCGTTCCTTGGCCACCGCCGCTACAAACCAGGTGATATCACTGACCCATTCCAAAACAGTTAAGGACGAAAGTCCCATATTCAGGACCGACAGATAACGATCAAGACGGCCCGAGGCCAGGGTAGTGCCGCGAGCCGGACACGCTACCCGGACGAAACGCTCCACATTAAGCTGTTTTTTCTTCAGCACGTCGGCTAGTTGACGCAAGTCGTTAAGGCTGATTCGTTGGTTCGAAGTCGATAATATATCGAAGTCTGCGTCTTCGAATGGCAACAGCGACTCGCCCTTGGCATCGATGCGGGAGGCACGGCAGAGCAGTTCACCGATCATGCCGCCGCGTGAATGGCTAACCAGATGAAGCCGTGCCCCGATTGGTAGGGCGTTTGCCAAAGCCAAGGCATTGGTGATCGGGCTTTCGGTAAAAGTCTTGTGTTCAAAAGCATAACAGCATCTTGGGTACTGTTGGTTCAAGCGCTTGCGAACATCCTGTTGATCCGTCCAGAGACCTCCAAAACTCCCTTCGGTGCTGGACATGGTTCCATGGATGAAAACCAGCAGTGGAGCATCGCCCGCCGGAAAGCTCGGGGCCGGTTCAAGTTTGAAGTCTCCTGACGAGAGTGGGCAGGTATACAGGCCATTCAATCCTTTTTTCGTGTCGATATAATCGGCAAGTTTTTCCGCCGCCATTTCTACCAGATCGATGCCGATGACCTGCAATCCCTTTACGATCCATTGGAAGATGCCGCGATCCCGCGACTTGCCTGGCAGAGTAGCTCTGATCCTTAATCTGCCCGCGTCCTCAGGACCACGGCTTGTTTTGTCGCCAAACTGTGTCCGGTAGTCGGCCACGGTCATTAACAGCTTGAAGCCCCCCTCCAGTTGCAGCTCAATCAGATCGTTGTCCTTGGCCTCGATGGTTATCTCGGGTGCCTCTGCACCACGGATAGGTGCATGCAGGTCGAATGCTGCTAGCGTTCGCGGAGTTCCTATGATTTTTTGCAATTCTGGCGAGGGGAGCGAAGTTTGGTTTGAATTTCTCTTGCCTTCGATGATCAGAGTAACGGTTGCGTGTAATTCGTCCATCATCTCCTCCTATTAAAATAAAAAGTGATGCCTTTCCAAAAACTAAAAAAGCCGCTCAATCAGCTTAAACGCTGATCCAAGCGGCTTTCATATATTATATGGCATTACTCCAGGAATACATTTGATCCCTCCAGAAGCCGTGCAACACACAACTTTAGTTGCCCGCTTGCCTTTAATGAGAACAATGGACGCAAAACATAAAAATATCGCTATCTTATCGCACACATACATCGCTAATGTCAATTATTCTAAGGCCGGTTTGCTTTTAATGTCATGCTCAATGCTGATAAGTGGGTGCAGTCTTTAAATTAGGAAAGATCGAACAGTATTGAAAATCATGTTGATTATCTTGTCGCACCGCAACCGACCTCATATTTTCTCGTTCAATCCAGACGAAACAATGAAGGAATGCATGTCAAACGACTGGCAAAACCATAAGAAATCTGTTATGTTCTGCGAGTTGAAACTTAATCCGTTACCAAACTCAAATCCAGGATTTTCCAATAAAGTGCTGACGCCTAATCTGCCGTGATTCCATAACCGAATGGCACCAAGGAACCGGAAATTATGAGCAACGAAGCCGATACCTGCCGCAAATACGTGCTCCCCAAACTGATTGACTCCGGTTGGGACAATGAGCCGCATCGGTTCAACGAGCAGGTGACCTTCACCGATGGCCGGATCGTGCTGGCCGGGAACAAGGTGAGGAGGCGTCCACAAAAGCGAGCCGACTATCTGCTCCGCTATACCCGCGATTACCTGCTCGCGGTGGTGGAAGCCAAGCCCGAGTACAAGTGCGCCGGCGACGGCCTGCAGCAGGCCAAGGAATATGCCGAGATCCTTGGGCTCAAGTTTGCCTATGCCACCAACGGCAAGGAGATCATCGAATTCGACTATCTCACCGGCCTGGAACGGCAGATTGGCTCCTTTCCCAATCCTGATGAACTCTGGCAGCGCCTTCAGATTGCCCAGGCCGTCACCCCCGAGGCAGCCAAGAGTCTCCTCTCTCCCTATTATCATCACAGTGGCAAGAGCCCCCGCTACTATCAGGAAATTGCTATCAACCGGGCCGTGCAGTCTATCCTGCAAGGGAAGAAACGGATTCTCCTCACCATGGCGACCGGCACCGGCAAGACCGTGGTCGCTTTCCAGATCTGCTGGAAACTCTGGAGCGCCCGGTGGAACGTCACCGGCGAGCACCGGCGCCCGAAGATCCTTTACCTGGCCGACCGGAACATCCTGGTGGACGACCCCAAGGACAAGATCTTCGCCCCTTTTGGCGACGCCCGCTGGAAGATCGAGAATGGTGAGGCCAACAAGAGCCGGGAGATGTACTTTGCCATCTATCAGTCCCTGGCCAAGGACGAAAACCGGCCAGGACTCTACAAGGAGTACAAGCCGGACTTCTTCGACCTGATCATCGTCGATGAATGTCACCGGGGAAGCGCCAGAGATGATAGCAACTGGCGAGAGATTCTGAACTACTTCACCCCGGCCTTCCAGATCGGCATGACCGCCACCCCGTTGCGTGAAGACAACCGGGATACCTACCTCTATTTCGGCAATCCGATCTATCAATACAGCTTGCGCCAAGGGATCGACGACGGCTTTCTCGCTCCTTACCGGGTCCACCGGGTCATCACCGACTATGATGCAGCCGGGTGGCGCCCCAGCAAGGGGGACCTTGACCGATACGGCCGGGAGATTCCTGACGATGAGTACCAGACCAAGGACTTCGAGCGTGTTGTCGCTCTGAAGGCCCGCACCGAGGCCATTGCTCGCCACCTCTCTGACTTCCTGTCGAAGAGCGATCGTTTTGCCAAGACCATCGTGTTCTGTGTGGACCAGGAACATGCCGACGAAATGCGCCGGGCTCTCGGTAATCTCAACAAGGATCTGGTAAGCCGATACCCGGATTACGTCTGCCGGGTGACATCCATTGAAGGGGACATCGGCCGTGGCCACCTGGGGAGGTTCCAGGAGCTGGAAACCGAGACCCCGGTTATCCTCACCACTTCGCAGATGCTGACCACCGGCGTCGATGCTCCCACCTGCAAAAACATCGCCTTGGCTCGGGTGATCGGCACCATGTCCGAATTCAAGCAGATCATCGGCCGGGGGACTCGGGTCAGGGATGATTACGGCAAGCTGTGGTTCAGTATCCTTGACTACACCGGCAGCGCCACCCGGCTCTTCGCAGACCCCGACTTCGACGGTGATCCGGCTTTGGTCAGTGAGGAGAAGATCGACGAAGCCGGCATCACCTATGAGACAACGGTCACGGAAGAGGCGCCGGTCGTGGAAGATGGCGGCGTCCAAGATGAATACGGACCGACCGGGGTTGTCATTGACGATGGCGAGCGGGAGCGGCGCAAGTACTACTACGAGGGCGGCCAAGTGGAGATCGCTGCTCATCTGGTCTACGAACTCGATGCGGACGGCAAACAATTGCGGGTTGTCAAGTACAGCGACTATGCCGCCGACAAGGTGCGCACCCTCTTCCCCGGCGCCATCCGGATGCGGGAGCAGTGGGCCAACCCGAAAGAGCGAGCCGAGGTGATCCGTCAGCTTGAGGAACGCGGAATCAACTTCAATGAACTGGCTGACGCAGTTGGACAACCAGAGGCCGACCCCTTCGACCTTCTTTGCCATCTTGCCTTCAATGCACCGCTCCGCACCCGTCGTGAGCGGGCCGAACGCCTGAAGCGAGACAGGAAAGACTTCTTCGATCACTATAGCCCGGAGGCTCAATCTATTCTTGAAGAACTTCTGGAGAAATATGCCCAGCATGGTACTGCGCAATTTGTTGTGCCGGATATCCTGAAGGTGCCGCCTATTTCTGAGCGTGGGAACGTGATAGAGATTGTCGGGTATTTCGGCGGGGCGGAGATGATGCGAGAAGCGGTGAATGAACTGCAAACTCTGCTCTACTCAGGTTTTTAATACGAGAGCTGTGGTATTGTGATCTGTTTCGTAGCTCCCGTGCTCTAAAATGGGATACCTGCATTGAAGTACAAGTTATTTTTAATGGTCACATGCTAATTATCCTATTTGGGAAGATCACCGTTTCATGCGCGCGCGTTCACATAGTAAAACCGGGAAACGTGGTAGACAATGGGGCCATGCCTGAGGCATAGGGGGACTCCTTAAGATTCAAACCCGAACCATGTAGTGAGATTTAGATATGCCATTGCCGAAAACAGAACGCCTAGGAGTATCAGCCTTAGACCATTTCTTCTCAGAACAAGGTTGGCTTTTCCGGGAGCAACCGACACACGACTATGGGATCGACGCACACGTTGAGATCGTGGAGAATGAACGCCCCACTGGAAAACTGATTGCTCTACAAATCAAGAGCGGCGCCAGTTTCTTTAAAGAGGAGACAGACGACTCGTACATTTTCAGGACGGACGATAAGCATGTGGCATATTGGGTCGGACATTCAATGCCTGTAGTGCTTGTCATCTACAACACTCAAACTAAAACAGCTCATTGGCAACACGTAAGCAGAGAAAATGTCGAGAGCACCGGGAAATACTGGAAGATTGAAATTCCTAAAGATAACACGCTTGCAAATGCAAAGCATACATTAGACGCTTTTGAGTCGCTAACCCAGCCCGAAAAGTACATTCGTCCGACGGAAGAATCCGAACCGGAAACGCCGGAGCCGGAACCACCAAGACCCCCGGCGCTTCCGAAAATCCAGCTCGCCAAACTCCCTGTCACCGGCGAAGATCTCTTCGGCCGGGAAAAGGAATTAAAAGCCCTGGATGAAGCCTGGCAAAATCCAAACACCACCATCCTAACCCTAGTCGCCTTCGGCGGCGTAGGCAAAACCTCTCTGGTAAACCACTGGCTCAACCGTATGGGCCGGGACAATTTCCGGGGAGCCGGCCGGGTGTACGGGTGGTCGTTTTACAGCCAGGGCGCAAAAGAAGGGACCCAGGCGTCGGCGGACGAGTTTTTCGCCCAGACATTGGAATGGTTCGGCGACCCGAACCCTGCTCAAGGCTCGCCCTGGGAAAGGGGCCTCCGGCTGGCCGGACTGGTCCGGGAATCCCGTACGCTGCTCATCCTGGACGGCCTGGAACCGATCCAGTATCCCACCGGCCCCATGCAGGGGCGGCTCAAGGACCAGGGGCTTCAGGCCTTGACACGGGAACTGCGGCAATATAATCCGGGGCTGCTCGTCATCACCACACGGGTTGCGGTGGAAGACATCGCCGACGTCGGCACAGTGAAACTGATTGACCTGGAAAACCTATCCGAAGGCGCAGGCGCCCAGTTGCTGGAAAAACTGGGCGTAAAAAGAAGCCCGGATGAACGGAAAGCCGCTGTGAGGGAATTCGGCGGCCATGCCCTGGCCCTGAACCTGCTGGGGAGGTTTATTTCCGTGGTGTACGAGGGGGACATCCGCAAACGAGACATCATTGGGGATTTGACCGAGGAAGTCAAACACGGCGGCCATGCCCGGCGGGTGATGGCATCATACGACATCTGGCTTGCGGGCACGCCGGAACTCGGTATCCTGCATCTCATGGGCCTGTTCGACCGCCCGGCCGTGAGTGGGGCAATCCGGGTTCTCCGGGAACCACCGGCCATTCCAGGACTGACGGACAAACTGGAAAACCTGTCCGACACCCAATGGCAATTCGCCCTGCAACATCTGAGAGACCTGCGCCTGCTTGCCAATAAGGATGAACACCGCCCCGACACCCTGGACTGCCATCCCCTGGTGCGAGAGCATTTCGGGGAAAAGCTGAGGCATGAAAAACCCGAAGCATGGAAGCAGGCCCATTCCCGGCTGTATGACTATTTCAGGGTACTGCCGGAAAAGACCCTGCCGGACACCCTGGAAGAGATGGAGCCACTGTTTGCGGCCGTGGCGCATGGGTGTTTGGCGGGGAGGTTTCAGGAGGTGCATGATGAGGTTATCGCCAAACGGATCAGAAGGGGAGATGCCTATTATATTAGGAAACATCTCGGGGCTATTGGATCCTGGATATCCGTGCTTTCCAATTTTTTCAATGAACCTTGGCGTTCCACGGTAACGGAACTTAATGATAGCACGGCCGCGGAAATTTTGAACAACGCAGGCTATGCCCTATTTGCCGTCGGCCGACTGCGGGAGTCGGTCCAGCCCATGCAGGCGGCTTTGGAATCGCATGTAAAGCAAAAGAATTGGGAAGAAACTACAAAAGACGCTAACAATCTCAGCGAAATCCTGCTCTCCCTGGGAGAAGTGGTAAGGGCCGTGGAATACGGCCGGCAGAGCGTGGAATTTGCCGAACGGAGCGGTGACGGGGCTCTGAAAGAAGTAAGCCTCGCCACCCTTGCCAATGCCCTTTACCAACAAGGCAGTCTTTCGGAAGCCGAAAGTCTGTTCATCGAAGCCGAAACCCATTTGAAGGAAAGGCAACCGGAATATTTCTATATCTATGGGCGGCTGGGATATCGCTACTGCGACCTGCTGCTAAGACGGGGGCGGTATGGGGAGGTGAGGAAGCGCTCGGAAAAGACATTGGGATGGGCGAGACAGGGTGGGTTGAGTCTGCTCGCACTTGCCCTTGACAACATCTCTATCGGCAGATCCTTCCTGCTCCAGGCGGTCAAGGAAAAAACCGATGATGACATATTGAACGTAGCCGGGAAATACCTGGACCGGGCCATCGAGGGGTTGCGGGCGGCCGGACAGTTGGACAATTTACCCCATGGCCTTCTGGCACGTGCCCACCTGCATCGGGTCATACACGACTTTGCCAAGGCCCATACCGATCTGGAAGAGGTGCGGGAACTTGCAGAATGGGGCGAAATGAAACTGCTTCTTGCCGACTTTCACCTGGAATCGGCGCGGTTGGCATGGGACAGGTTGGCAAAAGAGGGCACCCCCAAGCTAAAAACAGACCTGCAAACCAAATTGAAAACACATGTGCGGGAAGCACGGAGATTGATCGAGGAGACCGGGTATGGACGGCGGAATGGGGAGATAGCGGAGTTGGAAGGGGCAGTGCAGGATAACCTAGAAATTTGAAGCAGTCCAGGCATGATTACGTCCTTTATAAAATAGTCAAATGCCTTCCTAAGCAAAGCAACATAAGAAACGAATGGCTAACCTCCTGTTTGGAGCTGGTTGATAAAACTAAAGATTTCTCTTTGGTCGAGTCATTGATACTCGTACTTGGTCAAGAAGCAAAGAATTATCCAGGCTTGATAATGATTGCTACTGATCACGCGAGAACTCATCGACAGATGAGAAGAGTGCTCTTGAATGCCTGCAATCTGAAAGTGGACATGGCCAACAAGGCGGCGGCACACAGCCGCTGACGAGCTGATGCGCCTCCACACAGTTCTAACAAGGAAATATTGAAATGAGGATAAATAGAACCCAACCATCGCAAAAGACGGTGAAAAGATTGTTCGCAATGTCAGGTGGCATTTGTGCTTTTCCTGGGTGCAGAACACATCTTATTAATTTAGCTTCAGGTGCCTTGTTGGGCGAGATGTGTCATATTCGGGCCGCATCTCCAGGTGGCCCCCGATTTCAACCAGATCAAGACGATGAAGAACGCAACGCAGATGAAAATCTTCTTCTTTTATGTCCAACTCACCATAGCCTGATAGATCAAGATCCAGTTAACTACACGGTAAGTAAACTTATAGAAATTAAAACAGCGCACGAAGCATGGGTCTCTGACCGCTTAACTCAGTCAGCAGTGATAATCGACGACCAGCAGGCTACGGACTTTGCACGACAGGTTCGTGAATCATCCGTTGATTTTGCAATTGTAGTAGCCTTGGACAAGGAATTCGCAGCACTCATGCATTTTTTCCCTGAACTTAAACGGACATTGGTGCCTGGGTGTGATGTGAGAACCTACTATACAGCGACGATCCCAACCGCATTAGGTGGACAGTATCGAATAGTTGCTACGCTATTACATTCGATGGGGAACCTTGATGCAGCCCATGCGACAGCTGATCTGATTCGAGACTGGAGTCCGCGGTTTGTAATTGTAAACGGAATTGCTGGTGGGCTGAATCCCGAAGCACAATTTTTCGGAGATGTGGTCGTCTCAGACTCCATAATCTATTATGAGCCAGGGAAAATATCCAGGACGGGTGTTGCGACCCGCAACAAACAGTTTCAAGCAGACCCTAGCCTACTTGATGGTTTGTTGAGCCTTCGAGATTCGACTTGGAAAATGCGACTGCCTTCTAGACCTGATGGAAAAACGTCAAGTCACTCTTTGCCACAACTCCATTTTGGACCAATTGCGTCAGGTGAAAAGGTAATTGCATCTTCAGTAGAAGCTGATCGACTTCGCTCAACACATGGGAAACTGATAGCTGTGGAGATGGAGAGTGCAGGTGTTGCATCAGCCGCGTTTAGTGCAATAAAGCGAATTGGCTTTCTAACCATCCGCGCAATTTGTGATTTCGCTGACGAAAAAAAACATGATAATTGGCATCACTATGCGGCACAAGCAGCCGCATCCTGCCTCCGGGCATTTTTAGAAAGCCGTCCTGTAAGTCCATCTGAAGGAAGTTGGCCAGAAATAGCTGTTTCGATACCTCTAATTGATTCAGTTGAAACTCGACGACGCCTTTTTGAGACATTAAAACATGCTGTTGATCAAGAAGAATTCAAAAACTTCTGTTTCCTTATTGGTGTAGACTTCGACGATTTGCCTGGTGATAGAAAGTCTGCTCGCGTCAGGGAACTCATTCTGTTGTTTGAGAGACGTGGAGAAATACATGTGCTTGAGTCCGCGATAGCTGAACTAGTTCATGATAACAAGGTATAATCGGAAAATTCACCGGGCCAAAAACCGCCCGGTGGTGATCTCCCACCACGTTAGGTCAGAAAATATAAAAGTGCTAATGAGGGTGAAGTAAAATGAGTTCAAACGATAACAGAGACGATTTCACACAAGACACCATTGCACGACTACGGTTAAGAGTTGCTGGCAGATGTTCCAATCCTGCCTGTAGAGTCCCAACAACAGGCCCGACATCCGATCCGCAAAAGGTTAATAACATTGGAGTTGCTGCGCACATCTGTGCAGCCGCTCCAGGCGGTCCAAGATATAATACTTCAATGACGTCAGAGCAAAGAAAAGATATTGAAAATGGGATATGGCTATGTTCCAGCTGCTCGACAGACATTGATAGAGACCCCGTCCTTTACAAAGAAGATGTTCTTCATCAGTGGAAGGCTGAGACTGAAAGATTAGCTCGCGAGGAAATGGGGAAAAAACTTCCAGACAAAAATGATGCTATAAACACAGTCGCAGCAGCCTTAACCGGCCTCCCTACTTCATTCATCCCCAATGCTATCGAAAATGTTTGCGTGGCATCATCTCGTGCACTCGAAAATCTTGATCCTAGATTTCAAGTTAAGGCTTCATACGAGAAGGGTCACACGGCTTTTTCGATTTATGCGAAAGAAAATGTTAAAGGCAACCTTGTCATTAATAGTGAGTTCGGACAAGAGTTCACCGATAAATACAAGGACCTTATTGCACATGGTAAAACGTTAGAGATTGACTCACGTGCAATCAAAATTACCGGCTCGAAATTACTCGAAGAAATTTTCACAGAAGCAAAAAAAGGAGTTTTTCAAATCATTCCCTCTCTGAGAAAGCCAGCCAGTCAAAAGTTATGGCTTGTAAGCAACGACAAAAGCGATATTTTCATTTTAGATGATCTAGTCGGTGAAATAACCCTTGGGGAAGATTCGTTTTCTTTTAAGGGCTATGCTTTCAATCGTTTATTAGAGTTTTCGTTTACACATCTCCATAGCGACATCAATTTAAAAGATCTCAATTTTTCAATCATAGTCGATTTCAATTGCTGGAACGGACAACAAGTTAGTTCAATGCAATACTTTGATAAAATCTATAAATTCTTTGAATTGCTCATAGTCCAAGAATGGCAACTCTTAACTAAATTTGAAATCGAGGGCAGAGAGATATTTACTGGGAAAAGCCCTAATTTTGGAGACGGGTTGAGAAACCTTTATGTCACCTTTAGATACATTTACCTTGCTAAAGAGGTGTTGAAATACATGGGGATTGAACTGCAATTCAACTCAAATTTTGAATATTCTGAAGAAGTACATGATTTGTTGTGGGAAATCTATAAAGTGGCAACAGGTCAAAACGTTTACAGTGTAGACGATATTAATGATAATCCTAGGTGTGTACTAATAGCTGACGAGCAATTAACAAATATTAGCTATTTATCCAATGTCACAGAGGCGGTGCCAATTAAAATTGAGCAACATATTACACGGGAAATAGATATTTTTGGGCAAAAGATTGCCATGCCGCCCCTTATTCATACTTTCACAAAGGTTAAACCCCGCCTTATAGGTGACATTAGCAGCATAATGCCAAATCAAGAGGTTCCTATTGAGTGGGTACCTGAAAAAGACTGTCAGTACATCATTACCCTGATGACCTAATCAGCCCCATGGACGCCGACCAAAAAACCTGGGCAGACGGGTCGTGGGGGCACCCCGTTACACTTGGGTGGCGTAACTGAAAACTAGCTCTTGCCAGTGCCCAGATTTGTCCGTGATGGGAAGTTAAACCAGACGCGAGCTTTTTGCTTTTATCGATCAATACTTCCTGAAACCGTTTCAATACAAAAAAGGATTCCAATGACCCGCACCGCAAAAACTACCCGCACCGCAAAAACTACCCAACCGCAAACCACCGCCCAACAATTGGGCTCCATCGTCAAGTCATCCCGCGACATCATGCGCAAGGACAAGGGGCTTTCCGGCGACATCGACCGGTTGCCTATGCTCACCTGGATTATGTTCCTCAAGTTCCTTGATGACATGGAACGTATTAGGGAGGAGGAAGCAATCCTTTCCGGTGAAAAATTTAGGCCGGCTATTGATTCACCCTACCGCTGGCGGGACTGGGCATTTAGGGAGGACGGCATCACCGGCGACGAATTGATCGCCTTTGTCAACAACGATGAAGCTGTCCGTCCCGATGGAACACGGGGTTCGGGGCTGTTCGCCTATCTGCGCGGGCTCCAGGGTGCCAACGGCGGCGACCGGCGCGATGTGGTGGCTACGGTCTTCAAGGGAACCATCAACCGGATGATCAACGGCTACTTGTTGCGGGACGTGATCAACAAGGTGAACGGCATCCACTTCACCTCATCGGACGAGATTCACACCCTGAGCCACCTCTACGAATCCATGCTCAAGGAAATGCGCGACGCTGCCGGCGACGCGGGTGAATTCTATACTCCCCGGCCGGTGGTCCGTTTCATGGTAGACGTGCTCAATCCTCAATTGGGTGAAACCATCCTTGACCCGGCTTGCGGCACCGGCGGCTTCCTGGTGGAGGCGTACTCTCACCTGGAAAGGCAGTGCCGAACCGTGGAGGAGCGCAAGACCCTCCAGGGAAGCAGTATCTATGGTGGCGAGGCCAAACCGCTCCCCTACCTCTTGGTGCAAATGAACCTGCTGCTCCACGGACTGGAATACCCCCGCATTGATCCAGACAACAGCCTCCGCTTTCCTTTGAATGAGATCGGCGACCGGGACCGTGTGGACGTCATCCTTACTAATCCCCCTTTTGGCGGCGAGGAAGAAAAAGGAATCCTCAACAACTTCCCGGCTGAGATGCAAACCTCGGAAACGACGCTCCTCTTCCTCCAGCTCATAATGCGCAAGCTCAGGCGGCAGCCGAAACCGGGCCGGGCCGGGGTGGTTGTTCCCAACGGTGTACTCTTCGGTGACGGTATCTGCGGTCGAGTCAAGGAGAGGCTCCTCAAGGAGTTCAACCTCCACACCATCGTCCGCCTCCCCAACGGGGTCTTTGCCCCCTACACCGGCATCCCCACCAATCTCCTTTTCTTTGATCGTTCCGGTACGACCAGGGAAGTCTGGTATTACGAGCAGCCACTACCGGAGGGACGGAAAAATTACACCAAGACCCAGCCAGTCCAGTTCGAAGAGTTTGGCGATTGCCTGTCGTGGTGGAACAGCAGAGATGAGAACGAGCGGGCCTGGCGGGTGCCGGTGGAGCGGATCATCGAAAACGGCTACAACCTGGACATCAAGAATCCCAATGGCAAAGAAGACTTCGAGCATCTGCCGCCGGAGCGGTTGGTGGAGGATATTGCCCGGAAAGAACAGCGGATACTGGAGATTATGGGCGAAATCCGGCAAGTACTGGCAGGAGGGGTTCAGTGAGCAAGTCATGGCCGTTAATGCCGTTGGGGAAGGTTCTTAGACAAGTTCGGCGTGAAGTCAAGGTTGACGCCACTACTGAATATAGTCTGCTTGGCGCGAGATGGTATTCTCTCGGTCTATACATCAAAGACCGCAAAATGGGTAATCAGATAAAAGCCTCCAATCTTTACAGAGTAGAAGCTGGCGACTTTGTTTATAATCGATTATTTGCCTGGAAAGGATCATTTGCAATTGCCAGCAAACTTGAGCATGGGTGTTTTGTTTCAAATGAATTCCCATGTTTTGAAATTGACAGGAGTCAGTTAGAACCTGGATTTTTGCAGCGATACTTCAATCTAGAAAAATCCTGGAATGAATCTCTTGGGTTAAGCTCAGGTGCAACACCCACAAGCCGTAATAGAATGAAGGAAGCAAAATTACTTAGCATAAAAATACCTCTTCCCCCGTTGGCCGAACAGCAGTGGATTGTTGCGAGGATTGAGGAATTGTCAGCGAAGATCAAGGAGGCGCGGGGGCTCAGGCGACAGGCGGTTGAGGAGGCGGAAGCTCTTTGTCGTTCAATCGTGTTCGGAGATTCAACAGCAGTTCCTACCCCCATGTACGAGCTTGTAAAACAAAGGGGACACGATGTGCAGGTGAAAGCTGACCAGACGTACCACTTCGCCGGTGTTTACTGCTTTGGTAGAGGAGTTTTCCGCGGCCAAATGAAATCGGGAACGGATTTCGCGTATAAACAGCTCGGTCAGTTGAAGGTTGGGAATTTTGTATATCCCAAATTGATGGCGTGGGAAGGGGCGTTTGGTGTAGTTCCAACAGAGTGTGATGGTCTTTTTGTCTCTCCCGAATTCCCGATTTTTGAGGTAATCGAAGAACGGGTATTGCCGGAAATTCTGGATGTATATTTCCGGACACCTTCTGTCTGGCCGAAGGTTGCGGGCGAAAGTACCGGTACTAACGTTCGAAGACGACGGCTCAATCCTAAAGATTTTCTTGCCTACAAAATGCCATTGCCATCAATGCAGACGCAGCTTCGCCTGCGTCAGGTTATGCTAAAGGTCAATTCTCTTAAGCAGTTTCAGGCTGAAACCTCCGCCGAACTTGATGCCATGCTGCCGTCGATTTTGGATAAGGCATTTCAGGGAAAGCTGTTTGATTTTTTGTCTGAGAAGTAAGCCGAATGTGATTAAGGAGACGCTACTGTGAATTTAAATTATTTGCCACTTCACTTTTCATCAGACAAATTCAGTGGCGGCATCCTTTCATTTCCTGGCAACCGGAAAGAACACACTGCGAAGGATAGTACGCTCTCAATAAAACTTCGTGAGCTTCGCCAACAGTATGGAGCAACCCATTTTTTTCACCCTATTGAAAACGCCATAGCCTGTATCGGGCTTAACCAAGACGCTTCTCTAATTGGCGAGAAAAAACAGTTCAATATCCTGGACGACTTCCAACTTGCCAATGCACTTGCGCGTACGGCTCTTTTCCGGTTCTTTACCTTAACCGGTTATGGAACGGTGATCGGTTTTCGGCCTGTAACGTTGCTACTTGAGAAGCATAACCTTTCCAGTTCCCGAAAAGACATTTTCGGCATCTTTCCAGAATACTCCCTCGACATTCGTCCACTTGCCCCCCATGAAGGCAACATCACGAGCGGCGTCCTGGTTGGGTTCGGAATCAGATACACTTTTCTTAAAACTATGGCAGAACTCAATTCCGAGGGAATTCCTCTGACGGGCCTCTATGCAGTACAAATGCGAAACGATGGGGAGATCCTCACGTCGTTTGATCGCAGATATCTCGGACGTATCGAACAGATTAGAAACGGGGTTGCGATCCTTTCTGATTCGGATGTTGATGAAGCTCCGCTGGACAGCTGCTATCTCGAAGGAAGCCGAACAAATGTCGAAGTCGTTGGCAGAGCCGTTCTTGGCGATGGGTACAACGCTTTCAATGGCGCGCTACTTGAGGAAACATTCAAAGTAATGGGCGCAGAGCACCAAGTTCAGCGACTGAACAAACTGGGCACTTAGTTGGAGCAGAAGTCTCCCATTACCTGCTGTGCAGACCTGAATATTCATATCCTTGGGAAGCCCCATGAATGCAAAAAGGGCGCAGACGCTGGATTTTCTCATACTTTCAATACGCCTAATTGCGTTCTTCGACCTGGTGGCTCGATCACTGTCCCCTGGCCAGTTGACAAGCAGATTGATCTTCATGGCCCCTACGATGCTGAATCTTTCCCCCACAAACATGCCAAAATTGCGGTGGTGTGCCCTGAAGAATTTGTCGGAGAAACTGGGCAGTTTCTTCGAAAACTTAAGGAGGGCATCAACTCGACTAACGAGAAAGCACCTTTCAGGAAAGGCTTCGAACGCAAATATCACTTAAATGGCTGTGCTTTTACGTTTCATGCAGTGAAACGAACGTCGGCTGCTTTGGAGGATGCGTACAAGGATGCCTCGCTGGAAGCGTTAATGGAGAAACCGGATCTTGCTGTCGTTGTAATTCGCGAGCAACATCGATCTCTGTCGGATTCTGCAAATCCATACTACACAACAAAAGCCAGAATGATGGCACAGGGAGTACCCGTCCAGATTATTGAAATTGAAACAATTCGCCGGAGAGATGTCGAATATGTTTTGAATAATGTCAGCCTCGCAATGTACGCAAAACTTGGTGGAATTCCTTGGACCTTGGCGCCGAACAGTGATATGGCTCACGAAATTATCATGGGAATCGGCAGTGCTCGTTTATCCAGCAGCAGGCGAGGTGCCGGAGAGAGGGTGATTGGTATAACAACGGTCTTCAGTGGAGACGGCCAGTATCTTCTCTCGAATAACACTAAGGAAGTTTCTTCAGAGGAATACCTCGAAGCTCTTACTCGATCCCTGCGAGAAACGGTCACTGAGTTGCGTAGTCGGTTCGGATGGAGAGCGAAAGATCGGGTACGGTTCATATTTCATCAAAGTTTTAAGAAATACAAGGACGTAGAAGCTGAGGCGGTAAAAACGTTCGCAGCGTCACTCACAGAGTTCGACGTTCAATACGCTTTCGTGCATGTGAGTGACTCGCATAATTGGATGCTCTTCGAGCCTTCCGCGGACGGTGTAAAATTTGGCAAAGGGACAAAGGGGAAAATGGTGCCGCAAAGAGGGCAATGTGTGCCCCTCGGTCCTAATACTGCACTTCTAACGCTTTCCGGTCCCTACCAGGTTAAGACGGCCCTTCATGGCTGCCCACACCCTATTCTTGTCAGTATTCACGAGGATTCGACATTCAAGAGCCTGGACTATCTCGCCCGGCAAGTCTTCAATCTAAGTTTCATGTCATGGCGCGGATTCAACCCTTCAACTTTGCCAGTTTCCATTTCCTACTCTAATATGATCGTAGACCTGCTCGGCCATCTACGCCACGTGAAAAATTGGAACCCTGAGACACTTGCAACGGCTCTGAAGGAAAGAAGGTGGTTTCTGTGAGTGAGAACCTCTATCTTCAGCCGAGTTTAGACCGCCTAAGTGATGCAGTTCTTGAGCAAAACCGGCCAGGTTCAGTGGACGGTCTACTTGCTCATCACATTCTCAAAGACAATCCCTTTATCAGCATTGATTGGCAGGTAGGATGCACTCAGGTGTGGATTGATATGGAATTCAAACCAACAAACCTCGACCACGTCTCTGCTCTGGGCTATTTCCAGTGGGCACAGCCTGTTTCCAAGTTCACGCATCAGCTTCTTGACGGCCTCAGCCGCGTTCGAGAACGAGATGCCTTTAAAGGTGACCACCTGAGCCTCGCGCGTAACCCAACGCGGTTACTCGGTATTATTTTGGGTTGCCTTGCTATGGGTGACGCCGCCTCAGAGACTCTCCTCTGGTGCAGAGATGTGTTGGAGAAAATGAATCAGAAGAACATGTCGAACTTCGATCCATTACTGTCATATCTGTTTTATCGAGCATCCGGCACGAAGATACCTATCGCGCCACATTCCTCAAGTAGCCTGTACCAACTGGCTTTCAGTGAATGGGCAATACACCATCAAATAAACGTGAATGAGCTTTCGCAACAGCAATTATATGAAAGGCGTCAAAGTATCTTGTACAGGACGGCGACCGATCTTCATTTTGAGTCTGCCTCCCAAGCGGCATTCATCTGGTCCAGTGTAACTTCCAATCTTTTTCACGCATTGGGAGCTGAGCTATCTCAGCCTTTTCATGTATCTGCAGTGCTTCAAAATTTTGAAGCTTCAATGAAGCGCTGGCGTTGGGATGGAGACGAACTCCAGAAGCCAATTCGGTGGCAAGTTACACAAGAGCGTGAAGTGCAAGATATACTTTGGCTGATTCTCCGTTCCTATTTTCTGGATGTTGTCGATGAAGATGCTTTGCCAAAACTTGGTCACTCCACCTATAAAGCTGATTTTGGAATTCCATCGCTGAAACTTATCATTGAGGCAAAATTTGCTACGAGCAAGGATGACTTTAAGAAGATCGAAAAGGAAATTCAGGAAGATTGTATTCCTTATCTCCGCGACTTGCGCTACGAGTCGTTGATTGTATTCATCTATGATGACTCTGCAAGCGTCCAGGAACACGACATCACTCGACGCGCATTACTTGAAGTTCCAGGAATTGAAGATGTTGTGATCGTGAGCCGGCCGTCACAATTGCCGTCGAAATCAGTTATTACACAGGGGGAAAAGAAATCTCCTAATGGAAGATCAAACGCAAAAATACCAACGCCATGATTTGTCCGAGATGTGGAGTCTGTTCTAAGGAGGAATAGTAATGGAAAATGTCTGGATGGTCCGTGCCGGTGAGGGAGGCTATCTGATTAAGGATTTTGCGAAAGGGTTTGTAGCAGTCGGCTATCAGGAACTTGGCGATATGAGTGGCATCACAGATCTCGAGCCGATCCGGAAGAAGTATCTAACTGCATATCCTCAAGCAAAGCCCGGAGAAATCGGCAACCAAGTTGCCATGTTCTACAAGTTCCGAACAGTTTTCAAGGTCAACGAGAAGGTCATCACTTACGATCCTAATAAACGTGAGTACCTTGTCGGAACGATCGTCAGTGATTACTACTACAAACCCGGTGAGGTTCAGGACTATCCTCACGTGCGCAAAGTCAAATGGGAGGGCACAGTTAGCCGCGATCATCTATCGGCTAGTTCCCGTAATTCCCTCGGAAGCACGTTGTGCATTTTTTCGATTAATGAGGATGTCTGGAGCGATATCCAGTCTGCCTTGAAAGGTAAGACTGAAGTTGCTTCGGAAGAGAGCATTGAAGAGGAAAAGAAAGAACTTCAACAGATCAAGGAAGATACAATCGGTAAAGCCCGCGAACTTATCAAGGACAAGATTCTAAAGCTCGACGACCGGGAGATGGAACAACTTGTAGCAGCCATCTTACGAGCAATGGGATACAAGTCCCGCGTTACACCAATCGGCCCTGACCGCGGAGTGGACGTCCTTGCATCGCCAGACGGACTTGGATTGGAACAGCCGCGTATTCGCTGTGAAGTGAAACATCGGCCGAAAACTCAGATAGGAGCCCAGGATACCAGAAGCTTCCTTGGCGGCCTACGTGAAGGAAATCGTGGCCTTTACGTGAGTACGGGCGGCTTTTCAAAAGAGGCCAAGTATGAGGCCGAACGTTCAAACGTTCCATGCACGCTTATCGACCTTGATGAACTGGCGAGCTTGGTAATAGACAACTACGAAAAGTTCGATATTGAAGGGTGTACGCTGATACCACTCGTCAAGGTTTTCTGGCCGGCTGAATAGCTGGTTACACTTTACGATGAAATGAGCTGTGAATGAACGAAATGGAAAAATCCCAAAGACAGAATACTCGTCTTGAAGCGGAGGGAGCGGAATTTCTTGTCCTCGGTAACCTCCTGATTGAAGGTATCACTACCCACAAAACCTACACCAATATACCTGGCTATGATCTCATTGCATCCAGCCCGGAAATGAACCGATCGGCTCGTATTCAGGTCAAGAGCCGAAGGAAAACTAAGGCAGAAGGTTTCATTATCAATAACTTTGATTGTGACTTTGTAGTAATCGTCAAACTTAATCGTGGCTCCAAGGACGGCAAGCAAGAAATTCAAGCACCTCAATTCTATGTCCTTCCCGTGGATATTGTAAAAGGACTTCCCAGAACCGAAGGCTGGGGGAAAATTTCGTTTAGAAGTATTGAAAATTTGCAGCATTACTTCCAACGATGGGATTTGATCCGTGATTTCTTGGAAGGAAAAGGATAATGCGCTGCAACTTGATCCTCGTAAAAACCAGCCGGTTTAGCTTCGCGTAATATATCTTAAGTGTATTATTTCAGCTATCACATGAACTAATGCTTTTATATTGTATACACCGAATACATGTTATATATTGTTTATGCACTTATTCAACGATAAGACGATTTGCTGCGCAACTGGACTATCATGGAAAAGCTGACCGGAATTGGAAAACTCGACCGTGAACGACTGGCAGCATTGCTACGGGGGACCAAGGGTACGGTCTCAGTCGAACAGGCTGGGGCAATCCTGGGTGTCACTCAGACCGATGCAGCCAAGATGCTGTCGCGGTGGCACAAGAAGGGTTGGCTGTCGCGGGTGAAGCGCGGTTTATACGTGCCTGTCCCCCTTGAGGCGACTTCAAGCGATGTTCCCCTTGATGATCCATGGTTGGTCGCCGCGAGCCTCTATGCCCCCTGCTACATCGGCGGCTGGAGCGCAGCCGAATATTGGGATCTTACGGAACAGATATTCCGGACCACGGTGGTCATGACTCAGCTGACACCTCGCGACCGCAATCCGGTCATGAAGAGCACGACATTTCTCCTCTGCTCCATCAACGAAAAGAAGATGTTCGGCCTGAAATCCGTCTGGCGCGGCCAGGTAAAGGTTTCAGTATCCGATCCCACCCGCACAATTCTGGACATGCTGTCAGAACCGCGACTGGGCGGAGGAATCAGGTCGGTTCAAGACATGCTGGTAAATTATCTCCGGTCAGAAACAAAGAACCTTGACTTGCTGATCGAATATGCCGACCGGCTCGGGAACGGCGCCGCGTTCAAGCGTCTGGGTTTTCTGCTGGAACAGAACGCCCCCGACGAAATCGCCGCCATTGAGAAATGCACACAGCGTCTCACCAAAGGAAACGCCAGGATTGACCCGAAACTTAAGGCCGTGCGACTGATTTCTCGCTGGCGGCTCTGGCTGCCGGAGAACTGGCTGAAGGAGACGGCATGATCGACCGCCAGGAACTGACGGAACTGGCGAGGGAACTTTCTCTCGCCCTCAACGTGGTGGAGAAGGATTACGTTCTCGGCTGGCTTCTGGCCGGCATAGCTGCCAACGAGGCACTTACGGGGCACTGGATCTTCAAGGGGGGAACCTGCCTAAAGAAATGCTGGTTTGAAACCTATCGTTTCTCGGAAGACCTCGATTTCACCATCACCGAAGAGGCGCACCTCAATCAGGATTTCCTTCTCCGAACGTTCCGAGAAATTTCCGAATGGATCTATGAAGAGAGCGGTATTGAGATTCCCGCCGATCAGATCAGGTTCAAAGTTTCCCAATTCCAGGGCGGAGCCTATGCGGAAGGACGGGTATACTATGTTGGTCCCCTCCAACAGCGGCGTAACCTAGCGCGCATCAAGTTTGATCTGACCACGAAGGAAAAACTGGTGCTGGCACCGGAAGAGCGGGAAGTCCATCATCCCTATTCGGACCGGCCGACAGCGGGAATTCATGCCCTCTGTTACTGCTTTGAGGAAGTTTTCGCGGAAAAAGTGCGAGCCCTGGCGGAACGGGAACGCCCGCGCGACCTGTACGATGTGGTGCATCTCTACCGTCACGACGAGATCCATCCTGAACGGTCGGTGGTGATGCAGACGCTTCGGGAAAAGTGCGACTTCAAGAACATCCCTGTCCCGACCAAGGATTCGCTGCTGACCGCAAGCGCACGGGAAAAACTGTTGGCCGAATGGGAGGACATGCTCGCCCACCAACTGCCGGTACTCCCGCCGTTCGACCAGTTCTGGACGGAGTTGCCGAAAGTAATCGACTGGTTGCATGGGGTTGCCGAAAAGCCGGAACTCCCCGGCATCCGTATAAGAGAGGCAATCGACGAAGCGTGGCTCCCACCCTCGATGGTGCACGCCTGGCATGCCCCCGTCCCGTTGGAGTCGGTTCGCTTTGCTGCTGCCAACCGGCTCTGTGTCAACCTTCGATATCAGGGAAGCTGGCGGCTCATCGAACCCTATTCATTGCGGCGCACGAAAGACGGCAACCTGCTTCTGTGTACGATCAAGCATGAAACCGGGGAACCAAGATCATATCGTGTTGATCGAATCGAAGGGGTTGAGGTCAGCACAGTCTCCTTTATCCCGAAATACCTTGTGGAACTAACCCCGTCAGGGCCACTCCATGTCCCATTGACTGAGCGAGCAGGGTCATCTGTATCTCGACTTGCTACCCCAAGAGGCATCGGCAAAATCGGAAGAGTAAAGGCCGCCGGCGGTGGTCCGAAGTACATTTTCAAATGTACTGCCTGCGGAAAACAGTTTATTCGGAAGTCCTACGACGCCACCCTAAACCCTCACAAAAACAAGCAGGGATTTCCCTGTCCCGGCAGAACCGGGATGTATATCAGAACCGAATATTAGACTTTGGCTGTCTCTTTGCACCGAGGAAACCTGCTACAGCCATAAAACTGTCCATATTTGCCACGCCGTAGCACCATGCTTGCTCCGCATTTGGGGCACTTGGTTCTTGAAGGCTGCGCGACTGAGCCTGCATGCTTCTGGGAGGGTTCTTTCCTCACCCCCTTGCAGGTATTACAAATCCTTCCCACACCCCTCACCAGTGTCAAGTCGCGAAAATCTTCTATCTCACGCAGTTTCTTGCATTTAGGACACTCTTTCACTTCATTGGTGCGGAGCCCATCTATGGTATCGAGCACTCCGTCAAGGACACCATTGGTTTCCGGCCTTTCTTCTATCTGAGCCCGAAGACGCCTGTCAAGCGTTGCCACCGGGTTCTTCCCACTGTTGAACCTGTTGATACGTAGGAACTTGTAGCCATATCCTTCGATTGTCTTCTGTCGGTAAAGATCCTCTTCACAGTAATACTGATCATAGTTAAGAGCCGTTACGGCCTCAAGATTGACGAAATGTTCCTGAAAACCATCGTACTCAATGATGATGCGGTGCTTCTTGCCTGAAAGATCAAGGAATGTCAGCAGGAAGTCCACTTTGTATGCCGGATGCCTGTACGTGTGCGTCCGATCGAGTTGGTTCAAATAACTTCCGATGTTGAACTGGGGGACCAATGAGATATGGCCATTGTCACGGTTTTCCTGCCACAAAGGAGTGTTGAGAATCCATCCAAGAACTTCACGTTCCATAGGCGATTTTGGATCGACATCGTTAACTGTCGGTTCCTGCCGGGCTACCCGACGCTCTTCCCAATAATGGCGAAGAGCATCGCCGATAGAGCCGCTGTATTGATCGAGCGGTTTACTGAGGACAAAATGCATCCGCTCCTTGGCCCGGCTGAAGCCGACATTGAGACGTTGAGCCTTGATTTTACCATCCTCTTCGACATCGACGTTGGCAAGATCCTTGACGAAAATGCCCCAGAGACGATCAATAGCCGGATTAGCGACCATCGAATAGTATATGATATCCCGCTCTTCTCCCTGGCAGGTATCGAAGGTCATGATCTTGAGCCGCAGATTGTCGTAAAGCCAGTCTCGCTCGGGAAGGCGGTTGATGGATTCGATAATCAGTTTCTGCTGATTGGTATGCGGAGTGATGATTCCAGCGGTTCCGGTAAAACCATCAGTTTTCAGGCGGAGCAGCTCAGCGATTATTGCATCAATCTCCAGGCGGTTAGTATTCGCTACCGGCTCATTTTTCCCATCATGGTCGATGAAAGAAAAGGATAGCACCTCATCAATGGCATCCCCGCGGATCTTCATCACCTGCAGGCTGTTCTGGTAAAAATGCCGGTTTGAGTAGGAAATGATCTCCCGGTAACCTCTGAAGTACTTGTTCAGTTGGATCGTAAAGTTGTTTATGTATTCGAAAAATTCGAGTATCGAAGTGCGGATGTTGAAGTTCTCAATCCGCGTCAGCTTTGCCTCATCGCTCGACACACAGGCAAGGAAACTTGCCCGCAGCCGGTTCACATATTCATTATTGGTTTCGGAACGGGCGTGGGCGGCCTTGACATTGGAAAACTGTTTCTTGTCGCCGAGGACCAGCACCTTGCGGGCACGCAGTAACGCCGGGAACGCCTGGGATATACTGACCTGTGATGCTTCGTCGATGATGACCAGGTCAAAGATGTCCGCCTGGAGCGGGATGTATTCCGCATAGTCCCTGATGCCGGCGAGGATACAGGGGAAGGCGCCTTTGAGCTTCTGGAATTCGTCTTTCGGGAAGCGACGCTTCTTTTGAATGATAGTCCGTAGCGACTTGGCTGTCGCCAGGTTGTTCTGATAGAACTCGATGACTCGCCCGTCGAGACAGAATGTCATCTCCATCGTGATGAGTTCTTCAATCTGTCGTTTTCTGGCTGAAAATCCGATTGAGCCAAGCCCCCGAAATTTTTGTTCAAGGAGCTGATACAGCGAAAGATAGGCAACCAGACCATCAAATTCATCCTGAGCCATGGCAACAAGCTTGTTGCGGCACAAGGATGGAAGCGATACATCCTTTATCCCAAGCTGTTTCATAGTTGCCGGGTAGATTCCGATGCGTTCTTCCAGGTAGCGCAACTCGTCGGCGAGTTTACCGAGATGCAACATTTCACGGCATATTTCTTCGTCTCGTATCAAGCGCATGAGAGTCGCGGCAAAATCGTATTGCTGGCCGACTGCCGGTAATGAGTCCTTACGCTGCATTGCGGCATTGATAATTTCCAAAGCTGAGTTGATGACAGGCAAAGATTCATATGCCGTAGCCAGCGTTGAATCAGGAAAAAGCGCCCTAAACCGATTGTTGATTGCGCTTTTCCTCCACCATTTCAGACTGCCGAGAAATTCGGCGTTCAGCGCCACAATGTCGGCACGGAGCGCTTTGAGCGGGTCGATCTTGTTGTCCGCAAGGTCGCCTAGAGCCTCGATTGAGTGGAACGTTCCGAAACGCCCTCTCAGTGTCGACAATAACGTCAGGAATTCACCACAGTGGTCGCCAAACCGGATAAGCGCCTTAACATCACCGATTGGTTTAAGTCCAAGAACAGTGCAAAGTCTTGGGAAAGAATTGGTGGTAGAACCTCCCTCCGGGCCAAAAGTCTCACATATGTCAAGGGCAATTCGGCGCAACTCATCAAGGTCTCCCGGAGCCGAAACATGGCGGACCAACTCATCGACACCTACAGGGATCGCTTTTCCTGACAAGCGGGCCTCATACGCGAGCAGTTCGCGAATTTCTTCGAGGCTTATGTTGGCGCCGCCAAGAACTTCGGCTTCGATGTCCTCCTTGAGAGATGCGATGGAGCTGGCGATGTTTTTTTCCAATTCGCCGTGTTTGCTTTTGAGAGCCCGGTAGGCATCATTGATACTCGAGATTGACGCGCTGGAAAGAATCTGGGCATAAGTGCTTCCTGTTTTGCCAAGACGCAGGATGGGATTCTGGAAGTTTTTGTCATGCCGCACCCGGTTCAACGTCTCTGCGATCTTGTCCTCAACAACGTCGAGGGCTTCTTTTTTGTCTGACAAGACCAGCACGGACTGGTTGTTCAGCACGGCATCACAGACGATCGCAGTAATGGTATGGCTTTTCCCTGTTCCGGGGGGACCCTGGACAGTTATGTAATTGCAGCCTTCCCGCTTAACCGCCATGAGAATCTGGCGCTGCTCTTCATTCAGTGCTATCGGCGAGGATGCGACAAGCTTCTCGTCGGTGCTTGTACCATCCCACTCGTCGTGAACCTCAGAGAGAAAGGAAACTGGTTCCTTCTCGATGAAATCCTGGATTATCCGCTCGAATGCACCACCGAGTTCACTATCATCAAGCGCAAGCTGGCGGAGAATCTCTTCGTAGTCGTTTACCACCGCTTCATCTGTTTTTTCGAAAAGAGCAAAGCTGGTCGTGTTGTTGATCTGAACATGCTTGCTTCTTGTTATCTGCGGCTTGGCAGATCCAATGTCAATTGCCCCATCTGTGGCGAAAAAACTAGCCAGTTCGTTGAAAACTTCCTGTACCAGATCCCGGAATCCATCGCCCTGATTTGCCAGATAGATGATTCGTTCGCTTATGCTCGAAAGGCTCCCCTTTTTCTCCGTCTCCCGGCAGTACTCTTGGGAAATGAAGTCGAGAGCCTTCTTGTTGATGAACACATGCGGATCGAACTCGACAGCCAAAGCCTCGCCTTCCCGGCGCAACTCTACCGGGATGTAGAATATCGGAAAACGAGCATTGCTGTAGCTGATCTCCCCGAAATATAGATAGACCTCCTGCCCTTCAAGCATGCTCTTGTTACGGACAAGCTCGAACAACTCCAGATATAGATCCGCTGCCTGGTATGTTTCAAAAAAGCTCCTGATAGCGCCCTTGACCTCTTCGAGCTGAAGTTGCCCGATAAGGCGGCTCTCTGCATCAACCTCTTCCCCTGCGATGACCTCCTGCACGAGGGCTGCCATAATCTCTTCGAGCGGTCTGACGAGGATGGCTGTCAACTCTTCTTCCATCAGATAGACAAGGTTCTCGTCACTAACTGCGAGATTTGCAAGCGGCTTGGCAAGGCTGTTTATGAAAGGCTTGACGATCTGTGTTTTGACAACGGTTCCTGCAACTGTATTGAGAGCTTCAACAGCCCGGTCGTATTGGCCTTTGTGCGCCTTCCCGAGGCGCCTTGCATCCCTGGCAAGGGTTGTAGCGACTGAATCCAGAGTTTCGGTACGAATCCCCTTTAGCTGGGCATCAACCAAAGCAATCAGAGATAGGGGTATCGTTGCCCGGTAACTGCCTTTGGCGATCTGCTTCAGGATTGTACTGCCGAATCCCCCTCGAACCAGCTTCCAAACCGTCTCTACGAATGTTGGATACTTGCCCAGTTTGATACCGACCAGAAGGTTGTCCTGATTCCGCAGCTTGACGCTTCTTTTCGGTAGCCGACGCTTGTGGAAGTCGGTTTCAAGAAAGTCGCGAAAGTATATGGCGACATCGCGTAAAAAACCTTTACAGTTTGCGATCATGGCAAAGTCCTATTGCAGAATTATTACGCCAACTGGAATGGTACAAATTTGTATAGTGGCGAGAGTCCGACAAGAGTTTCGGAAAGATGATGACATCAAATGACATACTCCATTTTGATAAATTTTACCACCAGTACCACCACCGATACCACCAACCGCCCCAGAAAAATGGATAACTCGGCCAATAATCTGTGCTGGTGTATGCATACTTCGCCAATGCCCAGAGTTTCTTCCCTTCCGCATAGCCGTGATAGAAGCGCAGATGAACCCGGTCCATAAGAACGTACGGCAGTGAGATGACGGCAATGCCAATGGCGCAGAACCAGAAGATGTTCCGGAAAAATACACCGACGAGGCACCCGGCAAGGAGGCAGGTGAGTACGATTCCGAACAAGGCGAAGAGGAACGCAGGAAGTTTCAGTCTGCGGGCTTCCTTTTCCTTCAGCCAAGATTGCGCATCATAATGTTTGATCGTCATGCTCAGCCCCTTTCACTTCCTATCTATTTTGGTTTCCGAATCGTGACCCGTAACGATATGAATAAATGTAACGATACCCACCGAGATCATTGTCGTTAGCCACCTGACTCTTGTCACCTAATGCCCGGGCAAGTAATGCTGGCAAGGAACAGATACCAAGGAAAAGAAAGAAAGAGGCCGTAGCGCCCATGCCGATCATTTTGATCATAAAACTAAGCAGGGAAATGTAAATGATCGTCAAGGCGATGACAGTTTTTTTGAATCGTTGAAATTTGTTGGGGAATATTTTTATCACTATTTCCTCCACTCCATGGTGGTTGCCTTTTTGGCTACCTTTTGTGACGCTATTTTGGTGCCCATGATCTTGGTCGCTTACTTGGATACCAAAACGTTTCCTTCAATGGTCCCTGACTTGGCGCCTATGATGGTGACAAATTCTTGTCCATTTAAGCCGCCAATATATCAATCAAAACTGGTGACCAAAGTGACACCGGCGCTCTTCTTTTTTGAGTCTGATGAATCGTCTTGGCTCTCTTCTTCGTCTTCTGCAACTTTTGGCGTCAGAAGACTTATTGCCTTGCCAAGGGCGATGTCCAGCATGATCACTTCCTGGCCGTCCAGGTAGACTATGCCGGCAGGCATACCGTTTTCAAACAGACTAATTTCCAGGTAATGCTTCTTGTTCTTCTGTCGTGCCATGAGATTGAGCGTCAGCGGATTAATGAAGTGGCTTTCGTGGCCGTGGTGAATCATCTTCGCCAGTTCAATCCGGCTCCCTTCCTTGCTGGTCCGTTTCCAGTAACACTGCATGAAGTAGTTCAATGTAGACTTGATATAGGCAAGTTCGGTAAGACTGCCGTCAATAGAGAAACTCCAGAACTGGACAACGACTTTGGCGTTCCTGTCGAACCGTGCCCGGCAATGTCCGCCTGCATCCACATAGTCATGCTGCTCCATTTCGACAGTAGCTTTGACTTTGATCCCCTTATAATCGTACTCAATCATCAGTTTCCATCTCCTTCCACAGCTTGACCAGGTAAGATGCCGAGGTCTTGACCTTGCGTGTTTTTGTCAAATAGTCGGCAATAGGCCGAAATCCCATCCCTTCCGCCTTCAGTTCCTTCACCTCGCCCCAATAAGCCAGGATTTTCCTCCGAAGAACCGGTGTCCGGCCCCGCTGGATCAATGCGGCCGCTTTCGCTTTGCGCAGGTGGGAGAAGTCGTCGTACTGCTCATTTTCCGCCACCCGGTAACCTTTCCCTTTGAGCGTGTCCCAGCCGGATTTGCGGGCCGCGACAATAAAGGCGCAGTACTTGCCGATCCTGCCGGGCAGGTCGGGCCGTTCCTCCTTGATCTGGTAGGCCTTTTTCACGCCATCCTGAAAGATCTCGATGATCTTCTCCTCCGGCAGCGATGCCACCCACGAGAGCACCTGTTTTCGATCCCGGTTGGTCAGGCCGGTTATCTGGTTAAGCAGGTCATCCATGAATCATCCTCGTGTGTAGGTCAGGGTCTCGCGCAACCGGAAATGGGATGTTTCCAGGGAGGTCTGCTGCAGGGCCTGCTCGTGGCTCAGGCCGTGGCTGATGCATTCCAGGTAACGTTCCTGGGCAAAGTTGTGCTTGAGTCCGTGACTGCCGCGACCCGGCGCATATTGACCGGTTTCTTGTGCCGCCCTGTTGATCGCTGCTACGTAGTCGATGTAGTCGCTCTCCAGCTTGTCATTGGTCTGAATGTACCTTTCCAACCGCCGGAAAGTTTCGACGGAAACGTAATGCTCCGTTTCCTTTCCGCCTTTTTCCACGGTGGCAACGATTCCCATGGGTTTTCCGGTAACCGGATCAGTGCCGATGCCGTGCAATCCTTCGCTTGTCAGGGGATTCTTCAATCGCCGGTTACTTGGCGCTCCCACCCCTTCGGTCCGCAAGCCGCCTTCGTATTGCAGCGATGCCTGTAATTGGTAGGTACCGTCATGGATTGCTTCAATGAGCCGGACCGGGTCGGGATAGGCCCGGTTGTCGAATACCCTGCTCGATTTCTTTAGCAGCTTCCTGCTCCGGGCATAGAACTCAAGGCGAAGCACTTCCGTATCCATACGCGGGACATCGAGTCCATGCAGCTCGATATAGTTATTGACGGCATATTCGAATTTCCCCAGGGCTGCGAGCAGGGTTTCCATGGTCTGGCGAGACCGTTTCTTTGTGACATAGTGGGCCAGCCTTTCTTCCAGATAATCCGCCATGGCGTTTCGTACCGACAGGGTGTCAAGAAGAGTGATAATGCCGATAGTCCGCATAAATTCTATGAAGCGATGGCCTTCGTACTTGTATACCTTCCAGGAGCCGAAGGATCGGAGTCCCATGGCTGTGTCCGTTTTTGCCGACCGGATTGAGCGGATGGCATGAAATATCGCCTCCAATTGGGAATGCAGTGACCGTGGCCATCTGTGTTTCATGTTTCCTGGTTCCTCTGGCCGTCTCCGGCCCGCATGTTGAGATGACATACTCTTTGTTCGGCATTGCCATGCCGGCGGTAGCAGCTCCGCCTTCCTGCTTTCTTTCGGGTCTCTTATATCCGGATCAGGGAAATATTCCGACATGGTCAAGATATCTGCCGGCTGTCCGTTGCCTGTTGTGAACCGAGACTCGACGGTGATTCACGTCAGACAGGTCCTCGTTTGTGCTGCTGGGAATGCGCCTTTCCAGGGCGTCGGGACTCAGAGGGTGTTTCCTGGTCCGCCACATAGTGGTTTCCGGTGCAACGTACGATCATGCGAGGTTGAGGTGCCGTGTTCCTCGATCATGAAAGGGCCTTGCTGAGGTTGGCCAATCCCGTTGGTGGTGTCCGGCCGGACCAAGTGGCGCGACGGCTCAGGGTACACCGGGCAGTGATGCTGTATGTTTGCTGGGGTAAGATGGTTTAACTGTTTTGTTTGTTCACTTAATGCTCTTTTCTCTCGGAAAATCAGGGTGTTTGATATTTGATCTTTCACAGCAAGTGTTCGTTTGTGAACAGATTGCCGTCCCATGATTAACACCCGGCAGAAGGTCGCGAAAGCTCCCCTCTGGCATACATGGCTGCAAGGATTTTGGTGATCGGTACAGCCGTGTTGTTCAGTACCGTTTCCAGTGGCGCCGTCGGCTCCGGCAGGCATGGATATTTCTCCCGCGCCTGTAGTGCCAGCTCGGCCCTCTCTTCAGATGACAATGAGAGCCAGATTGCCTGCTGAGCCAGAGCTTCTCTGCGCTCCCGTTCCTCCAGCTCTTTCCTTGTCGCCTCTTCGCTCTCTCGCCGGCAACGAGCTGCAGCCTGGGCTTCTTCCTCCGCAGTTTCCGCTTCCCGCTCAGTGCGGGCGAAATCATGCTCAATGGCTGCACAGATCATCCCGCCAAGTCTCCCCTTTTTGGGGTCATGATTGGCCAGGGCATACCGGATATTGCTTAATGTGACGGCTCCGCCAACTCCCGATACCGCCCCGGCAATCACTGCCATGAGACGCTTGTTTTTTTCCGAAGGCGGGACCAGCCCAAGAATATCTGCTAGTTCACCTTTCTCAAAAACAACATCTTCCTCATGGTCTTGCTGTGGTGTTGTTGTTTTATCTAAATCTGAATATGTCTTTGTCTTTGTTGTCCTAGACATCCGTGGACTGTCCACGGACATGTCCGCGGACGCGTCCTTGGACGGTAAGAGTAACTGACTCCGTGTCTCCTCCCGTTGTGAGCGTTTCCGCAACTTGTCCTTGTCACGTCGTGCGGCGAGTCTGGCAAGTTCGTCGGTTGGTTGGAGACGGTCCCAGGCGGTAATGGCAATCACGTTGTCAATCACCTCGATGAATTTGAATCTTTCCAGTGTTGCCAGGGCAAATTGGACGACCGGGACTGTACGTCTCAGCACCGCCGATAAAGTTGTAACATCGTAAGGCAGCGACTCATGCAGCAGGAGCAGACCATTGGCGTTGGACCGGCCCGCCAGCATCAACATCCTGATGTAGATTATCTGGACGGCATCGGCATCCGGCATCTGTTCAATTGCAAGCCAGCGAGGATCATCAAATTCGGCGCAAAACAGTCGGACCCAAAAAACCTCATTCATTTCGCAGCCTCTTGCCTCATCCGATTACTTCCGGGATCATTTTGGATTTTTTGTTCGCCAGCCACTCCATGATTGATTCAATGGTGTAGTAATTCCGCCGGCCGATGACGATAGGTACCGGCAGGTCCCCTGCCTTCTTCAATCGCCAAAATCCGGTTGCAGACAAACCAAGGGTTTCGACTCGGAACTTTTTTTCAGGGATTAGTTTCATCTGGGTCATGTATGTCTCCATTCGACAGAGTTGAATAATCAGATTTCAGATGTTTCAGGACATTTCTGATTTATTCCTTGCGTTTCAATGCAACCATAGTATATTATGTTCTACAACTATTATACATAATATTTTATGTATTTCAATTGCTTTTTTATACTATCATATGATTTTGAGGGAGTTCTGGAGACACCGTGGAAGAAGATAGCCAGACGATAGGTGGAAGACTCAAAATAGTCAGGGGAGGGAAAACGCAAAAGGAATTTGCTCAGGAACTCGATATTTCTGCACCTTCACTGCAAAAATACGAGCTGAACGAATCGGTTCCAGGAGGCCTTGCGCTGGCAAAGTTGGTGGAAAAAGGTATTAACGTAAATTGGATATTAACGGGGAAGGGATCGATGTATATCTTGTTGCCCGACGATCAGTTATTGCAGCAGCTTGCTTATAAGGTTTTCGTTGCCACTCGCGGCAAAGAGGATGTATCCGAGGTGAAGCGGTCGAAGCTTCTGACTAGGGCTTACAGGATCGCCTTGAATGACGGTTTGGAAGCGGCGGAAGAACATGTAGATAAAATGGTCGAAGTCCTTGAGTATTATTCTTAGAAGAATGTCCAATTGGTTCACCTAGGATGAACTGCAATATATGGACTTGGTTGTGATGTTGGTATTCATGGGGGGCGTGTTTATCGAGGATTGGAATGGTCAACCAAAGAGATAAACGGCAACAAAACGGCAACAAATTTCATCTATAAAGCAACAACGGCCTACAGTACTAACTGTAACCCCTTGTTTTAATTGGCGCGCCCGGAGAGATTCGAACTCCCGACAACCTGGTTCGAAGCCAGGTACTCTATCCAGCTGAGCTACGGGCGCGTAAGATCTGCAGAGAGAATAATAATACGCAGAACTCCTTCTGGCAACCTACAATCTACCGGGGAGTCCTTGCGGGAACGATACTGCTGAAATCCCCGGGGGTGTTGATATTGCTGAATGACTTCAAATCCGGATCGAAACGCTGCAGTTCTTCCGCAGGCACCTGCAACGTTCTGATCGCTGCCAGCACCTTCAGAATGGACACATCGCCAGAGCGTAAGTGCTGCTCAACAATCGGCAGCGAACTGAAGTGATAGATCGCATGGAGCGGCTGGAGTCCATCCGGGGTGCGTGGGACTATCGCGTCGACATCTGCAGCGCACTGAGCCAGGTACCTTATGAGACCGGCATGCAGAAAAGGCATGTCGCACGCGGTCACAAACGCCCGGTCGTTTTTACAAGCCAGTAAACCGGCATGGATTCCCGCCAATGCACCTTTCCCGGGATAGAGGTCCGGAACCAGCCGGCAGGAGAGAAACGCATAGCGTTCAGGATTGTTGGTGACTATGATGACTTCAGGAAACAGTTCGGACAAGACACGGTAGACACTTTCGATGAAACAACTGCCGTTGAGTTCAAGAAGGGCCTTGTCACGCCCCATTCGCCGCGACTCCCCCCCGGCCAGAATAATCCCGGACACTCCGTTCACTTGGCCGCACATAAACGTCCCTCATGGCAGTAGACATTGAACCGCCCGCCGCGAACATACCCGATGAGGGTTATGCCTGCTGAATCGCAGATTTTTACCGCCAGATCCGTCGGAGAGGTGCGTGAAGCCACCAGGGACACCCCCAAGAGAGCAGCTTTGGCCGCCATTTCACTGGAAATGCGGCCGGAGGTGATCAACATTGTATCCTTCAGGTCGAGCCCTCGTAACAGCGCCTCTCCGGCAAGCCTGTCAATCGTATTGTGCCTGCCCAGGTCCTCCGCATGGAGAAGTACCGTATCTCCATCCCCAACCGCAGCAGAGTGAATCCCTCCGTGCCGGCGATACCGCTCGGCAAAGCGATGCAACGCCTCAAACAGCTGGAAAACCTCCACTGGCGTGAACCGCCGCCCATCGATTCGCGTTGTGGATGGAGTCGCCTTGAGTGACAAACCGGGGAGACGAAAAGAAATACCACCGCCACAACCGCTGGTGATGATCGGTGCAGGCAGATCTTTCACCTCTCTTTTGATCCGGACGTTGGCTATTCCATAATCCTCGCAGACGCTCAACATCTCAAAATCACTCACATCGGCAACATATCCCTGCAGTCGCAAAAAACCTGCAACAAGGAAACGAGGATCATGGGGGGACGCTACGAGTGTGGCCAGTTCTTTCCCGTTTACAATCAATTTCAAAGGGAATTCCCGGGGGAGGTCACCGGTCGCATCGACACAAGCCGGACCTGAGCTGTCAAATACAGTAACATTATTGTTCATAATCATCAGTATAGTCCATAAGGTCGGACGGATTCAATGCCGCACATCCCGGCCATATGCCTTGCAATGAAATTGCTGGTCGGGCTATGATAGCAAAAGCATGAATATTCTGGGCGAGGAAAGGCTGTCAAGCCGATGAACATCCCGACCGAGGTACTGAAAAATCTGCTCGCAGCGGTGAAAGAGAGCACCTTTACCCTGATCGATGCACTCGCAAGCACTGATCGGGAATTATCGCTGACCCCTGGCCAGGAAGTCCGTGGCGAAGTGCTTGAACAACGCCCGAATGGCAGATTTCTCGTCAACCTCGCCGGGACAGTTCTCGACATGGGGCTTCCACCGACAACGCGCCCTGCCACGACCGTTCAACTGACATTCGTGACCGATCAGCCGCGCCTGACCTTTGCGCTCCCCTCCCCTGCCGACAAAGGGTCCAAGGTCAATCTCAGCGATGCAGGCCGCTGGCTCGGTCGCATGTCAGCCGCGCAAGGGGAATCAGCCTCGACTTCAATGATCAACAGTCGTCCGGTGCGCCTCTTTACGGCCCTTCCCACCGACACGAAGGTCATCGCCGAAAAGCTTCGCGAGGCTGTCGTGAAGAGCGGCATCTTTTATGAGTCTCATCTGGCAAAGTGGTCTGAGGGCTCGCTCGGTTTGGACGAGGTTCTCAGCGAACCCCAAGGGCAGCTTTCTCCGCGGTTACAAGAGAATGCTCCCGCGCCATCCACGCCACCACAACAGAAACACCCAGGAGTTCTCCCGCCGACAGTTGGACAAACAGCAGATGGGGAAAATTCCGGGACTTCTCCTGACAGCACAAAGCGTTCCGATCCGCCCCCCACTCCTGCGACTTCTCCCCAGACCCCAAAACAGGTACCCGGCCAGACTTTTCCAGCTGCCAATACTCAGAATATGCAACCTGCCCTGGAATCTGGGCAGAAGACAAGCGCCCCTTCCACTCCCATTCCGGAGAAAGCCGACCAGGAGGCAAATGCCCCTCCGGCACCTTCGCCCCCCGGCGCATCAGGTCGGCCTCAAACAACCCGGGAATCAGATTTCGCTCAAACCCCCTCCGCCAACTCCCACGCGGAAGAGGCAGGTAAATCCCCTACGACCCCACATGTCACTATGCCGTCTGCTTCCCAGTCTGACGGAGATCAGGCCCCCCGGACACATCCACAGACATCTGCTGGCACCAGAACCGATCAGCAGGAACGTGCCCAGGTTGAACAACCGCATCCAGAACTGATCCAACCGAACAAAGCACAACCAGCTCTTTCGAAAATCATTTCTTCCTTCCCGATCATCCCCGAGGAACTCTCAAGACCTCTTCCGTTGGCGCATGATAAATCAAGCCAGTCAAAAGCCTCACAAGCCAATCCACAAAAAGTGCCTGAAAAAAATGACCTCGCCCTGTTCCGGGAAGAGCCAGCCCTTCAGAATCTGGCGGCAAAAAGTACACAGCAGCCAGCAGGCAAGGTTCCGATGCCGTCTCTCACCGCCCTCCTCCAGGAATCGTATGCGATTGGCACTGTCAACGAAGCGGGTGGGAACACCGCCGCCGCTGGCAGCGAATCAGCAACGCCGCGTTTCGAGACTCCCGAATCGCAAACGCTCCCCCTGCTCAGGCAGCAATTGACAACACTCTACAGCGGTCAGTTTGTCATTCAGGGTGAAGCCTGGCAGGGGCAACAGTTCAAATGGTCAATCAACAAGGAAGGGTCTCGACAGGAAGCGCACGCGCCGAACAGTTGGGAAACAAGCCTGCGCCTGGATCTCCCACGAATGGGAGCAATTTCGGCAGATGTGCGGCTGCTAGGGACCCAGGTACAGATAGCATTCAAGACCAATCGGGACGAATCCAAAGAGCTGATGCACAAAGAAGAAGATCGTCTGAGGGATGGGTTGAACAAGGCGGGACTACTGGTTACCGGCCTGGAGATACGCAGTGACGAATCGGCATGACGACGACAAAAAGGCTGCGGCGCTCTCCTATAAACGCGGAGACTATGCACCAAAGGTTGTAGCAAAGGGGAAAGGGGTCGTAGCAGAGGCGATCATTGCCCTAGCACGGGAATCAGGGGTCTATGTCCACGAATCACCCGAACTCGTCGACCTCCTTCTGCGGGTCGACATCGACAGGGATATCCCTCCCGAACTTTACAGGGCCGTAGCCGAGATCCTTGCCTGGATTTACTGGATGGAGTCAGGAGGTGAAGATGATACCGCAATGAGATAGATACCGATTCTTCGGCTATCCTGGTAAATACTCCTTGATTACGGGGCAGACATCCTTTGCAAATGCCTCACCCAGGCGGGCTGCCTCTTTTTCATCCCCCTCGAACGGTACCGAAATCCTTATGAATGCTGCGTCTCTACGTTTATACAATAATGAATTGACGATTTCGGCAAGCTTCAAAGAGTACTCGTTGTTCAACGTCTTGCCTTTCACCTGGAACCAGTAGAGGAAAAGCTCCTTGCTATCATCCTTCTGATAAACCGACTTGACCATATTAAACGCCTTCCCATCAGATTCAAGCCGATGCTTGCCGCTGTAGATTTCATGCCAGCCACTGCCAGGAAGACAGTGCTTGGGAGAATGGATTTCCCCGCTTTGCTCCCCTCCCCCATGGTACCCGATATACAGGGTTACACGTTTGCCATCCTGATTGACATAGTTTCTGGAAAGGTAATCCGTTGGTCGCAGTTTATCCAGCACCGTTTCCGTCATGAAGGATTCACCGCTCATCCTCCACGTACCGAGTTGCGCAGGGAATGTCGAGAACGGACGGTTCATGGCTACCGCCATGTCTCGATGCAGGTAAAGATAAGAAGCTACAAGCAGCAGCAGCAGAGAAACAACAATGAGCCGCTGATTCATGCCATTATTACCGGACATTACGACTCCTTTCTTTCTCTACCAAGCAGGGCACCGAGACCCACCAGGAGCACGATCGCCACACCGAACACGGCAAGCCCGGCAAACTCATGAAAGAACCCTTCAGCGGCCTTAGCCCCCCACCACTGGGCCAAGATTCCGGTGATGATGACCCTTAGCGCATTGGTAACTATGGCAATGGGCAACGCAGAAAGTGCGATGATCAATCGTTTCAGTGGAGAAACCTTGAGGAAGAAGCCGTAAGCGACAGAGAGCGCCAGAAGCGACATGATCGATCTGATACCGCTACAGGCATCGGCGACCTCAAGTGTTGTTGAAGGAAACATCAGGATATTCCCTTCCCGCATCACAATCACGCCGATGGATTGCAAAAAATCAACGGATACCTTTGTGACGAACATCTTTAAAGGAAAGGCAAATGCATCATACACAATGTAGGGAATCGGCACCATGAACAGGAGATAGGCCACCGGCAGCAGCAAAATCAAAAACGGACGACGGCCCAGCACGAACAGTAGAATCCCAGCAATTACCGTGATGAGGGAGGAACGCATGGTAAAGTATTCCCACGCCAACCACCCGGCAAGGAGTTGGAAAAGCCCGGCCAGCAAGACAAGTAGACCTGGCCACCACGGTTCCACCTTGGCATTCAGAAGCTCTTCACGGCGGCAATAGAGAAAATAGCCGGCAATCAGTGGAACGATGAAACCATGGGAATAGTTGTCATCCTGGTACCACCACTGGACCATGGAAGGAACGATGGGTGAATAGAGGACGGCCAAAGACAGCAAGACTCCAATGAATTGGAGCCGGTATGAACGTAAGAATTCAGCTACAGTCAATCAAAACCTCTCTACTTGACCAAAGTGTAAATCATACGTATTAATTAAAAGTTACAGTAGCGGTAACTGAAGGTAATTCAGCTGCAGTGATTGGTGCAAAAAATAATGTCGTATAACTGAGATCATTTGGGTCAGGAGTATATGCAATAGGAACAGTACACCTGACTGTCAGAAATTCACCCAGCGGAACACTGTTTGAAGTTGCAAATGCTACAGTCAAAGTTCTCGTGGCAACGTCATAAGAAACTGTACCTGGTAGCAAAGTATATGCAGCAAATTGACCGGACAAAAACACTTCTGACGACAGAGGAGTCCCCCCGACGTCCGTCAGCATTGTTGCTCCTGGAGGTAATGTCAAGGACAGTTCAAACCCACCGATCTGTGATGGCGTACCCTGAGATGATAACACAATCGTTGCTTGTTTAGTAGTTGGTGGTGGAGTACTACTTCCTCCACCACCTCCACATCCAGATATAAAAAATGCAATTATCGCCAATATTATCCAAGATCTATTGATAAATTGCATAATCTCCCCTCCCAAAGAATAATCTCTATTTCCCTAAATCAATTGAAAAAAAGGCGACGTACATGAACGTCGCCTTCTCATTTTGTGCTAATAATACAACAACTGCACCAATTTACAAGGCAATCTTTCCTACAACATTCGAGAGAATTACGATCGCATCTCCCGTATCAACCTTGCCATTAGGAACGGATACCCCATTGATCACTGGTGCCACATCAAGTCGAGATTTCTGGTCGTTTGTCATCGTAACCGTTCCAACTGCGATCTGAAGCGCCAGCAGGGCATCACTGACCGTAAGTGAAGTAGACTGAATATTTTCGACAATTATTGCCGTTGTTGTCGTTGAACTGTTGCCTGAAGAGTCAGTTGCCTTAATCGTAATGTTATTTGTTCCCATAACCAAACCACTTACCGTGTAACTCCAGACAGTTCCATAACGTTCAGCGGCAACAGGAGTGCCTGTTCCTATCTGCACAGTGACACTTGCAAGTGCAGTGTTGTCGTTCGCAGTCCCAGAAAGAATCTGGGATGTAGCGGTAGTTGGACTCGTCACCGGATTAATGGTCACCGTCGGTACAGTGGTGTCGGCATTGTTGACCGTTACGCTGACGTTGGCTGACTGAGCACTATTCCCCGTATTATCATACGCCTTGGCATACAGAGTATAAGTGCCGTTGCTCACTGCCGTCGTATTCCAACTATAGCTGTATGGTGCGCTGTTCACGGCGGCTCGCAATATGCCACTTTCGTAAAATTCTACTCGGCTCACTCCAACATTATCCGTTGCACTAGCTGTTACCGTCACCGCCCCACTGACGGTTGCACCGGTTGACGGTGAACTGATCGCTACCGCCGGTGCCGTCACATCATTCATAACCGTTACAGATATATTCCCCGATTGACCTATGTTGCCCGCGGTGTCATAAGCCCTGGCAGATAACGTGTAGACGCCAGGAGATACCGATAGGGTGTCCCAGGAAAATACATAAGGGCTTACTGTGTCGGTTGCCTGCAATACGTTATTTACGTAATACTCTACCCGTGTTACGCCTACATTATCGGCAGCGCTAATACTGACAGAGATCGTTCCACTTACGTTGCTGCTATTCGTCGGTGAGGTTATGGATACTGTTGGGGCCTGTGATTCAGGCACATAAACCGTATCCGAATAGACGCTCTCAACCCCGTTGGTATTGTAAGCGGTCACTGCAAAGGTATAACTTAGGCTCGGATCCAGCCCGCTGATGGTTGCAGTTGTCAGGTTGTGCACATCAATGGGAGAAACCCCCTCGACTGCTCCTACCCCATCATATGATAGTGTCGATGAATCGGTTTTATAGTAGACCTTATATCCTGCCAAATCAGCTTCTGTATTTGCATCCCACTGCAAACCAACGTTCAATGCCCAGCTGGAACCATGCACACCCAACATCACCGCAATCAATATCACGACTGTCGAAAGTAGTTTGGTATTCATACCGTGCTCCTTTCTCCATTCCTTTGCCATCACATTCTTCCTTTGTTGTTTCACCGCAAAAAAAAAGAAACAGTCCGCCAAGTTTGTAGTTCATTGGAGGATCTGTTTCTCGCCAACCCGGCTATCCTGATTATCAGGACCCGTAGCTTTGTGCCCCCAGGTTACCCTGGGTTTACCCCTTCGGAAACAGGACATATTTACTTTTGTTTGGAAAATCGCCCATTTCAGGCCCAACGTTTGTGATTACAATCACAATACCAATAGAAAAAGCCGGGCACCAAGATATTTACATGGACCTTGGTGCACGGCTTCAAATGATATTCTGTTAAATATTAGTAAGTTCCCCTTAATTTGTCCGTGTTCTACAGAGCGATCTTACCTACAACTTTCGAAAGAATCACGATGGCATCACCAGTATCAACTTTCCCATTCGGCACTGAAACGCCATTTATAATCGGTGCCACATCAAGCCTTATCAATTGATCACTGCTGAGAGTTACTTTTCCAACAGCATTTTGGAGTGCAAGCATTGCATCGGCTATGGTCAGTGCTGCACTTGTGGTCTCCACAATAATATTTTTGGTTATGGCAGTACTATTGCCTACGGGATCTGTGGCTCGAATTATTATGGTATTCGTGCCAGTAACCAAGCCAGTTAACGTATAACTCCATGTATTGCCTGACATTACAGCAGATACGGGCACTTTTGTACCAACCTGCACAGTCACACTGGCAACGGCATTGTTATCACTTACAGTACCAGAAAGCAATTGTGTCGTAGACGTAGTAGGAGTGCTAACTTGGTTCACGGTAAGTATTGGAGCTACTGTATCATTAAACACGGTAACTATTACAGTGAATTGAGATGAATTCCCGGCGGCGTCATAGGCTCTGGCGGACAGGGTATAGCTGCCGTTGGTTACTGCCGTGGTGTTCCAGCTGAAGCTGTACGGCGAACTCGTATCAGTCGTCTGCAGCACGTTGTTGACGTAGAATTCGACCCGGCTGACGCCGATGTTGTCGGCGGCTGTGGCGGATACGGCTACCGTGCCGCTGACCGTCGCACTGGCGGACGGTGAGCTGATCGCTACCGTCGGTACGGTGGTGTCGGCATTGTTGACCGTTACGCTGACGTTGGCTGACTGGCCGACGTTGCCGGCGGCGTCATAGGCTCTGGCGGACAGAGTATAGCTGCCGTTGGTTACTGCCGTGGTGTTCCAGCTGAAGCTGTACGGCGAGCTCGTATCGGTCGCCTGCAGCACGTTGTTGACGTAGAATTCGACCCGGCTGACGCCGATGTTGTCGGCGGCGGTGGCGGATACGGCTACCGTGCCGCTGACCGTCGCACTGGCGGACGGTGAGCTGATCGCTACCGTCGGTACGGTGGTGTCGGCATTGTTGACCGTTACGCTGACGTTGGCTGACTGAGCACTATTCCCCGTATTATCATACGCCTTGGCATACAGAGTATAAGTGCCGTTGCTCACTGCCGTCGTATTCCAACTATAGCTGTATGGTGCGCTGTTCACGGCGGCTCGCAATATGCCACTTTCGTAAAATTCTACTCGGCTCACTCCAACATTATCCGTTGCACTAGCTGTTACCGTCACCGCCCCACTGACGGTTGCACCGGTTGACGGTGAACTGATCGCTACCGCCGGTGCCGTCACATCATTCATAACCGTTACAGATATATTCCCCGATTGACCTATGTTGCCCGCGGTGTCATAAGCCCTGGCAGATAACGTGTAGACGCCAGGAGATACCGATAGGGTGTCCCAGGAAAATACATAAGGGCTTACTGTGTCGGTTGCCTGCAATACGTTATTTACGTAATACTCTACCCGTGTTACGCCTACATTATCGGCAGCGCTAATACTGACAGAGATCGTTCCACTTACGTTGCTGCTATTCGTCGGTGAGGTTATGGATACTGTTGGGGCCTGTGATTCAGGCACATAAACCGTATCCGAATAGACGCTCTCAACCCCGTTGGTATTGTAAGCGGTCACTGCAAAGGTATAACTTAGGCTCGGATCCAGCCCGCTGATGGTTGCAGTTGTCAGGTTGTGCACATCAATGGGAGAAACCCCCTCGACTGCTCCTACCCCATCATATGATAGTGTCGATGAATCGGTTTTATAGTAGACCTTATATCCTGCCAAATCAGCTTCTGTATTTGCATCCCACTGCAAATCAACATCCAGAGCCCAACTGGGACTAAACGCCCCCAACATCAACACCACAAATATCACGACTGTCGAGAGCAACTTAGTCTTCATGCCGTGCTCCTTTCCCCATCTCTTTGTCATCTCTTGCTTCACTTACTTTTTGCCCCAAAAAAAAAGAAACAGTCCGCCAAGTTTGTAGTTCATTGGAGGATCTGTTTCTCGCCAACCCGGCTATCCTGATTATCAGGACCCGTAGCTTTGTGCCCCCAGGTTACCCTGGGTTTACCCCTTCGGAAACAGCTTCTAAATTAAGTTATTTGCTTTATCGCACGAACAGGTATGAATCTTGGTGATTGGTATCACGAAAACGAACGCCTCGCTCAACAACCTGTATTTATTAATAAATAAAAATCCGAAACAGAACTCATTACAGTTAAACGGCTCGACTCAACCATAAAAACAATGCAGATTTTATGTAATCCCCGATTTTTTGACGCGAAAATGGCGGAAATGATATAAAACTCGTGTTCAATGAGGCCGTAAATAGTTAAGAAGATAACCAGCCCGTTGCAGCGGAAGAAGAGCGTAGCGATATTTGCGCTGTACTGAAAATCAAACGTTGGAGCGCCAACCGCAAGATAGGAGTTGTTCTGCAGTTGATGTGTGTACTGATATGCGGTGAATCTGTCGATGCATTGTCCTGTGAGTTGGGCACCTGGGCCTATCACCTGGATGGGTGATTCAGAAAGCGTTCCAGGGGAAAAATCGGCCTTCAAAGCTCATGAAAGGGATCCTCTCACTGCTGAACTCAATGCAGCCATTAAAGGCATCGGCGAAATCACCATGAAAATGAGTTGCCTCTGGAGAAAGCGAGGCGTGCTCACCCTGCGTCTGTTGCGCCTGGGAAGATTGCCGCATGTTGTCCAACGCACCGGATACGTTACAATAACATCGTTAAACTGAGGATTAAGAAATACAATCGCGCATTTTTGTTGACAAATTTTAATTACATATTAGATATTTGTATAATATTTTAGTGTAAGGATCGCTATGTGTGGAATAGTCGGTGTTTATAATTATCGTTCTGCTCCGGAAAATTTAATAACTGGAATGTTGTCATCGATCCAATACAGAGGTCCCGATGAAGCTGGGATCTATGTTGATTCCTCTGTCGCATTGGGACATTGTCGTCTTAGCATAGTTGGCTTAAACGACGGGGCGCAACCAATTTCTAACGAAAATGGAACAATATGGGTTGTTTACAACGGTGAAGTCTTCAACTATCCAGAATTAAAAACAGAACTCCAGCAAAAAGGTCACATTTTCTCAACGACTACAGACACTGAAGTCCTTGTTCACCTTTATGAAGAATACGGCAAGGAGTTCCTGGCATTACTGAATGGGCAGTTCGCCTTTGCCATCTGGGACTCGGTCAAGAAGGAACTGTTCCTGGCACGTGATAGGGTCGGCATTCGCCCATTATTATATTACCAATGCGCGGACAGATATATATTTGCGTCGGAGATCAAGGCATTATTCACCGACAGTTCCGTCCCGCGCACAATCGCCCCCCCTGCCCTCCAGCAGATTTTTACCTATTGGACCACACTGACACCAAGGACTGCTTTCAAGGATATTTTTGAGCTCCCGCCTGGCCACTATCAGATTGTCAGGGATGGTCGAATAATCGAGCAGTCACCATTCTGGGAACTCCCTTATTACCCACCGGAGTCTCGTTTCCAAGGGTCACTGGATGACGCCGTCGATGAAACCAGCTCCTTGCTGAACGACGCCATTAAAATCAGGTTACGGGCTGATGTCCCCGTTGGCGCATATCTCAGCGGCGGCCTCGACTCCTCTATCATCACCTCCTTGATAACAAAAAATTTTAACAACAAGTTACGAACCTTTTCCATCGGCTTCCAAGAGGCGGATTTCGATGAAACACCATACCAACGCGACCTCGTAAAACACCTCGGAACGGACCACAGCGAGCTCCTTATTTCCAACCAAGATATCAGAGATACGCTTCCTAAGGTGGTGTGGCATGCAGAGAAGCCTCTGCTTCGCACTGCACCAGTACCAATGTTCCTCTTAGCCAGACTGGTGAGAGAAAATAACTTCAAGGTCGTCCTCACTGGTGAAGGGGCTGATGAAGTGTTCGGAGGATACGATATCTTCAAGGAGGCAAAGATCCGCCATTTCTGGAGCAGGTTCCCCGAATCGGCTTCACGACCGCGACTGCTTGAAAAACTTCACCCTTACATATTCAAGGACCCTGCCCGTAGCAGGATGATTCTGCAAAAGTTTTATGGTGTGTCAGACGCTAACCTGAATGACCCTTGTTTTTCCCACAGGATCAGATGGAACAACACCAGCAAGAACATGATGTTTTTTTCGGACGATATGTTGAACCAACTTGCTGGCTACACCCCTGAGGACGAACTTGCCGCCAGCTTTCCTTCAAAGTTTGACACGCGAGACCAGTTGGCCAGATCGCAATTCCTAGAGATAGATATTTTCCTAACAAACTACCTTCTCTCCTCACAAGGAGACCGCGTTGCAATGGGAAACTCTATTGAACTGCGAGTGCCGTTTCTTGATTACCGCGTGATTGATTTCGGAATGAAGTTACCACCACAGTGGAAAATCCGGGGGTTGAACGAAAAATACATATTAAAAAGGACGTTCGGGAACCTGATCCCCGACCAGATAATCAAAAGGCCAAAACAGCCATACCGTGCTCCCATCCGGGAACTCTTCCTTTCTGGTACCTCTGACTATGCCAAGGATCTTCTCTCGAAGAATTATCTTGAAAAAACCGGCTATTTCAATGTATCAAAGACATGCAACCTGATCGACAAGTACAGGAAAACTGAGCGATTTATCGCAAGTGAAACACAGAACATGGCGATCATTGGGATTCTTACTACACAAATTCTACATCAGCAGTTCATCGATAACTTCAGCCACCGACACTACCTGCCGATAGCCATTACAAAACGGATAGTCAAGTAACCTGAACTTCCAGGAGGCATACATGACCAATTTCTCCCCCGCTGTTCTTTCCATCGATTGCGAGAAGGAAGCAGATAAAATCACTGCCGGGATACGAGAGATACTGAAAAAAGATCTCAAACGGCGAGGAATCGTCATCGGTCTCTCAGGCGGGATCGACAGCAGTGTAACTGCAGCTTTAGTGGTGAAGGCGATTGGCAAGGAGCGGGTATTCGGTCTGGAAATGCCGGAACTTCACTCATCCAAGGAGACACCGGAATTGAGCAGCGCTCTGATACGACACCTCGGCATTGAATCAGAGCGGATAGATATCTCCCCCATCCTTCGAGCGGTCGGTTTTTATGCCAATTATGATAATGCCATCAGAATGGTAATTCCTGACTACGGGACCGAGTGGAAATCAAAAATTGTCATCTCCAGCATCTTCGACAACAAGGGGTTCAGCCTCAACTCCATCGTTGTCCAGGAACCTGACGGGACGATTCACAAGGAGCGCCTCCCCCTGAAACCGTATCTCGAAATTGTAGCTGCCACCAACTGCAAGCAGAGAACCCGCAAGATGCTGGAATATTACTATGCTGATCGGCATAACTACGCAGTTGCAGGCACACCGAACCGTCTCGAATACGACCAGGGGTTTTTCGTCAAGTTGGGAGACGGTGCTGCTGACATAAAACCGATTGCCCACCTTTACAAATCACAAGTTTATCAAATGGCGCAATTCCTTGGAGTTCCCGCAGAAATATGTAAACGCCCACCAACAACCGACACTTACTCGCTACCGCAAGGGCAAGACGAATTCTATTTTTCACTCCCCTACCAACAAATGGATCTTTGCCTATATGCCAAAAACAATGGAGTCCCAATATCTTCAGTAGCATCATTACTAAATATTTCTTCTGCACAAGTACAAAGAGTATTCGATGATATAGATACCAAGAGATCTACAACGCGATACCTCCATCTCAACGCCCTTACCATTGAAAAGATCCCTGAGATTCAGGCATAATCATTAATTGATAGAGAGGTTACTCAATGTCAGAAATACGTGATAAAATTAAAGAATATATTGTAGAAAATTTCCTTTTCGGAGATGATAAAGGATTGAATGACTCCACTTCATTCCTTGAATCCGGCATTATCGATTCGACCGGCATCCTTGAGTTGATAGCGTTTATAGAAGATGCTTTTTCATTGAGGGTCAACGATGACGAACTTATTCCTGAAAATCTCGACTCAATCACTAATCTTTTAAGATTCATATCGATAAAAACTGGAGCGATGTCAACAAGATAAGAAACCCGATGCTTATCCATAATTTTCTTGAAAACTCTGCCACGCGATTTCCTGAAAAAGTCGCACTCATATTGAGTGGGAAAAAAATAACATATTCCCAACTAAATAGATCTGCGGACATCTTTGCAAACTGGTTTATCAAATCAGGGATGCAGCTAGGAGACCGAGTACTTTTTCTTCTCGAAAATGGCGAAGAGTATGTGATATCTTATTATGCGGCTCTTAAAGCAGGATTAGTTGTAGCCCCGATAAGTACCGAGACTCGCTCTGATGCTTTATATAATATTTTATCCACAATAAATCCGAAGGTTGTTATTGTATCACCAAAGGCAGAGAAGGCATTTCATGAAATCACCGATCCCATTTCATCACTCAAAACAGTCATTTTCATCAACCCGAAGCTTTCCTGGCAACATAGACCCTTTTCAACCCTTCTATTCAATTCGCTTCTTGACGGAGAGGTTAGCTCGCCAAAGTTGGCATTTGATAACTCATCGCTTGCTAGCATAATATTTACTTCAGGCTCAACAGGCAAGCCAAAAGGTGTAATGTTAACTCACGCCAATATTGTGGCAAACACACACTCAATTATTCAGTATCTCAATCTGACCGAAGGCGATCGACAGATGGTTGTGCTTCCCCTTTTTTACGTTATGGGGAAATCACTACTTAACACCCATATTGCAGTATCTGGCAGCCTTGTAATAAATAACACCTTCGCCTATCCAGCATCGGTTTTGAAGCAGATGGTTGATGAAAATGTCACCGGATTCTCAGGAGTCCCCTCAACCTATGCGTATCTGCTTCACCGCTCTCCGCTTAAATCCTACAAAAACAAACTTCCATTTCTTCGATATTGTTCCCAGGCTGGTGGCCATATGGCCCGGAAAATAAAAGAAGAGCTATTAGAAGCTCTACCTGATCATACTAAATTATATGTTATGTACGGAGCGACAGAGGCATCCGCTAGACTATCCTATGTTGAACCAGCCCGTTTACGCTTGAAGATAGATTCTATTGGGGTCCCAATCCCTGGCGTGACAATGAGGATTGTCGACCCATATGGCAATGAACTCCCAGTCGGGAAAACCGGTGAACTCATTGCCTCAGGCGCCAATATCATGAAAGGTTACTGGAATGACCCAGAAAGTACATTAGCAGCCATATCACATATAGGATACCATACCGGAGACCTAGGATACAAAGATGCTGATGGATATTTTTATTTGGTTGGACGCAAAGATAATCAACTGAAGGTTGGCGGTCACAGAATTAATCCTCAAGAAGTAGAAGATGCTCTCATCGCTACAGGACTATTAATTGAAGTAGCTGTGATGGGGATTACAGACCACCTTTATGGACAGAAACTCGTTGCTATCGCTGTTCCAATCAATAATGAAATAACTGAGATGGATGTAATTGCTAAATGTATTATGTTTCTTCCACGTTACAAAGTACCTAGTGAAATTACTTTCGTTAATATGCTTCCCAAAAATAGTAGCGGTAAAATAGATAGGCAATTACTGTTTAGTCAATAGGTATTTGACATGATCAGTCATAAATATCGTTTTAATCAGTTATTAAATCACACCGACAAAAATAGGCGTAATTTTTTAGCATTTATGTTCTCTGTTGTATTATTGGCTACGTTCAAACGACATAGCCATAGCAAGGAGCAACATGTGCCTGATAAAATTATTCCTCGCAAAGAAAGCTGCCCTTTAGACGCAGTGAGTTCTGGCTTCCCCAAGAAGCCGCCATTAGCCAAAATAAATCTAGGGGTATCAAACAAAGGACTATCTGATGTCTACTTATCTCGAGGTGGATCCCCAGAACAGAATATCAATAACATCATCAATATGCATGGAGGTATTTCTTCTATCGTCGGCAAAGATGACATTGTAGTCCTTAAACCTAATGCCCAGTGGTGGAACCAAGGGACAACAAATACCGACGCCATGTATGCATTCATCAAGGCAATTTTTAGCATTCCTGCTTTTCGAGGCGAGGTAATCATTGCTGAAAACCATCAATATGCTGATCCAAACTCCCGCGGATGGAATACTGATAAGCGAAATGGCCGCTTTAATCTCAATGAACTCGTTGCTTATTTTAATTCTATAGGACTTGGCAACATCACCAAATATCACTGGCGATGTGCGGGACCAAATCCAACTCCTTTACAGGGCAACGAATCTTCAGGCTCAAAAATAGTCTCTGGACCATGGGACGGAGATGGATATGTTTGGAATCACGACCTTTCCTACACAAGCTCCTTAGGTCGTAAATGCATCCTTTCTTATCCAATTTTCACTTCAGCCTACAGTGGAGTAACAATTGATTTCAAAAATGGTGCGTGGGAAAAACACAAATATACTGGTCAGCCAGTAAAATTCATAAATTTTTCAGCATTGAACCACCATAGTAACTTTTGTGGAGTTACTGCATCGATTAAAAATTATATGGGAATACTTGATATGACCTGCGGTTTTCAAGGGACAACACCTAAAGGATACTGGAACACTCATTATATTGGAATCCGAAACGATCTTACTGTACCTATGATGAAATATATGCCATGGAGAGTTCGAGCTAAAATAGACAGCTTATACAAATATAAATATGTTTACCATACTGCCAGCGTAATTGGCTCATTCATGCGGGATGTCAGAATGGCAGATTTTAATTTTATTACCGCAGATTGGGTCGGTTATGGGTCTAGAACAGATAAAAATATGAGTGGATATCCAAGGACTTTGCTAGCAAGCAGAGACCCTGTTGCGCTAGATTATATCGCTGGTAGAGATGTTCTATCCCCACTAACCAAGCTTAAAGAACCAAATAATAAATGGCTCAATGAAATAAATGACGTCACAGAGAAACATGGCCCATTTTTTAAATTTTTAGCAGCATGCCATAAAGAAGGTATCGGCAACTTAGACCCACAAAGAATGCTCATTTTATCTGCTTAAGAAATCGGCTTTTTTAATGAGAGGATGACCACAAGTGGATTTGATCAATAGCTTAAACCGACATAAATCAAAAAATGGCGCTATATTCTTGAAACAGATATCTAGGATATTTTGGGTGCAAAAAGTAATATTTCACACACTCGACCTGACAAATTGGGAACCACCTACCTTACCTAAAATGCGCTTGAATGCTACATTCGTGCTTGGTGACGAAAATGATATATCCAACTTAACCACTAACCCTCATTTGCATGAAGCATTAAATAATGAAACAGCTTTCCACAAAAAACTACAAGCTGGACACAAGTTATTACTGGGTAAACATAATGACGAAATCGTCTTCTATTTATGGGCAGTTGCAGGCAAGAAAGGACTAATGAACAAAACTCTTGATTTAGAGGTAAATCAAGTTGCTATCGAAATAGGATTTACAAGAAAAGAATATCGCGGTCATGGTTTTTTCATATTCGGTGTAAATTATCTATTTCCCATACTGCAAACAGAAGGGGTTACCTCATGCCTAACTGACATTGCAACACACAATTTACCCATGGTCAAAACGGCATTAAAAATTGGCTTTAAATCAACAGACTCTTTCTATTATTGGATACATACACCCTTTGCGGAATATGCTATTCCAAAGGGCAGCATAGCTAACAAGATATCTAACCATTGATTTTGTAATCTATATTTTATTTATAATCAGTTTATCACTATCCAGGAATCCTCAATCTATAGTTCTTTACTTTTTATTTTATTTATAATCATAGTGTTTTTATAATGAGTTAACATATGTCTATACATGATCACTATAACTTATTTTCAATTATTACCAAGCGAGACTAACAGTTTCTATATTTTTTAATATCTATAATTTAAGTAGCCCACAGATTACTTTGACTTGCCAATTTCATTTCACTCCTTCGTATCGTCAATATTTTATAGTTCTATAAACATATAGTGACCATAATCACAAACATACAATCCAGTTTAGGCGAAATTAAAACCATCATCACATGATATAATTTCTCAAAAGAGGAACCATTACAATCCCAATTACGATACTTAAATGAATATGATGATACATCTATTGATTTGGAGAATATGGTGATTCGTGTTGCCCCCTCCCCCCTTACATCAAATGATTAATTTATAATAAATCCTTCAGTCTATATTTTTTGTTGATGGGAAAGGAATTGTTAAATTGGATCATGACGTTAGTTAGTTTCATTACGACCTATTGCCAGTAAACCTGTGGATAGGTTAAGCCGGGCAGAAATTATCTGCCCAACAAAGAGAGGCAGCGCATGAAAGTTTCTATTATTACATTCATAGCCATTGTATCAATTCACTCCGTTGCTTTCGGCATTACTGCATTTCCTGGAGCAGTGGGGGTGGGAGCAAATACTCTAGGTGGCAGAGGCGGAAAGGTAATAAAAGTTACAAATTTAAATGACAGTGGTGCTGGCAGTCTTCGAGAAGCACTTGCCACATCTGGTCCACGCATTATTGTTTTTACGGTTTCAGGAAATATAAACCTAACTTCATTACTATATATTACACAGCCTTATGTAACAATAGCTGGTCAAACCTCTCCTGGTGGCATATCGGTATCCGGCAAGCAATTTAATGTCGCTACACATGATGTTATTATCCGTCATATGCGTTTTCGCGCTGGAGGACATCTATACACTGGCGATGATAGTGACGGTGACAGCTTTAGCCTTTGGGGAAAAAAATGGGGTGGCAACGATGTTTATAATGTCATGATCGATCATTGCTCTATGACGTGGGGTGTTGATGAAACCTTCTCTATTACCGGAGGAGTAACCAAGACTACACTGCAAAATAACCTAATTGCTCAAGGCCTCAGATATGCAAAACTGGGAGGGTCATCAGACCATAGCAAGGGACTTATGGTAAGTGGCAAAAATGACTACGATACAGAGGTTTCCTTGTATCGAAACTATATTGCTCATAATACCGACAGAAACCCATTAATGTATAATCCTGCTGCAGACAACACAAATTTCTATGTCGATGGGACAAACAATGTCAGTTATAATTGGAAAGGCGGATTAAGGCCATCATTTGGTGGTGATGCCCATGTTAACTGGATAGCAAATTACGCAAAAGAAGGACCTTACTCTACAGCGTCAACGTATTTCATGCAGCAAGAAGACGGAGGAGCATTAGCTACACCAGAGCAATTACTATATGTATCCGGCAACAAAGATTCTGGGACGACATCCACAAGCGACTGGCGAGTATCGCAATATTACACTGTTAATCTACTCTCAACTGCGTATCAAAAATCTACTCGTTGGGTTATGACCAATCCATTACCATACGACACTATGACTGATTCTCTTGCCTCATCAATTGTAGCAGCATCAGGAGCTACAGTACCAATAAGAGACTCTGTGGACACGGCAATTGTAAACTCTTTCAATGCGGGGACATCACTTCTCAAAGATACGGCATCCTACCCAAATGATTGGCCGACCTATCAACAGATAGCAGCACCCGTAGATAGTGATAATGATGGTATGCCTGATACATGGGAGACAGCCCACGGGCTAAATAACAGTATTAATGATTCAGCAGCTGACCGTGATGGAGATGGCTATACCAATATCGAGGAATATATCAATTCCCTTGCTGATAACTTACAGATTGCAAGACCAGCAGCGCCACAAAACCCTAAAAGAACAAATTAATTTATTATTTATATAAAATTGAAAGGGGACTATCTAGTCCCCTTTTTATTCATGGTATCAAAATGTTTAATAATGTTTTGAGCTCTATAGTACTAAATTTTATATATACCCCTTAGATACTACCGCAAATATCTTTGATAATTGCGTTCAGATCATCGCCTAACTTTGATATTAAATATGACTGTTCTTGGTCTGTGTTAACAACAAGAATATGTTTATTAGTATTTTTCATTAACCATGAGGTAACAAATTCCCAATGGTCTAATGAATAATTCAAAAAAGCATCGACTTGTTCCTTCGATTGATTTTTCAGCCGACTGGTATACCCTTTAGTCCTCCCATTCATTCGCTGTAGACATTTATCGCTATCAATATGTAGACAGACTACTACATCTGGTAATGTAAGCAACGAGAGATATTGAACGAGTTCTTCTTTATTTACTAATCCATTTGGAGAAACAAACATCATTGATTTTTGTAAAATACCCTCATCAAATAGTATCCAATCATCAAGCCTAGAACTCTTTTCTAAACATAACTGAAGACCACCAGCATGTAAAAAAGCATTAATAACGGCTTTTTGCTCTGCATAAGAAAGGATATTTTTTATCGATGAATCCAATATAGTTTTCAACAAACAATGATTCTCTAATATGAAGTCAAGAATGTATTCTTGCTGCCAATAAGTCCGGCCTCCCACAGTATTAAATAAACGATAACCAATAGCTTGAGGTAATATTCGAAGTATTCTTCTCAATGATATATCACAATTTTCTTTAGCTGCATAAAATAAAGCCTTTTCAGAAGTAAGTATCGAATTGCGGGACTTCCCATAAATATATTTCACAACCCCCTGAGAAAGTGTAGATTTCCCGACACCAGGTATTCCCACAAATTCAATAGAATGCATAAATAACTCTGTACCCTTATTTGTTTAAAATGCCAATAAACATAATTGTGATTTTTCACTCATGACAGTTAGTGATTATTATTTATGATATATTTCACTCAATAACTATTAGATAATATTTTTTGCGCAATTATATTAGTATACAGTTTTTGACCTGCTCTATTTGGATGCGTAGCATCAATAAAAAGGTCATATCTTGATGAGCCTGACACACAATCATCAATAAGTATTATGCCACTATCTCGCTTTGCCAATTCCCTCAATAATCCCATTGTTAGTTTCTGGCTTTCAGAATTAACTTCGCTCAATAAATCAACAAATGGCATATAAAACAAATATACTTGTATATTATTGCTTCGTAAATAAGTTATTAAGTTCTTGAAATGCACTATGTTTACATCCGATACTTTGCTTCTTTCAGATATATTTACTTTAGCAATATTTTTCTTTATTTTGTTGATATCAATTCTATCGTTTATAGACTTCTCAGTACGTCCAGCAAATCCCATCCTGACTGTACCTTGAACAGAGCCCTCACAGTACCGATATAGCTTTATCAGCTTGTGAGTGATATAATCTTCAGATGATCCAGCATATTCGTATATATATCTATCAACTATCTTGTTGTCCATAAATGGATAAAATAGTCGATACTGATTAGATCCAAAACCCTTACAGAATAAATAATCGTCAACAATATAAACGGCAGTTTTTACTGAACCAGGATGTTCACTGATGTAATGTTTATACATCATTATATGATCGGCAAGTGTAGTCCCCTGAACTGAATATTTTGCAACTGATCTATTAGTAATTTTTTGCAACATAGCCCCATCAATTCCATGGGCAGCACGTGAGTGACCGACAATTAATATACTTGCATTACGGTCAAATCCATAATAGCGATTTAGTCCGATTTTTAAGAGAAATGCTATCCCATTATCGACCACGATAAATATTATGCAAAAAATGACTATTTTAAAAATGAGCCTTTTCATCAGCTTCCCAAAGCGTTATATCAATTCAAAATTGAAAATAAGCAAATGATTTACCAGTCTCTACATGAAACAGAATAATTATAATCATCAGCGTATAATATACTGTCCACCTAACCCAAATTGGTTTTTCATAAATTTTTTCAGCAACAGTAGATATGCTCCCAATAGACTCAACAATAATTGCTGCAGCTACAAAAACAAAAGTTAATATAAGTTCTGTGCTCCCTTGGGCACTCAATAGCTCACCCAGACCCTTCGAGTTATCAGCTACGTGCGTAATCAAATAAAGCGCATCAGAAGTTGTATTAGATCTAAAAAAGATCCATGCGAAACATATAAAGTTAAATGTGGCAAACATTTGCCAATATTTGAGTGTATTAGTTCGCTCAAGACCTAATGCTTTATGAATTTTTTTCTGAAAGGGTTTGTAATAAACAGAACTTGCCAAAAAAATGCCGTGTAATACACCCCATATAATGAAACCTGCACTTGCGCCATGCCAAATTCCGGAAATCAGAAAGGTTACAATAAGCGCAGATGCAGTTCCAAATTTATTTAAATATCGCCATTTCATCTGAAGTGGTTTAAAAATATAATCAAGTATCCATCGAGAGAATGAAATATGCCAACGACGCCAGAAATCTGCAACTGACGTAGCAAAATATGGGGAATTGAAGTTCTGTGTTAACTTAATGTTAAATAGATAGGCAGACCCCAATGCCATATCAGTATAACCAGAGAAGTCCATATATATCTGTATAGCATACAAGTATGTAGCATATAGCAATGGAGTGCCACTGAAATAAGTGATATTGTTATATACTGTATCTACATATATACCAACCCTATCAGCAATTACGATCTTTTTGAATAGCCCCCAAGCAAATAACAACATACCATATCTTGTATTATTATAATCAAACTTATATTTCTCTCTAAGTTGAGGCAGTAGCTCACTAGATCGCTCTATAGGGCCTTGAAGTAATTTGGGGAAAAATGATAGATAGAGCACAAAATAGCCAATGTGGCGCTCTGGTTTTTCTATCTCGAGATAAACATCTATAAGGTAAGATATGGCTTGAAAAACATAATAGGATATTCCAATAGTTACTAGAGTTTTTATTGGTTGAATCTGGTATTTTATAGAGTTGAATGTAATTAGCTGTATTATACTTTCCACAACTAATGTCTGATACTTCATTACAATTAATATTACTAAGTTAGATGCAATTCCAATCCATAATATATTCTTCCTAGCTTTTTCAGTTTCTACTTGATCCAACCATATACCAAACCCATAGGTTATAAATGCAACCAATATTAAAACTACTAACAAATATGGTGCATTTAATTCAGCATAAAACAATAGGCTTGCAAAGAGAAGAACGCACCAACGCATGCGCTCACTCACTAAATTAAATACTAGATATACGATACCTAAATAAATCAGATATTTTACTGAATTAAATTGCATTATTTTATGCTTTTGTTATTTTATCACTTATATTATCTATCAAATTTCCAATATTTTTAAATGTTAGGAGTTCTTTTTGAGAAAACCTTATCTTAAAATTAGCCTCAATTGCCACTATTAGATTGACATGCGATAAGGAATCCCACCCATCAATATCATTAGCTGTCATCTCTCGACTAATTTTTATATCCTCGTCATCAAAAACCTCGCAAAAAATTCGATTTAATTTATTTTGTAACTCCATTCAATCCTCCAATGTTGAGATATCGCCAGCATCCATTCCTAGATAGCGAGCTTTAAGTACTCTGCGCATTATTTTACCACTCTTATTTTTGGGAACGTTGTCAACAATAAATATTTCTTGAGGTGTCGCAATGGATGATGCCCTGTTGCTAACATGAATCCTGATCTTTAATTCTAAATCTTGGGACCAACTAAACTGCTTGTGTAATTGAACAAATGCAACAACCTTTTCATACAACAAATCGTCTGGAACACCAATCACTCCAGATTCAGCAACCTCTTCAATTTCGAGTAAGGCACTTTCAACCTCAAAAGGGCTAATCAAATGACCAGCAGTGTTGATAACATCATCGCTTCGTCCCTTAAACCAATAGTATCCATCGTCGTCGGAAAGAGCCGTATCCCCAGTATAATACCATCCATTCTTGAATTTCGATTGATAGGCTGAATCATTATTCAAATATGTTACAAACATCGAAGGCCAATCACTTTTGAGACAGAGGTTGCCTTGATTATTATTGGGAAGCAGCTCTCCATTATCAGCCAAAATAGCTGGCACAATACCGTCCAATGGTTTTCCCATGGAACCAGGTCTAATCTCGATACCTGGTCGGTTCGTTATCATAATACCGCCAGTTTCTGTTTGAAACCACGTATCGTATATATCTTTCTTTAATACAGTCCGTGACCAATTTATTACTTCTGGATTAAGTGGCTCACCAACACTAAATATATATCTAAGGTTACATAAGTCATAATAATTATAGAGAGTTGCATCCTCTCTTAATAGCATACGTAGAGCTGTAGGTGCAGAGTACCATACTGTCACTGCCTCATTTTGTAAAAGATCAAACCAAATCTTAGCATTATAACCTCCACCATAATGAATTTGTGTAATCCCCAGGCTCCAAGGACCAATTATGCCGTAAGAAGTACCTGTTACCCACCCTTGATCAGCAGTACACCAAAATATATCTGTGTTAGTGAGGTTCAAAACCTCACTTGAAGTTCTATGATGATGAATAATACTCTTATGAACATGTAACACACCTTTTGGCTTACCTGTTGATCCGGAGGTATAATGCACAACAGATGGAGTATCAGGTTGTGTTATTGGCGTTTCGAACGTATTTAAAGACATCCGCATTAATGCTGTGTAACTTAATATGTCGTCAGTTGTATGTTCATCAATATCAGTAACTATGATATATTCCAAAGCAGGCAACTGATCACGTACACGCATGATTTTCTTCAGGAGGCTTTTTGTTGTTACTACACCTTTTGCTTTGGCGTCACCTAATCGATCGAGTATTGCGTCATCACCAAAATTTGAAAAGAGGGTACCGCAAATTACTTGGAGCTTTAAAGCACCAAGAAATGCGAAGAATTGCTCAGGAGATTTAGGTAAAAAAGTAAACAGTATTTCACCAGAATTAAAACCAAGAGATTTCAGTGCATTTGCAAAACAATTTGATTCGCGGTCAAGATCATTGAAGGTATAGTTGGATTTTTCCATGCGGGCTGAAATCCAACGAAAGGCCACCTTATTGCCAAACCCTAAATCACATTGCTGCCGGGTACAAATATGGCCAATGTTATACTGATCGTCACAAATAAGGCTCATAATACCTCGCAAGAATAATACTGATAATAAATATTTCTATCATTTGAGTAATGCCATAACTCTACGAGCGTTATTCTGAATTATTTCAGGCAATACTTTTTTCAACCCACTTTTGGCAGCGGACAAAGATCGATTAGTAATTTTCAAAATGCTTCCACGAAGCGAATTGTTGTATGAAACATAATCCATTAATTTTCGTTCTTGTTCGGTCCAATGATACTTATACTGTTCATGCCCCCGAAGGAAGTCAATATATTTATTCCCACCAGTTATAGACATTTCAATAATATGCCCTAAAAGCAGTGCGCCAACACTAAACTTACTCCACTCAATGTCGAAACCGGATTGATAAACATTGACTCTGCCCTGGAAAGTGAAATTATAATAAAAGGCCACTCGCTTACCATCAACTTTTAGGAAAACCAATAAAAGCCTTCCGACATTTAGAAAACTCTCACAAATCGCGTCATGAAACCTTTTGTAACTCTGCGATGAAAATCGGCCAGAATATCCAACCTGTTGCTTCCGCTCCTGATGCAACCTAACCATGTCCGGCATCACCTCATGCAGTTGTTTCAGCGTTGTCACTTCCTCAATGTCAACAATTGCGTGTCTCCCCAGGTTGTTCCGATAATATCTAACATTACGTCGTGTCTTAGACGAAAGACCTGATAGGAATTCATCCCAATTTGAAGGTAGTGGCAAATATGGGCAAAACTTTTCATTGTCGAGTTGAGTGAATGCCGGAAGAATACCCTGTCTTCTCAAAAATCCCGCAAAAACAGATTGTTCAGGTACATCAGTAATTTCGATCAAATCCCACAAATCGCTTTTTTGCACCAGATACACAAAAAGTGCTCCATAGACCTCCTCTTCCAAACCTTTCAAGGCAATACACTCAAGAAAATCAGACGTCACATGCTCACTACCAAGCAATCTGACTGATCTTGTTCTAATAGGGAATCCCGCCGTCTTTAGATAGGCCGGGAAAATCCCAACAAGATGGCCTTCCGGCTCATTTCTGCATGTCAAGACAAAGAGCTCATATTCATTACCAAAGACCTCCCACCATGTGTAAAGCCACTCATGGGTAAGAAAGACACTATCAGATGCAGAAGCAGCAAGGAGATCATTCCATTGATTTTTCAAGGCAGCAAGGTCTTTAATATTTGATATTGCCTGAATTTTCATCCTGATCAGCTACCTTTCAAGGGAAAATGGACCGGTTACAGCTACCTCAAACATTTCAGATGAAAACCTACCCCTGGTCCCTTCGCACATACTGTAATTAACAGCAATTCGTGGCAGCCTGTAGAGATTCTGCACACCCATTATCGAACCTGGTATAGTTGTACAGGCAGCTAAATACCCGGCATTTTTTAGCATACATACAATTCCGTCATCAAAGTCCTCTTCCCGCCCATTCGGATATGCAAAGAATTCTACGGGAGAGCCGAGTTTTTCCTCAATAATTGTCTTGCTCTTGGTGATTTCAAAACAGGCTCTGGCATGATTCACCCGCGTTAGAATCGGATGAGTCAAAGTGTGAGCTCCAATTGTAACAAGACCGCTAGCTTGCATCTCCTTTGCCTCATGCCACGTAAGCATGATACGGTCGAAGTTTGCGTCAGCAGCCAATTCAGTAATGACTTTCCGTACCACCGCTTCACGCTTCTCGTGGGCGCATTTTTTCAATACATGGTGGAAATGGCAGATCGCTTGCTTCTTCTTGTCACTTGTCCTTAAATCAATAATACCAAGAGCGAATTCCGTCAGATCTATGGTTTCACACTCGGAGCCAAGAATTGCTTTATCAAATGTATGCCAACCGAAATTACCAGTTTCGAGGCTATCAACCGTGACGAAGATTGTGGCCGGAACGTTATATTTCCTGAGTAGCTGGTATGCGTGGTCATAATTGTCCCGGTACCCATCGTCAAACGTCAGACATGCATATTCTCCGGAGAGTGTGCCGCTGGCCAGCATTGAGACAACTTCAGTAAGACTGATCATTTTGAAGCGTGATTTCAAGAATTTCAATTGTTGCTCAAAAAACACTGGTGATATTGACAACCCAAGGGCATCTCGCTCATGAGTGACCCTGTGATACATAAGAAGAACAATACGCCCGCCATTGCCATTGAGTTGCATAGTAATGAAGCCTGATTTCAACATCAGTATCGAAGTATATTGTTTGATATAAGTTTTTATTTGTTGTAACAGCATTGTCATGACCTAACTTTCAGGTATCTTTTGCTCTATAAATAAACTTTTCCCATAAATGCTTATGCACAATATTTTCTTGAATGGCACAAACCCCTTCTTAACATGAGCCTTTATAGATATATCGTTATTAAAGTCGATCAATATAGTAATTGTGTTTTTAGAATATTGCTTCATCCAGTCATAAATAACAGCAAAGAACTGACTGAGAACCCCATGCTGGCGATATTGCGGCCTTACATATACATCATAAGAATACACCGTATCATTCTGAATCCGAAAGGTGTACTTTGATTGTTCTTCTCTAAAAACATCACGATCACTGAACCACAAATACCCAACCACTACATCCATGTCCATAGCAATAAGGCAATGATCGCCCATAGTAAAACGATCCAGAAATCGGCCTCTTTTGTCAGTGCAACTCACTAGAGCATCGATATCGTCTTTACTACCTTCACGTATGACAACAGTCATATCTTTTTTTGAAAGACTAAAGTCAATAGCTGATGCCCTTAGAGCGTAATAGAAATAAACTTTTATAGGTTGACCAGGTAAATGGTGTAAAATGCTAATAGCCATATTCATGAAAATTTTAAATAGTGTATTTGTTTTCTCTTCCATACTACACCCAATAACAGCAATTATATTTTAAATATGCTAATTTGACTGAATTTCACAATATTACACACTATTTATATCTGGCATCATACTATATTCTGAAAGTATCGGCAAAATAACATCTAATATATGAAGTATATTTTTATTGTTATCATGCAAAAGCAATATATCATTATTACTAATGTTATTTATGATTTGACTAGCAACTAAATCAGCATCGCAAACATCATTACATTTCCAATCATCGAAATCTAGTGACCACAATAATATCTTAAGCCTGAGCATTCTAGCTATGATAATGGATTTATATGATAAAATGCCCCTCGGTGGCCTGAAATATCTTGGGCTGTGCCCAGTTATCGATTTTACAATATTTTGGCATTTTCTAACTTCTTTAAAGTACTCCACAAAAGGAGGTTCTATATCATTGTGATGATAATAGCTATGATTACCAATTTCGTGCCCATTATTAATTATTGATTTTAAAATATCTTGTCTATTTTCGATATACTTCCCCACTAGAAAAAATACAGCTTTTACATCGTAATGTGATAATTTATTTAATACATGTAAAGTTATTTCATCCGCCGGCCCATCATCGAATGTTAGCAATAATTGCTTATCCCCATTATCCTTCAAACAGATCATAGAAATACTCTTCTTTATGATCTGTTTTATATTTTGTACATTATTCATTTATCAACTCACCCTTGTACATACTAAATAAAAACATCATAAACAAGCACATTTCAACTAAACCTAAAGCATTCAATCCATGGTTTTTACTATAGAAACCATTGATACGCTACCGATTCATAATGAGCAGTCGGTTCCGGCTTAGCGTTAAGCTTTAACCGTCCACCTCCCAGCCCTTTTTAGAATAAATACCTTTAACTCTTTGTTTAGTACAAACTGAACTGCATTGGCTAATACTATCCCCAAAAGTCCCCATACAGAACCACACCAAAATGCCATCAAAAGGTACACACTGTTTGTAATAAGGACTACATAAAAACTTGCCTTAGCAAAACCAGCTGCGATAAACAATGAATTTATAGGTGTTGTAGAAAATGCGAATGCGGTAATAACTATCATTAAATACAGTATATTCATATGTATTAAAAACTCATGTCCAAAAAATGTTTTTACAACTATTTCAGAGATAAGACAAAGGAACACTGAAAGTGCAATAGCAACTATAGACATAGCAAACATTGACTTTCTTGCAAGAGCTACAGACTCATTGTGATTTTCAGTACCTATCAACTTGGTAAACTCTGGGAAAATAGCTTGACTTACGGGATCTGAAACGTTAGATATCACCTTGGTAATTTCCTTATAGACCTTATAGGCTCCCAATGCTTCCATTGATATAACCGAGCTAATTACAATTACATCGAAGTGCCTGACAGGTATCCTGATTATAGTCCTAAGGTTGGACCACCAAATGAAGCTTATTTGCTCTCTATTAAATATTAGCTTTTTCGACCACCATCCACTGCCAAGCTTCTGCTTAACGAGATGCACACTGAAGCATATTAACCCAATATTGGTGAGTATATCCATACAAAGGTAAATACTTATGAACAAGCGGGAGGCCCCCCCCAAGAAATAACAGAGTCCTACAGATAGCAGCCTGATAACGGAAACACCTATTTGGATTTTTGCAACACCTGAGAATTCCCTCATAAGCCTGGGAATTCCGATCGTCAAAGTTGTACTGTTAAACAGGATTGAAATAGAGTACAAAGAGATTATTGGGATATTAGCGCGATCCCATCCTGCGAGAATCGTTACTGGCAGGGCCAAGAGCAGTGCAAAAACAAAGGCTACCAAGGCGCTTATGGAATCGATCACAATATTGGTTTTAATCAAACTCGCCATCTCGTCATCGCTTAATTTTGTCGACCCGAATTTTATTAGCCCTTCCCATGTCTGAACGTTGAAGATGTCGTTTACCAAATTGGCATATGTTTGAGAAAGAGCGTAAACTGCAAGAAACTCAGCACCAACCGCTTTCGCCATCAGAGAAAACGAGACCATGTTCAACGCTGATGCTGCCGAGTTTCCCAAAAAAATGGTTCCGGAGTTTTTCAACAGTTTTTTGAAGACATGATCTTTTGACATGAGCTCACTTTAAGCCAGAAACCGGCTCGGTGATTGAAAACTCGCGTCCATCACCGAAGTGGACGAAATGAAAAAGTACAATAACCATCGCAATTTGCCACCAAAAGAACTCATAATAAACCCTGGAAGTAAACAAACCTCCGAGTACTGATGCGGAAAATGAAATCCCCATTGCTAAAACCGCATAACTCAGAAAGGAGTTACAATCAGCACTACCTTTTAATACTACTGATGATTTATAGACTTTCAGCCAAGTACTAAGACATAAACATAACCAAAGCAGCAATCCAAGTGGCCCTTGCTCCACCAATACAAGAAGATAGGAATTATGGGCTCCCCGTACTCCGGATTCCCCCTCAGCATGGACAGTCAATATTTCAGCCGGTAGATAATCCTTAGCCAATTGCTTGAAGCCTCCTGGACCTGCCCCAAATGGGTGATCACCAACCATTTGAAGACCATAACGCCAAATCTCAAGCCTTCCGCTAGATAAAGTGTTCGCCTGCTGGTCATCTTCTACAGCTTCTTTAGCCTGTAACAAACTTGATATACGATCAATCATTTCCTGATCGGCCAAGTAAATGAAAATACCGATAAGCCCAACACCGACAATCATCATCCGTTTTCTCAACTTATTATCAGCAAGAAATAAAAATGCAGCTACAAATCCACCAGCAAGAGCAACAAATGATCCACGACTGTTACAAAGAACTATCGCATTGAATATGAAAGGTATACATATTAAACATAGTATGCGTTCATATCTTTTACCATTACAAAGAAAAGGTATCAGTAATGGAATAATACCAGCAAGCAATAGTCCAAATAAATTTGAACTTATAGAATCTGCAGCTCCAATATTTTCAAGCCGTCCGTGAATTCTTTTGCCATTTAAATATGCGTTGATTGAAAGATAGGTTGAAAGCAATATGATCCATAACCACAATAGCCTTAATTGCCATTCATACTTAATAATTTTTATTATTGCTATGCAGATTATGGTGTAAGAAGCTAATTGCACAAGAAATGTACGCGAAACATCTTGAAACCCAGAAATTGTAAACGTGATAATTGAAGTGAGTCCCAAAAAGAAAAAAACTAGATAAATTGTTTTGATGGGCCTGGATGAAAGACGATCTTTATGAAGCAACATTGACGTGAACAGTACTAATGTAGTGACATAACTCCAGTTTTGAAACGGAAGCATATCTGCCCACCAATTTATGGAAGGGTCAGGCGCATTAAAATAGATATGCGCGTAAACAAGGAGCCCCCAAAATGGTCCGCGGGTTAAAGCAAGAAAGTACCCCAGGCAGTTTATGAATATAAAAAGGAAAGCCATCATTATATCAAATGTGTTTTCGCCCAAATGGCAGAAATACCAATTTCGGGAAAAGCAATAAGATCATTGGGCATTTCAAATCGCACAATTACTTTCCTCTCTCGTATGTCGCCTTAACTAATTCTTGCCATATCAAAGTCTTGATCTGGAGTAAAACTTCTTCATAACTGCGGTTAGCGTCAACAATAATTATACCTTCTCGTTCAGTAATGCTATTGACCGCCTCAGCCTTCAGCATGTGAATATCAAGAGGGAGGTCGGTCTTTCGCTTCCTCAATTCATCAAAAGCTACCTTGAGAACAAAGATGCGATTAGGATAGACAAGATTTTGGTAATAAAGGGATTCTCTTTGAGAAAACCAACTATTGGATCCAAACAAGCGAGGACCATCCATAGGATTAGTCATTTTATGAAAATCCTTCATGGGGAATCTGTCCGACAGAACCAATATTCCTTTTGCGGCAAGCGCTTGAGCCTTAACAGCAGTTACGAACCTTTTGTGAGCAATGATTAACCATAAAAGTGCATTTAGTTCTTTGGAAAGGTGATTGAGGCTTAGCTTCTCAAGCTTCTGCACGATCCAAAATCCCATTTGAATAACTGATGACTTGGGGATACCATAATATGTTCGCTTAACAATGACCTTCCATGAGAGCCACGCCTCCAAGTCACCTATGAGTGTAGACTTCCCCGCCCCATCCGCACCTACTACAGCAAATACCTTTCCCCCATCACAAAAAGTTTTTTTCTTTGAGACGATAAATCTAGCTAGCAGTGGAAGCCGCTGAATATATTGACCAATGTATTTTCCATACGCGGCAAAATTGTTTTGTCTCTGGTAACCCCTTAAGCCGTGCAAAATCTGTATTTTTCTTAAAGCAACTGATCTCGCTCTCAAACTACCCTCAGACAGTTCACGAATAAAACCGAAAACTATATCTTCATGGAGAGGCAACCTACTTTCACGGTAGATTAATCTTGCCTTATCCAAGTCGGAGCATTTTATCAGTTCATCAAACTCTTCCTTGATATTGTCGGGAAACGGGATATAGCTATGCCCAAGAAAATCTTTAATTTGATGCTTGGCAAGTGAAACCAGATCGGTTTTCATATGGGCACGCAAAACGAGAACAATAAGCTCCAACTCAGGACAGGGGATCCATAACCCCTGCGAAGAAGGAATCAAGTGTCGGAAAAAAAGAGATTCCAAGGGAAGATGGTGGTTTTTTATAAACTTCTCACCCAAAACAAGGGCATAGTGCACATGCAAATGGATCAAGGTTCCGGTCGTCAGATCAAACCCAAGATAATCTTCCAGATTAGGGAATTGCTTTCCTGGAGGAGAGAGGATTTTTTTAAAACCAAAAATATCAATTGCCTGATTAAATAGTTTCTGAGATGAAAGTGCTACGAGGATGTCCAAATCGGTAGTACCAGTCAGAGACTTATCTAAGTTCAGATTGCTCTTCCAGTGACAGTATTGAACTCCATTACTGTTTAGGTATCCGAAAAAATTTTTACAAATTTTAAGCATAGCACCTAACTTTATTCGTAGACTTGAGACCCCAAGTGCTGTCAATTACCGAGCAACGGGCTTTTTTCTCACCTTTGATACCAAATTGATAATTGGTACGATACATAAGCAAAACAGCCGTTTCTTCAAGTCGAAGGGATAAAAATGTCGTACTGATCCTTTAAAATGATAAATCTTAGCACCAAGAGCTGTCGCTTCCATAAAGTAGTAGAAATTATAGACCTTCCCAGGAAAATACTTAACTCTAACTCCATTCAAGATATGTACAGTCCAAGCCTTCGGGTATTCATCAGGACACGACAGCCTATTGAGTGCCATCTGGTCATTCCCCAACTGCTCTGTCATACAAGCCCAATTCTCAACAAACTCGCGAGCCTTCGGAGTGGGTCGAAAAAAGATCACACCCGCATTGACATATTTTACAATATCCATATGCTCCCGATGCCAATCATTATCCAATTCCTCGACATCCCGAAGGGTAACACCAATGTCATAATCATCTGTGTCGACCTCGTCGATGCATCCACAAAGTTGGGCGTCACCGTCAAGATAGACTATCAGTTCATCATGCTTTGCCATTGACAGTTTTACAATTTCTGGTTTAAAAAGAGATTTAGTCTTATAACCGCTTTTCACTTCTTTTTCATAATAACCTGTCGCTACAAAACTCTCGTCTTCAATACTATACAACTCACCGATACCTAAATTCCCTAGATCGTAAACATCCATCTTGTACCCAAAATATTCTGACCTTTTGATGGTGTCTTCAATGAGTCTTCTGAAACTGAAATTTTTAAAAGCTTTACCTTCATGGGTTTCCTTGGCAGCATTCGCGCATGTTAGAATTACCATTTTTGCCTCACCCTTATTAAATTATGGAATCCGTCAATAAACGCTCATAGAGAAGACCATACTCCCTGGCCATCCTGCTTGCAGAATAATAAGTATTCACATGATCATATGCGGCATTAACTAACTTTTGAGTCAATTGCGGTTCAGATACCAAACTAAGTAGCGCCTGAGCTAGGTCACTGGCATTATTGGTCTCAAATAGCAAACCAGTACATTTGTGATCTACCAAATAACGACACCCCGGAATATCGGAGGCCACTACCGGCACCCTTGCCGCCATAGCCTCCATTAGACACCTCGGTATCCCCTCTGATTCTGAGGGGAGAACAAACGCATCAAACCCTCTTAAAAAGTTTAACCGATCAGGGCGAAACCCAAAAAATTTAACCCTTTCACAAAGCCCCAAGCGTTGAGACAGTGACTTAAATTCATCACCTTGCTCACCATCGCCGATTATAGCAAGGCGCCAATTGTCCATACCCGGCTCTAAAAGAGACGTCAAAAGAGTTTCGATTCCCTTTCCAGAGATAAGTCGTCCAATATATCCAGCAATTAAAGTCCCTTCTTCTTTCCAACGTCTCATTTCTTCGGCAACCGAATCGATGGTTTCGATTTCAAGAATATCAACACCATTGGGAATCAAGTAAAGCTTTTTTGCTAATCTAGGAATTTTACGAAGTGGCTCCGCCATTGTCTTTGATAAGGGGACAACCGCATCGCAGAACGGAAATATTAATCGATCAATGATTTCATAGCAGAACAACTTTAAATCCGGTTTTTTTGTCCAGCCATGCGGGGTGGATATTACCTTACAGGCTGTTCCCTTGGTCGCAATAATACCTATAAGATCAGATTTATATCCATGGGTATGAAGAATATCAATACTGTTACTTTTGATAAACTGCCTGACAAGTCCAACTGCATGCAAATTAAACCTGCCAAAACCTTCAAAAATGACGGTTTTAAATCCCGACACCTCAGCCTCTTGGCAAAGATCTACTTGCTGCAGAGGTGAATCCTTAATCGCACCAACCCATAAGTCAAGATGATCAAGGGGCAAACTTCTTATTAGAGCTAAGATCCATCGCTCAGCGCCATATAGCCCCGTTGAAGCTCCCAGCTGAAGGACTTTAATCTGTTTCACTTTAATAGCCTGCTTATCCACTGGAATCAGTATCAATTGCGATCAACTTATTCTATTCAGTCACTTCACGCACTGATGATAGCGATAAAAATTCCTGCATGAGGAATGTTTCTGTAATAGAACAAAAATACACTCTCAAGACTATTATAATCGAAAAACAGCCAATCCACGGGCAAAGAAGTACACATTAATCAATAAATACAATTGAAATACATAAACAGGCCTGACACTCCTATTCTTATAGCAAGCAAGCACCATAAAAGGTGATTGCCATATCAAGAATATAATAATTGCATAATGCAGGCATTCTTTACCATTAACAAATAATGCAATGACACATAACATAAAAGATAATGCAAAAAGACAGTGAATAAAAGGCAAGATTAAACTTGGCATTTCATTCCATTGAAGTCCGTGGCTCATCACACCTGATAAATTGCTTTTGCCACGCCATTTTTCTTTCCTAAAAAAATCTCCTACAGTCGCAGGTTCTCGGTGGTGAACAGCAACTATCCTATTATCACAGAGCAATCGACCTATCTTTTTTAGTCTTGCAGAAAGGTCATAATCTTCACAAGTAATCAACGTCTCGTCAAACCCTCCTACCTCTTCAAAAGCCTTCTTTAACACAAAAACATTCGCAGATTCATGCCAATTTACCTCTTGAATCTGGCACTTTTTCTCTCTTATCGCAAACCAACTTGTTTGCACCCATGTTGCATTTTCGGGAATAACTGCAGGACTGCCAAAAGATACAACTTCATTTTGATCTTTATAAACTAAGGCGTTTTTGAGCCATTTATTGTCAACTGTGCAATCCGCATCCAAAAAGGCGAGAATATCTCCAGCAGCTTGAGTAGCTCCAAAATTTCGAAGAGCCGAAATGGTTAAATCAGGCTTCTCAAAAACTGTGGCACCTTTGGCTTTTGCAATAGAGACTGTCTTATCAGTTGAACCATTATCAACAACAATAACTTCAAAAGTTAAACCTTCAGTATCCATAGCATTTATGGAATCAAGACACATGCTAATATATTTCTCTTCATTTTTGGCTGGTATAATTATTGTAAAATCCATTTGCATCAAAACCTTATGGAGCTTTAAACTTTGGTCCAACGAACACATAGCGATGTTTAATGAATAAATATATAAGCCCTTTTACATGTTCAATTTTTGCTTTATTAAACTTAAAACCACGTGAAATTTCTTGCGTATGATGGATAACATGTACTGCAGGAAAGTAAAGAATACGGTATCCTTTTTCCCAAATTCGCAGACAATAATCTACATCCTCAGGAGCATAGAAGATCTTTTCATCGAGTAATCCCACTGTTTCCAACACCTCACTCCGAAACAGCCAAAGTGCAGATATTGCGTAATCAACATCGCGTTTTTCCGTGTTATCTATGGCCGCACTCTCCTCAGCTGCCTCAATCTGCCGAAGGCGAAAATATCGGTTGATCTTATGCATCAAGGTTGGAAAACGATCCGTAGATTTTTGCCAGCGACCGCTCGGATAGAGAATTTGCGGGACAACCATCCCAACCTTAGGTTCCTCGCATAGAACTTCTATCAGCTTTGGGAACACCCCAGGAATTGCCTCAACATCCGAATCCATAACACATATATACACACCCCGAACCATCCGCAGGGCAGCGTTGCGAGAAACTGTCGTTCCAAGATTCGTTTTGAAGAAAATTGGAATGACTACCCCTTGCATTGTCTTCTCGTATACCTTCAAAATATCGGCTGTAGTATCGCGGGAACCATTGTCGACGACAAAAATCTCGAATGAAAGTCCAGTCCCCTCCAAACTTACCAAAAGTGAATCAAGACATCTAGAGATGTAGCTTTCCGAGTTCCAAGTAAGGATGACAAAAGAGACATCTACTGCCGCAATCATGGGATACTCCGCACAATTCGCGGCCCCAATATCCGTGTCACCCAAACAGGGAGCCTTTTCCAAACACTGATTGCAATGCCAAACTTTGGATTATTCGGATTCAGATTCGGCAGTTGCTTTTCCTCTGCCAACAGATACTGCCAGTAAAGTTGTACTGGTTCTGCTCCCCATTGTTTCTTAAAATTGTAGGTACCTTCATTAGGTGTGGAACGACCGAAATCGAATTTTGAAAACCCTTTTCCGATAGCAAACCTTATCGCCTCCCAATACAGCATATTATTGGGACAATAGTTCCTGTAATCAGCTATGGACGAAGCCCACGGGATTTCAATAGTGTCCCTGAACCAGATGGCAATCCCAGCAGCGATGACCTTCCCCTTATGCCTAACTGCAATAATTCGACTTGAGTCAGGAAACTCTTCTAGCACGTTCTTGAAAAACTCCTTAGAATAAACTGGAGTTCCAAGGTCTCGCATATTGCGGACAAAGACATCATAAAAACCATCGAGTAAGTCCAAATGGCCGATTATAGGCTCAAGTCCGCTCTTCTCTGCTTTTCGAATCTGGTTTCTAAGTTTTGCATTGAACCCTTTCCACTGAGCAGACTCATCCTGGTTCAGAGAAAGGATCATTGTTACCTTGCGTTTCCGTGACGGAAGTTGTTCTTTCTCAGACCCGATATGACGTAGTTCGACGTGATCTGAACCGAGTGATTGACGAAGTGCCTCAGTTTCTCTAAGCAGAGCAATCTCTGCGTCAGTAGAATCACATAACAGTCCGCCATAATTAACAAAGGGCAATGAAACTAGGGAATTGCCAAATAGCATGCTTTTCATATGGACAAGCGGCAATATACCAGAGACCAATCCACTGTCTGCCCACAACACCAGGTAATAGCACGGGTGACCGAAGCTGTTTTCTATTATCTTACGCCAAGAATATTGATGGTAGGATGTGGCGGATGGATGACGAGATATGAAATCATCCCAAATTTGATGTTCTTCATTACCTATGCAACAAATATTCATACAGTTACTGCCAGAGTTTCAGTCATTGTACTAAAATTCAACGATCCGATAATGTGCTTCACTTTGTCCTCTGTTCCGGCAAGATTGAGGTAGTGCCGAAACCGGGACTTTAAACCCGCCTTAATGCGAGGCTGTTGGGGGTCAATTTCCCATGGATGGAAATAAAGGACTGCGGGTTGATTCTCAATTATATTTATTGAACGAATGGCTCGCACAAGAAATTGAGCGGGGAACAGTCTTAGGTACCCTCCACCTGCTATAGGAAGGCGGAATTCCTTTTTACCGAAGCTGATCGGATATGTTGTCAGTGGAAATTCCATTATAGAACCAGCTTCACGTTTGATACAATGAGGGAAACGTGGTGAATTCGGCACACCATATGTATCGTGGTAGACTGGGAATATACTAGAATCATAGGTAAAACCTTCTTCAATGAGTATATCCAGAGCCCAGAGCGATTTTTCAGTTATTGAGTAACTTGGGGCACGGTATCCGAAAACTCTAGATCCAATCAACTCCTCAATTATCCCTTTAGCACGCCTGAGGTCTTCCCTGAATCGTTCTGGCCCAATATCATATATCAACTCATGTCCGTAACCATGACAAGCTATCTCGTGCCCCCTGCGCTGAATTTCTCTTATCAGACCCGACTCTCTTTCGGCTACCCAACCCAGGATAAAAAATGTTGCTTTTAGATTATTAGCATCAAGCATCTCCAGAATACGAAGGGTATTATCAACAACCCGGAGCGGAATTAAATCCCATTTGTCACGTGATAAATATGGTGCAAATGCATTAACTTGAAAATAATCCTCCACATCTATGGTCAATGCATTAAGCATTACTGGTTGAAAACCTTTGATATATCTAAAATAACTCGATTCCCATGCATGTTGTCAGTGGTAATCTGTGCAGACTCATAGTTGGCATAACCATAAGACATTCCAATGGAAAGGTTGTTCCCAAATGAATATCTGAGTCCACTGTCAACATAATATCTTTTGGTTGTGCCATTGAGAGTAAGATCTCTGTAATTCACGAAATTGAAGCTTAGTCTACAGTCCAAATGTTCCATTATTTCATAAACTCCGTTCATGCCGGCAACCAGCCGCTCACCTGTCTTGACATCTGTTTTGCCATCAAAATATTCTGAATATGACGAGTTAACTGTAATAGTGCCCTTCTTCAGACTTTTCTGAATTGTCAAGAATCCATAAATATTTTCCCTTAGAGAACCACCAAGAGGATCATCGGCATATCTTACACTGGAAGATAACGCAGCTGTAACTGTATCAAATGTGTGAGTTATCCCAATATTCCAATACGGGCTGGTTGTATAAGCATTTGTATCGACACTGTCATACTCTTCACTTGTAATTCCTCCCTGGGCTGTAATAAACGACCTTTCTGCATATTCGTAACGTGTCCCGATAGTCGCTTCATGTCGATAAAACTTAAAAGTATTGGCAAGTTCTCTGTCCAATCTATATGAGCTGTTAAGGAAAAACTTGGACGTCATTTCATACGATGCATCAATAAAACCTGAGTGCTGTTTCCTTGATTCTGCATTTGTATATTTATACCATGTATCTATATAGGTGTAACCAGTGCGGACAGTCACTGAAGCTGATGGATGCAAAACAAAGTACGGAGAAGCAGTGAATACGTTGGAATCAGTTTGATTAACAAAAAGGCTGTCACTGGTAGTAGTCCTGGTAACATCCAGTGAAACGCGACTATATGTATCTCTTAAATCGATAAACATAAAATTATCTATTAGCCTGATAGTACTGGTCCCGGTAAAATTATGAGTTTCCTCATCTTCACGAAGCCTTTTTGCATATCGGCGGAAATCGAAGCCATAGGAAAGATCCCAATCCCATAATGGAGCAGTATAGCGAAAAGCAATGCCAGGTTGAATGCGTGATATATAATCTGTCTTACGGTCTGTCTCAGTTTGAAAAAGGTTATCGTTATACTCTTCGCTGACATCAATTCTAGGAACAATCTGATATTCGGCGCACGCGGGTTCAACCAAAGAAAATAACACCAAACAAAAAACTGTAATCGCGTTATTCCGTAGCTTTCTCAAATTATTTCTACATGTCCGATCATATGACTTATCAAAAAACATTATGCCCCCATCAATTTTTTCACAAGGCCCGTCTTCTTATCTCCCCCATCTTGTCCAGGATCATCAAGCATGGAACGTAGCCTGTCTATCTTGGAACCCATTGAAGTGACGGCAGCATCAGTTTCTTTAACATGAAACATGAAGGCATTTTGCAAATCTGTAAGCTTCTGCCCAAACTCTTTAACTATTGAGTCAGAATAGCTTCGGGAATCTTTTTCGATAGAATCGAGACGACGATTTATCATCTGGAGTGCTCGAGCAATTTCGCCAGTATCGACTTGTACTGGATTCTTTGCGCATGCTTCATCAACCTCCACATGCCAAAACTGCTGGTCCACATCAAGCTCACCGATAACCTCATGAACCATTTCATCATCCAGCGTATTCGTCTCCTCGGCAAATGCAGATATCAATAGGAAATCGCACAAAATATTAACTATTCTTGGAATTCCTCGACTGCTTGAATATATAAGATCAAATGCTCCAGGTGAAAATGTTACAGCCTCACGATTGCCAGCAACTTCGAGACGATAGAGAATATATTGCTCAACCTCCTGCCTCGAGAGAGGTTGTAGATGGCAGTTAATACTGATCCGCTGACGCAATTGCCTCAGGACAGGAGATTTCATGGTTGATCGAAGTTCAGGCTGGCCAACGAGTATTATCTGCAATAGTTTCGAGCTGTCAGTTTCAAGATTGGAAAGCATCCTGATTTCTTCAAGAAGTTTTTGTGTGAGATTCTGGGCCTCATCTATAATCAGTACTGGCGAATTTCCACGGGCGTACTGCTCTACTAAGAAATCGTTTAGATCTCGAAGCATCATAGTTTTATCCTTACCAGAAACGGGAATACCAAAATCATCGTTAATCATAGCAATAAGTTGTTCAGAATTAACCCTCGTGTTAAATACCTTCGATATAACAACCTCACCATGATGTTTCTTTATGAGATCCCTGATTATAGTCGTTTTCCCTGAACCAACCTCGCCAGTCAATAGAATAAATCCGACTCTTTCGCGTATACCGTAATCCAAATAAGTAAGAGCCTTTTTGTGAGACTTACTCATAAACAGGAATTTTGGATTTGGCACAAGGTCAAATGGCTTTACATTGAGTTTAAAATATTCTTCATACATTCATCGAGTCTCCGGAACTACAGCTTCGCCTTCAACAGGAGCAGGTTTTTTATAGCGGTAACCACCGTAGTAATGACTATATCTATCAAGACTAACAGACACTTCTACCTCATTATAAACAGCTCCGAGAATTCGAGTATCACTAAGTGAAGATATGGCTTCAGTAACGTTTGCGACAGAGGCCAATCTCTCCTTAATTACAAGAATCACTCCATCTACGAGGTTAGCAAGAGTTCTTGTTTCCGCAAAAGGAAGTATCGGGGGTGCATCAAATATAATAAAACGGTCAGGGTATCGATGCTTGATCTCCTGAACGAACAGTGACATACGGTTGGATGAAAAAAGTTCAACCGGATTTATTGCCACCTTACCAGCCGGCAAAACAACCAATTTACCTACTCCTGTGCGCAACAAAGTCTCTTCGATTTCAGCTCGACCTTCAAGGATATCGGTAAGACCAAGATTTGCAGGTATTCCCAGATAATCAGCGATAGAAGGTTTCCTCAAATCAGCGTCAATCAGCAGAACTGTGCTGTCAATCTCCTTTGCAAGGCTCAACGCAAGATTGATTGACGTGATGGTTTTCCCTTCGCCGGGTAGGGCACTGGTAATCATCACAACATTATTGATCTCATCTTTTCGTGCGAGCGAGATCATTACACTTTTCAACTTATGATATTCTTCTGCAATATGTGATGAAGGATCCGTTGAGACAACCAGTAAAGGGTTAGAAACCAGGAGAACATCCGTTTTTTTTTGATTTGGGAATATATCAACCGTATTTTCAATTGCTGACTCAATTGTTTTAACCATACTGGTGGTCTGTTGCCTAGGCGACTTTGTCCTCAACTGGGATGCTTTTTCAAGAGCTTTTTCTATTCTACTCACGTGATTACCTCATTAAAAACCGGAAGTAATAAGAGCGAAAACTTTGTCCATATATGGCAAACCAGCTGCCTCCATGGCGATTACGAATAAGATTATGCCTAAATAACTTGAAGATAAAACTGTCAAAATCCGATTTTTTCGTTGCGTTCTCATTTCCTTTTCATAATCGGGTATCTGTGGCACTATCGCAAGAATCTGCAGACCAAGTAACTTAACACTGTCTACATTTTTGATTGACTTATCAAGGAAATCAATTCCCAAAAGGAGCCCAATCCCTCCACCTATTCCAGCGATTAATCCTAACAACATAATCCTAATTCGATTAGGCTTAACCGGTTTAACTGGAATTATTGCTGGTTCAGCAATACGATACGTTGTTGTTTTGTCTTGGACTTCAATCTGCTTTGACACTTCTGATTGCCCTTGCCTAGATAAAAGTTGATCGTACAAAGCCTTCTGGTTCCTTCGTTCAGCTTCCATCTGTTCCAGATTGGCTTTAGCAGAAGGTATTCTCTTAAGTAAATTCTGATTGATTGATATAGAGCGAGCTAAAGTCTGTTCGGATATTTTCAATGCATTCAGTTCAGCCTCAATCCTTGCTATTTCAACAGGATCAATTAGAGAAGGAGAATTTTGAGGTCTGGTTTTGATTTGTTTTTGGAGTACTTCAATTTCACCTCGAATCCTGATCAACTCGGGATAATTCTCGTTAAACTGTGAACGCAACTCATCATAACGCCGCTGAAGTGTTATCAACTGATTATTTAGAGGATCAGATTCTCTACGCGTAACGGGCTTCAAACCTTCCAACTGCCTACGACGTAACTGCACTTCATGAAGTCTCGTTTGATCTGCGTTTATTTCAGTAAAAAGCCTCGACTCATCAATATTAATCACTCCTCCTTGTTGAACTTTGTATTGATTTATTTCCTTATCTATTGCCTCAATCTTTTTTCTAACAGCGTCAGACTGTTCAGTCATAAATTTAATGGCGCCATATGATTCATCTCGCTTTGATGATACATTTTGTTCAATATATGATTTAACTAGTGTATTAACAAAATCCCTCGCAAGTCGTGGGTCCTTATCTAGATAAGATATTATAAACATCGTATTGTCTCTATTTACTGTAACTGTGATGTTTTTATTTATCAATTCGAGTAATTCTGGTAATTCATTAGGCCCCTTGCCTTTAATCATATCAAGTTCATTGATAACCTTTTCTAGCAAAGGTCGACTTGTCATCGCTACTTTTAAGACTCTTAAAGTTTGTTCCATTGACGGGGTAACTGCAATGCCCTTTACAAGTTCACTAATTACGTTTTTCTCGATAAAAACTGTGCTTTTAGATTCATAAATCTTAGGGAGGAGATAACTTATAATAACTGAGATTGTCATAATCGATAATGCTGTTGATACGAATACCCACCGTTTTTTTAGCACCAACCTAATTATGCCGTTATAATCAATATTTTGATTTTCCATTTCGCTCTCTCTAGAAAATACTTTCTTTGACAATTACATAATCACCAGATTTAAGCTTAATATTTTGTGACATATCACCACTTTTTGTTATATCTTTAGCTCTCACTTGTATTGTTTCTTCTTTACTTCCAGACTTCCTCTTCACTTCGGTATCATTTTGGCTCGCAAATCTTGTGAATCCACCTGCTTCGAGAATTGCATCCATCACTGTTATCCCTTCCCTGTACTCTATGGCCTTTGGGGCATTTACTGCACCAAATACATAAACGGATTTATCCTGAAGCTGAGGAATAAAAATCAAGTCATTGGAATCAATAATTATGTCTTCTGACACATCACCTGTAATAAACAGATTGTAAAAATCTTCTTTTATTTTCTTGCCATTTCTCAGTAAATACGCTTTCTTGAAATCTGGAGATCGTGCTACTGGTGCCCCAGCAACAGGAGCACTGGCTGCTGGACCATTGTTGCCCGCTACAACACATAAAAGCTGTAATAACGTTGTCCTGCGATTAAGGTCATAGACGCCTGAATTTATACCCCCTCCAAAAAAATAAACTCGACTGTTTGTTATTTCTCTGACAGTTACTGTAACTATCGGGTTTTTTACAAGCTCCTTAAGTTTTTCCGAGAGGACATCCTGCAGAGATTTTGGAGTTAAGCCACTTGCTATTACGTCGCCAAGACCTGGTAAGGTAATTTTACCATCTGGTCTCACTCTGACACTCGCATTAAGCTCACGGACTCCCCAAACAGCAATATCCAATCCGTCACCCTCTCCGATCACATAATCAGCTGAATAAGAAGCAACTGGGAATATCATCAAAAACAGAACCGTTATTAACGCTTGCCTCATGAACGACTCCTTTTGTTTATCTACTACCCCGGCGAAATAAAACAACTTTAATTGTTTCAAGTATAATCAATATATCAAATGGAAGGGAGATGTTTTTTATGTAATATAGGTCATAGCGAAGCTTTTCTATAGCGTCTTCCACTGATGCACCATAAGGATAACTGACCTGCGCCCACCCGGTAACACCCGGTTTCACGTAATGTCGTTCTGAATAGTATGGGATAACTGCTTTGAGTTTGCCAACAAATTCCGGTCGCTCCGGTCGGGGGCCGACCAAACTCATGTCCCCACGAATAACATTGAGCAGCTGAGGAATTTCGTCGATTCTGCTTTTTCTCAGGAACTCTCCAAATCGGGTTACACGCGGATCGTTTTCAACAGCCCATACAGCGCCGCTTTTTTTTTCAGCGTCCTGGCGCATGCTACGGAACTTGAGCAGAGTAAAGGGGCGATCCCTCTCGCCAACTCTCACCTGACGAAAAAAAATCGGCCCAGGTGAGTCCAGCTTTATACACAAAGCAATTATTGGGAAAACCGGGAAAGTGAAAAGCAACCCGATTAGAGCACTGGAAATATCTACCATCCGCTTCAATGCCCGCAAAGCAAAAGTAACCTGAAATCCATGTGAAAAAATAAACCAACTGGGCGTAATATTCTCCAAAAGGAGTTTCCCAGTCATCTGTTCATAAAACGATGGTGCATCCACAACCTCGATACCGGATAGTTTGCAGCTCAACATCTCTTGAAGAGGGAACATCCCCCGTCGTTCTGATAACGAAACGACAATTTTGTGCGCACCAACATTTTTAATAGCGTCAAGCAGACCATTTTCTGAGTTAATAATGCAATGATACGGCACCATCACTGGCTCAGATGAACAATTAACATATCCGGCTAATTGATAGTTCAGTTTCTTTTTCTCAATGAGATTGCCAATCTGTCGCGCCAAGGGTCCTGTACCGAGCACAAGAACCCTTCTAGACATCCAGGGAAGACCATAGAGGATACGATAAAGTGAATGCCAGGAAAATTGCAGCAAGGCAAACATTATAAGGGCTATTGCCAATACCCCTCGACCATATGGAGCAAAGTCAGAAAGGTAAAATATTGCTGTCAGGATAAAGAATGAAACAACTATGGATATAATGATGCGGATCGCAAGTTCTTTTTTGCCGTTCTCGGAAAAAAGCGCGTAGAGCTCAACAAGAAACGATGAAGATATCTGTGCTGCAACGAACATGAAAATCCCCAGTTGATGCTGATGAGAAAAATCATGCAGCTGCGAAACAGACCCGAATCTGATCAAATATGCCGCAGACAGAGCGACAAGTGCTGCCAGGGTATCCCCTGCTATCAGGAAGACTGCACGTTTGATCACTTAACGCTTTGCCCTTTCCCTGCTTGGGATAATTGACTCCGCAACTGTAACGCTAAAGCCGACTCAGGGAATGCACCATGTTGAAGCGCCTTGTTAAGAATATCCATAGATTTAACTTTTTCGCCTTTTCCATTCAAGGCAAGAGAATAATGATACAAAACTGTAGGATTGTTTGGTAACAATGCTGCTGCTTTCTCCAAGACCTTTACAGCATCAGCATGCTTATTATTTCTAAGTAGGGAGTATCCCAACGTATCAAGAACGCCTGGATTGCCCGGTTCTGCCCGGTACGCTGAAATAGCCAACTGTAAGGCCTCTTCTTTGTCACCATACCCTTCAGCAAGAAGATACGCCAGATTGTTCAGAGCAGGTACATAATTGGTAGACTTGGTCAAAGCATCACGGTACTTATTCACTGCCTCTTTTTTCTTGCCGGTTTGTTCATAAACCGCTCCAAGGGCGAAATGGGCCGGCGCATATTCGGAATTATTGCGAATCGACTCTTTCAATATGGCAATGGCTGAAGAGTAATCCTTCCTGCGTGCTTGCAGATTTCCCAGCTGGACCTTGGCCTGCAGGTTTTGGGGTTCGACTCTGATTCCCTTTTTCAGTTCATCAACAGCACGGGATAGATCGTTCTGGCTTTCATGGATCGCCGCTAAAATCATGTAACCTGCAGCAGCATTTGGATTCAAGGTGATCATTCTTTGTGCTTCCGCAACGGCCTTCGGCACATTCTTCATGACCATATAGGTTTGAATTTTCAACCCGATCCCTGCGCCCTGGTTTACTTGTTCCATATCATCGTAAACTCTCAGGGCATCTTTGTATTTATTCTCTGCCGTCAGCAACTTGCCTTTAGATTCCATGGCTGCAAGGTTTTTGTTGTTTACCTTCAAGGCATCATCCAAAATATTGAGAGCCTTTCCAGCATCCTTTTTCCTAGAATAATACCCTGCCAAAGCGAGATATGCAGCATCCTGTCGAGTGTCCTTAGCGCGAAGGTACGAATCCAGTGCCTCCTTTTCGCGCCCTTTCAACTCATAGATGGCAGCTAAACCGAGCAGGGCTCGCAGATTCTTTGGGTCTTTGCTGAGAACGGCCTGGTATTCGGTAATGGCTTTATCGTGCTCACCCTTCGCAACATAGTAGGTTGCTAGATTAAAATACGCTGGGGAAAATGCAGGATCGCGCTCTTTTGCTAACCTAAAATTCTGTAGAGCTTCGTCGATCTTGTGTTGACTAAGCTTAACGCCAGCCAGAGCATTGTAGAGCGGCGCATCCGAAGGCTTTCCAGCAAGCCCCTGCAAAAGCGTGGTTTCAGCCTTACGAGGATTGTTTTTCTTCATATAATAACTGAACAACAATAGACGTGAATTCAACAGTTCAGGGTTTACCTTTACGGCAGTTAACAGCTCTGCTTCACCCTCGCGCTCACGCCCTCTCCCAAGATCCACGAGACCCTTCTTCACATGAGCATCAACAATGGCGGGATCTAGCTCAGTAGCACGAGTTAACTCCCGCATCCCATCTTCGACTTGCCCTTTAGCTAAATAAGCACTGCCGAGCAAGTTATGCGCCAAACCGTTTTTCGGATCTAGCTCGATTACTTTCCGGACCTCAGTAATTGCATCATCCGTTCTTTTCTGCTGCAGCAGGATCATGGCGATCATCAATCGAGAACGGGAATGAGACGGCAGCCGATCAATAATTGCCCTAAACTGGCTCAAGGCACTTTCTAGCTCGCCGATGGAATATTGCGTTATCCCCAAATAATAATATCCCTCAATATTAGGCTGGATTTTGACTGAATTCATGAGAGAAGCGAGCGCTTCGGAATAGTTCTTTTTTCTCAGTTCAAGAATTCCCTGGAGCCGTGCGGTCTCACCTTTTTTGGGAAAGAGTTGTTTCATGTTAGCCACAATTTTTTCGGCATTCGTCAAATCTTGCTGTTCAATATACAGAATCCCCATCCGGTAATAAGCCATTGGATCAGATTTACTGCTCTCGGCAACTTTCTTATAGATATCAAGCGCCTTGGCCTTGTTCCCACGGGATGCTTCAATCTGGGCTAGTAAATAATAGGGCTTGCTGTTCTTCGGTTCGGCAGCAATAATTTCATTGATCTGCTTCAAGGCATCCGCATCCCGACCTGATGAAGCATATAGTTTTGCCAACTCTAACCGGGCTGTCGCTTGCTTCGCATTGGCACGGATTGACTCCAACAAAAATCGCTCTGCCTCAATACCGTCTTTCTTCTGGGCAAACGCAATGCCCTTATACTCCAGTGCATCAGCATCAGCAGGCCTGTTCGCCAAGTATTCATTAAGAACCTTCAGCGCATCGTCCGACCTGTGCATCGAATTGTAGACCTTGGCAAGTTGTAGTTTGACCTCGATCTTCTGGGGCATCTGCACAACCAGCTTCATTAGTTCTCGCTCAGCGTTTGCAAAACGACCAGCTTCAATGTAAGCAACAGCTAGCTTTTCTCGCGCACTCGCAAAATTCGGATCAACCTCGAGTGCATTCTTGAAAAAGACAATCGCACCATTCGGATTGCCATTCCCAAGCTCTGCCATACCCTTTTCAAACAGTTCTTCCTTCGACTTGCCACTGCAACCCAAAAGCATCAATACAGCAATCAGAATGAGAATTGATTTTGCCACAGTTGCCCCCTAATATTGCTAGTACGTGAATCCGCTGCTGGTTACAGATGCAGCAAGGATACAAGTTATGTCTAACAAAGATTTATTGGCGAATCAAATGAAATTGTGCTATTCGAGCCTCCTAGACTATACAGTATATACGGGGAATGGGGTTAGAATGAATATTAGAAAGTTAGTGAAAAACTCCTCTTTTACGAGAATCGCTCCTTTCGCTCTCTTCATGGCATTTATTGCGTTGGAAGAGATGCTACGGAACCCAGTCATCAACAAAACATTCCATTTCCCAGAAAGCATTGCCATCTATATCTATCCTGTTAAGGCCCTGTCCACCGGGTTGTTAATTCTAATGTTATGGGGGAATTACATAGAATTACATTTTCACGACTTCAGGAAGTTATCGTCTACCCTCCTCAGCTTGATAACGGGGATAATCGTATTTATTCTCTGGATTCATCTGGATTGGACGTGGGCATCAATCGGCACCGTCAGAGGATATAATCCAACACTCGTGTCGGATTACTTTACACAATACCTACTCATCGTTTTCCGCATGTTCGGTGCTTCTCTGATCGTACCGATAATGGAAGAACTTTTTTGGCGATCATGGCTTCTAAGATATCTTATTTCTCAGGATTTTCAATCTGTTAAGATCGGCAAGTTTAGCCTGTCTTCATTTCTAATCGGTGCAATCATGTTCGGGCTTGAACACAATCTCTGGCTTGCCGGCATTATGGCTGGTGTATGTTACAACATCCTTCTCTATCGCACCAGAAGTATTGCCCAATGTATACTGGCCCATGCAGTCACCAATTTCATGCTCGGACTTTACGTTTTGCAAACTGGCAGGTGGGAATTCTGGTGATCTCTGGCACATGTCGGAACTCCTTACACAACATCTCCTTCTTTTTAAACCTACCTTTGTTTACCCGTAATATCACATACATACACATTGGCATCAGCATTGCATACTCATTATAGCATTCTGAATTTCAAGCGGTTTTCGGATCGCATTTCAAAGAAACGAGAGGAAACGACAATGAAAAATCTGGCGGCGTTACTGGCAGGAGTAGCGATTATGATGTCTGCAGGCACTGCTCTGGCTTTACCAGCAGAGTGGGGTGTTATTTCGCCTACAGCAATTGAAAGTACTCCAACTTACACTCCATCTTCTGATTTTGGATATTATATTTGGACTGATAACACTGAACGCAATTCTTGGCATATAAGATGGATGGATGGTACAAATTCAGGTACTACTGTCTTTTCTGGAACTATTGCCCTTCAAAACAACACCGGAGTTTTCACTACATTTTCTTTTGAATCTAATGACTTTAATCTTTCAAGTTCAATCGGCGACATCTATTTTTCTAACATTGTACAAGGAGTAGATGGTATTGACTTTACAATTACCCAAACAGTAGCGCCGTCATATGTAGGTTTTGATCTTTTTTACCAACTAGCGGGGATGGATGCGAATTACATTTTTCTTGGAGGGAATGAGCAGACGGTTGCCAGTTTAGGTGGAGACCAAGACTTTGCAATTGCAGCTCCAGTTCCTGAGCCAGGCACCATCGTTCTCTTCGGTGCTGGTCTTCTTGGACTCGGCGTCTATGGTCGCAGGCGGTCAAAGAAGTAGACTGTAAAAAAATCCGACAATACCAAAGGGGCCATCCATTCGGGTGGCCCTTTGGTATTTGTGCAGTCAGAAACTTGATGTTTTTCACACTAACTCAGTGCTAAATAATGTTGTCATGTACCCAGGCAAAGCCATGAGTTTGAATTCTAGTCATGTTTATCAGATGACCGTTCCAATCTACATCACTGGAAACAAAAGTCTTCCTCAGGGGCTGCTTAAATTTAATCCAAAAACGGATTTGCATGCCAATTTAAAATTATTTTCATATGACGCCTTCTGTCATTTTGTAAGGTTTGTCTTGTAATAATAAAGCTCTAAATCAATACCCTTCAAAACCATATCCCTCCGTTTGAGGGTAACTGCCTTCGCAGTCAAAAATTTACCCACCAGTCAATTACCAGTTTTCCCAAAAAGTACCACACACAAGCATTTAAACAAAAAACCCGCCATTTCTAGCGGGTTCTGATTCAGCTTGTGGGCTTCAGTTAATTGGTGGAGGTGGCGGGAATCGAACCCGCGTCCGAAGATCATCCACAGAAGGCGTCTACATGCTTATACCAGTATTTGGTTTAACCACCCGAAACTCCACTGGCCGGGATTTCCGGGGAGCGATCCTGCTTTGATTTCGCATCCGGGCCACAGGCGCTCCCATCAGCTATCCCACTAAAATGACGATTCTTCCTCCCCCGCGGGAGAGAGTCGGAGAATCGGTAGCAGGTTATTAAGCTGCTACGGCGTAATTATAGTTATCGGCGTCTATATCGCCCCGGATTGTTTAACGAGCCACCCGGACCTCGGCATGCAACCTTTGCTTATTATCCCCGTCGAAACCTGGACACCCCCATATTGTTTTTTCTACCTCTTTCTTTACTATACGTGTTCAAACCCCTGAAGTAAACAGACAAGAACAGCCATCACCCTTTCTGCCGCTCCTTCAGAGCTTGGGCCATATCCCGTTTCTGATCCTTTTTCTTCAGATCATCACGCTTGTCATACAGCTTCTTCCCTTTGGCCAACCCCAGCTCAACCTTCACCAAGCCGTCCTTGAAATAGAGCCGCAGGGGTATCAGGGAATAGCCCCGCTCCTGGGTCTTGATGAACAGCTTGCCGATCTCGTTCTTGTGGAAAAGGAGCTTGCGCACCCTGTCAGGGTCGTGGTTCTCACGATTGCCAAAATCATAGGGCGAGATGTGCAGGTTATGGAGAAAGATCTCCCCCCCGCGCACAAGTGCAAATGCATCGTTCAGGTTTGCCTTGCCGAGACGGAGCGATTTTACCTCGGTCCCCTGCAGGACAATCCCTGCCTCGAATTTCTCTTCGATGAAATAATCGTGGTAAGCCTTTTTATTGTTACTGATGAGCTTCTCTGCCATGGCCAGATAGTAGCAGAGAGGCCTGGGGACTGCAAGGGAAAGGGTTACGGCGGGAGGTCAGAGCGAATGGACGACCTCACCCGTGCGGTAAACCGCGTGCAGAGACCCGGTTTCAAGGAGGGTAGCCGCCACCCGCCCCTTGTCGAGCGGACCTGCCGGCTGAATCACTTGGATGTTGGCCAGTCGTCCCGGCTCGAGCGTACCGACCTCCTGTTCCAGGTGCAGGGAACGGGCTCCTCCCGCAGTTGCCAACGCCAGGAGTTCGTCAGGGGAAAAGAGCCGGGGAAAACGCTCATAGAGATAGCGGATCTCGTCCCAGACAGACAGGGAATCATTACTCGCCAGAGAGTCGGTCCCCACCGCAAGGGGAATGCCCGCACTCTTGAACAGCATGAAGGGGGGCGCACCGACGGCGAGCCGCTCGTTGCTGCGCGGGCAGAGTACGATGCTTGCCCCATACTCCCTCATGCAGGCGACGTCTGCCGGCGTGACATGGACGCAATGGACAGCAGATGTTCGCGGAGTAAGCCCACCTGCCGCCTGAAGCAGACCTACCGGGGATACACGGCGCGGTGCCGGGAGATACGACTCCCAGCCGACAAAGGGATAGAGCTGCTCTGCGATCTTGCCGCTTGAGTCGAAGCAGAATTCGACCTCTTCCGCAGATTCTGCAAGATGGATCATCAGGGGAAGGGAGCGCTGCTCGGACAACGCAACCAGATCTCCCAGGAACTCCCCGGAAAGGGTATGCGGTGCATGGGGGGATATGCCAGGGGAAAGAGAGTCCCCAGAAAAGGAGGTGAGCGCCTCGGCAATGGCAGTACGCCGCTCCAGACCCTGCTGCGCCGATTGACCGATGGCCTCGCAATAGATGCGCCCCGAGACACCCAGCTGCCGATACAGGGTGAGCAGGGAAAGATCGGTGAGAATCTCCCCAATGGTTGTGGTCCCGCTCTCCAGAGAGATTCGCGCCCCCTCCCGTACTGAGTGTTCCAGCTCGCTCCTGTCCAGGCCGCGTCGCAGCTTTATGACCTGGATAATCCAGTCAACGTAGGTCCTGGGGGCATAATCCAGCCCTTTGCGCAGCTTCCACGCTGGGAAGTGAGTCAGTTCCAGATGGGTATGGGCATTGACCATCCCCGGCATAATGACGTAACCGGGATATTCCTCTACCGGAAGATGGAACTCCGACTTCATGTCATCCAGCGAACCGACGGCGATGATTCTTCCGTCTCGCACGACAACCGCGCCACCTTCCAGAGGTGGCCTGCCCGAGGTGTAGAGCATTGAAGCGGCAATGATCTTCATGGCACCCATTACATCAGTCCCCTTCCTGTTCTACTCAGAGTGTACCAGGGGGAAAAACAAAGGGCAAAGGGGATTTGTCCCGTTTGCCCTGAGTCGTTTTCCCGAGGAAACATGCCATAGTGTCCCGGTCACAGCCTCCCCGGTCTATCGATTCCCGCCCCTGTGGCTACCAGGCGACCTTCTTCAGCTTTGCCTGGCCGGCGTCCTCTTTGCGGCTCGGCAGCATCCTGTTCTTGTCATCCACAAAGACCAATTTTGGCTCATGGTTCAACGCCGCCTCGTTCTCCATGTCGACAAAACTGGCGATGATCACCAGGTCCTTCGGTGCCACCATGCGCGCTGCAGCTCCATTCAGGCAGATCACCCCGGAACCTCGCTCTCCCTCGATGGCGTAGGTCTCAAGACGGCTGCCATTGGTGACGTTCCAGATGGCGACAGCTTCGTAGGGTATGATATCGGCCGCTTCCATCAGGTCGAGATCAATGGTTACACTCCCCTCGTAGTGCAGGTCGGCACCGGTAACAGTTGCGCGGTGAATCTTGCTCTTCAGCATCTTTCTTTGCATGTCAGTCATCCTCCCCCATAATTCCGTTGTCGATTAGTCTGGTCTGTCCAATTTTCACAGCCAACGCCAGAAGGGTACGGTGATCTGCCTGGCTGCATTCCGCCAGAGTGTCGCCATCGCGATACTCCAGATAGTCGATGAGAGCTGCGGGTTCTTCGGCAATGATGGCTTCTGCGCGTTCACGGAGACGGGTCACCGAGGTCTCGCCAGCGCGAAAGGCAGTACGGGCCGCAGCAATGGCCCTGTTGAGACAGAGAGCACTCCGGCGCTCTGCAGATGAGAGGTAGCTGTTGCGCGAACTCATGGCGAGACCGTCAGGCTCGCGGATGATCGGCATCCCCACGATCTCCACAGCCATATTCAGATCGGCCGCCATGCGGCGTATCACAGCAAGCTGCTGGAAATCCTTCTTGCCGAACAGAGCCAGATCTGGCTGCACGATGTTGAAGAGCTTGCAGACAACCGTGGTGACCCCCCGGAAATGCCCGGGACGGCTGGCACCGCAGAGGGGAAGCGTAAGCCTTTCGACGTCGACGAATGTCTCAAACCCCGTAGGGTACATCTCGGTCGCAGTCGGCGCAAAGATCAGATCGACACCCGCCTCTCCAGCCAGTGCCGAGTCACGTTCCATGTCCCGTGGGTACCGTTCGAAGTCCTCCCCCACCCCGAACTGGGTCGGATTGACGAAGATGCTCGTGACCAGCAGGTCGCAGCGCTTTCGGCCCTCACTCATGAGTGAGGCATGACCTTGGTGCAAAAACCCCATGGTCGGCACCAGGCCAATGCTCTTGCCTGCCCCACGGGTGGTGCGGGCAATGGACTGCATCTCTGCTATGGACGTGACAATACGCATATCAGTTGAACGAGTGAGCTTCCGTGGGGAACTCGCCACTCTTGACCTCGGTAATGTAGGCGTTCACTGCATCGGCAATGAGGGAACGGGCATCCGCATATCTCTTGACGAATTTTGGTGAATACTTCTCGCACAGCCCCAGGATGTCGTGGAGCACCAGGACCTGTCCGTCGCATCCCGGCCCGGCACCGATGCCGATGGTCGGGATGGAGAGCTGCTCGGTGATCCTCCTGGCGAGTTTCTGGGGGATCCCCTCCAGCACGACCGCAAAGGCCCCTGCTTCCTGCACTGCCAGGGCATCGACGACGAGCTGCTCGGCGTGCTCCTCCTTCTTCCCCTGCACCCGGTAACCGCCCATGCGGTGTATGGATTGGGGGGTCAGGCCGATATGCCCCATGACCGGTATATCGATGGAAGCGATAGCCCGGATGGCGTCGACCATGTTGGCGCCCCCCTCCAGCTTTACCGCAGCGGCTCCGGCCTCCTTGATGAGCCGGCCGGCGTTCAGGCGCGCCTGCCCGACATCCACCTGATAGGAAAGAAACGGCATATCCGCCACCACGAGGGCACGCGGCTGTGCGCGCATCACGGCCCGGGTGTGATAGATCACCTCATCGAGGGTTACCGGCAGGGTATTCTCATGGCCGGCGACGACCACCCCGAGCGAGTCGCCAACCAAAAGGATATCCAGACCGCAACCGTCGAGTATCCGGGCAGTAGGATAATCGTAACAGGTCAGGACACTGATCCTGGTCCCTTCAGCCTTCATCTTCTGGATATCGAGAATGGTTGTCTGCTTGCGCATCTGAACCCCATAAACACAAAACGCCCACCAAAACGGAGGGCGTTGTTCGACACGCTCGGGACACTCAATGTCCCGGAAAAAGCGTTGACTATTGCCGTCCGTCCCGGTTCTCTACGAATCCAGGCGGTATGTATGAAAAAAGGCAGATGGGGGTCGTGTAGCTGCTCCGCTCATGTAGCGGGCCAAACCCCATCTGCCTGAGGATGTAACATATCAGGTTTATGTTTGTCCAGATTAATTTTTCAACTTATTCGCCGAACTCTTTCATTAATTCCAACTCTTTGACAACGGCGGCACTGTCATCGCGGCGTTTCTCCAGGTCCTCGAAGATGCCGAGCACCATTCTGCCGACTGATTCGACCGCATGCTTGATCTCCTTGCCGTCATCCACCTGGCGTCCCGTGGCACCCACCATCTCCTGGGTCATCTCCTTGATGGTGTTGATGGCACGCAGGATACTCCGGGTGGCATTTGCCTGCTCCTTGGAGGCGGTGAAGATCTGCGAGGTCATGGCGCTGACGTCCTCTATGGACCGGGTGACCATCTGGACGCTCCTGGCCTGTTCCTCGGTGGCGATCCTGATCTGGTGGGTCATATCCATGGCCTGGTTCGAGCTGTTGAGGATCACCTGCAGGGCGGCACCGGTCTCCTGCCCCAGTTGCACCCCTTTCTGCACCAGCTCCTTGGTCAGGGTGACATTGCTCGCCGCCGTCCTGGACTCGGTCATGATCTCTTCGATGATGCCGGTGATCTCGCCGGTGGACTGGCCCGTCTGCAGCGACAGGTTGCGAATCTCGTCGGCAACGACACCGAAGCTCTTGCCGTATTCGCCCGCCTGCGCCGCAATGATGGAAGCATTGAGGGCCAGAAGATTGGTCCGTTTGGTGATGTCGTTGATGACACCGACAATACTCTCGATCCGGCTGCTGTTTTCCGAAAGGCGCTTGATCCCTTTGTAGGAAAGATCGACCGAACACTGAATTTCCGCCAGGGAGGCTATGGTCTCTTCCACAACCGCCTTGCTCCGGTCTGCCTGGGCCTTTACCTGGCTGGAGACCTGATGGGAAACGACCGTGTTCTTTTCCACGTTGACAATGGTTGCATTGATCTCTTCCATGGCGGAGACCGATTTTTCCACTGTTTCCGACAGTGCATCCAGATTGCGGGAGACCTGTTCGATGGCAACGGAGATCTCGCCCACTGCCGAACTGGTATCGTCGACCGCTGCAAGCACGCTCTCGGAAGCCCCGGCAATATGGGCGGTATTGTCGGTCAAGGAATCAACGTACCCCTTCAGGTTCAATACGTTGCGTGCATATTCCTCGCGGTTTTTCAGCAGACCGGCAAAGGTATTCCCCAACTCCACCGTCAGGGTGTCAATGGATTTGAGCAGGTTGATCCGGGTCATGGCAGATGCTGCCTGGTCAGCAACGAGCTTGACCGTGTCCACGTCCGAATCGTTGAGATCTCTCTTGGAAAACTTGTTGTCCACGCCAAAGACACCAACCGACTCTCCCTTGATGACAATGGGGCAGAGGATGAAACTGCGCGACCTGATGGGCGCCAGTCCATCGTACGGGGGCTGGATATGATACTCTGGCGGCATGCTCCTGATATCTTCCACAAGGTAGGGCCGCTTCTCCACAATGGCCTTGTTGATTATGCCGACCCTCTCGTCAAGGGGGAGGACCACGGAGGAGGGGTCAAACCCTTCGCTACGGTTGGCAGCAGCAAAGCGCAGGGATGTGCGCAGCTCGTCGATCATCAGGATGTTGACCCGCTCGTACCCGAGGATCTCGCTCAGGCCCTCGGCACAGAGGGACAGCACCTCCTGGAGATCGATGGTGCGTTGGATACGGCTGCTGATCTGGTGAAAGTTCTTGATGTTGTTGTCGAGGGCCTTGAAGCGGGATTCGAAAATCTCCTTTTGGGAGGCAACCTGATTGTTCAGGTCATCGAGCTGGACAGCCCTCTCCTGCAGCACATCACCGCTCCTGCCGAGGAAAAAGCCGAGCCCCCCCATCACCATGGCTGTTCCTATCCCCATATAGGTATAGAGCGCGGCATGATAGGGGCTCCGGGAAAGATCCGCCAGAAGTCGCACGAAAAATGACTCGCCATTGGCAAAGAGCATTGCCTGCATAAATGCCCAGACCACCGGAGCACTGACGCCAAGGGCAACCCCAATGGCCGCATACCGAATCTTCCTGCCGTTTAACGATTGGCTCGTTTGCATAATAATGCCCAGATCCTCCCCTGGATATTTTCAATCCATTACATAACCGACATATGTTTATTACTTGTCGGACTATCGATCCGGAACTGTAGCACAGAGTTGGCGCAACATGCGAGCAGGATATGGCGCCGGGCTAACGGCCAACCATGATCCCCAGCTCTTCGGCAGCTTGGACCATTTCCCCGTGCGGATCCACGAGCTTCAATTCCCGTATCGCCTGTTCAATGGCAACCGAACGGATCTTGGTTCCTCGCAGGCATGCCATCTGCCCATAGGCCTCCGCCTCGATCAACTCAAGCGCCTTGAGCCCGAAGCGGCTCCCCAGACAGCGATCAAAGGTCGATGGCGATCCGCCCCGCTGCAGATGGCCGAGAACGGTTACCCTGGTATCCATGTCCAGGCAGGTGGCAATCCGTGCCGCAACATAATCGCCTATCCCACCAAGGCGTTCCACCGGCTGACCGGCAGATGCCCCCGATTTCACAACCCGGTCGCCACCGCTGGGGAATGCACCCTCGGCCGCAACGAGGATACTGAAGCGGCTGCCGCGACGACGGCGCTGATCGATCGCCTGGCAGATCTTCTCCACCGTAAAGGGGATCTCCGGGATGAGGATGACATCGGCACCGCCGGATATTCCGGATTCAAGGGCAATCCAGCCGGCATACCGTCCCATCACCTCCATCACCATGACCCGGTGGTGGCTTTCCGCAGTGGAATGGAGCTTGTCCAGCGCATCAGTCGCGGTTTCCAGCGCCGTATTGTAGCCAAAGGTAACATCGGTCTCCATCAGATCGTTGTCGATGGTCTTCGGCACCCCGACCACAGGAATGCCTTTCTGCATCAATTGCAACGCAATCGCCAGCGAACCTTCACCGCCGACCACGACAATGGCGTCGATTCCCTTTTTCCTGATGGTCCGGACAACCTCGTCCGTGACATCAACGATTTCCTTCTTTCCGTCTTTTTCAATTACACGGGAGAATGGGGTGCCCTTATTCGTCGTCCCCAGGATCGTCCCCCCACGCGGCAGGATGCCCCGCACGTCGTCCAGCCCAAGCGGCCTGATTTTCGTTTCATCGAGCAGGCCGTCAAAGCCGTCTTCGATCCCGATCACCTGCCAGTTCCTGTGCAACAGGGCACCTTTCACCACACCGCGGATAACGGCGTTCAGACCAGGGCAATCCCCGCCACCCGTCAGGATTCCAATGGTTTTCGCCATACGATTCATGCCTCCTGGCATCTACTCTGTTGTTGCAACGGTCTCAACAGCTGCATCATAGTCCGCAAAGGCCAGGGCAGCAGCTCCCAGCACTCCGGCATCATCACCCAGTTCACTTCTGACAACCGCCACCCGTGCCACCGCCGGCCTGAAGCCCCGCATGTGGATCTCCCGGCGCATTGCCTCACCCCACAGCGGAAAGCTCGCAGCCACCCCCCCACCGACAACGATCGCCTCGATATTGAGCAGGTTTATCACCGCTGCAGAGGCAATACCGAGATAGCGACCGGCTCGGGCAAAAAGCGCCATGGCCCCGGGATCTCCGGAACGGGCCGCATCGGCGAGAGACTCAGCGCTCTCCGCCACTCTGCGGGGCAGTGCCGTTTCACGGGCCGCTGCCACCAGGGCAGTGGCAGAGGCATACTGTTCCAGACACCCCCGGTTCCCGCAGGGGCACGGCCTTCCGTCGGGCTCCACGGTCATATGACCGAATTCTCCGGCAAAACCGTCGCTTCCGGTCCAGAGGCGGCCATCGAGGATCAGACCGCCACCCACACCGGTCCCGAGCGTTACCATGAGAAATGAACGATACGGCCTCCCTGCCCCGAACCGTTGCTCGCCACAGGCGGCAACATTGGCATCGTTGCCGACAACCGCCGGAAGAGAGGCCGACTGCGTCAGTTCCCGCGCCAGGTTTACCCCCTCGCAATGAGGCAGGTTCACCGACGACAGGATCTCCCCGCTCCGGGTGACCAGCCCCGGCACACCGGCGCCTGCGGCCACCAGACGACACCCCAGCTGCGGCGCCTGCTGTTGCAGTTCCCGGATACCTGCAGTCAACTGATGGAGAAAGCCGGCACGAGTCGTCTCCGTCGACAGTCGGAGCCGGGAGCAGACGTCGCCATCCGCCGTTACCAAGGCAAAGCGAAGATTGGTACCGCCGATATCGATCCCGACAACAGCCGCTCGCCCGCTCATACCGCACCGCCCAACGAGATCTCGTCGAACAGGGGGCGCAGCCGGTCGTAGGTAACCAGGAGCGCCTCGGGAACGACCCTCACCTCTGCCACTACGGACATATAGTTGGTATCGCCATTCCAACGGGGGACCACATGCATGTGGAGATGTTCATCAACCCCGGCGCCCCCTGCCCTGCCCAGGTTCATGCCCAGATTGTACCCCTGGGGTGTGGATGCCGCAGCCAGGACAGCTCGGCAGAGGCGAACCGTCTTCATGAAATCGAGCATTTCCGGGTCGGTCAGATGGTCGAGTTCGGCGGTGTGCCGAAAGGGGACTGCCAGCAGATGACCGTTGGTATAGGGATAGAGATTGAGCATGACGAACGTGTGCTGCGACCGGTGGACGATGAGCCGCTCACGGTCGGCTTCCGCATCGTCCCCCACGCAGAAGATACACCCCTCAACCTTGTCCGCCGTGATATATCCCATGCGCCAGGGCGCCCGCAGTAGTTCCATACGGAGTTCTTCACCTTTTTCAAAAAAGTTGTGACACCACCTACCGAAAGCAGGTTGTTCGGGTATGATTGAAAATAAATACTAACGAATAACTCCCGTTTGACAACCCTTGGCCGTAACAACCACGCAAAATCTGCGGCATTATTTTATTTTACCCAGAATAAAGTCTTGACTTCGCATCGTAACTGGCAATAATGTAGAACAACTTTTGATTGGAGCACACCTTACGAGTAAAATCCCCTCCATGGCAGCCCAGTCAATTTTTACCCTCAGTAAAATTCCGCAAGGAGGTAGCGTAATGAGCAAGAAACAGGAAGCCCTGGATTATCACTCCAGTGGTCGCAAAGGGAAGATCGAGGTCATTTCATCCAAACCGTGCCTCACCTCCCGCGATCTTTCGCTGGCATACTCACCAGGGGTTGCCGAACCCTGTTTGGAGATCGAGAAAAACCCTGAAGATGCTTACAAATACACCGCAAAAGGGAATCTCGTCGCAGTCCTCTCCAACGGCACGGCCGTCCTGGGATTGGGCGACATCGGGGCGCTGGCCGGAAAGCCGGTCATGGAAGGGAAAGGCGTCCTCTTCAAGCGTTTTGCCGATATCGACGTCTTCGATATCGAGGTCGATACCAAGAACGCGGATGAGATCATCAGGGTATGCGAGTTGCTGGAACCGACCTTCGGCGGCATCAACCTGGAAGACATCAAGGCCCCCGAGTGCTTCTACATCGAGGAGAGACTCAAGGAGACCATGAACATCCCGGTCTTCCACGACGACCAGCACGGTACCGCCATCATCTCCGGAGCGGCGCTCACCAATGCCCTGGAGCTGGTGGGGAAAAAGTTCGAGGATATCCGCATCGTCGTCAACGGCGCCGGCGCCTCGGGCATCGCTTGCGCCCAGATGGCCATAACACTCGGTGCGAAAAAGGAAAATCTCATCCTCTGCGACACCAAGGGGGTCATCTTCAAGGGCCGGACAGCCGGGATGAACGAGTACAAGGAACGGTTCGCCATCGAGACCAATGCACGCACCCTTGAAGATGCCATGAAGGGGGCCGACGTGGTCTACGGCCTTTCCAGCAAGGGCGCCTTTACCCCGGAAATGATCCAGAGCATGGCCCCTAATCCGGTCATCTTCGCCATGGCCAACCCCGACCCGGAGATCACCCCGGAAGAGGTCGCCGCAGTACGGGCCGATGCCATCATGGCCACCGGCCGATCCGACTATCCGAACCAGGTGAACAACGTCCTCGGATTTCCGTTCATCTTCCGTGGCGCCCTCGATGTCCGGGCAACCACCATCAACGAGCAGATGAAAAAAGCCTGCGTCCTGGCCCTGGCCGAACTGGCCAAGGAAGACTGCCCCGATTCGGTCTGCCGGGCCTACGGCAACAAGAAATTCGAATTCGGCCGCGAGTACATCATCCCCAAACCCTTCGACCCGAGGGCACTCCTGCGGGTTGCCCCGGCCGTTGCCAGGGCGGCCATGGAGTCGGGGGTTGCCCGCCTGCCCATTGCAGACATGGAAAAGTACCTGGAGCACCTGGAAACCCTGCAGGGAAAGGCCAAGGAAACCCTGCGGATGATCATCAACAAGGCCAAGACCGATCCGAAACGGGTGGTTCTCCCCGAAGGGGAGCACGAAAAGATCCTCCGTGCCGCCCAGGTGATGATCGAGGAGGGGATCGCCTATCCCATCCTGCTGGGGAACCGCGTCGAGATCCAGAAGTCTATCGATCGGCTCAATCTCGACCTGAACGGCGTCACCATCATCGACCCGGACGACACACCCGACACGGAGCGGTACGCCCAGGCGCTCTTCGAGCAGCGGCAGCGGAAAGGGATCACCTTGACCGAAGCGAGACGGATGATCAGACGGCGCGGCCGCACCTATTTCGGCTGCGAGATGGTGCGGTGCGGCGATGCCGATGCCCTCCTCTCCGGGATCGATGCCCACTATCCGGACATCATCCGCCCGGCCCTGGAGGTGATCGGCAAGAAAGAAGGGCTTTCCAGCGTCCATGGCCTTTATGTGATGGTCTTCAAAAAAGGGACCTTCTTCCTGGCCGACACCACCGTCTGCATCGAGCCGACACCGGAAGAGCTGGCCGAAACCGCGATCCTGGCAGCCGACAAGGCCAGGCTCCTGGATATCGAGCCCAAGATTGCCATGCTCTCGTTCTCCAACTTCGGATCGGTACAGCATCCCCAGACCATCAAAGTGAAAAAGGCTGCCGAGATCGTCAAACAGCGCGCCCCCGAGCTGACCGTGGATGGCGAGATGCAGGCCGACACCGCGGTGATGCCCGAAATCCTCACGGAAAACTACCCCTTTGCCAGCCTGAAGGGTGCGGCCAACATCCTCATCTTCCCGGACCTTAACTCCGGCAACATCTGCTACAAGCTCCTCACCCGCCTGGGGGGCGCAGATGCCATCGGTCCGATCCTGATGGGGATGAACAAGCCGGTCCATGTCCTGCAGCGCGGTGACGACGTGATGGACATCGTCAACATGGCAGCCATTGCCGTGGTGGACGCGCAGAACAACTAGCCGTATCCGCCCGAACCGGCTGGAGAGTCAAACCTACATCCAGCAGTTGACGCCCTGACAGGGCTGCCGCACGGCAGCCCTGTTTTCTTGTTATCTTGGCTCGCCTTGTGCTACGATCAATTCTAATGAAACCATCTCGACAGAGGGAGCATCGCGGAAAACCCCATGGAATATGAACTCGACACCTTCCAGCCCACTTCAGGCACCCCTGCGACCCCCGTCATCTTCCCCAGGATGCTGGTCATTTCACTGGTTGTCCATACCCTTTTCGCCCTCTGCATCACCTCAGGCAATGGCGGACAGCGGGGCATGCCCACCATCAACTTCATCGATCTCACCATGAGCGAGTCCCCCTCCCCTGCCGCACAAAAGGCCACTTCACAGACCCCCCCGGCTCCACCGGCCCCCATGGCCGAAACTACGGAAACTCCCCTGGAGCCGGAGCCGCAACCCGCTCCTCCCCCCAGCGAGGCGGAACAGCTCACGGAAACACTGAAAAATGCTGTCAGTTCCGCGGCCCAGCAACCAGAAGCCCTGCAGAAGGCCTCTTTTGGCCTCGGCCTGATGAACGGCCACTTCAGTACCCTGGCAGACGGTCGCAGCCTGCGTGACGACATGCGCGAGTACTATCTCGACATGCTCAGGACGATCAACGAAAAATGGTGGGTGGACGGCGGCCATTTCGAAGGCGCCAGGGGTGCGATCATCAACATCGTAGTGGCCCGAAACGGCGAGATCGTCAATGCCAGGGTCATCCAGAGCTCCGGCAACCCCCAGTACGACCGGACAGTGCTCAAATCGCTCCAGGCGGCCAGCCCTGTCCCGCCGCTTCCCGAGCACTTTGCCGGCGGCTATTTCACGGCACCCATCCGTTTCAACGCGCCGCTCAACCTCCTCTCCGCTCCGGCAGGATAGGTCTGCCCCTTCACCTTGCTGCCGGGTGTGGTACAATGGGAATCATCCCGGCACGAGGATTCCCATGAGCAATCCGCAGCGCGACGCCATCCTGAACGCCATCGAGACCGTCACCGGCAGTTACCTGCAGGGAAAGGTCCGGGCCGTGAAGCTCTCCTTCATCGCCCTCCTTTCCGGCGGCCATATTCTCCTCGAAGATATCCCCGGCCTGGGCAAGACCACCCTGGCCCTGACCCTGGCGGGGATTCTGGGCCTCACCTTCGGCAGGATCCAGTGCACCAGCGATCTGCTGCCATCCGACATTACCGGCCTCTCCATCTTCAACCGCGACGAAAACCGCTTCACCTTCATCCGCGGCCCGATCTTCAACAACATCCTTTTGGCGGACGAGATCAACCGCGCCATGCCCAAGACCCAGAGCGCCATGCTGGAGGCGATGGAGGAACGGCGCGTCACCGTGGAAGGGGTCACCTACCAGCTTCCCGTGCCATTCCTGGTGATCGCCACCCAGAACCCGACCGAACAGGTCGGCACCTATCCCCTGCCCGAATCGCAGATGGACCGCTTCCTGATCAGGACAGGCCTCGGCTACCCGCCTGAGGAGGTCGAACAGGCGATCATCAGACATGGCAGCATCCGTGACGAGATCCGTGAGATCCCGCCGCTCCTCTCCGCCGAGGCGATCCTTTCGACCCAGCGCGCCATTCGCGACCAGGTCTACCTGTCGGACAAGATCACCGGCTATATCATGAAACTGATCATCGCCACCCGCGAACATCCGCTGGTCGCGGCCGGCATCTCCACCCGCGGCGGCATCAACATCACCCAGGCTGCCCGGGCTCACGCCTTCCTCGACGGCCGTGACTACGTGGCGCCCGAGGATGTCCTGGCCGTAGCCATCCCGGTCGGGGCGCATCGACTCGTCTGCCGCAACGAAAACGAACACTTGGACAAGGAGGAGATCTTACGCTCCGTCCTCAGAAACGTGCCCGTCCCGCTGGCCTGAGCATCACGAGGACCGGCGCTCTGTACGTCGCCACCACCCTCCTGCTCGGTTTTGCCGCGGTCAATACCGGCAACAACCTCCTCTACCTGCTGGTCTCCATCCTGCTCGGTTTCATGGCCACATCAGGCCTCCTGGGATGGCTCAACATCCGTTGGCTCGACTGCAGCGTCCATTTCCCGGACGAACTCTACAGCGGCCGGCCGACCCAGGTCACCATCCGTATCACCAACCTGAAACCCCGGCTCCCCTCCTACCTGCTCCGGATCCAGATCCTCGGGGCATCGTGCAGTCTCACCGTCGTCAATGGAAGCGCCACACAGGCCACCTCTTTCCTGCACACCTTTTCCGGCCGGGGGAGGCATGCTGCCGGCGCAGCCAGAATCTGCTCGCCATTCCCGGTGAATTTCTTCGTCCGCTGCGTGGAAATCGACTGCGACGGCGAGGCAGTGGCGTTCCCGGCCCCATTGGCCTCAGCGCATGCCCCCTTCAGCGTCAGGGACGACAGCACCGGCGAGATCCAGAGGACCGAACGGGGCATAGACGGCGACATGGTCACCATCGCGGACTATACCGGCACCGAGCCGCTCAAGCTGATCCACTGGCGTCTTTCGGCCCGCCACGAAGGGTTCAAGGTCAAGGAGTTGGGAACCGCTCGCAACGAACCGGTCATCATCGACCTGACCGTAGCCGCGGCGCTCCCCCTGGAGGAACGGCTCTCCCTTGCCGCCCATCAGATCAACCGCTTCTGTCAGGAAAACCGGGCGGTGGGGCTCAAACTGGCTGCGGGAAGAACAATCCCGGCCGCAAGCGGACGGAATCACCGTCTGCGACTGCTCACGGAACTGGCGCTCTATGATGCGACTCAACCGGCTGCTTGAAATCCTGGTCCTCCTGATCGCCCTCATCGGGGTGCTCCCGCTCTATCCGCATCTGGAGCCACTCCCCAGGGTCATCCTGCCGTCTGCAGCCATTGCGGGCCTGATCCTGCAGCGCAAAGGGATTCGCCCCCCGGCAACCCTCTTCACCGCGGTTTCGCTGCTGCTCTTTTTCTTCTATGCCCTCCGTTTCGGCCGCGACAACGTCGTGGTTCCGGCGGCCAACCTGCTCGCGATCTTTCTCGCTGTGCGCCTGGCAGGCGAACGGAGCAACCGCGCCTACCTGCAGACCTGCGCCCTGGCGCTCTTCTGCCTGGCAGCCTCCACCCTGTTCAGCCTGAGCCCCCTGTTTCTCGTCGCACTGGTGCTGCTCCTGGTCCTAATCGTCTCGGCCTTGGTCTTGTTGACCTTCCACGAAACCGACCCTCTGCTAGCGCTCAGCCGCCCCGAGCTGGCAACCCTGGGGAAGGTGATCGCCTGCAGCGGGGGCGCCAGCCTTCTGCTCATGCTCTTTTTCTTCGCCATCCTCCCCAGGACCCAGATCCCGCTCTGGGACACCATGCCAGGCCAGGGACGGAAAGCGTCGGGACTGAGCGACCGGGTGCAGCCCGGCAGCACACCGACCATCGATGCGGGTCGGGGCATCGTCTTTCGCGCCGCAATGACGCCGCTGGGCAGCCAGCAGCTGTACTGGCGCGCCGTCGTCTTCAACCGCTATTCGGCAGGTGCATGGGTACGGCAGCCCCCGCCCCCCGGTGAGGAGTCGATCCGGCCCAGGGGTGCCCTGATACGGCAGGCCATCTTTCCCGAGGCGGGCAAACTCCCCTACCTCCCCGGCATCAATGTGACCGCCAGGATCTCGGGGGTCAGATCGACCACCGCGGGCGACCTGGTGACCACCTCCCCTGCTGTGACCCGGCGGAGGACCACGTACGAGGCATTCTCGGCTCCCGGCGATACCCTGGCGCTGCGGCGCCCCATCGATCGTCACTTCTATCTCCGCCTGCCCAAAGACCTGCCGCCACGCCTTGCCGCCGCAGCTGCGAAAATAGGCAGCACAGGGAAGACCGACCGGGAGCGTCTCTCTCTTGCACAGGAGCTCTTCCGCTCCCTCGATCTCAGGTATGCCACCACGAACCTCCCCACCGGCAGCAACTCCCTCGACCTGTTTCTCTTTGACCGCAAACAGGGCTACTGCGAATTCTTCGCCTCGTCCCTTGCCCTGATCATGCGGGGTGCCGGAGTGCCGTCAAGGGTCGTGGGAGGCTACTACGGCGGCAACTACAACGAACTGGGGGGATACTACGTCATCACCGACGAGCTGGCCCACGCCTGGACCGAGATCTACCTGGAGGGAAAGGGGTGGGTAACCGTGGACCCGAGCACCTGGGCATCCGGCTTTGCCGAGCTCGGCAACGAGCGGACCCGGAGCCTGTCGAGACGCCTTGCCACCATGGCCGACACGCTCAATTACTATTGGGAACTGGCCGTCATCACCTATGATCTCGAACGGCAGCTGCAACTGGTTAACAGGGCCGGGGAGCAGATACACCGGTTGACGATGCCCAGAAACCTGCGCCGAAACGGACTCGTGGCGGTGCTCGCAGTGGCAGCCGTCTCTATCGTCCTGCTCCTGGCCCGACGACACCGTCTCTCCCCTGAAGAACGGCTGCTCAGGCAATTTATCGCACTGGTCGAACCGGGCGGGGAGATGCCGCCGGAGACCGGTATCCTCGACCTGGCAACACGTATGGAAGATCCGCGCGCCGTCCGCTTCGCCAAGCTGTACAGCAGCGCAGTCTACCACGACCGGCCACTCGGCAGGGGAGAGCGCCGTGAACTCACCGCTCTCCTGAAGGCATTGCGCACCGATCGCCTCCGGAGCTGAAGGAAGCGCTTCCCCCGTTTCGCCTTGACATGCCCCACCTCTTCCATTATTTTCAGTCCGTTACCCTATCAGTCCAACTCCTCGTGAAGGTATCCGTTGAGCTCCAAAAAAGACAAATTCCTGGAGAGCGCGCAGAAGTTTATCATCAAGGGCCAGATCGACAAGGCCGTGAAGGACTTGGAACAGGCCATCGCGCTCGATCCCGGCGACATCAAGGTCAGGCAGCGGCTGGCTGAGCTCCTGGTGCGGGTCAACCGCCAGGAAGAGGCCATTGCCGAATACGAAACCATCGGCAAATACTTTGCCGACAGCTCCTTCTTCCTCAAGGCGATCGCCTTTTACAAGCAGATTCAACGCCTCGCTCCGGACAACACCAGGATCACCCTCACCCTGGCCGATCTCAACGTCAAGCAGGGGCTGACCGGCAATGCCCTGGCCGAGTTCAACCAGCTTCTCAACGGCTACCTCAAGGACGGGAGACATGGGGAGGCGTTGAAGGTCCTGGAGCGGATGCGGGAGGTCGATCCCGCCAACCTCAACACCCTGCTGAAGACCGCGGAAACCTTCCATGCGGCCAACCAGCCGGAAGAAGCCTATCAATACTACCTGCAGCTGGCCCAGCAGCTGATGGGCAAGGCAGATAAGACCCCCCTGACCCAGCTCTGCGACCGCATCTCCGCCCTCTATCCGAACAAGGGCTCGATCATCCTCAATCTGGTCTCCGCCCAGATCCAGCGCGGCGAAACCACGCCGGCACTGGCCACGCTCAGGGAAATCATCGCCCACGACTCAACCAATCTGGCGGCATGGTACCTCTTGAGCGACGCACTCCGCACATCCGGCGATTCGGGGCAGCTCCGGGATATCCTCACTCTGCTCTGCCAGCGCTTTCCCGACGAATGCCGTCCACGAGAAGAACTCATCGAACTTGCCATCGCCACCGGAGATCTGGAACAGGCGCTGGAAATCCTCGCTGCATTCCGATCCTTCCTGTTGGCAAACGGTCGCGGCGAAGCACTGGAGCGGTTCTATACCGGGCTGCATGACCAGGCGCCCCACGATACCAGGCCTTTGGAGGGGCTGGCCTGGCTCCATGCCGAGACAGGCGACAGCGACAAGCTTGCGGCAGTTAACGCCCATCTCGCCATTCTTGCCCCGCAGGAAACGGCAGAGGAACCGGCAGCCGGGTCGCCCGATCTGTCCGGACCGGATGATGAGGCACTCTCACCGTTTCTTACCGCGCCGGACGACGAGTTGGCCAACCTCTCTGCAGCGCCGGAACGGAAGATCCCCCTGTCTGCAACCGGAGAAGACGAACCGATCCCCGAATGGGAAGAAGAGATCGACCTCGGCATTGACGACGATATGCCCGCTTCCCTGCCGGAAACAGAGACAATGACCAGTGTCGAACCCTCCCCGGAAGCTGGCGAAGTGCCGGCCGGCGAGCCGTTCCCAATCCCTGACATCGACGAGGGGGCTATCCGGTTTGACGATGTATTGCCGGGGGCTGCAGACGAGACACTGGAGCCGGGCAACACCGAAGATGCCATGGAACCGCTCCGGGTTACCCTGACCATACTCGACCCGCTGCCGGTGGAGGCATTCCTCCTGCCGGAAGAAGAGCCGATCCAGCCTCCTTTCGTTCAGGAAGAACCGGAACAGTTCCAAGCCCCCGAGAATCCCGCATTCGACTGGGAAGCCACGACAACGGGCATCGATGCCTTGATCTCCTCTCTCAACCTTACAGAGGACGGGGTTGCTGCCGACGAGTCCTTCGAGCCGGTGCAGACATCGGGCAGCGCCGGCCCGGAAGAGGCAGGAGAATCCCTGTTCTCCCTGGACGAGATACCCGATTTCCGCGATTTCCTCCAGGAAAGTCCACCAACTGCGCAGGGACAGGAGAGCCAGGCAAGCACGGGGAAATACGACCTGGACGACCTCTTTACCGCCTTCAAGAAAGGAGTCGGCGAGCAGCTGGATGCGACCGACACCGAATCGCACTACGATCTGGGGATAGCCTACCGTGAGATGGGTCTATTCGACGATGCCGTGGCCGAATTCCGTGCCGCTTCGGTCGATCCTGCCAGGGCTGCCGACTGCGCCTGCCTGGAAGGGATCTGCTGGCGGGACAAGGGAGACCTTGCCGCGGCTGAGGAGGCCTTCAGCAAGGGGCTTCAACTCGCGTCACTCTCGACCGAATCCCGGCTCAATCTCAAATACGAGCTGGCATTCCTCTACGAGTGCCTGGACCGCCCCGACGATGCCATCACCCTTTACCGGGAGATCGTCCTGACCAACCCCGGACTGCGCGACTCCCAGTTACGGCTCTATAAGCTGGGGGGCGACGAGATCCAAGACCTGCTCGACGATGAACTGATCGAGCTGGAAGACGATAAGGAATCCTGACCCTGGCAATCCCCTCGCTGCTGCACATTTTTTTGTACAGTATAACACTCCCGCACATCTGACCCGATCCCCGTAGACCTGCATCCAGCAACGGTTTATCCTGCCATCCCCCATATTTTCCGTATGGCTTTTTCATACAAGACGTTCCGCTCCCCATCGGTTCCAACCTGTCCCCCCCATGGGCCGAAAAATCATTTTGCACATGATTCCAGCACATTATATACATTTTATAATTATTTGTTAATCTTGGTATGCCTGCTGCAATAACCTATTACAAAAGCAAACGCCAGCAGGACAAACATAAAGGAGGATGTCATGAAATCCCTGATCAGCGCAACCATCGCAGCACTCGCACCGACCGCAACCGCTTTCGCAGCTTCCGGCGCACGGGAAGACAACAGCGGCATCTATTCAACCATCTTCCTCGGCCTCTGCGCCCTGATCGTCATAGGACAGCTCGTACCGGCCGCCATGGTCATGCTGGGATTCGCCAAGGGCCTGAGGAAGGAAGCCAAAACGGAAGCATAGAGGAGGTGACATGACAACAGAAAGAGGCAGCACCTGAAAGGGCCGCACGAGTAGCGGCCCTCTTCTTTTCCCCTCCCCGGCACCGGAATCCGGTGCGTTTCCGCCCCTTCCCATTTCCCCCATTTCCTGCTAAACTTTGTTGTTCTTCGCAACTGCGATATCTTTCACCATGGAGACGCACCATGAAATACATCAGCACCAGAGGGGGCATTGCACCGGTCGGATTCCGCGAGGCAGTGATGATGGGGCTTGCGACCGACGGCGGCCTCCTGCTGCCGGAGGCGATCCCGGTCATCGACCAGGCCACCCTCGCCTCCTGGAAGGAGCTCAGCTACCAGGAGCTGGCATTCCAAGTACTGTCGCTCTTTGCCGACGATATCCCAGCCGATGATCTACGGCGGCTGATCGACCGTTCCTATGCGACCTTCACCCACCCGGAGATCACGCCGGTGGTCCACCAGGACGGGCTGTACATCCTTGAGCTGTTCCACGGTCCGACCCTGGCGTTCAAGGACGTGGCACTGCAACTGCTCGGCAACCTTTTCGAATACCTCCTGCACGAGAGCGGACAGAAGCTGAACATCGTCGGCGCCACCTCGGGCGACACGGGAAGCGCTGCCATCCACGGCGTCCGGGGCAAGGAGAACATCAATATCTTCATCCTCCACCCCCAGGGGAAAACATCGCCAATCCAGGCGCTGCAGATGACCACGGTTACCGATCCCAACGTGCACAACATAGCGGCGCGCGGCACCTTCGACGACTGCCAGAACATCGTCAAGGCGCTCTTCAACGACCTCGCCTTCAAGGAGGAGTACTCCCTGGGGGCGGTTAATTCCATCAACTGGGCGCGGGTCCTGGCCCAGGTGGTCTATTACTTCTACGCCTGGTGTCGGGTCTCCGGACAGGAGACCGAGCAGGTGGTCTTCGCGGTCCCTACCGGCAACTTCGGCGACATCTTTGCCGGCTACGTGGCAAAACGGATGGGGCTCCCCATCGACAAGCTGCTCCTGGCCACCAACGAAAACAACATCCTGAGCCGGTTCATCTCTTCGGGAGACTACTCCGTCGGGACCGTGGTCTCCACCGTTTCCCCCTCCATGGACATCCAGGTCGCCTCCAATTTCGAGCGCTACCTCTTCTACCTGTTCGGAGAGGACCCGGCCCGGGTGCGCCAGGCCTTTGCCGATTTCGCCGCATCCGGCAGGATGGAATTCACCGAAGCGGAGATGGCGCAGGTCAGGGAGGAGTTTCTCACCCGCTCCGTGAACCAGGCAGAGACCCTGGCAACCATCGAGGCGTTTCACAAGGGGACCGGCTACCTCCTCGACCCGCATACCGCAGTCGGGATAAAGGCGGCCCAGGATGCCGTCGCCTCTGACCGGATCGCTGTCTGTCTTGCCACGGCCCATCCGGCAAAGTTTGGCGAAGCGGTCGAGAAGGCCACCGGAGCGGCGCCCCCTCTGCCGACCTCGCTGCAGGGGATCGACAGACTCCCCAGCCGCTGCGAGGTCATGGATGCCGACCTGGAGCAGGTGCGGCGCTTCATCATCGAAAAATGCCGCGTACAGCACTGACCGATGGGAGATAAACGCCTCTTCACCGGCCTTACGTCCTGGTACGCCTCCCCATGAGCCTGGACTGGCGCGATATCGACACCGTGCTCCTGGACATGGACGGCACGCTCCTGGACCGGCACTTCGACGACCATTTCTGGCTGGAGCATGTCCCCAAAACCTGGGGCGCAAAACACCGCGTCCCGCTCGACCAGGCAAAAAAGCGGCTCTACGCAATGTTCCGCTCCCAGGAGCGGACCCTCAACTGGACCGACCTGGATTACTGGTCAGAGCAGCTCGGCCTGGATATCCCGCTCCTCAAGCAGGAGGTCGACCACCTGATCGCCGTACATCCGGGCGTGGTGGAATTCCTGCTCTTTTTGAGCCAGCACGGCAAAGAGAGCTGGCTCGTCACCAATGCCCATGGCAAGACTCTCGACCTGAAGCTGCGTAAAACCAGGCTCGGTCCGTATTTCACCGGCATCGTCTCGGCCCATGACCTGGGGCACCCCAAGGAAGAGGTGGCCTTCTGGGGGAAACTCCGCGACAAGGTCCCCTTTGAGCCGGACCGCACCCTGCTCGGCGAAGACAGCGAAACCAACCTCGGTACCGCGCAACAGTACGGCATCCGCCACCTCTTCTTTGTCAGCCGCTCCAGTTCGGCCCTGGCGCCGCAGCGCTCCGACACCTTTTCCTCGATCCATTACTTCACCGAGCTGATCCCCCAGCAGGGAAGCACCATTGTCCCGTTGAAATAACAAAAGGCCCTCGCATGAGGGCCTTTTGTTCGTCTGTTATCTCGCTACTCTCGCAACCGCTAGGCCAGGTTATCCTCGATCCTGATCAGGTTGCTCTTTTCGCGGATGATGTCGGAAAAGCCGTCTATGGCGGCCAGGGCGTCGCGTACATCCTGCTCCCGCGCCTCGTGGGTCATGATGACGATGGGGACCGATTCCTGGACGCTGCGGGTGGTCTGGATCATCGACTCGATGCTGATGCCGTACCGCCCCAGCTCTCCCGAGATACGGGCCAGGACGCCCGGCTGGTCCGCTGCGCTGAAGCGGAGATAGTACTTGCCGACAACCTCGCCGATCGGCTTTATCGGCAGGCTCTTCACCTCGGCATCCAAGAAGCCGAGGGGGGCGGCCCTGCGACCGGCACCAGCCAGGATGCTCCGCGACAGCTCGATCGCGTCCCCCACCACGGCGCTGGCGGTCGGCTCCATGCCGGCACCGCGACCGTAGAACATTACCTGGCCGACAAAATCACCGGTCAGCCTGATGGCGTTGAAGACCCCGTCCACGTCTGCCAGCGGATGATTCACCGGGATCATGGTCGGGTGAACCCGCACCTCCACCTGGCCGTTGTCGCACTTGCCGATGGCAAGCAGCTTGATCTTGTAGCCGAAATCGCGGGCAAAGTTGATGTCCAGCGAGGAGAGCGAACTGATCCCTTCGGTGTAGATATCTGCGAAATTCACCCTGGTGCCGAAGCAGAGCGACACCAGCAAGCTGATCTTGTGGGCGGTATCGATCCCCTCGATGTCGAAGGTCGGATCGGCCTCGGCATAGCCCAGCTCCTGGGCAGTGCGCAGGACGGTACCGAATTCGGCCCCCTCCTGGGTCATCCTGGTCAGGATATAGTTGCAGGTGCCGTTCAGGATACCCAGGACCGTGGCAAACCGATTTGCCGCCAGGTTCCCCTTGATGGCCGACAGCACCGGTATCCCGCCGCCGACGGCAGCCTCGAAGAGCACTTCCACGCCACGGCGCGCCGCTGCAGCGTAGATCTCCTCGCCGTGCAGGGCAAGGAGGGCCTTGTTGGCCGTCACCACGTGCTTGCCATGCTCGATGGCCCGGAGCACGAAGCTCTTTGCCGGTTCGTAGCCGCCGATCAGCTCGATGACGATGGCAATCTCCGGGTCGGTAAGGATCTCGTCGACGCTAGTGGTGAGCACCCCTGCCGGCAGTGTAATCCCGCGGTCGGTGGTGATGTCCAGGTCTGCAATCTTTTTCAGGCAGAGACGCGCACCGGTCTTCTCTTCAATGAGCCGGGCATTCTGCAGCAACAGCTTGGCAGTGCCGGCACCGACCGTGCCGAAACCGATCAGGCCGATCTTTATCTCATCCATGACTTCCTCTCACATGACGCCCGCCCGCACACCCGCGCCCGTTGCAGAAACGGGCAGGGTCACCGGTTACGGGCTGTTCGGTTTATCAGGCAGGCCGGCGGCAAGCTCGTCGAGAATGCCGTTGACAAAGGACGGGGAGTCCTCGCTGCCAAATTTCTTGGCGATCTCGATCGCCTCGTTGATGGTCACATTCCTGGGGATGTCGCCCAGGTAGGCAAGCTCGTAGACGGCAATGCGGAGGATGTTGAGATCGACCTTCGCCATCCGCCCCAGGGACCAGTTCTTGGATTGCTCCTTGATCCGCTGGTCAAGCTCTGCCCGATGCTCGTCGACACCCTTTACCAGCAGCTCGGCAAACTCCTTGATCCCCTCGGAAGCCTGGTGTTCCTCCCAGAAGAGCCGCAGGGCTCCGGCAGACGACATCGGGTTCATATCGATGGCATAGAGCGCCTGCAGAGCCAGCTCACGCCCTTCGCGGCGAGCCCCCACTACTTGAGCCCCTTGAGCAGATTGGCCGATTCGATGGCGGTCACGGCAGCATCGAACCCCTTGTTGCCCGCCTTGGTGCCGGCACGTTCAACGGCCTGCTCGATGGTATCGGTGGTGAGGACGCCGAAAGCGATCGGCATGCCGGTGGCAAGGGAGACCTGGGCGATCCCCTTGGCGACTTCGCCAGCCACGTAGTCGAAATGCGGGGTTGCCCCGCGGATCACCGCGCCGAGGCAGATCAGTGCGTCGTAGTTGCCGGTCTCCGCCATGGCCTTGGCTGCCAGCGGTATCTCGAAGGAGCCGGGCACCCGGGCGACCGCGATGTTGCCGTCATCGGCACCGTGCCGTAACAGTGCATCCATGGCCCCTTCCAGCAGCCGCTCGCCGATGAAGCTGTTGAAGCGTCCGACCACGATGCCGAACCGCAACCCCTTGGCATCCAGATTCCCTTCAAAATACTTCGGCATAACCCCTCCCTCAAATATTTTCCAGCAGGTGTCCCATCTTTTCCCGCTTGGTCTTCAGATATCCCATGTTGCTCTTGGTCGGCACCATCTCGATGGGAACGCGCTCCACGATGTCGATGCCGTACCCTTCGAGCCCGACGATCTTCTTCGGGTTGTTGGTCATCAGGCGGATATGTTTCACCCCGAGGTTGACCAGGATCTGCGCGCCAATGCCGTAATCGCGTAGATCGGCCTTGAAACCGAGGGCCAGGTTGGCCTCCACCGTGTCCTTTCCCTCGTCCTGCAGGGCATAGGCCTTGAGCTTGTTGATCAGCCCGATGCCGCGCCCCTCCTGACGCATGTAGAGGACCACGCCCCTCCCCTCACGCTCGATCATCTCCATGGCGGCATGGAGCTGGTCCGAACAGTCGCAGCGCCGGCTACCGAAGACATCGCCGGTGAGGCATTCGGAATGGACCCGCACCAGTACCGGCTCTTCACCATGCACATCCCCCTTGACCAGGGCAAGATGCTCCAGCTTGTCGATGTCGTTCTCAAAGGCAATGGCGCGGAAGTCGCCACCATAGGTGGTGGGGAGTTTCACCTCGGCCGCGCGCCTGACCAGCGATTCGTGCTTCAGGCGATAGGCCACCAGGTCGGCAACGGTGCAGATCTTAATCCCGTGCTCCTTGGCGAACTTGCGCAGTTCGGGCATCCGGGACATGGTGCCGTCGTCGTTCATGATCTCGCAGATGACGCCGGACGGCTTGAGCCCGGCCAGCCTCGCCAGGTCCACCGAGCCCTCGGTCTGCCCCGCCCGGACCAGCACGCCGCCCGGCTTCGCCCGCAGAGGAAACACGTGGCCGGGACGGGCCAGGTCTTCCGCCTTGCAGCCGTCGGAAACGGCGGTCAGGATGGTGTGGGCGCGGTCCGCCGCGGAGATGCCGGTGGTGACCCCCTTCTTGGCCTCGATGGAGACCGTGAAGGCAGTGCCGAAGGACGAGGTGTTGGTTGCAACCATCAGCGGCAGGCGGAGATGGTCGCACCGCTCCGCCGTCATGGTCAGGCAGATCAGGCCCCGACCGAACCGGGCCATGAAGTTGATCGCCTCGGGGGTGACCATCTCGGCGGCCATGGTAAGGTCACCCTCGTTCTCCCGGTCCTCGTCATCCACCAGGATGACCATATTCCCCTTGCGGATCTCCTCGATAGCGTCTTCAATCTTGGCAACAGGCATGCTTTGCTCCCGTCAGTTCGTCAACAGATGTTTATCTCACAAAAAACCCGCTTGTGCAAGCGCCTCAAGGGAGAGACCGCCGCTGCGACCGGTATCCTTCCCCCCCAGCAGACGCTCCACATACTTGGCCAGGATGTCGACCTCGATGTTCACCTCGTCGCCCGGTTTCAGCCGCTGCAGCGTGGTTGCACTGCCAGTGTGGGGGATGACGTTCACGGAAAACCCGTCGGCAGTAACCTCGTTCACCGTCAGGCTGACGCCGTCGATGGCCACCGAGCCCTTGGCCACCAGGTAGCGGCCGTAGGCAGGCGGGAGATGGAAGACAAAGACGATATTGCCCGAAACCTCGCGCCGTTCGGCTACGGTTGCCACGCAATCCACGTGACCGGAAACCAGGTGCCCCCCGAGCCGCTGGTCGAGCCTGAGCGCCCGTTCCAGGTTCACTTCTTTCCCGGCTGAGAGCCCGGCAAAGCCGGCAGCACGGAGCGATTCGGGGGAAACGTCGAAGGCAAGCGCCCCCTCGCCCCGGTCAACCACAGTGAGGCAGACGCCGTTGACCGCCACCGATTCGCCCAGGGCGATCTCAGCCAGCGGCAGGCCGGTAGCCACCATCAGACGGGCTGCAGCGCCGCGTCGCTCCAGGCGCACCACCCTCCCCACATCCTCGATCAGTCCGGTAAACATGAATAATCTGGTTCTCCCTCGACGAGAATATCCGTGCCGATGCGCCGGATGCCGATCCGCTGCAGGGGGACGGCATCGGCCATCCTCCCGACCCCGGCGCCGCAGAACAGGCCAAACCCTTCCCCCCCCACCAGCTTGGGCGCATAAAAGAACAGGCAACGGTCGATCTGCTGCTGGCGAAGCATGGCGCCGGCCAGTTCGGCCCCGCCTTCCAGAAGGATCGACTGGATGCCGCGGCCACCGAGACGTGCGAGCAGGTCGTGCAGATCGACCCGGCCTTCCCGTTCGGCGCAGACCAGCACCTCGGCGCCCCGGTCCCGGAGCCGGGCTATCTTTTCCGCATCCTTCGACACGGTCGCCAGCAGGGTGGCGGCTTGCGACTGAAGGCCCAGCAAGCGCGAGGTCAACGGCAGACGGAGTCGGCTGTCAACGACCACCCGGAGCGGGTCGCGGCCACCGGGGATCCTGCTGGTGAGCTGCGGATCGTCGGCAATCGCGGTACCCACCCCCACCATGATCGCATCGGAGATCGCGCGCAGGCGATGCACATGGCGCCGGGCCGGCTCACCGGTCACCCAGCGCGAATCGCCGCTGGCAGTGGCAGTCTTGCCATCCAGGGTCATGGCGCTCTTCAGGGTCACATAGGGGAGGCCGGTGGTCACCTGCTTGATGAACGGCCGGTTGATCTCTTGGCAGGCATCCTCCAGCAGCCCGGTGACAACCGGGATACCGGCTTCCCGCAGGCGGGCGATGCCGCTGCCGGAGACCTGCGGATTGGGGTCGACCATACCGACGAAGACCCGGCCGACCCGAGCCGCCACCAGGGCATCGGCACAGGGGGGAGTCCGGCCGAAATGGCTGCACGGCTCCAGGGTGACATAGACATCGCTCCCCAGCGCCTGTTCGCCGGCTTCAAGCAGGGCATGGACCTCAGCATGGGGGGTGCCTGCCTTGCGGTGCCAGCCGGTTCCGACCACCACGCCATCGTGCACCACGACGCAGCCGACCGCCGGATTGGGCGAAGTCCTCCCTACCCCCTTGCGGGCCAGAACCAACGCCTGCCGCATGAACCGTTCGTGTTGCTGTTCCGACACCATTCACCCTTTTCCAAGGCTTCGAGAAAAGCTCCAGATGCAAGGCAGCGCAAGGGGAGAGATGCGAGGCGTACCCCAGGTACGTTGAGCGTCTCGCCCCGACGCGCAACGCCGCAGATGGACTTTTATCGAAGCCGATTACTTTTTGAGGAGGTCCTGGAGTTCTGCCATAAACTCGTTAATATCCTTGAACGACCGGTAGACCGAGGCAAACCGGACATAGGCCACCTGGTCCAGCCCGTGCAGCTCGTTCATGATCCATTCGCCGATCAAGGCGCTCGGCACCTCCCGTTCGCCGCTCTCCTGCAGACGCACCTCCAGGCGGTCCACCATCTGTTCGATCGCCTCTATGGAGACCGGCCGCTTCTCGCACGCCTTCTGGATGCCGGAGATCGGCTTCTGGCGGTCGAAACTCTCGCGGCGGCCATCCTTTTTCAGGACCAGCGGCAGGATCTCCTCCACCCGCTCATGGGTGGTGAAGCGGCGGCTGCACGATTCGCACTCGCGCCGGCGGCGAATGGTCGCCCCTCCCTTGTCCGGCCGGGAGTCGACCACCTTGCTGTCGCCGAAACCGCAGAAGGGGCATTTCATGGGGCAGCCTCCCCGGCAGGCGCCGGGACGAAATGCTCCACCGCAATGCCGCTTTCGGCGATCATCGCTGCTGCCAGCTGGTCGGCATACCCTTCCTGATAGACGATCCGGCGAATCCCGGCATTGATGATCATCTTCGAGCAGATGATGCAGGGCATGGTGGTGCAGTAGAGGATGGACCCTTCGATGGAGGTCCCGTGCTTGGCTGCCTGGATGATGGCATTCTGCTCGGCATGCAGCCCGCGGCAGAGCTCGTGGCGCTCGCCGGAAGGGACCTGCAGCTGCTCGCGCAGGCAGCCTACGTCCAGACAGTGGGCAATGCCCGATGGGGCACCGTTGTAGCCGGTGGCAAGGATGTTCTTGTCTTTGACCAGCACTGCGCCCACCTGTCGCCGCAGGCAGGTGGAGCGCCTGGCCACCAGGTGGGTGATCTCCATGAAATACTCATCCCAGCTGGGACGGGTCATGCGGCACCTCGCGGGTGTATGCTCCTGGGATAGCGCCTGTTTCGGGCGCCGTCCGGCTACCATACCCGATTACCCGCCACAGGTCAAGGATTGTCGGGCGGTTACGCCCCTCTTGACAGTCTGCCCGCTCCTCTTCCATACTACGACCATCCCCGAACGGAGTACCCATGGACACCCTTGCCCTCCTGGCACGCTACTTTCCCAATCCGGATGCCTTCCGGATCGTTGTCGAGCACAGCCGCATGGTGGCAGCAAAGGCGGTCGGCGTTGCCCTTGCGCTCGACTGCCCGGTTGACGTGCAGTTCGTGGAGGAAGCCGCCCTGCTCCACGATATCGGCATCTGCCGCATCGACGCGCCAAGGATCTGCTGCTTCGGCGCCGATCCCTACATCACCCACGGCATCCACGGCCGCGCCATCCTCGAAGCCGAAGGGCTGCCGCGCCATGCCCTGGTCTGCGAGCGGCACATCGGCGTCGGCCTCACCGTCGAAGACATCGCGGCCCAGCGCCTCCCCCTGCCGCTGCGAACCATGGCCCCCACCACGGTGGAGGAGGAAATCATCTGCTTCGCAGACCTCTTCTACTCCAAAAAGACCGGTGCCCTTACCAGGGAAAAGGACATAGAAGCCGTCCGCACCGGACTGCAGAACTTCGGCGAACACAAGCTCAGGATATTCGACGGCTGGCTCGACCGCTTCGCCCCTTTCTCCCCCTGATCCCCCCTTTTTCACCCCCCCCGGATTTCCCCCATCTTTTGATTCAGGTCATAACCTCCAGTCGTAAAGGGTGATAGGGTGACATCATCACCAGCAAGGAGGACGACATGAACCTGCCACAGGGACTCGGCGACAAAGCCATCCAGGACGTCATTGCAACCGATCCGGCCATCGGCGAAATCCTGGCTCGCTACGACATCGGCTGCGTCACCTGCAAGGTCGGCATCTGCCTGCTCAAGGACGTGGTCAAGATCCATGGCCTGACACCCGAAGCAGAGGCGGCAGTCGCCATCGACATCGAATCTTATCTGAACGAAAAGACAGTATAAAAAAAGGAGACACCTCATGGGAAATCTTGGATGTGGCTGCCCCGGCAGCATGGCACGAGTCATCGAACGAAACGAAACACAGGCACCGGCAGCCGGCCGGCAGCCATCGGAACTGCGGCAGTGGCCGGTACAGCTTCACCTGGTGCCGCCGACAGCCCCCTACTTCAAAAACGCCGACATCCTGATCGCAGCCGACTGTGTGGCCTTTGCCGTCGGGAGCTTTCACGGGGAGCTGTTGAAAGGGAAGGCGCTGGCAATCGCCTGCCCGAAGCTCGATGAAACCGAAGCCTACACGGCCAAGCTCGCTACCATCTTCAGCGAAAACGACGTCAAAAGCATCACGGTCGCCATCATGGAAGTCCCCTGTTGCCGCGGACTGGACATCCTGGTCAGGCAGGCGCTAGCCCAATCGGGGAAGGATATCCCCCTGGAGACGGTAACCATCGGCATTAACGGCGAACGGAGGTAACGGGATATGAAAAGGGATATCACACAGAACCTGGTGGCGGAGCATCGACTGATCCTGCGCATGCTCGACATCCTGGAGCGAAACGCCATGTTGACCCGTAGCGGGAACTACCGCACCTATCGCTTCTACCTGGACGGCGTCGATTTCATCCGCAACTTTGCCGACCGGTTCCATCATGCCAAGGAAGAGGACGTCCTGTTCCGGGCCCTGGTGGAAAACGGCATGCCCAGGGAAAACAGCCCGGTGGCGGCCATGCTGATGGAACACGACCATGGCCGGGCCTTTGTCCGCAAGATGGAAGAGGCCACGCTGGCTGCGCTGCGGGGTGATCAGAACCGGGATGAGGAGATAGCCTCCTTTGCCCTTGCGTACGTGTCGCTTTTGCGGGAGCATATATCCAAGGAGGACCAGATCCTCTATCCGCTGGCCGAGCGGGTCATCCCGGAAGAGATGCGGGACGACATCATCCGGGAATACGATGCTGCCGAGTCGCGGGTCCCGGCCGGCTATGGCGAACACTACGCAGAGGTGATCGCCCGTTACGCTGCCGAACCGCTGGAGCAGGCTGCCTAGCGTCCATCCGTCACAACATGCCGAAACGAGAAAGGGCCACCCGTTTGAGTGGCCCTTTCAGCGTCTGCTGCGACCTTTTTTGCTGCATCATCACCCCCTATGCATGTTCGGTTGCCTTGGTTTCCTTCCGGATGCCCTTGGCGAATCCCAGCATCACCATCGCTGCCGGCACCAGCTGTCCGACCACGATCAGGGCACAGAGGCCGAGGAATATGGTGGAGTAGATCCCGCTGTTGTCTTCACGTGCACCCGAGGCGGCAAATGCGGTGGCTGCCGGAGCGATCCCTGCTACTGCTGCGAAGAGAGTGGTTAAAGTTTTCATGGCGTCCTCCTTAGAATTTCACCTGGATGGTGTTTGTTTTGATTATGTAATTTGCATCCGGCATGCCACAATGTATTTTTATTTATAAATAATTTTTAAGTATTGAAAGACAGGCGTCTTTTGCGTGAGAGGCGCTCAGACCAGGGTCACGGCGGGATACAGGGGAGCATGGTTACGTATAGAATATACATACAGGGCCTTTCGGCTGGGTATCGGCGTAGAACGCCACCTGGCAGTGGGTTACAGACCATGGGCAGGTAAGCCGGCATCAAATGTGCGGTGTATAACTTTATTATTCCGTTCTCATACGGCAGGGTGCGGCTCTGTTATGCGGGGACTATCATGAGGGCGATCAGGGTCAGCAGGGTATAGAGGATGTAGAGATGGAGCTGGCCATGCTGCAGCTTTCTGATGGGCGCCATCTTCTCGTTCGCCCAGGCGAGCAGCGGCAGATAGATCCGCTCGAGAACCGTTTCCGGAACATGGCTGGCAAAATGGCTGGTCCGGGGGAAGGCAGAGGCGATCCAAGGGAGATGGGTATCCGGGCGGAGAATCCCGGCAAAGAGGGAAACCAGCATCTCCGCGAACGATGAGGCAGTGTACTCCATCCGTGCCGTCGGTGCCAGGTAGCCGCATCCCCAGGTGACGGATGTCGTTGCGGCGGTGTTGCGCATCCGCAGCCGATACAAAAGGGCCGCCAGGCAGACCAATACCGCCGCCAGGATGGATATCCACGCCAGCGGTGCCGCGGACAGCAGACTGGAACCGCTGACAACGAGCCCCGGCTGCCAGCAGGCAACAGCGGCATCCAGGAGCGGTGCGACCAGAACGGGGGCAAAACCGATCACCCCGCAGACAACGGCCAGCACCGCCATGGGGAGGAGCATGCTTCTCCCCGGCTCATGCGCATGATCGCATGCCTCGGAGCGGGGAACCCCGAGGAAGACCACGCCGAATACCTTGACGAAGCAGGCCACAGCCAGCCCCCCGACCAGCGCCAGGGCTGGTGCCGCCAGGGCAGCGGCCGCAACGCCGGCACCCGCACCGTTCATGGCGCCGTTGAAAAATCCCAGATAGATCAGCAGCTCGCTGACAAAACCGTTCAGAGGTGGCAGCCCGCAGATCGCCACGGCACCGATCATGAAGAAGAGGGCCGTCCGGGGCATCCGCTTCAAGAGCCCCCCCATCAGGTCGATCTCCCGGGTACCTACGGCATGGATCACCGAGCCGGCGCCGAGGAAGAGGAGCGCCTTGAAGGTGGCATGGTTGATGACGTGCAGCAGGGCGCCACCCATGCCCAAGAGCACCAGCAGCGCCGACCCATTGGTAATGCCCAGAAGGGCGATGCCGATCCCCATGGCGATGATGCCGATGTTTTCGATGCTGTGGTAGGCGAGCAGACGCTTGATGTCGTGCTGTCCCAGGGCAAAGACGACGCCGCCGATGGCAGAGACGATGCCGAGGACGAGAACCGTGATCCCCCACCACTGCGGGATGCCGGTAAAGAACGAAAAGGTCCTGACCATGCCGTAGATGCCGATCTTGAGGATAACGCCCGACATGATGGCCGAGACGTGGCTCGGGGCGTTGGCATGGGCAGAGGGGAGCCAGACGTGGAACGGCATGATGCCGGCCTTGAAACCGAAGGCGAACAGGGCCAGGAGAAAGATCGCCACGGCGTAAGGAGAGGCGGCACTGACCGATGCAACGGCAGGGAAGGCGAAACTGCCCGTCTCGGCCTTGAGCAGGGAAAAGAGGGCGAACAGGCCAAGGGTACCGACATGGGTGCAGATCAGGTAGAGCGCCCCTGCATCCCGCACGGCGGCATCGGCATCGTCGGTGGTCAGGACGAAATAGGCTGCCAGCGCCATGATTTCCCAGACAAAGAGAAAGAGGATCGCGGTCCGGGCCAGAACCACCCAGAGCATGGCCGACACGAGCAGGCCGAGGAAAAAGGTCAGCTTGCGGACCGTGCGCGGATGCTCGCGGGCCGGCCAGTAGCCGAGCGAGTAGATGCCGCAGCAGAGCGAAACGAGAAGGACGGGGATGGTGAAGAGTGCGGAAAGCGGGTCGACGGCAAAGGTCATGGCGCCGAACGGGAGCGACCAGGCAAGCTCATAGGTCGCGGTGACTCTGAAGATGAGGGTGATGGCGGCTCCGGCCAGGCCGGCCAACGCGGCAACGGACATGAGCAGGGCAGCCAGCCGCTGGCCAAAGGCGACGGGAAACGACCGGACGAGCAGCGGCGCGCCGGAAAGCGCAGCCAGGAGTGCAGCGCCGACCAGCAGCGGGGCAGGAAGCATGTCCGGGAAACCGGCCGTCATGAAGCACCTTTCCCGATGTCGTGCTCGATCTCCCTTACCGCGGCCATGATCGCATCGATACGGCAGGGTTCCTTGAGCGCCTGGCGCAGACGTCCGTCCCGCAGGGCATAGGCGAGCTTGGAAAGCAGGTGAAGATGCGTCCTCACGGTCGGGCTGGTGATGGTGAAGAGGATCTGCACCGGCTTGCCGTCGATGGCGCCGAAGTCGACCGGCTGGGCCAGGAAGCAGAGGCTGATCTGCGGCACCGGCAGTTGCAGCAGGAGGGGGTTGCGGACGTGGGGGATGGCGATGCCGTCGCCGATTGCGGTGGTCCCCATGGCCTCGCGGGCGAGCAGCACCTGCAGGATGAATTCGGGATCGAGCTCCGGCGGCAGTTTCAAGAGGTCGACCACGTTCTGCAGGACCGTCTGCACATCACTACCGGCAACATTGCAGTGGATCCCCCCCGCTTCGATCGCCTCGCTGAGCAGCGGCAATGCAACGTTCTCTTCATCCAGCAAACGGTAGATCGAGGGATCGACCTTCAGCCCGTGCTCCGTAGCCCATTCGAGGAGGTCGACGCGATTGATCTGATAATCGCCGCTGACCATCTCCGCAGGAAGACGGTCCTTCCTGATCCAGCGCATAACGGTCTTTTCGTCGACGTTCAGCGCCTTGGCCACGTCTGCTGTCTTGAGATGCATGTATGATAACTCCCTGCCTGCCCTGAGCCGCCCCCGTCAGAGATCGAGCTGAAACCGCAGCGTCTTGTCCACCTTTTTCAGAAGCGTCTTGGTCAGGAAACCGAGCCGGTCCCCCACGACCTTGGTCTTGTCTATGGTAATGATAATATGCGAACTGATTTTCGCATCCCGCCCCAGGCCACTGTTGGCAGCCGGCAGCAGGGTCTCGAATTCGTAGATCTTTTCCAGGCAGGAAAAGGTGAGGGGGATAATGGTGATCACCGGCGAGAACTCGTTGCTGATGTTGTTGCTCACGACCAGGCAGGGACAGGTCTCCTTGCCCCGCTCCTCGTCATGGGCGAGATTCACCGAGTAGATGCCTCCCCGCTTAAACATCCCGCTCCTCCGTAACCGCCGATTCCAGCCGCTTCAACATCTCGACGGTCTCCTCGGCAGTGGCCCGGTATCCTTCTATCAGCCCCTTGTAGGCCTTCTTCTTCACCTCGGCAAGCTTTTCCCTGGCCGCCTCTTCCAGAAACTGGCTCAAACCGCGTTGTCCGTAAAGCGCCTTGATGTCGTCGACGATCGGCGTGGGCAGGGTTATGTTCAATCGCGTATTCGGCATATTCAACTCCTGTACGTCACAGATAATTAATGACGCATAAATTTTTATACCATTTTTTTCAGGAAAGTGTTAGGATTTTTTTCGTCGTCATACATGTCGTACGACACTTCATTTCATTCAGACATATACGACATGCACACCCATACGGGATCTTTCATGGCAGCTGGCTGGCAGATAACTGATTACCTTTTCGCCGGGATGGTCGCTTCCGTCGTCCTCTTCGGAATATCGGGGCTTCCCGGCCTGTTCATCAAGAAACCGGGATGGGGACAGCTGATCGCAACCGGCATCTGCGTCATTGCCGCCCTGCTGGGTACGGGCACTGCTGTGCTGACCGTCGTGACCGGCAGCTCGACCGCCGGCTATCTCCTTGACTGGCACCTCCCCTTCGGACCGTGCGAATTCTCTGCAGACCCCCTCTCCGCGCTGTTTCTTATCCCCCTGTTCCTGGCTTCGGGCTGCTGTGCCGTCTATGCCGTTGCCTACTGGCCCGCCGGAGAACACCCCGGTTCGGAGAAAAAACTCACCTTCTTCTTCGGCCTGCTGTCAGCCGCCATGGCTCTGGTCGTCCTTGCGCGCAACGGGGTTGTCCTGCTCATCGCATGGGAGATCATGGCGCTCTCGGCGTTTTTCCTCCTGACCACCGACCAGCGCGACCCGGATGTCCAGCGGGCGGGCATGGTCTACCTGATCGCCACCCATATCGGCACCATGGCGCTGTTCATCCTGTTTGCCATGCTGCGCGGCACAACTGCCTCCTTTGCCTTCCCCGTTCCCCACTCACTTTCGCCCGACCCGGGCTTGGCCACGGTCATCCTGGTAACGGCACTGATCGGATTCGGCGCCAAGGCCGGCATCATGCCGCTCCATATCTGGCTCCCCTCTGCCCACGCCAATGCCCCGAGCCACGTCTCGGCCATGATGTCGGGGGTCATGCTGAAGATCGGGGTCTACGGCATCATCCGGACCGTATCCTTTTTCTCCCTGCCGCCGGCCTGGCTCGGCTGGCTTATCCTCTGCCTGGGAGGGATATCCGCCCTGTCCGGCATTGCGCTGGCATCCGCGCAGCGTGACATCAAGCGGCTTCTGGCCTGCAGCAGCATAGAAAACATCGGCATCATCTTCATCGGCCTCGGCATGGCGCTGATCGGCATCCAGACCAATACCCCCCTGCTCGCGGCGTTCGGCCTGACCGGCTGCTTCATCCATATCCTCAACCACGCCCTGTTCAAGCCGCTCCTCTTTCTCGGCGCAGGGGCGATCATCCATACGACGGGCACGCGGGAAATCGACCGGATGGGAGGGCTGTCCCGCCGGCTCCCGCGGACGGCACCGCTGTTTCTGGCCGGTTCGCTGGCCATCTGCGGTCTCCCCCCCTTGAACGGCTTCATCGGCGAACTGTTCCTCTACCTCGGCGCATTCAACGATGCGATCTCTTCGCCACTGCCGGCCCTGGCGCTGGTTGCACCCCTTCTGGCGCTTGTCGGCGGGATTGCGGTCATCACCTTCATCAAGCTGTTCGGCACCATCTTCCTCGGTTCCCCCCGGTCCCCGGAAGCTGCCCATGCCCACGAGCCCCCCCTTGCCATGCTCGCACCCATGTCGCTGTTCGCCCTCTTCTGCCTGGTTGCAGGGGTCTGCGGCCAACTGCTCCTCAGGCTGGTCACGCCGGCAGTGGCTTCATATGCGCAGCTCCCGACGGCAATTATCGACCAGATGGAGAGCAGCGTGCCGCTGGCCTCGTTCACCCTGCTCAATCTCTCGCTGCTCCTGCTCATCCTGGCGATCGGGGTCTTCTACACGCGGCAGACCGTCAAGCTCCCCCGCGCAACCGCCGCCACCTGGGGATGCGGCTACCTGGCCCCGACGGCGCGCATGCAATACACCGGGACATCCTTTGCCGAGATGGCCTCGAACCTGTTCGCCCCCTTTGTCACGGTCAGCCGCAGCGGCCCGTCCCTTTCGGGACCGCTTCCCGCAGCGGCCCGTTTCTGCTATGCAACAACGGAAAGCATCCTCGACCGGGTGCTTATTCCGGTTTTCCAGGCCATCGGCCTGGCATTTTCCTATCTGCGCAGGATGCAGCATGGCCAGATGCATCTCTATATGCTCTACATCTTTGCCACGCTGTTCGTCCTGATGATGTGGCGACACTGATGCCTGACTTCGGGCCGCTGAAGCGCCGGCTTTTCACAGAGGATCGTTATTCATGACCGACACGATCATACATTTCTCCCTGATTCTGCTCATGCCCCCCCTGCTGCTCGGGATCATCGGCAAGACCAAGGCCGCCTTTGCCGGCCGGGTCGGGGCCCCCTTTCTGCAGCCCTACTACGACCTGGTGAAACTGTTGCAGAAAGGGTCGGTCTTCAGCGAAACCACGACCTGGATCTTCAGGGCCGGCCCGGTGGTCACCCTGGCGGCAACCCTGGTCGCGGCGACACTGGTGCCGCTGGGCAACCATAGCGCGCCGGTATCCTTTACCGGCGACATGATCCTCTTCGCCTACCTGTTCGGCCTCTCCCGCTTCTTTACCACTGCCGCGGCGCTTGACACCGGCTCCAGCTTCGAGGGGATGGGGGCGGCCCGGGAGGTGACCTTCTCCTGCCTGGTCGAACCGACCCTCTTCTTCGCCCTGATCAGCCTGGCCCGCATGAGCAAATCCCTGACCCTTTCGACCATGCTGACCTATACATCCCCTGACATCTGGATCACTGCCGGCGCCTCCATGCTCCTGTTGGTCGGCGCCCTGTTCATCACCCTATTGGCTGAGAACTGCCGCATCCCGTTCGACGATCCCAACACCCACCTGGAACTGACCATGATCCACGAGGTGATGGTGCTGGATCACAGCGGCCCCGCATTCGGCTATATCCTCTACGGCGCAGCCATGAAACTCTTCGTGCTCGGCGCCATATTCATGAATATCGCCCTCCCCGCCAGGACCGGTTCGTCGCTCGGCGACTGGGGCGTTTTCGTCGTCGGGATGGTGCTCCTGGCCGTGCTGATCGGCGTGGTCGAATCGATCATGGCCCGGTTGCGCCTGATCCGCATCCCCCAGCTCCTGATCGCCGCGACCATCCTCTCGGCCTTTGCCATGCTTCTGATCCTGAGGTGACCCATGGGTTCATTCGCCGACCAGCTCCTGGTGCTGGTCATGCTCATCAACTTCGTCATGCTCGGCTCAAGCCGGATGGCCCTCTGCATCCGGGCGGTCGCGGTCCAGGGGGTGGTCCTCGGCCTGCTTCCGGGGCTGGTGCACCCCTTTTCCTGGCATCTGGCCGGCATCACCTGCGGCATCATCCTCGCCAAAGGGATCGTGATCCCCTACCTGATCAACGATGCCGTGCGCAAGGCCCAGATCCGGAGGGAGATCGAACCGTTCATCGGCTATGTGCCAACCCTGATCCTAGGGGCGATCTTCACCACCCTCGCCTTTGTCTTTGCCGAGAAACTCCCGCTGGCCCCGGAACACCGGGAGCTGCTCTTTGTCCCGGCCTCCATTGCCACGCTCATGTCCGGCTTCCTGATCCTGACCACCCGCAAGAAGGCCATCTCGCAGGTCATCGGCTATCTGGTCCTGGAAAACGGCATCTTCATCTTCGGCCTGCTCCTCACCGAGGCGATGCCGGTCATGGTCGAGGCAGGGGCGCTCCTTGACCTCCTGGTGGGTATCTTCGTCATGGGTATCGTCATCAACCACATCAGCCGCGAATTCTCATCCATCGACACCTCGCGCCTGCGGGCACTCAAGGAGGAGTAGCAGATGCTCTACCTTTTCGTCCTCTTGCCTCTGCTGGGAGCCTTCGTTGCCTGGATCGTTCCGGACAACCGCTATCGCCCCCTGGTCCTCCCGGCAGTGGCAATACCGCATCTGCTCATGGCCTTCTACCTGGCGGGCAATGCGCCGCCCCCCTCTCCCGGCGGCTGGATCTGGCTCGATCCCCTCGGCAAGATCGTCCTGCTCTGCATCAGCATGCTCTTCACCGTCTGTGCGGTCTATTCGGTGGGCTACCTCGCCTATCGCCAGGAGCGCTCCAACCGCGTGCTCTGCATCGGGCTCCTTACCTGCCTGTCGGCCATGACCCTGGCAACCATGTGCCAGCATCTGGGCCTCTTGTGGGTTGCCGTGGAAACGACCACGGTCACCATGGCGCCTCTCATCTACTTCAACCGCAACGCCCGCTCCATCGAAGCGACCTGGAAATACCTGCTGATCTGTTCCGTCGGCATTGCCCTGGCCCTCCTGGGGCTGCTCTTTCTCGCCTATTCGACCCATGTCGCCCACCTGGAGGCGACCCTGCTCTTAAGCTCGCTCAAGGCATCCGCCAAGGATCTGAACCAGGGGTGGCTCCATGCGGCCTTCATCTTCCTGCTGGTCGGCTACGGTTCCAAGATGGGCCTGGCGCCGCTCCACACCTGGAAGCCCGATGCCTACGGCGAGGCGCCGGGGCTCGTGGGCGCCCTCCTTGCCGGCGGCCTGGTCAACTGCGCCTTTCTGGCCATCCTGCGGGTCTATCAGCTCTGTCTCTCGTCGGGTAAGGAGATCGTCTTTTTCCAGAACGCCCTGATCAGCCTCGGCCTGATATCCATGGCCTTTGCCGCCGTCTTCATGGCCAAACAGGCCGACTTCAAGCGGATGCTCGCCTATTCCAGCGTCGAGCACGTGGGAATCCTGGCCATTGGGCTCGGCCTCGGCAAAGGTGCGCTCTTCGGCGCCCTGTTTCACCTCATGAACAACGGCCTGACCAAAGGGGTGCTCTTCCTCTCTTCGGGCAACATCCACCGCTCCTACGGCAGTAAAACCACCGATCTGGTCCGGGGTGCGCTGACCCGCCTCCCCTGGTCGGGAGGGCTGTTCCTCGCCGGGTTCATCGCCATCACCGGCTCGCCCCCCTTCTCCCCCTTCATCAGCGAATACACCATCGTCAGCAGCGCCTTCATCGAAGGACGCTACCTGGTGGGTGGGCTCTTCCTGGTCTTTCTGTCCATCGTCTTCATCGGCATGGCACTGACCGTCCTCCCCCTGGTCATGGGGACCCCTCCTGCCGACCTGGAAAAAAGCGAGTACCGGGATCGGCTCCTGACCGTGGGACCGCCGTTCGTCATGATGCTGATCATCCTGTTTCTCGGGGTCTGGCCGCCTGATGCGCTGCTGCAACTGCTGCGGGAAGGCGCCGCCCTGCTGGAGGCCCGGCCATGAGCGACCTGCTGACGTTCTACAATGGTTCGGCACTGCCGATCGGCGACATCCCAGCCCCCGGACCCGACCAGTTTCTGCAGACCCTGGGGGATCACCTGGATCGCGGGTGGCGGGTCATTTCCTATTTCGGCGTCCCGGAAGGGGACAAGACCGCCCTGTTCTGCCTCCTGGCCGCCAGGTCCGAGGGGCAACTGGGGATGATGCAGACCATTGCCACGCACGATCATTTTCCCTCCCTCTCCCGCCACTACCCGCAACTGCAGCTGTTCGAGCGGGAGATCGCCGAACAGTGCGGGCTGGTCATGGATGACCACCCCTGGTACAAGCCGGTCCGTTTCCACCAGGCGTTCATCCCCGACCGGGACGGCTGGGGCCGCTCCCGTACCGAGCAGATCCGGGTCGGGGTGATGGATTTCTACCAGGTGGCCGGTGAGGAGGTGCACGAGGTCGCGGTCGGGCCGGTACATGCCGGCATCATCGAACCGGGGCACTTCCGCTTCCAGTGTCACGGCGAGCAGGTCTTTCACCTGGAGATCTCCCTGGGCTACCAGCACCGTGGGATCGAGCAGATGCTCATCGGCGGCCCCCACCCCCGCTCGCTGTTCCAGATGGAAACCATTGCCGGCGACACCACCATCGGCCATGGGCAGGCCTACTGCATGGTCATGGAGGCGTTGGCGGGTGTTCGCCCTACTGCCGCCGCCCAGGCACTTCGCGGCATCGCCCTGGAACTGGAACGGCTGGCCAACCATACCGGCGACCTGGGAGCAATCGCGGGCGACGTCGGCTACCTGCCGACAGCCTCTTTCTGCGGGCGTATCAGGGGTGATTTTCTCAACATGAGCGCAGTGCTCTGCGGCAGCCGTTTCGGCCGAGGTCTTCTCTGCCCCGGCGGGACGATCTTCGACCTGGACAAGGAGCTGCGAAACGGTCTGCTGAAAAGCCTGGACACCGCCCGCAGCGAGCTGACCACGGCGATCGACCTGCTCTGGAGCACGCCGTCGGTGATGGGGCGGCTGGAGGGGACCGGTGCCGTGCCGCAGGAGTTTGCGGCGGAACTGGGGCTGGTGGGACCGGCGGCCAGGGCATCCGGCTTAAAGCGCGATGTGCGGCAGGATTTCCCCTTCGGCATCTTCCGGATGGTGCATATCCCGGTCGTGACCGGCTACCACGGCGATGTCTGCGCCAGAACGGTGATCCGCTGGCAGGAGGCACAGAAATCGCTGGATTTCGTCACCGAGCAGCTGCGGCAATTCCCGGCCGGCGGCCACCGCGTGGCTGTCCCGGCCATCGGCGCCAACCGGTGCGCCGTGGCTCTGACCGAGGGCTGGCGTGGCGAGATCTGCCATGTGGCCCTGACCGACGCCAACAGCCGTTTCCGGCGCTACAAGATTACCGATCCGTCGTTCCACAACTGGCAGGGGTTGGCCATGGCGCTGCGCGGCCAGCAGATATCGGACTTCCCGCTCTGCAACAAGAGCTTCAACCTCTCGTACTGCGGGTTCGACCTGTAGGAGACCTATCATACATGGCACGAAAACTGGGGAGTACCACAGGGGATAAGAAGGACGATACAGCCAAGGCATGGGTACGCCACGACGATAAATCGCACTATGTCATCCAGTCGGTGGTCAATGCCTTTGACCTGCTCGAACTGGCGGCCCATGCCCCGCACGGTCTGCCGATCGATACCATCCGGAGGAAACTCGGCCTGAGCAAGGACATGACCGTCCGCCTGGCAGCGACGCTGGAGCGCCGGGGCTACCTGGAAAAGGACAGGCTGACCGAGCACTTCAATCTCTCCCTGCGCACCATGGAACTGAGCCAGACGTTCATCCGCCAGGCTGCCCTGTTCCATCAGGCCCGCCCCCTCATCGCGGAACTGTGGCAGGCCTGCGAAGAGACGGTCTATATCGCCATGCTGCGCGACAACCAATGCGCCTACCTGGATCAGCTGGAAACCAGGCTCCCGGTGCGGGTCGTCTCCCGCTTCGCCTCGCTGCTCCCGGCCTACTGCTCGGCCGGCGGCAAGGCACAGCTTGCCTATCTTCCCCCGGACAAGCTCCGCGAATACCTGGACGGGCTGGAATTCGTCAGCTACACGCCGGCGACAATCGTCGATCGGAGACGACTCGAAGAGCACCTGGCCCGGATTGCCGCCCAAGGGATCGCCATCAACCATGAAGAGCTGGAAACGGGGGTGTGCGGAGTTGCGGCACCGATACGGAACCACACGGGGAAGGTGATCGCGGCGGTAGTGGTCTCGCTGCCCGCCTTCAGGATGGGAGAGGAACGCCTGAACGGCTCGTTGATCCCTCTGGTCAGGGAGACGGCAGCCCGGATCTCCGCGAAACTCGGCCATTCAAGCGACAAGGAAGAGGAAGGATAGGGATATGATTCACGCACTCATCGCCCGGATCAAGCAGGGGCACAGGACGATGCCGTACCCGAAGGCGCCGCTCAAGATGTCGGACCGGCTTCGCGGTTATCCCGACCTGAAACCGGGAGCCCTGACCGCCGGGAGCGACGCATGCCCGTTCGGTGCGCTCTCCGACACGGACGGCGGCTGCCTGGACCTGGGGAAATGCCTGTTCTGCGCCGAGTGCCTTGCCGGCCCCGTCTCGTTCACCACTGACTACCGGCTCGCCGTGACAAAACGGGACGACCTCCTGGTACGGCCCGGAGCGGAGCGCCACTTCGCCGCCCCCCTCCCCCCTGACCTGCGCAAGCTGTTCGGCCGCTCCCTCAAGTTCCGCGAAGTCAGCGCGGGCGGCTGCAACGCCTGCGAAGCCGACACCAACGTACTCTCGACCATCGGCTGGGACCTGGGCCGTTTCGGCATCCAGTTCGTCGCCTCCCCCCGCCATGCCGACGGGCTCTGGGTGACCGGCCCGGTGACCGAAAACATGCGGCTGGCCCTGCTGCAGACCTATGAAGCCATTCCTGCGCCGAAGATCGTTGTCGCCTGCGGCGCCTGCGCCATCAACGGCGGACCGTTCCAGGACGCCGAGGCCGTCCACAACGGCATCGACGGCCTGTTGCCCGTCGACCTCTACATCCCCGGCTGCCCCCCGCACCCCGCAACGATCCTGGACGGGCTGCTGCGGATACTCGATAAAGTTCGCTAGCTTAACCAAGGCTTGAAAATTTCCCTTGCAATCCACTCAAGTTTTCTATATACAATCTATTACATTGATAGTCTTTATAGATATTACACGTTTTCTGTAACTGACCGCTTCGCACATGTCATCACCTTCTTCTTAAGTGAGGGAACACAGCAGCGGCATATTTTTTCACAATATATCCTACTTAATCGATAGATTTATAATTTATATTATTTGATCATCATCGATGTCTGCGGGCTGGGATCGCCTGATGCGGTGGTCACCCAACCATCATGGCGGCAGATGAAACAACGATTACAGACCGCCGCTGCTGACAGGCGCTATGACGTATTGCCCAGAAACGCCGGCCGATCAACACCTTTCGCGGAGGGATGATAGATGTCCAGGAACACCAAGAAGATCGATTTGGCCAATCTGAAATCAGGCGGATTCATCAAGGAAAAAGGCAAAGACCTCTTCACCGTGCGACTGCGGGTGCCAGGGGGAAGACTCGCGGTCAACCGGCTGAAACAGATCGCCGCTGTTGCGGATAAATACGGTGGTGAATTCGTTCATCTCTCGGTTCGGCAATCGATCGAGCTCATCAACATAGATTGCAGGCATTTCGACGCAATTGTCGAGGAATTGGAAGAGGCAGGCCAACAGGTCGCCACTTGTGGAGCACGACTGCGGGTCCCAACGGCCTGTGGCGGATGCGAGTACAACCCCAACGGTCTGATCGACACGCAGAAATCCGCCATGGAGGTTGATCAGCACCTGTTCGGCACCCCCACCGGCCACCACAAGTTCAAGGTTGGGTTTGCGGGCTGCCCTTTCGACTGCCCAAAGTCCGCCATTAATGATGTGGGATTCCAGGGAGCAGTCGAGCCGGAACTGCAGCCCGATGCATGCATCGGGTGCGGCCTCTGCGCCAAAACATGCTCGGACAAGGCCATCACCATGTCAGGAGACAAAAGACCTGTCAGAGACTGCTCTGCCTGCACCCATTGCGGCGACTGCATCAAGGTCTGCCCGACCGATGCGTGGAAAGCTCGCCGTAGGGGCTACATGGTGCGCATCGGCGGCAAATGGGGTCGCCACCCACTGGTGGGCACCCTGTACGCATCCTTCCTGCCGGCAGAGGAAGTGGTAGCTTTCATCAGCGAAGTCCTATCCTGGTATTGCGAGAACGCTGAAGGTCTCGGCAGGATACGGCTCGGTGACGTTCTTCTCAGGAAAGGGCCGGATTCGTTGCTTGCCAGACTGCGGATAAAATTCCCCGACCATGTGGTAACCGAGACCATTCCGCCACAGATTGTCGATACCCAGGTAGGGTCAGGAAGGAAGAACCTATGAATACAATCGACCTAAGAGGAGTCTGCTGCCCGACCAACTTCGTCAAAGCCAAACTGGCCCTGGAACAGATTGCGCCAGGTGAAGAGATCATACTCCTGCTCGAAGACGGCGAGGCGCTCAAAAACATCCCCCGCAGCCTCAAGGCAGAAGGCCACCGTCTGCTCGGACTGCGCGAATCTGAAGGACACTACGAGCTCTCGATCCTGAAAGGGACTGACGAGGAGGGCTGAATCATGCCAGAAAAACTACGCAGCGACATCCCGCAGCTCCCGCGTAATGCATCGTCAGAGGATATCCTTCTGGCCGGGATTGCAGCGGCCGCCGGACCGGTCAGCCTTGCCTGTTCGTTTTCGGTTGAAGATATCGTGATCATCGACATGCTCCACGTCCTCGATCTGCCGATTGCCCTATTTGCTCTGGACACGGGAAGACTTCCCGAAGAGACCTATGAGGTTGCCGCTGCAATCACCGAGCGCTACCGGCTGGACATTGCGTGGCATTTTCCGGACCGTGAGGCCGTTGAAGCGCTTCTGAGCCGGGAGGGACCGCTATCCTTTCGGGAGTCCTTGGAAAAACGCCACCAGTGCTGCCAAATCCGCAAGATAGAGCCCCTGGGAAGAGCTCTTACCGGTCTTGCGGGCTGGATCACCGGATTGCGCCGCGACCAGGGGGTGACCAGGGAGAGCATCTCACCCATTGAGATTGACACGGCTCATGGCGGCATTCTGAAGATCAATCCGCTTCTTGAGTGGAACAGCGACCGGGTGTGGACGTATGCAGATGCCCATCGTCTGCCCGTAAACCGGTTGCACCGACAAGGTTACCCGTCCATCGGCTGCGCCCCCTGTACCCGTCCTGTGGCACCAGGCGAGCACCCGCGCTCCGGTCGCTGGTGGTGGGAAAATCCCGAGCACAGAGAATGCGGCTTGCATCGACGATAACAAAGCATTACTGCGCCCTATAACAGCCAACGAGGAGATCATCCATGTACAACCATCTGAAGGAACTGGAAAACCGTTCCATCTACATCTTCCGCGAGGCATATCGTAAATTCGATAACCTGGCCATGCTCTACTCGATCGGCAAGGATTCCACGGTCATGATCCATCTGGCACGTAAGGCCTTTTTCGGGCAGCTCCCTTTCCCTCTGATCCACATCGACACGACCTACAAGTACCCGGAAATGATCGAATTCCGGGATCGGATGGTACGGGAATGGGGAGCTCGACTGATTGTCGGCAGAAACGAGGAGGCCATTGCCAGCGGCATGGGACCGGCCCAGGGTAGGCTGGTCTGCTGCAAAAAGCTCAAGACAGACGGGCTCACCCGGGTAATCGAAGAGCACGACTTTCACGGCCTCTTCCTCGGTATCCGCCGCGACGAGGAAGGGAGCCGCGCCAAAGAGCGCGTTTTTTCGCCACGGGACAAGAACTCGGAGTGGACCTACAAGGACCAACCTCCCGAACTCTGGGACCAGTTCAACACCAGTTTTGCTCCCGGCACCCATATCCGTGTCCACCCGATCCTGCACTGGACCGAACTGAATATCTGGGAATATATCCAGCAGGAAGCAATAGAGATCTGCCCCCTCTATTTCGCCAGGGACGGCAAGCGGTTCCGCTCTCTGGGGTGCATGCCGTGCACCACTCCGATCGATTCAAAGGCGGTCTCGGTCGCCGAAATCATCGACGAACTCAGGGCTACCAAAACACCTGAGCGTGCAGGCAGGGCCCAGGACCAGGAAAATGCCTATGCAATGCAGAAGCTGCGCGCCCAGGGCTACATGTGACACCGTATGGCAACTGTTGACAGCAGGAGGCGTGCAAGACCAGCGCTGACCGGGCTTCGAAGTCACTTTCGAGATAAAGGACAAGCATGTCGGGAAACGGTTCAAACAGGCGGGTAGTGGTGGCCATGAGCGGCGGGGTCGATTCGTCGGTGGCAGCGGCGCTCCTCGTATCCCAGGGATTCGATGTCATCGGCATCACCATGCAGTTGTGGGACAAAGGGGACAACGGAGCTGCCCTGCCGGGCTCGTACCGGCCCTGCTGCACCCTTGAGGACGTCATGGATGCGGCGCGGGTAGCAGACCGGCTGGGAATCGCATTTCACGTCCTCAACCTGGAAAAGGAATTCCGTACCTTGGTGGTGGAGCCGTTCATCGATGCATACCTGAATGGCCGCACACCGAATCCGTGCATCAGCTGCAACGAACAGATGAAATTCAGGATTCTGCTGGAGAAAGCCCGGCTATTGGGTGCCGATTATCTGGCCGCAGGCCACTATGTGCGGCAGCAGCGCGACCGACTGGCGGGCTTTCACATCATGAGAGCCGCAGATCGCTCCAAAGATCAGTCCTACGTGCTGTTCTCGCTGACACAGAGTCAATTGCAGCATACTCTCTTCCCTCTCGGGGAGATGACCAAGGAACAGGTGCGGAGGATAGCCCATGAGAAGAATCTCCCGGTCTCCGCCAAAAAGGAGAGCCAGGATATCTGTTTCGTGGCGAACCGTGACCATGCCGCATTCATCAGGCGTGAACGGGGTTTAGGAAAGGCAGGCCCCATCGTTGATGGCAGCGGCAAGATCCTGGGACATCACGACGGGTATTACCGCTTTACCGTAGGCCAGCGCAAAGGGCTTGGCATCCCGCAGGCACAACCGCTCTACGTGACGGCCATCGACCCGGTATCCGCTACAGTCACGGTTGGAACGGAAGACAAGCTCTTCATCTCTGCACTGTCGGCTACCTCGGTCAACTGGATCGTTTCCCCGCCAGAGAAGAGTTTTGCGGCTACCTGCATGACCCGGTACCGATTCTCACCAGTCGACTGCCGGATACGCATCGTTGCCCCTGACCGTGCCATCGTCAGCCTTCCAGCCCCGGTCAAGGCCGTCGCCCCCGGACAGGCAGTTGTCTTTTACCACGATGCCACCATGCTGGGAGGAGGTTGGATAGAACGGACCAGTAGTAATACAGACGAGGAGAAGAAACATGCAGAGCTCTGAAACACTGAAAATCGTCATCGTCGGCCATGTGGATCACGGCAAGTCAACCCTCATCGGCAGGCTCTTCTACGACAGCGGTTGCATCCCTGAAAGTCGTTACCGGGAGATCGAGGCGACCTGCCGGGCACAGGGGCGGGAATTCGAATTCGCCTATCTGATGGATGCACTGGAAGAAGAGCGCGAGCAGAATATCACTATCGACACGGCATCCACCTATTTTGCCACTGCCAGCCGTTCCTACGAGATCATTGATGCACCGGGACACAAGCAATTCCTGAAAAACATGATCACCGGAGCGGCCAGCGCCGATGCCGCCATCCTTCTGGTGGACGGCGGTGAAGGGGTACGTGAGCAGACCCGACGTCACGCCTATGTCCTCTCTCTTCTCGGTATCAAGCAAGTGGTCGTGGCAGTGAATAAACTCGACCGGATCGGGTATGACCAGCGGACCTTCCGCTCAGTGGAAAGCGATATCTGCTCCTTTCTCCACAATGTTGGACTGGTACCGACCGGTGTCATCCCCATCTCTGCCCGTGATGGTGAAAATATCGCCCAGCGGCAGGGTCACACCCGCTGGTATGAGGGTCCTACCATCCTGGAGGCGTTGGATGCATTCGTCAGGATTCGTGACGACGGAAACCTCCCCCTTAGGCTGCCGGTCCAGGATGTCTACAAGTGGGACGATCGACGTCTCTATGTAGGCCGCGTCGAGAGTGGCAGGATCAGGACCGGCGACAGCATCGTATTCCTCCCTTCTGGTGCAGTTTCACGGGTCAGGAGCGTGGAGCAATGGCTGGCACCTGAACTCGGCCAGGGCTTGGCAGGCGATTGCGTCGGCTTCACTACCGAGGATGAACTGTTCATAGAACGTGGCGAGTTGCTCTGCCACAGCCAGACCCCTGCAGGAGTCGGGAATGAGCTCAGGGCGAGCGTCTTTTGGCTTGCGCCAGAACATCTCAAGACCGGTGCCACGGTTAATTTGAAGCTGGCAACTGCCGAGGTGACTGCGACAGTGGCAGCCATCGAGGAACGGCTCGATTCGTCGACTCTGGAACTTCGTGAGCGTCATGCAACGGAACTTCTCCCCACCGAAGTAGGGACGGTGCTGTTCGCCCTCAAGTCGCCACTGGCTGCCGATCTCTACAGCGACAATGCGGCACTCGGCCGCTTTGTCATAGAGACTAACCTGCAGATAGGTGGCGGTGGCATTGTCCGTGCCATCGATGCCGAAAGGATGGCCGGTGTTCGTACCATAAACATAGACGAGCGACTCTTTCAAGACGATGAAGGGAGCTGGGTCGACCTGACCCAGGAGCCGGATAAGCCCATTTTCTCCATCGGCAGCTATCTCCTCGACTTCCTGACCACTGGAAACAAGGTTCTCTTCAAGCTGCGCAGCCCTCATCAGGTCGAACCTCTGGCACTGATCGCCTACGAGCACAACCTGTATCTGGAATTCAGCCGCCACCGAAGTGGTGCGGCACTGTTTCTCTCACGTATGTCACCGGCAAAGATAGCCGACCCCGAGTTCACCGTATCGCCATGAGTACTCGCGTCACCATGCAACGAGCCGGCGGAAGCGAGCGACTGACCCAATCGGACGGAAGCATTCAGGTAGCGTCGTCTTCAGAACCAGTACTCTCAACTTCCGGAGAAAGGGAGAAATCACACATGTACAAAAAAAGGGAGCAGTATCGCACACCTATCATCAGCGAATCAACAGCCGGCTTGGCCAGGGATTATCCCTTCTCCGAAATATGCTGCAGTGTCGATCTGCGCTTCGTAGGCTCTTATTTTACCTTTTTAGACTACATAGTTGATGGGACAATAAGATTATTCCGGACAGGGAAACGATGAATCTCTACAGACATATTGCCGTCACACTGTTCGCCGCCCTGCTGCCCGTTCACGGACTTGCCAGCGCCGAAACAACCCTGCTGAACGTTTCGTACGACCCCACCGGGAAGCTTTACCAGGACTTCAACAGGGCCTTCAGTGCCTACTGGCTGAAAAGGACCGGTACAAAAGTGACTATCCGCCAGTCACACGGTGGCTCGGGCAAGCAGGCCAGGGCGGTAATCGACGGCCTGGAGGCGAGCGTCGTGACCCTGGCCCTGGCCAATGATATCGACGAGATCCATTCCAGGGCTAAACTGATCCCCAAAAACTGGCAGCAGCGGCTTCCCCGCAACAGTTCACCCTACACCTCGACCATCGTGTTCCTGGTCCGCAAGGGGAACCCGAAACGGATCAGGAACTGGAACGATCTGGTACGCCCAGGGATCTCCGTCATCACCCCGAATCCCAAGACCTCCGGAGGTGCGCGCTGGAACTACCTGGCTGCCTGGGCCTACGGCTTAACCCTGAAAAACGGCGATCCGAGGACGGCACAGGATTTTGTCACCAGGCTATACCGCAACGTTCCGATCCTCGACGCCGGGGCACGCGGGGCAACAACTACATTTGTCCAGCGCGGTATCGGGGATGTGCTGCTGGCGTGGGAGAACGAGGCGTTTCTGGCTGCACGGGAACATGGGAAGGATCGCTTTGAAATCGTCGTCCCCTCGATCAGCATTCTGGCTGAACCGCCGGTGGCGCTGGTCGATGCAGTGGTAGACAGACAGGGAACGCGTGCAGTTGCTGAGGCATATCTCCAGTACCTCTATTCACCCGAAGGGCAGGATATCGTGGCAAGGCACTACTATCGACCAACCGATCCATCTGTGGCAAGGAAATACTCCGGGGCCTTCGCGCAGGTGAAACTGGTGACAGTCAACGGAATTTTCGGCAGCTGGCAAAACGCCCAGAAGACCCATTTTGCCGACAATGGCCTGTTTGACCGGATCTATTCAGCCGGGAAATAGAACGGTCCCGAGGAGAAACATCATGACAAAACGTGCCACCCATCGTAACAGCATCCTACCGGGGTTCAGACCTGCGCTCGGCTATACAATCTTCTACCTCTGCCTGATCGTTCTGATCCCTCTCTCATCTCTTCTGTGCAAAACCGCCACCCTATCCTGGCCGGACTTTGTCGGTACGATTACTTCGCCGCGCGCGATGGCATCCTATCGGGTCACCTTCGGCTCCGCCCTTCTGGCAGCAACGGTAAATGCCGTCTGCGGCACTCTGGTGGCCTGGGTTCTCACCCGCTACCGGTTTCCGGGCAGACGACTGGCAGACGCTCTTATCGACCTGCCATTCGCACTCCCCACAGCAGTGGCTGGCATAACCCTGGCGACCATCTTCGCGGCAAACGGCTGGATCGGCAGGCTGCTGGCACCCATGGGGATAGAAGTGGCCTTCACCCCGCTGGGCATTCTGGTCGCAATGATCTTCATCGGCCTCCCCTTTGTGGTTCGTACGGTACAGCCAGTTCTGGAAGGGCTGGAGCAGGAGATTGAAGAAGCAGCGGCATGCCTGGGGGCAAATCGCTGGCAGATCTTCTCGCGCGTGATTTTCCCCGGAATGCTGCCGGCAATCATCACCGGATTTGCCCTTGCATTTGCCAGGGCAGTCGGAGAATACGGTTCGGTGATTTTCATCGCCGGCAACATGCCCATGGTTTCGGAGGTGACCCCGCTTCTGATCGTCACCAAACTTGAACAGTACGACTATGCCGGTGCGACAGCCTTAGCCACGGTCATGCTGACCGCATCGTTCGCGCTGCTCCTCATCATCAACCATATTCAGCGATGGAGCCGCAGATATGCAACGTAACGGCAAGGACAGCCCCATGCGACAGAGACCGAACCATGGCAACAGGATGCGGCAGGAACCGGCAGTGACACGGCGACTGCTGATCGCCGCGGCACTTTTCTTCCTGACCCTGTTCTTGATTTCACCCCTGGCAGCAGTATTCGACCAAGCCCTGGCAAAGGGATGGCAGGTCTATCTGACTGCGCTCGGAGATCCGGACAGCAGAGCAGCCGTCTGTCTCACCCTGCTTGCGGCTGCCATCAGCGTCCCGTTGAATCTTGTCTTCGGCATCTGCGCAGCATGGTCAATCGCAAAATTCGATTTTCCTGGCAGGAACCTGCTGACCGCGCTCATAGACCTGCCTTTTTCCGTTTCCCCTGTTATTTCGGGTCTGATCTTTGTCCTGCTCTTCGGATTGCAGGGGTGGTTCGGCAGCTGGCTGTACCCCAGGGATATCCGGATCATATTTGCCGTTCCGGGGATCGTGCTGGCAACACTCTTCGTCACCTTCCCATTTGTGGCGCGGGAGCTGATACCGCTCATGGAAGCTCAGGGAAAGGACGAGGAAGAGGCTGCCATAACGCTCGGCGCAACGGGCTTGCAGACATTTCTCCGCGTTACGTTTCCCAATGTCCGTTGGGGCATCATCTACGGAGTGATCCTGTGCAACGCCAGGGCAATGGGAGAATTCGGCGCCGTCTCCGTCGTTTCGGGGCATATCCGGGGTGCAACCAACACCGTCCCGCTACAGGTCGAAATTCTCTACAACGAATACAACTACGTCGCAGCATTTGCCGTTGCATCCCTGCTGGCCCTGCTGGCGCTGGCGACCCTGGCGGTAAAGACGGCCGCAGAGTGGAAGCTGCGCCGACAGTTGTCGGACAGCTAGAACGAAAGGGACATACCGATGAGTATCGAGATCAACTCCGTATCAAAATCGTTCGACAGCTTCAAGGCCCTCAGCGACATCAACCTGCGGGTACCTTCGGGTGAACTGGTGGCGCTGCTCGGCCCGTCCGGGTCGGGCAAGACAACCCTGCTCCGGATTATTGCCGGTCTTGAATCGCCGGACGCGGGTGAAATTCTCTTCAACGGCAACTCAGCAAGCAAGAACGTGCGGGAACGTCAAATAGGTTTCGTATTCCAGCACTATGCCCTATTCCGACACATGACCGTTTTCGACAACATCGCCTTCGGTCTGCAGGTCAAGCCACGTAGCGAACGTCCCAACAAAGCGGAGATCAGGGAAAAGGTCAACGACCTGCTCAGGCTGATCCAGCTGGATAACCTCGCCAGCCGGTATCCGTCGCAACTTTCAGGCGGTCAGCGGCAGCGGGTGGCGCTGGCCAGGGCGCTCGCGGTCGAACCGAAAGTGCTGCTCCTGGATGAACCGTTCGGGGCACTCGATGCCGGGGTCAGACAGGAACTGCGGCGCTGGCTGCGGCGTCTGCATGACGAAATCCATATCACCAGCGTCTTTGTCACCCATGACCAGGAGGAAGCCCTGGAAGTGGCAGACCGGATCGTGGTCATGAACAGCGGCAGGATCGAACAGGAAGGGTCCCCCGACACGGTCTACCAGCATCCGGCCACCCCGTTCGTGTTCGACTTTCTCGGCAGCGTCAACCTGTTTCATGGGAGGGTGCACCAGGGGGAAGCGGTGCTGGGGGGGATGGCACTTCCGTCTCCGGAACATGCCGACGCCGACAACACGCCGGCGATCGGCTACGTCAGGTCGCACGACATCGAGATCGAACGGTCCCGTTCGGACGCTGCCGCCCTGCAGGCGTCGGTCCGCTCCCTGCACGCAGTCGGACCACTGGTGCGGGTGAGTCTGCACCTCGCAACGAACAACGAAGAAGTCGAGGCGGAATTGCCGCGCGAAACAGCCGATCGCCTCGGTCTCAGCATCGGGGAAAGGGTCTACGCACGGCCGCGCAAGGTGCATCTCTTCGTGGAAGACTACCAGATCTGAGCGGGAATCCGGGCGCAGACACGCAGGGCCGTTTCTCGGTGGGTACGCCGGCGCGTGACGCCAATCTCGGGCAGGGGGTGCTTGTCGAAGATCAGACGAAAAGCCGCTTGTTGCTCTCCGCCTTGGTCCGCTCCACAAGGACCATGAGTTCGCGGTGCAGTGCCACGTCAATGGCTTCGAAACAGACGCCGATGCCGGGCGCCGCATGGGCCGCGCCCCATTCGCGCCGCCAGCAGACCCTCCCCTTCACTGTCGCACGGTTATCTACCCCCACGAAATCGATCCAGACGGTCTCCTGCGGCTGAAATCGGCCGGCAGGAGTCGCAAGGAAACAACCCCCTTCCGAAACGTTCATGGTGAAGGCCTTTTCGGCATCCACACCGAATGCCGGCGCGGGTGAAAGCAGGGCGTTCAGGTTCAGGGGGACCCGGTTGTGAGGATAGACGATCCTGGGGACCGTGGCGGTACAGAGGGAGATGAACTGGGCCAGCGTTGAGGCCGAGCCGTCTCCTCCCGCTGCCATGAGCAGCTTGATGGCTCCGCTCTTCGGGCTCAGGTTCAGGATGGCATTGGGGATGACCGCGAGAGAATCCGAGATCTGGAGTTTTTCCAGGTAGGTGGCCCTGACGTTCAGCGGCAGGTCAATCAGGATGCCGTGGTACGCCGCCTTTCCCGTCAGGCCGGGGATCAGGCGCAGGGCATCCACGACCACGCAGTCGGCATATTCTTCGAAGGCTTCGCGGTACGCAGCTTGCCGTTTCGGGTCCTTGACGGCGAGGATAATACAAAGTTTCATGATCGCTTCCGGGATGGGTGGTTTCAGGGCATGTTGCCGTACCAAAGCTTAACTGCCTTGCATGCCGAATGCAAGCAACCACGGCCCGAATGGGCAACACTATCACTCCCCCTGACCGTAAGGGAAGTCGTGTCATCCGGGATCTACGCTGAAATGATGACAACCAGCGGTGTTCTTCACGATGAAACAGGCGTTCGGGTTGGCCCCCTGCCCCTTTGCCGACAATGGTTTCCACAAGGGAACCTTGGCAGAAGGGGCATTGGCTGAGTCAGCTCCGTCAGCAGGGGTGCACGGTTGCGCTTCCCACCACCCGCGGTGTTACATACCTCTTTTTCATAGGGATTCACCCCCTCCCGGATCGACGTTTCCAGGGCGCGCACTGGCAGCCCGTTCTTTACCAGACAATGGTGACCGAGCCGCCGGAACCGGCCTGGCCGTAGTAACCGCCTGCACCGCCACCACCCACGGTCGTGACTGCCGGATAGTTGGTGCCGCCACCGGCTCCACCAGTCCCGCCGTAATAAAAACCGCAGCTTGATTCATAGCAGTAGTCATAATCATCGTAATCGGAGGACCTGCCGCCGGCCCCCCCTGCAGCCTCGGCCAGCAGGGTGGTTGACAGGGTTACCGCACTGGACCCGCCGCCACCCGATCCACCGAAGGACCATGCCTCGCCATTCGCCTCGCCATAAGTGCCTGTCCCGCCGGGGTGATAGCCCGAACCGCCGGTGCCCGGCGTGGTATCGTAATTGCTGGCCGTGGCACCGCCGCCGGCAACGTAGATGGTCAGTTGGGAACCGGGAGTGACGGCAATCGGTGTCGAAACATAGTCGCCGCCTGCACCGGCCTCCTGGTTATAGACATTGTCCTCCAGACCGCCGGCCCCACCCCCGCCATAGACCTTGGCCGTAACCGTCGTTACTCCCGCCGGCACGAGAAAGGTATAGGAACCGGGCGTGCTCCAGGTCTGGGTGCTTGTCGTGACGATACTGAAGCTGTCGGTTGCGGAATTTGCGGAAACGGCCGTGGCATGAACACTGTCCCTCGCCCTCACCCGCCAGTAGTAGGTTCCCACCTGCATTGTCTGGCTCCAGCCGGTGCCGGTCTGCCAGGACGGCGTGCTGTAGAGGATAGTCGAGAAGCCGGATGAATCGCTGACCTCGACAAAGTACTGGACCGCATCGCCGTCAGGGGAGGCCACGGCGTTCCACTGGAAGGCGATGGTGGCGCCGTTGGTCCCGGCCCCCTCGTTATGGATCAGCGTCGGCACTGCCGGGGTCCGGTCGACGACGCCGAAGCTGTTCGTGGCCGATGAGGAAAGCGCCGTGGCATGGACGCTGTCCCGCGCCTTGACCCGCCAGTACCAGGTGCCGACCGGCAGGCTCTGACTCCAGGTGGTCCCTGATTGCCAGGCCGACTGGTAGGCTATCGCGCCGAAGCCGGAACTGCTGCTCACCTCAACCAGGTATTGCATCGCATCGCCATCCGGAGCAACGACGCTGCTCCAGCCAAAGGCGATATTCGCGGTGGCACCGCTGCCGATGACGTAACTGGTCACTTGCGCGGACAGGGTCGTTGCCGGCGGCGTCCGGTCGACGATGGCGAAGCTGCCCGTAGCCGAGGTGGACAGTGCCCAGGTATGGACACTGTCGCGTGCCTTGATCCGCCAGTACCAGGTGCCGGCAGGCAGCGCCTGGGTCCAGGAGGTCCCGGCCTGCCAGGATGAGCTGTAAGCTATCGTGGCAAAGCTGGCGGAACTGCTGACTTCTGCCATGTATTGCACCGCATCGCTATCCGGCGCCGTGACGCCGCTCCAACCGAATGTGATGCCTGCCGTGACACCGGTCCCGATCACGTAGCCGGTGGATTGTCCCGTCAGAACCGGCGCGGGGGGAGGTGTTACCGACCCGCTGTTGCAGAACCCCATCAGGAAGAGGTAATCCCCGGAAACAGTCTCGACCCCGGCAACACTTTTTGAGCGTACCCGATAGTGATACTGGGTCTGGCTGGCAAGATTCGGCAACTGCACGCTGTGGTTGGTAACCAGTTGGTCGCTGCCGACAGTCGAACCGTAACTCGCCGTGAGTCCATAATCCACGTAGGAACTGGAGTTGAGGTTCGTCGTCCAGTTGATGGTCGCCTCGGCGCTACTGCAGAGGTCGGTATAATTCATCTGAGAGTGCGACAGGATTTCTGCTGCCGACAAGGGCCGGTCATACATCACCACTTCATCGGCCAGACCGGAGTAATACCCGTAATCACCGGCCCCTATGGCCTGGGGAGCGTACACGTGCGACCGCAGCGACTGGAGTCCGGACCTCACCAGTGAGCCATTGATGTAAATGCTCGGCTGCCTGCCCGCATAGACCACCGCCAGGTGCGTCCACTGGGTAGAACTGATCGCCCCGCTGTAGACTGCCAGAGGAGCCAGATAATTATCGCCATGCTCGTAAACGGAAACCCCATTGGTTCCGACCGATATCCCGGCACCGCCGTTCGCAGCCCCCCTCTGGTCGGGTTTGAACAGGTATTTTTGCCCATATGTGCCGGCTACCCCGGCATTGGCTTCCGGGTCGATCTGATGGGTTGCGGTCGGTTTGATCCAGGCTTCGATGGTGAAGCTGTCCATGGGTGGGACGCCGGACGAATAACTCACCGTCACATACGAATTGCTGAAGCTGGCGGCCCGGCCGCTTATGCCGCCGCTGACCGTGGTTGCGCCATTGAAAGCGGTACCGTTGTTCCCCACTCCCGAACTGTCCACCACCTCGTTGACAGCCCCGCTCCAGGCGGCTTCGTCCATGTGCATGAACAGCCGCAGACCGCCTGAAGCCGAAGTCGGTCCGGATGTAATCGCCGGGGTCGTATCGATCCAGGGGGTTACCGTATTCCACGCCTGGTTGGTGCCGTTGGAACCATACCCGTTTGCCGTGGCACTCTCATGACATGCCACACCCACATCCCCCGGCGGTGCGAGACCAGGCAGTCCGTCGCCAAAATCCTCGTACCCGCCACCGCCATAACTGCCGGGGACCCGCCCGCTCCCGCTGCCGCCATCGCCCGAACTCGATCCCGATACGACCGGAGCGGTGTTGTACCCCGTGCGCCCTTTATGCGTGCTGTCGAGGCAGTTCGTCACCATCAGCCTGGGGAGGAAGGAACTGGTATGAGCCGAGTGGCACTTCGAACAGGAATAGTTGTGCTGCACCGTGCTGTCTGAGCTCTTCCACCCCTTGACCGCTTCATGAACCCTGTTCTTGCTCATCCAGGGGTTGGGACTGGCCGGACTTGCCGTTGCGGTCAGGCTGCTCTTCGGGTGGCAGCCGAGACAGAGGCCGGAAGACTGTTCCACGGTCTGGGTCATGCCGGTCACGGTTCCCCGAATGCCGGAGCCAAAGGTATTCTGGTCGATATGGTACTGCACCCCTTCGCCATAGCCGGCGAAATTGGTCAGCCAGGCGTTCGATCCCGGAGGCGCATCCTCCTTGTAGGGAGAGGTGACCCAGGTCCCTTTGAGCAGGGGGACCGCATACTGCTGGTTGCTCCCGAGCGTAGGGCTGACGCCGTGCGGATCATGACAGGGCGTACAGAGACCGTCGATGGAACCCATGGGGCTGGTGGAAAGCGACAGGGATGCACCGAAATGCCCCCCCTTCGTGCTGTTTCTCTTCTTGAACGGGAATCTCTGCTCCGCACCGCTGGTGCTGTACCCCATGAACGGCGAATCCCAGTAGCCGAGAACCGGTTGTTGCGCCCCGAACGTGGCGGAATATCCCCAGGGCGTTGTTGCGGCAGTCTGTTTTTGATGGCAATCGAGACAGAGGCTGGCACCGGGGTTGCGCAGGTCCTTGGTCAGCGTACTCCCGCCGGTATAGGGCCGGTAGGAAACCGCATAGCCCCCCTGGCCGGCAATCGTGTTCTTCAGTATCCCACCGTTTACCGTGGCGCTCGCGTAGCGGGTGGTGGTGCCGTTGACCGTCGAACCGTGGGAGTTGTGACAGTCGTAGCAGAGGACATTCACCCCGCTGCTGGTATCGGCAATGGCACCGTCGACGCCGGTTGCGCTGTTCCAGCCCCGTTTGTTGCCGGCTGCATTGCCGTGTGCCGAGTACGCCTTGCGGATGCGCTTCTGGGCGGCATTGGTGACTGTGGAATACTTGCCCCAGGTCGTCGTGGCGGTCTGGCCATAACGCGCGGCAACACTGGTGCCGTCCCAGGCGTACTGGCGCGGGGTCTTGCCGTCGCCGAACGGCATGGTGGCGTTGTTCTGGTCGCTGTGGCATCCGAGGCAGTGGCTGTTCAGCTTCTGCATCTCGGTCCGACTGCCGTTGCCCGTGTACTGGATTGCCGTTACTCCCGCACTGTACGCAACCGGCCTGGCCCCTGCCCCGTAGATGACCAGCTCCACCGGAGCGCCGGGTGTCCCGGCGTGGTGATAGGTCCTGTTGATGCTCCCGTCGCTGTTCGCTTCCCAGTGACACTGGAAACAGTGCGCATTGGTGACCGTCCCCTGGATATGGTGGGAGTTGGCCCCGAATTGCGGCGCAATTGCCGCCCGGTTCCCCTGGACGACGGAATGGCAGTCGAGACAGGCTGATCCGCTTCCCCATGCCGCCGATGTGTTCCCGTGGCAGGTTATGGTGCTGCAGACGCCATTGCGCGCAGCAGCAGCGGTCTGACTGGGGAGATAATGGGGATAGTCGATGTTCCCCGGCTTGGAATAGCTGAACCCCTTGAGGACCAGACTCCTCCTCCCGGCGCTCGTGGCATGGGCAAACGGGGACGGCTCACCGGCATGGTCGGCATGGCACCTGCTGCAGGAGGAAGCACCGGGGCCATAGAACGCGTCGTGGATGGCATGGTTGCCGTCGACAGGCGGCGCGGCATGGCACTTGGCGCAGTCGCTCGAGGAACTGAACGGTTGCGATCCCCATGGGGGAGTTACTGTCTCGAAATGGCAGTTTATGTTCGTACAGGTCCCCAATACCGGGGTGGGAGTCTGGGGAAACGCTGCGGTGGAGTTGTTGTATCGACCGATGGCCGGGGAGGCATTGATGTTGGAGTTGACCTGGATCAGGCCGTCGCGGTGGCTGTTGGTATAGCTTGCGCTGCCGGGGTGGCAGACCTCGCAGGAGGCCGGATTACCCGGTGCGGCAATATGGCGGCGGTGATTGCCAGGGAAACCGCCCGTTGTGATGTTGCGATACTGTGCATCGAGAGGCCGGTAATCGACCGGAGTTCTGGAGCCATGGCAGTCGAAGCACTGAAACTGGGCAAAACCGGCACCCGGATTTGCCAACAAAAGGAAGATCGAACCAATGACAAAGGATATTCTCCCCGAGAATCTCATCATTCGCACCTTTGCTCCCCCGATGCACCTCATAGTGCGCTAATGCTATTTGTATGCAGTTTTTTAACTGTCAAACCGTCATGCATAGGGTAATCATTCGGTTTATCGTTCCATTAGAATTCATTAGAGCAATAAACATGCCTTCCCCTCACAGAAGATAACCAACGGGAATTACATGTTCTTCACCGGCAGCCCTCACATTCCCGCGTCGAAAACTGAACATTTCCTGTTAAATAACAGCACGATGCACGTCATGACATGACAATTCCGTAACCTTTCGCTAATGAAACAACCCGCCAATCCGTACTGCCCGCCACCGGCTCCCATCAAGACCAGCAGCCACACCTCCGGCCGACCAGCGAATCGATGGTTATCTTCATTAACTGCTTTTCCTTATCGGGCAGGTCAAGATAAAATTAAGGTGTACAGGGGAATTTTGTCGATTATTCCGGAAGATACGAGAATCTGCGGGGATCACATTACAGAATACCTGAATGATTCAGGCAGGGTGGATAATTGAGGGATCATGTCCCGGAAATTGCTACAGCACGCGGAGACCGGAGCGGAAACGGTACCTCTTCCGGCAGTCAGCAGCGACTCGTCCGACCTCACAACCTGATAGATTGGTCTGATACTGTGTGACATGCCGGATTGGTTACCGGTTCATCGCTTATCAACTCATTGAAAATTTTAATTTACAGTCATCAATGTATTGTATATCTTCGAGGGACTCGTGCGCTCAGACTGTGTGTTGAGAATATGTACGCCCAACAGAGAATAGACTTCATCGAATTCATCCAAAAAACAGGGAGTCAGTCATGGATATGGTAGTGAAAAATCCTATAATGCTGATCGGCGGACTGGGACCTCTGATTGTATTGATTTGTGTAATTTGGCGCCTTCTCAGGTCATTGGAGTCCATAAGTGAGAGAGAGTACCTGGTTATGCGAATATTATTTGCCGGTGGCATTTGCTTGACGATATTGTCAGTGATTTTTATAAATAAAATGCATTAGCCTTCGTTTATAACGGTATGTCATTTCAATTAAAAGGAGCTTAAACTATGAAACAGACCAGATATATAATTATGTTTGCGTGTTCGTTCATTATTAGCATGTGTGTTATATCCTGTGTCAAACCACCTACCTGTAACACACACACTGGTACAGTATTACAGAGAAGCAATACAGCATATCTAATAGGATCACTGTATGGAAATTATGTTGAAAGCATTGATGGGAAGAACAAGTCTGCAATAGAAGACAGCAATGGAAATTGGTGCGGGATATTTGAAATCCCTACGGGCAAACACTCGATCAGAGCTTCCTATTGGCAACAAACAAGAGGGGCAGGAGGATGGAACGAAATCTCTGCTGGAGGTAAAGAAGGTCTTCCGCTCTCATTTGTTGCCGAGCCGAGACATATTTACCGGGTTGCAAATGCGCCTTCTTGCCCAGAGGGGAGTTGGTGCCCCTTTGTTAAGGATATTACCGACAAGGTAGATGTCCCCGGCAATTACGAATACATCTATCAGAAGGCACAGGAACAATAGGTTACCGGTTCAGGGACGCTAGAGACACTACCCTGACACCACTCCAGATTCCCTCATCCTGAAACCGGCACTGCGCCGGAACGCCAAACAGGCACGACAACCTCGAAACGCAAAAAGCCCCGGCTCTGTTCGAGAACCGGGGCTTTTGGGTACAGACGACCCGACATCGCAACGGGAAATGGTCCGCAGGCTACGCCAGGATCCCCCTCGTCTTGAAGATCTTCGTCAGCGCCTTGGTCCGCTTGCCGCCGTAGAGGTTCTTTTCGGCCATGACGATCGCCTCGGCGCCGTCCTTGAAATCGGCGTACTGGCTGAGATAGAAGTGGCTCTCCAGGATCACGGTGTCCGCCTTCTTTGCGCCGAGCAGCTTTCGCACCTGCCAGAGCACAGCAGACCAGATCACCCCATCCACATGCTCCTCGCCTTCCATGTCCTCGGGATAGTGCTTGTCGCTGTCCAAGCGGCGCAGGCACTCCTGCGGCCCTCCCTGGTACCCCTTGGCATCCCATTCGGCAAGCTTCACCTTCCGTGCAGCTGTCTTGTAGCGGTAGTAACAGGTGCCGGCAAGGTAGTCACCGAACCCCTCCCCCATGGCCCGCCCCTCGGTCTTCTGGCCGTAGCCGGGGATGATGGCATCCTGGATCGCATGGCCGTATTCGTGGATGATCACCTCGGCATCCTCGGCATCGTCCACGCCGCCGTCGCCGAAGGTGATATCATGCCGCCCCGGCGAGGGATCGTAGTAGGAATTGTCCTCCCGCGTGCCATGCACGTTGACCCGGACCTGTCGGTTGAGGATTCCCTTGGCATCCTTGAACCCCAGCGACTGGATGTAGCGCTGCACCGAGTCGATGTGGTAGTAGGCCATCACCTCCTCGAACCGCTCGTCGCTACGGCCGTAGACAAACTCGAAGGTTTCCGAGCTGGCGCAGTTGCGGGTCTTGGTGGTGTCCACATACGGTCCCTTGAGGTTCCCCCCCGGCTCCAGGTCCTTGAGCTGCACGGTGCGGTAGGCCGGCACGAAGACGGTCTGGTCCCCATCCTTCTGGTCGAGCAGGTCATCGCGGTTCAGCGCCACCACCGGGTTGGGGATGAAGACCCGCCCCTTGCCCAACGCCTTGCGCAGAACGTTCCGCTCGTCGATGACATGGCCGTTTGCCTGGTCAATAAAGAGTATCCAGGAACCGGCCGGCTGCTGGGTGCCGAACTTCACCTTCCAGACCGGTCGGAAGCTCCCCTTCATGGTGTAGATCATCCGCTCCTTGACGATCTCTGTGGCAAGGGTCCCATACTCCTTGATCTTTGCCGCGATGACCAGGTCGATCTCCCCCTCGGCCAGGGCCGCCTTGGCCCGCTTCCCCACCTTCTTTTCCAGGCTGACCGCGGGGACGGTGTCGTTCATCACCATGAAGATCCGGTTCTCGTTGTTGAGATGGATCGCCACCCAGGCGCCGTGGATCGGGGTATTATCATAGTGCTGCTGGAAGAGGATCGCCTTACCCCCCAGGCTCTCGGTCACCTGCTCGAACCGGAGATCCTCCATGGGGGCGGTGATCTTCAACACCTGCAGGTTCTCACGCAGAAACGCCTCGGCGATCTCCTGCGGCTTCCCCTTGCGCGGCTCGGTCTCGAAACCGTACACCTTTTTCGGGACGTAGTTGTCCCGATCCCAGCGGACCTTGCAGTTTTTCAGATCGAGCATGTGACGTCTCCTTTCAGCTCTTCAAAACAATATTAACCGCAGATGCACGCAGATGAACGCAGATGTTCGATCAAATGGGTTTGCCTTATCTGCGTGCATCCGCGTGTATCTGCGGTTCCATGCCTTTTCAGGCTTTCAGACTGCTAAACGCCTTGACGTAGCTCTCGATCCGGGCGCCGTAGACAGGTGCCTGTCCGGGGCCGTTGTAGAGCGAGGCGAACCTGACGTAATCCTCATGCTGCAGCGCCTCGATCATGGCCGAGGTGCTGCCGTGGCCCCGGAGGAAGTCAAACAGCCCAAGGATCTGGTAGCGGATGTCGCTGGAGAACCGGTCGAACATCTCCCTGGCCGAATCGTAACCGAGCCGGGAGCAGTTGAACCCCATGACCTGCGGCCCCCCCATGCTGATGGCGTTCAGGGCCGCGTTCTCGTTGAGCGACCGGGCAAAGTCGAGGACCCGCCACTCGCCGTCCTGACTGCCGTGGAAGTCGGCCCAGGCCCCGGCCGCATCCTGGCGGAACTGGTGCCCAAGCCATTTCTTCTGGGGGTTGTAGCGGAAATGGGCATTGAAGGTATCCGGGTTCTTCTTCCCCCAGAGGTTCCAGAAGATGTGGTTCTCGAACCGGATGATCATCCGGTTGTTGGCGTCGAAGCCTGCCCCGCCCGACTCGACGCAGAGCACTGCCACGCCGCAGGCGGGCGCCACCTCGATGATGCCGCAGAGGATCTCCAGAAGCCCCCCCTGGCGGTTCCAGATGCCGGCCGTCATCTTCTGGGCCGCAGTATGTTTGGAGAGGACGGTGATCGCCTTCTCCGCAGGGGGCGTCAGCTGTGCCGTGCGAAGCGCCTCCATCTCCCACAGGTAGTCTGCCACCGGCGTCGCGTCGACCACGGTGATGTAGTCGGCCGACACATAGCCGCTCACCGCACCGGCCTTGATCCGGTACCATCCCCCCACGGTCTCCAGCAGCTCGACCTTCGCCCCCCTGGCAAGTGACGCCACCGGCGGTTTTCCCGTCGATGGCTCCGGCCGCACATTGAGGCTTTTGGCTGTTACCAGACCAGTTTTGTTAGCCATAAATCCCCCCACATTCCAATAGATTCAAACACATTAGACGCAGATAGCATAGTGTTCAGCTCGAAATCCCCAGCTTGACCGGACATACGCGGCAGACCTCCGGCGGCGCGGGGCTGTTGACAGCCCCCCGGTACGCCTGGTAGGTCTCCCCGTTCCAGACCCCCGCAATCCCTGCCTGCCGCACGTTGCCGGTTACCACCCCGGACCGGCAGCAGAGGGTGGCCATGCCATCGGTGCCGACGAGCATGGTCCGCCACGGCTCATAGCAGGGCTGCAGCGCCATGCATGTACCGTTGTCCGCAACGGGGGCGCCGCTGCCGTAGCGCTCCATGGCCAGGTAATCGTTGCCGGCATAGGGGAGAAAGCTCCCGATGCCGATGTGGTGCGCCGCGGCCCGCTCCAACGCGGCCCCGAAATGCTCCTTGACCGCTGCGGCCCGGTCGGCTGCGGAGAGATCGGGACAGTGGGTATTGATATGCATCAGGTCCATGAACTGGACATGGTCGGCAGCGAACCGGGCAGCCAGGTCGACGAAATCGGCCATCTCGTGCAGGTTGTCCCGGACCACGACAAAGGAGACGGTGAAACGGGACCGCGCCCGGCCGCGGTATTCCTCACGGAGTTCGCGGAACCGGCGCAGGTTGCTCTCCATCTGCCCGAACAGGTCCTGGCCGGCCACCAGCCGGTACGTCTCACGGCTTGCGGCATTGATGGAGACATTGAGGGAAAAGTTCCCGTACTCCAAAAACCGTCTCTGCCACGCCTCGTCGAACAGGGTGCCGTTGGTGGAGACGTTGATCTCGATGCCCGGATACTGTTCGGTGACATAGGCGAAGATCGCCCCGTAATGGGGGTTGAGAAACGGCTCGCCCCACCCCCACAACTGCACCGTGGAGGAGCAGTCCATCCCCGTGGTCAGGGGGATGAACTCATCCAGCGTAAGATCCCGGTAGTGACCCTCCGTTGCCGGCCCCCGGTCGGTGCAGAAGGCGCAGCGGAGGTTGCACCGGGTTCCGGTGGAAAGCTGCACCACCAGCGGCATCGATACCAGCTGCGCCTTCTGGAAGACCGTTTCCAGCCGGTTGAGTTCAAAGTTCATCTCCCTGAGCCTGGAAGCAACGGCAGGGAGAAGGGTCATTTTTTCGTTTTCCTGGTCGTGGGCTTGGCAGTGGCCGCCTTTGTGCCGGTCTTGCGAATCACCGGAGTGACGGTCCGATCCGTGACGACCGGGGTCACCACCGGCGTTATGGCCCTGGTCTCGGTGACCGGGGTAACCACCGGTGTTATGGCTCGCGCCTCGATTACGGTTGGAGACACCTCGGGCGTCACCAGCCGCGTTTCAGCGATGACCGGGGTGACCTCAGGCGTCACCAGCCGGGTCTCGGCAATGATCGGCGTAACCTCCGGCGTTACCAGCCGGGTCTCGGCGATGATCGGCGTAACCTCCGGGGTCACGATCCGGGTCTCGGCGATGATCGGCGTAACCTCCGGCGTTATCACCCGCGTCTCCGCAGTGATCGGGGTGATCTCAGGGGTAACGGGCTGGGTCGACAGCAACCGCGGTTCGGTGGTGATCGGCTGCACAGTGATCGGTTCGGGGGTCACGACCCGTGGCGTGGGGATGATCCGCGGATCGATGACCCGCGGCTCCACGTAGACCGAGAAGACCACGCCGGCAGGGCTGCTGGCCGTGCCGGCAGGGGTCCGCACCGAAAAGCCGTGCGATCCCGCCGCAGTGTCGGCGGCAATTCCCACGGTAACCGGCAGGCTCGTTGCTGTGCCGCCGACACCGATTGTCGCCGTGACCCCGGTTCCGTCGAAGGTGACTGCCGTGGCGGCGCTCAGGTTGGTGCCGCTGATCACCGCCTCCACCTTGCTCCCCGGCGTTCCGGAAACAGGGAGGATGCCGGTGATGGTCGGCAGCACCACCTCCTGCCGTACCTCGATGACGACCTGGTCAGGTGCGCTCCTCAGGCCGGCGCTGTCCTCTACCACCAGTTCGAGGACATGCCTCCCCACGGGGAGCGTCACCTGAATCCGCGGATCTGTGGTTTCGATGGGAAATCTGGTCAATGCCATGGCATAAACTCCTTTCTCTTACGCTGTATTGGGTAAACCGTATCTGAAATGCGTACGTGCGACTCTGCCTACCTCTTGTCCCACCGGTAGCTGACGATCCGCCCGCCTGCCGCGGCCTGTGAACCCGAGCCGTCCAGGGACACCGTTGCCTCGTCGCCGTTGGTGGTGAGGGTCAGGTCGCTGCCGGCGCTGGCCAGCGGCGCTGCGGCACTGCTCTGCAGGGCCCAGCGGTAGCGGCTGATGGTCCGGCCGCCAAAGGCCCGCGAGCCCGATGCGTCGAGGTTCGCCACCCCCTCCGCTCCCGCCGTGACGACCACCAGCGGCGGTCCGGCCTCGGCCTCGGGGAGCTGGATGACGATCTCCGAAAGCTCCCTGGCTGCCTCGGCAACCACGTCCTGGCTGGTCAGGATCGTATCCGGATCGCCCAGACCGATATCGCCGAGCAGGCGGTCGACCGCATCCGCGTAGTCCTGGTAGGCCTTCATCCGGACCAGTTCGGGATAGGCGACGCCGATCTCCTGGCCGGCATCCCTCTCGCAATCTGCCAGCGCGGCCAAAAGGCCTGCCACCTGTCCCGCCCGCAGGTAACCGATCCGGGCCATCATCTCGATGCTCAGGGCGCCATGGCGAACATCCTCCACCGACGGCGAGGGAAAGCGACCGGCCAGGGCGGCGAAATCCTTGCGCGTCCGCCCCATGAGCTGGATCAGCCGCTCCTGCAGCACCACGGGAAGCCAGGCATCTTCATCGGGAGCGCAGCGGGAGCCGGCGACCGGCACGTAGCGGAGATCGATCTCGTTCCCCACCGGCGACGCCGGATCTGCCGCATCGCTCACGACAACGGCACCCGGCTGGAGATCGATGCGTGCAAGCTCGATGGAAGAGAGGTTGTCCGGCCGCAGCTCGGAGATCCCCAGCACCGGCTCCTCGACCACCCGCTTGTTGCCGCTGTACTCGGGGACCGCCGTGTTCTGGGTCGGTTCGTCCTCATGTTCCCCATAGCTGAGGACCACATAAAAGACCCGGGGCAGCGTGGTCGAACCCGGCTGGATGGTCAGGGTCCGCGGCTGCGACAGATTGATCTCGTTGCCGTCGCCGTCGATGGCCGCACCGGGGCGCACCTGCAGGGTGAGCCCGCCACTGGAGCGTACCCGCAGATCGCCTCCCACCCCCTGCAGCACCCCGGGGGTATGAAGCCCCCGGTTATGCAGCCGCAGCTTTTCCCGGTGGTAGTTCTGCTCCCCCTGCCAGTCCTCGGCAGTAGTGAAAAACCCCTTGAAATAATGCATTCTCCTGAATTCATTGAATTCGGTCATGGCAGCTCCTTTCCGCACATCATCCGATAACGGTATCTAACTCTATGGTGGAACGAATCTCTATCTGCAGGGGGTTGAGCCGCACCCCTGACTTTTCTGGGATCAGCCGGAGGTAGTAGAGGGTATGGGCCGGCTTTTCCAGGTCGACGATCGCCTTGATCTTTTCCACCCTGACCGTCTTGAGCTGCTCCGCCGGCACGGTCACATCGACGATGAACCGGTACGGAACCTCTCCCTCCTCCTCCACCAGCACGGTGTCGCCGTGGTAGCGCGCGGTCTCTTCCCCTGTGCCCCCCACCGGCATGCCGGCGAACAGGTAGCCCGTGTCGGCAAGCCCGTCCCGGCGGGTCACCACGGCGGGCTGATGGACGCGCTGGGTCACGCTGTAGTCGTCGGGCGGTATGTAGAGCACGGTCACCCGGCCAACAGCCAGGTCAACGTCCACCCGCTCCACCCTGTCGGCCCGGTAGTAGTATTCGCTGCCGCCGACGCCGGTCTCGGTCACCACGTAGTAGTCGTGCCAGGCCAACTCCTGCCGCTCTGCGCTAAAGCTGGCAAACGCGATCTCGGGGGTGAAGCCGCCGATCATGGAGGCCACGCCGATCTGCATCCCGGCGGGCCAGACGCATTCCCTGATCTCCGGCACATAGCCGGTGTAGATCCGCAGATACTCCTTCAGCCCCTCGATGGTACCGCGCCGGCGATAGAGCTCCACGGCCCGGCGGATGTTCTCCCGCCGCTTCTGCTCGCCCCACTCCTCGTCCAGTTCCAGGGCCAGCCAGCCGGCGAGCCAGGTGAGGAACTCCGCGTCGGTCTCATATCTTGGTTCCTGCCGGCTTTCCGGGACAACGTACCGGTCCAGTTCCGCAAGGATCCGCTCGAACTCGCCGAACACCTGCGCAAAGGGGCGCAGGAACCCGGCCAGCCAGGGGTCTTCCCGGTAGATGGCCGGCAGATGGTCGAGAAGACGGTTGAGCATGACGTCTGACATAAGGTTCCCTCTTACCTCGGTTTCCGGATGGACATTACCTGGCTGCTGTCACGGCTATTTCACTCGCGCCCTGGTCGAAGAAGACCAGGCTCTCGTCGCCGACGGCAACCATCTTCCCGCTCTCCACCCAGAGGCTCTCCTGCCGACGGCGCAGGGTGAGCGATTCGACGTGATCGACTCCCTCGACCCCCTCCAGCACGGCATAGACCTCGGACTCGTAGACCGGCCGGCCAAAGGCCCACCCCTGATTGTCCACGCCATCGGCCGGCGCGACCGGGGCGAAAAAGCCCTGCAGCGCCTCATAGAGCCGCGTCCGGACCCCCTCCGCCATCATGGCGGGATTGCAGACCACTGCCGCGGAGAGGGAGACATCGGTGTAGAGCGGCCCTACCACATGATGGCGGCAGGTGACGAGCCGCCGCTCGTCGAGGAAGCGATAGACCTCCTCCAGCAGCGCCAACGTGGGGAATGGCCGGTCATCACCCCCGGTCGGGACGACGATGACGCTAACATGGCCGATCCGCTCCTCGTCCGGAGCATCGGCATCGAGCGCCCGGTCTGCCAGGCAGCGGACCCGCGCCACCTGGGGGAAGCGCTCCAGCACCAGCTCCTCGAAATCCCCGGCGGTGACAGCCCGCCACGGCCCCTGCAACGCCTTGATGGCAGCGGCACGGGCATCGTCCAAAGACCCTTCCGTGCCAATGCCGAGCAGTTCCAGGAAGCGCCGCTGGCTCGCTTCGGGAATCCGGTCGGTCCGGTAGATGAGACCCTCGGCAACCCAGCAGAAGAGCTCGATGAGCGTGATGCCCGGATCAGAGGCATTGTGGTCGGTCCACTCGGGGCAGTACCGGGGTATCAGCGCCCGCAGCTCCTCGACAAGATCGTCGAAGGTGCGGTTATCCAGTTCCAGACGGGGTATCGTCATTGTTTCGCTCCCAACCGTGTCGGCCCGGACCGGGGGCAGCCGGCGGCAATCGGCGCCATTGGCGGTTTCATAGGCATCGCGCTCACAGGACCATCTCGATGTCGTGGCTGCCGGCATATGCCAGGTGCCCTTCGGGTATGACGACCCGGTCGCTGCGCCGTTCCACCGCGGTCACTGCCATGAACTCGAACTCAGGATAGCGTTCCCCCCCGGAGACGATGCAGAGCGTATCGCTCCCCGGCGTGATGGTCATGAGCCGGGCCGTGACCGTCTCCCCTTCTCCGCCGGTCCACTCCAGAATGGGGATGCGGACCCGTTCGTCGCCGGAGAGGATGGCCAGCGACTCGGCCGGCGGCAGGCTCTCGGTCAGGGATGGGGAGAGGACGAGGGTCACGCTGTCGTTGGCCGCGGAGAGCGCGGATATGGCCAGCTCGTCGAGGACGATCCGGTTCGCGCTGTCCACGATCCTGACCCGCTCTCCCACCGAGAAACCGTAGAGCGCCACCTGTAGCGGCTGCACAGGCGTCGGCACCAGAGGCACAACGGTTCGGACCGGCTCGATCGGGTCGCTCAGGATCAGCCGCAGACGGTCGTCGAAGGTCCCGACCCTGCTCCCGGCGCGCGCCGCATGGCTGATCCGCTGCCGGGGGAGGAGTTCCACCCGGAACTGCTGCAGCGAGCCGTCCAGGCTCAGGTCGGCCACATGGTCAACACCGGGGACCGCCTCGATCTCGGCAAAGACCTCGGAGATATAGACGTCGCGCCCCAGCTCCCACCCCTGCCGCAGCGGTCCGCCGGTCAGGGGATGAAAATAGGCGTCCAGCCGCTGGTCCACCGACAGCTTCACCTCGTCCCCTTTTTCCGCATGGACCGGAACGATCTTGACCGTTGCCGTCACCTCGATGTAGGCCGGCCCCTTGACCACGATCTGCCCTTCGCAGCGCAGGTTGACCAGGGCGCGGGTCTCCAGGTATTCCCTGACCAGGCGGAGCAGGGCCGGCCGGGGGAAGGGCCTGCTCTCGCTCCCCTTGGGAATGATCACCACCGTGACCCACCCCTCGTGGATCTTGGCGTCGCGGTCGCGGGTCGGCAGGCACCAGGCCGCCGCCACCTCGCCGCTGGCGTCGCGGGCCAGCCAGGCAAAGTCTTCCAGGGTGATCGCCTTGCCGCGATGCTTGATGGTCTTGGGGCCGCGCTCCCTGACCTGCTCCACGGTCTCGGCATCCCCGCCACCCACGGCAGCTTCCGCATTGGCGACCCGCTTCACCGCAGCAAGGTCGCCGCCGGGGTTGCGCAGCACCGTTACCGCACCGCTCTCCACGTTTCCCGCAGCACCTTGATGGGAGCGGTACCAGACCGCCTTGACGTTGTCCCTGGCAAGCGACGGCATCCTGCCGCGCGTGCCGTCGCCGAAGAGGACCAGGCCGCTCTTGGCGTCGAGCACGAAATGGCGGCTGGACGGGCCGGAGGCGAAGAAATGATCCACCCGTCGCCAGCGCACCCAGATCCCCCGGCTGTTTTCGCTGACAAGGGGATAGAGGGCCGTGTCGTCGTCCTCGCTGTCCGCAGCGATCTCCCGGCATAGCGCATCGAGCTCTTCTGCCGGCGGCTGGTCGGTCTCCCGCACGTAAATCCTGAGATCCGCCAAGACCGGCGCGCTCAACAGGGCAAGGCGCTGGCCGGCCTTGCCGGTACCCGAGCCCAGCACCTCTTCGGTGGTGCTCATGGCGTTCAGGGCCGGCACCGTATTGCACCTGACTCCCAGCAGATATGGGGTCGCCGGCTGCTCCACGGTTTCGGGGAGCTGCCTGCGCCAGATATAGGAACGGAGCGCCCCGCCCGCGGCGTTGCTGGAAGCCGAGGCATCCAGGCTGAACGTCGCCTCGGTGCCGCCGGTGGTGATCACCAGGTCGCCTCCGGCACGGGCGATCAGATGGCTGGAGGAAACCAGCCGCCAGCGGTAGCGGACGATGGGCCGGCCGCTCTGCGCGGCCGTGGCAGAGGCATCGAGGGTCACCACCGCCTCGGTCCCGCCGGTTGCAACCTGCTGGTCCATGCCGCCATGGGCCTCCTGGGGGAGCAGGTTCCAGCGATAGGAGACGATCCCCTGGCCGTTGCAGGCGCTGGAGGCTGACGCATCCAGGGTCACCACCGCCTCGCCGCCGTCGCCGGGGGTGACAACGCTGTCGGCCGGAGCCACGGCTACCGGCGGGTCACGATGGGGCCGCACCCGCAGCCAGCAGAGCTCCTTGCCGAATTCCACGCTCGCTCCAAAGTCGGGCGGCGCATTGAAGCCGAGATAGCCCCGCTCCGCAAGACCGTTACTCTCGTCGGATGCCGGCAGGGGGGCCCAGCCTGCCCGCTCGCTGCTCCAGTACTCCCAGAGCAACAGCGGCAGCTCCGCGATGCCGATCCGCTCCTCGTCCACATCCAGGAGGAGCTGTATCCACTCGTTGTCGGGAAAGGCGCAACTGAAGCCGAGATAGAGGGCCGGCAGGTCGCAGCTGCTGCAAAACGGCGCAAAGGCGCCCTCGGCCGCGGCGAAGCTGTGCCGGCTGAACCTGCTGTCCACCAGGCTTGCGACATCCCCCAGGGCAAAGGAGGCCAAGGTGTTCTGGAAGCCGCCATAGGCGATCTTCAGGTTCTTCACGCTCGGCGCCAGGACCGCGGGCGCCTCCCAGATGGTCGTTGCCGCGGGCTTCAGGCCATAGCCGCCCGAAAGGACCCGTGCCCGCAGCCAGAGCCCCTTCTGCCCCCCCACCGCAGCCTCTGCCCAGAGCGGATACCTGCCACCCTTTGCCGGCACGGTGAAGCTGACCTTCACCCCGTTGCCGCCATCGGTGAAGGCATGGGTCTGGTCGGCAAAATCGAGGATCGCCCCGGTGACCCCTTCCCTGCTGCTCGTCCCCAGCGCTTTCCAGCCGTCGCTGCAGCAGTAGGACCACTCTATGACCGGCTCGGCCAAAAGGGCGCTCTGCTCCGATTCCGACATCCCGACCAGGTCCAGGGAGATCTCCACCTCCGCGCCTTCCTTGGCAAAGGCCTCGTCCGCCTTGAGATAGAAGCAGTCGAGCCGCCCCGGACGCTGCCCCAGGGGGAAGAATTCCCCGGCGGTCTCCAGCGGAATGAAGGCGACGCCGGCATGGATGGCGCTGAACGCCGCATCGGCCGGCTTGCCCGGTGCCGTGGGGATATCGATCTTCCGCCCGGCCCGGAGCATGGAGACGACCGGCAGGTGGTCGCGGCCGCTGCCGCCGGTCAGGCGACAGGCGAGCCAGGCCCCGCTCTGCTTGTCGAAGGGGAACTTCACCAGGGCCGGGAGCCGGGTGAATTCGATCTGGCCGCTTGCGGCGAAACCGCCCGTATTGTCCCGGACGATTCCGCCTCCCTGCTTCACCAGCTCCTGCCAGGCAGTGCCGTCGAAATAGAGCCATTCGACCCGCCAGCCGTCCAGGTCGGGCCGGCCGGCCCGGGCAAGGGTCACCTCCAGGGTGATGGTCCCCTGTTCGCGACTGACGTCGTCGGGGAAGACGAACAGGGCATCGTCCCCCAGGTAGAGGATGCGTCCACGCTCCTCATCCCCCAGGAAAGCGGCAAAGGAGTCGCCGCTCCCACCCTTGGCCCGGTCGCTCCGGTCGCTGATCCGGACCGGGTCAACCACGATGCAGGAGGCGAGTTCGGCCCTGACGACATTCAGGTCCCGCTCGGTCTCGAAGACGATCTCGGGGCGCTCCCCGCTCTTCTTGGCCGCCACCTGGGTCCCGGCCGGGACCCGGATCACCTGCGGTGCATCCTTTGCCGGATAAAAGGTTATCTCCGAACGTGCCGGGCGGGGAGGGAGCAGATCGACGCCGGCGGTCTCCAGGAAGGCGCGGAAATGGTTTTCCGGCACCTGGTTGACCCTGGCGGCGATCAGGTCGGCAAGGCGGCCGAACAGGCGGACCATGGCCTCGCCCGCACCGGGCGTCCCGGTGGCGGGGGCCTTGTGCCAGCCGGTAACGGCAAGCCCGGCCTGCAGGTCCGCAACGACCTCCTCGGCCGATTTTCTGTACAATAGCGGAGTCGAACTGCTCATCCCGCTCCCTCCGTCTGGTTCGATGTCACACTGCACCGCTTCCCCTGCCCCGGCTCCTGTGCCGACGCAGCATACCGTTTCCCCGCCCTTTGCCTCACGAACCCCTTGCCTTGCTGGTGCAGCAGGTGGACTTGCTTGCCTGCTGGGTCGGCTGGCCGGTGAGCACGGACGACGCATCCAGGTGCCGGTGGCCGTTGTAGAGGTCGATCAGCTCTTCCCTCACCAGCCTGACCGCTGCGCTGTCACCGAGCATGACGCTCGTCCCCTCCAGGGAGAGGTTGGTCCCCGCAGCAACGATGCTCGCCCCTTCCAGGCGCAGGGCATCGCTTCGGATGGTGACCCCTGCCGGGGCGTTGATGGAGACCGTGCCGCCGGCAACGGTGATGGCGACCCCGTTGCGCACATCCAGGGTCAGGGTCCGGTTCTTCGCATCGAAGACGATGGTGTCCCCCTGCTCGTCGCCGATGCTGATGGTCATGGCCGCTTCGTCGAGGGTGACGACGTGGCCGGTGCTGTTCTTTATCTCCATCCTTCCGCTGCTCACGGCTCCCCACCCCGCTCCAGGTAGAAGGGATAGACCATGTTGAAGCGGCTGTCCGTGGACTTCACCCGGTAGGTGATGCTGAGGAGGATCACGGCCGGGTCGTCCGGTGCGGGCTGCACCAGGACCTCCTGGAGGTCGATGCGCGGCTCCCAGCGGGTCAGCGCCTCTTCCACGTGGAAGCGGATCAGCCCGGCGGTACGGACCGTGTTGGGGGCAAAGACGTATTCGTGGATGCCGCAGCCGAAGTCCGGCCGCATCACCCGCTCGCCGGGAGCGGTACCGAGGATGATCCGGATCGCTTCCCCGATCGACTGCTCCTCGCGGGAAAGGGCGATCTCCCCATCTTCCGCCAGCCCAATCGGGAAGCTCCAGCCCGTGCCGAGGAATTCGGTGCCCATGGTCATGCCCCCTTGATCAGTACGGTGCTCTGGGCGCCCGGAATCGCCGGCACCGTGGGGGGCGAGGTGGGTGCCCCCAGGTTGCCCACATGAAAATGGGTATTGAAGATGGTCAGGAGCGTCTCGTTGGCCAGGGCCAGGGAGGCGCCGGTGCCGAGCTTCACGCTTGAGCTGTCCAGGGTGATGCCGGAGGGTGCGGAAATGGTGGCGCTGCCGGACACCGTGATGTTCAGGTTCCCCCCCACGGTCTGATCGGTGTTGCCCGAAGCCTCGACGGTGAGCGACCCGGCGTTGGCGTCGAACTCCAGCTTGTTGCCGCTCTTGTCGCTGATGGTCAGGGTCCCGCCGTCGTCGTCCAGGGTGATCTGGTGACCGGCGTTGGTCTTCAGCTCGATCTTCCCCTTGCCGCCGTCGTCGTCCAGGGTCACCTGGTGCCCGCCCTGGCTGGTGATCACCACCTTGGCCTTCTGGTCGTCGGTGTTGTCGTCCATGGTAATGACATGGCCGCTGCGCGAGGTAAAGGAGCGGAGGTGGTTCTTGCCGTCAGCGTCCATGGTCTCGGGCGGGGTATCCTCGCTGTTCCAGAGCCCCCCCAGGACAAAGGGGCGGTTCGGGTCGCCATGCTCGAACGCCACCAGCACCTCGTCCCCCACCTCGGGGATGAAGAAGCTGCCGCGACCGCTCCCGGCGAACAGGGTGGCGATCCGCGCCCAGAAACTGTGCGCCCGGTCGTCCTGGTCGCCGACGGTCACCGCCTCGGTCGCCTCACCCATCCAGGGGAAGTCGACCTTGACCCGGCCGAACCCGTCCGGGTCCTTGATGTCGCGGACAATCCCGACCACCACGCCGAAGATCCTCTCCGGTCCCCTCCCCCCTGCCGCAGTTGCCGTCAACAGGTCGACCACGCTCATATGCCGTTCCTCTTCACATCGAAATCGCAACGGTACCCTGAGCCGTCAATGGTATGGGTCACCGAGGTGACGTAGTAGCTACCGCTGAACCTAGCCCCGAGCCCCTTCAGCTCGATCACCATCCTCGCCTTCAGGCCGGGGTTGCCTTTGCAGGTCCCCTTGCCGGTAATGAACTCCAGGGAGCTCGCCTCCAGCTTGGCCAGCGCCACCTCCCGCGCCTCCTGCTGGGAGACGGCCAGGTGGTCCTCGGCAAGCAGTTCGTTCTTCCCGGCCAGGGCCATGGCGATCTCCGAGGCGCTCTTTTTGCCGAGCTTCGCCCGCTCCTCACCCGGCCCGACTTGGGCCGACACCGCATCCTTGCCCTGGCCCAGGGTGGTCTGGGAGGCCCTGACCTTGACATGGGTCACCTTCCGGTAGGTGGAGAGGGTCGGGGTGAAGCTCGACAGGCTCCGCCCCCATTCCAGGGTGAGCTGCGCCCCCTTTTCCACCAGGTAGCGCGGCTTCTGGAAATAGAGGGTCTTCTCCTTCACCACCACCTCGTAGCCGATACGGCCGGCCCGCTCCTGCAGGATCGCGGCATAGGTCCCGCTCCCCGACGAGACCAGCGGGTGCTCGGCCGTGGTCTCGTCGACCTGGGAGCCGAGTTCCAGGAGCGTGGCGATCTCGCCGGCAATGCCGCTGTCGGTCTTCTCCTTGAACGGCTTGGCGTCGCTCTGCTTCAGCAGTTTGCAGTAGTGGCTCTGCCCCCGCACGGTGATGGTCGGCACGCCGCTCTCGGGAAAGATGGGGCTCATCGTGCTCACTACCCCCTGGAAACGAAAGCTGATATTCCCCAGGTAGCCGAGTTCGATGGCAACCTCTTTCCCCTCCTCCAGGGTGCCGCTGTCGAGCCACTTGAGCGCCCCGCCGGCAGGAAAGCGCCCCTGCTCGCCATGCCGCTCCTTGACCGTGAAGGAGAAGGTATCGGCCTGGTTGCAGGTATCGGTCAGGGAGAGCGACAGCACATCCACTGAAAAGCCGTGACGCAACTCCACGCCGCCAACGTTAATGACGAAGCCGGGTACGTATTCTTTGACTGCCGCATTCGTCATGGTCTCACTCGATGGCCGGGATGGTCAGGACCTGCCCCGGCTGCAGCGCCAGGGGGTCGTCCATGGCATTGGCCTCGGCAATGGGGCGCCAGTTGCGGGGATCGCCGTAGACGCTCCCCGCGATGCTGCTCAGGGTGTCACCGCGCCGGACCGTGTGCCGCTTGTCGAAATTGGCGCTGCGGTGCTTCCCCATCCGCAGGCCCTGGTCGCTGAACTCCTTGAATGTCACATCGATCGTGGCCCTGGCCGGCATGCCGCTGGGAAAGAAGAGGGTGAAGCGCTGCTCGGCCCGCTCCAGCACCCCCTGGAAATTGAAGGTCCCCCAGCTGAAGAGGCAGACCGGCGGGGCATGGAGCTCAGGGTCGGTATCGAGCAGCCGCCCCACCCTGCCGGTATGCTCCCGCACATCGGTCCCTGCCTCGTAGGTGTCGAAGAAGAGCTGCATGGACAAGGTCCGCGCCCCGCCCCGGACGAACTGGATCGGCGGTGCTTCCAGGCCGGGAATGGCGACCTCGGCAAACTGGTTCGACACCGACAGCCGGTACTCGCTGGGGTTGAACAGCACCTCGATGGTCTCGGGGCTCCCGGCGATGATCTTCTGAATGGTCGCCTTTTCCAGTCTCATCTCAAAGCCCCCTGCGCTCTTTCTCGATGATCAGCCGCTGTTCGATGATGGCATAGACCCGGTCTGCCAGCCGTTCCAGGTCAATTCCCTCGGGGTTCCCGCCCGGAAGCGGCAAAGCCGGCGCCGGCACTGCTGCCGGAGTCGGCGCTCCCTGCCCTGCTGCCGGCCCGGTCGCAGAGGTGGTTTCCTGCTCCGCGCTGCGCTGCAGAGGAGCGGAATTGCCTGCACGGGCCCCGTCCATCGCCTGCGGGAAGCCGGAAATCTGGCGGAAAACGGCTCCGGGCATTCTTGCCAGCGGCAGCGTTGCCGGGGTGCGGGGAGCCGCTGCAAGAGCTGCCGCCCCGCTACCGTTTTCCACCAGTGCGGAACCCCCTATCGTGCGGTTCAACCGCTCTTGCCGAGCCGATAACGGCAGCACGCCCGCAACCGACGCGACAGCCCGGTCGCGAGACGACGGCACTGCGGCTTGTGCCGGGGAAGCGGCCAGAACCGGCTGCTCCGCTTCGGCTGGCGCGGCGGAAACCGCATCACGCTGCAGCGGCAAGGGGGAAAGCGTTGACCGGTGCGACAGCGACGAAGTCGCCGCGCCGTCCGTCTTTCTCTGCACGGCAGCAGGCGCAGCCCGCATCTCCGCGTGCCGGCCGGGAGTGGTGCTGCCGATCCCCTGGCTGCTGCCTGTCCCCGCGCTGCCGGCGCTGCCTGCCGACGGCAGTCTGCGCAGGAGATAGGGTTGACCCTTGGCGAACGACCGGGCGGAAAACGGAGCGGCAGTCTCTACGGCCGCTGCTGCAGACCCAGGCGCAGCCGACGATTCGAGGGACACGGGGCTCTGCTGCACGGAATCCGTTGCGGTGGAGGTCTCCTGCGCCCGGCTGAACGGCAGGGGTGTATCGTGACCGCTTACCGCACGGGACCCGGACGCGCCAATACCGGGGATCTTCCCGCTCGGTGCGGCACCGGCCGGGGCATCGCTGCCCCGGGTCACCCGGCTGTGCTCTCCGGACTCTCCTGACTGCTCCGTCTCCCTGTTGCCGCTCTTGCGGGATGCCGTGTCGGAAAGGCGCACCAACTGGACCTCGCGCCGGGCACCGGCCGGTCTGGCGGCCGGGGAGAGCAGAAGAGCGGTGGCATGGCCCATTGGACCGGGTAATGGCGGCGAAACCGCCTGCTCCCGTGCCGTCGACAACTGTTCCGTTACACGAGCCCCCGCTTCGGCCTTCATCGACGCCTCTACCCGCTGCACTGACGGATGGGAAACCTCGCCCATTCCCGCCGGCAACGGCACCGCCCCGGACCAGGCACCGGGCTGATCGGTCGTCGCGGGCCTGCCGATCGAGATGGGCAGGCCTGTCCCAACGTGCCGGCCGGTTGCCGCTCCGGCCTGCTCTGCCGGACGCTCTGCCATGGCCGGACTGCCGGCGGCATACGGCATTGCCGCGCGCGAAAGCCGCTCATTCATGGCCTTTGCGCCTGGGGAACCGGCGAGTGTCTGACCGATGCTGCCCGACAGGCGCGGTTGCAGCCTTGCGGATGTAGAAACCCCGCGATCCGTAGCGATCCGCCCGGAGACGCTGCCGTTGCCGACCACCGCCAAAGCGGCAGGCAGCGGTGGAGGCGATTGCTCCCGGTCTGCGGCCAGTAGACCGGGAGCATCCCCGTCCCGTATCGCGGCGCGGCGGATGCCAGACCGAAAGGGGAGCGGTCCGTGGACAGCGGGAGCGTCCCTGTTGCTCCAGCGGCCGATGATCTCCCTGGAGAGCGACGCCCCGTCTTCGGCCATGTTCTGCAGCCGCTCCATTCCCGTTACCATGCCGCCACCCTGCAGGGGGGAAAGCCGGTCGTAGCGCCCCCGCACGGATCTGGCCAGGGAAAGCGTCCCGTCTTCCCCGCCGGTGCCGGCCGGGGGTGCGTCCGTATGGCGAGCTGTGGTGTCGTCCATGGCCAGTGCCTACAGGGTCGAGAATCCGCAGTGGACCAGTTCCAGCGTCTCCACTGCTACGGTGTTGGAGTCAGCCCGCAGTTCGGGTCCCATCCATCTGACCGGATAGGCCCGTTCCAGGTGCCAGTAATTCACCGGCTGGCCGGTTTGGTCCTGCAGGATGACGGTGAGGTTGCGCCGCGCAATGATGCCGCGCCGCACGTCGCAGTGCCAGAGCCAGAGGGCCTGGTTGTCGGTGATGCCCCGCTTGAGCACCAGGTTGGCGGGGTAGCGCACCGGCCCGGCCAGGCGGTGCACATAGTCGTTCAGCCCCCCCTCGCGATAGTCGTGGAGCTCGATCTCTGCCTGGAGCCCCGACACCTCGCTGAAGCCACCGACCAGAAGCCCTTCCAGCTCCACCAGGAAATTGAAGCTGAGGTATGGGTCGCGCCTGCTGCCTAATGCCATGGTCATCTCTCTTCGTTCAGCCGTTCATTGATCCGGGCGATCTCGTCCACCCAGCGTTGCCGCTCCCGGTGCTCCATCCCCATGATCTCGTCATGGGGCCAGTGAAAATGATAGGCGATGTAGGCTACCTCCTCGGAGAGCCGCTCCGAGGGGTAGCCTATGCTTCCCCCGAGCCGTTCACCTCGACCTCGAACCGCCCTTCGCAGTGGGGGCACCCCACCTCCATCCTGCTGGTGCCGTATTCGTTGATACGGCGGTAGAAATCCTGCAGAAAGGCCAGGTCTGCAGAAAAGAGCCCCTCGATCATCTTCGGGTTGAGTGCGGTCAGGCTGCCGAGCCTGGTGATCACCCTGGACAAAAGGATGATCACCAGGTAGGCAGGATTGGACTGCACCCGCGGGTCCTTCATGGGGGCGATCTCGTCAAAGGCGGTGGCCAGACGCATGCTCCCTTCCCGATGCAGGTTCCCCTCGCTATCCACATAACCCCGGGGAAGGGTAAAGGGAAACTCGGTCTGGAGCGTCATGCCTTGGCTACCCCTTCATGGGCAATCTCAAGCGATTCGATGGCCACTTCGTTGCCGGTAGCGTTGAAGGTCGGGCCGCTCCACTTGCTGGGCCACCCTTCGACAAAGTTCCAGCGGAGTTTCTCGGCGCCGGTGTCGTCCAACAGGATGATGGAACCGTTCTTCCGCTCCACCTTCCCCTCGATCGCCTTTTTCCGCCATTCCCACAGCTCGGCGTCGTCGGTGATGCCCCGCTTGAGCGAGATGCTGGAATACTTGACCAGCCCCGGCAGTTTGCGGACATGGAGCGCTTGTCCCCCCTCGCGGTAGTCGATGGGGTCCTGGGTGGTGTCAAGGCCCGAGCACTCCCGGAACCCTGCCCGGGTTATGCCGTCGATCTCCACCAGGAAGTTGTAGGCGCGAAAAGGATCTTTCCGTTCTCCAGTAGGCATGATTTACTCCTCCTTGATTGATGGCTTCGTACATGAATTGTTCGTGTAGCGAGCCGCTGGTTTCTAGTTGCTCCGAATATATTCAAAGGATGCGATCAGATGCTCCTGTGAATCGTACAGGTATGCCTCGTCGCCGGTATTGTTCCAGAGCGGCGCCTGGTGCCCCCAGTAGAGGTCGGTGAGGCTGTTGTCCCCCCTTTTCGTCCAGACCCTGACCTCCATCCCCGGCTGAAAGATGAAGCGGGGAAAGAGCAGGCGATGGCCGACACGGTCTTTGAGCACCCAGTTGGTCATCTCCACCGGCGCGCTCCCCTGGTTTCTCAGCAGGAGATGCTCTCCGGCCAGGTCGGGGCCGGCCGGGTTCTCCGTAATGGCAGCGATCACCACGCCGGTGGCCGATGCGAAACCGGAGAGGTTCGAGACGGGCGTCGTCGTTATTGGTGCCGTCTGCGGGGTGACGGTCACCTTCCCCTCGGCCTGGACAATCCTGATGATGATGAATTCACCCGGCACCGCCGTTGCCAGGCCGATCTCCACGATCAGCTCGCCCCGGTCCCGCCGCTCCTGGGTGTTGATCTCGGCATCGCACTTGACGTAAAAGGCCTCTTCGCTGCTGTTCCCCTGGAAGGCCCCCTTGCGGTAGAGCCCGGTCAGGTAGCTGTTGATCTCCCGCCTGACCCGCATCCAGAGTGCGGCGTCGTTGGGCTCGAAGGTCATCACAACCATCTTCCGCGCAATCCAGCGGCTGATGGCGAGGAACTGGCGCCTGACATTGACATAGAGCCAGGCAGGTTCGCGGCTTACGGTCCGGGCTCCCCAGACGCGGATGCCGCGGCCGGGAAAGACCCGCAGGCAGTTGACCTGACCGGGGTTGAGCACCGACTGATCCTGGTCGGTCAGGTTCGTGGCCAGATCCAGCGCCTCTTCGATCACCTCGTTTGCCGGCGCCTTGTGCACGCCGGTCTGCCGGTCGCTGCGCGCATAGATGCCGGCGATGTGGCCAGAGGGGGGGATGCAGCCGTCGGTTGCGGCAGGACCGTCCGCCACCCTGATCCAGGGATAGTAGAGCGCACCGTCGTCTCCCGTGAGCGCCTGCCGCTGCGCGAGGGCCGTGTCGGCGGTCGCCGCGGGGAGCGGATCGAGAATGGCGAAGATGTTGAAATCGCTCTCCCCGATGCCGATGCGGCAGAAATCCAGGAGCTTCTGCTGCAGCTCTGTCTCCTGCCCCGGAAAGAGTAGCAGGTCCGGGGCGCAGATGAGATCGACCTTTTCCAGCAGCAGTTCATGGGCAAGCTGCGCCAGGGCGCGTTCGAGCGCCCCGGCAACCGGTTCCGCCCTGTCCAGGCAGAGGACGTAGCAGAGTCTCCCGCCATTGGCAAAGAAACCCCGGACCGCATAGGCAAGGAAGCTGCCGGGGGCAGGCGTGCCGAACAGCGCGGCAAACCGCTCCCACTGGCTCACCTCTGTGAGCCCCCGGGCAATGCCGTCGCCGGCATAGCCGATGAAGAGCGGCACGCCACTCTGCAACTCCGCTTCGGTGGCAACCACCACCTCGTGGATATAGACACCCGGTGTCTTATAGGGCTGTCCAAGCATGCAGGAATCCCCGTTCGTTGACTGCCGTTTCCCCCCATCCACCCCTTACCCAAAGGGCAGATGGGGGGTGCTTTCCCCTACTTGCTCGGGCCGGCCCACTGGCTGATCCGGAAGATGACGAATTCAGCCGGCTTCACAATGGCAACGCCGATCTCGGTGACCACCTGCCCCAGGTCGCGGACCTCCTGCGGGTTGGTCTCGGCATCGCACTTGACGAAGAAGGCCTCCTGGGGCGTACTGCCGAACAGCGCCCCGGAACGCCAGACATTGGTAAGGAATGCGGTCACGTTCCGGTTGATCTTGGCCCAGAGCGCCTGGTCGTTCGGCTCGAACACCACCCACTGGGTCCCCTCGTCAATGGACTCGCGGATGAAGTTGATGAGCCGGCGAACGTTGATGTAGACCCATTCAGGGTCGCCGCTTGGGTCGGAGGCAAGGGTACGCGCCCCCCAGACCTTGATGGTACCGTTGAATTCGCGGATGCAATTGACGCCCCGCGGGTTCAGGCTCCCCTGGAGCGGCTTGCCGATCCGGTACTTGAGCCCGAGCGCCCCCATCACCACCTCGTTGGCCGGCGCCTTGTGGACGCCGCGCTGGGCATCGGAGCGGGCATAGATCCCGGCCAGATGGCCGCTGGGGGGGACGGCTATCCTGGTCCCCATCGGCTGGAGGGGGTCGGAGACCTCGATCCAGGGGAAATAGAACGCGCCATACCCCTTGGGATTGGCTGACGGCCGCCAGATGCCCGAATCGTCGGTGGAAATCACCAGGTTGTCGTCGGCGATGTCACGGGCGCAGTCGAGGATCGACACCCGGTCTTCCATCAGCTGGCAGTGGCTCACCAGCGTGGCATGGACCGCGTTGAGGGCGTCCTGGGCAGTGTCGGGGGGAAGCGGAGCGGCAAGCACGGCGATCTCGTCGATATCCTTGAACTGGTCGACGGCATTGTCGACGTCATCCACGGTGGTTACCCGGGTCACCCAGCAGCGGGTGCCGCCGTTGTTGAAGAAGCCGTAGACCGCATGGGCCAAATACTGGTTGGCAGCGCAGAAATCCCCGAACTTGGTCTTGAACTCTTCCCAGTTGTTGATCGGCGTAGGGTCAAGGGCTGCAACCTGGGTGTAATTCCCCCCTCCCGGTTTCGCCGGCATGCCGGTCCCCGTGATATCCGCGGAAATCCCCACGAATCCGGCCGTGCTCGTACCGACCCCGGCGATCGGTTTTACCGCTGACGGCACCTCTTCCACATAGACTCCCGGTGCGAGATATTCAGCCATGTCTTCCTCCTTTTTGATGTTGTTCGTGCATCCTCACGTCGCTATGTCAATGAATGACAGCCAGTTGCATGTCTGCGACAGCCATCAGGACTCTCCCCACGCCGTTGCGCGCTACGGTCGCCTGTGTCGTGGCCGTTCCGTACCGGCTCCCCCGCACCGATACCGACGCTTCCAGTTCATACTCCCCGTCCGCGAGATCCAGTACGTGAAAATGGCCGTCCAATTCCGTTATGACTTCGCATGCCACCGTTGCCGAAGAGATGACCACCCGCGCACCGGGGATCGGCTTTCCCGTCGCCGTCTCGGTCACCTTGCCCGCAATTGCCACCTGATGCCGTGTTATTTCCCATTGCGCCACTCGTTATCCCTCCCCCACCCCCTGCTTGAACTTCAGCAGTTTGTCGGTAACCAGCGGTCCGGTCTCTTCCGGAGCGAACGGTTCCACACCGATGGTAATGGTATAGTTGAGTGCTGCCTTCGGCTTGCCGCCGAGTGCCTGCCAGAACTCCGCCATGCTCTGCAGCTGGCCCGGCAGCAGGCTGACCGCGGGAAGATCTGGAGCCTGCCCCATCAGCGTCCCCTGCAAGAGCTCTTTGGGGATGGTGGGGTGCCGCAGGAGCGCCTTCATCACCTCTCCCAGCAGGCGATGCTCGTCATAAGCCGGCGTGCTCGAAGCACCCGAGGGCCAGGCCGTTATCAGGTAGGAGCAGTCGACCCGCACCGGCGGCCGCCGCTTCCGGCCCGTGCCGTCGCTGCGCCGCTCCAACTCCCACTCCCGGTTGCGCAGCTCCCGGTTCTCCCTGATGTCGTAGAGGAACAGGTCGATGGCCGGCAGCGTCACCGACGACGGCGGGAAGCGGTCGTCCGGCGGGGCGAAGCTGATGGAGACCTGGCTCACCACGCCGGGGGGGAGCTCCTGCCTGAGCAGTTCCTGCAAGGTTTTATCGAGGTCGTCGAGCATGACGCGAAAAGCTCCTCCTGGCGATCGGTACGGATGCGCCGCGTCTCAGCGCGATTCCACCGGCCGCCGGACTATGTAGAACGTACCCGGATTTGCGGCACTCACATAGGTATCCGGGCTGTAGAGACCGGGGATATCGGCCTCGGTCAGGAAACGCAGCGGCTCATTGATGGCAACGCCGACCCTGTTGACCCCGACGAGGTAGTACACGTTCCCCCGCTTGACCAGGGTCGGAAACATCCGGGCAAGGCGTGTTCTGGCGTCGGCCCTGCTCCTGGCGCTCCCCCGTTCGGTTGCGGCAATGATCTGCCGCGCCTGGGCCACATGGTTGTTGTATTCCCTGAGCAGCTTCCGCTTGATCCCCCCCTCGGTCTCGTATCCCGAGCCATGGCCGAGGAAATAGTCGACCCCCCTCAGACGGTCGACCAGGATGGCATTCTCCAGCCGCCAGACCCCTCCCACCCCCTGGATGAGCACGTCATAGGCCTTGTGGTTGAAGAAATAGACATGGTCCCCTATGACCAGGTCGTTCCTTCGGGTCGGAATAACCATCTGCAGGTGGGTGCCTGCGGCTGTTGCCGTTGAAGCTTCGATGTCGTCGAAGCCGTCCCATTTGAGAACCATGGGGATGGTGCCGGCCTGGACCCGGCGATTGAACTCGGACGGCGTCAGGGCGTCCGCAAACGAGCGGTAGTGGACCAGGGTCACGAAATAGTCGCAGTGGATCAGGCTCTTCTTGTGCACCGGCTGGGGGTTGAAGAGCGAAACCAGCGCAGTGTAGGGGTTCCTTCGCCCGAGAGTGGTCAGGGTGAACCGATACGGCTTGGTGGGGTCGCCGTAGACAGCGGCCTTGTCGTTGTCCTGACCGACGGCATCCATTCTCTGCTGCCGCGCACGGTCACGCCGCAGGGCATAATTGTCCGGAACGCTGGGCTGCCAGTAGTCACGGGCGTCATAATTCACCCGGGGCCCGTAGTAGCGGGCAGCCCCCCGGAACGGGTAGGCAAAACCGGTGACGCCGCTTGCGGGCATCTGGGCCTCGACCATGACACTGCTCGTGACGATCCGTTTCCTGATCTCCCTTGCCAGTTCGGCCTCGTTATCGAATCTCAGGTCGTCGCCAGTGGCTGCCAGGTCTTCGGCAATACGTGCCGCCAGCTGCCGATCCGCCCTGCGCCCCCAGGTTGAGGCGTGTCGGGTCAGAAACGCGCGACGATCGGCGGCTCTCATCTCCTGCCAGGCAGGGGTCCCCCCGGTGGCCATGACGATCTTTCTCTGCAGCGGCTTTCCGGCAATGCTCCGTGCCTGGATCGGCTCCTCTTCCTCTTCGTGCTGCGCCTGGACAACGCCTGTCGTGGCGTCTGCCTGTCGGGTCAGCATCCTCTGGACATAGCGGTTGCCGTAATCACGCTGCAGCGAACGCATCAACCGTCCGGCTGCCACGGGCGCCCGCTCCGTCATCTGCCGCACCAGAGCTGCCTGTGCCCGCAGGTCGGCCCCCCCCGCGCCCCCACCGGCAAAGGATACGGGACAGCCCCGCATCATATCCGCCGCATCCGCGACCGGTTGCGCTGCCGGCTCCGGGCGCTCGGCCTGTCGTGCAGAGACTGCAGGAGCAATGTCGGTTGTTCTGTGCATCATGGGCATCCCGTTATCGTGCCTATAGTCATGCAGGTCACTGCCGTTCAATCCTCGGGCGGAAGCAGAGCAGGGCGCGGCCGGCTGCTGTACCAGCGCCCCCATCTTCGTGCCAGCGCAAATCTCTGTGCCGGGTCGACGGTCACCGTCCCGTTGGCGGCAATATCGAGTGCCAGGCCGTTCCAGAGCGGAAACGGCTGGTATTCGACCCCTGAGATCCGGGTCAGGAGAACATGGGCGGCAATAAAGGCCTGTTCATCGTCGAGCAACGCCAACAGCTGCGGGATGACCTGATCCCCCATCCCGGCAACGGCCCCGGCCTTTTCACCGGTCAGCTGCGGGGTGAAGCCGGCGCGTGTACCCTGCCACTGGATATCCGCATTCGAGAGCCCTTCCACCGATAGCTTCATATGCTGTTCACCTCCGACTGCCATGGCTGCCACCGGTGCAGGTGCCGCCGCCAGCACCGCAGCGCAGGCCACGGCCAGGCACCCCTGCGGGTAGTGGGGAAGGATCACGGCAGTGCCCTTCTGGATACGTTGGTGATGTTCCCGTTGGTCACGGTCACGGTTACGGCCTCGCGCCTGCCGTCGGGATAGGTGTAGGTGTCGGTCCACTGGATGGTGGTGGCATTGATCTGGGTCATGGTGCCGGGGGTGATCGTCGCCCCGGAGGCCCGCTCCTCAGTTGCCATCCCGGCCGCATGGGCAGCGCCGTAGCCTTCGCCGTGGGCCTGTTTGCGGTACTGTTCCTGGATCTCGTGCGCCAGCCAGGTTCCGGCGGTCAGTCCGCGCCCTGCCGATCCGCCGGCCATGGCCAGATCGTCGAGATCGACCCGGGAGAGGGCGTAATTGCCGGCGATAACGTTCTGGTCGCTGGCCCTGGTCGAAGTCGTGCCATGGATGAATTCGATGGTGGTGGCCTTCGAGTCGCCGATCACGGTGTTGAGCACGCTCACCAGCTCCTGCGCCGCCGGTGTCGGCGGCCCCTGGACACTGGTCGACCTGACGGATACCACCCCGGCGGCAGAGACTACCACCTCGTACTGCACGGCAATGATGGAATTGGCCAGGGTCGCGAATCCGCGGGGATCGCCCGTTGCCACCATCCTCCGCTGCAGCTTCCGTGAAGCGGTGGCTGCCGGAAGCGCCTTGGGAGAAAACTGGCGCGCCTGGGCGGCTCCATGCTCGGCCGTTGCCCCATGAAGCTGTTGCGGATCGGCCATGGTCGCCACCACCGAGCGCGCCATGACATCAGCCTCCCGCTCCTGCTCATCGTCCGGGCTGCTGACCTCGAATTTCCCCTGGACCCCGCCACCCTGCTGCACCACGTGGGTCAGTTCGTGCGCCAGCAGTTCCTGCCCTGTCGAGCTGGCGGGATTGTATTCGCCTTCCTTGAAGAAGATGTCCTGTCCCGTGGTAAAGGCGCGCGCCGACAAGGCCCGGTTCAGTCCATCGGCCTTGCCGCCCGTATGCACCCGTACATTGCTGAAATCCGCATTGAACGCCGGCTCCATGCGGGACCTGACCGTGCTGTCCAGGGCCTGGCCACCCCCCCGCGCAGTCTGGATGCCGGTTTCCACTTCCGGTGTCACATCGGTCTTTCCCGCCCCCTGTGCCGAAAGAGCCAGCACCCTCCGGGCATACCGGTTGCCGAAATCGTGCTGCAAGGCGCACATGAGTCGCGCCGCCTGCACCGGCCGTCTCCCGGAGATGCTCGTAACGAGCGCGGCATGTTCCAGCATGCCGGGTTTCCCGCGCCCCGCCGGGACAGCCGAATCGACGGCTCCCTGTGCGCGCACTCCGCTCTGGATTGCCGTATCGCTGACCGTCTCGGCTTCGGACCTCTCCTGTTTGCGCAGTTCAGCCGCTTCAACTTCTCTCTCAGCCATGCACTTTTTCATGGTAGACCTCTTTCCACTCGCGCACGGGGATCGACTGTCAGACAGTGCCAAAATCCCCCTCAGAGACAATCTTCCCCATTTTCTGGAATTCCCGTCGCGTAGCCCGCAAAAGGTGCTGCATGGTTATGTCGCCTTCCTCGTCCGCGGCCATGAAGGCCGCTGCCAGGGCGATGTTCCTGATATTGCCGCCGGCGATCTCGAATCGCTGCGCCAGAAACTCCGGATCGAGCCCGGCATCGAGCGGCGCGGCATCGGGCCAGACCTTTTCCCAGATACGCCGCCGCTCGGCAAGCGGTGGCAGCGGAAACTCCACCACGTACTGCAGCCGGCGGACAAACGCCTCGTCCAGGTTGGACCTGAAGTTGGTGGCCAGGATGGCGACCCCCTCGTACTCCTCCATCTTCTGCAGCAGATAGCCGATCTCGATGTTGGCGTAGCGGTCGTGGGCGTCCTTCACCTCGGAACGCTTGCCGAACAGGGCGTCGGCCTCGTCGAAGAAGAGGATGGCGTTGCAGGTGCGCGCCTCGGAGAAGATCCGGTCCAGGTTCTTCTCGGTCTCGCCGATGTACTTGCTCACCACCTGGGAAAGGTCGATCTTGTAGAGGTCAAGGCCCAGCTCGTGGGCGATCACCTCGGCACCCATGGTCTTGCCCGTGCCGGGAGGCCCGGAAAAGAGGACGTTCAGCCCCTTGCCGGTGGAGAGTTTCCGGCCGAAACCCCAGGAGCCGTAGACCACGTGCCGGTACCTGGCCTGGTTGCAGAGTTCCCGAAGCTGGTCCATATGATCGGCCGGCAGGACAATGTCGTCCCAGCCGTAGGCCGGTTCGATCTTATGCGCCAGGGCGGAGAGCTTCTGGTTCGACTGGTCGCGGCAGGCAGCATAGAGCTCGGCTGCGGTGACCCGCTGCGCGTTCTCCCCCTGTTGCCATGCGGCCAGATGCCCGGCTGCCCGTGTCGCATCCCGGATCTGTCCCGGCGAGAAGCGGAACGTCCCGGCAAGGGTCCCGAAATCGACCCCCTCCACCCTGCCGGTGCCGTTGATCCGCGCCTGTTCCCAGAGCCGTTGCCGGGCGCTGTCGTCGGGAAGCGGAAAGTCGATGCCAAGGAAGAGGTGATCGCCGAACATCCCGCGCGGCTGCCATGGCTTGCTGCCGATCAGGATGGTGAGCGGAACCAGATCGCCCAGGATCTTTGCCAGGAGGCGCAGGCGCCGGGCATTGGCCTCGTCGTGCACCAGGGAATCGACCTGCTCCAGGCAGAGCACTGCTGACTGCAGCGCCGCCTCCCTGGCCAGGATCAGTGCCGCTTCGGCAAAGGGGATCGGCCCGTCCAGCAGCTGTTCCGCATCGGCCAGAAGCAGCGGCCTCCCCAGGTCGTGACAAATGGCCCTGGCCACGGATTTCCTGCCGGTGCCGTACGTCCCGTGGAAGTGGAGCACGACATGCCGGTCAGTCTCGTCGAACCGCTCCAGGTGCTGCCGGGCGAATCCCCGCAACCGGTCGCAGGCCTCTTCGGAAAGCGTAACCAGCCCCAGTTCCACCACAGCGTCCTCCAGCCGGACAAACCGCGCCAGACGGTCGTCGATTCCGCTCAGACCGAGCAGATGGTCGGCAACCCTCCGGTCGAGGGAGAGCGGGCAAGACAGCAGCCGGGAGGCCGAGCCCTGGGGGGGGTCACCGACAATGAGCAGACCGTATTGGAGCAGGGGAGCGGATGCGGCAAAGGCCTGGCGGGCATCGACTCGCTCCTGCGGCGTGTGGCAGAAGAGGTCCATGATCAGGCCGGGGGTGGGGTGTTTCAGGGTGAGGTCGTCGTGGAGATAAGCGTAGAGCCGCTCGTACCGTTTGTCCAGCTCCGGGGCGCAACAGACGGCCAGGCAGATCTCCTCGAACGGTGTGAGCCGGAAGAGCCGGGCCAGCTTCATGCCGGGGAGTTCGGGGCCGGTTTGCGCGGTGATCCGTTTTTTTGCATCGATCTGTGCGCAGAGGTCATTGTACTGCTGTAGCAGGGCCAGAGTCCCGTCATTGTCAGAGCGATCCGGTGAAGCAGTGGAGAATCCGTCCGGAGATGATAGAAGAGACTCTATCTCCTCATCTAAAATGACGTAGTTTCTCAGGTTGTCTGAGTTATTCTGTATGTAAAGTGTGCTATTCCTTTTTATGAGCCATTGTGCGGCAAGCCTTATCCTGTTTATGTCGTCATCTATGCTTTCTAATATGCTCGCATATACACAATGATCAATATCATCTACACACCGTGCAGCATTTTTATTGTCATATTTCATATGCAAAATATTTATGCCCTTCATTATTGACACTAAATCCCACTATATCAATATTCATGCATGCCACAAATAATGTGCAAATAATGTGCAAGTAACTGTAACAGTTTCAAATAATAGTTCAATTGGCCTATCAGGTATTTTTTCAGGTAGTAAATTCACTAACACCAGTGAGCTACTCCTATTACAATAAAGTATTAGGTCTTTTTTCACATTGCCACGCAACTCCATTGACTACGGCGTTTTCTGATAAAAAAAGGCCGGAGCAGGGGGAGCTCCGACCGAATGTACTTCACGGGGAAAGGAGATTTCAGCGGCAGTGAGCAACCTTGACGAAGATCGGGTTGGAGTAGAACCAGAGATCGGCATAGGCCTTTGCCGAGTCATTGGCTCCGACCAGATCGTCGATGAGCGGATTGCCTGCCTCATCGGTCTCGTTCGGGGTATTGGCCGGGAGGTTGGTGCCGCGCAGGCGGAAGTAGGTATCCTTGCCGAGCTTTTTCACCTTGTACTCGACGGTCATGAAGCCGTCGCGGTCCTGTTTCCAGTCGCTACGGTTAAAGGTGGCGACCACCCGGCTGCTGTCGTTGGTATCCTTGCTGTAGTCGGGGTTCAGGGTCACGCCGTCGTCCAGGTACTTGGCAACCCGGCCGGTGATGTCGCCGGCGATCAGGTCGATATGGTCGACTGCCACCGCATCGCCGTTGTTGTTCATGGCCGGGCTCTTGAAGCGGATCTTCAGCTTCACGCTCCGGCCTTCGGCATGAAGTTCGCTCCCCATGGGGGCTTCATGGTCGCCGCTTTCGGCGCTGAATTCCAGGGCATCGATCAGGTCGCCATGGACGGCAAAGGAAGCTCCGGAGCGGAGACCGCTGACCAGCTCACCCAGCGACAGGTCGCCGTCGCGGTCCATGTCGCGTACAAAGGTATAGGACTTGGCGTATTCACCCGGCCAGAAATCGCCGTCGATGCTGTGGAAGTCTGAGTCGACAAAGGTGTAGAAGTGGCGCCCCTCGCCCAGCAGTGCGTCCCAGAGGCCGCCGACCTTGGCGATCATGTAGTCGGCTCCGCCATAGGTGCGGGCCTTCACGTTCGCGTTGCCGTATCCGCCGCGGTTGCTTTCTTTCTGGTGGCCGGGGATGCCTTCAAAACCGAAGGCAACGGTCGGTGCCGCGTTGTTGAAGTCGCGGATATCGGCAATGCTGTATTTGAGCGCGCGGGAGGGATGGTTGAGCAGGAAGTAACTGCTCATCGGGTAGTTGTCCTGCAACCATTTGGCGCCGGCTACGGCCTTGTCGTGGCTGTTGGCGGCAACCTTGCCGGAAACGTCGAGATAGCTGTCGCTGGTGGTGCCGGAATCGCTGCCGTCGAACAGATACTCATGCTGCGCGATTGCCTGGCCCCCTTCCTCTGCCGGGCCGACAATGGCGACGCTGGCATGCTCGTGGGTCGGCACGTTCCACTCGTACCCCTGGACGATCAGCTTGTCCGGGTAGGTGCTGCGGGCCTCGCTGATGATCGGGTAGGAATACTGCCAGAGCGACTGCCAGCGCCACATCTTGCCGGCCGGCGGATTGCCGAGGAAGGCGGTATCGCTGGGCCATGCCGTCCCCTGCGGGGTGCGGGCGGACGTGCCGCCATGCTCGGAGTTGGCCATCCAGCCCAGGCCGTACTGGAAGGCATGACTCAGGACATCTGCCTGGATGTTGCTGCCGTCGGTGAGGAAGGTGTGGTTGTGGAAGTCGCCGGCCAGCCAGCGGTCAGCCGTGTGGTGGTGCCGTCCGTGGTCGCGGGCCATGGCCGGTGCGGCACAGGCAAGGGTGAGGGCCAGGACGCCGATCCCCACGCCACGAAGCAGTGATTCGTTCTTTCCCATTGTTCGCTCTCCTTTTGTCAGTGAAATGATATGAATCGAATGGTGGAGAGCCTACACGGCAATTGTTGCACCCGTGTGGAGGACAGGTAAAAAGTGGGAAAACTTTCATGACGATTCCGCGAGGGAATGCCGGCAAATGTTACGAATGTGTAAAACATTGAATTCATGGGCAATGGAATGCCATTCCCACTTGCAAAACAGCTTGCCTATGGTTAAATAGAGCCATCAATCATGAAAATTGCATCATCTGTGACAATCCACCTGATCCGGCATGCCGAGGCGATTCCGCGCACCGCCGAATTCCCCGAGCCGTTCCGCTACCTGACCTGTCGCGGCCGGGCTCGCTTTCGCCGTGTCGCCGCAGCCCTGAAAAAGCAGCAGGCAGAGCCGGATCTCATCTATACCAGCCCGCTGGTCCGCTCCGTGCAAACAGCCGAGATCCTCGCCGAGACTATCCGCTTTTGCGGGGATCTGCGGGTTGTCCCGGCTCTCGGCCCCGGATTCACGATCAATGATCTGCGCGACATCATCGGCAGCAGTCCGCAGTGCGAGGAAATAGCCCTGGTCGGGCACGAACCGGACCTGGGGATGGTTGCGCGCACCCTGCTCAACGCGGAACTCCCCTGTTCGCTGAAAAAAGGGGGGGCTGTCTCGTTCAGGGTCGAACCTGACCGGATTGAACGGAAAGCGGAGTTTTTCATGCTCGTCACCGGCGGCGGCAAGGTCGTGACGGACAGGGGCAAGGCCCTGGAGCGGCTGCAGGCGCCGAACAGACAATAGCAGGTTGTTGAAAAACAGCCATCTCGCCGCCGTCCTCGAAAGCCGCCTTGTGCGGCGTAGCGCTGCTACGCCTCCGCAGGGCTTTCTGCGGGTGCGCCGATCTGACTGTTTTTGAACAACCTGAGGTTTTAGCTACGCTGAACTTCGTTTTCAACAACCTGATAGGAGGGAATGACGTGGGTGCTATGGAAGAAAAACTCAGGCAGTTGAAGGGGGTGGGAGATGTGCTCGCCCGCCGGCTCGTGGAGAACGGGCTGGACACCTACGAGAAGATCGTCGTTGCCGGCGAAGAGGGGCTCCGTTCGATCAAGGGGATCAACCCCCGCTCCGTTTCTGCCATCCTGGCACAGGCAACCGCACTCGCCGAAAAACTCGGGGCTGACAAGGCGGAGCGGATCGCCGGATTGAAGCAGCATGTCGCCACGTTGCGGGAGACGGTGCAATCGTGCGCCACCTCTGCCAAGGAGCGTTTCAGCGAGGCGCTCAAGGGGAAACCGGGCCAGAAGCTGACCCGCACCCTGGTGCAGACCCTCGACACCCTCGACAGGGTCGAGGAAAAGCTGCACAAGCGGGTCAAGAAGGCCGGCAAGGGGCTGACCAAGGCGAGCCGCCGAATGGAAAAGATTGTGGAAGCCGACCTGGACGGGGTTCGCAAGGGGCTGAAAAAGACCCGCAAGGCGCTGAAACGGGTACTGGCATGATCGGAATCGGTGCTGACGAACCGGTGCCGGGCCGGCTGATCGCGGTCGAAGGGCTGGACGGCTCGGGCAAATCCACACAGATCTATCTGCTCAAGCGTTGGCTGGAGATGAAGGGGCTCAAGGTCTTTTTTTCCGAATGGAACTCGTCGTTCCTGGTGAAGAAGGCGACCAGCAAGGGGAAAAAGCGCCAGCTCCTCACCCCGACCACCTTCAGCCTCATTCACAGCACCGACTTTGCCGACCGCTACGAGCGCCAGATCCTGCCGCTCCTCAAGGCCGGGTTCATCGTGCTCTGCGACCGCTACATCTATACCGCATTCGCCCGCGATGCGGTCCGCGGCTGTCCCCGCCCCTGGCTGCACAAGCTGTACAGCTTCGCCAGGAAGCCGGACATCACCTTCTTTTTCAACACCCCTCTCCAGACCGCCCTCGGGAGGATTCTCGGCGGCCGGCCCCAGCTCAAGTACCACGAGGCCGGCATGGACCTGGGGCTCTCCCGCGACCCTTACGAGAGTTTCAGCCTGTTCCAGGGAAAGATCTACCAGGAGTACCTGGACATGAAAGACAGTTATTCCTTCGAGGAGATCGACGGCACGGCGCTCATCGAGACCCAGCAGCAGCAGGTCAGGGAGATCGTCGGCGAGAGGATTGATCTGGCCCGTTTCCGCCGCAGAAGCAGCATTTGAATCGGAAAGGGTTCTTTTCCGCCCTGGCTGTGTCAATCTGCGGGATTCCTTGTGCGGCGTAGCGCTGCTACGCCTCCGCGCAATCCCTTGATTTCCTTGCCAGAACGAAAAATCCCTCCTTTCCGGTGCGGATACTGATAGTTTCTCATCCGGAGTTTTCTGGACTACATCAGCTAAAGGGATCATTCATGCGGTTTTATGGAGAAGGACTGCCGGGGATCAACCCGGAGGAGCTGACCGGCAAGCTGATCGTCATCGAGGGGGCGGACGGTTCAGGCCGTTCCACCCAGATCGAAATCCTGCGCAATGAGCTGGAAAACCGGGGTCACGGCACGGTCAATGTCGGGCTGCGGCGCTCCACCCTCGTCTCCGAAGAGCTGAACGAGGCCAAGCAGGGGAACGTGCTGGGGGAGATCACCCGCAGCCTCTTCTACGCCACCGATTTTGCCGACCAGTTGGAAAACAGGATCGTGCCGGCGCTCAAGGCCGGATTTTTCGTCATTGCCGACCGCTACATCTACACGCTCATGGCCCGCGACATCGTCCGGGGGGCCGACCGCGAATGGGTCCGCTCCCTCTACGGGATCGCCCTGGTCCCCCAGCTGGTGATCTACCTGAAGGTGAGCCCGGCGCAGCTGATCGAGCGGAACCTGAGCAAGAATTCCACCCTGGACTACTGGGAGTCGGGCAGGGACCTGGGGCTCTCCCGCGACAGCTTTGACAGTTTCATCCGCTACCAGCGCCTGATCCAGAAGGAGTTCGAGCGACTGCAGGAACACTACGACTTTACCGCGGTGAACGGCAACCTGACCGTCAGGTCGGTGGCCAGGGAGATCAGCGCCAAGATGCTGGAACGGCTGGGGGTATGACCATGGAAAACGGGAATCGCCGCAACCGGGAAGAGATGCTCGCGGAAATGGTAGCCGAGTTCCGCCACCTGCGGAATATCATCCGCGAGGTCGGCGAGGCACTCATCATCCGGAAGGAGAGCGAGGTGGAGGCGCTGGTGGAGATGCTGGAGACGCTCTCCGTCGCCGAACTGCGCGCCGTTTCACCTGAATGGTTGCGCCGGATCAAGCAGCTGAAGGTAAAACCGGCCAAGGGAAGGATGAAGGACCTGAAGCAGATCGTCCACATCATGGAGGAGTTCCAGGAAAAGGCCGAAGAACTGCGGGAGCCCCCCCGGCAGCGCAAAAAGGTGGAGAAGAGCCCTCCCCCGGCTCGCCATGCCCGCAAGCTTGACCGCCTGGCGGGCGAAACGTTGCCGTGATGCGGCTCGAACCGACGGCACCGCTCTGGGTTGCGGCACGGGCTCTGATCGCAGAGCGGAAATGCGACCTGGAGCAGCGCTGGAATCGGGCCGAAAGAACCTTCGACGCAGAGGATATCCACGACCTCCGCGTCTCATCTCGCCGCCTGCGCGAGGCACTGGCCTTCTTCTCCCCCTGCTTCCCCTCCAAGAGCCTTGACCGCATCTCCTCCCGCACCAAGCATCTGACCCGGATGCTCGGCACCATGCGCAACACCGACGAAGCGATGATCTTCTTCCGCTCCTGCGCCACTTCCGGACAGAGAGCGCCAGAACTGGACAGGCTGCTCTCGCAGCTGGAACAGGAGCGAAAACAGGAACTGAAGCTCCTGAAAGCGGGCCTGCAGAGCCATCCCCTCGCCCCCCTGCGCGAGCAGCTCGACGCTCTGCTCCTGGAGCCGGACCTCTTTGCCAACGAGCGGGTCGACCCGTTCACACAGATCGTCGCATTCGCCAGGGAAATGATCGTCGAGCGGATGAAGGGAGTGGCAGAGCTCCTCCCCCTGGCAACCGATGAGAAGCAGGTCGATGCCCTGCACCGCCTGCGCATCGCCATCAAGCGGCTCAGGTACCGGTACGAGCTGCTGGCGCCACTGGCCGGAAGCGGGCACGCCGAGCTTTTGGCCATCGTCAAGGCCTACCAGGACCTGCTGGGCACCATGCACGACCTGGATCTCTTTGCGGAGATGGTCGCCAAGCGGCTGCCGGAAACTTCCGATAAAACGCGCCTGCTGGCAGAGATCGCCGGGCTGCGGCATGCCCTGTTCGCCGACTTCAGCGCCATGCTGCGCCGCTCACCGCTTCCGGACACGGGTGAGCAGATGAGGAGATCATTGTGAAACCCGAACGGCTCGCTGCCATCGACATCGGCACCAACTCCATCCGGAGCATCGTGGTGGAGGTCGACCCTATCGGCACCACCAGGGTGCTCGACGACGAGAAGGTGGCCGTGCGGCTGGGCGAAGGGCTTCACCAGAACGGAGTCATCTCTCCTGCCGCCTGCAAACGGGCCATGGACGCCCTCTCCCGCCTGAAAAAGATCATCGAGGGGTTCGGGGTCCGCGCCATCGAAGCGGTCGCCACCAGCGCCGTCCGCAAGGCAGCCAACGGGGCCGCGTTCATCGAGGCGATCCGGCAAGAGACCGGGCTCGACGTCAGGGTCATCAGCGGCGAGGAGGAGGCCGAACTGGCCGCCTACAGCGCCTTCAACAACTTCGAGCTGGAAGGGACGCGGCAGTTGCTGGTCGATATCGGCGGCGGCAGCCTTGAGCTGGTAACCACCGTCGGCCACCACATTGACGAGATCACCTCCCTGGAGCTCGGCGCCGTCTACCTGACCGAAACCTTTCTCCGCTCCGACCCGGTAACGGACCGCGAGCACCAGCGCCTGCGCCGCCAGATCCGCAAGACCATCAAGAGCACCTTTGCCTCCGAACTGATCCCCACGGCGGGCCTGATCGGGTCAGGCGGCACCATCACCGCCATCGGCTCCATGATCATGGCCTCGCGCCGCGAGGAATACGGCTCGCTCCATGGTTACGAACTGCTCCGCTCCGACGTGGTCCACCTGCTGGCCATGCTGCTGCGCAAGAACACGCGCGAGCTCCGCTCCATCCCCGGTCTCAACCCGGACCGGGCGGATATCATCATCGCCGGGGTAACGGTGGTGGACGAGCTGATGGATATAGCCCAGGCCAACCTCCTGCGGGTCAACGAGCGGGGCATCAGGGAGGGGCTGATCCTCAAGGGGCTCCACCGGCACAAGCTGGTTGACGCAGGGAAGCGGAGCCGCTCCTGGCGGGCGTCGATCCTCGATTTTGCCGCATCCTGCCACTTCGACGAACGGCATTCGCTCCAGGTGGCCAGGCTGTCGCTGGAGATCTTCGCAGGACTGGCCAAACCGTACAAACTCGGCGACAGTGCCCGCCGCATCCTGGAGGCGGCCGCCATCCTCCATGACGTCGGCTACTTCATCAACTATTCCAGCCATCACAAGCATTCCTACCACCTGATCCGCCACGCGGACCTCTTCGGCTTCACCCCGCGGGAGCGGGAACTGATTGCCCACGTGGCCCGCTACCACCGCAAATCGCTCCCCAAGAAGAAACATGACCAGTACATGCGGCTCTCGCCGGCGGACCGGCTGCTGGTCTCCCGCCTGGGCGGTATCCTCAGGCTCGCCGACGGGCTCGACCGGCGCCGCAACTGTGCGGTCAGCTCCCTTGAGTGCCGTCTGGAACGGAACATCTTCAAGATCCGCCTCCATGGCCGGGACGACCTGTCGGTCGAGCAGTTCGGGGGTCAGGCCAAGGGAGACCTCCTCCAGACCGCCTTCGATCTCGGGCTGGAGCTGGAGGCGGTCCCGGAGGGAGCCGGCAGCGCCACATCCTGACGGACGACAAACGAGCAGACCCGCCATACTGTGGTACACTGGTGGTCGACAACGGAGATCCCCGGCAGATGGAGGGCTACATGTTCGAATCAGCGGAGCTCGGCCACAAGATCGACAAGGCTACCTACAAGCGGGAGATCCCTCCCCTGCGGGAGGCGCTCCTGGATGCCCAGATCGACCTGCTGCAGTCGCAGCGGTTCCCGGTCATCATCCTGATCGCCGGGGTGGACTGCGCCGGCAAGGGGGAGACCGTCAACATCCTCAATGAATGGATGGACCCCCGCCATATCGAAACCCACGCCATCCGCGAGCTGACCGACGAGGAACAGGAACGCCCCCCCATGTGGCGCTACTGGCGGGACCTCCCACCGAAAGGGAAGATCGGCATCTTTATCGGCACCTGGTATTCCTCCCCCCTGATCGAAAACGTCTATGGCAGCATCAAGAACGCCGAACTCGACCAGAACCTGGAGCGGATCATCCGCTTCGAGAAGATGCTCTGCGACGAAGGCGCACTGTTCCTCAAATTCTGGCTCCATCTCTCGGAAAAACAGCAGAAAAAGCGTCTCAAGTCCCTGGAAAAGGACCCCTCCACCAGCTGGCGGGTGACGGATACGGACTGGAAGCACTTCAAGATGTACGACCGCTTCCACCAGGTTTCCGAGCGGATGCTCCGCGCCACCAGCTCTCCCGAGGCACCCTGGCTCATCGTCGAGGGGAGCGACCCCCGTTACCGCTATCTCACCATCGGCAAGGCGGTCCTGCAGGCGCTCCGCCAGCGGCTTGACGCCCCGGAAGCGCCGGTCCGCGAGGAACCGTACCCGCCGATCACCCTGGCCATCGACGGTTTGCGCATCCTGCAGACCCTGGACCTGTCGAAACGGCTGGAAAAAAGCGAATACCAGGAAGAGCTGGAAAAGTGGCAGGGACGGCTCAATCGCCTCTCCCGCCACCCCCAGTTCAGGAAAATCTCGGTGGTGGTGATCTTCGAGGGGAACGACGCCGCCGGCAAGGGAGGGGCGATCCGCCGCATCACCCAGGCCCTGGATGCCCGCCTCTACCGGGTCACCCCGATTGCGGCACCCACCGACGAGGAGCAGCGACAGCCCTACCTCTGGCGTTTCTGGCGCCACCTCCCCCACCGGGGAAGATTCGCCATCTTCGACCGCTCCTGGTACGGGCGGGTGCTGGTGGAACGGGTGGAGGGGTACTGCTCCCATGCGGACTGGATGCGGGCCTACGGCGAGATCAACGACTACGAGGAGCAACTGGTCCGCCACTACACGGTGGTGGTCAAGTTCTGGCTGGCCATCGACCGGGACGAGCAGCTCAGGCGCTTCAAGGAGCGGGAAAAGATCGGGTTCAAGCGGTTCAAGATCACCGATGACGACTGGCGCAACCGGGACAAGTGGGAGGAGTACGAACTGGCCGTCTGCGACATGATCGACCGGACCAGCACCGAGATCGTCCCCTGGACCCTGGTGGAGGCCAACGACAAGAACTACGCCCGGATCAAGGTGTTAAAGACCCTCTGCACCAGGATAGAGAGCGCCCTGGAGAAGGATTCGGGGAGCTGACGCCGGCCAGGCCGCAAGGGCCGGGAGCGTCGGGACGGGTCAGGTGATACGCGAGGTGCGCTGGCAGGCGGCGCAGTTGGCCGTGTCCTCGTGAACCCGCACCCAGACCGTCCGGTTGCGGGTGTCGCACCACTCGCAATACCATTCGTAGTAATCGTCCATCAGCTTCAGGCGCATGGGATACTCCCTGCTCGTTGTCATCTCTGTCTGTTCCATGATGCCATGATACCAGGCGCGGGTTGCAGCCATGTTTCGGTTCGATGACGAGTGTGCAACAATTGCAGCAAGGCCGGGGTCAGGGAGCAGCTCCGCACCGCCTGCTCCGGCAGATAAGGGGAATACCGCATGAAACTCTACGAATTGCGCCAGGAACAGCTCCTGCCCGTATCCCTGAGACAGGCCTGGGAGTTCTTTTCCACCCCGGAAAACCTGCCGCTCATCACCCCACCCGACCTCGGATTCCGGATCATCTCGGAGCTGCCGCCCCAGGTACATGCCGGCATGCTCGCCACCTACACCGTGACCCCCTTTCTCGGCATCCCGGTGAAATGGGTCACCGAGATCACCCATGCCGAAGAACCATACTTCTTCGTGGACGAGCAGCGGTTCGGCCCCTATCGTTTCTGGCACCACCAGCACCATTTCCGTGAGACGGCCGCGGGAACGGAGATGCTGGACCTGGTCCATTATGGGCTCCCCTTTGGGCTGTTCGGCAGGCTCTTGAGCCCGCTGGTCGCCGGCAGGCTGGCCGAGATCTTTGCCTACCGCCGCATGGCGTTGAACGAGTGTTTCGCGGATTGAACGACCTCCCCTTCGGGGCAACACTGCCCATCTTTCTCTCGCAGGAAACAGAAAAGCCCGCTTTGCGCGGGCTTTTCCATGACAGCCGGAAACCCGGATCGGTTTCCGGTTACGCGGCATGCCGCAGTGTTGCGGCTTCGTATGCTGCAGCAAAGGTATCGGCAAACTCCTCGATACGCGTGGGTGTGGTATTTTCAGCGGTCCGCTGCAGGCCGACGGCAAAAATCCCGTCGTTCAGCCCCCGGCTCATCTCGACAAAGAGCCTGCTCACATCGGAACTGACCCCCTGCGACACCATCCACCTGGCAGCCTCCTCGCTGGGAAGCTGCACGTACTTGAGGTCGGGCCGGCCGATCCGCCGGCCGAGTATGGCGATCGCTCCGTTCAGCGTGAGATCGCGCTGGCCGAGCAGGTCCCTCACCGTCTTGCCGCTATAGTCCCGTGTGACGAGGTGCTTGACGACCCGTGCCGCGATGTCCTTGGTGGCGATCATGGCGATCGGCTGGTCGCCGCGCAGCGCCAATCCCGCATAGCCCCGTTCGAGAATGAACCGGACCTGGGCGAGCAGGTTCTCCATGAAGAAGGTGCAGCGGAGATGAAGGACATGCACCCCTTCAAGCCCGTTGAGTCGGGCCTCCTGGTCACGGAGACCGACGATCGGCCCCGTACCTCCGGGAAGATCTGCCCCCTGACTGCTCAGGTTCACCACGTAGGGGACCCCGGCGTTGACGATGGCAGTGGCAATGCTCGTGCCGACCTCATTCTGGTAGGCACGGAAATAGACGGTCGCCACGTTGGGGGGGATCATGGCGAATACCGCGGTGGTACCCTTAAAGGCCTTGCTCAGAAACGGCGTGTCCTTCAGATCCCCCACCGCCGCCTCGGCCCCTTTATCCACGAACCGCTGCAGCCTGCCTGCATCCCTGCCGATCAACCGCACCCTCTCACCCCTGTCCAGCAGAATATCGGCTACCTTGCTTCCTATGTTGCCCGTTGCTCCGGTAATGGCGTACATATGACGTTCTCCTTTCAGAAGTTGCAGAACCGAAGAACAGCTTCCGCAACAACAATATGGCACCGGTACGGCTGCCGTTTCTCTTACGTCAATTATACGCCCGATACGCTGCAGGGGTTACGGATTTTCCACGGGATACCAGAGCGAATGCAAACGGGACCCTTGATCGTCAGGCGAGTTGACATCCCGCCCGGATCAGGGTCCCGTCTCATTGGCGTCAGCGAGCTGCTGGCGCTACCGGTTCAGCCATTGATACTGGTGCGGCCAGTCAGCCGCATTCACCGAGGATACGACCGTGTGGCAGACGTTGCAGGCCGTGGCAATTCCGCCGCTGCCATGTTGGCTCAAAAATTCGCCAAGCCCGGCACCTTTCGATCCGGCATGGCAGACGCCGCAACTGCCGATCGTTTGGACAGCGCTCTGATACTGAAGCGGCTGGTAGTTGTCCGATGCCTGCCGTGACGGCACCATGGCATGGGGGCTGCCGTGACAGCTCGCGCAGTAGACCCCCCCGTGACCCATGGCGTTCCGGTACAGGACCGCACCGGTGTCCACTTCCGCAATCCCCACATGACAGGTGGCGCACTTGGGTTCGTTCAGCCAAGGTATCCTGGCCCCGGAAGTGATCGTCGAAGCGACCGTTGCCATACTGCCATGGCAGCTGACGTTCGAACAATTTCCGTCCGCTGCCGTATGGGCAAGACTCCTGTTGCACTGGGTCGTATTCCCCGGATGGCAGTCGTAGCATGTTGCGCCACGGGTCGCATGGAAACCGTGAATCGCCTCAGAGAGATATTTGCCCGAGGTCCCGCTCCCGCTCTGTCCAAGCGCCGGGCTGCCGTGGCAACTGGCACAGAGGACCGGCTGCTGGGCTACCAGCGTGGTCCCGATATCCGCGTCGTGCGCTTGGAGGATATTCAGGAAGGGGTTGGCGCCATGGCACTTGGCGCAGTTCATTTCATCGGAGGTGGGAACGGTTGCCCGCGTCTGAGCCACGGTGGTGCCGGTTCCGTCCTTGACGGTAACCTCGATGACCTGGTAGGGATTCCAGACCAATGAATCGTCAATGGGGGTTACGGGGATGCCATTCACCTGAAAGTGATCGGTCTTTGCCACCATGGTGCCGGAGAGCCCGTTGTGAATCGCGGGGTCTTCCAGGTTGAGCCCCGTATCCGGAGCAAGGGTCACACCAAAGAGTTGCTGTACATATGTCCAGAATTGCCCGAAGGTCCCCTTGGTGGACGATACGGTGTTGTTGAGAATCCGGTACTCAACGGTCAAACCGGCGGTAACGATCTGCGGCGGGTTCCCCCGTTTGACCACCTGCGCCCATACCGTGTTGTACGGCGGCAGAATGACCGCAGTGTCATAGGTCGGGTTGAGACAGTGCATGCCAAGGTCGTTCCAGGCGAAAACCACGTACGAAGCCCCAGTCGCTGCCGGAGCTATGACAGCCGGGGTTACGACCGGGTCGCTCTCCCCTCCGCTCCCACCGCAGCCCGTAAGAGCAGCTGCGAGCACCATTGATCCGATCATACCCATTGCGCCAGATAAACGCATCATTCGGACACTCCTTTCTCATGTGCACTGCGCCTCTCGATACGAGTTTGTCCCCATATGAAATAACAAAAGGCCGGGCATGCCAATGGGTGATCATCGGCAGCCCGGCCGTCTTCATCAAAAGACCCGTGGCTTTCCGTACCTGTCTCGCGGCAGGCTCGGCTTTGTCAGACAATATTACATCCAATTATTGTGTTGTTTAAATAATTCCACCATGTTCTGACGGATTGTCAAGGGAGGGAATGACCGAAAAAGGCGTGCCGGTTATTGACCGCATACAGTGCCGACACCGGGAAGCAGAGGCTATGCAATGGCCAGGCGCACCTTGGCCATGAACTGCTCGATGGTAAACGGCTTCTGCAGGAAATTGATCCCCTCCTCCAGCATGCCGTTGTGGACGACCAGGTCGTTGGTATAGCCGGAGATGAAAAGGACCGGCAGGTGGGGCCGCGATTCCAGCAGCCGCTCGTACAGTTCCTGACCATTCATGCCGGGCATGATCACGTCGGTCACCAGCAGATCGATGGCATCAGCGGGCGCCAACGCCATCTCCAGAGCCAGTTCCGGCGTTTCTGCCACCATGACACGGAATCCGGCAGCCATGAGCAGTTCGACAACCATGGTACGGACCATCTCGTTGTCCTCGACCACGAGGATCGTCCGGTTTGTCGCTACAGTCGTCGATGTGACAATGCCCCCGTCCGCTTCATTGCCTGTGCCGGAGCCGAGCGGGTGCGTGCTCACCGGGAGGTAGATGGAGAACGTGGTGCCGGCACCGACCGTGCTTCTGACGTCAATGTACCCTTCATGCTGCTTGATGACGCCGTAAACGGTTGCCAGGCCGAGGCCCGTGCCATGGCCAACCCCCTTGGTGGTGAAAAAGGGCTCGAAGATGCGCGAAAGGGTGGCATCATCCATGCCGCAGCCGGTGTCGGTAATGGAGAGCAGGATATGCTTTCCGGTCCGCATGCCGGGATGCAGACGGGCATATTCGTCGTCGAGTAGCACCTGGCCGGTTTCTATGGTGATACGGCCATTCCCGGCAATGGCGTCCTGGGCGTTGATGGCCAGGTTGAGGAGGATCTGCTCGATCTGGCTCCGGTCGGCCATGACAATGGCACGCCCCGTGGAGAGGCCCACCTGGATGCCGATGTTCTCCCGGATGGTCCGGCGCAGGATATCATGGAACGACTCGATGACCTCGTTCAGGTCGACCGGATGGATGTCGAGCATCTGCCTGCGGCCGAAAGAGAGCAGTTTCTGGGTGAGTTCCCTGGCCTTGTGGGCCGCCTTCAGGATGCCATCCGCCTTCTTGACCTGGGGCGCATCTTCGGGCAGGCCCATCTTGATCATTTCCGAATAGATCAGGATCGGCGTCAGCAGGTTGTTGAAATCATGGGCAATCCCGCCGGCCAGCTGTCCGATGGCCTCGATCTTCTGGATCTGCCGCAGCTGGTCTTCCAGGTGCTTTCTCCGTTCCTCGTCCCTGAAACGGCCAATGGCGATGCTCGACAGGTGGGCAGCCGATTCGATCAGGCTGATTTCCGCATCATCCGGCAGGCGCGGCTCGCGGTAGTAGATCGCGAAGGTCCCGAGAATTTCCCCCTCAGAGGAGAGAATCGGCTGGGACCAGCAGGCCCTGAACCCATGGTCAAGGGCAGGCTTGAACCCTTTCCAGTAGGGGTGGCCGCAGATATCCTCCACCACCACCCGTTTCTTCAGATGGGCCGCAGTACCGCACGATCCCATCCCTTGCCCTATTTTCAGTCCGTGCACGGCCCGGTTGTACTCGTCCGGCAGGTTGGGAGCGGCGGCATGAAGGAGCTGACGCCCCCCCTCGTCGGCGAGCAGAACTGAACAGAGCGCACCCGGACACTGCTGCTCGACAAAGGTGACGATCTGGGCAAGCAGATCCCCCAGACCCGCTCCGGTCGCCATCTCTTCCAGGATCGACAGGCGTCCCTGTTCGCGCGACTCGGCCCGTTTCCGTTCCCGCACGTCACGGGCGATGCTGAGGATGAAGGGCTCGCCGTTGCTCTCCATGATGTGGGCATTGGCCTCGATCGGGATCAGACCGCCATCCTTGGCAATATATCCCGATTCGAGGGTTGCCTCGCCATGCTCCCTGATTCTCTGCAGGTTCCCCTCGATCTGTCCCGCAAACTCTGCGTGCACGATGTCATGCAAGCGGATCCCTGTCAGTTCTTCGGCGCTGTAACCGGTGATGCGACAGAGCGCCTGGTTGAAATGAACCAGGCGCCCCGTGAGATCGACCTGCAGGATGGCATCGTTGGCCGCATCGATCTGGGCGGCCTTGATCCTGAGCAGCTCCTGCTGCCGGCGCAGCCCGTCCTGGGCGCTTTCCAGCCTGTCCAGGTGGCGGAACATGAGCAGGGTCAGGACACAGATGACCGTGCAGAGGGCAAACGTGACCGCCACCTGCAGGTACGCCTTGCGGGACCAGGGCTTCAGCACGTCGTCGCGGTGCAGGGATACGACCGCAATGATAGGGAAACGGTTCAGACGCTTGTAGGAGACAATATGCGGGGTCTTGTCCAGCAACCCCTTCTCCAGATGGAAGGTGCCGGTTGCAGCCTTGGGCAGCCAAGTGCGGAACAGCTGAGAAGAGCGGAAATCCGCCTCGTACGCCCTGTCCACGTAAGGCACGAAGACCAGCGGCGCACCGTCGTCGCGGATCAATAGCACCCTGCCGCGGGGCCCGAGACTGGATTCGCTGAAGAAGCGCTTGAAATACTCGACCTCAAAAGCAACGGCCATCAAGCCGGCAAATTCCTTGTCCGGTCCCAAGAGCGGCCGGATGAGGTTAAAGCGCCAGCGGCCGACGAGACGGCTCATGACCGGCTTGCTGATGTAGAGGCCCGCGCCCGGATTCTCGCGGTAATGCCGGTAATATTCGCGGTCGGCCACATTGATCTGCCTGGAGGGGAACGCCAGGGAGTTGATGAACATCAGCCCCGAGGCGTCGGCCATAAACAGCGAACCGATCTGGGGGGCTCCTCCTCCCTGGCGCTGCAGGATGTCGTACAGTTCGCGCTGCGGCATATGTCGGATGCCGCCAGCCCTCCCGATTTCATGAATGACGTCCTTGACCACCCGGTCAGCCTCGGCAAAGGAGCTCTCCGTATGCTCGCTCAAAGCCTGTGCATACCCAGAGGCCTGCCTTTCGGCCGTGGTGATGGTATTCCGGTATTCGGTAACGATGCTCCAGGCCGATATGGCGACGACCGCAGCCAGGACGATACCGACGAAGATTCTGATCCTGCTCTTGATGAGGCTGATGGTCGGTTCGGACAACAAGGAGATCCTTCCGTAGTTGCGGGTTACGTCTTATGCGGCCGTGTTTTCTGCCCCAGGGCAGCAGGGCAACTCTTAATGAACGGCAACGCCCCACTTGTTCGTATCGACGCGGGAGGTCGTCGCTTGAGCCAAAGAAACGCGGAACGGTTTGTTTTTGTTATGAAAATTATTTCACAATCCCGACTATGCAAGTAAACATATGAACTATACATAACTCTTGGTGCAGATCAAGAAAAAAGGGGCTTGCACAACGTGCAACCCCCCGAAAAAGGAGACATCAAAATGGGAATGGGCAGCGCTTGAATCCCCGCGGCATCTACTCCTGCGATTTCCCGGCAACCCGGCGGCAGTCCCCCCTATCCACGGGATGCCTTCAACCAGGCGGTAAAACGCTCTCGCGCCCCTTTGGACAGAATCCGCTCGAAGACATCCTGATCGTAGAGGTAGAGGCAGTGCCTGATCGAGGTATAGGGGCTGAAGGTTTTGTCAGGGTTTTCCGCCATGAAATGGTCGCGATAATCCCTGACGATTTTCAGCTTTTCGTTCAAGCATTTATGTAAATCGGACTTCTGGAAGCCGCTGTCCAGCTTCAGGATGTCCTGGACGAAATCGTCGACCTTGAAGTCCTCGAATTCGAAATCCCTGAAGAAATGGCCGGCGACACGGAGGAAATTGAAGGCATTGACCGATTTTGCGCTGGCCGCTGCCTCCTGCCCTGCCGCCTCGCGGGCGTCATCGGGTGGATCGCTGATCGGCGCCACCGTCGCCTGCTGCATCAGTTCCGTGGTGGCATTGCGGATCTCCTTGAATTCCCGGTCGGCCAGCTCGAACAGGGCCGAAAGGACATTGATTCTCCGCTTCAGGTCGATGGGGATCGATTTCTTGTATTTGATCTTGTGATCCAGCACGCTCCAGGCGTCCTGGATCAGGGACCGGATCTGCACCTCGAAGGCGCAGTCCGCATACGGCTGGTACTTCGGCTGGGAAGCCATCTCGTCGTTCAGGGCCAGGTCCATGTGCAGCCCTTTGTAACCGAAGGAATCCTCGGTGCTCTCCACCGCCGATATCTTGTCGGTGACGTCGAGGATATTGAAGTTCCGCTGCAACACCTCCGACAGGACCGGGATCTGGTCTTCGTAGAGGCAGACAATCCGGATGCCGATCAGGTCGGATATGAAATCCTTGATCTCGTAGGGCTGTTCGTCGGCTTCGAGCTTACGCTGGTATTTCCGGTGAAACTTCTTGATGCACTCCTCTTTGTCCTTGACCCTGCCTTCAATCTTGGTCACCTCTCCCACGTCAAAACGCTTGATCAGTGCGCTGATGATGCGGATATAGGCATTCTTGGCTTCGGCAAAAAACTTCTGGTTGCCGTCGTAGTATTTCCTGAAGGCGATCTTTTCCTGTTCAAAATCCAGAGAGGGCATGGTCGGCTCCTTGTCCGTCGATCTGCAGTGAGGACTCGATATCGTCCCCCTGCACTTTTGCAAAGCCGGCCGCCGGAGTCAAGTCTTTGTCGTGCTCTCTCCTCACGCAACCACTTCTTTCACCTTTACCCGCCTCTTGGGAGTCGCCCGGACCTTAACCTCAGGCACGCTTTCGGGAAGCGGGACGAATAAAGCCGAATCGCCCGGTTGCAGGGTCGGGTAATGGGAAGCGGCAATCTTCCTGACAATTCCGTCACTGAACTGGATCGTCGCTTTGAGGTCGGTCACCTCCATAACCTTGCCGACTCCCCATTCAACCGCTCCAGCGTGACTCACTACGGTACCTCGTTTGATAATCATGATTTCTCCTCGACAAACCGGGTTAACAACCACTGCTTCTCATTGCTTCGCCTGTACAAAACTGCAGTTCAGGTACCCCCATCCGGACGCGAACCTGATGCTTCACCAGGCCCCGCTCCAGCAGGATCTCCCCCCCCCCGGGCAGACGCTGGCCATCCATCTCCACCCAGGCGACACCATGCTCGAAGCCATGCGGATTCTCCACCGCAATCGCATAGATCGTATCACCGTGGCGATAGCGCAGGCTGAAGCCCTTCCATGTCGCCGGGATAGCGGGTTGAATCCGCATCCGGTTCCCTTGAACCTGCAAACCCAGGACCTCCTCGATCCAGGCCCGGTACATCCACGCTGCCGAGCCGGTATACCAAGACCAGCCCCCCTGCCCGACCCGGCCGGGCAACCGGTAGACGTCGGCCGCAGCCACATAGGGCTCGATCCCGTAGTGCCAGACCGTTTCCGCATCCCGGGCATGCTCGATCGGGTTGAGCATGCGCAAAAGCTGCACCGCCCGCGCCCCATCCCCCTTACGGGCCATGGCCATGGCCATCCAGAGGGCGGCATGGGTATATTGACCACCATTCTCGCGCACGCCGGGAGGATATCCCTTGATGTAGCCGGGTGATGGCTCTGCCGTGTCGAAAGGGGGCTCGAAAAGCAGCACCAGGCCTTCATCCTCGCGGACGAGATGCTTCCATGCCGATTCCAGGGCCTGCTCCGTTCGCGCCGGGTCGGCAGCACCGGAAAGCCCTGCCCACGACTGGGGCAGGGAATCGATCCGCGCTTCCCCGTTTGCCGCGGACCCAAGCAAGGTACCATCATCGAAGGTGCCCCGCAGATACCATTCCCCGTCCCAACCAGCCTGTTCGACACGCTGGATCAAGGCATACCGCTCTTCTCGATAGGTCCGGCCCAGCTCAGGCTGCAGCATCAGGCCGGACAGTTCGGCCATTCCCTGCAACACATCGCATAGGAACCAGGCAAGCCAGACGCTCTCCCCTTTTCCGCCGGCGCCCACCAGGTTCAACCCATCGTTCCAGTCGCCCGTCCCGATCAGGGGCAAGCCGTGGGGACCGACGGTCAACCCGCGGCTGACCGCACGACGGCAGTGCTCAAAGAGCGTGGCGCGCTCAAAGGTGGGCTCCGGGGTGGAGAATAACTCGTGTTGCTCGTCTGTCAGCACAGGTGCGTTGAGAAAGGGGATCTCCTCCCTGAGGATGTCGACATCGCCGGTCGTTCGCACGTAGTGTGCGACAACATACGGAAGCCAGAGGAGGTCGTCGGAGATACGCGAGCGAATCCCGGCACCGGCAGGCTCATGCCACCAATGCTGGACATCCCCCTCCTTGAACTGCCTGCCGGCGGCCAGCAGGATCTGGCTGCGCGCCAGTTCCGGCCTGGCGTACAGAAACGCCATGACGTCCTGCAACTGATCGCGAAAACCAAAGGCGCCGCCGGACTGGTAGAACGCGGAGCGGCCCCAGATCCGGCAACTCAGAGACTGGTACTGAAGCCAGCGGTTGATCAGGATGTCCGTTGCCAGTTCGGGGGTCTGCACCTCTATGGTGCCGAGCAGTTCGTCCCACCAGGCCCGGGTCCGGTCGAATCCTTCCTCGAAAGCCAGATCCTGCCGAAAGCGGAGCACCAGTTCCCTGGTCTGCTCCACGGACCCGGCCTGACCCAGCATGCAGGTGATGTCACGGCGTTCGCCCGGAGCCAATTCCAGGGAGACCCTGAGTGCAGCGCACGGATCCAGCCCCGCTCCCACCCGTTGCGACAGCCGGATCTGCTCCATGGCCACCGGTCGTGCCAGCGAACGGTTGCGGCCGATAAAGGCGGTGCGGTCGCCGCCATATGAATCGACCAGGGGGGTCATGGCCACGAAGGCAACCCGCTCCCCGTATTCGGGGTGGTAGCGATTGCGCGCCAAAAGGGCCTCGACTTCGTCGTCCCAGTCGGTTGTCACATGCATCTGGGAGGTTTCGCGGTTCTCGCCGAGGGTCAACTCCACATAATAGGTTACCGAGAGCCTGCGCCTTCTGGAGGAACCATTGGTGAGCCGCAGCCGCTGAAGCTTGATCGGCTCACCCCCGTTCCCGTCCACGGGGACAAAGACGGTCAGCTCCTGCTCGATCCCGTTGCTGTTATGCTCGAAGACCGTGAAGCCCGCCCCGTGCCGGGCACGATAGGCGGTCCCCTCCCGGATCGGTGCCGCGGTCGGCGACCAGAAGAGGCCGCTCTCCTCGTCGCGGATGTAGATCGCCTCCTGGGCGGGGTCCAGCACCGGGTCGTTGGACCAGCCGGTCAGGCGGTTGCGCTGGCTGTTGCCGTACCAGGTGAAGCCGGACCCGGTTTCACTGACCAGGGTGCCGAAGGTGGGGTTGGCGATGACGTTCACCCAGGGTGCCGGGGTGTTGGTGCCGGGGCCGAGATAGATCGCGTATTCGCGGCCATCCGCGGTAAACCCGCCGAGACTGTTGAAGTAATTCAGTTCCATGAAGGGGAGCGGAGCCGAGGGTTCCCTGGGGCTGCGCCTCCGGACCAGTTTTCCCATCTGCTCGGGAGACTCCACCGGCACCCCCAATTGCTGGGGCAATGTGCCGCGTGCGGCCACCAGCACGATGCTGGCCGCAGTCTTGAGGAGAAGCTGGTCCGCCTCCGGGATCTGTGCCGCACTCCTCAGGAAGATTCCGCCCGGCAGATCGGGCGCAGCAGAGAGGATATGGGCCTCGATCAGCCGTTCCAACCGTTCCTGGAGCGGTCGTTCATAACTCCCGGCCTCTTCGTTGAGGAACACCAGGTCGGCGGCCAGGCCGTGCGATCCCCAATAGGTGTGGGCCTTGAGCATCTGGCGGACCAGGGTGATATCCCGCACCTCACCAATGGTAACCAGGGCTATCGGCAGGTCGCCGGAAATGGCGTAGGGCCACAATCCGGCTTGCCCCTTGCGATTCTCTTCCAGGCGTTCGGCAGGTGCGCGCAAGAGGTGATTGGGAAACAGCAGGTGGCTGGCCAATTGCTGGAAACGGCGCGCTTCGTCGGGCTGGATCTGCAGTACCTGCAGCCGCTGTTGGGCAGTGCGCCAGGCAAAATCCATGGCCCGTTCGGTCGCATGGAGATCGCGGTACTTATCCATCAGCAGCACGACCTGCTCGCGGGTCGCCCCGGCAGCGAGCACCAGGGAAACCCTGGCCTGCTGGCCCGGCTCCAGGGTGATACTCCGCCGCAGGCTGAGTATGGGATCGAGGACAAACCCCTGGCTGTTGCCGAGATCCTGCAGAGCGCCCATGGGGTTGGCAAGGGTCCGGCCGCGGCCGATGAATCGCCCCCGGTCGGTCTCGAACTGCCACGCGCTTCCGGGTGAACCCTCCTCCCCGGACTGTTGCATTGTCAGGCAATGACCCACATACAGCGGCTGGTCGTTGTCGCTGCGCTGTCGCCGGTAGGCGAGGAGCGCTTCCAGTTCCGGGACCGCCTCAGTCTGGATGAACAGCTTGTTGAAGGCCGGATGCTGGCGATCGGCGTTGTGGGGAGCCATGGAGAGTTCGACATAGCTGGTGAGATTGAGGTGGCGAGGATGAGCGGAGCGGTTGACCAGGGTGATCCGGCGCACCTCCAGATCGTCTTCCGGCGAGACGGTGATCTCCGTTTCCGTCTGGATTCCGTTATTGGTGCAGCGGAACACGGCACGGTCAAGGGCAAATTCCACGGAATACCCTTCGATGTCCCCGCCGACCGGGTGATAGGCGGTGGACCAGACTCGATCCGACTCTGCCTCGTGGATGTAGCAGAAGGTTCCCTGGCTGTCGCAGGTCTGATCCGACCGCCAGCGGGTAAGTTCCCGGCCGCCCCACTGGCTGTAGCCGCCACCGCTGTTGGTGATCATCAGGCCATAGCGGCCGTTGCAAAGGAGGAGACTCTTGGGCGTGGCGGTATGGGGCGTGGTAAAGGTGCTCCCTGCCAGAGCGACCTGGTCTCCGCCCAGAAGCACTGGCTCGTTCTGCCGCGTCGAGATCAGGTGCAACGGCGGCAGGGTCGGGATCCGCTCCTGGAGCAGGGCCTCAAAGGCCCGCACCCGCGCATCGCCATGGAAACGGCGGTGGAACGGCTGCCCATGGAGAAAGTTGGTCAGCGACAGAAACGCCATCCCCTGGTGATGGGCCATATAAGCCTCGATAATCACCCCGCGCTTGAGAGTCTGCCTCCCGGTGTCCCGCTGCGGTTGCCGGCTGAAATCCATGGCTTCGTAGTAACCGTAATCGCCGAGCATTCCCAGGTCGGACAGGCGTTTCAGATTCTTTACGGTCTCGTGCGGCGCCACGTTCAGTGCCAGCATGGTGGCATAGGGTGCGACGACCAGCTGTTCCTCCAGACCCCGTTTCAGTCCGAGCGCCGGCACGCCGAAGGCCTTGTACTGGTAGGTCTTTTCCAGGTCGAGGTCGGCAAAGGCTGACTCGGAGATGCCCCACGGCACGCGATGGGTGCGGCCATAGGCGATCTGGACCGCCACCGCTTCCCTGGCCGCCTTGTCGAGGAGCGAATTGTCGTAGGAGTGCTGGAACAGGTGCGGCATCAGATACTCGAACATGGTTCCGGTCCAGCTGAGCAGCACCCGCTGGCGGCCAATGGCGCCGTAGGGGCGGCTCAGGGAGAACCAGTGTTCCAGGGGGACGTCTCCACGGGCAATGGCGACGAAGCTGCCGAGCCGGGCCTCACTGGCAAGGAGATCGTAACTGGAGGCGTCGGCACGGCCCAAAGAGACGTTGTAGCCAATGGTGAACAGCTTCCGCTTGGGAGCGTAGAGAAAACGCATGTCCATGCCGGCCGACAGTTCGCGTACGCTTGCTATCAGCCGCTCGGCCATGCCCAGGGTTTCGCCGGCCAGCCATTGGGCGGTTGCGAAGGCCGCAATAACGCGGTCGAGCCACGAAAGAAGCGTTGAGCCGGCAGGGAGAGCCCCCTCCCTGATGGCGGTGAGTATCCGGATCGATGCGATACTGCCATGGGCAAGATCGAAGAGCGACGGCGCCCGGCAGAGGTCTTGGCGAATGGCCAGCACGACTTCCCGACCGAGCGGGGCAAGCTCCGCTTCCGTCTTTTCGGCCAGGATTTCTATCCAGGCGAGATACCGGTTCGAGATCGTTATCCAGGAGGCAATCTGCGCCTCCATCTCCCCGGCCCAGGAGGCCGCCCCCTCCGGAACGAGAGGGACCCTGAGGCTGTTCTCCATTTTCCGCAACAGGCGGAGTTCAGTAACAATGTTGGCTGGTGGAGATTCCCATTCGGTCGACAGCTCGTTCAGGATGTGCAGATCAAAGCCGGAACGGCGTTCAAGACCTGCGACCTGTTTCAGGATTTCGCCGGTGTCGTATAGGCCGGCAAAGGCCTTTCCATCCAGGACAGGGGTGTGCACCAGCTCGTCGAGCCCTTGCTCCAGGGTCCAGAGGGCACCCAGCAGGTTGCCGCTGTCGACCGTAGAGACATAGCGAGGTTCGAGCGGCACCAGGGTCCGGATGTCGTACCAGTTCAGGAGGTGCCCCTGAAACCGCTCCAGACGGCCTATGGACTCCATGGTGCCGGTCAGTCTTTCAACGACCTGATTGATGGTCAGGTAGCCGGAATCATGGGCTCCCAGTGCACTGGTCATCCAGAGGCCGATGTTGGTCGGGCTGGTCCGCATGGCCAGGCGGGTCTGATGGGATACCTGATAGTTATCGGGCGGCAGCCATGACGTCTCAGCGCCGACATACGCCGAGAAGTATCGCCAGGTTCGCCGGGCAACCTGCCTGAGGAACCGGCGGTCCGTTTCCGGCAGCGGGCAGGCCCGTTGCTGCATGGCAGGCCGCAGATTCAACAGCCAGCCGAGAAGCGGCGAGAAAAACCACAAAACGAGCCAGGGTGCGGCCTGCGGCAGGCTGTCCGGCATGGCGAACCAGATTGCCAGGCCCACGCTGCAGCTGAAGACGCTCCCCAGGGCCAGGGACGCAACAAAGAGCGGCTGCCGGCGCGAGGCGCTCCAATGGGTTGACTGGGCCGTCCACTCCAGAAGATCGCGACGGGATACCAGACGACGGTAGCAGACCCTGGCAATGGCATCCAGGGCCACAGCAGCCTGGTGCGGCAGCAGTGCGGCGTCGGCAATGGCCCGCAGCAGGTCGTGCACCAGCTTGGGCGGAGAGAAGTACTTCAAACCCTTGCGGGTTGTGGCCATGGTAAAGGGCTGCGCCAGCGGGTGAAAGAGGAGCTGGGTGCCGACCACCAGGCCGGCGATCCAGCCTGCCCCCGGAGAAACGAGCCAGGCGGCTATCAGCAGGCACAGGCTCGCGGCGGGCAAGAGGCTGCGGCGCAGGTTGTCGAGGATCTTCCAGCGGTTGAGCAGGGAGAGCGGGTTGGCACCGCGCCCCCCTGCAGCTTTCGGCACACGCGGGAAGATCCACCCCGCAATCTGCCAGTCGCCGCGAATCCAGCGATGAGCCCGGCTGCTGTAGCTCTGGTACCCTTGCGGGAACTCGTCGTAGAGTTCGATGTCGCTGGCCAGTCCCACCCGGACGTGAGCCCCCTCGATCAGGTCGTGGCTCAGCACCCATTCTTCGGGAAACCGGCCCGACAGCACGCGGCTGAAGGCGCGGACGTCATAGATCCCCTTGCCGTGATAGGACCCTTCGCCGCTCAGATCCTGGTAGACATCGGAAACAGCCTGGGTATAGGGATCTATGCCGACCGCATCGGCAAAGAGCCGGCTGAAGGTCGAGGCGCTGGTGCTCGGTAGGGTCGGGCTCACCCGAGGCTGGATGATGGTGAACGAACCGGCCATGACGTTACCCTCGGCATCGAAGCGGGGCTGATTGAGGGGGTGTGCCAGGGTTTCCACCATCCTGCGGGCCGTTGCGTGCGGCAACTGGGTGTCGCTGTCCAGGGTAATGACGAAACGGATGTCTGCCAGATGGTCGGGGTTGCCCACGTAAACCATGCGCTCGGCAGTCTCTGGACGCGTGCCGTCGATCAGGCGGTTCAGCTCTTCCAGCTTGCCCCGTTTGCGCTCCCAGCCGATATATTTCTGCTCGGATTCACTCCAGGTACGCTCCCGGTGGAAGAGGAAAAACCGCTCGCCGCCATGGCGCTGATTGAGCTCAGTCATGCTGGCGCTGGCGATCTGCAGCAGTCTATCGTCGTCTTCTCGCGAAAGCGTTGTCGAGTCGGTGTAGTCCGTGAACAGGCTGAAGAGCAGATTGTCTTCCTTGTTGGCCAGGTACCGGATCTCCAGCTTCTCCACCTCGGCGCGGACCGTCTCGGCGTTCGCCAGCATCATCGGCACGACCACCAGGGTGCGGAACGCATCGGGAATCCCCGAATCCTCGAAATCCATCTTGGGCAGGGGCCGGGGCGGCAGAAGCCGCGTAATCAGGTAATTGGCCACCTCGATAGCCAGTTGGCCGGCCGGGATCAGCAGGAGCAGCAACAGGCCGATGCGAAAGCCAGGCGATAGCCCGGCCGGGCTGAAGGCGGTGGCCAGGGACACAAACAGGGCCGTGAAGCCGCCAATGCCTATGGAATAGATGGCGGCGTGGCGACGATAGACCCATGCCAGGGTGCGATAACGGCCCCCTTCCCGACAGGCGAGCAGTCTGCCCAGTTCAGCCCGTTTCTCCCCAAACAGCCAGGTGCCGACATGGCCTGCGCGATCGTCGGTTGCCGATCCGCGCCCCGCCTCCGTTGCCAGCCTGATGACCCGCTCAGCTACCTGTTCCTCGGTTGCGGTCGAACATCGGGCGATCTCTTCAATTGCCCGACGGCAACGGTCACGGGTTGCGAAATCCATCCCAGGGTAAATCCCGGACGGGTCGCGGCGCAGCATCTGTTCCACCCGGCTGAGTTTTTCGAAGATTTCCCGCCAGTCCAGCAGGGCAAGCTGGCGCAGGCTGGTAAAGGCATTCCCGCAGGTCAACTGCTCCCTGGCCTGCCGGGTCTGCTCGCGCACCGTAATCTCGTGCAGAGGTTTTTTGAAGGTGCGCTCAAGCCAGCTCTGGACCGGCACCAATGCGGTCGCCTCGTCGTACAGAAGGCCGACCAGCTGCGCCCCGAAATACGGGGTGGGAGAGGACTCGGTTGCGGCGAGTTCCGCCAGGATCGCGAAAAGCTGGTTGGCATCGCGACGGTTGGCGGCGATCAGCCGGTTCGCCCAGAAGTCGGCCAGCTGACGTTCGCGAAGGTCTGCAAGGGCAGTAATGGCAAGGCTCTGGATACTCTCCATAAGCGCGATGCGCAGCATCTGCGGCATGGCCCAGAGTTCGCCGATGGTCAGCGGACGCACGGATTGGTGGGCGTCGATAAACGCCTGGATATTCTCCTGGTCCAGGCAGAGTTCCGTATGGGAAACGAGGTCCTTGGCCAATCCGTAGATGCAGGGGAGCCCCTGGTAGGGAGCGGAGGCCAGGGCGGGCAGTTGCCGGTAAAAGCGCCGGGGAAGATTCAGCAGGACATCACGGGCATTCCCCTCCATGATGTATTCGTTGTCGAGGATCCAATCGGCAGCCGGCGTGGCCTTCTGTTCCAGGCGGCTCGCAGCGGTGAGATCCGCGCAGACCTGCCTGACCCTTTGACGCGACTGCTTGAGACGCCTGAGCAGTTCGGCGGAGTGGTGCGGCGCCGGGTCGACCTGCTGCTCCCCGGCATGGCGTTGCGCATGCTCCAGAACCTGCGCAGGGGAAAGCTTTACCTCCGGCCCCCTGACCTCTGCCCGCCGCTCAGCCCTGGGATGGAGGACGAACAGCGCCGGGGGGATATCGCCGCATTCCCGCAGCAGGGCCAGCGGACGTTGCAATGATTCGACCGGCGCCTGGAGAATGAGAACGGATTCCCCGGACACCAGCCAACGGGCGTGCTCATGCAGAACCTCGGCCGCGACTCCGCACCTGAAGCGTCGTTGCCAGAGCAGGGCCGCCAGAGCACCGATTGTGGCTGGCGCAAGGATCAAAGCCAGGAAAGCTGACGCATCCACGCCCGGAAGCAGGTTGAACCAGTCCAGGAGCAGGACGGCAATCCCGCCGATCCCCCCGGACAGGCAGGCTGCCAGGGTTGCCCTGAGGGCGCGACGCCGGAAGAGCGGATCAACAGTCCGGACATCTCCGTCCAGACCCTTATGGATCAGGGCAACGCGGCTGAGCCCCTGTTTCGACAGCCCGCGAAGTGCCTTGCAAGCTTCATCCTGTTTTGCGAAGTAACCAATGAGAATGCCAACGCCCACTATCTGTCCCTTACTCACCGCGTAGTCTGAGCGTCGAGCCATGGCGAAGGATTTCACGTGACAGGAAGATTCAGAAAGGAACTGTGCGGTATGTTCCAGAGGGATTGACGTACGAGGTGGCTGGAGATGACCGGAAAACCGGGGGGATTCGAAATGACTGAAAGAAATGATTTCGGAAGAAGGTCAGCTGATTACTCTACGCCCTTCCGAAGCGAATAGATAGGAATATTTGGGTTTTGCCCGGTTTGCCGGGCAGTCCGGCCTTCACCCGGCATCGGGTGAGTGATGCCGGCGCCCCTGCCGATGGTCGGGGATTTCGGGAAGGTTCGGCCTGCCCTGGCAGGGGATGGTGACGTCAAACCGGTCTCCTGCCCCGCAGCATCTGGGTGAGCAGGCGGTCGAGGGATGAGGCAAAGCGTTGCCGGTCGGTGAGGCTGAACTGGTTCGGCCCGCCAAGGACAAGCCCTCCCGAACGGAGTTCCATCATCAGGTCGCGCATGGAAAGCCGCTCGCCCACGTTCTCCTCGGTGTAGAGTTCACCTCTCGGGTCCAGGGCCACGCCGCCATTGGCAACGACCCTGGCCGCCAACGGGATGTCCGCGGTGATCACCAGGTCTTCTGCCGCTGCATGTTCGGCAATGTAGTCGTCTGCCGCATCAAAGCCGTCGGCAACGACAATGGATTGCACCAGCCTGGTGGTATGCTTGTTCAGGCTCTTGTTCGCCACGAGCAGAACCGGCAGGTCGAGCCGTGCGGAGGCACGGAACACGATCTCCTTGATCACCCTGGGGCAAGCATCGGCATCGATCCAGATTTTCAGCGTGGGCACTCCTTCCCGGACTGTTTGTGCGGCAGATGCCCGGCGTCTATGCGATCCGCGTCATGATCTGCACCTGCTTCTCCTCGATCAGCCCCTCGATCGCCCGGACATACCCTTTGAAATGATCGGATTTCATGTGTTTTTCCAGGCAGGCCGGGTCCTCCCAGGTCTCATAGAAGAGAAAGACGGCAGGATCGTCGTTGTCCTGATGCAGCGTGTAGGCGATGCAGCCTGTCTCAAGCCTTGTCGGCGCAACGAGCTTGTGCAGTTCCGCCTTCACCGCTTCGAGAGCGTCTTTTTTGGCGACAACCTTTGCGACTACGGTTATGGGGGGCATGTCTCTCCTCTTTTCTTACGGTTGAGCGCGGGGTGGCGCGCCCCTTCAATCCCTCGGCTCGTGGGCCTTTTTGCCGTGCACGCGCTCGTAGGCCTGGCAGAAGGGGCAGATGCGATCCTCTATGTTCCTGACAAAGGAATGGACCATCCCTTTCTGGTAATGACGGGCATGAAGACAGACCGGGCAGAGTTCGCAGACACGCGACAGCGCCCGATCCAGTGAAGTGGCTTCCCGGCTGTTCATGGCATCTCCCCTCTCTTCAGTGCGTGTCGGCAATGTTTCCCACAATCTCGTCGACACCCTTTACCTGGGCGTAGACCGCGCCCAAAGCCGCCATGGAGGAGGCGTGGACGTGCACTGCCGGGACAATGACCCCGTTGAAGGCAAGCTCCCTGGTTGCACAGGCATCATGGGTCACGATGCAGGAAAAACCGAGGTCGAAGGCAGCCCGCGTAGTGGCGTCCACGCACATGTGGCTCATCATGCCGCAGATGAGCAGGCTGCCGACAGAGTCGTCCCTGAGCCTCTCCAAAAGATCGGTCTCGCGGAAACTGTTGGGGAAGTGCTTGGTGATGACCGGCTCAACGACCAGCGGATGCAGCGAATCGTGGATCTCTGCCCCCGGAGTGTCGGGGAGAAAGAAGGTGGCAGTGGGGCGGGAGGAGATGTGCCGGACATGGTAGACGGGCCACTTCTGCCGGCGGAACGCACCCAAAAGGCGTGCCGCAGCAGCGGCTGCGTGGATGCTTTCCACCAGTTCCATCTTGCCGCCGGGGAAATAGTCGTTCTGGATGTCGATGAGTAGCAGTGCTGTTTTCATGCATTCCTCGACTCTGCTCCGTTATGAGGGGGAGCCGGTTCTGCCGGGATAAAAGGTCCCGGCGGTAGCAGACTGATGGTCCGGTTATGAAAGGAACGCCTCATCCTTCAGGCTAGCTGCTCGTCACGATATTGCAGGTCCCCGAAGCCAGGTCGAACACCACCCTGGCCTTCTTCTCCCGCAGCTGTCGGTGTACCTGCTCGATCTTGTCGTCGAGCGTATGGCGGGAATCGCCCAGCTCTTCCCATTCCCTGGTGACGAACTCGGCGATCAGGTTCCGCAGGGTATCCGGGTTGATCCGTTCCAGCGGGACTTCCACCCCATCTTCGGGGCAGGCTGATTGCCCCTGGTGCGGCAGGTCATCCTCGGGCACCCTGATCACCTCAACAGACCTGGACAATTTCATACTCCGTGCGGTTGTCTCCCGCCTCTATCTCGACACTGTCGCCGACGGCCCTGCCGAGCAGTTCCCTGCCCAGGGGGGATGCCGGGGTGATGACCACGATCTCGTCCCCGTGGTGCTCTAACCGCAAGCCCCCTTCGACAGGGCCGAGAAAGACCTTCCTGGTCGTGCCGGCGTCATCGGCCAGGGTCACCAGCGAAGTCAGACGGATCGAACCGTCCCCTTCCCCCTGGGGCTTCAGCTGTTTGTAGACCTCGATGGACTTCCGCAGCTCCCGGGCACGGTTCGCCTGCCCTTGGGCCACGTAGGATGCCTCCAGGGCCAGGGTGTCGTACTTGTTGTCCGGCAGGTTCTCTTCATGGATCGATGCTTCGTGAGCGGTCTTGGCCGCGGTGAAGAGCACCTCCAGGTCGTGGCCGAGCCGGGAGATGATCAGGTGCAGGAGTTCGGTCGTGCGCAGACTGCCCGACACCTAACGGAACCCGGCAACCTGGGCCTGGAATACGGTAACCTGGACAAAGCGGACCGCGAAATCGCTTTTGCACCTGCTGCACGGCATGAAAAACGGCTTGCCGTTCTTCCCCTTCTCCACCGGGATCTCATGGCGGGCGTTGCAGTAGGGGCAGTTCGCGACAACGGGTGCCTGGGCAACCGGTTTCGCCTCAACCTTCCGCGAGTTTTTTGCTGGCGGCAGCGACGCATTCTCGCTCTTAGCCGCTGTTGTTTCCAGTTCCGGTTCCGGCATGGCAGGCTTCTCCCTTTTCTTCCGCACGGGCTTGCGCGGTTGCTGGGCGGGGTCCGGATCGATGTTGGGCGGCAACGCCACCGCTGACGGCAGATCCCCCTTCAATGCCCGTTTCCAGGGTGTCGGCAACGAAGAGGTGGCATAGCGCAACGGTCTGCCGCCCCGGCTTTGCGCAGCACCACCCGTCACCACGTAGTAGCGGTCCCGGTACAGCACCAGCAGCTGATCCCCGATCTCCGCAGCCTTGATCCCGGCGCAGTTTCTGTTCTCCAGCCAGAACACCACCGATTCACCCATGCACCCCATCCTCCGCCTCAATTACGATAAGGTACTCCGTAATGCCGGGCGAGTCAACCGGGCCGGCCGGGAATCCGCAACAGAAAACGGAAGCGGGGCCAGTCCCAGCGAACTGACCCCGCTCTTGCCGTCTCTGCGGAGAGGTTACTTCACGATTTCGAGTCATGCGGAATCTATCGTGTCATCGGGTCATCATACTCCAAGCGCTTCTTTCAGTTTGGCATTCAGGGTAAAAATATTGAACGGTTTCTGGATGAAATTCGTTCCCTCATCGACCACACCGCGCTGCGTGATCACATCCGCGGTGTACCCGGACATAAACAGCACCTTGATCCCGGGGCGAATCTTCCGGATCTCTTCCATCATCGCTTTTCCGTTCATCCCCGGCAATATCACGTCAGACAGGATGATATCTATCTCCGTGTCTCTTTTTCCACAGATCTCTATTGCACTCTCGGGCGATTCAGCAATGATCGAGCGGTAACCTATTTCCTTCAAAAGCAGCGAAGCGACACAGCGCATCATGTTGTCGTCCTCAACGATCAGAACCGTGCCGTTCCCGGAAGGAACCGTCTGCGGGGTCTCCTGTTCTACTGCCCCCGCTTCCAGTAACCGGGGGAGATACAGATGGAAGGTTGTCCCCTGGCCCGGCTTGCTGGAAACCTTGATGAATCCGTTATTCTGCGTGACGATGCCGTAGACCGTTGAAAGTCCGAGCCCCGTTCCCTTGCCGACCTCCTTGGTGGTAAAGAACGGTTCGAAAATATGGTCCAGAATGCTCTTCTCCATGCCGACACCGCTGTCGCTGACCGACAACTGGACATACTCTCCCGGTGTCGCGTCAAGCACGGACTGACAACTGGCGGCGTCGACGGAGACGTTCTCCGTGGCGATGACCAGGGTACCGCCGCCAGCCATGGCATCACGGGCATTGACAGCCAGATTGACCAGAATCTGGTCCACCTGGGAAGGGTCGATCAGCACTGACCAGACGTCGCTTGCAGGCCGGAATGTCAGCACGATGTCCTCGCCGATCAGTCTCAACAGGGTTTTTTCCGTCTCGATGATATGCACATTCAGATTGACCGGCTTGGGAGAGGCCAGATCCTTGCGAGAGAAGGCGAGAAGCTGGCGGGTGATCTCAATGGAACGGTCAGCGGCCTTGGAGATCAGATTCAGATGCTCCCACAGTTCGCCTTCGCCAGGGACTTTGCGTTTCGACATTTCAGCCATCCCCTGGATCACTGCGAGCATATTGTTGAAATCATGGGCAATCCCGCCGGCCAGGGTGCCGATGGCCTCCATCTTTTGCGAATGGCGAAGCTGGGTTTCCAGGTTCAGACGCTCCGTCACGTCGCGGATGACTATGCTCAATTTCTGGATGCCCGCCTGATCCGAAAAGAGTGCCGACGATATCTCGGCAGGGAACTGGCTGCCATCGCCACGGAGCATCATGGTTTCGCCCCTGCTCCGGCCGGTCCGCCTCAGCTCTTCAAGCAGTCCCGAGATGTCGATGACATCGTGTGCCATCAGACCGGCGCAACCGGCGCGGCAAATCTCCTCTTCACTCTTGCCGAATATCCGGCATGCCGCCGGATTTGCCGTAAGGATGTCGCATTCTGCCGTTGCCAGCATAATGGCATCCAGGCTGTTCTCGAATATCATCCGAAATCGCTCATTGCTCTCGGCAAGTTCATCGTCGATCTTAAGCTTGGCCAGTGCGATTGCCACAGAGTCGACAAGGTCTTCCAGCAGGGTGATTTTTTCGAGCGTAAAACAGCCCTTTTTCTTGTCATTGAACTGGAACAGGCCAAAGGTCTTTCCCTGGAGACGAAGCGGGACCAAGGCCACCGATTCGTATCCATCACCGTTGCAGCGGTTTCGGGTCTTTCCCTGACGATCGGCCTCCGTGGTGCTTGCCAGCAGTTCTGTCGTGCAGTTTGACCAGAAGCTGCCCCGCGCGGTAAAGAACGGACGGGATGGATCAGACCGGCCGCTGAGGATGGTGCCACACATGCAGTCGTACGCCGGGTGACCGGCACTGTCGCGCACCATCTCGCCTGCCTGATCATAGGCGCAGAGGCTGTTTTCCTGCAGCACGAACTCTTCGGGAAAGCCCCGCGTTTCATAATAGGGGAAGTCGTCCCCTTCATGGAGGCGGACACCGACGGCATCGCATGTCAGCAGCTGCTGGAAGTACCCTAGCAGGTCGCGCATCAGCTCACGGGAATTCTTCGACCTGTTGCAGATGCGCAGCAGCTCGACCGTTGCCTCTCTGGTCTGCTCGGCTTTCTTGCGGCTGGAGATGTTGTCGATGATCGCGCCAAAGTGATCATTCCCCGTGCTGTAGGCTGAAATCGTATACCAGATCCCCAGCGGCTGGAAAAAGAGCTCCAGCCGTTCCGGCTGGCCGGTCCGGACGACCCGGCCATACGTTTCGATCAGATCGGCGTGCTCTCTACCGATATCGGGAAATATCTCGGTCACCTTTTTCCCGACCACCCCCCGCAAGCCGGTCAATTCCTCGAATGCGCTATTCACACTGAGATAGATGAAATCACAGGCTCGGCCATCGGTGTCGTATAGCATTTTGCTATAGGCAAACCCTTCCTGCATGTTTTCAAACAGAAGACGGTACCGCTCCTCGCTCTCTCGCAGAAACCGGTCCTGTTGCTTGCGCTGGGTAATGTCGGTCAACATCACGATGATCCCCGTGATCTCTCCTCTGTTGCCGTGCATGGGGGCGGTGTAGATGCTCACGTCAATCGATTCGCCACTCTTGCTCAGCCTGCAGGTGGTAACGTCCCGGAGCGATTTCTCCTGAACCGTAATCTCCAGATCACTCCGGTCTCCCTGAAAGTTTTCGAGCGAAACAAGAGGATAGGGCTTCCCCAGCACGTCATTCTCAGACCAGCCAAAAAGCAGCTGGGCCGATCTGTTCCAGAGCGTGACAATGCCATTCGTGTCCAATGCCACAATAGCCAACGGTGAAAACTGAAAGAGCGCATTCAGCGTCTTATGTGCTTCAAAAAGCTCATTCTGGCTGTTCTGGTATTCGTCAATCTGCTGGCGGAGCTCCTCTTCGGTCATGCACAGTTCTTCATTCTGCTCAATGAGCTGCTCCTCCGCCCTCCCGAGTTCCGTCATATGCCTCTGGATCAGCCAGTAAAGCAGCACCGCGGTAAGCAGAACATACCCCCACCCTTTGACCATGGAGATGACAGCGACCGCTTCAGGGTCAGTGGAGATCATGTTGGCGACCTTGTCGGAAAAAAGGACCCAGAAGATCCCTGTCAGCGCATAGATAGACGCAATTTTCATCGACGCGCGCATATGCCTTTGCATCATTCGTTTCCTTTTTTCGAAGGGATCACCTGCTTGCGCATTTCAGACAAACTGTAGGCGGGGAGCGGGCAATGATATCTCCGGCTCAGATCAGGAGAGCGTCTCCCTGCGTTGTGCCGCGATCCCGGTCCGACCCATGCAGCCCATATTCTATAGATTCATATACAACATCATAACAAGCAGAAGCGCATTTGTCAGACCACCGCATCGTCGTCCAGGAAGAAGCGAACAGATGGTTGTGGCATCGCTGTTTTTACGGGATGCATCCAGGTGGGGGGTGAATACACTTGATTTTAATCCGGAAACATCATGCGCCATGCCTGGAGGTCGCTGATTCACCCAGGGAGGATTGCCCTGTTCACAACCTCTCGTTGTGGCGTTATAGGGCATTTCATACCCGATCATCGGGTATTTCCTTAGTTCCCATACGGAAGCGGTTCTTTTCCGCCCTGACGGTGTCAATCTGCGGGGTTGCTTGTGCAGCGTACCGATGTGCACCTCCGCGCACTCCCTTGATTTCCTTGACAATTAATCCCTTGTCCCCGATCTGGAAACCAGGAGTGTCCATCAGGAAACACCGGATGAACACTCCTTAACGATCTGATTGCAACTGCATGCCGAGACACGCATGACGCTGCCTGAGTGCCTCGCATCTATGCATGCCCGTGCACAACGTAAAAAAATCCCCCGATATCTGCTGTTACCGGAGGATTCGATAATCATCCGCTCGATCGGCGGACCACCGGTCGGTGTGGCGTCATGAGAAGTAGCCATGTCACAGCGGTTTCAGGTTGCTGAACTCCCGCCATTCAAGGAAATACTCCGGCTTCAGGGCAATCTCGTAGAGATTTTCCATGACGTTGTAGTGCTTCTTCTCCTCGTTGGCGATCTCCAGCAGGATCTGCACGACCTCCTGCTGACTCGCCTTTGTTGCCATATCCTCGTACAGACGGACACTCTCTGCCTCGATCTTCATCGCATGCAGATAACCTTCCAGAGACTTCCTCATGCCGCCGAGTAGTAGTTCCTGCCCCTTCAGCGCAGTGAAGACATTTTTCGCCTCGGAAAGAACAGTGGTATCGGCCATCTTCCCGTCTCCTCCGGCCTTCATGGCCATCACGGTGTCATGGTGTTTCTGCTCGTCGGCCGCCAGCATGGTAAAGACGGTCTTCAATCCGCTGATCTCGGTCTCTGCTGCCAGCCCCTCGTAGTATGCCTTGCCGTCGAGTTCCATCTTCATCGCAAAATCGTACACGTTCATGAAATCCCCCCCTGCCGGCTATCCTACCCCTGCGCCGGCGTGTCGACCTGCCGTTCACCGATTATATGCACATCCCCGGACCGCACATGCTGTCAGGGGCACAAACAGGAAGGAGAAACCGTTCCAGCTCGGTGTACAGCTCCTCCATCTGCATCTGAAGCGCCTGGATCTGATCCAGCGTCGGCGCGGTCCCGTCAGAGACGTATGCCGCACGGATGTCGCTCAGCTCTTCGTGCAGCTCCCGCAGCCGGCAATAGGTTTCCTTCAACTGCCCGTATTCGACCTCACCCAGTTCCTCTGCCAATGGAATGTTCTCTGCCGTGTTCATGACAACCCCCTTTCCCGACCTCACCCCGGCATGTCTACTCCCAATCGATACAGTTTGCCGGACATGCGTCCATGGCTTCCTGTATCCTCTCCTCAGGGGCTCCGGCCGGATCGTACACTTCTGCATAGTTATCGTCGTTCATCCGAAAGACCTCGGGCACCATCTCGACGCACACCCCGCAACTGATACAGACTTCCTGATCCACGTACGGTCTTCTCCCCATCCCTTTCACCTCCCGCCACATGCGGCACTCCCGGTGCCGGCCATCGCCTTAGACCTCTTTGCGTAACCAGCGGTTCAACAGTTTCACCGTCTCGACCTCGTGGTGGGAAAGCGTCTGCATCCAGTCGAGGATGGACAGGAAGAGCGGGGCCGACCTGGGGAGACAGAGCCCTTCCACGAGCCGTGTCTCATGATGGGTACCAAACCTGAGACAGTATCGGCAGAGTTCGCGGCTCGACTCGATCACCTGCCGCAACGGCCCCCGATCGCCTCTCTTCACCGCTTCCGTCAGGGAGTCGAGGATGTTCTTCTGGTACTCGAACAGGAGCGTGACCTGCTGGACCGCCTGGTCGGAGAAGGGGATCCCGTCCCTGATCTGCATCAGGGTAGCCTCGCCAAGGCTTGCGATGGCCCCGGCCGCCATGTCCAAGTGGGCGAGGATGCTCTGGTAACGATAAAAGCGCCGCCTGCTCTTCAACGCAAGCCCGAACATCCGATCGTCGGCCTGCGCACCGGCAAAGGCGATCTCTTCCAGCAGATCCTGCCGATCCTGCTGCAAGGAATCAAGCTGCCCGGGCTGCTGGTGGATGAAGGCGGATCTGACCTTCTCCAGCATCTTCGCGAGCCTGTCCAGGATTGTCGTCAACTGCTCAGACTGTTCTTGCATCACGGCTTCCAGTCTCATCTTACTCACGCTCCCCGATGTCCGGCATCAGCCATCCTGTGCGGCCATTTCATAAAACGCGGGGAATTTATTCCATATTTGTATTATATCGTTTCGACGAAGAGGTTACAATCAAGCGTTCTGCCGCACGGTCGGAGTGGGGCCAGGGGACCGGATCGCCGGGTTCATGCCGAACATCGCCGAGACCGTGATCGCCATGCTCACCAGACATTATCCATGGCGAACCGGTGAAAAACCGGGACGCCCTGGCCAATCCCGAATCGCGGGAGTTATACCGGGACCTCCCGGAACTTGCCGATTGACAGGAATCTCCATGCAGCTCACAGGGGCACGAAATAGACATCGGTCGGTTTGAACTGGCAGTTGCGGCGGAACCGCGCCCGGATCGGCATGCCGATTCGCACCTCGTCCGGCTCGGCGCCGATCAGACGGGAGAGGAAGAGGGTGTCGACGCTGTCGAATTCGACCAGGACAAGGGTGAAGGGGGTCTCCTTGAGGAACGCCTCGCCGCCGAAGTGGCAGGTGGTGTAGGTGTGGACCCTCCCCTCCTGCGGCAGTTCGACCCATGAGGTCGGTGCACCGCACCCCATGCAGTGCCCCCGCGGCGTGGCATAGGTGTAGCCGCAGCCGATGCAGCGGCTTCCCAGGAGCTTCTTCCCGGCAAGGCCGGCAAAGAAGGGGGAGTCCTGGGCATAGGAATGCAGGTAGTCGATCTCATAGTGGTCTTTCACGATGATCGGGTCGGTATTGAAAAGGATTGTTCCTTCTTCGGTCTCGGGAAGTTTCGCATCCGTGTTCATGGGTAACCCCGCTCGCAGGGGGGATCCCCCCGCCTGAAGTCTCCTACACCCGCTCCATGACCGTCACCGTGATGTAGGTCCCTGTCCCGGCATGGCTGTGGATGAGCCCCTTCTTCGGATCGGGGAGCTGCAGGGCCGCATCCCCCAAGTGCCGGGCAATGCTCCCCTGGAGCTGCCAGAAGGCAAAGACCGCCTGCATGAGGCCCGTCGCACCCACCGGGTGGCCGCAGGCCAGAAGCCCGCCTGACGGATTCACCGGCAGGCGGGGCCAGGTCCCTTCGCCGGAAAATGTCAGGCCATAGTCCAGGTTGGCCATGAACGGCGCTCCGGCATCGACGAACCGCCCCCCCTGACCGTAGCGGCAGAATCCCAGGTCCTCGTAGGTCTGGATCTCGGACGAGGTATAGGCGTCGTGGATCTCGGCAAAGTCCAGCTCCCTGCCCGGATCGATGATCCCGGCCATCCGGTAGGCGAGCTTGGCCGCCATCCTTCCCCCCCGGAAAGAGTGGACACCCGGATAGCGCAGGTCGCGGTACTCCTCGGCCGTCTCATGGGGGAGGAGCGGCACCTCTCCGTGGGGACGGTCGGCCATCCGCATGGCATCGGTGCCCGAGCCGATGCCGGTGATCCGGACCGGCTGCTGGCAGAGCCGCTGGGCCACCTCCTCGGAGGCGAGGATGGCCACGGCCGCGCCGTCAGACATCTGGCAGCAGTCCAGGATGGTGAGCGGCGTTGCCACCATGGAGGAGCCGCGAACATCCGCCACGCTTAAGAGGGCCGGCTGCTGGGCATAGGAGTTATGGAGGGCGTTGCGATGGTTCTTCACCGCCACCTTGGCCATCTGCTCCAGGGTGGTGCCGAATTCGTGCATGTGGCGCCTGACCATCATGGCATAGTAGCCGGTGTAGAACCCTCCCACCGGGTAGTCGAAGTTGGTGTCCGAAGCGAGCGCGATGAACTCGTTCCCCTTCCAGGTGTTGACCCGGCTCATGGTCTCGAACCCCATGGCCAGGCAGACCTCCATCCTGCCGGAGGCCACCGCCTCCCAAGCGGCCTGGAAGCAGAGCCCGCCAGTGGCGCCCCCCCCTTCGACACGACGGGATGGCTTGGGGCAAAGCCCCAGGTAATCCTGGACCATGGCGCCGGCCATGGGCTGGCGGGTGAAGTGATCGGAAAAGTAGGAGCAGACGCTGCCGTCGATCAGGTCGCGGTCAAGCCCCGGCAGATCTGCCAGGGCATACTCGAACGCCTCCTTCACCATGAGGCGGAAATCCTTGTCCGGATGGGCCTTGGCAAACCTGGTGATACCCCCCGTAATCATGTAGACCGGTCTCATGATTTCCTCCGAAAATCAGGTTGAGGTTAAGGACCCCCTCCTTAACCTTAACCTGCCTTCAAAAGTTCCCTGGCGATCACCATCCGTTGGACCTCGGAGGTCCCTTCGCCGATCTCGCAGAGCTTTGCGTCCCGTAGGTAGCGCTCCACCGGGAAGGCGCGGGTGTAGCCATAACCGCCGTGGATCTGCACCCCCTTCACCGCCGCACGCATGGCTGCTTCGGCCGCAAAGAGCTTGGCCATGGCCGCCTCCTTGACACACGGCTGCCCGGTCTCCTTGAGCCGGGCGGCTCGCAGCACCAGGAGACGGGCGGCATCGAGCTCGGTGGCCATGTCGGCGAGCATCCACTGGATCGCCTGGAATTCGCCGATCTGCTGGCCGAATGCGGATCGCTTCCCGGCATAGACGAGGCTCTCTTCCAGGCAGCCGCGGCCGATCCCGACCGCCATGGCGGCAACGCCGACCCTGCCGGAGACGAGGACCTCCATGGCCTGGACAAAGCCGCGGTTCACCTCCCCCAGCAGGTTCCCCGCCGGCACCGCGACACCCTTCAGTCCGAGCCCCACCGTGTCGCTGGAATGGAAGCCGAGCTTCTCCATGTTCTGCCCCTTTGCCAGTCCGGGGGCATCGCCGGGAACGATGAACGCGGAGATCCCCTTGTCGCCCCGGGAGGGATCGGTGGAGGCCATGACCACATAGGTCCCGGCCACGGAACCGTTGGTGATGAAGAGCTTGTTGCCGGTCAGGCGCCAGCCGCCGTCATCGGGGAGCGCCACGGTCCGGATGCCGCCGGCATCGCTTCCTGCCTGTGGTTCGGTAAGGGCCCAGGACCCGAGGTGTTCACCCCGCGCCAGGGGTCCGAGGAAGCGCTCTTTCTGTGCCTCGGTGCCGAACAGGTTGATATGGCTGGCACAGAGGGTGTGGGCGAGCAGGGTGATGGCGACCGAGGCGTCCTCCCTGGCCAGCTCTTCCACGGCAATGGCATAGCTGACCAGGTCGCGCCCTCCCCCGCCGTAGGCCGGCGGCTGGACCAGCCCCAGCAGCCCGAGTTGCCGCATCCCCTCCACCGCCTGCCAGGGGAATTCCCCGGTCCTGTCGCGATCCCTGGCCCCCGGCCTCAGTTCAGTTGCGGCGAATGCCCGCACGGTCTGCCGAAGCGCTGCCTGTTCTTCCGTGAGCTCGAAATCCATGCCGTCACCTCACTCTGTCGTTCTCCCCGCACCCGGAACCGGCGGGGCCGGCGGGCATCTGCCCCGGTTATCGGTCAGGATAGGGGAAAAACCCCTGCCCCGACTTCCTCCCCAGCAGCCCCTCCCCGACCATGGTCACCAGCAGGGGACAGGGGGCGTACCGGGGGTCGCCGAAACCGGCGTAAAGTGTGTTGGCGATGGCCAGCACCGTATCGAGCCCGATCAGGTCGGCCAAGGACAGCGGCCCCATCGGCAGGTTGGCGCCGAGCCGCATCCCCTTGTCGATCTCCTCCGCGCTGGCAACCCCCTCGTGGAGTGCCCGGATCGCCTCGTTGATCATCGGGATCAGGATCCGGTTGACGATGAAACCGGGGCGGTCGCGGGATACCACCAGCTCCTTCCCCAGGCGGGTCGCCAGGTCAGCGGTGGCGGAAAAGGCCGCTTCGCCCGTCTCCTCCCCTCGGATGACCTCCACCAGCTGCATCACCGGCGCCGGGTTCATGAAGTGCATCCCGATCACCCGTCCAGGGAGCCCGGTTGCCGCGGCGATCCTGGTGATGGGGATGGAGGAGGTATTGGAGGCAAGGACGACGTCGGGTCGCACGATAGCGTCGAGCCGGCGGAACAGCTCCAGTTTCAGGGCTTCATCTTCGCTCACCGCCTCGACCACGAAATCGGCAGCGGCAAGGTCGGCAAGGGAGGTTGTCGTGTCGATGCGGGAAAGGATCTCCCCGATCTCGCTTTCGGCAATAGCCCCCTTCCCTGCCTGCCTCTGCAGCTGTTCGCGGATTGCGTCAACCGCCCGTTCGAGCTGGGTCGCGACGGCATCGCACAGGATGCAGGCGAGGCCGTGCGCGGCACAGAGCTGTGCGATCCCCTGCCCCATTACCCCTGCGCCGACGATGCCGATCCGTTCGATCATGCCCCACTCCTCTTTAGCGGCAGGTTGTTGAAATACTCAGGTTGTTCAAAAATGGTCAGATCGTCGCACCCGCAGAAAGCCCCGCGGAGGCGTAGCAGCGCTACGCCGCACAAGGAGGCTTTCGAGGACGGCGGCGAGATGGCCGTTTTTCAACAACCTGTCAAACCCGCTCGAAGATCATGGCCACCGCCTCGCCACCGCCGATGCAGAGGGAGGCCAGGCCATAGCGCGCCTGCCGTCGGTGCAGTTCCCGGATCACCGTCGCCGCAAGCCTGCCGCCGCTGGCGCCGATGGGATGGCCGAGCGCAATGGCGCCGCCGTTCACGTTCACCCGGTCGGGGTCGAGCCCCAGGGTCCTGATGGCGATGAGCGCCACCGCGGCGAATGCCTCGTTGATCTCGAACAGGTCGATGGCGTCCAGGGGGAGCCCCGCCTTGGCGCAGACCTTCCGGATCGCCCCCTCCGGCGCCTCGGGGAACCGGTCGGGATGGCGGCTTTCGCTGGCAGCGGCGACGATCCGCGCCTTGGGCCGCAGGTTGAAGCTCGTGAGCCCCGCCTCGTCGGTGAGAAGGGCCAGGGCCGCCCCGTCTCCGATGGTGGAGGCGTTGCCGGCAGTGATGGTCCCCTCCTGCCGGAAGGCGGGCTTCAGAAGGGGAAGCCGCTCCAGGTCCGCCTTGAACGGCTCTTCGTCCGCTTCGACCACCCGGCTGCCCGCTTTGTCCGGGATCGCCACCGGGACGATCTCCTCGGCAAACACCACCTCCTGCATGGCCTTTCGGGCCAGTAGGTACGAACGAAGGGCATATTCGTCCTGTTCGGCACGGGTCAGGCCGTGGCGCAATGCGCTCTCCTCGCCGATCTCCCCCATGAGCCGGCCGTTGTCCGGGTCCTGGAGGCCGTCGAGGATCATCAGGTCGAAGATCCGGTCATGGCCGAGGCGATAGCCGCGACGAGCCTTATTGAGAGCGTAGGGAGCCTGCGACATGCTCTCCATGCCGCCGGCGATCACCACCCGGGAGTCGCCGAGCATGAGGGAGCCGGCGCCGAGCATGAGCGCCTTGAGGCCACTGCCGCAAACCTTGTTGATGGTCAGGGCATGGGTCGCATCGGGGATTCCGGCCAGCCGCATAGCCTGCCTGGCTGGGGCCTGGCCGCAACCGCCGGCAAGGACCTGGCCGACGATCACCTCGTCCACTGCCTCGGCCGCAAGGCCGGACCGCGCCAGGAGCCCCTTCATCACCGTTGCAGCCAGCTGCGGCGCCGCCACGTCGGCAAGCGCCCCCGCAAGGGAGCCAAAAGGCGTCCGCAGCGCTTCGACCACATATACGTCGTTCATATGATCCCCGGATCTCCTCATTGGAATATCTTCCAGTATACCATGTCGGGCGATCAATTCTTCCGGACGGGAACGGAGTTCCACTGGGATTATCCCGAAAGAAAAACAGGAATCTTCGGCTTTTGGGGAGGATTCGGTCGAGGAGTGTGCGTTTGCAAAGAGACTGCGATGCGGAGAGTGCGGCAAACCGGCTGAGGAACAGACCGAAGGCCCCGTACCGTTCTCGTAGAACAGGTACAGGGCCGTTGCCCGCAGAGTGATCTGTGTTCATCCGGTGTTTCCGGATGAACACTAGGCTTATTTTTCCATGAGGATTTTTTCGATGGTATCGTCCACCGATCCAGGGGCGACCTGCGATGAGGGTTTCGCGGCAACGGGGATCAGCGGCTGACCAGCGTCCTCTCTGCCGCCGCTTTCATTGCCGCGTGACAGCTTCGCGGCAAGGTCTGCGATCGCTTCGGCATACATGAGCTGTATCACCCCGTTGATATCGGCGTGAAAATGGTCCGTCATACACTGGAGCCCCATCCCGCATCCTTCGTAGATATTCCTGGGGGTATTCCGTACGCTCTTGACTTCCTTTGCCCAGACCGCTGTCTTGTCGGTTCTCTGCAGTGCCCGGAGGCTGAGGGCATATTCGTTGGGGGTGTTCCAGCCACCGGCCAGATAGGCCTTCTCCAGCGTCCCTTCAACGAAGTAGGTCTCGTCCGTCAGTTCCGACGGGCTATAGATGAACTTTACGTCCCTAAACCTTCCCGACGCCACCATCTCGTCCGCAAATGCCTTGGCCCACAGGTCGGGTGTCAGGGCGGCCATGGAACCGCTGATGCCGGTCTTCACGACATTGAACCTCAAATTGTCCGGGTCGAATATGCTGCCGCGTTGCGTGAAATCCTCGGTGCCATCCACAAAGGGGAGGACCGCAATCTTCGTCGGGATCGGGGTCACCCCTGCCGCGGGAGCACCCGGCTTATAGACGAACTTCGTCTCGACGCAACCTGTCAGCGAAAACAGGGCCAGGGCTGCAATAGCCAACGTCAGTCTCGATAGCTTATGTCTCATGGAAACTCCTTTCCCTGCGTTGTCGTCTTGCCTTCCGGCTTCACCGGATCTCCTCCCACCATCTATTCAGCCTTTTCATCTCGGCAGGCGCCGGTGCGCCAGGCCGCTCGCCGATTCTCGCTTCGAGCGTCTCTCCGGCCGCGACCGTCACCGATTCACCCAGCGGGGTCACGGCTTCGACCCGGCCTTCGATGACGACGACTGCGGTCTGGCCGCCGGCAGCAAATACGGCTAACCGACCCGAATCGAATCTGAACCTGAGCGCCTCGGTGACAATTGAGAATCTCCCTGGCACAGAGAGAGCATCTTCCCTGCCGGGCAACCTGTTTGCCGCGAAATAGGTGAGCCCCTGTGACAGCGTCTGCCGGCATTCCCCAGTCGGCCTGCAATCGCCGATAACCGCCTTCGAATCCGGCCCGATCCTGAACTCGCTCCCATTCCAGAGGGTAAGGCCGACCCCCCTCCGTGCCGTCGTGATCACGTCGTTTGCACCGATTGCCTGCGGTTCGAGACCACCGCCCCACCTGATCCCGATGGCGCCCGTCGCCGCTTCTTTTTCGAGACCGGCCATGATCTGAGCGAACTCGTTTTTCTGCGCCGCCATGTAGTCGTCCACTTCCCCGCGGGCGGCACCGTCTCCGGCCCCCCTGGCCCCTTCGATCTGCGCCAGGGATCTGAGGAGCGCCCGCTTCTCCTCTGCTTTGCAATACAGGGACAGAACGGGATCTTCGCACGGGTCCGTCAGGGGAGACAGTGTCCCGGCGGACGCGAATGCCTCAGCGAGACCGCGCAACCGGAACAGGGCATGGTCGCGCCAGGAAAGGAGATAGAGATCGCCTTCCCGGCACCGGAGCATCCCCCCCAGACCGCGCCGGACAACGACGAAGTCGCTGCCGCGCACGGCATACAGGTTCTCCCCCTCCGAGAAATAGAGCAGACCGTGCCGTTCGTCGACCGCTAGGGAAGAGATGGCCGGGAAGTCGGGCAGATAGGCAAAGAGCCCGGCAGAACCACCCTCCCGGAGCGTATAGATTCTCGGGCCAACGGAGAAAAACAACACTCCCCGCGCCAGGGCCATGGCGTCGATCGGCGCGTCGAGTTCGAGCAATGCCTTGTGTCCCATGCCCTCCTTGTAGAGAAACAAGACCGGCTTCCCAGTCGGCGTGATCCCACTGATGAAGGTACGCTCGTTGTCAGAGGCAAGGATGCGGCTCTTCAGGGGGACGTCCAGCAGTTTCCGCGGGGTACCACCGTCTGAGACGAAAAGTGCGCCGTTTGTCAGGAACTGAAACCTGGCGCCGGAAAAGGCGAGCCATCCGGGGTTCCTGAGCGGCTCTCCGAACAGGAATTCTCCTGCGCCGGCATCGTAGATATTGTCCCTGGTGAGGACGAGAACAGCCCCTGCCGGGTCCACATCATAGACATACGAATCGCCGAGAAAGGCGGTATCGAGCAACCTGCGAACCTCGACACCCGCGGCCAGCCCCGTGGCCGGCGTGACGAGATGCATCGCCAGCACCATGAAGATCCATGCAAGGATTCTGCAACCGTGGCGTTCCCTATTCATTGCCGAGCGCCTTTTTGTACTGGTACGTGTATCGAGGTGGCGGGAATTTGCCGGTGACGTCATCAAAGAGGCTGTTCAGGAAATTCAGGGGGACCCTGTCCGCCCTCGCTGCCAGTTCCCTGGCATTATCGGCACTGCCGGAGGCGATGACCCGTGGGGCGTCCGTCAGGATTTCACCGACCTCGTCGCTGGTGGACTTCACTGCCGACAGGATGGTATACCCCGTCGTCAGGGTCTTGCCGACACCGCCGAGGTTCTTCTCGATGAGCTCTTTTGCCACATCCTTCAGCAATTCCTTTGGCCGTGACTTTATGAACTCGGTAAGTTCCACCTGCTCGTCCGCTTTTTGATACGCAGATTTCGCCTTGGACCACCAGCCGGGTCCGTCGCTGTCCGGGGAATCGTCAGAAGGCTTGAGCGCCGCTTTGCCCCGATCATCCGCTGAGACCTTCGGCAGGGGGACGTCCGACGCATCGAGCCTCTTCCCCTTGTTCCACTTCCGGTCCCATGCCGACTTGAGGTCCACGACCGTTGCGTCGTAGCGGAGACCGGTGTCGTTGTCCCGCTCTTGCATCTCGGTGGCCTTGAGGGCGCCGATCAGGTCGCCGGAAGTACCGGCCCCGGCTTGCGAATGCCGGCGGGCACCACAATAGCCGCTGGTCCCGGAGATCCGGTCGGCTTCCGATATCAGCTGCGCAGCTTCCCGTTTCAGCGATTCAGCCCTCTTGAGATAGAGATCGGTATCTCCAAAAGACTGTGCCGGACTGATCCTCGGCTGATCACCTTTCATGGCCATGCTTCGGCTTTCCCGCTTGAGCCGCTCGATCTCCCCCAGGGCTTCGGTCTTGAGATTCTGGCAGGCCTGGTGGGCCATATTCCCTGCCTGGACATAGCTCTGCTGGACCTTACGGACGAAATCAGCGCTCTGCCCCCTGCCGGTCCCTGCCGCAAAGCTCGGCGGCGATGGGCAGAAGAACGCCGGCATGCTACAGGAGCCGGGGGCGTCCAGGCAGGTATCGATGGCCTGGAGCGCCTGGTTGATGGTACGCTCCATCTGGACAAAATATTGGTTGAGCCCGGGAACGATCCCCCTATCCTGATAACTGGAAGTCGCTCCCTGCCTGAGTTGCGGCAGGATATCCCGGACCTGTGCGATCCTGGTCCTGATCGACTGACTGACTGCAACAGTGTTGCTCCCGCGTGCCACCTGGTTCTGGGAGAGATTCCCTGCTGTGCCTTTCAGAAACCGTTTCCGTTCTTCCGATCTCCTTTCGGCATCCCTGGCGTCCCGGTCCGCTCTTTCAGCCCTTTCGCAGAGAAGATCGGCGTTCACCCTGCCGGTCTCCGCCCACGCAAACGGACAGGAAAGCGTTACGGCGAAGAGAACCGCACAGCACCATCCTCCTCTGTTGGCTGTACCGATACGCATGACGAGATTCAGCGACTCGGGGTGAGGGCAATAAATTCCCGGGCGTCTTCCTTGATCTGTTCCAGACGTCGGCCATCGCCTTCGATCTTCTGCAGCAGTTCATCGGCAGCCACCAGCAGGTATTTTGCGTTCGCGATACTGATCAGACGGTTGTGGGCCTCCATGAGCCGGTTTCCCTCGTTTTCGAATTCATCGGCCCGCATCTCCAGGGGGCCGGCCTTTTTTTCGGCTTCAGCGCTCAGCTGGCCCGCCTTCCCCTGGGCATCCATGACCGCCTGTGCATCCATCGACTGCTGCCCCTGGATCATCCTGCCGGTCATGGCTGAGGCCAAAGCAGTATTCGATGAAAACTGCCCTCCCCCCATGCTCGTAATGGCACCGAACATCTCCCCGATGAACCCGGATACGGCGGCATCCTGTTCCGCCTTGCTCCGCAGCATCTCGCCTTTCTGCGACGACTCCGAACGGTATCCTCCGGCCTTCCTTCTCAGCTCTTCGGCAGCAGCATATTTTTTGCGTGCCGCTGCCTTCAGGAGTTCCGCCTTCCGCTTCAGCGTCTCCGCCGACTTCTTCATCTCTTCCGTCTCAGTTGCGGACAACATGGAAGGGCTCGGTTCATCCTTGGGCATAAAGAGAGGGCTGCCGGCAAAAGCCGGGCCTTGGGCGCAGAGGATACACGTCGCAAAGATGAACGCCTTGGCAGTCGAATTTTTCATGGTTGGCCTCCGCACAGAGAACTATCCTGCAACAAGACAACTACTCAGATACAGCTTCAAAGGCCGGTACAAACCGTCCATTTCAATCAGCAGACGCTTGATATCGTCCCGGTTTTTCTCAATGGTTTTCCCTGCCAGCTTGAAACGCTCAAATGCCTTCCTGGCCGACACCGAACCCTTTTCCCTGCCGATGTCCAGCGCACCAAGGGGGCCGCTGCCCAACACCTCTTCGGAAAGCTCGGCAGCCTCCAGGTCGTCGGCGACCTTAGAACTCGTTTCTGCGGCGGTCTTGGCCATATCGTCCCGCTGCTTGTAAACCTCCCAGATATTCGCCAGCTCTCTCCTGCGCTCCTCTGTCTTTGCCATCATCCGGAGGACTTCATTCAAATCCTCACCTACCCCCGGTCTGGCCACGAGAATCGCTGCAGAACAGCATTCCGGAAGGGTTCCGGAAGCCCCTCCCTTTTCAAGCTCGTACAGCTGTCGCCGTAACATGACGATATCGCCGGTTTTCTTCCTGATGCCTGCAGAAAGGGAGAGTGCGCAGCCGTATCGTTTCAGCCATGGACTCTGTTCGATGACGTCGGCGAGCCTTTCCCTGACATTCGAAGCGCCCGGTTGTACTTGTGCGGGCAGGATCAACCCCCGAAACTCCGCAGCAGAGGAGCTTTCCGGGAACCTCAGCAGAAAAGCCTTGTAACCGTATTGACTCCTCCAGGCCTTGACCTGCTTGTAGGTCTTTTGCGAAAGGAGCTTTCGGCCCTCCCCGGCAAAGCGGGACTCCGGGTACTTGAGCAGAAAGTATTCCATGGGCACGGGAGAAGCGTCCCCGCTCGCCCTCTTGAACTCGATCTCCTCCAGACGCTCCCGGATTTCCGGCGCTCCGCTGTGCTCCTTGAAATAGAAGAGAAAATCGTAGAGGGCCTCCACGGAGTTTTCGTTACGGGCGGCTTTAAAGGCAAGATCGGCCACGGTAGCGGCAATCTCGGGTTCGGGATTCGTCTTAATGGTTTGGACGCACTCGGCCACGGTGCTTGCCTTCATGATCCGATCCATTTTCGCATCTTCGATCATCTCACGGGCATCATCCGCATATCCGCTGTCCGGATAGCGCCGGATGAAATCCTCATACGCTGCCGGCGAATTGACTTCTTTCACCATGTTCCAGGCTGAGGTATCCGGTGAAGTCGTCAGGCAACCGGTCATGAGCAGCGCAGATGCCACAAGGAAGATTCTTTTCATGTTCTTCCCTCCTCGGGAGCGTTTTTCGTAATCAGCAGAAATTCCGATGACAATATTCTCTTTCCATCTCATCGGGAAATCGCTCTCCATCTCGTCAGATCCGGATAACCAATAGTTTCTCCTCCGGAGTTTCCGGTCGGAAAACAAATTGGACAGTTATAGTGTTGCGTATCGGGTAATCAGGATTCTTCTTGAGTGGATCTGACTGAAAGCCGGCGTCATATTCTCGATAGTTGCATCCACCGGTTTGGGAGGGACATGAGGACACCAGCCCTTTGAAAGCTACCTGTGAAGAGATCGCGGCAGGGCTTGATGCGGACTTTGTTGTGATAAGAGGCGGAGCATCGGTTCGATCTTCCCGAAAGCAGCCTGAACCTGCAGCCACGCAACCAGCTTGGCATGATTCCCTTCTCGCAAATAGGAGGAGGGACAGGTTACTTCAGATTGTGGTTATGATTTCTACCGATTCTTCTTTATCGCCTTCTTCTTGATTTTACTATGCTTTTTCGTTACGGCCTTCTTCTTTACCGTGCTCCGCTTGACTGATTTCTTCCCTTTAAACGATTTCTTGCGATATTTCACCGGCTTCATGATCTGATCTTCGCGAATATTGCTTAACAATTCACGAGGCTCGATGAAATCGGGATCAGCAGTGCGGGCTGCCTCCAAAAACATTTTTGCCTTTTCGATATTCCCCGTCTTGATGTACAGCCGCCCGAGGGCATTCAACGCCTTGGCATGACCGGCATTCAGGTCTATCGCCTTCTGATACTCGGCTGTAGCCGCGTCATACTCCTTTTCGAAGTCATAGATGATCCCGAGCCGGTAATGGTTGTTGGCATCTTCGGGATTCTGCTCCACCGCTTCCCTGAGCAGCAGTTGCAGACCGTCATAATTCTTCTGCCTGACGTAGATGGAGAGCAAGGCATTGCGTGTTTCCTTGTCATCCCGGTAAATGCGTAGGACTTCCTGGTACTGCCTCTCCGCCTCATCGATCATCCCTCTTTTCCCATAGAGGGCAGCCAGTTCCTTTCTCACCTCAAGGTTGTCCGGCGCAAGCCTCACAGCGACCAGATATTCGGTAATGGCCTTCTTATAATCCTTGCTCTTCTCATAGACTCGGGCCAAGCGGAAATGGAGAATCGGGTTATCACCCCGGAGTTTGATCAGTTCGGTGTATTCCTCGATCGATTGTGCAAAGTTGCCGCGCAGGGTGTATATGTCAGCCAAACGACGGCGGGCGTCGCTGTTCTTAGGATCGTAGCGCAATGATTTCCGGTATTCGTCCTCTGCCTTGTCCAGTAAACCTTTCCGCTCGTTGAGGATGCCAAGTGTATAGTGCAGCGAGGGGTTGGCCGCATCGAGGGCGAGCACCTGACCATAGGCGTTGATGGCATCTTCATCGCGGCCTGCAGCCATCTGGGCATCACCCAGCTTCTCCAGCGCCTCTGCCCAACCCTGCCGCTTTTTCAGGACGGCCTCATACGACTCAATGGCTTTTTCGTAATTGCGGGCCAGCAGATAACGATCGCCCTGCTGCATGAGCCTGTCGATATAGGCATCGTCGGGATTGAGGCCGGCCAACTGCAGCTCTTTGTCAGCCAGGGCCATCTCCCCCTTCTGTTGGTAGAGATCCGCCAGTTTCCTGTGGATCCCCCTGCTGGCCGGATTGGCAAGTGCTGCGGCATTGAGCTCGCCGATGGCATCATCAAGCTGGCCTTTTTTGGTATAGACCACGGCCAGACCGATGTGGGCAAGTTCATGACCCGGAGTCTCGGCCAAAACCTGTGCATACTCTTTTTCTGCCAATTCCAGATTGCCCTGCAGGGTAAAAGCGTCCCCCAGCAACGTACGCGCATCAGAGTCATCAGGGTTGCCCTTCAACGCCTCGCGAGCATGGAAGAGAAGCAGTGATGACCATTTTCCTTTGTTCAGGAGTTCTGCAAGTCCCCGGTGATAGCGTGGATCGGATGTGCCCGTGAGAGCTTTCGACAGTTCTGATGCAGCATCGTCATCGGCTCCCTGCTGCAGGAGCAGCAGACCCAGGTTGCCGTGGGCCTGGCTGAGATTGGGATCGGCTGCAATGGCTATCCTATATTCCTTGATAGCCTGAGTCACGTCACCCTTGCGTTCGAACTGGAATCCTTTCGCCAAGTGGCCAACCGCGCCATTGGGACAGAGGTCGATAGCTCTCGCCGCAAGTCCATCGGTTAACCCCGTTTGACTATCGGCCAGAGCATTCGTTGCTTCGGCACAAGAATCGGAAAGCCCTCCCCAGGTGAAGCCGCACATCGCCAGCGCCCATAAAAATAGCGGAAACAGGCGACAGATCATTGCGGCCCTCTGCCACCGTCGCCCCGGACTATTCATGGTCATGCTTACGATCCTCCCTTTCGCGCCGAACCAACCTGTATCCCTTGGACATAAGCCCCAGCAGCGATGTTCCCCTGTGATTGATCATGGCAGGCTCGAATTCGGCGAGCGGCCTGCCGGTCTTTACCTTTAGCGAGGTACTTTTCTGCATCCCCAAGACCTGGCTCGGGTAGATGCTGCGATAGCCGACGATAAGAAAGCTGACCATGCAGGCAACGGCAGCGTGGGGAGCGATCCCCGCACCAAACAGTTCCATGGCCATGACAGACGCCGCAATCGGCGTATTTGCCGCTCCTGCTAGCAACGCCACCATACCTATGGCGGAGAATGTCGCAACCAACGGCTCGTGGAAAAGGCTTGCAAAAAGGTTTCCCGCAGCGGACCCAATGAAGAAAATGGGGGTAACGACCCCGCCGCTGCCACCACAGCCAAGGGTAATCGCTGTGGCAATAGCCTTCATCAGCGAGGCTCCGGCCGGCAATACCGTGCCGTTCAGGCTGGCCTCGATGGAGTCGATACCAAGTCCCAGATAACGAACCGAAACCATCTTGCCGATGACCACCAGCAGCCCACCGCCGAACAGCGCCTTTACGGAAGAGTGCCAGGGAAGCCGTGAAAACAGCCGGTGACTCAGCTGCATAAGCTCGATGAAAACCAGCGCGATCAGCCCGCACCAAATGCCGAGCATGAGCATCTCCGCAAAGCTCCAGCTGGTCAGATCGGGGACAATCTTTGCAGAGAGGTGGGGATAATCGACGCCGAGCTGCGATGCCACGTGGAAACCGATGATACCTGCGACGAACGAAGGGAAGAGTACGTCATACATCACCTGTCCCAGCACAAGCACTTCGACACCAAACAGGGCGCCGGCTATCGGCGTACCGAAAACCGTGGCAAAACCGGCACTGATGCCGCAAATGACCAGCTTGCGTCGATCGACGTCTTCAAGACGGAGCAATCCGCCGAATGCCGAGGCGAGACCGGCCCCAATCTGTGCACAGGGTCCTTCTTTGCCGGCCGAGCCACCTCCGGCAAGCGTAATGACCGTGGCAACCAGTTTTACCGGCACAACCATGAGGGGGATCTTGCCCATCCGCTTGTGAACTGCTTCAATGACCTTCTCGGTCCCGTGACCGGCGGCATCGGGGGCAAGCCAGGAGACCAGGGCACTGCTCACCACCAGCGTAACCGGCAGCAGCAGATAATAATCCGGGTATCTGGCAATTTGGCCCGTCGTCCAGGCGAGTGAGCGGAGGAACGCGGCAGTGCCAAAACCTACCAAAACCCCGACAATGGAGGCATAACACGTCCACTTGATGACACTGGCAAGCAAGGTGAGCTGTTCGACAAATTTTCTCTGCATGAGTTAGTCCGCGATACTGGAATAGGTGGCGATACCGCTCCACCGCGCGCATAATACACTGATGGAGCGGCTTAAGGAAAGCTATTCCGTCGCGATCACAAACTCATCCCGCCGGTTTTTCGCCCAGGAAGCCTCGTCGTGCCCAAGGGCAACGGGCTTTTCCTTGCCGTAACTGATAACGGACAACCGACTTTCAGGGATTCCCAATGTCACCAGGTACTGCATGGCAGCCTTGGCCCGCTTCTCACCGAGGGCAAGATTGTATTGTTCCGAGCCACGTTCGTCGCAATGTCCCTCGATCCTGACGACAGCAGCAGGCTCTGTCTTCAGATTTCCGGCGTTCTTCAGGAGCGTATCGCGGGACTTTGTTGAAAGCGTATATTTGTCGAAATCGAAGTAGATCTCGTCCAAAGCGGTCCTCAATTCAGCCGCGTTCGAGATCGGCGCCAACGCCTCAGACGCAGTGCTTTCCTGTATCGATGACTGACTGATCGGCTTTTCGCTTACCTGTTCCGTCTTGATCGGAGCGCCCCCACCCGCAGCAGTAGCAGCGACCGACTCATCCTTCTTGACGATCTCATTTTTGGCACAGCCGCCTGCAACGAACATGACACATCCCAATACCAGACCCAAACCGACCACATGTCTCTTCATGTCTGCCTCCTTTGCCTTGATAACCCGACGTGGAATGCTCTACACAATCGAACCGGTCAAAACGAACTTGACGACTTGGCGTGTTACCACTATTATTTGTGTTGCTAATTATTAGCATTGCTAATTAATATGTCAAGCCAATTTTGGGAGCAGACATGATGAAATCGAAAGAATCGATCCCGGAGATCATCGACAATGTCTGGCGGGTCTTCCAGGCCATTAACGAATATTCGAAAACCGCCGAGCGTTCCACAGGCTTGACCGGCCCGCAACTCTGGGCATTAAAGATCCTTGTCAACTATGCCCCGATTCGCGTTTCGGACTTGGCGCGTCAGATGTACCTGAGTCCGGCAACGGTAGTCGGCATTATCGACCGGCTCGAAGGGAAAGGGCTCGTCACGCGTAGTCGTTCAAAGGATGACCGAAGAGCAGTAGACCTGCACCTCACCCAACAGGGTAAAGAGCTTGCAGCGCTCGCACCTGAAATTGCCCAGATCATGCTGGTAAAGGGGCTGGAACAATTGCCCGACGAACTGTTTTACGCTGTTGAAGCGGGGATGAAGCAGCTTGTGCGGATGCTCGATGCAGAGCGGATTATCCCGCAACCATTGTACGGCCCATGACAGAACAGATGCTATCCGGCATGCTCAGCACTGGATATCCCGAAACCAGGAGCGTTGCTGATAGCAGCATACGCCCGTGCCGCACATTGCAGTTTCCGAGCGTTACGGTATCATTTTTAGGCAATTATCATGAATGATTACCGTATTACAGTACATACGCAATAAAAGGATCCCCACCAAATCATGATTAAGACTATCACCTGGGACATACTGCTCTCCGCAGGTACGTTTTTTGCCACAAGCGCCATTATTGGCCTTGTCATAGAGCGGATCGTGCTGCGACGCCTCGCTGCCCTGGCGCATCGCACCTCCTGGGAGGGTGACGAGATTGTCATCACCTCGCTCAAGGGGCTCACCTTCTACACCTTCCTGCTGGTGGGACTTTACGGCGCAACATTGCGACTTCCTCTTGACGAAAAGACACAGCATCTGGCCGACAGGGGAATTCTTGTCGTGCTCCTCCTGTTGGCTACCGTTCTCATGATGCGACTAGCTGCCGGCTTTGTCTCGCACTATGCCAAAAAGGCCGTGCTCCCCTCCACGTCCATCTTCTCCAATCTGGCTAAGGCGATCGCCTTTTCCGTCGGCATCCTGATCATCCTGCAATCGCTTGGCATCTCCATCACCCCGATCCTGACCGCGCTCGGCGTCGGCGGACTCGCCGTAGCGCTGGCACTGCAGGATACGCTGTCGAACCTCTTTTCCGGCCTGCACATCATCGCCACCAGGCAGATTCGCCAGGGTGACTACATCCGCCTGGGGAGTGGCGAGGAAGGGTACGTTACCGACATCACCTGGCGCAACACGCTGATCCGCGCCTTGCCCAACAACATGGTCCTGATCCCCAACTCCAAGCTCGCCAGCGCCATTGTCACCAACTTCCATCTACCCGAGACGGAAATGGCGGTGCTTGTCCAGGTCGGGGTCAGCTATGACAGCGATCTTGAGAAGGTCGAACAGACAACCGTCGACGTGGCGCAGGGATTGTTGCGCGAGGTCCAGGGCGGCGTCAGCGGTTTTGATCCGTTCGTCCGCTACCACACCTTTGCCGATTTCAGCATCAATTTCACGGTGATCCTGCGCTGTCACGAATATGTCGACCAATACCTCCTCAAGCACGAGTTCGTGAAACGGCTGCACCGACGCTACCTCGCCGAGGGCATCGAGATCCCCTTCCCTATCCGTACGGTTCAGCTGAAGGGAACGGAGGGGTGAGATGGATCGCTTTTGCCTTGATATCGGTGCCACCCCTGTAACAGACGGAGTCCGCTTTCGGGTCTGGGCGCCTGCAGCAGAGTCGGTTGCGGTGGAACTCACCTCCAATGGGTTGCACATACCGCTCCAGCGAGATGGCGAATACTTCGAGGGGCTGGTAGCGGCAGCAGTGGGCGATTGCTACTGGTACTGGCTGGACGGAATGACACGCCGACCCGATCCTGCCTCCCGCTGCCAACCCGATGGTGTGCACGGCCCATCCCAAGTGGTCGAACCGGGTCATGCCTGGAGCGACGGCAACTGGCAAGGGATCCCGCTCGAAGAATACATCGTCTACGAACTGCACATCGGCGCCTTCACGGCAGAAGGCACCTTCGATGCCGCCATCAACCGCCTCGACTATCTCGCGGACCTGGGAATAACGGCTGTCGAGCTGATGCCGGTGGCCCAGTTCCCCGGCAGGCGCAACTGGGGCTATGACGGCGTCTTCCCTTTCGCGCCGCAGCTGAGCTACGGTGGAGCAACAGGACTGAAGCGGTTCGTGGATGCCTGCCACCGACAGGGGCTGGCGGTCATCCTCGACGTCGTCTACAACCATCTCGGCCCCGAAGGAAACTACCTCCACGCCTTTGGTCCCTACTTCACAGACCGCTACCGCACCCCCTGGGGCGATGCGGTTAACTTCGACGGCCCTTTCAGCGACGGGGTCCGGCACTATTTCATCGCCAATGCCTGTCACTGGGTGAGCGAATACCACCTGGACGGACTGCGTCTCGATGCAGTGCACGGCATATTCGACTTCAGCGCCCGTCACATCCTGGCCGAACTGACTTACGAAGTGCATCGCCTGGCAGCCACGCTGGGCCGGCCGGCATACGTCATCGCTGAAAGCGACCTGAACGACGTGCGGGTAATCACGCAGCCATCAACGGGTGGATATGGCCTTGACGCGCAATGGAACGACGATTTCCACCATGCCCTGAGAGCCCTGCTCACCAACGACCGGGCGGGCTACTACTGCGATTACGGGAGTTTTCCCCAGCTGGTAAAAGGATTCCGTGAGGGGTTCGTCCTTTCCGGTAACTATTCTTCCTTCAGAAAGCGCCACCACGGGAGTTCCACGGCAGGTGTCCCCCCGCGCCGGTTGGTGGTATTTTCCCAGAACCATGACCAAGTAGGCAACCGTATGCGCGGAGAGCGTCCGGGCGAGCATCTGTCAGCTGAACAGCTCAAGCTCGCCGCGGCATGCGTGCTGCTTTCGCCTTACCTGCCGCTGCTCTTCATGGGAGAGGAGTATGCAGAGCGGGCACCATTCCCTTATTTCATCAGTCACGGCGATGCAGCCCTGGTTGCAGCGGTCAGGCAGGGCCGGCAAGAGGAATTCGCCGCATTTAGCCAGCAAGGTTCGCCTCCCGATCCTCAAGCAGAGGCAACCTTCCTCTCTGCAAAGCTGGATCTTGACCTGCGCCATCGCGGCGGCCACAAAGCCGTCTTCGATTTCTACCGCGACCTGATCCGCCTGCGCAAAGAGTATATCCCCTGTGCCGCAGCCAACAGAGAGGAGATGCAGGTGGTTGCCCCCGAGGAGGAACAGGTGCTGGCACTGATCCGGAAAGCAGGCAACCGCGAGCTGCACTGCCTGTTCAATTTCAGCGATCAATGCCGCCCGATCCCTCTGCAGCTGGCAAGCGGCACGCTGAGCGTTCTCCTCGACTCCACATACACCTTAATTTCCGGCAGTTCCATTTCCGTCACCGACGGTCAACCGGAAATGCTTCCGACGCTTGCCCCTTTCGGCGTCCTCGTCTACCGAAAGGAATAGAACATGGAACGGTTCCTCTGCATACATGGCCACTTCTACCAACCCCCCCGCGAGAACCCCTGGCTGGAGGCAATCGAAATCCAGGATTCGGCCTTTCCTTACCATGACTGGAACGAGCGGATAACCGCCGAGTGCTATGCCCCCAACACCGCCTCACGTTTTCTCGACGGCGAAGGCCGCATCACGGGGATCATCAGCAACTATGCCCGCATCAGCTTCAACTTTGGGCCGACACTGCTCTCCTGGATGGAGAAGTTTTCTCCCGGCACCTATCAGGCGATCCTGCAGGCCGACCAACAGAGCATTGCCTGGCGTTCCGGCCACGGAGCGGCCCTGGCCCAGGTCTATAACCATATCATCATGCCCCTGGCGAGCCTTCGCGACAAGCAGACCCAGGTCCGCTGGGGGATCAGGGATTTCGAGCACCGATTTCGCCGCTTCCCGGAAGGTCTCTGGCTTGCGGAAACCGCCGTGGACACGAATACCCTGGAGGTACTCGCCGAGGAGGGCATCCGCTTTACCATTCTCGCCAGCCACCAAGCGGGAAATGTGCGGAGGATCGGCTCCGGCAGATGGAAAGAGGTCACCGATTCGCGCATCGATCCTTCCCGCGCCTATCTCTGCCGGCTTCCCTCCGGCCGCACCATAACCATTTTCTTCTATGACGGCCCCATTTCACAAGCCGTGGCCTTCGAAAAACTGCTTCGAAGCGGGGAACAGTTTGCGGAACGGCTGGTGTCGGGCTTTTCGTCGCACCGCAAGCATGCCCAGCTGCTGCACATCGCCACCGATGGAGAAACCTACGGCCACCACCACCCATTCGGCGAAATGGCGCTGGGGAATGCCCTGAATCATATTGAGGGGAGAGGCCTGGCCCGTCTCACCAACTATGGCGAATACCTGGAGCTGCACCCCGCCACCCATGAGGTGCAAATAGTGGAAAACAGCTCCTGGAGTTGCGCTCACGGCATCGAGCGCTGGCGAAACGACTGCGGCTGCAATTCGGGGGGGTGCGGCGACTGGAACCAAGAGTGGCGCCGGCCCCTGCGGGAGGCGCTGGACTGGCTCAGCGGACATCTGGCGACCTGCTACGAAGATGTAATGGCTGGATACCTGACGGACCCGTGGGCTGCGCGGAACGAATATATCGATGCCATGCTCGACCGCAGCGAAGAAAACGTGGCCGCCTTCCTGCTCGAACATTCTCTGCGCCCCCTGGATGAAGATGAGACGGTGGCCGTTCTCTGCATGCTGGAGATGCAGCGCCATGCCATGCTCATGTACACCAGCTGCGGGTGGTTTTTCGACGAGCTGTCTGGGCTCGAAACCGTCCAGATCATCCGGTATGCCGGCCGAGCGATTCAATTGGCGGAGAAATACTGCCACCAGGAGATCGAGACCGGATTTCTCCGGCGCCTGGAAGAGGCAGCGAGCAATCTCCCCGAACAAGGTAACGGGGCCGAAATCTACCTGAGATTTGTCAAGCCCGCCATGATCGACCTGATCAAGGTCGGCGCCCATTTCGCCGTCAGCTCCGTGTTCGAGGAGTACGGCGAGGAAACCGGCATTTTCAGTTATCGCGTTTTCAGGGAGGATTTTGTCCTTCTCACTTCTGGTCAGATGCGACTGGCCGTGGGCAGAGTCTACATCCGTTCGGCCATTACCCGTGAAGCCGACCGGATCAGCTTCTGTACCCTCTACTTCGGAGGCCACGCCCTGAACTGCGGGGTGCGCTCCTACCTCGGCGAAGAAGCCTACCTCGCAATGGCCCAGGAAATTGTCACCGCCTTCAATGAAGCCGACTTCGCAGCCATCGTCAGGCTGATGGACTCCCATTTCGGCATGCACACCTACTCCCTGAAGGACCTGTTCCGGGATGAACAGCGCCATATCCTCCAACTCATCATCGCCGGCACGCTCCAGGACTTCGAGGACAAGTTCATCACCCTCTACGAAAACAGCCGGAGCCTGATGGGATTCCTCCGGGAAACCGGCATGCCGGTACCGCATCGTTTCATGACCACCGCCGAGACCGCCCTTAATCTCCTCCTGCAAAAGATGTTCAGCTCGGAGACGGTCGATGTTGCCAGACTGAGAGAAGTTGCCGCAGAGATCGCCACCTGGGGAGTCGGTCTCGATGCGGTGGCGCTCGAGTTTATCATTCGTCGCAGACTTGAAACTTCGATGACAACAGTGCTTGCAGAACCGGACAATGTCGGGCTCCTGGCAGAACTTCTCCTGCTCGTCGAAGCGGCAGTCTCTATCCCGGTGAACGTCAACCTCTGGCAGACGCAAAACATGTACTTCAGCCTGCTGCAATCACGCGTTGCCCTCCCCGGCTCTGGCGGCGATGGGGCAGACAAGAGTTCGCTGGGACAGATGCTCGTGGAGCTTGGGCATCTGCTCTATTTCAACGTACCTGCCGTCTTGGCGGCAGGAAATGGTGACCTATGATCGGCAAAGGGCTCAGAATACCGACTTCGACCTACCGCCTCCAGTTCAACGCGCAGTTCCGCTTCGACGATGCACGGGAAATCGTCCCGTACCTGCACCGCCTCGGCATCAGCGACCTCTATGCGTCGCCCTATTTCAAAGCCCGGCAAGGAAGCATGCACGGCTATGATATCCTCAACCAGAACAGTCTGAACCCCGAGATCGGCACTGAGGAGGAATTGGAGGCGCTCAGCGCCGTATTGAAGGAACGGGATATGGGGCAGATTCTCGACATCGTCCCCAACCATATGTGCATCGAAGGAGAAAACGAACTCTGGCTGGATGTGCTGGAAAACGGGCCCAGCTCGCCATTTGCGCGCTTTTTCGATATCGACTGGCATCCGGTAAAAAAGGAACTGGAAAACAAAATCCTCATCCCGATACTGGGCGACCAGTACGGTGCGGTACTCGAAAACGGCGAGTTGCAACTCTCCTTTGCCGAAGGCGCCTTTTTCGTCTCCTACTATGAGCACACACTGCCGATCATCCCGAAAACCTACAATAATATCCTGACGCTCGACATTCCGAGCCTGGAACAGGACATCACCACAGATGCCCTCCAGTTCCAGGAACTCATGAGCATCGTTACCGCTCTCAAACACTTGCCGCCAATCACCGAGACAGATCCGGGGCGGATCGCCGAGCGCTACCGGGAAAAAGAGATCGTCAAGCGACGCCTCTGGAACCTCTATCAAAACAGCATCGCCATCAGGGAGTACATCGACCGTTCCGTCTCGACTATCAACGGCACCAAGGGAGAGGCACGCAGCTTCAATCTGTTGGACGCGCTGCTCTGCGAACAGGTCTACCGCATCTCCCACTGGCGCGTCGCCACCGAAGAAATCAATTACCGGAGGTTTTTCGACATCAACTCCCTCGGCGCCATCAGGATGGAAGACCCCACTGTCTTCTACCAGACTCACAGGCTCATCTTTTCGCTGGTCGCTGCAGGGACGGTCACCGGATTGCGCGTTGACCACGCCGATGGACTGCAGGACCCGGAGGATTATTTCCGCAGGCTTCAAACCGCCTGTTTCATCAGCATGTACAGCAGCCCCCCCGAAACCCGGCAGAAGGATGCAGGTGACGAAGAGAGCGAGGCAGCGCTGCAAGAGAAATATGACCTGATTGTTGCGGCAAATCCTTCCTACAAGCCGTTCTACATCATTGGAGAAAAGATCCTCCTTAAATCGGAGAAGCTGCCTGAATCATGGCCGGTGTTCAGCACCACGGGGTACGATTTCGCCAACCAGGTCAACGGGCTGTTCGTGGACACAGGACAGGCAAAAGTCTTTGAAACGCTCTATACACGCTTCATGCAGCACCGTATCGATTTCCAGGATGTGGTCTACGAAAAGAAAAAACTTGTCATGCAGGTGTCCATGTCGAGCGAGATCAACACCCTGGGCCACTACCTGAACCGCATATCGGAACAGAACCGTAATACCAGAGACTTCACCCTGAACAGCCTGATCAAGTCGATCGTGGAGGTGATTGCCTATTTCCCGGTCTACCGGACCTACATCTACAGCTTCGACGTCACGGAGCGGGACCGCCAGTACATCGAATCAGCCACCGGCAAGGCACGGCGGCAGAATCCGGCCACCAGCGCCTCGGTATTCGATTTCATCCGCGACGTCCTGCTGCTCCGCTTCCCCGACTCCTTGCTCGAAGAGCACCGTCAGATGTGGCTCGATTTCGTGAAGCGCTTCCAGCAGATCACCGGGCCGATCATGGCAAAGGGGATCGAGGACACCGCCTTTTACCTGTACAACCGCCTTGTCTCGCTGAACGAGGTGGGAGGAAGTCCGGAGCGGTTCGGCATTACCCTGGAGGCATTCCACGGCCAGAACATCGAACGGTGCAAGAATCGCCCACTGGCATTGCTGGCCACATCGACCCATGACACCAAGCGGAGCGAGGATGTGCGGGCACGTATCAATGTCATCTCCGAAATGCCGGAGCGTTGGCGGGAGGGGCTTTCCCGCTGGAGCCGCCAGAACCGGAAACTGAAGATGGTCGTCGACGGCAAGCCGGCGCCGACCCGCAACGAGGAGTACCTGCTCTACCAGACGCTGATAGGTGCCTGGCCCTTCTGCGGGATCGAGGCAGAAGAGTTTTCCCGCTTCCGCGGCAGGATCAAGGAATACATGCTGAAGGCAATGCGCGAGGCCAAGGTCCATTCCAGCTGGATCAATCCCCACTCGCTGCACGAGGATGCGGTGATCTATTTCATCGACTCGATCCTGAAGGAATCGCGACACAACCATTTCCTCTACGATTTTGCATCGTTCCAGAAACTGACCGCCGCCTGCGGTATCTTCAACTCCCTCTCCCAGACTCTGCTCAAGATCGCCTCGCCGGGCATCCCGGACTTTTTTCAGGGGAACGAGCTGTGGGATTTCAGCCTGGTCGATCCCGACAACCGCCGTCTGGTCGATTTCCATACAAGAGTGGAGGCTCTCGACGGTCTGCTCAATCTGGAAGAGACCGCAGGAACGCTGGAAACGGCGAGGCAGGTCGTTGCCAGCCGAAACGACGGCCGCATAAAGCTCTACCTCACCGCCAAGGCGCTCAATTACCGTCGCGACAACAGGTCGCTGTTCGAATCCGGCCGCTACCTGCCGCTCACGGTCGAAGGAGCCCGGCAGGAGCATGTCTGCGCCTTCGAGCGCTCGGACAACAACCGGTCGGTCCTTGTGGTGGTGCCGCTCTTTACTTCCCGCCTGATCGAGTCAAGCGACGGACTGCCGCTGGGGCCGGAGGTCTGGCAGGATACCCGGATCATGCAACCGTTTGACACGGCGTTAAGCCGCTACCGTAACCTGTTCACCGGCGAGATCCTACCGCTCGACCAGGAAGAGGGGCGACTGAGCCTGGCTTTGCACCGGATCCTGGCGGATTTCCCGGTCGCACTGCTGGAACGTCTGGACCGTTCCGGCACCGCCGCCTAGGCATGACCGGTGCAGCACTGTACGACAAATGAATCATGGAATAATCACCAGACCTGACAGGGGAGCATCTATGCTCAACAAACGAGGAGCCGGAATCCTGCTCCATCCGACTTCGCTGCCCGGTCCAGGCGGTATCGGATCTCTGGGAGCCGATGCACGGCGGTTCATCGATCTGCTGCACACAATGGGTATGACCTACTGGCAGGTGCTGCCGCTTGGCCCTCCTGCCTGCGGCAACTCCCCCTATTCCGCCCTGACCGCCTTCGGAGGCAACCCGCTCCTGCTGGACATCGAGCAGATCGTTGTCGCCGGAGACCTTGCCGCTGCCGACAGTGACCCTGCAGATCTTCCGGCAGGCCGAGTCGATTTCGGCATGGTGACGACACGAAAGATGGAGCGGCTCCACCGGGCCGGCTCCACCTTTCTCGCCCACAAAGGGTCACCCCGCGCAGATGCTTTCCACACCTTCTGCGAAACCACACCCTGGCTGCACGACTGCGCCCTCTTCCTGGCGTTGAAACGCCATTACAATGGCATCCACTGGGAGCAGTGGCCCCGGGAGATCGCCTGCCCCACAGCCGCAATACGCGAACGCCTTTCTGCGCACTTCGCCCATGAGGTCGGGGTACAGAAATACCTACAGTGGCAGTTCTCGCAGCAGTGGCAGGAGCTGCGCCGCTATGCCAACGAGCGCGCCATTGCGATCATCGGCGATATTCCCATCTTTGTCGCCCACGACTCAGTCGATGTCTGGACCGACCGGGAGCTTTTCCTTCTCGACGACTCCGGCAGACCGACGGTGGTGGCAGGCGTCCCCCCCGACTACTTCAGCGCAACCGGCCAGCTCTGGGGCAACCCACTCTATGACTGGAATGCCCTGGAGCGGGATGGCTTTCGCTGGTGGATCGACCGCTTCAGATCGACGTTCGAACTGTTCGACATTGTCCGCATCGACCATTTCCGCGGCTTCGAAGCAGCATGGCAGATTCCGGCAGACGAACGGACGGCCATCTGCGGCGAGTGGGTCACCGGGCCCGGCGAGAGGCTGTTCGATACCCTGCGTGCTTCCCTGGGAGAGCTGCCGATCATTGCCGAGGACCTGGGAGTGATCACGCCGGAAGTGCTGACGCTACGTGACCGTTACCGCTTTCCCGGCATGAAGATCCTGCAGTTTGCCTTCGATTTCGAGCAGGATGACCGGGATCTGCCGCACAACCATGTCATAAACGGCGTCGTCTATACAGGCACCCACGACAACGACACCAGCAAAGGCTGGTATGAAGCACGATCGGATGCGGAACGACAGGAGATGTGTGCATACCTTGGGACCCGGGGCGACGACTGCGTCGGCGACCTGATCCGGGCAGCGCTCATGTCGGTTGCCAATACGGCGGTCATCCCGTTGCAGGATCTCCTGAAACTGGGCAGCGAAGCCCGCATGAATATCCCCGGCACCCCTTTCGGCAACTGGGAGTGGCGATTTACCTGGGAGATGCTCCCGAAAGACCTGGCAACTTCCGTACGCACCCAGCTGGTGCGCTACGGCAGAGCAGAACAAGGAGAAACTGCCCATGCGTCATGACGATCCGGTACTGGAAGACAATCCCTTTTGGTACAGGGATGCCATCATCTACCAGCTGCACATCAAGGCGTTCTCCGACTCGGATGCGGACGGCATGGGAGATTTCAACGGCCTGATCGGCAAGCTCGATTACCTGCAGAAGCTCGGCATCACGGCAATCTGGCTGCTCCCCTTCTACCCCTCTCCGCAGCGCGACGACGGCTATGACATCGCCGACTACTACAACGTGAACCCGAGCTACAACACCCTGCGCGAGTTCAAACAGCTGCTCCGCGCAGCCCATAGCCGCGGTATCCGGGTGATTACCGAACTGGTTCTCAATCACACGTCTGACCAGCACCCCTGGTTCCAGCGCGCCCGCCGAGCCAAGCCGGGTTCCGCGCATCGCGATTTCTATGTCTGGAGCGACACACCGGAAAAGTACCATGAGGCGCGCATCATCTTTCAGGATTTTGAGACCTCCAACTGGACCTGGGACCCGTTGGCCAAGGCCTATTACTGGCACCGCTTCTACTCCCATCAGCCCGACCTCAACTACGACAACCCGAAGGTGCAGGCCGAGATGCTGCGGGTGATAGATTTCTGGATGCGGCTCGGGGTCGATGGTGTCCGGCTCGATGCGGTCCCCTACCTGTTTGAACGGGAGGGGACCAACTGCGAAAACCTCCCAGAGACCCACGCCTTTCTCAAGAAACTGCGGGCACATCTGGACAGCTCCTTCAAAAACCGCATGCTGCTCTCGGAGGCCAACCAATGGCCGGAAGATGCCGCCGCCTATTTCGGTAACGGGGACGAAAGCAACATGGCATTCCATTTTCCGCTGATGCCGCGCATGTTCATGGCCATCGAAATGGAAGACCGCTTCCCGATTGTCGACATCCTCGACCAGACGCCGACCATCCCGGAAGGCTGCCAGTGGGCCATATTTCTCCGCAACCATGATGAGTTGACCCTGGAGATGGTAACCGACGAAGAGCGCGACTACATGTACCGGGTCTACGCATCCGACCCGCGGGCACGCATCAACCTCGGCATCCGCCGACGCCTGGCCCCGCTGATGCGCAACAACCGCCGCAAGATCGAACTGATGAATATCCTGCTCTTTTCCATGCCGGGAACCCCCATCATCTACTACGGTGATGAGATCGGCATGGGCGACAACTACTTCCTGGGGGACCGCAACGGTGTCCGAACCCCCATGCAGTGGAATCCGGACCGGAATGCGGGCTTCTCCCAAACCAGCCCCCAGAAACTGTTTCTGCCGGTCATCATTGAACCGGAATACCATTATGAATCGATCAACGTGGAGAACCAGGAGCGAAACACCTCGTCGCTGCTCTGGTGGATGCGCCGCACCATTGCCATGCGCAAGCGCTTCAAGGCATTCGGCTTCGGCAACCTTGAAATGCTCTCCTCCGACAATCCAAAGGTATTGACCTTCATTCGCAGCCACGAGGAAGAAAAACTACTGGTTGTCGTCAACCTGTCCCGCTTCTCGCAGACGGTTACCGTCGATCTTTCACGCTATGCCGGCATGACCCCGGAAGAGGTCTTCAGCCGCAATCGTTTCCCCATGATCCAGGAGACTCGTTACCACTTCACCACCGGGCCATACGATTATTTCTGGTTTGCTCTGCGCAGCAATGAAGCACGGATAGAACCGCCAGAGGGTGTGCAGAAGCTGAAACTGCGGGAGGGAGCCCCTTGGGTGAACGTCCTGAAAGGCAAGGCAGGGGAACGCCTCTGCAGCATGGTGATTCCCAATTATCTGCAGCGAGTCTTCTGGTATTTCGGCAAAGGCCGCACCATCAGCCAGGTCAGCGTGATCGAAAGCTTCCCGTTGAAACAACATGAACGGCTGTTTCTTCTCGCGTTCATTCAGGTCAACTACACCGACGGCGTACCGGAAATCTACCAGCTCCCCCTGACCTGGCTGCCGAGCGAGCGAGTTCAGTCGCTGATGGACAGCCACCCGCTGGGGACCATAGCCCCACTCGCGATAGGAGATGCCGAGGGGATTTTGTGCGATGCGATCTACCTGGAGGAATTCCGCGAACTGCTCTATGACCTTATAGGGAATCAAAGCAAAATACATGGTGCAAACGACTCACAACTGGTTGGACGGCGAGGCAGCTTTCTCACAAAAAACCAGCCGCCAAGGACGGAGCTGTTCCCCGGCAGAGTTACGGTTGTGGAACAGAACAACTCCAGCATACTGTTCGGCGATCATCTGTTGCTCAAGATGTACCGGAAACTGGATGAAGGAATCAATCCCGAACCGGAAGTTCTCCGTTTCCTGGGGAGCAAGACGCGCTTCCGCAATGTGCCATCCTATGCAGGATCGATACAATACCGCGCTCCCGGCGGCAGGACATACGACCTCGGCGTGTTGCAGACCTATATATCCTCCCATGGCGATGCCTGGCGGAACACCTTGACCAGCCTCACCCAGTTTACTGAGCACATTTTGTCCCATAAACACGATCTGCCGAAACTCCCGGACCGGCTTCCGACACTCCTGGAAGTTGTCGACAGTGGCATCCCGGATCAATATCGTGATCTCGTTCGCGGGCTCCATCTGGAGATGGCCCTGCTGCTCGGCCGGCGCACGGCGGAACTGCATCGGGCACTGGTATCGGCAACGACAGAGAACGAATGGAACATGGAGGAGTTTTCCTCTCTCTACCAGCGTTCGATTTTCCAGTCCATGCGAGGCCTGGTGCGAAGGAATTTCCAGGTTCTTGCGGCAAAACTTCAGCGACTGCCTGCAGATGTCCAGCAACGGGCCGGGCGTATACTGGCATCAGAACAAGAGATTGTTGCCTGTTTGCAAAAAATTACCGATCGTCGCCTCCCAGCCATGAAATGCAGGATCCACGGCGATCTCCATCTCGGTCAGGCGCTTTTCACCGGCAAGGATTTCATCTTCATCGATTTCGAGGGAGAACCTGCCCATTCTCTCGGCGAACGCAGGCTGAAACGCTCACCGCTACGGGATGTAGCAGGAATGATCCACTCCTTCCACTATGCCGCCATGACTGCCCTTCTTCAGCATGGTGCCGCTCACCCCGACGACATCCCCTTACTCGAACCCTGGATGGAAGCCTGGTACGTGTATGTCAGCGGTTCATACCTGAAGGCCTATCTGCACGCAATGAAGAATTCTCCCCTGGTACCGGCCAACAGGGAGGATATTTCGATCATGCTGCGCTGTTTCCTGTTCCATAAAATGGCCTACGAACTCGGATACGAATTGAATAACCGCCCTGACTCGGTCGATCTCACGTTGCGGGGGATAGAGATCCTGCTGCAGGAATGTCGCTGTTCATGATCGTGGGTAGGATAAGAGGAGATTCATGATAAAAAGTGCCCATTTCCAGTATCTGACAAAAAAAGCGAAGGATTTTCTGGCACTTAAAACAGAGATGGTCAATCATCAGGCAGTGGTGAAAGACGTTGTATCCAGTGTCGAGCGTTCCTGGATCTACTATCTCATGCTGATGATGGCAGGCCTGATTGCGTTGCTCGGGCTCCTTACCAACAGCGTGGCAGTGGTGATCGGCGCCATGCTGATCTCTCCGCTGATGGCTCCGATCATCTCTTCGGGTCTGGCCCTTACCATCGGTGACCTCCCCCTGGCCCGGCGCGCCTTCCGCACAATTGCCATCAGCGTTGCCCTGACCATCGCGGTCAGCGCCATTGTTACGGTTATATCTCCACTGAAGGAGCCTACCGCAGAAATCCTGGCACGGGTCAGACCCAATATCTACGATCTCTTTGTGGCGGTCTTTTCCGGGATCTCTGGTGCTGTGGCGCTCTGTACCAAACGAAACTACCTGATCACCGCCACCGGCGTAGCCGTAGCCACCGCGGTCATCCCCCCCCTGAGCGTTGCCGGGTACGGCCTCGGAACCGGACAGTTGATGCTGGCACTGGGAGGATTTCTGCTGTTTTTCACTAACTTCGTGGCAATCGTCATCACCTCCGACCTGGTCTTCTTCACCATGGGATTCCGCACCAGTCACGTAGATACCATTCAGTATTCCCAGCGCACCCGGTTACTGATCATTGCGGTGGTGCTCCTGCTGATCTCGATCCCTCTGGTCTACACCCTGGTGGTGGATCTGAAGCGATTGAATACGAAAAAACAGATCGAACGGGTGTTGAAGGCAGAACTCGACAAGGAACATGAATCACGTATGACCGGCTATGACTATCAGACTCTTGATTCCGGCTCTGTGGTCGCGGCCTCGGTCAATACTGTGCATTTCATAGATAAACAGACGGTAAAGAAGATCGAAGACGCGCTGCGGGCCAGGCTTGCCATTCCGGTTGAGCTGCAGCTGGAACAGGTGATAGTCGCCTCGGAAAGTCTGCCGGCAGCAACGGACATACGTGCGTTCAGGTCTGACAGCGCAACGGGAACACCACGCCTCGAAACGACCGCCGAAATATCCGGCAAGGTCGGGGGGATGGTGGCAAAGACAGAACATGAACTGGCAGTGGCATTAGCCCCATTCCCGGTTCTTGATACCAGGCTGGCCTTTGCCGGAAGAACGAAACCCCTTCTGGTTACAACTACGCTTCAGCGCGACTTTCCGGTAAGTGACGATGAAAGATTAATACTTACACGCCAGTTGGAGAAAGCTCTGGGAGTACCCATTGAACTTTCCGTTGCCATGACCCCGCTGTTGCCGACGCTCCATTTCACCAAGGACAGCTCACTAACGCCAGAAAGTGTTAAAGCTCTCAGTATCATCAAGCAGTTACCGGAAGGGCCATCAAGGTATCGGTTCTCCCTGGAGCCCTACACGCGTAAGAATATTCGAAACATCGCAACATTGCGAAATTACCTCAACAAAGAGCTTGCCGTCCCCGAAAGCTCTCTGGCACTGAATCAGCCGACTTCACATGCAGCCGCTTCTGCAGGGTTGTCGCTCAGGATTGTACGGCATGCGGATGTCAAATAAACAGCAGATAGATAGATGGACATACATTCAGCCCCTTGATTCCGCTGTAATTCAGCGGAGATGCTTTGTATTCCCCTCAATCGGAACAACCGTTTTTTCACATAGTACCACTGCCGGCATTACCTATCCGGCTGGACATTAGAAACAACCTCTGCAGCAGGTTGTTTCTAATGTCCAGACAAGTACGAAATCAAGTCTTGACGAGATGTACCTTCATCATTATGATTAGCAACACATATAATTAGCAAGGCTAATTAATTTATCATTGTAATTCCTGGAGATACCATGGGCACCGAACGAGAATCTATTCCCCATATAATCGATAATTTAAGGCGCGTTTTTCAGGCGATTACCGAGTATTCGAAAACAGCAGAACGTTCAACCGGCTTGACCGGACCGCAACTCTGGGCTTTGAAAATCCTGGCCACTGCCTCTCCCATGAAGGTTTCCGATCTTGCTCGCCAGATGTACCTGCGTCCTTCAACAGTTGTTGGAATCCTTGATCGGCTTGAAGGAAAACAACTGGTCACACGGACCCGTTCGATGACGGATCGCAGGGCTGTGGACCTGTATCTTACCGAGAAAGGGCACGAGTTGGCGACAGAAGCACCCGAAGTTGCCCAAATCATGCTGGTGAAAGGGCTAACCGCGTTAACCGAAGAAGAGTTCTGTACTGTTGAAGAAGGAATGAAGCAGATGGTGAAAATGCTCGGAGCTGAGGATATTATCCCGCAACCGCTTCACAGTTGATTCAAGGCACTCGCGGGCGTGCCACGACCGGCAGGTGCAGAAATGACGCATTTAAAGAGGTGTACCGAACCATGAAACCTTTCCGCTCACTTCGACTTTCTCTGCGATTCATCGTGCCACTTGTCATTGCGTTGACCCTGTTGGCCTATGCCGTCGTTCCCCTGGTTGACCAGCTCACCCTGCGCTGGTTCATCCGTGATATGGATATCCGGTCCCAACTTATCGGCAACACCCTGCACGACCCGCTGGTCGAACAGCTCCGCATGGGAAACAGGAAACGAATCAATGACCTGCTGCTGCGGGCAACACAGGACGAACGACTGCTGGCTCTCGGCTATTGCGATGGCACCGGAACGATCCTCTATCACACTCCCTCCTTTCCTAAATCGCTCGGCTGTACCACGGAGACGGCAGTCAATGCACTGCACAAGCTCCCCCAAGGGGCCGTTCACGTGGCTACCTACCCCCTTGCGCCGGAGGGGGGACAAAACGGTACCTTAATCCTCGTCCACGACATGAGCTTTGTCGAGCGCCGTAGCGCCGATACCCGCAAATATGTTATCCTTTTCTTTGCCTTTCTCAGCATCGTGGTCTCCTTTATTACCGTATTCGTCGCCCATCTGAGCTGGCGTGGCTGGATGGAGGGCGTGCAGGCGATGTTGCGCGGCGAAGGGATTCTGAAGCCATTTTCACAGCCAGCTGTTGCATCGGAATTGCAGCCCCTGGTTGGCGATTTGAAGGCACTCCTCAGGTCGCTCGACACCGAACGGCGCTTCGCCGACGACGTCACCATCACCTGGAGCCCCGACTCTCTCCGCACCCTGCTTCACAAGCAGCTAGCCGGGGAACGGATCATCGTCGTTTCCAATCGGGAACCGTACATCCATAGCAGAAAAGAGGAGCGGGTCGAGGTTCATCGCCCGGCGAGCGGCCTGGTGACAGCTGTCGAACCGGTTATGCGGGCCTGCTCCGGCACCTGGATCTCTCACGGCAGCGGCAGCGCCGATCGGGAAACCGTGGACAGGCATGACCGAATCCAGGTCCCTCCGGAGCATCCCGAATACACGTTGCGACGTATCTGGCTCACCAAGGAAGAAGAGAACGGCTATTACTACGGTTTTGCCAACGAAGGTCTGTGGCCCCTTTGCCATATCGCCCATGTCCGTCCCATCTTTCGCTCCAGCGACTGGCAGCAGTACGTTGCCATCAACCAGCGATTTGCCGACGCGGTCGTCAAGGAAGCGGACAACGACGACCCGGTCGTCCTGGTCCAGGATTACCACTTCGCCCTGTTGCCGGAGATGATCCGCAAAGCCCTTCCCAAGGCAACCATCATCACGTTCTGGCATATCCCCTGGCCGAACCCCGAATCGTTCGGCATCTGCCCCTGGCGGGAACAGCTGTTGCGAGGCATGCTCGGCAGCACGATCCTCGGGTTCCATACCCCGTTCCACTGCAAGAATTTTCTTGAGACCGTGGACCGCTACCTGGAGACCCGCATCGAGCACGAATCCTCCACCATATCCCGACGCGGCAAGCTGACGATGGTGGAAAGCTACCCGATCTCGATCCAGTGGCCCCCTCCCTGGCAGGATTCGCAACCATCTGTTGAACAATGTCGTGCAGAAGTCCGCCATGCACTGGGACTGCCACTGGATCACAAGATCGGGATCGGTGTGGACCGTCAGGATTACACCAAAGGGATCCTCGAGCGGTTCAGGGCCGTTGAAAAGCTGCTGGAGATGCACGAGGAAATGATCGGGAGATTTACCTTTATCCAGATTGCCGCACCGACCCGTTCTGCGCTTGATGATTACCAGGCATTCGAGTCACAGGTCCGGAATCTCGCGACTCGCATCAACCAGCGCTTCTCGAAAGAGAACTGGCAGCCGATCTGCCTCAAGGTAGAACACCACTCCCCTGAAGTAGTGAACCATTACTACCGGGCTGCTGATGTCTGCATGGTGACAAGCCTGCACGACGGGATGAATCTGGTGGCCAAGGAATACGTTGCCTCTCGCGACGACGAGCAGGGGGTGCTCGTCCTGAGCCAGTTCACCGGTGCGGCCCATGAGCTGCACGAGGCGCTCATTGTCAATCCATACCATATCGAGCAGACCGCTGAAGCCCTGGACCGCGCACTCAGCATGCCCGACTTCGAGCAGCGGGAGCGCATGCGCAGCATGCGTGCGATGGTACGTGACTTCAATGTCTATCGGTGGGCCGGACGAATGCTCCTGGATGCAGCCCGCGTCCGCCAACGGGAGAAATTGGCCTCCAGAATCGGAAAAGACACGTGACCGCGGTCTATCTCTTCAACGAAAAAGCGCTGAAGGTTTTTGGCAGTTATATTGGGCCGGACACCCTTTTTGCCTTCGATCTTGACGGCACCCTTGCCCCGATCGTTGCTGAATACTCTGCAGCCATGGTTGCCGAACCGGTCCGCTGTGCCATGAAACGGCTCGTCAAGCTGGCAAAGGTCTCGGTGATCACAGGCAGATCAAGAAAAGATGCCCTGGCTATCCTCGGATTCGAACCACATCTGCTCATTGGCAACCATGGCGCCGAATGGCCGATCGGCACGGAATCACGGGACCAACGATTCGTGCAGACCTGCACTGGCTGGAGAGAGCAGCTTCTGGAAGGACTCAAGGAGATCCGGGGAGTAGAGATCGAATTCAAGGGAGAATCGCTTACCGTCCATTATCGCAAGGCAACTGACCCGGAAAGGACCCTGGCGCATGTCAATGCCGCGATTGCGCAGCTCACACCCGAGCCGAAAAGAATCGGCGGGAAATTCGTCGTCAACCTGCTCCCCATGGAGGCACAGACCAAAGGAGAGGCGCTAGTGGCCTCGATGGAGAGACTCGGATTAACGCGATCCATCTTTTTCGGAGACGATCTGACCGACGAGGAGGTCTTTCAACTGAAAGATACCGATCTGTTCGGCATTCATATCGGCAAGGACGACCGAACCGCTGCCCCCTATTACCTGAACAGCCAGTCTGAACTGCTCGGGCTCCTCAATTCGATAGTCGGAATCCTGGAATCACAATACAATAACAGGGGAGAGTGACCTGCCGCTCCGCTGAGAAGGATACATCACAATGCATAAACGCATTAACATGTTACGAGAATTTTCCGTTCCGCTTATCAGCGGGATCATAGTTGCACTCGTCTGGTCGAACCTTTCTCCGGAGAGCTACTTCCACTTCAACCATGGTCCACTTATTGGACAATTGAGCTTTCACTTCCTGACAAACGACATCTTCATGGTGCTGTTTTTCGGCATTGCCGCTGCCGAAATCACCCAGAGCTGCCTGCCGGGCGGCGACCTCCACCCGCTGCACAAAGCCGTCAATCCGTTGCTGGCCACCATCGGAGGCGTGGTAGGCCCCGTATTGGTTTACATCGTTATCAATGAAGTTGTCGGCGATCCTTCATTGCGCAGGGGATGGGGAATCCCGACCGCCACGGACATCGCCCTGGCCTGGCTGGTGGCGCGAATCGTCTTCGGCAGCCGCCATCCGGCCATCTCATTCCTGCTCCTGCTGGCCATAGCCGATGATGCCATTGGTCTGGCCATCATAGCGCTGTTCTATCCCGATCCGGGTCAACCGACCCAGCCAATCTGGCTCATGTTGACGGTCGCCGGCATGGCCACCGCCTATCTGCTGCGACGTTTCAAGATACAAAATTACTGGCCATATCTCCTGGCCGGGGGCACCCTCAGCTGGGTGGGGCTGTTCAATGCCCATCTGCACCCTGCACTCTCATTTGTGTTTATAATACCGTTTTTCCCCCACCCGGAGAGAGAGACACGGCATATCTTCGAAGGGGACATCCATGAGCATTCCGTTATGCACCGCTTCGAACAAGACTGGAAAATTGTGGTCGATTTCGGTCTGTTCATGTTCGGACTTGCCAACGCGGGTGTGCAGTTCACCTCCATCGGCGATGCCACCTGGCTGGTGCTGGGTGCCTTAGTAATCGGCAAAACAGGAGGGATCTTTATCATGGGATGGCTTGGGCACCGCTTGGGCTATTCGTTGCCCAACAAGGTTAACAACAAAGAGCTGGCCCTTGTCGGGCTGATAGCGGGAATCGGACTGACTGTGGCCCTCTTTGTTGCCGGAGAGGCATTTCCTGAGCCAGTTACGCAGGGTGCCGCGAAAATGGGAGCGTTATTAAGTGCCGGTTGCTCCCTCATCGCCATAATTGCGGGGAAACTCCTGAAAGTCAGGCGCATTCAATAACGGTATCTCCCAGCAAACCAAACGTAACTGTGCAAAATACTGTACCGTTAGAGCAGAACATTTTCGGGAGGAAGGTCAATTAATACTAAAATGTCTCCACCTCCCTTCAAAAACGAGATATTAAATGGAGGCAGAGACATATTACAAACAAACCACATGCTCTCGACTGACAATTACCAATGAATCGGCTTTGGTTCTTTCTTAACTAGCAAGACGGAACATGGCATCTTCCGGATGATTTCCTCATTGCTGCGACCAAAAAGGAAGTGTTCAAGTCGCCATTCTTCGTGGGAAAGCATAATGAGAAGATCTATGTTCAGTTCTTTCACTGCTTTCAATATCTCCTCCGTAGGATTACCTTTCCTGATCAACTCTTTTACCGCAAGTCCCTCACTTCGTTCGTTTTTGAGTATCCGATCCAAGTCTTCTTTAGCTTTCCGCATCAATTCCTGATACTCTTTCTCCAGCGAAACGATTGGCAGGTTCCAACCCTCGAGACCGAACGGATTGTGAATTACGTGGATTATTGAAAGCTCTGCATTGAACTTGCGGGCGAGTGAAACCCCACAATGAACCGCTTCTTGGCAGTAAGTAGTCATTCTGCTTACAACTAATATACTCTTGAGATCTTCCATGATTTGCACCTCCAAGTATGTTACGAATTTGTCCGTCGTTCCACATATTTCCTAATACTATTATATCACCAATTCTGTTTTGATGAACAAGTGAGCCAAGGCGCTTGCGTCCAAGGCCGTAAGGGTTATTCTTGGAGCGGATTGACATGTTGCCGAAGTTGAACCCAGATGGTTCCTGAATCGGAGTGAGGAGGCCTGATATGAGCGAATATCAAGGGAACAGTGGGCATCTTCAGGAAAAACTACAGCAAGCGATTATGCCACGTGACGAACTCTTTGCCAGCCTTGGATCTTCGCCTGACGGGCTTTCGGAGAACGAAAATAACCGCCGCCTCCTTGAGTACGGTTACAACGAACTTCAGGAAGAACGTGTCTCGTCCATTCGAAAATTTCTTGCATCCTTTTGGGGCCCAATACCCTGGATGATTGAATCGGCGGCTCTTCTTTCGGCAATCGTTCGTCGCTGGGAAGATTTTGGAATTATCCTCGTACTCCTTCTGGTAAATTCCATTGTCAGTTTCTGGGAAGAACACCAGGCCGGAAATGCCATTGCTGCCCTTAAAGAGCAGCTTGCGCTCAAGGCAAAGGTGCGACGAGGCGGGGAATGGCAGATTGTGCCTTCCAGGGAACTGGTGCCTGGAGATGTAATCCGGCTCCGATTGGGGGATATCGTTCCCGCTGATGCCTATCTCATTGAGGGAGAGCCGCTCGAGATTGATCAATCAGCCTTGACTGGTGAATCGCTTCCGGTTGGCCGCGGTCAAGAGGAAAAGGTTTTCTCTGGGACTATCGTAAAACGGGGTGAGGGTAATGCCATTGTTGTTGCAACAGGAAGTGAAACAGTTTTTGGCAAGACTGCCCAACTTATTGATAAGGGCAGGTCGGTAAGCCATTTTCAGCGAGCCGTCCTGAAAATCGGGGATTACCTTATAGTTGTTGCCATTGCACTCGTAGCACTAATTCTTACCGTTGCCTTCTTCCGTGGGGACCCAATCGGTGTGTCCCTGCAGTTCGCATTAGTGCTGACCGTAGCTGCAATACCAGTGGCAATGCCAACGGTCCTTTCGGTGACCATGGCTGTCGGTGCACGATTACTTGCAAGTCGCCAAGCAATTGTCAGCAGGCTCGCCGCCATTGAGGAACTTGCAGGGATGGACATCCTCTGTTCCGACAAAACCGGCACATTGACCAAAAATGAGCTTGTTATTGGAGACCCGTATTGTTTCGAAGGAGTTGAGCCTGAATCGGTAATGCTGGCGGCAGCCTTGGCTTCCCGGAGTGAAGATTCCGATCCTATTGACCTTGCAGTTCTGAATGGACTGCCGGAAGTATCGACTCTAAAAAACTATCGGATGTCACGATATATCCCCTTTGATCCGGTCGGCAAAAGGACCGAGGCGGAGATGATAGATCCCGATGGAACAATCTTTCAGGTTTCCAAGGGTGCCCCGCAAGTGATAGTGGATCTTGTTGCCCCTGAATCAGCGGCCAGAAATCGGATAGACGCTGCGGTGGAGGTTTTTGCAAAACGTGGGTTCCGTTCTCTGGCGGTAGCCCGGAAAGAAAAAGGTGGGGAATGGTGTTTCCTGGGGATAATCCCTCTCTTTGATCCACCCCGGGATGATTCCCGGCAGACTATAGAAGCAGCTCGGCGAATGGGGACGAATGTGAAAATGGTGACTGGTGACCAGCTTGCCATTGCTCGTGAGGTATCCACGCAAGTCGGTCTTGGCAGCAGGATCCTTGATGCCACTATCTTTACGGGCAGCGATTATCGTGAGGCAACACGCCTCGCTGATATCATCGAGAATGCCGATGGGTTTGCACAAGTCTTCCCAGAGCATAAATTCCACATAGTGGAGGTACTGCAACAACAGGGGCACATCGTGGGGATGACTGGCGACGGTGTAAACGATGCACCAGCACTTAAAAAGGCCGATGTCGGCATTGCTGTATCCGGGGCAACCGATGCGGCACGAGCCGCAGCAGCCATAGTCCTCCTTTCTCCTGGACTCACAGTTATAATCGATGCAATCACTGAGAGCCGCAGGATTTTTCAAAGAATGACCAGCTACACCCTCTATAGGATCTCAGAGACGATTCGGGTACTCCTGTTCATAACCTTTTCGATTCTAGTCTTCAACTTTTACCCGGTAACGGCAGTCATGATTGTTCTCCTGGCCCTATTGAACGATGGAGCTATCCTTGCCATTGCCTTCGACCATGCGGAAACTTCTGATGCCCCGCAAAAATGGGATATGCCGGTTGTCCTTGGGGTTGCCACAGTGCTCGGTATCGTTGGGGTCATTGCTTCTTTCGGCCTTTTCTATCTTGCTGAGCAGCTTTCGCACCTTGGCCGTGATGTCATTCAGTCCATAATTTACTTAAAACTCTCGGTGTCGGGGCACCTCACCATATTCGCAGCTCGCACCAAAGGTCCATTTTGGAGTACTCGACCTGCTAAAGCGCTTGTAGTTGCAATCATTGGAACGCAACTTATTGCAACCACATTGGCAGTTTACGGAATCTTCATGGCCCCCATCGGTTGGTTCTGGGGGGGGACGGTCTGGCTCTATTCTCTCGCCTGGTTCTTGATCGAGGATCGGGCAAAACTGGCTGCATATCGCATTTTCAATAGAGAAATCCCTGGTCTTCTAGAGAAACACCCTTAAATTGTGAGACAATAAATACAGACAGCACGAGGCACTCATGGACATGCTTATGAAAGTTAATAGCTGTCGGCTAATTTATCTCAGCATTCTGTTATTAGTGTTTCCAGTCTGCTCAGCTGAAGCCGATGAGATCCGGATGAAAAACGGAGACCGTCTCACAGGCAAAATAGTGCGAATGGAGAAGGATTTACTCATCTTTAAGACAGTTTATGCAGATGAGAAGCTTAACATTGCCTGGAAAGAGGTTGACTGCATTAGCTCTGATCAAAGCTTGCCCGTCGAGTTCCAGAATAACGAATTTCTCATAGGGAAAATCAGCTGCGCGGAGAGGGGTAAAATCCAAGTTGAAAGCACTCTTTTGGGAAAGTCTTTACCGACTCCGCTAGATCAGTTGCTTGCTGTCAGCCCTTCAACCTATTCTGGGTTATTCAATCTTGGAGGCAGTCTCAATAGTGGCAATACAGACACCAAGGCACTGAACATCGCAACTCGTTTCCAGGTCAAGACGCATAAGCACCGCTTCACTGTGGATGCCAAGTATAATTACGGCGAGGCAAACGGGGAGATTACTTCACGCAATTCGTTGGGAAGTCTCAAGTACGACTTTTTTACCTTTGAAAAACTGTACACCTACGCACAATCACTCACTGAACAGGACTCTTTCGCCAACCTCAATCTTCGCAATACCGAAGGACTCGGCATTGGATATCAGTTTTTCGATACACGACAACTCAGTTTCTTTACTGAGACTGGAGTTTCCTACTTCAACGAGGATGTGAAAGTCGGCGAGGACAAACGTGACGCGGCAGGCCGCTGGGCCGCAGGTTTTGAATGGGAAGCTGTGCCTAAACGCCTCAAGTTATTTCATCGTCAAGAAGGTTATTTCAGTTTTAGCATTAACTCGGTAGTCCTGAGAACTGAACAAGGGTTCCGTCTGCCACTTATCGACAGCGTTGCCGCCAATTTTGAGGTCGATTATCGTTATAATAGCTTACCCGAGGCGGGGAAGAAGAATTCAGATCTGAATCTGATTTTCGGACTTACCTACGAGTACGCTTACTGGTAAACAGCTACGAGTCAATGCAATGAGAAAAGTCAAGCTCCGTTCCCCCATTTCTTCAGGCTCTGATACACCCAGGGAGGATACCAAAGACCAACGTTTGCCTTTTCTGGCACTTGCGTCGCTCGGGGTCGTGTATGGAGATATCGGCACAAGTCCCTTATATGCTCTCAGAGAGTGCTTTCATGGCAGTCATTCATTGCCTCCTACACCTGAGAACATTCTGGGGATACTCTCTCTGGTTTTCTGGTCACTCACTCTCGTAATCTCCATTAAATATCTGCTTTTCCTCATGCAGGCTGACAACCGCGGGGAAGGCGGGATACTTGCGCTTCTTGCACTTTTGACCCCGCGAAGCCAGTTATCACCAAAACAGCTGCGGTACATTCTCCCACTTGGACTTATTGGTGCGTCCCTTCTCTATGGCGACGGGGTGATTACACCCGCAATCTCAGTCTTAAGTGCCGTAGAAGGGCTCAAAATTGCTGCACCTGCGTTGGAGGGCTTTATAGTCCCAATAACAATCATTATTCTCATTACACTCTTCCTCTTTCAGCGGCGGGGAACCGCAGGTGTCGGGGTTGTGTTCGGTCCGGTAATGGTGCTCTGGTTTGCCACCATTGCGATTCTCGGGATTGGCGGCATCCTGAGGTCACCAAACGTTTTATTAGCAGTGAATCCATTGTATGGCGTGCTGTTTTTCAAAGAAAATGGTCTGTTCGCTTTTCAGGTACTTGGTTCGGTTTTCCTTGTGGTGACCGGTGGAGAAGCACTCTATGCCGATATGGGGCACTTTGGGCCGCGTCCGATCCGACTCATGTGGTTCACTTTTGTCCTTCCTGCCCTTCTCCTCAACTACTTTGGTCAAGGGGCCATCCTCCTTGTACGACCTGACGATGTAACGGAACCATTCTACCATTTGGCTCCTCAATGGGGGCTTTATCCAGTCGTGATACTCGCCACTATGGCGACGGTCATTGCATCCCAGGCAGTTATATCGGGGGCCTTTTCCCTGACCCGGCAGGCGATGCAGCTCGGGTACAGTCCAAGGTTCCGTCTGATTCAGACCTCATCGGAAGAAATCGGGCAGGTATATCTTCCCACAGTAAACACGGTACTCATGATTACCACTCTCATGCTTGTCGTAGGGTTCGGGTCGTCGGCAAATCTCGCGGGAGCCTACGGTGTTGCCGTGACCACAACCATGGTGATCACGACTATTCTTGCTTTTTTTCTCATGGTAAAGCAGTGGCATTGGCGACTTGCTTCAGCCTGCGCCCTCACCGGGCTTTTTCTTGTAATCGACCTCTCTTTTTTCAGTGCGAATCTTCTTAAAATTGTTCATGGTGGCTGGTTTCCCATCATTGCTGGTGTCGGCGTCTTTACTCTCATGACAACATGGCAACGGGGAAGAAATGTTCTCAACCAGAGATTACAGGGGGAGCGGGAGCCACTAGAAAATTTCCTCGCCACACTGGCAGAATCACCACCCCACCGTGTACCCGGAACGGCGGTTTTCATGACCGGGCGACCTGTCGGAACTCCCCCAATGCTCCAGCATCACCTTACTCATAACCAAGTACTGCATGAACAGGTAATTATCCTCACCGTCCTGACGGAGGAAGTTCCACGGGTTCCTGCAGCTGAGCGGTTGACAGAGATGGAAATGCAGATGGGTTTTACCAGGGTCATTGTTCGCTACGGTTTTATGCAGAGCCCCAATGTCCCTGTTGCATTACGACAGTGCGAATCGTTCATGCGCCCACTAGACCTGGATCGTGTCACCTACTACCTTGCCAGGGAGACTATTATTTCGACATCTTTGGAATCGGGAATGATGCGGTGGCAGGAGCATCTCTTTTCCTTCATGTCCCGGAACGCCTTAACTGCCACTTCATTCTTCAACATCCCCCCCGGACAGGTAGTAGAACTAGGTCAGCAGGTGGAAATATAAACCATGCATAAAGATAATGACGGAATGGCGATGCCCATCTGAAGAATTTCGGCGTGCTGTATGGGCGGCCCGGGCTGCCGGTCCGTTTGACACCGGTGTATGACATGGTGACAACGGTGGCGTACATCCCCAAGGACGTCCCAGCACTTTCCCTGGCAGGATCCAAGAAGTGGTGGTATCGGAAGGTCCTGGAGAAATTTGCGGTAGCGTACCTGGCACTGCCGATCGGAAAGATCGGTCAAATCTTCGAGGAGATTGCAGATGGAGTTAACGATACCCAGGGTATGTTGTCCGCTTACGTTGAGGAGCATCCGGAGTTCCGGGACGTGGGAAGCCGGATGTTGGCCGCCTGGAACGAAGGAGTGACGGATACCTTGTCTGCATGAGTGCAGCTCCAGAGGAAGGGTATTGTCGGATCCTTCAGGGTACACAATAGGGTACAATGGCAATAAAAAAAGGACTTGCCGGTTGCGCAAGTCCTTGATTTTGTTTGGTTGCGGGGAGAGGATTTGAACCTCTGACCTTCGGGTTATGAGTGGCGGCGGTCACTCATGAATTTCTCAATAAATTCGTTAACTTGCTGTCATTATTGAAATCAATTATCACCCATTTTGTGTACATGTCAACCATTTTAACCATGTTTTTCAGAAGATTGTGTACAGTATTTTGGGTAAAATGGCTTTCATTTTCTGACTACTTCAGGGATTTTTTGAGCGTCTCATACGATCCCGCGCATCACGCATTCCGTCGAAAACTGCCTCTCCCACCTCCGCAGGAAAGGATGCCGGCAACCGGCTTGAAACGTTAGCAATAACTTCGTCCATTCTCTCCAGCAGCTCGTCGATGACAGCGGCCATCTCCTCCACCGGGAAGCGGCAGCGGGCAGCCATGGACAGCCAATGCCGATGTAGGATTTTCTGCCATTGGTAATGGCTGCTCTTCCCCTTGACCGCCATCGCCATCTTCAGATTTTGCCGCTCCAGCTGCCGCTTTGCCAGTAACGGGTAGGCAGAGATGACGTCATAGGACGGCGTCAGACGATAATTGCCACCCGGCAGCAGGAAGACACTGAAGTTCTTCGCATGGCCGTCAATGGCCCCCATGAGCCAGAACAGTACCTGCAATGTCATGAACGTTTTCCGGTCGGTCAATCCTTCGGAGGAACCGAGCAGGAGCGTCATGATTCGTTCCATCCCTGGCCCGCCATCGCTTTCATACTTCAGCACCGGTGGTACACCAAGCGCCTGACACATGTCTTCCTGAGGGAGGCGAATCAGCCACGACCGGTCTTCGGCCCAGCGTCGGTCAAACCGTTCGACGACCAGGACCTTCACATTATCGAAGGTTCTGATCTCCGCATTTGCTACTGCCAGCCCGTATTCTTTCAGGATGAGATGGCAGAGCCATTCGTTTTCGACACTGTCGGACAGGTCCATGCCACTGTGAACGATCATGCCGATGGGAAGCTTAAAGATATGGCTGGTCGGTGTAGTCCCTACCGGGAGGCACCACTTGTCTTCATGGAGCAGAAAGGCGGTCTTTTCCTGTGCCCCGGCAATGGAGATGCGGAAATCCCGGTCTCTACCCATCCCGAGAGGCATGGTCTGGTAGTTGCGCAGAGTGTCGGCTATCTCAGCATCACTTAAAGGGACGGCTTCAACCCTTTGCACATCTACTGCTGTAATATCTTCGGGAAAGAGTTGCAGGGCACCGGCGCAATCCCGCCCCACATGCCATAGCAGGTCAAAGCATCGATTCGAGCCGGCGGCAAATCGTGCCTGAATCCGGTTTCTGATGGGCTGGCTGTCGGGTAGAAGGTTGTCGAAGTAACTTTCGACAACATCGCCGGCATATGTTTCAGGGGTAAGCGGCATGGAGAGTGATAACGGTCGGCGCAGCTCCGAATCTAGCCATTCTTGACCGTAGGTGAAAAGAAGCCGGCCGCTGGCACTGCGGGTCAGACAGCCCACTTTTCGGCCGTTCATATAAACATACAAGTCTGCCGACAGGCGGGGGCGTGCCATTACCAGGCATCTCCCTTGGCTTCGTTTGCCGGGTGTTGCCGCGGCTGGATTATCAGCTCCAGGTCAAGAGCGGCCAGTAGGCGAAAGAGGGTTCCCAGTTCCGTGCCCGGATTCCCTTTTTCCACGCGTGATATGGTTGGCTGGTCAATGCCGACAGACTTGCCGACTTCTGTCTGGCTTAGCTTCCTCTTTTTCCGCTCGGCGCGTAAGGCCACGCCAAGAGCATCCGGAGAGAGAATTTTCTGGGACATACGGTGCTCCTGCTGAACCATATTTATTGCCTAAAGATGATATTTGTATTTTATAGCCGAAAAGCAATAAATTTCAAATATTATTTATAAGGCATAAAAAAACCCAACAAAAAGTTAGGTTAAGTCAATGGGGTAAGGTCATTTTTCATGGCGCATTATGCCATTCGAGCCAATATTTTCAGCTAGTTTGGTATGTAAAAGTACCTTAAACTAGCGCCATTCGGTACAAACGCACAAAAAAAGGGACCTGCGAGTTGCGCAAGTCCCTGAAAATGTTTGGTTGCGGGGAGAGGATTTGAACCTCTGACCTTCGGGTTATGAGCCCGACGAGCTACCAGACTGCTCCACCCCGCGATGCAGACCAACTTATACCACGGTACTTCACCGGGAGTCAATGAAAATTATCCCGTATACACTCCTTCTATTCGGGAATGGGCACGGCGCCGCTTCCCAGCTTGGTTGCGAGTGCTTGAGCTTCCTGCTTTCGGAGGTGTTTACCCGCATTGACACGGTACCAGACGCCCTTTTCCGGCACCCGGACCTCGACGATATACGCTTCCTGACCCATGGCTGCCAGTCGCCCCCGGATCGTCTCGGCCTCCTTGCGCTCGCGATAGGAGGCAACCTGGACGGCATAGCGCTTCGTATCGCCGGTTGAAGCGGGCTTGGTTGCGGCAGTCTCCTGCTTGACCGGCATTGCAGGAGCCTTGACCGCTGGCGCAGGCGCCTTGGCTGCAGGAGCGGAGGCCTTGGGCTGGGGAACTACTACCTTTTCCGGTGCTGACTGCTGCGCCGGGGAAGACGGTGGGGCAGCGGGCTTCTGCGCAGCCTGGGGTGCGGAAGAACTGGCAGGAGGAGACGCCTGGGGAGCAGGCTTGACCGGAGGCGCCGCCGGTGGCTGCTCCGGATGCCTGGGGTTGATGCCGCTGCCGATAACCACGCCCCCCTGCCCTTTGGGAAGGGTTTCGTAGAAGGTGAGCGGCACCTCGCCACCCTTGGTCAGCGGTGCCGTTCCCAGCCGGGGGTCCGTGGCAGCGGCCGGTTTATCCGGCGCCCCGATCGCGGCTGCTGCGGCCTGCGCGGCTGCCTGCCGGCTGGCACGGTAGCTGTGGGCGAACCAGCCCGAGGCAACGCCGAGGACATAGGAGATCAGCACGGCAACCAGGATCACCAGGCCGAATATCCCGACCGGCTGGCGCTTCGGCTTGTTCTTTGTGACAGGTTTTCGTTCGCGGTAATCGAGTACCATGACGGCTTGCTTCCTACATCCGCTCGGGGGCGGAAACCCCCAAGAGCCCGAGGGCGTTCTTCAGGGTAGTGGCGATGCACTTGAGCAAAAAGAGCCGGGCAGTGGTCTGCTCCAGGTCTTCGGTGACGACGCGGTTGCGGTTGTAGTAACTGTGGAACTGGCCTGCCAGCTCCAGGAGGTAATAGACGATCCGGTGCGGCTCGAAGGCCTGGGCGCTCCCTTCCACCACCTCGGGGAAGGAGGCCAGGGTGCGGATGACCGCCGCCTCTTCCTCACCGTCGAGCCGGTGTAGCGGGCAGGCGGCGAAATCGGGCACAATCCCCTTCTGGGCAGCCATGTCGAAGATGCTGCAGATCCGCGCATGGGCGTACTGGACATAATAGACCGGGTTGTCGTTGCTCTGCTCCTTGGCCAGGTCGATATCGAAGACCAGCTGGGCGTCCGGCTTGCGCATGACAAAGAAGAAGCGGGTGGCGTCGCGCCCCACCTCGTCGATCAGGTCCCGCAGGGTGACATAGGTGCCGGCGCGCTTGGAGATCTTGACCTCCTCGCCCCCCCGCATGACCGTGACCATCTGGTGCAGCACATATTCCGGCCACCCCTGGGGGATGCCGACGCCGAGCGCCTGCAGGCCGGCCCGGACCCTGGTGATGGTGCTGTGGTGGTCGGCCCCCTGCTCGTTGATGACCCGTGAAAAGCCGCGCTCCCACTTTGCCAGGTGATAGGCGACATCGGGGACAAAATAGGTGTAGCCGCCGTCGCTCTTCTGCATCACCCGGTCCTTGTCGTCGCCGAACTCGGTGGTGCGGAGCCAGAGGGCGCCGTCCTGCTCGTAGGTGTAGCCGCTCTCTTTGAGCCGCCGCACCGTGTCGTCCACCCGGCCGTCGGCATAGAGGCTCGACTCCAGGTAATAGACGTCGAAACCGACGTCGAAGGCGGTGAGATCCAGGTCCTGCTCGCGGCGCAGATAGGCGACGGCGAAGCGGAGGATGGCATCCAGGTCGTGGGGGTCGCCGGTGGCAATGACGTGCTGGTCGCCCGCCTCCACGGTCTCACCAGCCAGGTAGCTGCGGGCCACGTCCCTGATATAGTCGCCCTGGTAGCCGTCGGCGGGCCAGCGCGGGTCGTCCGCCTCGATCCCGAGGCAGCGCGCCTGTACCGACAGCGCCAGGTTGGCGATCTGCTGGCCGGCATCGTTGTAGTAGAATTCGCGGGTCACGTCCCAGCCGGTGGCGGCGAGGAGCCGGCAGATAGTGTCGCCGGTGGCGGCGCCGCGGCCGTGGCCGATATGGAGCGGCCCGGTGGGGTTGGCGCTGACGAACTCCACCTGGACCTTTGCCCCGTTGCCGATGCTGCTTTTGCCATAGCCGTCGCCGGCCTGCTCGATCTCCAGCAGGGTCTGCTGCCAGGCAGCCGGGGTGATGAAGAAGTTGATGAAGCCGGGGCCGGCAACCTCCACCCTGGCGATGATATCCGTGCGTGCAGACAGTTTTCCCACCAGGACGTCGGCAATGGCACGGGGCGCCTTCCGCTCCGGCTTTGCCAGCTGCATCGCCAGGTTGGTGGCGAAATCGCCATGCTCGGCATGGGCGGGCCGTTCCACCGCAAAGGAGGGATACGCTCCCGAGGTCAGCAACCCTTCTGCATGGCATTCGGCGAGGGCCGCGACAATCACCTCATGGACTCTTCCCTTCATGAACCCCGTACCTCCTCCTGCTTTTCCTGTTGATCCTGCGCCGGCTCCTGCGGTTCCTTGATCGATACGTCCCGCGAATAGTCGGGACAGCGGGCGCCGCCGTCCTGGACGCAGAACCGCTTGGCGCAGTTTACGCGCCAGGCGCAGATCGCGCAGGACTGTCTTTTTCCGTCAATGGTCATGGTGACTCCGTATGAAACGCGCCGGGGTCCGGACAGAGGGTTGCGACGCGGCAACTGCCGGGCCTCTCTGGCGCTTTATGGTCTCCGTGCCGACGAAACGGCATGGAACTGGTAGATGGTCTCGTTCGGCCGCACCAGACCGAAATCCTTGCGGGCAATGCTCTCCAGGTAGCGACGATCGGTCTTCAGCGCCTCGATCTCGCGCTTGAGCCGCTCGTTTTCCTGCGTTAATGCATCGCTTCGCTGCTGCAACTCCTGTTTTTCGCGATTGAGCGCAGAGATTCTGAGCAGTCCGCGCTCCCCGAAGATCGTGGAAAAGAGGATGAGGAGGATGACCGCTGCGGGGATGAGGTAAAGCCGCTTGTTCATCATTCCCACCCGTTATGACTGCGAGATACCCAGCAGCGCGGAAAAATAACCTATGGTTTCCCTTAAACCCTGTTCCACCGGGACTTTGGGTGCCCAGCCCAGCTTCTCCCCGGCCAACCGGATGTCGGGCTGGCGTTGCTTCGGGTCATCGGCTGGCAGCGGCTTGAAGACGATGCGGGAGCGGGACCCGGTCAGGGCGATGATCCGCTCGGCAAACTCCAGGATGGTGGTCTCGGCCGGGTTTCCCAGGTTGACCGGCCCGTTGAACCCGTCGCACGCCATCATCCGGATCAGGCCATCCACCAGGTCGGAAACGTAGCAGAAGGAGCGGGTCTGCTGCCCCTCGCCGTAGACCGTGATATCCTCCCCCTTGAGCGCCTGGACAATGAAATTGGAGACGACCCGGCCGTCGTTGACCGCCATCCGCGGGCCATAGGTATTGAAGATCCGGACGATGCGGATATCAACGCCGTTCTGCCGGTGGTAGTCCATCATCAGCGTCTCGGCCACCCGCTTCCCCTCGTCGTAACAGCTCCTGATGCCGATGGGGTTCACGTTCCCCCAGTATTCCTCGGGCTGGGGGTGAACCTGGGGATCGCCGTAGACCTCCGAGGTCGATGCCTGGAGGATGCGCGCCCTGACCCGCTTGGCAAGCCCGAGCATATTGATGGTCCCCATGACGCTGGTCTTGATGGTCTTGACCGGATTGTACTGGTAGTGGATGGGGGACGCCGGGCAGGCTAGGTTGAAGACCCGGTCCACCTCCAAGAGGATCGGCTCGATGATGTCGTGGCGGACGAGCTCGAACCGGTGGTCGTCCATAAGGCGCATGATGTTCTGCTTGGTACCGGTAAAAAAGTTGTCGAGACAGACGACCTCGTGACCATCGTCAAGAAGCCGTTCGCAGAGGTGAGAGCCTATGAACCCCGCCCCGCCGGTTACCAGTACCCGCATGGCCTATTTCCCCCCTGCTGCGATCCCGGCGCCGTTGCGGCCAAGCGGCACATAGCGGAATCCCGCCGACTGCATCCGGTCCGGTTTGTAGAGATTACGGCCATCCACGATGAGCGGTTCCTTCAGATCGGCCTTGATCCGGTCGAAGTCGGGGTTGCGGTATTCGTTCCAGTCGGTGATGATCACCAGGGCATCGGCACCGGCCAGGATATCGTACTGGTTGTGGCTGTAGACGATCCGGTCGCCGAAGGCCTTGGCCGCCTCTTTCAGCGCCTCGGGATCGTGGGCACGCACCGTGGCGCCGGCTGCCAGCAGGTTCTCGATGATGGTGATGGACGGGGCCTCGCGCATGTCGTCGGTGCGCGGCTTGAAGGAGAGCCCCCAGCAGGCCACGGTCCGGCCGGCAAGCGGCTTCTGGGCACCGGCATTTCCGAGCAGGTCGAGCACCTTGGTAGAGAGGACCTGCTTCTGCAGTTCGTTCACCTCCTCGACCGATTTGAGCAGGAGGAAGTCGTAGTCGCACTCCTCTGCCGTGCGGATCAGCGCCTTCACATCCTTGGGGAAGCAGGAACCGCCATAGCCGGGGCCGGGGAAGAGAAAGTCGTAGCCGATCCGCGAATCGGAGCCGATCCCTTCACGCACCGCGGCCACATCCGCCCCCATCCGCTCGCAGAGCAGGGCGATCTGGTTCATGAAGGAGATCCGGGTCGCCAGCATGGCATTGGCAGCGTACTTGGTCATCTCGGCGCTCCGGATGTCCATGATGATCATCCGGTTGTTCTTCCGCATGAACGGCTCATAGAGCTCCTTCATGATCTCGGCGGTCCGGACGTTGTCGGTGCCGATCACCACCCGGTCGGGCTTCATGAAGTCGTCGATGGCCGCCCCCTCCTTGAGGAACTCGGGGTTGGAGACCACGTCGAATTCAAGCGGGAGCCCCCGCGCGTCCAGCTCCTGCTGCAGGGCGGCACGCACCTTGTCGGCGGTCCCGACCGGCACCGTAGACTTGTCGACCACGATCTTGTAGCTCTCCATGTGGCGGCCGATATCGCGGGCAACAGCCTGCACGTACTGGAGATCGGCAGAGCCGTCCTCGCCCGGCGGCGTTCCCACGGCAATGAAATTGATCAGCGAGCTCTTCACGGCAAGGGGGATGTCGGTGGTAAAGGAGAGCCTCCCTTCGGCCTGGTTGCGCAGCACCAGTTCCTTGAGCCCCGGCTCGTAGATCGGTATCACGCCCTGCTTGAGGCTTTCGATCTTGGCCTGGTCCACATCGACGGTAATGACCGTGTTGCCGCTCTCGGCAAAGCAGGCAGCCGCCACCAGTCCAACGTAACCGGCGCCAAAAACGCAGATTTTCATGAAAACCTCCGGGTTAATTTCGATAAACGGTTATTTATAGCATAACAGATGCTGTTGATACCACTTTTTTCAGGCAAGCCCCGCCGTGGCCAGTCGATTGGCCAGCCGCGCAAACTCCTCCAGGGAAAGGGTTTCCCCCCGGCGGACCGGGTCGATGCCGCACGCTGCCAGGAGCTCGCGCAAGCCCTCGTCGGTGGGGACGAACGCGCCCCCTTTCAGGCAGTTCCAGAGCGTCTTGCGACGCTGCCCGAACGAGGCCTTCACTACCCGGCGGAACAGCGCCTCGTCCGAGAGAGGGAAACGGGGCGCCTCCAGCGGCACGAAGGAGAGCACCATGGAGTCGACCTTGGGGGGCGGGAAAAAGGCGCCGGGGCGAACGATGCATTCGCGGCGCACCATGAAGAACATGGGGAAGAGGACCGACAGGATGCCGTACTCCTTGCCGCCGGGCGTGGCCAGAAGCCGCTCCCCCACCTCGCGTTGCAGCATCAGCACCATCCGGGAAAAGAGCCGCCGCTCGTCGAGAAACTTGAAGAGCACCTGGGACGAGATGTTGTAGGGGAGGTTGGCCGCCACCTTCCACGTCCCGCCCCCCCTCTCGGCAAAGAGGGCGGTCACGTCGAGGCGCAGGATATCGGACTGGAGCACCTCCACCGACGGCCGGTCCGCGAATTCAGCGGTCAGAAGCGGCACCAGCTGGCGGTCGAGCTCAACCGCCAGGACCGCAGCGGCCCGCTCTGCCAGAAGCCGGGTGAGCGCACCCCGGCCCGGACCGACCTCCAGGACGCGATCGTCGGGAGCAAGGTCGACCGCAGCCACGATCCGGCCCAGCACCCCCTGGTCCACGAGGAAGTTCTGGCCAAGGGCCTTTTTCGGCCGGGGGAGCTTCATAGCCCTGCCGCTGCCAGCTCGCGGGTTATCCGGTCGAGGGGCCATGAAGGCAGGGCATCCAGGTCGCGGCCGCCGGCCAGGCCGCGGCTGAGGTAGTAATCGCCCGGCACTGCCACCATGGCCGCGTTATCGGCACAGAGCGCCGGCCTGGGGATATGGAGAGCAACCCCCCGCTGCCCGGCCAGGCGCTCCATGGCACCGCGCAGGCCACTGTTGCAGGCGACACCGCCGGCAACCACCAGGCGCTGGATGCCGGTCTGCTCCAGTGCCAGGGCGGTCTTCCCCACCAGCACGTCGCAGACTGCGGCCTGGAACGAGGCGCACAGGTCGTTCAGCTCTTGGCCGCTCTTCGCCTCCGGGTTCTTCTGCAGCCAGGTAAGCACGGAGGTCTTCAGACCGCTGAAGCTGAAATTGCAGCTACCGTCATGGAGGAGCGGCCGGGGAAAGCGGATGGCAGCGGGATCGCCTGAGGACGCAAGCCCGTCGATCACCGCACCGCCGGGATAGGGAAGCCCCACCAGCTTCGCCACCTTGTCGAAGGCCTCGCCAGCGGCATCGTCCTGGGTCTGGCCCAGTGTCGCATAGGAACCGATGCCGTCCACCCGGTAGAGATGGGTGTGGCCGCCGGAGACCGCCAGGGCGAGATAGGGGAACGCCACCTCCTGTTCCAGGAACGGGGCCAGCAGATGGGACTCGATGTGGTTGACCCCGGCCACCGGGATACCCCGGCCGACAGCGATACCGCGGGCAGCGGCGATCCCCACCAGGAGCGCCCCGACCAGGCCGGGCCCACGGGTAACCGCCACCCCCTGGATGGCGTCGATACCGACGCCGGCGCTCTTCAGCGCCTCCTCCACCACCGGCACGATACTCTCAAGGTGCTTGCGGGAAGCGATCTCCGGCACCACGCCGCCGTACTCGGCATGCACCTGCACCTGGGAAGCGACGATGCTGGAAAGGATGGTGCGGCCGTCGCGCACCACCGCTGCCGCGGTCTCGTCGCAGGATGTCTCGATTGCCAATACGAGCATGCTTTCACTCTCACGTCGAAATAGTTCGGGGCGCATAAACACGCCCCGAGACCACTACCCGGAAACGGTTCTTTTTCGCCCTGGCGGTGTCAATCTTCGGGATTCCTTGTGCGGCGTAGCGTGGCTCAAGCCTCCGCGCAATCCCTTGATTTCCTTGCCAGGACAAAAAATCCCTCGTTTCTGATCTGGAAACCGGCAGTACCTCATCCGGTGTTTCCGGATGAACACTACCAGCGTCAGCAGGAACGCGATTTTTGTTCGAGATCAAGGCTGTCGAGCGATCCGGCGGAGGCGTGGTACCCTCAGGGCATAAACAGCGCCACGCCGCACAACGGACCGCGAAGACTTACGCAGATATCGGACAAAGGGCGCGTTCCTAAAGGAGATTGGCGGCGAGTTCTGCCAGCGCCGACCGCTCCCCCTTATTCATGATAATATGCCCCGAGATCGTCTGCTCCTTGAAGCGCTCCACCACGTAGGTCAGGCCGTTGCTGGAGGCGTCCACGTAGGGGTTGTCGATCTGGTACGGGTCGCCGGTGAGGACGATCTTGGTCCCCTCCCCTGCCCGAGTGATGATGGTCTTGATCTCGTGGGGGGTGAGGTTCTGGGCCTCGTCGACGATCATGTACTGGTTCGGGATGGAACGGCCCCGGATATAGGTGAGCGGCTCGATGTCCAGGATGCCCATGGCCATCAGCTCTTTGTACCCCTTGCTGTGGCGCTTCTCCGCCTCGTGGCCGGATAGGAGCAGTTCCACGTTGTCGAAGATTGGCTGCATCCAGGGGGTGAGCTTCTCCTCGATGTCGCCGGGGAGGAAACCGAGATCGCGCCCCATGGGAAAGACCGGTCGGGAAACCAACAGCCGGTTGTAGACATTCTCCTCGGCCACCTTGTGCAGGCCTGCGGCAATGGCCAGCAGGGTCTTGCCGGTGCCCGCCTTCCCCACCAGGGTGACCAGCTTGATAGTGTCGTCCAGGAGCGCATCGAGGGCGAAGAACTGCTCGCGGTTGCGCGGCTGGATGCTCCAGACCCCGTCCTTGCCGATCTTGCGGATCGGTATCAGCCGGCGCTGGGCAGAATCGTAACGGCAGATGGCGCTGTGGGAGGGGTTCACCTGGTCCTTGAGGGTGACGTACTCGTTGGGGAGCATCTCCAAGTCGGTATCCGAGAAACCCTGGCCGTGCAGACGGTCGATGACCACCGGCTCCACCTCGATCTCGCTGAAGCCCGGATAGAGTTCCTCGATGTCGACCTTGTCCGATTCGTAGTCCTCGGCCTTGAGCCCCAGGGCATCGGCCTTGATCCGGAGGTTGGTATCCTTGGTGACCAGGATGACCGGGCCGCGCTTGTCCTTTTCCTGGAAATCCACGGCCACGGCCAGGATACGGTTGTCGCCCCGGTCTTCGCGCAGCTCAGGCGGCAGGCGCTTCATCACCTTCTCTTCGTAGATCTCCACCCGGAGCAGGCCGCCGGTCTCAAGACGCACCCCGGCCGACAGGGAGCCGACCTTGCGCAACTGGTCGAGCAGCCGCGAGATGTGCCGGGCGTTGCGACCGGTCTCGTTCATGTCCTTCTTGAACCGGTCGATCTCCTCGATCACCGTGATCGGGATGATGATGTCGTTTTCCTGGAACTTGGAAAGAGCCTGGGGGTCGTAGAGGAGGACGTTCGTATCGAGTATGAATGTCTTCATGATTTCGGTTCCCGTGTTCTTGTCATTTTTCAACATAGGTGGTCTTGAGTTCCTTTCCCTTTGACACAATCTTGACGAAATAGGCCTTCTTGTTTTTATCGATCCCTTCCACCACCACCTCTCCCTCCTGGTTGATGACGGCCAGGATGCTGTCGGGCGATTCCTTGATAGTGAAAAGGGAGAAAATGTTGGTCTTGAACAGGTCCTGACGGGTAAAGGGACGTTCGGGCGGCAGCGAACAGCCGGCAACCAGTACCATGAGCAGCAGTCCTGCCACGCATCTCAGTCGTTGCATATCCTCCCCCTGGTGATGCTCCGAAGAGCGGTGATGAAGGTATCGATCTCCGCGTCAGTGGTAAAATAGCCGGGGCTCACCCTGACCGTGCCCGCGGGAAAGGTGCCGATGGTCCGATGGGCGGCAGGAGCGCAGTGGAGGCCGGTCCGGACCGCAATATCATATTCCTGGTCGAGGAGGAATCCCACGTGCCCGGGGTCCATGCCGTCCACGGTAAACGAGACCACGCTCCCCCTGAGTTTCAGCGGTTCGGGTCCGCAGAGCCGGACTGACGGCATCTCCTGCAGCCCGGCACAAAGCCGGTTCACCAGGCGCTCCTCATGGCGGGCAATCGCGGCAACCCCTGTCGAAGCGACAAACGAGACGCCGGCAAGGAGCCCCGCGATGGCCGGGGTATTGAGGGTGCCGCTCTCGAAGCGCTCCGGCAGGTCTGCGGGCTGGTCCTCCCCGGTGGAAGCGGTGCCGGTCCCCCCCACCATGAGCGGATCGAGGTCGATGCCGTCGGCGATATAGAGAAACCCGGTCCCTGGCGGGCCGTAGAGCCCTTTGTGGCCCGGTGCCGCCAGGAGGTCGATGGACATGGCGCCCACGTCGATCGGGATGCAGCCGACGCTCTGGGCCGCGTCCACCAGCATCAGCGCCCCGCGCTTGCGGGCCAGCGCACCGATCTCCGCAACCGGCTGGATCGTGCCGGTCACGTTCGAGCAGTGGGACAGGGCCACCAGCCTGGTCGGCGCAGCCAGCGCCGCGGCAATCTCCGCACTGTCGACCCTGCCCGTCCGATCAGCAGGGACGAAGACGATCTCCACCCCCCGCCGCGCGGCCAGATGGAGGGGGCGGGCCAGGGAGTTGTGCTCCATGGTGGTGGTAACCACGCGATCGCCCGGCTTGAGCAGTCCCAAAACGGCCAGGTTGAGCGCCTCGGTGGCATTCTGGGTAAAGACGATCCGGCTTGAATCAGGGATGGCAAACAGGTCGGCCAGTGCCTCCCGCGCCTCCAGGACCAGCCGGGCCGCTGCAAGGCCGCGACGGTGACTGCCACGGCCGGGGCTGACACCGACATCCCGCAGTGCATGCTCTACTGCGGTATAGACCGTTTCTGGCTTGGGGAATGAGGTAGCTGCGTTATCCAGGTAGATCGACATTGCTCAAACAGTATCATGCACCCCTACCCTTGGCAACCGCTTTCAGGTCAGAAACCGAACTGGGGACGCAGGGTAAGGGGAGGCTGATAGAGGACCCCGCCGCCAGCACCCCCCAGTATGCGAATCCGCTCGGGTATGCGGCTCGGCTCCGTCTCTCCCCACCAGTTCCCCATGGCGAACAGGTCGGCAGCCCCTTCATATTCCAGGTCGTGGCTGTTGTTGGCCGCCAGCACGTTGCCCCAGAGCACGTTCCCCCCCTCAACGATCCGGAGGCCAACCCCGCTGTTCTGGGAAATATCGTTGCCGTTGACCCGCAGGCGGCTTCCCACCAGGTGCAGCCCTGCTTCGCGGTTGTTGAGGAAGCGGCAGTAGGAGATCGCCCCGTCGCAGCCGTTCAGCCGCATGCCGGTGCCGTTGACCGTGAAGCTGCTGCCGGAGGCCTGCAACCGGGTATTGTCGGCCGTGAGCGCGGTCTTATCGTTACCATAGAGCGTCGCACTGGCAAGATAGAGAGAGCCGCCGCTCACCACCATCCCCTGGCGGTTGCTGGAGATGCTCGTGTCACGCAGTTCGAGCTCGCTCTCCACCGCGCGCACCCCCACGCTGCAGCCGCTCACCCCGCTTCCGGCAATGCCGGCAAAGGCATCCCTGAAGGAGAGGCCGGTCTCGCACGATGCCAGGGTCAAGGAGTGCAGGGTCACCTGGGCAAACAGTGCCTGCAGGCCGTTGACGGCCCCCTCGATACGGCACTCCTCCATGACGTTCTTCTTGTCGCTGGCCAGGAGCACGATCCCCTGCCAGTCACCTGCTGCGGAATTCCGAAAGGCAGAAGCGAACAGGATCGGCTGATCGCTGTTCCCCGCCGCCACCAGCCGTCCCTGCACCAGCAGGCCACCCTTCCCCCCCTCTGCGGAGACGAAGCGGACCGTGGTGCCAGCCTCCACCCGCAGGGTCACCTGCGGCGGAACCGTCACCCATCCCTCGACCTGCACCAGCCCCCGCCAGACCGTATCCTCGGCAAGGGTGGCATTGTGGTAGGAAAAATCCGGTTTTTCTACAAGGGCGCTGGTTCGGTCGCCGGCCGGGGCTATCCCGGACTGCTCCCGTGCGGGGAGCGGCGCCAGCTGGACCGGCGGGGCAACGGGAGCAGCGTCGGTTGCCGGCGCAGGGGGCGGCGGCACCGGAGCGGCAGGCAAAGAGACAGCGGATGGAACAGCCTGCGCGGCAGGCGCTACTGCCCGGTCATTGGCCGGGTCCACCGTCGCTTTGGCCGGCACCGGCGCTGGCTGCGGCCGCACTCCGCTCAGGAAATCCAGGCTGCAGGCCGTCAGGCTCAACGCTGTACAAGCAACAAGGAAACGTTTCAACCAGCACTTCGTCATGGTCACCTTCCGCGGCAGCGCCTCTGCCATCTCCTTCTGTCGCAATCCGAGCCTCGCCGGCGGTCATGCGACCGCCGTAGAAAAGCTGTGTGGTTGTAGCACAAAATCCGTTCCTTGTAAATCAGCTACCCCGGAGCAGAACCTCTCTAGTTTCCGTCCGGAAAGGGTTCTTTTCCGCCCTGGCGGCGTCAATCTGCGAGATTGCTTGCCAGAACGTAAAATTCCTCCTTTCCGATTCGGAAACCAATAGTTTCTCATCCGGAGTTTCCGGATGGAAACTATCTATTCGCCAGTTTGCCAAACGAATCAAGCGGTTAGATTTTTTCCCGGCTACCCCCTTGACACGCCATAGATGTTGTGGTTAATTGCTTTGCGTGCCACTAAATATTGTGGCAACCTACCAAACCGACAGCAAGGAGATCAACACCCATGGCAAAGGCACAACCGGCTACCAAGAGCATCGCAACCATCCCCGGCCTCTCCCCGAACGCTCGCACCGTCCTGGAAAAGCGCTACCTGAAGCGCGACAAGGACGGCAAGCCGCTGGAAGGGCCGGTGGACATGTTCCGCAGGGTAGCCGACACCATTGCCTCAGCCGACAGGGTTTTCGACAAGAAGGCCGACGTAAGCGCCTTAAGCGACGCCTTCTACCACGTCATGACCGGTTTCGAGTTCCTCCCCAACTCGCCGACCCTGATGAACGCCGGCCGGGAACTGGGCCAGCTCTCCGCCTGCTTCGTCCTGCCGGTGGGGGACTCCATGGAAGAGATCTTCGAGGCGGTCAAGCATACCGCCCTGATCCACAAGTCGGGGGGCGGCACCGGCTTCTCCTTCTCGCGCCTGCGGCCGGCCAATGACGTGGTCATGTCCACCACCGGCATCTCCAGCGGCCCCCTCTCCTTCATGCGGGTCTTCGACATCGCCACCGAGACCATCAAGCAGGGGGGGACCCGGCGCGGGGCCAACATGGCCATCCTGCGGGTCGACCACCCGGATATCACCAACTTCATCATGTGCAAGGCCGACCAGAAACAGCTCAACAACTTCAACATCTCCGTCGGCCTCACCGAGGAGTTCATGCAGGCGGTGGACGCGGACCGCGACTTCACCCTAATCAACCCCCGCGACGGCAAGCCGGCCGGCACCCTCAACGCCCGCAAGGTCTTCCACCGCATCGTCAAGCAGGCCTGGGAAAACGGCGAGCCGGGCATCATCTTCCTCGACCGCCTGAACCGCGACAACCCCACCCCGCTCCTGGGGGAGATCGAATCCACCAACCCCTGCGGCGAACAGCCGCTCCTTCCCTACGAATCGTGCAACCTCGGTTCCATCAACCTGGGCAAGATGGTGAAGAATGGCGAGGTCGACTGGCAGCGGCTCAAAGAGGTAGTCACCCTGGCGGTCCACTTCCTGGACAACGTCATCGAGGTGAACAACTACCCGCTGCCGCAGATCGACGAGATGACCCGGGGCAACCGGAAGATCGGTCTCGGCGTCATGGGATGGGCCGACATGCTGATCATGCTCGGCATCCCCTACTGCTCCGACCAGGCGATCAAGCTCGGTGAAAAGGTGATGCAGTTCATCAACGACGAGGGGCATGCCGCCTCCCGCGCCCTGGCCGTCACCCGCGGCCCCTTCCCCAACTTCAAGGGCTCCATCTACGACAAGCCGGGCAAAGAGCCGATCCGCAACGCCACGGTCACCACTATCGCACCCACCGGGACCATCTCCATCATCGGTAATGCCTCAAGCGGCGTGGAACCGCTCTTTGCCGTCTCCTTCATCCGCAACGTCCTGGACAACACCAGGATGATCGAGGTCAACCCGTTGTTCGAAGAGGTGGCCAGGAAGCGCGGCTTCTACTCACAGGAGCTGATGGAGCGGATCGCCGAGCACGGCACCGTTCACGACATCGCCGAGATACCCGAAGACGTGCGCCAGGTCTTTGTCACCGCCCACGACATCACCCCCGACTTCCACATCCGGATGCAGGCCGCTTTCCAGAAGCATACCGACAACGCGGTCTCCAAGACGGTCAACTTCCCCAACACCGCCACCATGGACGACGTGGAACAGGTCTACCGCCTCGCCTACCAGACCGGCTGCAAAGGGGTCACCATCTACCGCGACGGCTCCCGCGACGAGCAGGTCCTTTCCACCGGCAAGAAAGAGGAGAAGGGATCGGCGGCACCGACTGTAGAAGAGAAGCACGTCTTCAAGCGGGAGCGCCCCAAGGCGCTCAAGGGATGGACCTACCAGATGCAGACCGGCTGCGGGCCGCTCTACGTGACGGTCAACGAGGACAAGGCCGGCCTGTTCGAGCTGTTCACCACCATGGGCAAGGCGGGCGGCTGCGCAGCCTCCCAGGCCGAAGCCATGGGTCGCCTGGTCTCCCTTGCCTGGCGGAGCGGGGTCCAGGCGCGCCAAGTCATCAAGCAGCTGATGGGGATCTCCTGCCACTGCCCGTCGGGCTTCGGCGAAAACAAGATCACCTCCTGCGCCGACGCCGTGGCCAAGGCGATCCAGGCCCACATGGCAGCCTCCGGCATGGACACCGGCCTGGAGATAAAAATCCCCGAACGGGGCGCCTGCCCCGAGTGCGGCGGCACGGTCGAGCACGAAGGTGGCTGCGCGGTCTGCCGCTCCTGCGGCTACAGCGAATGCGCGTAACCGTGTAACGAGGTGTGATCAGAGGGCCCGCAGAGATGCGGGCCTTTTTTCTGTGTTACCCGGCAGAAATGCACCGATCCGAGGAGAACAAAGAACCCATGACCGTTGATCTCTGGCGCCAGGACGATAACGGCAACCGTTTCCTGGTCGGCACCTTTCATGACCGGGCCGTTGCCGAGGCGCGGCTGGCCGACCTGACGCGCAGCCCTCACAAGCAGACCTACTGGATCACGGAACAGCCGGACAACACCCAAAGACAAGACCCCGGAGGCACAACATGATCCGCTACCTGCTCACCACCCTCTTCCTGCTGTCGCTCCTGCTGCCCGCCGTAACCACGCAGGCCGGGGAACCTTCCACCAGGGAGGTCCTTGCCGAAATCAACCTGGCTCGCACCAACCCCAAGGCCTATGCCGGGTTTCTGCGCCAGTTCCGCAGCCAGTTCCAGGGAAAGAGCTACCGCCTTCCCGATTCGCGCACTCTGGTGATGACTACCGAGGGGGTCAGGGCAGTGGACGAGGCGATCCGTTTCCTGAACCGGCAGAAGCCGCTTCACCCGCTCTCCTGGTCGGACGGCCTGGCCGAGGCAGCGGCCGATCTGGCTGAGGAGCAGGCAGCAAGCGGCACGGTCGGTCACGACGGCAGGAAGAGCGGCAACATGCGGGAGCGGATCGAGCGGCACGGGGAGTGGCAGGGTGAGATCGCCGAGAACATCGGCTACGGCCCGGCCGAGGCACGGGCCATGGTGCTGCAGCTGATCGTCGATGATGGCGTCCCGGACCGGGGGCACCGCACAAACATCTATCGGCGCGCCATTTCCGTTGCCGGCATTGCCTGCGGCCCCCACCCGACCTTTGGCACGATGTGCGTCATCGACTTTGCCGGCGGCTTCACCGGCAACTGAACCTGCCCCGCGACCTGCACCAGGCAGGCATCCGGCATCTCCCAGGAGCGATCTGTGCTATAATGAAGTCATCAGGGAAAGAGACGGGGAGCGGGTGACAGGCGGAATATAGATCCGCTCCCGGATGGAGGTGAAGACCATGACACGGTTTTACGATGCACGAAACGAGTACGATCTCGAATCGGTTGTCGAACTGCTCGACATGAGTGGTGTCGAATATTCGTTCAATGCAAACAGCGGGGAACGCGATGTCACAGAAATTATGGTAGCGGAGGAAGACCTGCCCTATGCCGAAGAGGTGCTCTATCTGTCGTCACGACGGATCTTCTGCTCCCTTCCCCATGGCTAGTGAGATCCCCGAGGGGAGCGGACGCGACGCGATAGGCCACACAACAGAACACCGGGCGCACTTCAATGCACCCGGTGTTTGTGTTTCTGCTGCAGCATCAGCATCAGCCCGTATCAGCGCCGTTCCCGACGCCCGCCGCCGTCGCCGCCGCCCGGTGCCTGGAATCCACCACCGCCTCCCTGGAAGCCGCCGCCGCTGGGCATCGGAGAGAAGGATCGCCGTTCAAAATTTGACCCGCCACCCCGCTGTCCCTGGAACCCTCCGCTCTCGCTCCCCCGGAATGCCCCGCCGCTGGGCAGAGGCGCAATCGAACGTTGTTCGATGGGAGCCTGCCGCTCGACACGCGGAGCCGGGATCACACCGCTCCGGGGCGTCGGCGTTACGGTCCGTCGTTCAACGGTCCCGGTCACGGAACTGCCGCTTCGCCGCGGCGCGGTCCCCACGGCCGTTCCCCGCTGCACTGCGGGAGTTCTCCCCCCTCGCGGTTCGTTGAAGATCCGGCGCGAGCTTTGCGGCACGCCGGTGGAGAGGTAATCACGCCGGTGGGGCGCGCCGATGCCGGCATAGGTCCGTCCCCGGTAGCGCTCGATCGGGTCGACCCTTATTACCCGGTTCTTCCTGACATCCCGGTAATGATTGGAGACCACCACCACCCGCCTGTCCAGGTAAACCACCCGGTGGAAATCGCGCAGGACGAAGAAGCCGGGGTACCAGAAATCGTACCACCAGAATGGATAGGGTACCCAGGTGTAGAGATAGTAGTAGTCAGGCGGCGGGCAGTAATAGGTGACAACCGGCGGCCCCTCGGAAGTATAGGTGGTGGTAACCATGGCCGGATTCGGATAGTTCTCGCAACTGACCGGCTTGTCGACTGCCGGTTCGCCGCTGTAGACCCTGACCCTGAGCCCCATGGCGACCAGCGTGTCATCATACTGCTTCAGAGCATCTTCCGCTGCCATCGACAGACGATCTGCGTCTGCAGCAGCGGCTACCGAGTTTCTGACCTCGGCAACGATATCCGGGGTCACCGGATAATCGGCAATCCAGCCGTTGCGCGGCGCAATGCCGAGATCGCCGAGAATGCTCTCCGCCTCGATCTCGTCCTCGGTACTCCCCACGGCCAGGGCGAATACCAGTTTGACCGCCAGGGTCCCTTCATTGACCAGGGGCTGACTGACCGGCGGCGGATTCGATGTGGGCTCTTCGGTCTGCGCCATGGCCACCAGTGGCATAAGCGCCAGCATCAGAGCGACGAGACAGACACCAACTCTTCGTAATGACAGCCTTATCATGATCTCACCCTCTCCTTTCCCCATAGAGCCGCACCACGTGATCCATTAACTCGAAAATCGTCAATCTTGCGCTCAACTCCTGCATATATAATACTGCTCGGAGAGGAAAAAACATAGTGGCGAGATACGGCCGGCAGGCAGCCGCAAAGACCGGAAGAGTGAAACCAAACGTTGCGTTACGCAGGCGCCTCGTTTATGCTGCGGTCTGCAGGATCAAGTGTCGATACCGGGACAGGTATCGATTGAAGGATACCGGGATGATCAGCGGCTTCGACTATCTCCTCATTGGGCTGGCAGCAGTGGTTGGCGGAGCAGTGAATGCCCTGGCCGGCGGTGGCACGCTCATCACCTTTCCCATGCTCACGGCCGTGGGAATCCCGGCGGTGGCAGCCAACGTGACCAACACGGTGGCGCTCTGCCCCGGTTACCTGGGGGCGACCTTTGCCCAGGCAAAAGACCTGGCCGGACAACGGCACCGACTCTGGCTGCTCATGCCGGCAAGCATCCTCGGCGGCATCTGCGGCGGCATCCTGCTGCTCAAGACCGGCGAACAGCAGTTTCGCAGCATGGTCCCCTACCTGATCCTCTTTGCTGCCCTGCTGCTGGCCGGCCAGGACCGGGTCCGCGCCTGGCTGCAAAAGCGGGCCGGCCTGGCCGGGGTGAGCCACGAATCCCTCTCCCCGCTGCTGGTCTTTCCCGCAGCGGTCTATGGCGGTTATTTCGGCGCCGGGGTGAGCGTCATCGTGCTGGCGGTGCTGGGGCTGGCCGTGGAGGACTCCCTGACGCGGCTCAATGCCCTGAAACAGGCCATTGCCTTCTGCATCAACATAGCGGCAGCCGTCTTTTTCCTCTTTTCCGGCAAGGTGGTCTGGCCGGTGGCAATGGTGATGGCGGTTGGCGCCCTGGCAGGCGGCACGCTGGGGGGACGCCTGGCCGGGCGGGTGCAGCCTCTTACCCTGCGCCGGGTCGTCGTAGCCGTCGGCATTGTCGTCGCCCTGATCTACTTTATCCGCTAAACGGTTCCATCACGCCGGAAAGCCGCCACGGCTGACGGCCATATCCAATCCAAGAGAGAAGACAGACCATGAAAAGACTCCTTATCTCCCTCATCCTGGCCGCAACTATCCTCGGCGGCTGCAGCAAGCTGACCATGGAAAACTATTCCAAGCTGAAGATGGGGCTCACCTACGAGGCGGTAGTGAAGATCCTGGGCAAGCCCGACAACTGCTCGGAGGCGCTCTTCATGCGGAGCTGCGTCTGGGGCAACGACACCAGAAACATCTCCGTCAATTTCGTCGGCAACAAGGTGGTGCTCTTCACCAGCAAGAACATCAGGTAACCCGGCTCCCATGACCACGCCACGCCAGACCCTGAAGACCGTCTTCGGCTACGATTCCTTCCGCCCGCACCAGGAGGAGATCGTCGACCGGCTGATCCGCGGGGAGAACGCCTTTGTCCTGATGCCGACCGGCGGCGGCAAGTCGCTCTGCTACCAGATCCCGGCCCTGCACCGCCCCGGCGTCGGCATCATCGTCTCCCCGCTGATCTCGCTGATGAAGGACCAGGTGGACGCCCTCGTGGCCAACGGCGTCGCCGCGGCCTGCTACAACTCCACCCTTGCCGAGAGCGAGGCACGGCAGGTGCTGGCGCGGCTGCACAACGGCCAACTCAAGCTGCTCTATGTGGCGCCGGAGCGGCTGATGAGCGATGCCTTCCTGGAGCGGCTGCAGGAAGTGCAGATCGCCCTCTTCGCCATCGACGAGGCCCACTGCGTCTCCCAGTGGGGGCATGATTTCCGGCCCGAATACGTGCAGCTCGGCCGACTGCGGAGCCTCTTCCCCGAGGTGCCGCTGATCGCCCTCACCGCCACCGCCGACCCCCAGACCAGGACCGACATCATCGAACGGCTGCGGCTGTCGGCAGCCACCTGCCACGTGGCGGGGTTCGACCGCCCCAACATCCGCTACACCGTGGTGGCGAAGCAGAAGGCGCCCCAGCAGCTCCTCGCCTTCCTCAAGGAGCGGCCCAAGGAGGCGGGGATCGTCTATGCCCTTTCCCGCAAGCGGGTGGAGGAGGTGGCGGCCCGCCTCTCGGCCGCCGGCATCGAGGCAGCACCCTACCATGCCGGCCTGCCCGACCGGGAACGAAGCCGGGTCCAGGAGGCGTTCCAGCGCGACGATCTCCGGGTGGTGGTGGCAACGGTCGCCTTCGGCATGGGGATCGACAAGCCGAACGTCCGCTTCGTCGTCCATTACGACCTGCCCAAGAACATCGAGAGCTATTACCAGGAAACCGGCAGGGCCGGCCGGGACGGGCTCCCTGCCGAGGCGCTCCTGCTCTTCGGTTACGGCGACATTGCCGTCAGCCGGGCGCTGATCGAATCGGGGCGCAACCTTGAGCAGAACCGGATCGAGCTGCACAAGCTGAACGCCATGGTCGGCTTTGCCGAGGCGCTCACCTGCCGGCGGCGGGTGCTGCTCGGCTATTTCGGCGAACAGCTCATGGAGGAGTGCGGCAACTGCGATATCTGCCTGTCGCCGCCGGAGCGGTACGACGCCACCGAGGAGGCGCAAAAGGCGCTCTCCTGCGTCTTCCGGGTGGGGCAGCGTTTCGGCATGGGGCACGTGATCGACGTCCTGCGCGGCTCCCAGAACCAACGGATCCAGGCGCTCGGCCACGACCGGCTCTCCACCTTCGGCATCGGCCGCGCCATCTCCCACGACTCCTGGGGAAGCCTGATGCGCCAGCTGATCCACCTGGGCTACCTGGAGCAGGACATGGGGAACTTCTCGGTGCTGAAACTGACCAGTCGCGCCCGGCCGCTGCTCAAGGGGGAAGAGCGGCTGGTCCTGGCCAGGCCGCGGCTCAGGCCGGCAACGGCAAAGAAAGAGGCGAAGAGGGGACGGCGGGAAGGGATGACCTGCGACGAGGGGCTGTTCGAGGCGTTGCGCGTGCTGCGGAAGCAACTGGCGGACGAGCAGCAGGTGCCGCCGTTCGTGGTCTTCGGCGATGCCACGCTCATCGAGATGGCTGCCCGCAAACCTGCGGACGCGGAGGAGATGGCGACCATCAGCGGCGTAGGCTCCCACAAGCTGGGGCGCTACGGGCCGGCATTCCTGCGGGCAATCAGGGAGTACACCGGCTGAGCGGGACCGTCACCGTGGCGGACCGCACCCTCACCCCCCGAACAGCCGCCTGGCCGCGGCCAGCTGCTCCGGAGTCCCGAGCAGCAGGACCAGGTCGTCCCGTTGCAGTTCCCAGACCGGATCGGGGTTCGGCACCACCTCGTCCCCCCTCCTGATCGCCAGGACCGTCGCCCCTGAGCGCGCCCTGATGGTCCCCTCCCGCAGCCCCTCTCCTTCCAGAACTGCCCCCTTCTGCACCCGGAAGGTGCCAATCTCCGCGCCGGCAAGGTAGCCGCTGATCCCGACGGCATGGCTGTGCCGCCGGCTCATGGAGCGGAGCATTTCGTAGCCGTCCCGCCGCACCTCGGCGATGCAGTGCTCGATCTGGTCGGAAGGGACCAGGAAGGTACGCAGGACACGGGAGAGGATCTCCACCGAGGTCTCGAACTCCTCCGGGATCACCTCGTTGACCCCCAGCTTGTAGAGCGGCTCCACCTCCAGGAGATAGCGGGTCCGGACGATGATGTGGATGGTCGGGTTCAACTGCCGGGCCAGGGCCGCTATCCGCCGGCTGGCCGCGGCATCGGAGATGGCGACGACAATGATGCGGGCATCAGCGACCCGGGCATGGCTCAGGATCTCCTGCCGCGAGGCGTCGCCAAAGATGATCCGCTCCCCCCGCTTCTTCTCCCCCTTGACCGTGTAGGGGTTGGTCTCGATGATGGCATGGGGGATCTGCAGGTGCTTCAGCACCTTTGACAGGTTCCTGCCGTTGACGCCAAAGCCGACGACGATGACGTGGTCGGAAATCTCCAGCGGCTTCTCGGTCCTGGCCAGCCTCCCCCGCCCCCGGCTGAAGGATGCGGGGAGCCTGCCGCTGACGGTCTCCGCCAGCCAGGGGGCGACCTTCATGCAGAGCGGGGTGAGCCCCATGGTGGCGATGGAGCCAGCAAGGAATACCTGGTAGAGCTCCCGGTCGAGCAGCCCGTGGCTGAGGCCGGTCTGGGCCAGGACAAAGGAGAATTCGCCGATCTGGGCCAGAGAGAGGCCGGCCACCAGGGCGATACGTAGCGGCACCCCCTGCACGAATACCGCGCCGGTGGTAATCCCCCCTTTCAAAAGGATGATGGCCAGGACCAGGCAGGCGATGGCAACCGGATACTTCAGCAGGATAGCCGGGTCGAGCAGCATGCCGACCGAGATGAAAAAGAGGCTCATGAAGGCGTCGCGGAACGGGATGATGTCGCTTAAGGCCTGGTGGCTGTATTCCGACTCGGAGATGGCCAGCCCGGCGATGAAGGCGCCGAGCGCCAGCGACAGACCGGCCTTGGCCGTAAGCCAGGCCATGCCGAGGCCGATGAAGAGGATGGTCAGGATGAAGAGTTCGCTGCTGCGAGCTTTGACCACCTGCTTGAAGATCCAGGGGACCAGGAAGCGGGCGCTGTAGTGGGCGATGAGCACCACCGCCACCGCCTTGGCGCAGATCAGCAGCACCCCCTGCACCCCTTGACCGGCACCGGCCAGAAGCGGCGTGAAGAGTACCAGCGGCACCACGCAGAGATCCTGGAAGATCAGGATGGCAAGGGCGATCTTCCCCTGGGGGGTATCCATCTCCCCGGCTTCCATCAACAGCTTCATCAGGATCGCCGTGCTGGAGAGCGCCACCAGGAAGCCGAAGAACACCGCCTGATTGCCGGCAAGGGGGATGAGCAGGGCGCTGGCGGCAACCAGCAGGATGGTTGCCCCCATCTGCAGGCCGCCCCCCCAGAGCACCAGGTGCTTGATCCGCATCAGCTCCTTGAGGGAAAACTCGATGCCGATGGTGAAGAGGAGCAGCACCACGCCGATCTCGGCCATCTGCTCCACATTGTGGGTCTCTTTGATGAAGCCGAGAGTATAGGGACCGGCAACGATCCCGGTAACCAGGAACCCGATAATGGAGGGAAACTTCAGCCGCCGGAAGATGACCACCGTCACCAGGGCCAGGCCGAAGAGGATTTCCAGTTCCTGTAACGCCTCGTATGCCATTACGGACTACCGTTTCGTGAATGATCGGGGAGGGAAAGCCCCCCTTCGACAGGATGGGTCATCTCACGTCCCGGCCGATGAAGAGATTGAGGAAGAAGCTGACCAGGCTGAAGACCAGCGCCGCCAAGAAGGCATAGCCGAAACCGGCGACATGGAGCCCTTCCACCAGCCAGGCGGCGAGATAGAAGAGAAACCCGTTGATGACCAGGGTGAAGAGCCCCAGGGTTACCATGGTCACGGGAAGGGTGAGAAAGATCAGCACCGGCCGGAGAAAGGCATTGAGCAGACCGAGAACCAGCGCAGCCACAAAGACGGTCTGCCAGTTGTCGACGTCGACGCCCGAGACCACCTGGACGACCACGAGCAGCGCCGTACTGTTGACGACCCATTTCACCAGGAATTGTTTCACATCTGCCTCCATCGTCTGCCAAAACAGGTTGTTGAAAACGAAGTTTCAGCGCAGCTAAAAACAGCCATCTCGCCGCCGTCCTCGAAAAGCCGCCTTGTGCGGCGTAGCGCTGTTTATGCCCTGTGGGTACTACGCCTCCGCGGGGCTTTCTGCGGGTGCGACGATCTGACTGCTTTTGAACAACCTGAGTGTTTCAATAGCTTGCTAAAGGAATCCCGTTCACGTACAACCTTACCACAACAATCGCCCCCTCGCCACGGACAAGAGCTGCTCCTGCCGGCCAACGGCATCGCCAGAGGTCGGGGATGCCCCATCCTGCAGCTCTCCGGAAGCAACGACAGGTGACCGGTCAACTTTCCCCCTTGACGCGGACCCGTTCCTCTGCCACAAATACCGGTATTACCATTTTGCGGAGGAACGAGATGGGCTTTCGACCAGGTTTGACCCTTTCCGTTGTCGTAGCGCTCTGGCTGCTGCTGACGCCGCTCTTGTCCGGGACCTCCCTGGCATCGTCCCCCCAGCAGCTCTCCAAGGGGCAGACGGTCTATGTGCCGGTCTATTCCAACGTCTTTTCTGGACCGAAGGCCCTCCCCTTCCACCTGGCAACCACCCTGAGCATCCGGAGCACGGAGATGTCGCAGCCGTTCACCGTTACCGCCATCGACTATTACGATACCAACGGCAAGCTGGTGCGCAGGCACCTGGCCAAGCCCCAGGTCGTGAACCCCCTTGCCACGATCTACGTCCATCTCGACGAAAAGGACACTGCCGGCGGATTCGGCGCCAACTTCATCGTCAGCTGGCAGGCCGGCAGGACCATCAATGCCCCGATCATCGAATGCGTGATGATCGGCGCTACCTCGGGCCAGGGGATCTCCTTTGTCAGCCCCGGCCAGGTGATCCGCGAGGAGATCCGATGAACGAACCGTGCCGCTGCCCCTGGGTCGATTCTACCAAGCCGGACTATGTCGCCTACCATGATGAGGAGTGGGGGGTGCCAGTCCGCGACGACCGGCTGATGTTCGAGTTTCTCACCCTGGAAGCGGCCCAGGCCGGGCTTTCGTGGTACACGATCCTGCGCCGCCGCGACGGATACCGCCAGGCCTTTGCCGGTTTCGACCCGGAGATCGTGGCCCGCTTCGACCAGGCGCGGATCGACGCGCTCATCGCCGATTCGTCGATCATCCGCAATCGCGCCAAGATCCATGCAGCAGTTGCCAATGCCCGTGCTTTCCTCAAGGTACAGGAAGAGTTCGGCAGCTTCTGCGCCTATATCTGGCGCTTCGTGGACGGCCAACCCCTGGTGAGCGAGCGGCGCACCCTGGCCGACTATCCGACCACCTCGGCAGAGGCAGTGGCACTTTCCCGTGATCTGGGCAGCCGCGGCTTCGCCTTTGTCGGCCCGACCATCTGCTATGCCCACATGCAGGCCACCGGCCTCGTCAACGACCACACCGTCGACTGCTTCCGCCGCCAGGAGATCATCGACGGCTACCGCTGAAGGGAACAGTCCCAACTTGCCAGCACCGGAAACCCTGAATCCCCATGACCGAGACCAGCCGCGAAAAACTCTATGCCCGGGCAAACCTCCTCGCCCTTTTCACCATCGCCTACAACATCTGCGAAGGGGCGGTATCGGTCTGGTTCGGCGCTAGCGACGAGACCCTGGCCCTGTTCGGCTTCGGCATCGACTCCTTTGTGGAGGTGATCTCCGGCATCGCGGTATGGCACATGCTCCGCCGCCTCAAGGCCCATGGCGAAGCGAATCGCGACGCCTTCGAGCGGCAGGCGCTTCGGATCACCGGCAGCGCCTTCTATTTCCTGACCGCTGGCCTGGTCATCACGGCCCTGGTCAATATCCAGCAGCAGCACCGGCCTGAAACCACCTTCTGGGGGGTGATCGTGGCCCTGGTCTCCATCTCGTTCATGTGGCTCCTGATCCGGCAGAAGACCGTTGTCGGGAAGGCGCTCAACTCCTCGGCGATCCTTGCCGACGCGGCCTGCTCCAGGGCCTGCCTCTACCTCTCCGTTGCCCTGCTCGCCGCCAGCCTGGGGTTCGAGTTGACCGGCATCGGCAGCCTCGATGCCGTCGGCGCGCTCCTGATCGCCTGGCTCTCCGCCAGGGAGGGGAAAGAGTCCTTTGCCAAGGCAAAGGGGCTTTCGTGCGGCTGCTCCTGCAGCTGCTCCGGCACCTGAGGTTGTTCAACAATCTGCCATAAACCACGAAAAAAGGGGCCGTGCGCGGCCCCTTCCTCTACTCACCCGACGGTTGTGCCTTCCCCCTATTCCACCACCTCCAGCTCGCCCTCCATCCCCTTTTCCCGGTGGCTGGCGAAAAAGAGCAGCTTCTTGCTGCAGTACATGGGGTAGATACCGGTCTTGGTGGGGGTGAACCTGATCGTCTTCGGTTCGGAGGAGAGGCTCTCCTCCACCTCGATCCCTGCCTCGGGCGCCTTAATGACAAAGTTGTGGGGGACGATCCCCGATTCCTTTCGCACCTTCAGCTCCACCGGCACGTTCACCTTGACAATCACATGGTCAGGGTCGAAGAAGTACCCCCCGCCCAGGATCTCGACCCGTTGAACACCGTCGGCATCGATGGTTGCGGTAACGGTCTTTTTCGCCTCTCTGGCAGTGGCGATGCCGAAGATCCCGCATATCGCAACAAGCAGCAGTCCCGTAACGATCCTTTTCATGGTCTTACCTCCTTGTCGGCTGACTTCCTGATACTAAGATGTATCACTGCAGCCGCCATATGCAAGACGTGAAGGCCGGCCCCGGAATTACGCGTTGACAACCCATGACCGGCCACGTAGAACGGTAAATACAACCAAATACCTTTCGTGCCCGGCACAGACGGACCGCAACTGCAACGTCGCATGGACTCGGTGTGAAGCCCCGGTTGGCAATGAAGCTCACTATACACCAGGAGTCCCCATGAACCCGCAGATCGACGACCTGCTCGCCAGGATCAGGGCACTTGAAGAGGAACTCGAAGCCGAATTCAGGAAAAAGCGGGAAGAGTTCTTCTTCACCATCGAGAAAAAGCGGGTCCAGTTCGCCGAAGAGGTGATCCGCCAGCATCGCCGCTTCAAAGTGGGGCTTTTCCGCTACCTGGCCGAATCCCGGCCGCTGGTCATCCTGACCGCTCCGGTCATCTACTCAGGATTCGTCCCCTTCCTCCTGCTCGACCTGTTCATCACCCTCTACCAGCGGGTCTGCTTCCCGATCTACGGCATCCCCACGGTAAAGCGGGGGGACTACCTGGTCTTCGACCGCGAGGACCTCCCCTATCTCAACATCGTGGAGAAGTTCAACTGCTTCTTCTGCTCCTACGGCAACGGGCTGGCCGCCTATTTTCGCGAGGTGGCGGCGCGCACCGAACAGTACTGGTGCCCCATCAAGCATGCACGGCGGATCCGCGGCCACCACGACCGCTACCCCCGCTTCTTCGAGTACGGCGATGCCGAGAGCTACAGCAAAGGGCTGGAGCGGCTGCGCAAGGAATACGAAAAGGTTGAAAAGAAGGCAGCCGGCCCGCCCGGCTGAACAAAAAAAAACGGCAGCCAGGGGCCGCCGTCGTAAAAGTATGTTCGTGGATGTTTTCTATCAGGTTGTCGAAAACTCAGGTTGTTCAAAAACGGTCAGATCGTCGCACCCGCAGAAAGCCCCGCGGAGGCTTGAGCCACGCTACGCCGCACAAGGTGGCTTTTCGAGGACGGCGGCGAGATGGCTGTTTTTAGCTGCGCTGAAACTTCGTTTTCAACAATCTGCTAGACGATCTCGATCAGCTTGATATCGAAGGTAAGATCCCGACCAGCCAGGGGATGGTTGGCATCCAGGGTCACTTCGGTGTCGGACACCGCAGTGATCAGTACCGGGAAGGTCTCGCCATCCTCGCGGGTCACCTCAAGCTGGCCCCCCACCTCCGGATTGATCCCGGCTGGCAGCCGGCTCCGCTCCACCACGCCGACCATCTCATCCATGCGGGGGCCATAGGCGTCATCCACCGGGATCTTGACCTGCTTGCTCTCGCCCAGTTCCATGCCGACAACCGCTGCCTCGAATCCGGGGATCACCTGACCTTCGCCTATGGTGAACTCCAGGGGACCGGAAGAACAGCCGCATCCATCGTCGGTGCATTCCGAAGAATCGAACACCTCTCCGTCGTCAAGCATACCGGTGTAATGAACCCGAACCGTATCCCCCTGCTTTGCCTGTGCCATCGTCCATGGCTCCTTTCTGTTCAGACGGATGTCAGCAGATCCATCCGCGAGAGTGAACTGCGCACCGGGCACTCTAGCAGAGTGGCGCCGGAATTGCCATGGAAAAGGTTTCCATACTTTACGGCGTCCACGCTCAACATAAATGTCCACCTTCCGATAAGAACTACTGTTCCGGATCACATTTCTGAAATACGTCAGAGCAGCAACAATCATCCGGCAGGGGGAATCGCCATGACTTTGTGGGAAAAGGCCAAAGCGGAATTTCTCGACATCATCGAATGGACCGACGATTCAAGCGACACCATGGTCTGGCGGTTCCCGAGGTACGACAATGAGATCAAGCAGGGCGCCCAGCTGGTGGTCAGGCAGGCGCAGGTCGCCGTTTTCGTCAACAAGGGGGAGATCGCCGACCTGTTCGCGTCCGGCCAGCATCGGCTAACCACCGACAACCTGCCGGTCCTCTCCACCCTGATGGGGTGGAAATACGGGTTCCACAGCCCCTTCAAAGCCGAGGTCTATTTCGTCAACACCCGGAATTTCACCAACCTGAAGTGGGGGACGAAAAACCCCGTCACCCTGCGCGACCCCGAATTCGGGCCGATACGGCTGCGGGCATACGGCACCTATGTCATCCGAGTGAACGACCCGGCAAAATTCATCAAAGAGATCGTTGGGACCGGCGGCCACTTCACCGTGGAGGAGGTTGCCGAGCAGTTGAAGAACCTAATCGTGACCAGGTTCTCGGACATGCTGGCGGAAAGCGGCATCCCGGTGCTCGATCTGGCTGCCAGCTACAACGAGCTCTCCACCTTCCTGACCGGGAAGATCGCCCCGGAATTCCAGGAGTACGGCATCGAGGTGACCAAGCTCCTGGTCGAGAACATCGCCTTGCCGCCGGAGGTCGAGGCTGCCCTGGACAAGAAGAGCAGCATGGGGATCATCGGCAACCTGGACAATTTCCTCAAATTCCAGAGCGCGCAGGCCCTGGAGGCGGCGGCGCAGAATCCGGGGGGCGATGCTGCGGCAGGGGTCGGGATGGGGATCGGCTTTGCCATGGCAAACCAGCTGGGGAAGATGGTGATGAATCCGCAGGAACCACAGCCCGCCCCCCTTTCCCCGCCACCGCTCCCCCAGGAGGAGACGAGCCGGTACTTTGTGGGGAAAAACGGCAAAAAGGCCGGCCCTTTCGACAAGGATGCGATCATCGGCTACATCCGGAAAGGGGCCATCACCAGGGAGACGCTGATGTGGAAGCAGGGGATGGAGCAGTGGATCGCGGCCGGACAGTTCGGCGAATTTGCCGTAGTGCTGCAGGAAACGCCCCCCCCTTTGCCGAAATGATGACGATGCACTGGGACAGATCCCCCCTTCAGAGGAGACACTGTGGCTAACTGCACCAACTGTTCGGCACCGCTGCCGTCAAACTCCATTCTCTGCAACTATTGCGGCAGCAGGAACGACATCGACCTGAAAGGGGTCCATTACTATACGACCCACGCTGCCGAATCGGAACGGATCTGCCCACGGTGCGCCATCACCCTCAAAACCATCGACCTGAAGATCGGCGGCAGGTTCCTGATTGAACGGTGCGACCAATGCCTGGGGCTCTTTTTCGACCCCGGCGAGCTGGAGGCGGTGCTCCAGGCAAGCGTCGCCAATGTCTTCACCATCGACCGGGGCCGGCTGGAGAGCCTCAACGCCACCAAGAGATCCGGGGACTACGGCGTCAGCTACATCAAGTGCCCGGTCTGCGCCACGATCATGAACCGCGTCAACTTCGGGGCAAAGAGCGGGGTCATTGTCGACCGCTGCAAGGAGCACGGGATCTGGCTCGACGGCGGCGAACTCAGGCACCTGTGCGAATGGACGAAGGCGGGTGGCAAGCTCCTGGAACAGGAGCGGCAGGAACGGCTCGACCAGGAGCGGGAACGGGAGGAACGGCGGCGCAAGGCCCCATCCGCTGCCGGTTCCGGCGATGCGACGGAGATCGACGGCTTTGGTGAGATCCTGCAGAGCCGGGAGCCCGATCTGTTCGACATCGTGGTAAAGGTGGCCAGATTTTTCAACACAAAGGTGTAACGACTCCCCCTCTTTTCATCCGCCGGCCGCAGCTGATACCCGCCTCATTCAGCCTGCAATTTAGGCAGGCACGACGATTAAATAAGCACCGCATGAAAATCCGGGCAGAACAGACCATGTAATTTCAGCATGTTACAATCTTGGCAAAGACGTTGCTCTAGGGAGTCAGGTTGCACGAAGCCGTGCAGCCGGGAGCGCCGGACGGCGCTCGCATCTACCAATGGAGGTAGCCCATGGACGCAGCGTCAGCGGCCACAACCCTCAAGAACAGCAGCGATGTCCTCTTTCTCATGCTCGGGGCGGTCATGGTCTTTGCCATGCACGCAGGATTCGCCTTCCTGGAGGTCGGAACGGTCAGGAAGAAGAACCAGGTCAACGCCTTCGTCAAGATCCTCACCGACTGGTCGGTCTCCACCATTGCCTATTTCGTCATCGGCTTCCCCATCGCCTACGGCATATCCTTTCTGAAACCGGTGCCGGAGCTTCTGGGAGGGAACCAGGGCTACGACCTGGTGCACTACTTCTTCCTCCTCTGTTTCGCCGCCTGCATCCCGGCCATCATCTCCGGCGGCATTGCCGAGCGGGCCAAGTTCTGGCCCCAGGTGATCGCCGGCGGCATCTTTGCCGGGCTCGCCTACCCGCTCTTCGAATCGCTGATCTGGGGCCGGAACAACTCGCTCCTGCAGGGGATATTCAAGAACCTGGGTGGCGCCGAGTTCCACGATTATGCCGGCTCGGTGGTGGTCCACTCCATCGGCGGCTGGCTGGCCCTCCCCGCGGTGCTGATCCTCGGCCCGCGCATGGGTCGCTACCTGCGCGGCAGGTCCCACCCGATCCCGATCAGCAACATCCCCTTCCTGGCGCTCGGCTCCTGGATTCTCGCCGTGGGGTGGTTCGGCTTCAACGTGATGAGCGCCGGCAACCTGGAGAAGATATCCGGCCTGGTGGCGGTCAATTCGCTGCTGGCCATGGTCGGCGGTGTACTCGGCGCGCTCTGGGCGGGCAAGAACGACCCCGGTTTCGTCCACAACGGCGCCTTGGCCGGACTCATCGCCGTCTGCGCCGGCAGCGACATCATGCACCCCCTCGCCTCCTTCGCGGTCGGCATCATCGCCTCGCTGATCTTCGTCTTCGGCTTCCAGATCGAGCAGGAAAAGCTGAAGATCGACGACGTGCTCGGTGTCTGGCCCCTGCACGGCATCATCGGCAGCTGGGGGGGGATCGCCGCGGGCATCTTCGGCCAGCCGTTCTTCGGCGGCAGCGGCGGGGTCAGCTTCGTCTCCCAGCTCCTGGGAAGCCTCTCTGCCATCGCCTTTGCCCTGGTCACCGGCTTCATCACCTACGGCATCCTGCACAAGACCATCGGCATCCGGCTGACCGACGAGGAGGAGTTCCAGGGGGCCGACCTGGCCATCCACTCCATCGGCGCCTACCCCGAGGATCACGTCCGCTGACCCTTGCCGGCACCCGGCATCGAATCGCTACGCACAGGGTGGGGCCAGACGCCCCACCCTTTTTTCATGGCGCGCCCGCCCCTTGACGGCCGTCCCTCCGTGGTCTACCCTTTCACCAGACTTCAACTCGGAGGAACGCCATGACCGACCACCAATGCTGGGACACCAGCCGCCTCTACCCCACACCGGACGCTCCCGAACTGGACGCCGATTTCACAAAAGCCACCGAGCTGGGCCAGGCCTTCAGGGAGCGTTACTTGGAGAAGGTTGCCGGGCTCTCCCCGGACGGGCTGCTTGAGGCCCTGGCAAGCTACGAGAAGCTCCAGGAGCTGGCCATCAAGCCGCAGCTCTACTCCCACCTCCTCTTTGCCGCGGACAGCGAAGCAGACAGCCACAAATCGCTGATGCAGAAGGCCATGGAGTTCGGCAACGAGCTCTCGCGGACTATCCTCTTCTTCGACCTGGAGATCATGGCGCTTGAGGCCGGGCCGTTCGAGCGGCTCGTTGCCGACGACCGCTTCGCCTCTTACCGCCACTACCTGCATGGCATCCGCAAGTTCCAGCCCTATGCCCTGCCCGAGCGGGAAGAGCAGCTCCTCAAGCAGAAGAACCTGACCGGCGTGGAGGCCTTTGCCAAGCTGTTCGAGGAACTGACCGCCTCCCTCTCCTACCGGATGGAGCTTGACGGCGAGGAGCGGGACTTTACCGGCGAAGAGCTTTTGAGCCTGCTGCACCACCCGGACGCCGCGGTCCGCGAGCGGTCGCTCACCGTCTTCCTGGAGGGGCATGCCAGGCAGCAGGTGGTGATCTCGACCGTCTTCAATACCATTGCCCTCGACCATGGCCAGGAGCTGGGGCTGCGCGGCTACCGACAGCCGATCCAGCCGACCAACATCGGCAACGAGCTCTCCGACGAGGCCGTGGAGCACCTGATGCAGGTGACCGAGGCCAACTACCCGCTGGCACAGGGCTACTTCCGCCTGAAAGCCCGGCTGCTCGGGATGGAAAAGCTGAAGAACACCGACGTCTACGCCCCGGTGGGGGAGACCTCACGCAGCTTCAGCTTCGACGAGGCCAGGGAGCTGGTCCTTGCCGCCTACGGCGGCTTCAACCCGGCCTATGCCCCGATCATCGACGCCTTCTTCTGCGAGCGCCGCATCGACGTTTCCCCCCGCCCCGGCAAGACCGGCGGCGCTTTCTGCATGGGGATGACCCCGAGGCTTCCCCCTTACCTGCTCCTCAACTTTACCGGCAGGCTCCGCGACGTCGCCACCCTGGCCCATGAACTCGGCCATGGGCTCCACTACGTGGTCGCCCAGGAGCAGAACATGCTCAACTACCATCCGCCACTGCCGCTGGCAGAGACCGCCTCGGTCTTCGGCGAGATGCTCCTCTCGCGCCACCTGCTGGCCAACGAGAGCGACCGCCAGGTGAAGATCGCCATCCTCTGCGCGGTCATCGAGGACATCATCGCCACCACCTTCCGCCAGGTGGTGCTGACCCGCTTCGAGCAGCGGCTGCACAGCGAGCGGAGCGAGGGGCTCCTGACCGCCTCACGGCTCTGCGACCTCTGGTGGGAGGAGAACGCCCGGCTGTTCGGCGACAGCGTCGCCATGATCGAGCCCTACCGCTGGGGGTGGAGCTACATCTCCCACTTCATCCACACCCGCTTCTACTGTTATGCCTACACCTTTGCCGAACTGCTGGTGATCTCCCTCTATGCCCGCTACGAAGAGGACGGCCCTGCCTTTGTCCCGGCGTTCCACCGCGTCCTCGAAAGCGGCGGCTCCTGCTCCCCTGCCGATACCGCGGCCCTTGCCGGCATCGACATCGCCGATCCGGGGTTCTGGCAGAAGGGATACGACGTCCTGGGGCGGCTGATCCGGGAGCTGGAAGAACTGGTACAGTCGTAACGCCGGATCAGGGGTTTCCCGCTTGGCGCCGCACGGCTTTTCTTGGCGCGACCAGGTCATTATTTTGACTTTTACCGCAACCCCGGCCGGGGGAAGAGAGACTTCCCCCGGCGCCCCCGCTCCTCCCCCTGCACGAACCCGCTCCCATCCTGCATCTCCGGGGCATCACCCTTAGAGTTTCCCTCCTCGTCCATTCTCTGCCCGAGGGCACGAAAATTGCTCATATTCGGTGAATTTACGGCAATTTCCCTCAAAACGGCTTCAGGCGAGGAATCACCGGTTACGACATGCATAGATTATCATTCATGAGACCTTCGCGACTTCCACTGGCTGTGAGCGCCCTGTCTGCACTGCTTCTCTTTCTCACATCATCCGCAGAGGCCCTCACCTTCAACAACTGGAGCAGCAACGGACCGACCCCAACCAGGGAAAGCGTGCGGGCCATTGCCATTGCCCCCACCGCCGGCACATCCACCGTCTATGCCGGTACCGACGGCGGCGGAGCCTATTCCATGGCCGTTACCGGCTCATCCTGGACGACAGCCAACAAAGGGCTCTATAACCGCAGGGTCCGCTCCGTGGTTGCCAAACCGGCGCCGTCGCAGCAGGAACTCTTTGCCGCCACCGCAGCGGGCGTCTTCAAGAGTCCCGACGGCGGCGTCAACTGGAACGCCGCTTCCACCGGACTCACCACCCTCGACGTGCAGCGGCTGGCCATCGACCCCAACGACAGCGCCACGATCTACGCTGCCACCACCGGCGGCGGTGTCTTCAAGAGCACCGATTCCGCGACGAACTGGAGCGCCGTCAACAGCGGGCTGACCAACCTGGACGTCAGGGCGTTCTGTCTCGACTCGACCACCTCCCCATCCACCATCTATGCAGCAACAGCGGGCGGGGTCTTTAAAAGCGCCGACGGCGGCGCCAGCTGGAGCGCAACAAGCACCGGGCTCACCGATCTGAACGTCACGGCGCTCGCCTATGCCGGCACTTCCCCGAGCGCCACGATCTTCGCCGGCACCGCCGGCGGCGGCGTCTTCGTCAGCAGCGACGGCGGCACCAACTGGGGAACCAGTAATTCGGGCCTGCTCAACACCGCCGTCCGCGCCCTGAAGATCGACCCGACCACCCCCAACACCGCCTATGCCGGCACTGCCGGCGGCCTCTTCCGGAGAAGTTACGATACCGTGGCCTTTACTTGGGGGGCATGGTCCCAGACCGGGGCCATCGACATCACCAATACCTCCATCCGCGCCATCGGCATCGACCCGAGCGGCCCGGCAACGCTCTTTGCCGCTACCGACGCCGGGCTCTTCCGCTCGACCAATGCCGGCACCAACTGGAGTGCGGTCAACACCGGGCTGCTCCAGGGGCGGGCCATGGTGGTCAAGCCGGGCGATCCGACCCGGCTCGTCACGGCCTTCTCCGGCGGCGGCCTGTTCCGCTCCACCGATCGCGGCACCAGTTGGGCAGAGCCGGCAACCATCCCGGCCAACAGTTTCACCACCAGTCTTCTCCACGACCCGTACACTCTGGGCGTGGTCTATGCCGGCTCAGGCGCCGGGGTTTTCCGTTCCGCCGACGACGGCGACACCTGGAGCGACATCACCGGCGACCTGGGGGTCACCGACGTCCACGCCCTGGCCATCGATCCAACCGCGCCCCATACCCTCTATGCCGGCACCGGCAACAGCGTCTTTTCCTGGGACGGCAACACCACCACCCCCGCCTGGATCGCCTACAACAGCGCCAGCCTCGGCAACAAAGACGTTCTCTCCCTCGCGTTCAACGGCAGCTCGCTCTTTGCCGGCACCAACGGCGGCGGCGTCTACCGTTCCGACAGCGGCGGCTCCTGGTCCCAGCAGATCAACGGCTTGAGCGGCACCATCGTCAATGCCCTGGCAGTCGGCGCCGGCACCGTCTATGCCGGCACCAATGCCGGCGTACACAAGACGACCAGCAACGGCGCCACCTGGGACGCCATCAACTCCGGCATCACCACCCTGAACATTTTGTCGCTCACCGTCAACGCCACGACCTCCGATGCGCCGAGTGCAGCCACCCTCAGCACCCTGGCAGCAGGGACCTCGGGCGGTGGCGTCTTTATCTCCAATAACGATGGGGTCTCGTGGAGCGCCGTCAACACGAGGCTCACGGACCTCAAGGTCAACGGCATCGCCGCGGACAGCGGCTGGCCCCAGTATCTCCATGCCGCAACCTCAACCAAGGCCTTCAGCCTGAAGATGAGCCCGGTCATCCGGATCCTTCCGGCAAGCGGCACCAACTACGGCAATGCCAACATCATCAGCGCACCATCCAGCCAGACCTACACCCTGACCAACAATGGCCCGCTCGCCCTGGTCATCAGCGACGTCAGCGCCGGGTCACTGTCGCCAACCGGCACCACGGCAACCATCACTGCGGGCACCTGCCCGACAGTACCACTGGCAGCCGATTCAGCGTCCATGGTCACCCTGGCGCCGGGCACCTCCTGCACCCTGCTCTTCAACTTCACGCCGTCAGCAGTCGGACCGGGCAGCGCCGTCATCTCCTTCACCAGCAGCGACGTCAGCAGTCCGGTTACCGCCGTCACCCTGAACTGGACCGGCATCGATCCGCCACCCACTTCCTCCATCACCGCTCCCCTGGCCGGTACCACCATCCGCACGCCGACAGGCTACGCCATAAGCGGCTCTGCCAGCGACGTCGGATCTGGCCTGTTGCGGGTAGAAGTCTCCACTGACGGCGTCAACTGGAGCAGCGCCGTCGGCACCACCAGCTGGACCTTTTCCTGGCAACCGGTGCTGGATGCCGCCTATACCATCAGGTCCCGTGCCATTGACATGAACAACAACGTCCAGACCACCCCCGCATCGGTCAGCATCAATGTGGACAATACGGCGCCAACGGCAGTTATCTCCTCGCCGCTGAACAACGCCTCGGTCAGGGGGACTACCGTCACCGTCACCGGCACCGCCGCCGATCCGACCTCGGCCGGTTCGGGAATCCAGCAGGTCGACGTCTCCACCGACGGCGGCACCACCTGGCTCCCGGCCTCCGGCACCACCACCTGGACCTTCAGCTGGACCCTGCCCGCGGACGGGATGTACTCCCTGCAGGCGCGGGCAACCGACTATGCCGGCAACCAGGGGAGCTCCACCACGGTCTCGGTTCGGGTGGACAAGACAGCACCGAGCGTGGCGATCACCGCTCCCACCTCCGGCACGACCCTGCCAACGGGAACCTCCTATACCATCACCGGCACGGCCACCGACGGCGGCAGCGGAGTTACCCTGGTGGAAATCTCCCTGGACAACGGCGGCACCTGGCTCACTGCAACCTATGATGCGGTCGGCAGCAGTTGGAGCTACCCCTGGACCCTACCGGTAAACAACACCTATCAGATCCTGGCACGGGCTACTGATGTTGCCGGCAACACGGCCACCACCTCGGCCATCACGGCAATCATCAGCAACCCGCTCCCCTCCGCGACCATTGTCTCCCCTGCGGCAGGCGCCTTCGTCAATGGCCTGTCGCTGGCAATCAGCGGCACCGCCCTGGCGGGCAACCCGGTACTCGGCCTCTCCCGGGTGGAGATTTCCATTGACGGCGGCACCACCTGGCAGGCAGCAGGCGGCACCACGACCTGGACCTATACCGCAGCGCTGCCTCAACACCCGAGCGGCTATGTGCCTGCCTTTGCCATCAAGGCCCGCGCCATCGACGGCATCGGCAACGTCCAGACCCCCTCCACGGATATCGCCATCACCGTGGACAACGAGAGTCCCACCTCCGCCATCGCCTCCCCCGTGACCGGCTCCTACCTGCGGGGGGGCAGCGCCACCATCCAGGGAACCGCGTCCGACGTCGGCCTCGGCGTGCAGCGGGTGGAGATCTCCACGGATGGCGGCACCACCTGGTCGACCGCCACCGGAACCGCCAGCTGGAGCTACAGTTGGACCCTGCCGGCCGACGGGGTGTACGTGATCATGAGCCGCGCGGTCGACAGCATCGTCGGCAACGTCCAGAACCCGCCGGCCAGCATCTCCGTCACGGTGGACAATACGGCGCCCCATACAACCCTGACCCTGACGCCGGCCAACCCGTCCAACACGGCCACGCCGGCCTTTGGCTTCAGCGCCGACGAGAGCGCCACCTTCCGCTGCTCAGTGGACAACGGCACGGAATTCGCCTGCACCAGCCCGCTCACCCTGAGCGCGCTCTTGGGAGGGAACCACAGCTTCAAGGTCTATGCGGTCGATCTTGCCGGCAACGTCGATCCGGCTCCCCCGACCTACGCCTGGACCATCGATCTGGTCACGCCGGCCGTCAGCTCGACACTGCCGGCCGCCGGCGCCACCAGGGTCAGCGTCTCTCTGACGCAGGTCACTGCCACCTTTACCAAGGACGTCAACCCGCTGACCGTAACCACTGCGAGCTTCTATCTCGATAATGGCGCCACCGGGACCGTCACCTACAACAGCGCCACGCGGACCGCCATCTTCACCCCATCGGCTCCGCTCCGTTACTCCACCACCTATACGGCCACCATCTCCACGGCTGTTGCCGATGCCGCGGGGAACACCCTGGCAGCAAACGTCGTCTGGACCTTCAGTACCGATCCTGACGGCGATATCACCATGGACGGAAAGGTGGACCTGTCCGATGCCCTGCTGGCCCTGCAGACGGCCGTCGGCATCAGGACCGTCACGGCCCAGGCCAGACTCCACGGCGACGTCGGGCCGCTGTCTGGCGGCAGACCGCTCCCGGACGGCTTCATCGACGGCCGCGACGCCATGGTCATCCTGGGTAAAACTATCGGAATACTCAACTGGTGAGGACTGACATGATCAGCAGACGATTTATCACAACCGCCGCCACAACCATCGCCCTACTGCTTGCGACCATGACGCTCCTTTCGGGGTGCGGCGGTGGCGGCAGCAGTTCCGGGGTCGCGACCCCGCCTCCGACCGGCACGATGCTCGTCGGGACCGTTGCCAAGGGCACCTTCTCCTCCGGCTATGTGGAGACCTACTATGTTTCCGGCGCCATCGAGGTCCTGCAGCGGACCACCACCATTGCCAGCAACGGCACCTTCACCCTGGATCTGGGCACCCATACCGGCATCGTGCTGCTGAAGGCCTACGGCACCTATACCAACGAGGCGACCAACAGCACGGTCACCATTACCAAAGGGATCGACGCGCCGTTGCGGACCGTGCTCAACCTCAGCGTCCCGAGCGGGACGATCCCCGTCGCCATCACGCCGCTCACCGAGCTGGCGGTGCGTAACGCCCTTGCCCGGAGCACCGCGGTCCCGGCGGCCCTCACCCAGGAGAACATCATTGCCGCCAATGCCCTGGTCTCGGACATCTTCCCCTTCGACGTCGTAGCCACCCGTCCGGTGTCACCCGATGCACTCGCCCTCAGCAGCGCCTCGGACAGCCAGAAATGCTACTCCCTGCTGCTCTGCGGCATCTCGCAGCTGGCATCAACCCCGACCCTGCTCGACAACCTGCTCGCCTCCTATGCAGCGAACCTTAGCAGCTACGGCCGCCTGCTTGCCGCCGACATCACCAATCTGACCACCGCTACCCAGACCTTCCTCAGTTCGGGCTACAACCAGTCAGGCTACGCCACGACCGGCCAGATCCCGCTCTTCCCCGAGGTGGGCTATTACACCACCCTGGTGACCATCACCACGGTCAAGAACAGCTCCGCCGCCAGCTCGACGGCCAACATGATCCAGTTCAGCCTGCTCCTGGACTCGAACCTGACGGTGGACAACACCGCCAACATCCCCAACAGCGGCGTGATCACCCTGCTTACCGCCGTCCAGACCACCACCACGGCCGCCAACCTGACCACCGACAGCGCCACCCTCCAGCCGGTACTGAACATCGCCCTCAACAACAGCAGCGGCATATCCGTCGGCGCCCTTGCCACGATAAAAATCAAGACCGCGCCGAGCTACATTCCCGGCCCCTCCAGCATCCTGGTTACCCATCTCTACCAGAGCGGCATCGAGCAAACCCTTATCCCGTACGCCTCACTGATGGACACCAACTCCACCACCGTGGACTGGAGCATCAACGCAACCTACTAATCAGCGGGGTCAGAACACAAAGGGGGACCATGCAGCGCGCATGGTCCCCCTTTTTCATTCCGCTGTGACCTGTCAGGTCCTGCTCAGAACGAGTACTTCACCCCCACGTTGACGAAGGTGCCGCCGAACTCCCACTTGTCCTTGGTCGTCTGCACATCCGTTTCCGTGCTGTTGATGTTCTTCATCTCGATCTCCGGCTTGGCCGTGAACCACTTGAAGTTGGCCCCGACTGCCCAGTTCTCGGTGAGTTTGAGATCGGCATCAACCACCACCTGGTAGCCGAGGGCCGTGCCATGGTTGGTCTCGTTGACCGGGCTGATCCCGCCGGTGGTGAAATTGATCTTGTTTTCCATGAATCCCTGGTAGAGACCGACACCGGCCCCGGCAGAGAGCATCAGTTTTTCGAATTCCAGGATCCCCTTGGCGTTCAGGGTGACGGGCACGCCGTAGGCGGTCCGGTCCTGGACGAAGTTGGGACGGTTCACCGTGCCCGAGGCGGTGTAGAAGCCGGTTCCCAGCTCCAGCGCCGCATAGGGCTCGGGCCGGTAGCCGACGGCAATATCCAGGTCATAGCCGGTATCGAAGTACTTGAACCCCTTGTAGTCCCCGCCGTCTCTGCCGTTGGGGAGAAAGACCCCGGCCCGCGCCGTAACGTACGTCTGGTCGGCTGCCAGGGCAGACCCGGCCGCCAGGGCCACCATCAGGACACATGCTGCACCTGTCGCTCTCTTCTTCACGCAATTCCCTCCTTTGTAAGGATTGTGGCTCATAACAGCTCGTGCCCTCAACCTCGTGCACGCTGCCGGTCACCCGGCGCATCGTCAGTTCTGTACCCAGAGCATGGACCGGACATTGGCATCGATCGGCAGCAGATAGTCCTGGGCCGAGATCACGATCCCGTCGGTTGCACCGACCAGCTTGATGGTAACGTAGACCCGCCCCCTGGACTCTGAGTAGGTGCCGACCAGAACCGCCTGGGCCTCGTGGCTCCTGCCGATCTCGCGGATCTCGCGGGAGAGCATCAGCTCCCCCTCGGTCTGCTTGACAAAGATGGTATCGCGCAACTTCAGCTCCACCACCTTGTATCCGTTCTTCGTCAGCCGGGTCCCCAGGTGCTCGGAGAGGGTCCGGCCCAGTCGCGAACCCGCAAGGGTATCGATATTGACGATGGTCGCCACGATGACCGGCCGGTCCATGGGGAGCCGCCGGCCTGCGGGGATGGCTGCAAGGAGCTGGTCCACTGCCTGGTAGCTGGCGGTCATCAGGCAGTCCCCTTCGTCCGTACAGCAGGTTTCGGTGGCGCAGGGGCGCAGCAGGGTGCAGCCGGCACAGAGCCAGAGCGCGAGAAATGCCATGGACAGCTTCACGAATCCGGAACTGGCTTTTCCATTTCTCATCGGCCCACTACCTCCATCCGCTTCAGCGGCCGCTCCAGCGCCTCGACAAAGAGATCCGTATCCGCCTCTTCGATATAATAGATGTCGTTCTTGCGGAAGCGGTAGTGGTTGTCGGTGACGATGGAGGTGGTGACGATCAGTTCCGTATGGGTCGCGCCGCCGGCATAGTGGCCCAGGCCCCAGTCCATGGCCGCAGCCAGGCCAAGGGTGCCGGGAGCCGCCGAGACGCCGGCATCCACCATGTCATGGATCACCCAGAGCCCGGCGGTGAGGGCCGTCAGGGTGCCGGGGATATGGGTGTAGCGGTTACTGCCATGCCGCACCAGCTGGGTGTCGTAGGTCACCTCGACAGCCCCGGCCTCGGGGTTGTCGGTCACCTGCATCCCCCGGTTGACCATCCGGGTAATCAGGAAATTGCGGAATGCGCGGTTAAAGGCGGTCCCTTCCTGGGGTCCGCGGATATGGAGCGGTTTCCCCTTAAGCGCACTCTCCTTGCCGTAGGCGGCGATCTGGGTCTGCACGGCCACGTCGTCGGCCAGCACGTCCCAGTGATGGGCGGCCCTGGCCTTTTTCTGCGTGGAGATGGGATAGTTGGCCGGGATCGGCAGCTGCGAGGCGCATGCCCCGAGGAAAAACGCGGCCAGCAGTATGATGAGCCGTAAACGCATCGGTTCCCCCTGTGTGAAGAGCTTTCAAATAAACGACGCCGGGCAGCGGTGCTGTCAAAATTCCGTCAGCCCCTCAAGGGGCTCCGGAACTGCGTCGACAGACGGAAGCCGCGTTACGGCAGCTCCCGGCAGTACCTGACACCGGGTATCTGCAGGTAGACTGCAATGTCTTTGCCAATCTTTACGAACGTTTTGTGGGGGGAGAGAGCGGGGAAAGCTGTTTCGGCGCAGAAGCGCCGTCAGGTTGGTTGGCAGGAGTCCTGAACGTCTGGATCTCCCGGTAGAGGGCGTCCACTTCGCTGCTGATGGTCACGATCCGGGCGGAGACGTCGCGGACCCCGTTGACGGTTTCGGCGCCGATCTGGATGATCCGCTTCATGGACTTGATCATCTCTTCGTTAACCTCCCGCTGCTGGCCGGAGGCGCCTGCTATGGTGCGGGTCTTCTCCCTGGCCAGGGCAAGGTTTTCGGAGATGAGCTGGATGGACTTGACCTGGTCCTCGGAGGCAGTGCGGGTGACTTCCATGGCGTCGCGGAAGCTGGTGAAACCGCCCAGCAGGGTCTCGACGATCTTTTCTTCCTGGGCCGTGGCCCGGTTGACCTCGGAGATCAGCTGCCGGATCTGGGAAAAGGCGTCGACGATCTGACCCAGGTTGTTTTTCTGCTCTGCCGCCACGGTCTCGATGTTCTTGACCATGTCGGTGGAACGCTGGGAGGACTCCTGGATACCCTGCAGCGCCTCGCTTGCCCTGACGGCGACCGCCTTTCCCTCGGCGACCATGGTCACCGTGGAGCGGGTCGAGGAGACCGCGGCATTGATCTCATTCTGGATGGTCGAGACAATGGCCTCGATCTCCTTGGTGGAGACGGCGGTCTTGTCGGACAGGGATTTCATCTCCGACGCCACCACGGCAAACGGCTTGCCATATTCGCCTGCCTGGCCGGACAGGATCTGGGCGTTGAGGCTCAAGAGCTTGGTCTGCTCGGTGACCTCCTTGATGACATCCAGGACCTTGGCGATATCCTTGGACCGGGCGCCCAAGCTGCTGATGGTGGCCGTCACCGATCCGACCAGCTCTTCGATCTTCTGCATGCTGTTGATGGCATCGGCCACCGAATTGATGCCGCGGTCGGCAATGATGCTGGTGGTGTGGACGGAGAGCTCGGTGGTTTCGGCAACGATGCCGTCGACCCTGGTCACCGATTCATTGATCTGGGTGACCGCGTCGGTGGCATCCTCCATGGAATGGGAGGCGCGGCCGGCAATGGCAGCCACGTCCTTGGCAGTGCGGGAAAGGGTCATGACCGTCTCGAAAGAGGCATGCACCTCGTTGGAAAGCCGGTCAATCTTGGTGACGATCCCCTGGGAGGCGGAGAGGATCTCGTTTAGGGCCGAGGAACTCTCCTCGGAAAGCTCCAGGAGGTTATCGGTGGAGACAATGACCTGTTCCAGCGAATCGAGGGCGTTCTGCACCGAAAAGAGCCCATTCTCGGTGGAGAGCTGCTGGCGGTTGACGCCGCTGATCACATCCTTGAAGGTCTTGTTCAGGTGGTTCATGGCATCGGAAACATTGCCCGCAATGGTCCTGATCTTGACGACAGTGGTGGAGAGCCACTGGACGAGGATGTCGAGACCCGAGGCAATGGCCCCCAGTTCGTCGTCCCTGCTCGCGGTTACCCGGCAGGTGAGGTCGCCGCTGATGACCTGCTGGATGTTGCTGCTCATGGCGTCGATGCGGGAACCGAGTTCACGCCGGAAGAAGTAGAACACCAGCAGCCCCAGCACGAGGAAGACCCCGCCCTGGATCACGACCAGGGCCATGAGGTGCTGCAGCACATGGTCCTTTACCCGGTCAAAGGTATACCTGACCACCATCCTGCCAGCAGGCTCGGTACCGGCGAGTACCGGCATCTCCAGGGTGATCGGTTCGCCGGAGAAGGAGCCCTTCTTGTCCATTACCGTGAAGCCGGTCTGGTCGATGTAGGCAATCCGGACCACGTCCGCATCCTTGAGCACCTGGTCCATCAGCTGTCCCAGGTAGGTGAAGTCGAAACTCGCCCGGGAGATGGCAGCGATGGATGCCAGCTGCTTGGCGCTAAGGAGGACCTTCTGGCGGATATTCTCTTCTTGGATCTTACGGTTGTCGTGAATGGTCCAGGCCGTGGCGCAGCACTGGCCGATGAATACGGCCAGGAGGATCTGCAGGAGGAATTTTCGCGACAGCCTGTTCTTGGGCATCGGGGATGGTACCGCCTAATAGGAGAAGTTGACCGGTACTGCCTTATCCTTCTTGATGATGGCCTGCCCCTCGGGCGAGCCGATGAACTGCAGGAAACGCTTCACCGCCGCACCACGGTTCTTGCCGAGCACCAGGTTGTTGTGGTGGATATAGGGCCACTGCCCCGATGCCATGCCGACATGGCTCCTGCCGTCGATCCTGAGCGGCAGGATCTTCCCCCCTGCCTTTGCCATGGCAACCGCATCGATGATCCCGATGGCGTTCGGCTTGGCCTGCAGGGCATCGAACATATCCTTTGACTTGGAAAGATTCAGAACCTTCCCCGGCTCCGAAAGCGTGGCAAAGCAGGCAAAGGCCTGTCGCAGGGCGATCTTGGTGGTATCGCTCTCGGGACGGGTGAGCGCCAGGATCGGGACATCGGCACCGCCGACCTGGTGCCAGTTCGTGATCTTGCCGCTATAGATGTCGCACAGTTGCTGACTGGTGATCCCCTTGACCGTCACATCGGCGTTCACCGCCACCACGCCGGCAACCCGCGCGATCTCGATCGCCTTGATCGGCAGTTGTTTCTGTTCCGGCGTCAGATCGGCCGCCGACATGGCAATGTCGATAGCACCTGCCATCAGGGCGGCGATCCCGCCCGGCTGCCCCAGCGACTTCGGGTTGACCTCGATCCGGTCACCGGGATGTTTTTTGACATACGCCTTGCCCAGTTCGGTAACCAGGGGGATCATGCTGCCCGACCCGCCGATTTTCAGGGTTTCGGCCCCGGCAGTCGTGGCGAGCAGCACCAGTGCGCACAACAAGAGAGATGTCCTCATCATATGAACCTCCGCTCCGTGAATACTTAGAATACCCTAAAAGAAAGCTCATGCAAGGGGAGAAAACGCTCCCCATAGGGGTTGCCGGACGGACGACCCTGCAAAACGCGAACAGTTAAGCAACTGCTATCGATCCGTGACAGACAGATAGTTCTCTATATCAGCATTTAAGGAAGGAATCTTGAAAACTTTTCAATCGACTCTGAGTCGTCCGGTCAGATCGTCGATGAACTGTCGGGCAGAGCGACCGCTGCGGCGGCCATTTTCAAGCGCCCAGAGCAGGGCGCGGTGCCGGAGTTCCTGCCCGTCCATGGGGAGGTCGAGCTTCTCCGCGTAATGGGAAACGGCCTGCAGATAGGTCGTCTGATCGAAACGGCTGAACCCCAGGGTCAGACCGAACCGGTCGGCAAGGGCGAGCTTTTCGGATATGGCCTCTTCCGGGTGAATCTCCGAACTGCCGGTGTTGTCGGCCATCGGCTCGGGCATCAGGTGGCGCCGGTTGGACGTGGCATAAAGCAAGACATTCGGGGGCCGCTCCTCAATGCCACCGTCGAGCAGGGTCTTGAGTGCGCGGTAATCCTCCTCTCCCTCGGCAAAGGAGAGATCGTCGCAAAAGAGGATGAAGCGCGACGGTATCCCGCGCAAAAGCGAAGTGATGAACGGCAGGCTCAAAAGGTCCCACCGCTGCAGCTCCACCAGCCTGAGGCCATCGGGGGCGAAACGCTTGAGAAGACCCTTCACGGAGGAGGACTTGCCGTTCCCCCGTTCTCCCCAGAGCAGCACATTGTTGGCAGGATAGCCGGCCACGAACTGGGCGGTATTGCGGATCAGCTCTTCCTTGACGTAGTCGATCCCGACCAGGTCGTCAAGGTCGACCAGGTGGGGGAATTCAACCGGCACCAGCCTGCCGGCACTGCCGCGCCGCTCCCAGCGAAAGGCGATGAACCGCTGGAACAGGGCATGATCGACCGCGGCAGACGGCGCATAGCCCTCAAGGACACGATCTACACGATCCAACAGCCCCTCGACCCGCTCGGCCAGTCGGTCCCACTGCTCAGCCACCTTAAGCCTCCCCGTTTTCGTCACGCAGGGAGCAGGCTCGCTCCCAGGCATGGTAGCCGTCGCCGGTGATCTCCCAGAAGGCCTCCAGCCGCTCGCCGTAGAAGGGGATGTCGCCGCACTCCTCTGCCATCCGCTCTGCAAACGCTTCCGTAATCAGCCCCAGCCGGTGCAGATGGCCGTAGAAATCGGCCACCCCCCGGAGGTAGCCGGACAGGACCTCCAGGCTCGGCTCCAGGGTGTTGACGATGTACCAGTTTCCGGCAAACTGGCGGACGATCCCCGGCTGCTCGGCAAACAGGTTGCGTTGCTTGGCCCCGACCACGAAATCCCGCACGTAGTAATCGGCGCCATTGGCCAGGAGGGTCGCCTCGGCAGGGCTTAAGCCGGCATCGAGCAGGGACTGGTAATAGCCAGAGAGCAGCTCCTTGCAACGCTCGTCGACGCGGATCTCATCTTCGAGGGAATTGATGTCGAATTCGGTTTTATCGATCTGCATGTCTGATCTTGCACTCCTGTTCAAACTGTTTTTATTCCGTTGTAAAGCGCGATGCGTGCGGAACACGGAATCGTGAAGGCTTACTCAAAGCTCGCTCAATGGACGTGCTATCTGTGCAGCCTCGGATCGAGGGCATCCCTGATCCCCTCCCCCACCAGGTTGTAGGAGAGCACGGTGATCAGGATCGACAGCCCCGGAAAGAGCGACAGCCACCAGGCGAACTCGATATAGTCCTTGCCCGAGGTGAGGATGTTCCCCCAGCTGGGGATGGGAGGCTGCACGCCGATGCCGAGAAAAGAGAGGGCCGATTCGGTGAGGATCGCCCCGGCCACGCCGAGGGTCGCCGACACCAGCACCGGCGAAAGGGCATTGGGAAGTACGTGTCGGACGATGATCCGCAGATCCGAGGCCCCCAGTGCCCTGGCTGCCATGACGAACTCCCGCTCCCGCAGCGAGAGGACCTCGGCCCGCACCAGGCGCGCCACCCCCATCCAGCCGGTCAGACCGATCACCACCATGATGTACCAGATGGAGGGTTCCAGCATGGCAATGACGGCAAGGATCAGGAAGAAGGTCGGAAAGCAGAGCATGATGTCCACCAGACGCATCAGCACCGCATCGATCCAGCCGCCGTAGTAGCCCGCCACCAGGCCGATGGCCGTGCCGATGCAGACCGCGATTCCCACTGCCACGAACCCGACCTTGAGGGAGATGCGCGCACCGAACAGCACCCGGGTGAGGACATCGCGCCCCAACTCGTCGGTGCCGAACCAGTGCGCCGCCGACGGCGGGAGGAGGACATGATAGGCATCGATGGCATCGGGGTGGTAGGGGGTCAGGAAAGGCGCCAGCAGCGAGAGGAGAAACAGGAGGCAGACCACCACACAACCGGTCAGTGCAAAACGGTTGGCAGCCAGGCGTTTCCAGACCATGCCGCTCATTGTACCCTGCTGCAATCCCATGAAAGCATCCCCTCTATCCATCTCTCGACAACAGTCGGTTTTTCATATCATGATTTGCCCCGAAGCTCCACCATTTAGTGTCCATCCGGAAATACCGGATGAGACACTACTGGTTTCCGATCAAGGGATTGCGCGGAGGCATAGTTGCGCTACGCCGCACAAGGAATCCTGAAGATTGACACAGCCAGGGAGAAAAAGGACCGTTTCCGGATGGAAACCATTTATGCGCAACGGCCCGCAGAGAGGCTTGCCAAGAATCCGCGAACATGCTATGTATCGATATCGGCGGTGTCCCCATGAAAGAACAGGTCAAGATACTCCTTGTCGACGACGAGCAAGCAAGTCGGGAACCTCTCGCGCTCCTCTTGAGGAAGAACGGCTATCACGTCATCGGTGCGAGCACGGGGCACGAAGCCCTGCAACTGCTGGCATCGGAACCGTTCAATATCGTCATTACCGACCTTTTTCTCCCCGACTCCAACGGCATCGACATCCTGAAAGAAGTGAAGCGCCTCTCCGCGACCATGGAGGTCATCCTCATCACCGGCTTCGCCTCGGCGGAAACTGCGGTGCAGGCAATGAAGGAAGGGGCCTTCGACTACATCACCAAGCCGCTCAACCTGGAAGAGCTGAAGATCATCCTGGCCAAGGCGATCGAAAAACACCAGCTGGTCAACGAAAACGTCTACCTCAAGAAACAGCTCCGCGACAAATACGAATTCCCCAACATCATCGGCAATTCGCCGGCCATGCAGCAGGTCTTCAACCTGATGAAACGGGTGGTCAAGACCGACTCCACCGTGCTGATCATGGGTGAGTCTGGCACCGGCAAGGAGGTGGTGGCTAAGGCGATCCACTTCAACAGCGCCCGGCGCAACCAGCCGTTCATGGCCGTGCACTGCGGCGCAATTCCGGAAAACCTCCTGGAAAGCGAACTGTTCGGCTACGTGCGGGGGGCGTTCACCGGCGCCAATCGCGACAAGATCGGCAAGTTCGAGGCTGCCAACGGCGGCACCGTCTTCCTGGACGAAATCGGCACCATGCCCCTCCAGCTGCAGACCAAGTTGCTCCGTATCCTCCAGGAACACGAAGTGGAACGGGTCGGCTCCACCAGGACCATCAAGCTGGACGTGCGGGTCATCTCCGCCACCAACAACCAGTTGGAAGAGGAAGTCAGGAAAGGGAACTTCCGGGAAGACCTCTACTGGCGGCTCAACGTCATCCCCATCCAACTGCCGCCTTTGCGCGAGCGGATGGAAGATATCCTCCCCCTGGCCCGTCACTTCCTGGTCAAGTGCTGCGAAGAGATGAACCGGCCGATGATGAACCTGGGCAAGGATGCCCTGGAAGCCCTGGAGGCCTATCACTGGCCCGGCAACGTACGCGAGCTGGAAAACGTCGTCGAACGGGTTGCGGCACTCACCGAGTCCAACCAGATCACCCCGGCCGATCTTCCCCCCAACATCAGCGGCGCCTTCCACGAACCGGACGAATACTCCATCCGGGTCACCAACTCCGGCGTCGACCTGATGAAGACGGTCAACCGGATCGAGATGAAGATGATCGACGAGGCCCTGAACCTGGCCGGAGGGGTCAAGGCCCAGGCAGCGGCCCTGCTCAACCTGAACCGCACCACCCTGGTGGAGAAGATGCGCCGCCTGGGAATGCAGCGCTAGTTTTCAGCCGGGTGCCGACAAATCCTTACATCGACAATTAGGTCAAACACAAGAAACGATGGTTTCAGCAAGAAGGGGGGCAGGTGACTTGTTATAAAGCCGCCTGCCCCCTTTTCGTCTCCGGAATTAGAATTGCGCCCATGGCCAATATATTGGCCATTAGACCTGCTTGCGCATATTATTTTAGTCAATTGCCTTGAGGGCACCTAACTTTGATCGACACTTTTGGCTAACGGCAAAAGCGGCAACTCAAGCTCCTTGAGGAACTTGTTGTGCTTATTTGTTGCTGCAACAATTTGCGCCTCCAAGCTGACCAACTCACCATTAACCGCCTGCAAGTCAATCTTATTCTCCGCTGTGGAAGTACTGACATAGCGAGAAATATTCAGGTTGTAGTCGTTCTTCTCGATCTCCTCCATCGATACACGTCGTGAGTAGCGCTCCTCTTCTTCGCGGTATTGGTAGGTGCTGACGATCTTTTCGATGTGCTCCGGCAACAGGCGGTTTTGCCGTTTGCCCTTCTCGAAGTGTTCGCTGGCATTGATAAAGAGCACGTCATCCGGCTTCTTGCACCGTTTCAGCACCAAAATGCAGACCGGGATGCCGGTTGAGAAAAACAGGTTGGCAGGCAGGCCAATCACGGTGTCGATATGGCCATCTTTCAGCAGCTTGGTGCGGATACGCTCTTCAACGCCGCCACGGAACAGCACGCCGTGGGGAAGAATAATCGCCATCACACCGCTGTCGCTCAGGAAGTGGAAACCGTGCAAGAGAAAGGCAAAGTCGGCGGCGGATTTCGGCGCGAGACCATAGTTTTTGAAACGAAAATCCTCGCCCAGTGCTTCGGTCGGCTCCCAGCGATAGCTGAAGGGCGGGTTGGCCACCACCGCGTCAAATTGCTGCTTCTTGGCTGGGTTCATCTCGTTGAGAATATCCCAGTCGTTGAGCAGCGAGTCACCGTGGTGAATCTCGAACTCGGTATCCTTCACCCCGTGCAGCAGCATGTTCATTCGCGCCAAGTTGTAGGTGGTGATGTTCTTTTCCTGACCATAAATCTTTCCGATTGTCCCGCCCTCTTCATGAAGCTGCTTGCGCACATTCAACAGCAGTGAGCCGGAGCCGCAGGCAAAGTCCAGCACCTTGCTCAGTTTTTTCTTTTTGCCGTTTTTTGGCTCCTGACTGTCTAGCGTGACGATTTCGGAAAGAATGGTGGAAATCTGTTGCGGGGTATAGAACTCGCCCGCCTTTTTGCCGGAACCGGCAGCAAATTCGCCGATCAGGTACTCATAGGCATCACCCAGGATATCGGTGTTGGTACTGAATTTCGAAATACCCGCGTCGATCTTCTGGATTATGGTGCAGAGCTTGGCATTGCGATCTGCCGGTTTCTTGCCCAGCTTTTCGGAGTGCAGGTTGATTTCCGAAAAAAGCCCCTGGAACGTACTCTCGAATGATTTCTCTTCAATGTACTTGAAGGCCTTCCACAGGGTATCCAGCAGGTCGTCATGTTGAGTGCGCGCCATTTCGGCAACGCTGCTCCAGAGGTGCTGCGGCTCGATTACATAATGCACCTTGAGGCGCATCTGTTTTTCAAAGTCTTCGGCATCTTCGGCGTTCTCTTCGTACCAGATTGCCAGCGGTGCGCGCTTGTCGCCTTCTTTAGGTGTGGGATAGTCTTTACCTAGCTCCTTCTTCGCCGCCATCTCGTAATTGTCCGAGAGGTAACGCAAAAAAAGGAACGACAGCATATAGTCGCGAAAGTCGTCGGCATTCATTGCGCCGCGCAACTGGTCGGCAATATCCCAGAGGGTTTTGCCGAGTTGATTGAGCTCTTGTTGAGTCATTCTATAGGCTCCAATTTATATCGTTATGGGTGCAGTGCTGGTAAATCAAAGGCATAACGCCCCAAAAACCCATTCAAGATATTCCGAAATAGCTGCTTGTTGTCTTCCGTTAGCTCATTTGGCTCGAAAAGCGAATAATCACCGTGGCTTAATAGATTCAAAGCACGGCTAAAGAGAACCTCGTCCTCTATGCCATGAATACAGCCAGAAAAATCGCTAAAGCCAAAAAACGAGGAAGTTTTCTCTAAAACACCCCGCAGCACGTTGAAGTGATTGGCATAGAGACGCCCCGATTCAGATGCTTTCTTTAATTCGCTAAGCATCGCTACATGGTGGAAAAAAGGAGTATCGGTTGTTGATTGAAGGCTATAGCCGCCTCCACTGTTTTCGTGAATGAAGTACAACTTATGAGGTTCCTTTTTTAGCTCATTACACATCACATTAAAGAACAGGCTGTGATGTGACGAAATAACAGACTTAATATTTCTTCCGGAGCTGCGCCGAAGCAACTTAGCCAAATCAGATGAAACTGCTATGGCGTTATTATCATCCAGTGAAGAAATGGGGTCGTCTATGTAGAAATACCTAACCCAGCCATAGGTATTTGAATCTTCGTCCAAGGCCAATTCACAAATAGCGAGATAAATACACCAAATGAATATATTTTCCTCGCCACGCGAAATTTTAATATGATTCTCAATTATCTTCTCGGGTTCGTCCGATCCTGGTCTGAATCTTGGATTCTCCACTTCTTTACTGAAAACAATATGCCAGCTGTCGTAATCGATCCTAAAATTAAACTTTGCATAGCGCTCAAGATAAGCAAAAATTCTTTCTTCAAGGGCGAGCGTTTTGAATCCATCAAAAAAGCGAGAGTCTGAATTAATTTTTAAGGCTCTTTCGGAATCATTTTCCAAGTCATTGTCCCAATGGAACAAATCTTCTGTATAGGCGTTGAAATACAAGGTATCTCGATCAATACCTCGCTTCCGCTTGCCTACTTCCTTGAATTCCATTGATAAGCGAGTTTTGCCTGTTCCATTGAAAGCGTAAAGCAAAACAAAATTAACGCCACCGTTACCCTGCTCACGCAGGTCATCTCTTAAACGAGTTACTACATTACGCAGATTTTTATATTTATAGATTTTTGGTTTGTTGCTCATGATTTCACCTCATCCATAGCCGGAAAAAGTAGTTGCATCAGGCCTTTTTTATGGGCCTTGAGGGCGTCGAGTTTTTGAGTTTGGGCGGTGATCAGCTCGTCGACGGAAGAGAGGCAATCAGCGATTCTTTGTTGCTCAGGAAGTTTTGGGGATCTGATTTCAACAGCACCAAAAGCGGTTTTGTTAATAATCGGAACGGCGTGGTTACCAGCAAGCCCTGATATTTTCTCAGAATTGTTTTCAAGACAGTAATAGACAAAAGCATTTGAGTAATTTGCGTTAGGAACTACAGCATTTATTTGCTGATTAGTTGCACACTCATGGCGGTTCTGTGCAACCTTACCTATGGTTGAGCCAATACATACAAACAAAATGCTTTCTGGCTTCACAGGCCGTGTTTCGCAGAAGCCAAGATCTGTCAGAGTGGTTTTTGTTTTTTTAATGAATCTTTGATTTGAAACATCTGCCGGAGAAACAAAAAGCCGATCGCCACCATAATATTCAGGCTTGGTAGTGCTAGGTGTGCTCCCTGTAATTATCTCACCAAAGTCGCGGATGAACTTCTCCTCCCACTCCCCCTTATCCCGAAACTCAGGAAAGCGGCGTTTGGGCACGGTTTCGCCTTCGGCTGGGAAAAGCTGCTGCATCAGGCCTTTTTTATGGGTCTTGAGGGCGTCGAGTTTTTGGGATTGGGCGGTGATCAGCTCGTCGACGGATGCGAGGCAATCGGAGACTTTTTGTTGTTCTTTTTCATCAGCAGGATAAACCACACTAATTGACGAAAGACGCCCGCCCGATAATCCTAATACTTTGGTACCTTGCGATTCTTTCTTGATTTGCTCACGAATCCGGTTTGACTTAAATAAATAACCACCAAAACCAGTGACGAGTTTCTTCTTTATTTGCCTTGCTAAAAGAGTATGTAATCCCGAAACGAGTTTCTCATTATTTAGAAAAACAATTTCTATGCACTTGCCTATATCATCCATGTCCTCAGATGCATCAGCAAAAATCATATCGCCTTCAACGCAATATGAATCGGGTTTTATCTTTTCTAAGGATTCGGAATGGTTTATATATGGCACATTTTCTTTTTCAATATCAAACAAGGTAGAAAACTTGGTGTGAATATCACCATAATGAATATTTTTTACAGTACCTTGTTTGTAGTTGAGCTTGTCTCTAGAAAGTGAATTCGTAGTTTTAAACGAATAGATCTTTTCAAAGAGCTCGTTTTTCCACTCCCCCGCATCCTTAAACTCAGGAAAGCGTCGTTCCGGCACCAAGCCCTTTTTCTCGTGCTTACTCATACGCATTCAACCCCGATATCTCGCGCCCGCCCGCGAGTTTTTGCAGATAGGGCAGCAGGTCTGCCATCAGTGCCAGCTCGGCTTCACGCCGCGCTTTCCAACCCAGCCCTAGCGGCGCAAGCAGGTCGGTGAGCTGCTCGCCGTCGAAAATCATGCGGCCCATGATGGCGTCGACGAAGGCTTGCAGCGCTGCGGTTTGCAGGCCGTGCTTGTTGGCGATGTTGGCTAGGTCGGCGGCGGCCTTTTGCACCTTGAAGGCCTGGAAACCTTCATTGATCTCTTTTGTACTCAGGACTTCGCCTATTGTTAGGCTATTGATATAGTCGACGATATCTTCTCGTTCACTCTCAAGATTCGAATGACTCCTTATCATCTCGATCAATTGCGCACGGGTCATCTTTTGCTTGCCGGATTTCTGGGTGGATTTAGCAATCAGCCCCATAATGTAGTCGTAGTCGATGAGGCTGGAGGCGAACAGCACCAGGTCGAATTCCAGTTGCTGCACTTCTGGCCCCACCTCATCACCTTTGCCCTGTTTTCGCTTGAGTTCCAGCGCGGTGTCGAGATAGGCGGCCTTGAAGCTACGCAGGGTATCGGTGGGCAGTTTCTGCTCGATGGTCTGTTTGCTCTGGTCGTCGAGGTCGGTGTATTGCTCTAGTTGGGTCTTGAGCTTTTGCACTTCCTTGAAATGGTTGATGAATTTCACCTTAGCGTCGTCGCCCTTGAGGTTGACCACTTGCGAAGGCTCGCAGGCCAGCCCATAGGACTTCATAAAGGATTCCAGCTTGCCCACCTCTTCTTTGAACTTTTGCACCACCACCGGGGCGGGGTCGACCAGCCAGATTTCCCGCGCCCGGTCTATGGCTGCGCCGGAAAAAAGTTTGATGGCGTCGTCTACTTCTTCTTCCTGGTAGCGGAAATCGAGGATATTGCCCCAGGGCTTGCTGTCGTTGAGCACGCGATTGGTGCGTGACAAGGCCTGGATCAGACCGTGGTGTTTGAGGTTTTTATCCACGTACAGGGTGTTGAGGTATTTGGAGTCGAACCCGGTGAGCAGCATGTCCACCACGATGGTGATGTCGATCTTGTTTTTGCGCGGGTAGTCGGCGTTGCTGTACTTCTGATCCTTGATGCGCTGCTGCACGTCCTGATAGTAGAGGTCGAATTCGTTGATGGTGTGATTGGTGCCATATTGGCGGTTGTAGTCGTCAATAATGGCCTTGAGCGCGGCCTTCTTTTTCTCCGGCTCTTGCTGGTTGTCTTCCTTTTCCTGTGCCAGGTCTTCCTGTAGCTGCTGCACGTCTTTGTTGCCTTCTGCCGGTGGCGAGAAAACGCAGGCGATGTTGAGTGACTCGAAGGTTTCATCTTCGGCCTGTTTTTTTGCCTGCATCGTTTTGAATAGCTCGTAGTATTCAATGGCGTTGTTGATGGAAGCCGTGGCCAGTATCGCGTTGAAACGGCGATGGTCGGTGGCGCTGTCGTGCTTTTGCAGTATGGCGTTGATGACTGCATCCGGCGGCGGTGTTTGCCCCTTCTTTGGCTTTTTGTCCCCTTCCTTGCCAAAGTAGTCGATGTGGAAACTCAACACGTTTTTGTCATCGATGGCGTGGGTGATGGTGTAGGCGTGCAGCTCTTTTTCGAAAATGTCTTTGGTGGTTTTGAATGAGCCGACATTGCCATCGATCTGCTGATAGGTGGCGTTTTCGTCAAAGATCGGTGTGCCGGTAAAGCCGAACAGTTGCGCCTTGGGGAAGAACTCTTTGATGGCCTTGTGGTTCTCGCCAAACTGGGAGCGGTGGCATTCGTCAAAGATGAAAACCACGCGCTTGTCGCGCAGGGGTTCGAGGCGTTCCTTGTAGGTCTGTTTGCCCTCTTTTTGCTTTGCCTTATTGCGCTTGCTGTTTTCGTCCAGCGCCAGGCCCAGCTTCTGGATGGTGGTAACGATCACCTTGTCGGCATAGTCGTCCGACAACATGCGGCGTACCATGGCTTCAGTGTTGGTGTTGTGCTCGACACAGCCTTCCTGGAATTTGTTGAATTCCTCGCGGGTCTGGCGGTCGAGATCTTTACGATCCACCACGAATAGGCATTTTTCGATGTCTGGGTTGTCTTTCAGCAGGGTAGATGCCTTGAACGAGGTGAGCGTCTTGCCACTACCGGTGGTGTGCCAGATATAACCGTTGCCGCGATTCTGGTGGATACATTCAACAATGGCCTTGACCGCGTAGATTTGGTAAGGGCGCATGATGAGGATTTTTTGCTCGCTTTGCACCAGAACCATGTAGCGGCTGATCAAGCGACCGAGGCTGCACTTTTCGAGGAAGTCGTCGGCAAAGTCGTGCAGGTGAGCGATTTTGTCGTTTTTCTCGTCGGCGTGCTGGTAGATCGGCAAAAAGCGCTCTTCGGCGTTAAAACTGAAGTGCTGGTTACGGTTGTTGGCAAAGTAGCGGGTGTCGGTTTCGTTACTGACGATAAACAACTGCATGAAACAGAGCAGTGAGTTGGTGTAGCCGTTGCCGGGGTCGTTTTTGTAGTCGACGATCTGCTCCATGGCGCGGCGCGGGCTGATTTGCAGAGTTTTTAGCTCGATCTGCACCAGCGGCAGGCCGTTGATCAGGAGGATAACGTCGTAGCGGTGATGGCTGTTGTCGGTATTGATGCGAAGCTGGTTGATGACCTCGAACTCGTTCTTACACCAGTCCCGGATGTTGACCAGCATGTATTCCAGTGGTGTGCCGTCTTCGCGGGTAAATTTGCCCTTCTCGCGCAAGGCCTGTGCGGCGGTGAAAACATCTGCGGTAATGATCTCATCGCGCAGGCGGGCGAATTCCGCGGCTGTCAGGTTTACACGGTTTAGTACCTGGAACTTCTGGAGGAAATTCTGCTCAAGCGCTGCCTTGTCGCGGATGTCCGAGCGGTAGGTGTATTTGAGATCTTGTAGCTTTGTGATCAAGCTTTGTTCGATCTGGTTTTCAGTTGCCATAAGTGTGACCCCGTCTTGCCCTATATCGCGTCAGGAGAAAAGCTCGCTATTGCAGTCGCTTTGCTACCGATATTATTTTGCAATAGCTGCCCCTACCCGGCGGAGTGCCTATTTCATACCAAAATTTAACCTGAATAGCCACCGGTGTTATAGGAACAAGGGCCATCCATGATAAGTTTTGTCAAGGACGGAATTCTGGAAACCGTTTACTTTCTCCCGATCTTCCGAGCTATATCCGCTCCGAGAACTAATGCCTTAACCAGACATGGCTGCCTAACCCATCGTGTTACTTCAACACTCGGTACATGCCCCCATCTGACCAACAATTCCAATGTCCGCCCTTGTCCAGCCCAATACGACGAATCGCACCTTCCAGTTTCAACCGGCTGGATACTCACGCCAGGATATGCTGTTCGCCGGAGATAATGACCTGTACTCTTCAATAAATTGTTCAGGGATGGGCATGCCAGGACTCTCTGAATTACATTTCCCGCATCAACAACCACTTCCAGACCGGCAACGCCCTGACCGTCAGGCCGTCATCGCTCTTCTCCCAGGTTTCATTGCCGGTCAGTACCGTGAGCTGTGAACATGACAACTCACGTGCCGCGGCCAGTATGCCGCTCATCTCCCGTTTCAGGGTTTTTGGTGATGTAGTTTCGAGGGTCACCTGGATCAGTTCGCTGGTGGTGATACCGGTGCGGATGACGAAATCGGTCTCTTTGCCACCAGCACTCTTGTAGGTGAAGAAATCCGCACCTTGGCGGAACAGCTCAATCGCCACGGCATTTTCCAGCAAACGGCCGGTGTCGGGCTGCTGCTTGAATTTGATCGCTTCGATCAGCCCCAGGTCAATGGCGTACCCCTTGCGCGGAGCTTTCAGAAGTTCCTTCAGCTTGGTGGAATACCGTTCCACCGGAAAGAAGAGAAACGATTCCGCCAGATAGGCGACATAATTTTCTACGGTATGGACACTGCGGAAGCCGAGCGCCCCCTTGAGGGCGTTGCAGGTGTACTCGCACGAATGGTTGGTGGTGAGATAATGGGCCAGCTCATGAATTTTTTGCGGATATTTAACCCGGTAACGCCGAACGATGTCCTTGAACAGGATGCTGTCGAACAGGGTCGGAAGATAGGTTTCCAGGGGGGTGTTGTTGACCACTACTTCGGGATAGCCGCCGGTATGGAGCCAGGCGGCAAAGTGATGCTGAACCATCGGCTCATCTGCCGGGTCGGCATCCTTGGCTGTCAAGTACTCGCGAAAAGAGAAGGGGAGCAGGCGGGACTCAAGGTAACGACCGGTCAGATGAGTGCCAAGCTCACGGCTGAGCAGGTGCGCGTTGGAACCGGTGATGACCAGATTGTATCCCTGCCGCTGCAAGCGGTTGACGATCAGCTCCCATGACGGGACATTCTGGATTTCGTCAAACAGCAGTGTGGTCACTCCCCCGTAGACGGCAACCACGGAACGCATCAGTTCGTCAAAATCGACCAGCCCGGTCAACCGCTCATCGTCAAAGTTGATGTAGCCAAAGTCACGCCCTCGCAGCAGTTGAAATGCGAAAACCGACTTACCGGCGCGGCGCGGCCCGGTAATGACCTTGATCAGGCTACTCTCCATCTGCGGCAGCGTCTTGTTCAGTAATTCACGGGGAATAGTCGTTGCAGCCAGGGTGCGGTCACGCTCGATTTTGTGTTGTTGTATGGCAGTCACTATCATGAACTGCAAAATAACATCATATATTTAGCAGTACAAGTTCAATAATGCGGATTGTTTGGAGTTTGAAACGGTTTCCTGGAAAAGGCTGGATTTCACAATTTCTGACTGATCACCGAGGTTCCTGAATTGGCCAAGGGGAAGATTGTGGGTCCCGAAGGTGCGGCCGAGCTGCTGGGGATCATCAGGAACAGCACCCTTTGCCCACCTGCCGGATCTTTCGCTCCCGCAGCCATTCGTTGATCAGCCCCGTGGCACAGCCGACCCCGGCATCGACCCGGATCGCCGCGGTCGGGCAGTTCTTCGCGCAGGCGCCGCACTCCATGCAGACATCCAGGTCGACGATGCGCGAGAGCTTCCCTTCGAGAACGAACACCTGGTGCGGGCAGACCTCCACGCAACGGCCGCAGCCGATGCAGGCTTCCGGCGAAAGCTCCAGGGTCGCCACCCCCTCCAGATAACGAAATCCTTTCATGATGGACCGATCTCCCTAGAAAAAGCTCCCTGCCGCCAGGAGCAGCAGGCCTGCGGCAACGGCACTCCCCATGAGCGGGAGGGAGAGCCGCATCTCCTTCTTCACCCCCGAACGGGAGGTATAGGTGGAACAGCCGGTAAAGTTCAGGGCATGAAAGGCACTGACCGCCGGGAGCGCCAGAAAGGCAGCCAGCGTGGTCGGCACGCCCCAGTGGCTGCCGCCGGCTGCCAGGTACCACGCCAGACACCAGGCAAGCCCTGCAAACACGCCTTTCAGGGCAAATCCCCGGCCGGGAAGCCAGGGAAGGAGCAGCGGCGCCGCCACCACCCCGGCCAGCATGGCGCCCACGTAAGCGGCAACGAGGGCCATGCCGCCAGCCGCGCCGCCTCCGAGCAGCAGCGAAACCAGGAAGAGCGCTGTTGCCACGACAGCGGTCGGCTTGAGCGCGCCCACCAGCTCCACCGGGACCAGGACCAGCCGTTCCCGGAGGGTAAAGGTCAGCTCGCGCATCTGCGGCGTCGTCACCCCCCCGGTATCGAGGTACCGCGGCAGGTCGGCCGCCCGGAGGGTCGCGTACCGGACCGTGAACCCGGAGCGCTTCGCCACCTCATGGGCCGCCACGCCGGGAGCGCCCAGGATCGGCAGGAGCAGGCGGCGGTGGCCGACGATCTCTGCCAGACGGGTCGCCTTCACGCGGCGCACGATCTCGTCCGTGCCGAAGGTCCCCTTGCCGGCGGCACACCAGACATTGATGCCATAAGTTTCGAGCACCAGCAGCCAGACATTGCGGCCTGCCAAAGAGCTGCGAACGATGTCGTAGCTCATCTTGTAGTTGGCCGTGACCACCACCGGCGTATCCGGTGACGGCGTACCGATGGCATAGAGGCCCGGGGGGACCAGGTAGTCCATCCGGCCGATTCCCCAGCGGACCTTCCAGGCGCCGGTACGGTCGGCAAGTAAAAGCTCAGTGGAGACCTGCGGCACCCTGCCCACGCCAGTCTCCAGCCACCCCAGGAAGCCGGGCACGTTTTCGTCGATAGCTCCGCCGCCGGCGGAGGTCGGCGGGCCTCAGCAAGGGGGCTTGTCGAGCTGGTTCTGGGGACCGATGCTGCACGTTGCCAGCGATCTGCCGGCTAATGCCTTTCCTGGCTTGATCTCCTTGATCTTCACTCCGCACCCCTCAAGCAATTTAGTTGCAGCATGCAATCTTTTCTCCATCCCCGGCCTGCGCCAGGGCCTCATTGAGCAGCACTAGCGCCTTGGCCACCGAATCCTTCTCGAACCCGGTCATCGTGGAAAATATCCGCTCGATCCGTGCCGTCATGTAACGGTCGATCTGGACAAGGACACGACTGCCTTCTTCGGTAAGCCCCAAAAGATTCACCCGGCGGTCTTCCGGCGAGGTGCGGCGCGCAATCAGGCCCTTCGCTTCCAGAGACTTGACCTGACGGCTGAACGTCGTCACATCCATCCCCAACTCCTCGGCAACCTGCTGCATAGACGGGGCGCCCATGCGCCGGATCTCGAACAGGATGTGGCTGTGCACCAGAGAGACCTGCTCGCCGCAGCACTCCTCGCAGCAGGAGGCATTCAGTAAGCCGAATCTCCTGACAAACAACTGCAATTCTTCGCGGATATTCCTCATGTGCTCCTCCCAAAGACTAGATAGCATTTTTGGTTGCATTATGCAAATATTTCTCTATACTCAACCTGCCGGACAAAGAAAAGGCACCGTCGCCATTGGTCCGGAATCCAGTCAACCGGGAACTCCCATGAAACAACGCGTTCTTTTCCTCTGCACCCATAACTCCTGCCGCTCGCAGATGGCCGAAGGGCTCATCAACCATGACCTGGGGGACCGGTTCCTGGCATTCTCCGCCGGGACCGAGGCGACACGGGTCAACCCTCTGGCTGTCCGGGTCATGACCGAAATCGGCATCGACATCTCCGGCCATCGTTCCAAAACCCTCGACGAATTCGCCGGCCAGCAGTTCGACTACGTCATCACCCTCTGCGACAGCGCCAACGAGCAGTGCCCGCTCTTTTTCGGCGGGGTTCGGCGCCTGCACATCGGCTTCGACGACCCATCGCGGCTGCCCGGCCCCGAAGAAGAGGTGCTGCCCGCATTCCGCCGCGTCAGGGACGAAATCCGGACTAGACTGGCCGCGTATCTGACAGGAGCTCACGTATGAGCGAACACGTGGGCAAAAGACTCTCCTTTCTCGACCGGTGGCTGACCCTCTGGATCTTTGCCGCCATGGCGCTGGGGGTGGGGCTCGGCTGGTTCGTGCCCGGCGTGGAAGGGTTCATCAACCGCTTCCAGGTAGGAACCACCAATATCCCCATTGCCGCCGGACTGATCCTGATGATGTACCCCCCCTTTGCCAAGGTCCGTTACGAGGAGATGCCGGAGGTTTTCCGCAACAAGCGGATTCTCGCCCTCTCCTTGGTGCAGAACTGGCTGATCGGACCGTTTTTGATGTTCGTGCTGGCCATTGTCTTTCTGCAGGACAAGCCGGAATACATGGTCGGGCTGATCATGATCGGCCTGGCCCGCTGCATCGCCATGGTCATCGTCTGGAACGAACTTGCCAAGGGGAACACCGAGTACGCCGCCGGCCTGGTGGCATTCAACAGCATCTTCCAGGTGCTTTTCTTCAGCGTCTATGCCTGGTTTTTCATCACAGTGCTGCCGCCGCTGTTGGGGCTTACAGGAATGGTGGTGGATGTGGGGATCGGCCAGATCGCCGAAAGCGTTTTCATCTATCTCGGCATCCCCTTCATTGCCGGGGCGCTGACACGGCTCGTCGGCGTAAAGACCATGGGAAAGGAGCGCTACCACCGGGAGGTGGTGCCGCGGATCGGCCCCCTCACCCTGATCGCCCTTCTCTTCACCATCGTGGTGATGTTCAGCCTGAAGGGGAATCTGATCGTGCAGCTGCCGCTGGATGTGGTGCGGATCGCCATCCCGCTCCTGGTCTACTTTACCGTGATGTTCCTGGTCTCGTTCTGGATGGGGAAACGGCTCGGGGCCGACTACTCGAAGACCACGACGCTGGCCTTCACCGCTGCCAGCAACAACTTCGAGCTGGCCATCGCCGTGGCGGTAGCGGTCTTCGGCCTCAACTCAGGCGCCGCCTTTGCAGCGGTCATCGGCCCGCTGGTGGAGGTGCCGGTGATGATCGGCCTGGTCAACGTGGCGTTCTGGTTCCAGCGTCGCTATTTCAGCTCCCTTCCTTGAATCCGTGGAGAGATTGCGGCAAAGGTGTGTCGTGGGAGGATGTTACAGCGCGAAAAAAGCGGCTACCCTCTGTGAGGAAGGTAGCCATATCAACCATGAACGGTAACAGATTCTGTGTATTATCGTGAGACTATTCCGAGCAGTACTTCAGTAACCCTGGTTTCCAGATCGGAAACGAGGGATTTTTTGTCCTGGCAAGGAAGTCAAGGGATTGCGCGGAAGCGTAGCAGCGCTACGCCGCACAAGGAATCCCGAAGATTGACACCGCCAGGGCGAAAAAGAACCGTTTCCGGATGGAAACAACTAGCAACCCTGCATGTTGTCGGCACCCTTGATGATGGTAACCGCATCGCCAGCCTTCAGTCCGCTCGCTTTCGTGCATTTCACCGTGTATTTCCCTTCCCCGGCCGCAGTAACCATGGCAGGACTCCCCTGAACCTTGACCTTGGCCCCTTTTTTCAGCCAGCCGGCCTTTTCCTTTACCTCTACGGTTACCGTGTCGCCATCCACAGTGGCTACGGAGCCTGATACCCCTGCGGCAAGGGCTGTTCCTGCGAGAAAGACGGAGAGTACGAGACCGGAAATATATTTTTTCATAGATTCTTCTCCTCTTCGGCTACGGCATTATTCACCGATTATTGGTTCTCCCCATTTGAGCCGGGGGCCTGAATCTTTCTTCTTTTCCGCTGCGGGCGCAGGGGCGGGCTGCACCTGTTTGGCAGGTGTCGTTGTGGATTTCAATGCCTCGGGAATGACCTCCTTGAGATACGTAACCCCTTGCACATTCTCGACTGACTCCTCCAGTTGAATCGTCTGGGTCTTGCCGGAGCGATAGGTGATGACCGCCTGGTCTGCCCATGCCGTCGAAATCATCACGAAAAGTAACACTACTGCCCACCGGATCTGCTGCATGAAGAAGTCCTCCTTATTGATCAACGGCTAGAAAATGTACTGGATCATACCACGGAACGTGTCGTAACCGTCAACGTTAATGGCAGCACCGGCCACTGTTGTGGGGCCATTTATCAACGGAGTGTCCTTGTCGAAATTCGTGCGCAGGTACTCGAAGGTAAGGCGCACATTCTGCCCCTTGATATAGTAGTTGATCCCGCCCCCGATCTGCTCGACCTTCTGGTCGTCGATCCCGAGCAGGTGGGCAAACTTCCAGTCTTCATACAGCATGTAGGGCTGGAGCTTCCCTTCGCTGCCGATGGTGATGGGCAGGATATATGCCGCTTTGACGTAATAGCCCTCTTTCTGCCCATTGAGCCCGCCAATGACCGCCAGACGGTCGCCGGAACCGAAGTTCGTCTTGTAGGCATCTTCGAAATCGACCTTCAGGTACTGGGCCGTGGCAGTGATCACACCGAGATCCTCAAGGGGATACTCGAACATGATGTCGGCCGCATATGCCGTGTAATCGACGGTTTCACCATTGGACGGCCTGGAAACGGCTTGCAGGACCGCAGAGGTGCTGTCGGTGGGAACGGCACGGATCAGGGTATTGGTCACATTCTTGTAGGCAGCGTCAGGTTGGTAGGCCATGCCGCCGCCGATGGTCAGGATCTTCTTCTCGCCGAGATAGCTTCCCAGGTACCCGGAGCCCGGTTCGGTATCCAGGAAAGAATAATGCAACCGGCCAACGTACTCGAGATTTGTCTTGGGCGCATTGCTCGATGTCGCGTTGACGCCTTTGAGCGCACCGACAGGGATCTGGACTGTCGATGAACCTTCGCGCCCCTGGAAGACCCCGATGTAATACTTCAGCCTGTCATCGAAAAAGCCGCCCCAGGCTACCCCCCCGAGATCCCGGCTGAATTTTGCCGGGGAGCTGCCATAGGCGCTGTAGACAAACATGGAGCGATCCTGAGAGAGTGGTGCGAAGCAGTCGTCGAGATTGGCGCGGGTGAGGGGGATTTTGGTGAGGCCGATTTTCAGGTTGAAGGCCTTGTCGTAGTTGGCGATGCCGTAGGCATCGATGATCCTGATATCCCGGTCGTTCCAATCCACATCCTGGGCGCTCAGGTTATAACCGACTGCCGATTTTGTCGTGCCGGTGGCACCGCAGGTCTGGAACTTGATCCCATAGACCTCATCGAGCATACCGGTGACGGTCAGACGGTTGCGCTGGAAATGGATGTCGGTGCGGGAGGTGTCATTGGTGCTTCCGGAACCGTAATCCGTGTTTTCGACGTATACCTGCCCTTTCAGATCGACCTGGAGATAGCCTCCTTCTTCGCCGAACTCGATCCTTGGACCTGCCTGGGCCTCTGTCGCAAGACAGAAGCTCGCCAGGAGGGCAGCGGTAATCCCGTACGTTTTCGCCATGGTGGTCCACTGCATGATTTACCCCCTTCAATGAAATAATGAGAATATTCTTTCATTGCAATTTATCTCCGAAATCCGCTAAAACTAAAGTGAATCTTTGGTATGGGGTGCATAACAGATTGTGATACATCTCTCATGAGAGGTAAAATATGGAGTCGTTATACCTGAAAACATTCCTTGAAGTCGTACGCGCCGGGAGCATCTCACGGGCGGCTGACATACTCTGCGTGACCCAACCGGCTGTTTCCCGACGCATCAAGTTCATGGAGGATCAGTACGGGTTTCCCCTGCTCGATCGCACCGCCCAACACCTGAAACTGACCGAGGCCGGGCAGATTGTCCTGGAAAAAGCGGAAAAACTCCTGGAGATCGAATCGGAACTGCTGGTCGGCCTTCGCTCGCTCTCAAAAAAGATTCATATCTCCTTCTGCTGCTCGCCGGCGTTCGGCATCGCCCATCTCCCCTGCATTCTCAAGGAGTTCATGCTGGATCACGCAGAAACTGCAGAGCTGCAGTTTATCTTCAGCAAGCCGGAGGAAATTGTCCAGGGGACGCAGGAAGGCCTCTTCGATCTGGCGTTGATCGAGCATTGCAACGCCATTGACCTGACGGAATTCTGCACCTATCCGTTGCCGGGCGATGCCATGGTCTTTGCCAGCGCGCCAGCGCTCGGCCTTCCGACCCCTGAACTGGCTCTTGACGACCTGCTCGACGTACCACTGTTTGTCCGCAAGGAAGGGTGCTGTTCGCGGATTCTCATGGAGGAAAACCTGCGCAGGATCGGCAGGGAGTTGCGTGAATTCAAAAAGGTCATCGTCTATGACGATCTCCATGTCATCATCAGGTCCGTCCTCGACGGCGACGGCATCGCCTTTATCCCTCAAGACCTGTTCATCGACCATCTGCAGAAGGGACTGCTCCACCAGCACACCTTGCCCGGATTCGTACATCACCGCAACCGGACCCTGCTGATGCGCGACAAGCGCCCGGAAACCACCAAACCGCTCAGAGAGTTTATTGACACCATTTTCCGCCACTTCGATCTGGACTCACCACTCTGACCCACCCGCAGATAATCACCCGGCAAAAAAATCCCGCTTGACATTGTTTCTTGCCTATATGATTGTATAGTCATATAAACAAGGAGCAGCGAATGAACAATCCTACCGAATACCAGGCCGATATCCTGAAGGCCCTTGGACAGGCGACCCGTCTGAAGATCGTCGAGTTCCTGCGCGAGGGAGAGCGTTGCGTCTGCGAGATCTTCCCCGCCATCGGCGAGGAGCAGTCCAATACCTCCCGCCACCTGAACACGCTGCAGGCCAGCGGCATCCTCTCCCGGCGCAAGGATGGGCTGAAGATCTACTACGCCATCAAGCACCCGGAAGTATTGGTCATCGTGGACCTGGCCAGACAGATCATGGTCCAGGAGATCACCGGCAAAAACCTGCTGCTGCAAGCAGTCTGAGATACCATCCTATGCTGAAACAGTTCGCCGACTACCTCGTTTTCGACCTCATGGGGCTCCAACCCGGCTCCGGGGCCGGTGAAGCGGCAGATTTCTTTATCTACGACACCGTCAAGATCTTCCTCCTTCTCGCCACCATCATCTACGTGGTCGCCATCATCCGTTCCTGGTTCCCGCCGGAGCGGACCAAGCGGATCCTCTCCCACAACCGCGAATACGTCGGCAACGTCATGGCGGCGCTGCTCGGGATCGTCACCCCCTTCTGCTCCTGCTCGGCAGTGCCGCTCTTCATCGGCTTCGTGGAGTCGGGGGTGCCGCTGGGCGTGACCTTTTCCTTTCTGATCTCGTCCCCCATGGTCAACGAGGTGGCGCTGATCATGCTCTGGGGGATGTTCGGCTGGCGGATCGCCCTGATCTACATCGCTACCGGACTGCTGGTGGCCATTGTAGCCGGCATGGTCATCGGCCGGTTGAAGATGGAGCGTTATGTCCAGGATTACGTCTGGGAGATGCAGGTCGGAAACGGTGAGATTGTGGAACAGGCGTGGCCGGAGCGGTTTGCCTATGCCCGCGAATATACCACGAGCCTCCTGAAAAAGATCTGGCCCTACGTGGTGGCCGGGGTCGGGGTCGGCGCCTTCATCCATGGCTATGTGCCGCAGGATTTCCTTGCCCGCTGGGCCGGCCGCGACAACCCGTTTGCCGTCCCGGTTGCGGTGGCCCTCGGTGTGCCGCTCTACAGCAACGCCGCCGGGGTGATCCCGATCGTCCAGGCGCTCACCGCCAAGGGGATGGCCATCGGCACGGTGCTGGCTTTCATGATGGCGGTCACGGCCCTGTCGCTGCCGGAGGCGGTCATCCTCAGCAACGTGCTGAAGAAACCGCTGCTGGCGACCTTCTTCGGCATCGTGGCCACGGCGATCGTCATCGTCGGCTATCTGTTCAATGCCATTCTATAATGGAGAGGCTCAAGGAGTAACGATGGAGCGAAACCCCTTTTTCAACCGCGTGCTGATCTCGCTGGTCACGGCCTTCAGTTTCGTGGCCATGTCCCTATCGGGCATCGCCGCCTTCATCGTCCCCCAGGGGAAGGTCGCCTACTGGACCAACTGGACGTTTCTCGGCCTCTCCAAGACCCAGTGGGGCAACATCCACATCACCACCAGTGTCTTGTTCCTGGTCGCCGGCATCTGGCATACCTGCTATAACTGGACGCCGCTCATGCAGTATCTGCGCGGCATTCCCGGCCGGATGGCGGCTGGCTGGCGCGATCTGGCCATTTCCATCCTGATCACCCTCTTCTTCACCATCGGCGCCGTCACCAGGACCCCGCCGCTCAACTACGTCCTCGATTTCAACAGCTGGATCAAGGACGCCTGGGTGCGGACCCCTGCCGACGACCCGCCGTTCGGCCACGCCGAGCTGCTGTCGCTCAAGGGGTTCTGCAAGAAGATGTACATCGACCCGGATGAGGCGCTGCGGGAGCTGCAACGTGCCGGTTTGCACGTTGTCGACGAAAATGTCACCCTGGAGCGGATAGCCAGTGCAAACGGCGTTACCCCGGCCAAGGTTTACCAGGTGATCAGGAAGCTGGAACGGCCGGATTCATCGGTTTTGTTACCCGCTGCCGTGCCTTTGCCTGCGGCAACCAAGCCTGCTACCCCCGAATCGCCCCGTAAGAAAGCGACGGTAACGCCCGGCAAGCCAAGTGGCGCAGCAAAAGCGGACACCATGGTCCCCCGTTACACCAACGACCTGGTGGTCGAACGGTTCGAGGGGAAAGGGATCGGCAGGAAGACCCTGGAGGCGATCTGCCTGGAGCTCAACCTGGACCCTGCCAGAATCAAGCAGAAACTGGCGGCTCAACAGATGGCCGTCAAGGATGACGAAACCCTCAAGGACGCGGCAAGCCGTCTGGGCGTGGTCCCGATCGAACTGCTCAAGGCCATGGTGGTTGGCGAACCGATAACCTCGGCAGAGTAAGGAGGAGAACCTGCATGGACCGCAAATATCTGGAACTGATCGGCATGGCCGCAGCCATCGGCACCGAGTGCGGAGATTGACTGGAGTGGCATGCCACGGCCGCCCGTGAGGCGGGTGCCACTGCAAGAGAGCTGAGAGCAGCCATCAGAATGGCCCTCAAGGTTCGTCAAACAGTAATCGACACTCACGACAGATTCACCGTTTCTGTCAGGGAACGACTGGAGAGCCTGGCGGAACAGACAAAGGGAAAAGGGGAGAATCATGGCGGGTAAAAAAGGTTTCATCCTGTGTGTTTGCCAGGGCACGTGCCCAAGTTTTTCCAAGATGGATATCTTCGGAGTATTGTCCGATCTGCGGCGGGAGAAGCTGGTCGATTATGTCTGCCTCCATCCGCAACTCTGTGTGGGGGACGGCGAGGAGTTTCTCAAGACGCTGCTCTCCGGAGGCGAGACGGAGAAGCTCTACATCGCCGCCTGCGACCCGCAGATGCAGTCCAAGATGTACCGCGATGCCTTCGAGGCGGTCGGTTTCGACAAGACCCACCATCTGGCCCTGGACATCCGCAACAGGACGACTGAAGAGGCAGGTGCCGCAATCAAGGAACTGATCGCCGACAACCCCTGAAAGGAGAGCGGATATGGACATGTGGCGAGGAATCCCGCGAGAGGAGATCCCCTGGTTCCCGACCATCGACGACAGCAAATGCACGGGCTGCGGGGAATGCCTCTCCATCTGCAGGAATGGCGTTCTGGGGTTTGATGAGTCGAGCAGGACAGCACAGGTAACTAACCCATACAACTGTGTCGTCGAATGCAGTACCTGCGCCCGTCTCTGCCCAACCGAGGCGATCAGTTTTCCGGATCAGGCGGCGTTCAGTGAATTTATCAAACAGAAACTGGCAACCGGGGAAAAACCATGAGACGATTTGCGCTGGCCTTCTACTGTGTTCTGATGACGATGCAACTCACCCCCGCAGCAGCCAGTGCAGCGGAATCCGAATTCGAGACCTTTCTCAGACGCTTCGACTACGATACCAGGGCCGACATGAAGATTGACAGCAAGCGGCTACTGCAGCTTTTGAGCGAGAAAAAGGCCATCCTGATGGATATCCGTTTCAAGGAAGAGACAGCGGCATGGCGCATGGGATTCGGCCTGTTCATCCCCCTGAATGAACTCCCCAAGCGGTTGAATGAGCTCCCCAAGGACAAAATCATCGTCGTGGCCTGCCCGCACAAGGACCGTTCGGCCATTGCCATGGCCTATCTGCGGAGCAAGGGGTACAACGCCCGCTACCTGGTTGACGGGCTGACAGGGCTGGCTGAAAACCTGCGCGGCGACAATGCCAGGGAGTTCATGGAAGAACTGGAAAAGGCAGGAGCGCAACAGCGCTGAAATACAACGGACAAAAGGAGAAAACGGCAATGAAGATCGAAGTATTGGGAACCGGCTGTGCCAAGTGCACGACACTCTACGACAATGTGAAGGCGGCACTGGCAGAGCTGGGCAAGGAGGCGGAGGTGGTGAAGGTGCAGGACATCCCTTCCATCATGAAGTACGGGGTCATGAGCACCCCGGCGCTGGTGGTGGATGGCACGGTGAAGTTTTCCGGCAAAGCACCGGGCGTGGCAGAACTGAAGGGGGTACTCTGATGCGCGGTCTCTTTGCTCTGGGTCTCCTATTGGTCGCCACCGTTGCCCACGCCGAACTCCCTTCGGCATCTCCCGCTGTCATCAGCAAGGCGCTGCAATCCGGCAAGCCAACCGTCATCGACCTGGGTGCGCGGACCTGCATCCCGTGCAAGAAGATGGCGCCGATCCTCGAATCCCTGGCCGGCGAATACCGGGGACGCGCCAGCATATTGTTCATCGACGTCCATGAAGATCAGGCCGCCGCGCAGAAGTTCCGGGTGCAGATGATTCCGACCCAGATCTTCTTCGACGCCCAGGGAAAAGAGATCAAGAGGCACATGGGGTTCATGGACAGGGAGGCAATCGTCAAGGAGCTGAAGGTAGCGGGCGCCCGGTGAGTTTTCTCGACAACATCGAGCAGATCGTTGCTGCCTGGCCGCTTATGGCCTTTGGCGCGGTCTTTTTCGCCGGAGTGCTCTCCTCGGCGTCTCCCTGCGTACTCGCCACCATACCGCTGGTGGTCGGCTTCGTCGGCGGCTACAGCGACGGCGACCGGGCCAGGGCGTTCCGCTACTCGCTCGCCTTCATCCTCGGCCTGTCGCTCACCTTTACCGCCTTTGGCGCGGCAGCCGGGCTTTTGGGCACCATGTTCGGCACCCTTGGCGGTCCGTGGTACCTGATTGCCGGGGGGATCGCCCTGGTCATGGGTGGCCAGATGATGGGGCTGTACGAGATCCGCCTGCCGATCAGGCGCGACTTCAAGCCCAAGCGGGGCGGAATTGCCGGCTCGTTCCTGCTGGGGCTCTTCTTCGGGGTCGTTTCCTCCCCCTGCGCCACCCCGGTACTGGTGGTCATCCTGACCCTGGTGGCGGGAAAAGGACAGGTGCTCTACGGCATTGCCCTCCTCTTCACCTACGCCGTCGGTCATTGCCTGCTGATGCTCTTCGCCGGCACCTTCACCGGCTTTGTGGAGGGTTTTGTCAAGGCGAGGGGCGTGGTGAATTTCTCTCTCTGGTCCAAACGGGTCAGCGGAGGGATCGTTGCACTGGTGGGCGGGTGGTTTGTCTGGCAGGCGCTCTGACGGACAGCCCCCCCGCCCATGCGGCGACCGCCCGAATCTGGTGCCCCCCTCCCCTTTCCGCCTACCGCGTAAAAACCCAGGATTCTGCTATACTTATACCAACAACATCGACAGCAATTCCTGGCGCAGGGATGGTGCCCCATGAAAATCTTTCTCAGAATCCTGCTCGGCCTGGTGATGCTGGTTGCCGGAAGCGGCAAGCTGATAGATCTGCCGGCCTTTGTCCTGATCCTCCGCACATACCGATTCTTTCCCGAAGAACTCCTCTGGCCGGCAGCGGTTGCCGTGACAGCGGCCGAACTGCTACTCGGCATCTGGCTGCTCTGGGGACGTCAGCTCTTGTATGCGGCCCTCACTGCTGCCTTTCTCCATGCGACCTACGCAATCTGGGGCTCATACATGCTGCTTCGCGGCAAGCCGATCATCAGCTGCGGCTGCTTTGGCTCCCTGGTGACCCGCCCCCTTTCCTGGTCAACGGTCACTTTCAATCTGATCCTGATTGCCATCGCCGCGACCGTTGCCTGCCTCTGCAAAAAGTCGGCGGGAGCTATCTCGGACGCTTGATCCGGAAGATCGAGGTATAGGTCGCGGCCTTGACACCGTTCTCGTCAAAGACCCGGGCCACCCCCTTGATGGTCCGCTCGTCCTGGATCTCCGCCTCTGCCTCAGCCCTCACCATGCCGCCGTGGATAGGCGCATGAAACGAGAGCCCCAGTTCGATAGTGACGAAATGGCTTCCTTCGGGGAGCATGCTCTTGATGGCCATGGCCACGGCAGTATCGGCCAGGGCCGTCACGGCACCGCCATGCATCAGCCCCATCCCCTGGGCATGTTTCACCTTGAAGGGCATGGTAAGGAATGCCTTTCCCCCTTTGGCCTCGATAATGGTCATCTCCAGGTACTCTTCAAACGGCGCGCAGGCGATCCAGCGGGGAAGCTCGAAAGGTAGTGGCTCCCCGGCAGTCATCGGCACTGCATACTTTTCTTCGTACATCGTTCCCTCCTGGCATGAAAAGGGCGAGGAACCCCTCGCCCGGATCTAAAGCTATTTGAGCGGCTGCTTTGCAGACGGTGGCAACTGGCAGCTGGAGAAAGTGTCGAGCAGCTTCCACTTCCATCCCATGAAGAGCAGGATCGCAACGATGACCAAGAACAGCCAGACCTTCCAGGGAGCCTTTTTCTCCGCATAGGGGTCCCTGAGGGTCTGCTGCGAGCCTGCGGGCAGCCGCGGGATACCGGTGAGCGAGGCGCCGAACGGGATGTTCAGCCTGGCCCTGGCATTGACGGCCCAGCCATTGGCGTCGAGGATCGGCCCCAGATTGCGCTGGTGGAGCTTGAACCAGGCAATGAGCACTGCCGGTCCCGAGATCACCAGCAAGATGGCGGCCAGCGCCAGCGGCATCTGCCACCAGGAAAGTCGGATGAATCCGGTCACCAGGGAGACCAGGGCTGTGCCGATGGCGCCGACGGCAAGCCCGATGGCGGCAAAGATCCCGGCGAACTTCCCCACGTCGAACAACTGCTGCTGCGGTGCCGGCTTTGCCCCCTCTTTTGCCGGCATCCCGGCCTGCATGAGCGATACGGCTGCCCGGTCTTCGGCAGCCTTGGACCTGGCAGCGGCCATCTTCTGGATCTGCTCGCCGACCATCTTGCCGACGCGCTTGTAAGGAGACCAGAATGCCTGCCTGATGCTGATGGGGTGTTCCAGGATCCGGACCACCGTGGCATCCCAGTCACGCCCCTGGCGGTCGTAGAAGACTCCGTTGCGTCCAACCATCAACTGGTCTGAATCGCCGTTGGTAAAGGCGGCGGCAATGGTCATCTTCTCCTTCCCGCCATCCCGCACGCAGTCGCAGTAGACCAGGAACACCCGGCTCAAGGCGGCCAGCTGCGCATGCTTGGCAACATCCGTCACCGCGACGCAGAGTTCGCAGCTCCTGCCGTCCATGTAGAGGGTTCCTGCCTGGAAGATCGCCTTGCCCCGGCCGGTATAGAAGTCGCGAAAGGAGACGAAGTTGTTCGCCAGGGTGGCAAGATCGCGGCAGTAGCGGGTGAACCGCTCCACGTCCACGATCGCCTCGAATGCAGCCTTAAGTGCCAGATCCTTATCGATCAGGGCTTGAAGCGCCGTCGCCACAGCCTCATCGTTCCAGGCGCTCAGACGTTCGCTTCCCAGGACCGCCACCGGGGTCTCCACCCTGTCGGCCCACCAGGCCTCGTAGGGTGCACACAGGCTCTTCAACTCTTCCCACTGGCCGGCGGTCAGCTGTTGCGTCCCCCCCAGGAGCGGCTGCACTATCAACTCGCAAAAGCGCCCGATCCGCCCGACCCAGGCCGGGTTGATCCCCTGCACGAGATCCAGGCTCTGCTCTGCCGTAACAGCCGACAAGGGGAGGACCGCGATATCCTCACCCGCCTCTGCCAGGTTCCGGGGGGCAAGGGTCAGAAGGGCTTCCTCGGCGGCGTTCATGGACTGGGCCGCCCGGCCGTCATAGGCCGCCATGCGGCAGCGGATGAAATAATCCTCTATCTTTGGCTTCAACCCGGCCCAGAGCCCCACTGCCTCTTCACGGCTTTCCGGGGCGAGACCGCCCGCCCGGTCGCCGACCTGCCGGCTCTGCCAGGCAAGCCATGCTGCAGCAGCGGTCGCAAACTGATCCACCTGCGCTACGCCGATGCCGGGCTCGCCGCTCCGGTCCTGCTCTCCCCCCAGGGTATCGATGACCTGGCTGATCCAAGTCTTGAGCGACTCTTCGTCCGTCGAGGCGGGGGTGACGATCCCGTCTCCGTTGAAGCGGGTCTGGGCAAAGATCTGCTCCGTATCGCAGGCATCCTCGATGGAGACCTCGGTAGCCCCTGCCCTCCCCAGGTTCTCAAGGATGGTCCGTGCCGAAACCAGCAGGCTCTCCCCTTCCCCAGTCTCCGGGTTGATGGCGTCGAGGGGAACGCAGCCATCCCCCTTCAGGAGACGGTCGGGGTCCCGCAGGCGTGGAGCGATCCAGGCAAAGGCGGCAAGGATCTCCGGAACCCGGATGTGCCCGTCCTGATCCGTGTCGATCAGCTCCAGCGTCCGCCTGTCGAACACGACGCCGGCAACGGGACAACTGAGCGCCACCCACAGTTTCTGATCCAGCGTCTCCAGGGCGAGCAGGTCCCGGCCGGAATCAAGCTGGACCTGGTCGAACCCTCCGGCGCGAAAGAAGCGCCACACATGGGTCTTGTCATTCTGTACGGAGGAAACGGCCACGGCATTTCTCCCTTCTCCACGGAATGGCTCCACGTCGTCGCTGGAGAGACCTCTCCCCCGTACCGTCCCGACGACACTCAAAGGGTACCACATCGGAGTGTAACCGCCAGGGTCAACCCGCTACTTCGGCTCCGGCAGATCAGGATCGGCGCGCCTTCGCTCTGCCCGCGCCCCTGCCGGGCTTGCCGCTGCCAAATACCATGCCCTGGCCGGCGAGTTGGATGAGTTCCCCCTCCCCGAAGAGCCGGATCGTCCCGAACTCGCCGTCGTATCCGGACCTGCGGATCACCCTGCCCTCCCGCATCCTGGCAATAGCCTCACCCAGAAGCGGTGCATAGTCGTTGATCTCGGACGGATCGGCATGAAGGAGCAGGCCGAATTCGGAACCGAAGCGGTTAATGATCTGGCCATACTGTCGCAGCACTTCCTTGCCGGCAGGCCCCACCCCGAGCAGTTCGCCGAGAATCTCCGGAAGCGGGATCAGGCTGTGAAATCGTGGTGCTTCCGGTGGATACAGCGGCTCTTCACGGTCCGCCAGATCCATGACCCGGTGATGCACCCCGACCGTGAGCGGCTTGCCGCATACCGGGCAGCGAAGACCCAGTCTGCGCGTCTCATGGGGATCGAGGCAAACCCGGCAGTTCCGGTGGCCATCGAAATGGTATTTCCCCTCCTCGGGAAAGAATTCGATGGTGCCGGGGAAGGTCTCGCGACGATTTTCCCTCAGGGCCGCACGTAGCGAGAAATAGTCGAACCCGGTGGCAAAGAGGTTCGCCTCGCGGCCGAGCTTCTGGGGGGAATGGCAGTCGGAATTGGAGATAAGGGCAAAACGGTCCAGGGAAGAGACGAGCCGGTTCATTGCGGGATCTGAGGAGAGACCGGTCTCCAGGGCAAAGATATGGGGGGTGAGATCGCCGAAGCACTCCTCCACGGCGTCGAATCCCGATCTAGAGCCGAACAGGGAAAACCAGGGGGTCCAGATGTGAGCCGGCACCATAAACCCTTCGGGAGCCTGTTCAAGGAGTATTTCCAGCAGGTTGCGGCTGTCGAGCCCGAGGATGGGGCGGCCATCCGATATGATGTTGCCAATGCCCGAAAGGACGCGGTTCAGCCGTTCGGCAGAGGCGAAATCGGGGACGTAGAGGAGGTTGTGGATCTTGCGGACCGCACCGTGGCGCTTGTAGATGCTGCTGATCTCGGCGGTCAGAAGGAAGCGGACAGAAGCTGCCGACGGGTTCACCCCCGGAAGCGGGGAAGGAATGGCATCCTCATTTTTCAGGCGGAACAGGCCAGGCTCGGCCTCCACCAGATCCTCTCTGAGCTGGCAGAACCAGGCCGGGTGGGTGAAGTCGCCGGTTCCCACCACCTGGATACCCTTGATCCCGGCCCAGGCGGCCAGGCCGGTCAGGGTGCTCTCCCGGCTCGTTGCCCGGGAATAGGGAGAATGGATATGGAGATCGGCAACATAGTTCATGGGGTATCGCTTCCTCGATGCAGGGGGTTGGTTCCGGAAATGTGCTCCCGGTGCGTCACATCACAAACTTTCCTGATCAAATACCTATAGATTAAAGCAGTACACGCTGTTTTCGAACAGGTAAACCTCGGGTAACCGGGGGGCACAAAGCCGCGGGTCCCCTGCAGCAGCCGGGGACGGCCGGGCCAACGAAGAAACAGTTTCCACGCGCATTCACGTGGTCTGTTTCTTTTTTTTTACATTATCACCCGCTCTTGGCGGGACAAGGAAAGGAGTCGTTGGACATGAAGCTGATCCTCGCCGCACTCGTCGTACTCGTTTCATCCGTAGTAGCAGATGCATCGCAGGTCAAGGTTGTCGTATCTGCCACCTCGAAGTCGTCGTCACTGGCAGCATATTACGGCACGCAACTCACCATCCAGGTCCCCCGTGGTGCCTCGGTGAAACTCGCCACTGCGGCTGTCGATCCGAACGAGATCGATCCCGGCAGCATCGTCCTGGTGAACACCAGCATCCCAGCCGACCAGACCATCGTCACTTCCGCCCTGTCACCCGCACCGACAACCACCGATTACGACACCGTCTCCCTTGCAGTGACCAGTGTCAATGGGATCAAGTTCGGCAGCCTGGTAGCGCTTATGCTCGATGTAAAACCGGGCGTAAGCCTCAGCAGATACTCCAAACTCGTCAACCTGAGTCCGAAGCTCCTGTCGTACAAGCTCTTCGACGCAAATGGAAATGAGATATCGACCAAGCTGGCCTACGAGAACCTGAAGACATATATCCAGCAGTAAGCTTCGAGGGGTTCCCCCCAGTCTAGGCTGGAAGCTCTATCCCCAGCTTTTTCATCACCTGCTTCATGTCCGCCCAGACCTCGCGTTTCATGGCAGGGTTCCTGAGCAGAAAGGCCGGATGAAAGGTGGGCATGAGCGGGATGCCATGATAGTCGTGGAAGCGGCCACGGAGCCGGGAGATCGGCTCTTTGCTCCTGAGCAGGGTCTGCACGGCAAAGGTCCCCAGCGCAACCACCACGTCGGGTGCGATAGACTGTACCTGGCGGAGCATGAACGGATGGCATTGCTCGATCTCCGACGGCAACGGGTTCCTGTTGTTGGGAGGCCGGCACTTGAGGACATTGCAGATATAGACGTCACTCCGCTGGAACCCCATTGCCTGGATGATCTTGGTCAAAAGCTGCCCTGCCTCGCCGACGAACGGCTCCCCCTGGAGGTCTTCCTCCCGCCCCGGCGCCTCTCCGACAAAGACGATGCGCGCCTGAGGATTGCCGACGCCGAACACCAGCCTGGTCCGTCCCGAGGCGAGCTGGCACCGCTGACAATCTCCCAGTTCCTCGCGAATCAAGGTCAGTGTCTCCCGCTCTCCCGGAGATGCTGCAGCCACGGCGGGTGCAGGCTGCAAAAGCAGGTCCCGCTCGGTGGGGGAGACCCCGGCATCCATGGCGAGCGGCAGTTCATCGACGCCGCTCTCCTGCAGGTCGACCAGACAGGCCCGCAAGGAACCGAGCAGGCTATCCCTTTCATCACCGCTGTCCATGACACCTCCCTTTACATTTCCATCCATTTCGATTACTGTGATTCCCATGCATGTGGCCTTGATCGCGCTACTGATCGTCATTGCCCTGCCGGCATCCGCTTTTGCCTGGGGGGGAGGTACGCATCTGCAGCTCGGCACTTATATCCTCAACAACCTGCAGCTTCTTCCCACTGCCGTCGCTGCCGTCATCGGCACCTACCCCTACGATTTCCTCTACGGCTGCATTGCGGCTGACATCACCGTAGGCAAGAAATTCACCCATTTCCTCCTCAACTGCCATCGCTGGCACGTCGGACGGACCGTTCTGGTCCATGCCTCCACGGACCCGCAACGTTCCTGCGCCTATGGCTATCTCGCCCACTTGGCAGCCGACTGCATCGCCCACAACTATTACGTCCCGCTCATGACCATGGGGAGCTTTTCCACCCTGACCCTGAAGCACGCTTACTGGGAGGTCCGTTTCGACAGCTATGTGGAGCGGGAGATCTGGGAGACCGGCGTGAAGGTGGCGCGGGAGCATTTCCAGGAAAACGACGAGCTGCTCAGGAAGGTCATCGCCGAGACCATCTTCTCCTTCGGCACCAACAAGCGGATCTTCAACTCCATCATGCTCCTGACCCGGCTGGAGAAGTGGCAGCAGGCGATCAGGACGCTCAACGAGTCGTCCCGTTTCACCCTGGAAGAAATCGACCGCGACGAATACCTGGAACTCTCCAGGGAAGCGATCTGCGACGTGCTGGTGAACATGGAACAGTCGCGCTATTTCCGGGCCGATCCCACCGGCGAGCGCGCCCTGGAAGCATCGGAAGCGGTGCGGAAAAATCTCCGCCTCCTCTATCAGAGCGGCAAGGTCAGCAAAAAACAGGCTGAGGAGCTGCTGGTGGGGTTGAAGCTCAAGCTTGCCGAGTCCATCTGCGACAGCGACACCTTGCAGCAGATCCTGGCAGGGGTTTGACCGATCAGACCGGCGTGGCCCGCAGGGCAACGATCCGGTCAAGGATCAGGTCTGCCAGCTCTTCCTTCGCCATGATACCCGGTTCTTCCACCCGGCCGTCGGGGAAGAGCAGCCGCACGATGTTGGTTTCCACGTCGAATCCGGCACCCGGCTGGCCGACATCGTTGGCAACGATCAGGTCGAGGTTTTTCTCCTGCAGCTTCCTGCGGGCGTTGACCAAGAGGTCCTCGGTTTCGGCGGCAAAACCGATCACCAGGCGGCCATCCTTTTGGCGCCCCACCTCGGCCAGGATATCCGGATTCCGCTCCATCTCCAGCGTCATCTGCCCCGCATGCTTCTTCACCTTGGCTTCCGACCGCTCCTTTGGCCGATAATCGGCCACCGCAGCAGCCTTTATCACAATGGAACTCTCCTTGAGCCTTGCCTGCACGGCCTCCAGCATCTGCGCTGCAGTCGATACCCTGACCGTTTCCGGTCCCCATGGGTCGGGCAAACAGGTCGGGCCGCTTACCAGGATCACCCGTGCCCCCCGCCGCCATGCCGCGCGGGCAATGGCATAGCCCATCTTTCCCGAAGAGTGGTTGCTGATGAAGCGGACCGGATCGATCTCCTCGCGGGTCGGCCCGGCGGTGACCAGGACGGTCTCGCCGGCCAGGTCATCCGGCGCGAGGAGCGCGACCGCCTCCTCCAGGATCACGGCAGGGTCCTGCATCTTCCCCTCCCCTTGCCAGCCGCAGGCGAGCATGCCGGTAACCGGAGCCACGAAGCGATAGCCAAGGTTCCTGAGCCGTTCTTCATTGGCCTTGTACAGGGGATTCTGGAACATATTGACGTTCATGGCAGGGACGATGAGGACCGGTGCCCTGGTGGCCATCACCGCGGTAGTCAGCAGATCGTCGGCGATCCCGCTTGCGATCTTGCCGATCACGTTGGCCGTTGCCGGGGCGATGACAAAGAGGTCGGCCCGCTCGGCCAGCGAGATATGGCCGATCTCCTGCTCTTCGATCAGGTTGAAGAGCTGCTGGTGCACCGGGTTGCCCGACAGGGTCTGAAAGGTGAGCGGGCCGACAAACTCGGTGGCAGCCTTGGTCATGATCACCTGGACGGTCGCACCGGCCTTGGTGAAGAGCCGTACCAGTTCCACCGCCTTGTAGGCCGCAATCCCGCCGCTTACCCCCAACACGATCGTTTTGCCCTGCAGCATGGCACCTCCGGAGTCGGCTGACAGTACGCTGGACATGATTTTCGGGTCATGCAGCGGCTGCCGGCAGTCAGCTATCTGACGTACGGATTGTTTCGTTTCTCCTCGCCGATGGTAGTACTCGGGCCATGACCCGGAATGACCACCGTCTCGTCGGGGAGCGTATAGAGCTTGGTCTTGATGGAATCGACCAGGGTTTCGAGGGAACCTCCCGGCAGGTCGGTCCGGCCGATGGAGTCGGCAAAGAGGGTATCGCCGGTAATCACCAGCCCACGATCAGCAAAATAGAGCGAACAGCCGCCAGGGGTATGTCCGGGGGTGTGCAACACCGCAATGGTGGTATTCCCCACGGTGATGCGCATGCCGTCCGAAAGCTCCCGGTCCGGCGGCGGCGAGTTCTCGGTGGAGAGTCCGTACATGGTGGCGATCTCCGCTGCCCGCTTGAGCTGCGCAACATCGGCCGGATGGATGAGCAGACTGGCCCCGGTGGCGTCAAGAACCACCTTGTTCCCCCCCACATGGTCGAAATGACCATGGGTGTTGATGACATGGACGATCTTCAGCTTGCGGCCCGCGGCCAGATGTAGAATCCTTCCCGGTTCTGCTCCGGGGTCGACAATCACCCCTTCGCCGTTTCCGCAGTCTATCAGCAGGCAGTTGACCCCGAGCGGGCCGACAACGATCGTTTCCACGTGCATCCTGTTCCCTTTCGCATTCTGTTGCGGCTGTTCCCGACCGACGCAGGCGCTAACCGCCATTCCCGTCAGCAGCAGGACAATCGCAACGATGATTCGTATCCTGACCATGACTCGCCCGGTTACCCCCGGCTCAGAACAGGTCGAGGTTTTCGTCCTTGAGCCTGGTGAAGGGGTTGTTCTGGAATCCCGCCCGCTCCCGGCCCGTACCGGCCGCAGCACTCTCCGGTTTCGCCGGGGGCTCTGCCACCGGAAGCGGCGGCAGGATCTGCTCCTCTTCCTCATCCGGAGGGACATCCTTGAAGAAATAGCGGTCATAGAGCCGATGATAGGCGGTCCAGCGCGACTGGCTCTCCGGTTCGCGGTTGATATGGGTCCTGATCCCATTGATCTTGGAATCGAGGTCGTCGAGATAGTTGAGGATGGTCGCCTCCAGGGTCTTGGGGCGCTTGGGCGAACCATACTCGTACTGACCGTGGTGGGAAAGGAGCATATGCTTGAGCAGCATGGCATACCCGTCCGGGAACCCCGGAATGCCGGCAATCCTCTCGTGGAGCATCTCGACACCGATGGTGATGTGACCGATCAGCTTCCCCTCGTCGGTATAGTCGAAGGAGCGATAATAGGTCATCTCCCGCACCTTCCCCACATCGTGGAGAAGCGCCCCCACCACCAGGAGATCCCGGTTGAGCGGTGCGTAGAGGGGAAGGATCGCATCCACCAGGCGGGCTACGGCCAGTGAATGCTCCAGGAGCCCTCCCAGGAAGACGTGATGCATCCCCTTGGCCGCAGGAGCTGTCCGGTAGCCGGCCATGAATTCGGCATCGCCGAGAAACGACTCCATGAGGCTCCGCAGGTGCCGGTCCTCCAGGGAGGCAACGAGCCCGGCTAGCTCCTGCTCCATCTCGGCGATATCCCGCGCGGTCTTGGGAAGGAAATCTGCCAGTTCGACCCGCTGCTCCGGCACCTTGGACAGCTCGGCGATCACCAGCTGCATCTTGCCGAGATAGATGGTGGCCTTTCCCCTGACGGCAAGGAAATCATCCTTGTCAAAAGCGGCACCCACCACATCCACATTATCCCAGACCTTGGCATCCAGCTCGCCAGTCTTGTCCATCAGCCTGAGCGTCAGGTACGGCTTGCCGTTCTTGGCCATGGCCGTGGTCTTTTCCTTCACCAGAAAGACCGTGTCCACCTGGTCGCGGTCCTTAATATCCGCAATATAGATCTTGCTCACGTCGACTCCTTTGCCCGTATCCCCCATGCCCGGTACAAACGGGCTGCCGCACCGGGGGAGGCTGCCCAGTAATAGCACACCTCACGGAGAAACTCAAAACATTGTCGCGGAGCGGATCAGGGGAGAGTATGCGGAGGTGCCCCATCAAGGAGGCCGGCGGCAATGGCGTCTGCGACCTTGATCCCGTCGAGCGCCGCGCTCATGATCCCTCCCGCGTATCCGGCACCCTCACCGGCGGGATAGAGGCCGCCAAGGCTTGCCGACTGTAGGTCGCTCCCCCGCACGATCCGCACCGGCGCCGACGTACGGCTCTCCACGCCGATCAGGGTGGCTTCCGCAGTGATGAATCCGCGCATCTTGCGGTTGAAGGAACGAATGCCGTCACGTAGCGTCGCCGTGACATAGGGGGGCAGCAGTTCCTCCAGGCTGGCACTGCGTATCCCCGGCAGGTAGGTGGTCCTGACCGGACCGCCACCCGGTTCGCCTAGAAACGCGAGGAGGTTCTGGGCCGGCGCCCGGTAGTCACTGCCGCCGGCTTTGAAAGCCGACCGCTCCAGCTCTTGCTGGAAACGGATGCCGGCCAGCGGCGAGCCGTCGGGGAAATCGTTGCGCCCCACCGTGACCACCAGCGCGCTGTTGGCAAAGGGAGAATTGCGAAGCTGGCTGCTCATGCCGTTGGTCACCACCCCTCCGGCCTCCGAGGCACCCGCGACTACCACCCCGCCCGGGCACATGCAGAAGGAATAGGCCGAACGCCCGCTCTGCCGGTCATTGTAGGCAAGGGCATAATCGGCAGCCGGCAGCTGGGTATGGGAGGAAAGCCCGTACTGGATCCGGTTAATCAGCTCCTGGGGGTGCTCGACCCTTACCCCGACGGCAAACGGTTTCGATTCCAGCATGACGCCGCGGCGCTCCAGCATCTCGTAGGTGTCGCGGGCACTGTGGCCGGGCGCCAGGATCAGGGCGTCACAGCGAAATTCCGTGGCGTCGTTGACGATCACTCCCCGCAACCGGCCGGAATCGGTCACCAGGTCGGTCAAGCGTTGTCCGAAGAGCACGCGCATGCCCCGATCTTCCAGGTACCGCCGGAGCGAACCGACCACGGCCCGCAGGCGATCGGTGCCGATATGCGGTTTGGCCAGGTAGCGGATCTCCGGGGGGGCACCGAACGCCACCAGGCGATCGAGGACATAGCCGATGTTCTCGTCCCGCACCCGGGTGGTCAGTTTACCGTCGGAAAAGGTTCCCGCTCCACCCTCCCCGAACTGGACATTGCTCTCGGGATCGAGCTGGCCGCGGTTCCAGAAGGACTGCACATCCCGGACCCGGTCCGCAACCGGCTTCCCCCGCTCGATCAGGGTGGCGGTGAGCCCGTATTCGGCAAGCCGCAGCGCTGCGAACAGCCCGGCAGGGCCGGTACCGACGATGACGATCCGTTGTGAAGCGGTCAGGCAAGGGAACTGGCGTGGTGTCTCCGCGGGAACCGCCACCAGATCTCGGTTATCACCTGAGCGATTTAGCAGGGCATCCTCATCGGCGACAGCAAACTGGACGGTGTAGACGAACAGGATCTGCCCCTTGCGACGGGCGTCGATCCCCTTGCGGATCACGCTGAAATCGAGGATCTCCTCCGTGGCAAGCCCGAGCTGGCGGGCAAGCCGGGCGGGCAGGTTCGATTCGTCGATACCCAGCGGTAGGAGAAGGTTACGGTACAGAAGCGGCATGGGCTCTTCAGCACGACGACGTGCAGCCCCTGTCACGTGACAGGAGCTGTTCGACGATGATGACCACGTTCAGGGGCGGGGTGGACTTGGGGATATGGAACCTTGCCCCCATCTCGGGGGATGGATGCTCATGGGGAGCCTCCTTGAACATGGAGGTCAGGAGGAGGATGAGCGGTTTCCGGTCGCCCGAGCGGCGGGCGATCTCCATACAGGTGCTTACCCCTCCCATCCGGGGCATGACCAGATCCGAGATCACAACGTCGGGGAAATGGTCAAGGTAGGCCTTCACCCCCTCCACGCCATCCGCAGCGGTGACGACCCTGAAGCCGCCTTCGCGAAAGGCCTCGCCGAGCACCTTCAGGTAGAAGGGGTCGTCATCGATCAACAGGACTGTTCCGCGGTACTGCTCCATGGTTCGCTTCTCTGCCGGCAGTAGAGGTTCAGGCGGACGGGGTGGTCAGGGGGAGGACTATACAGAATGTTGTACCGTTCTTGTCGCTCTTTTCAACACCGATCTTGCCGCCATAGGTCTTGACGATCCGCAGGACCACCGACAGGCCGAGTCCGCTGCCCTTGCTCTTGGTGGTGAAGAATGGGTCGAAGATGTTTGCCAGGTGGGCCTTGGGGATGCCGCCACCGCTGTCGCTGACCCGGATGACGATCTCCTTGCCGTCATGGTCCAGCTGGATCTTCAGGCGCCCTTCGCGGGGCATTTCATGAATGGAGTTGAGGAACAGGTTGACGAATATCTGCTCGATCTCCGTGGGATCGGCCTGGATTGCCGGGGGGATATTGCGGAAATCACGCTCCACGCGGATCTGCTGCTGCTCGATCTGGGGGCGGAACGCCTCCAGGGTATGTTCGATGATCCGGTCGATCCGCATCTCCTTCAGCTCGAACCGGGGGCGCTTGGAGGCATCCAGGAGCTTGCGGACGATGGTGTCGATCCGGTCCACCTCCTTGAGGATCTTTTCCACGTATTCCAGCTGCTCCGGGTCTTCCAGGCCGCTCTTGATCAACTGCACGAAGAGAGTGATGGAATTGAGGGGATTCCGGATCTCGTGGGCAACCCCTGCCGACAAGTAGCCAAGGGATGCCAGTTTCTCGGCCTGCACATTCTCGGCCTGCATCCGCTGCAACGCTTCGGTCTTCTCCTGGACCCTGGCTTCCAGCTCCATGTTCCAGGCCTCGATCTCGGCCAGAAGGCGTTCGCGCTCCCCCATCAGCTCCCGGTTGCTGATCTCCACCTCGCGGATACGGAGCACGTTGTCGATCCGGTCAGCAAGGTCCTGGTTGTTGAACGGCTTGAGGATATAGTCGTAGGCGCCGGCCTTCATCAGCTCGACGGCGATCTCCTCGCTCCCCTTGCCGGTGAACATGATGACATAGGTTTCCGGGAAGCGTTCGCGGATGATCTTGAGCGCCGTCAGGCCGTCGATGCCGGGCATCATGTAATCGAGCAGCACCAGTTCGGGGTTCTTGTTCTCGATGATATCGAAGCCGTCCGCCGCATCGCCGGCGGTGAAGACGGTATATCCCCGGTTCTTGAGGATGATCGAGGTGAGGTCAAGGATGACCTTTTCATCATCGATGATCAGAACGCTGTGCTTTTTGCCGTTGTGCGTGATGTTCTTCATGGGATGATGTGCGGCGGGCGAGCCGAAGGGACAAAGAAAGGGGCAGCATTCGCTGCCCCGCAACCTTTCGTTGTAAGGTATCGTTTCAGGGAAAGTACTTTCAGACCATGCGTACCGTCAGCACGGGGCAGGTGGAGGTTCGCACCACCCGTTCCGCCGTACTGCCGAACAGCAGGTGGTCGATGCCGGTCCGGCCATGGGTACCGAGAACGATCATTCCGACCTTTTCTTCATCGGCCTTTTTCAGGATCTCTTCGTAGGGAACCCCGGAGAGGATCAGGGTCTCATAATTGCCGTATCCCTGCAGCGCGGTTTTGCAGAACTTCTCCATCATGACCTGTGCCCCTTCTTCGATCTCCTTTTCCAGTTTTTCAAAGGAGATATGGGGGACATAGAATCCACGCAGGTCGACCGGTTCGTTGATGACATGCAGAAGGATCAGTTTGGCATCGAATTTTTTGGCCAACTCCAGGGCATAGTCGCAGGCCTGCCGGGAGTTTTCGGAAAAATCACACGCGAGAAGGATCTTGTCGATGGTCAGCATGGTTGAGTTCTCCTGGTATCGATCAGTGGGTCTGTTCCTTGAATATCTTCTTGAGGATCGATTTCAACTCCTCAATCTTGACCGGTTTGTTGATGTATTCGAAAGCCCCCAGGTTCATTGCCTCGATGTAGGACTCCACACCGCCATAGGCAGTAATCATGATGACATTGCTGTTGGGAAAGCTCTTGTTGAGTTCCTTGAGAAACGTTATGCCGTTCATCTCCGGCATGTTGATGTCGGTGACGATCAGGTTCACCTCCTGCTGGCGGAGGAAGTTCAATGCCTCGAACCCGTTCGACACGCTGTCTACGAGAAAACCCTCGTTACTTAAGAGTTTGGAAAGCCCCAACCGGGCGTTTTCCTCGTCATCCACCACCAGGATGCGTTTTGGCTGTTTCGGCACTGACTGCTCCATGTTGACGTAAATCATAGACCATCAAAGTCTAACATGGCAACCGGTGCTGTCAAGACAGGGTGCGCGTGCGTCTCACTGCGCTGCCACCCGCTTTCTCAGTTTCACTGCGGTCAGGATCAGGTTGGCGATTATGGAGATGAAATAGATCTCGTCCTCGCTGAAGGTTTTCATGGAAGTCGAGTTCAGGTTTATGACCCCATAGACGGCGCTCTTGTCGGCTATGGGATAGGAAAGCATGGAGTTGTACTTTTCCTCCTGCAGTTCCGGAAAATACTTGTAGCGGGGGTCCTGGGACGCCCGGTTGAGGGAGATATGCTGGCGGTCGCGAGCTACCGTGCCGGTGACCCCTTCGCCGATCTTGATGCGGATCTTGCCGATGAAGGAATGGTCGAACCCATGGGTTGCGGCCAGCACCAGTTCCTCATCCTCCATGAGATAGATGCTGCAAACGCTTATCTTCAGCTGCGTAGCAACCTTGTCGGTCACCATCTGCAGAACCTGGGCAAGATCATAGTCGGAGGAGACCAGCATGCTGATCTCTTCGAGGGAGATGATCTCGAGATGCTCGCGGTTGGCGCGCTGCATGGTGAGCACCATCTTCCCTTTTTCGCTCTCCAGAAAGGGGGTGAAGCTTGCCTTATGGATAAAGGGATTGACCGTCTTGACCTTTTCCGAAACCGTGCGGAAATCTGAAAAACCACAGCTACAGGTCAATTTTACGCGGTAGTTGTCGATCCGCTGGGTCTTCATGACTCTTCCGCACTTTCTGCAGCGCGAGACTAATTGCATCTCTCTCTCCTTCGATCGATTCACTGATGATTGGGACCGCATTTCGTCGGATCAGTTGGGCGGCATCTCACGGATTGGCAACGACCCCTTCGGGGTGCAGGACAATATGGATGTTCCTGCCCGGCGGGCCGAGCGGAGCGAGGGGCTTTCCGTTCAGTTCCGCCTCGACCCCCCCGGCATTCCCGATATCAAGGGTAATGACCTTCTCCGCTTTCCACTCGATGAGATCGCCTGCCTTCAGGTCGTACGGCTGCGACAGTCGGCCGTCTATATCAATGTTGACCCAGCTGTCCTGATTGACCTTGAGTTTGAGGATCACCCCTCCCCGTGGTATATCTCCGGTCTGGGGAGTAGGGAGAGGAGCTGCGGCAGGCGGCACGGTTGCTGCCGCAGGCAAAACAGTGGGGGGCACGGAAGGTGTCTGAACCGCGGAAGACCACGCCGGCTGCACCGGTGATTGCGGCGGTGCCGGGAGTGACAGCTGCTGCGGTACTGGCCGTACTGGCTGGTCCTGATCATCATAGAAAAAGAATGCCAGAACCACAACTACGGCCAGAAGCCCCAGGGGAAACAGCCAGCGGCGCCGGTCCCCACGTGCGCGCCCGAGATCTGCCTTAGCTACCTTTCGCCTGCTCGGGGATGCGGTCTGGGTAATGGGAGGGGCAGTCGCCCGTTCGTAACGAGCAACGGCGTCGTCACCGGAAACACCAAGATACCCGGCATAAATCCTGATGAATCCCTTGCAGTAGGCGGAATTCGGCAGGCGGTCGAAGTCCTCCCTTTCCAGGGCATCCAGATAACTCTTGGCTATCCGGGTCACCTGTGCCGCATCGTCCAGGGAAATGCCACGTGCCTCGCGGCAGGAACGCAGGTAGCCGCCAATTCCGGCTCGTTCCTCCCTTGTATCAACTGATGATTCGGTCAGGGGCAACCTCACTTGAGGAGATCTATATGCTCCCGCGCCAATCGGCCGATGTCGGTATCCGGCACCAGGTTAACCACTTCGCGGAATGCATTCCGGGCAGCTTCGTTCTCTTTCAATTTCAAGAGCGCCAACCCCAGATGGTAATGGGCGTTGGCATACCCCTTGGACAGCTCAATGGCCTTGCGATACTCCTCGATGGCCAATTCGGTCTTACCGAGGGCAAAATAGACCCTCCCCAGGGTAAGACGGCACTGGGGGCTCCGGGGAAAGTTGATGACCGCCGAACGGGAAACCCGTAACGCCTCCTCCTCGTCACCTTTGCCTAGATAGGCAAGCCCCAGGTTGATCTGGGCAGCTTCCTGATTGTGGTAGAAGAGATCGTTCTTTGCCTGACGAAGCTGGTTGATGGCATCGTCCCAGCGCTGCAACTCCATGTATGTCACACCCAGATTATTCCGGGCATCGGAAAAGTCCGGTTTCAGGGCTATGGCCTGCTGGTATTTCTGTGCGGCGATATCCAGCTTACCTTTGCGGAAGTAGGTCATACCCAGAAAGTTCATCAGGGCAGGATCATCCGGTGTGAGTTTCTCGGCCTCGGTAAATTCGACCAGCGCAGAGGTCACGTTCTGTTCGCGAAGGTACGACTCTCCCATCTGGAAGTGATAGGAAGCCTTTTTCCGGTTAGCCTCGCTCAGTGCGCAGGCAGAGCAACAGAGAACCACCAGCAAGAAAAACAACAGTAACCGCCGCACGCTTCCTCCGTAATGGCCCGAACTCCGGCCGGAACCCTCTTCAGTCACGATTGTAGACAGTATGATGGCAAAAATTACCAGAGTCCCAGGGGATTGTCAATGCGGGGTACCCGCCCGACCCCATCAGACGCCCTCTGGCAGCCCCTGGAAGTGAGTCATTGCCTTCATGCTTCTGTAGCGGGCCTCGATCTCCCCGTAGGTAAGCGATTTGAGCCGATTCAGGCTGAAATCCTCGACGGTGAACGACGCCATGACACTGCCGAAGATAATCGCCTGCCTGATCCCCTCTTCAGACAGGTTGCCGGTATTGGCAAGATACCCCATGAAGCCGCCGGCAAAGGTATCACCGGCACCAGTGGGGTCGAAGACCTCTTCCAGCGGATAGGCCGGGGCAGCAAAAACCGTGGTCCCAGTGAACATCAGCACCCCGTATTCCCCCCGCTTGACGATCAGGTTCTTTGCCCCTCTGGCGAGTATCTTCCGGGCTGCCTTGACGAGATTCGCCTCTCCTGAAAGCTGACGTGCCTCGCCCTCATTGATGATGATGAAATCTGCCCTCTCCAGGACCTTCCAAAGGGCATCAGGTTTCGAGGATATCCAGAAGTTCATGGTGTCACAGGCAACAAGGCGGGGGCTTTGCACCTGGTTCAAAACCTCCAGCTGCAACTCAGGATCGATGTTGGCGAGGATCAGATAGTCGGCATCGGCATAGGCGTCGGGGACCACCGGCTTGAAGTCGGCAAAGACATTGAGATGGGTCTCAAGGGTCTGGGCTTCATTCAAATCATAGCCGTAACGTCCCTTCCAGTGAAAGGTCTGGCCGGGGACCCTGGTGAGGCCGGTGAGATCGATATTGCGCGTTCGAAGGAATTCCACATGTTCACGGGGGAAATCTTCTCCAACCACGGCCACCAGGTTCACATCGGTAAAAAAACTGGCCGAAGTGGAAAAATAGGTGGCAGACCCGCCGAGGACATCCTCGACCCTGCCGAACGGGGTTTCCACCGAATCGAAGGCAACCGAACCGACAACCAGAATACTCATGCATGCTCTCCCGGAGATTGAAAGATCAAAGGTATTTGCCGATCAGGAGCGAGAGGTTTTCCCTCGTTTCCGCAGGGATCATCGCCTTGTCGCTGATGATCGCGTACTGCAGGGCAGTGGCACAGGGGCAACCGCGTTCCGACGCGATTTTCCCCACAGCATGCCGGATGATATTCTTAGCCATAGTCACGTTGCTCTTGATGATCGCCAGAACCGCCTCGATGGAGACATCCTCATGCCCTCCATGCCAGCAGTCGTAATCGGTGGAAAGGGCGATGATACCGTAGCAGAGTTCGGCCTCACGTGCCAGCTTTGCCTCAGTGAGATTGGTCATGCCGATCACTGCCGCACCAAAGCTGCGGTACATGTACGATTCAGCCCGGGTGGAAAAGGCAGGCCCTTCCATGCAGACATAGGTCCCACCCTTGTGCACTGTGGCGCCAGCCTGCAGCGAGGCATCGTAGAGAACCTGCGAGAGGTCGAGGCAAACCGGATCGGCGAACTGGGTATGGGCCACGATGCCGTTACCGAAGAAGGTGTCTTTGCGGATACCCTTGGTCCGGTCGATGAACTGGTCGGGGATGACGATGTGACCCGGAACGATCTCCTCCTTCATGCTCCCCACCGCCGAAACCGAGATGATCCTTTCAACCCCCAGGCTCTTCATACCGTAAATGTTGGCACGATAATTCACTTCCGTGGGGAGCAGGCGATGCCCTCGGCCATGCCGGGGGAGAAAGACCATCCTGAGTCCGTCCAATGTGCCGGTAACATACTCGTCGGATGGGTTTCCGAACGGGGTATCGACCGTGACCGTCCGGATGTCGGTCATTCCTTCCATCTCGTACAATCCGCTCCCGCCGATAACTCCGATGACTGGTACGCCCACAGTTCCTCCCTTACCCCGTCAGCAAAGACCGGGAAATCATTCATAGCCACAGCTGGCTGCTCTGCAATCCATCACTAATACCTTTCGGGGCAGCGGCATGTCAACAGGATTTCAGCCGCTTCGCGGCAAAAAAGAAGGCGTAACGCTCTGGCGCTACGCCCCGACCTGCTTCGTTCTACCCCTCCCAGCCGTTCGAACCCCTTCACGGGAAGCCGGTATGCGCTCGCCGGTCCCGTAACAGCCACGAAAACAACCGTCTATGCCCTGAGCTTGAACCTCCCCACCAGGCGCTGCAGTTCATCTGCCAGACTGGATAGCTTGTGGGCCGCCTCGGACGATTCGGAAGCATTTCTGGCCGAACCATGGACGACCTCGGTAACCTGGTGGATGTTGTTGCTGATCTCGCTGGTCGTGGCGGTCTGTTCCTCGGCAGCAGTGGCGATCTGGTTCACCTGCATGGTAACTTCGTTGATCTGGGTGATGATTTCTTCCAGCGCAGCGCCGGAGCGGGAAGCATCCGCCATGCCGACCTCCACCTCCTTGACCCCGCTCTCCATGGATGCAACGGCAGTGCGGGTATCCTGCTGGATGGCCTTGATCATCGCCCCTATTTCCTTGGTGGCCTTGGTTGTGCGCTCTGCCAGCGCACGAACCTCGTCGGCCACCACGGCGAATCCACGCCCCTGTTCACCGGCGCGAGCCGATTCGATGGCGGCATTGAGAGCCAGCAGATTGGTCTGCTCGGCGATCTCCTCAATGGTACCGATGATGGTGCCGATCTCGTCGGAGCGTTTCCCCAGGCTCTTGATGGTCTGTGCCGACTCCCGTACCCGTTCGGCAATCCGGGTCATACCGGCAACGGTTTCCTGGACCACCGCCGCTCCGTTGACAGCACTGCTGCTCGCTCCCTGGGACCCCTGCGCGGCATTGGTGCAGTTGAAGGCGATTTCCATGGAAGTGGCGGCCATCTCCTCGCTGGCAGTGGCGACTGTGGAAACCTGCGCAGCCATCTCTTCCGTACCGGTGGCGATCTGCTCGGCACTGGAGGTAAGGGCGTTGGCAGCCATGGCCACCTGATTGCTGTTGCGGGTCACCGTCGTCATGATTTCGTTCAGGTTGGCAGTCATGGTATTCATGGCCTGCGCCAGTTGGCCGGTCTCATCCCGCGACTGCAACTCCAGTTGATCGGTCAGGTCCCCCTCGGCGATCTGTTCCGCCATATCGACCACCTGCCTGATCGGCCTGGTTATCATACGAGCGCTGAAAATCCCGAGGACCAGCGCCAACGCCACCCCGGCAATGGAAAAGATAACCGTCTGAATGATTGCACTCTGGGCGGTATGGTCATTGCGTTGCTTGCGCACCGTGGCTTCCTGAATCTTGGTCTCGATGAGCCTCCTGATCGACGCCTCTATGGCAACCTCAGTTTCCAGCGCCTGGCTGCGCACCAGCTCCAGGGCTTCTTCCTTTTTATCTGCCAGCTGCAGGCGGACCACCTCTTGCCAGATGGGCATGTACGAATCGATCAGCCCCTTGACCGCATCGAAATCCTTGCGTCCCTCACCCTGCTCGACGCTCGGCTCGAACTCCTTGAGCAGGTTGTTGACGTCCTCATACCGTTTCTTCACCCCGGCCGCGTTAGCTTCCATCCTGTCGCGGTCCGTATCGAGCATCATCCCCCGCAGGTTGACCCGGGCCTTTTGCGAAGCCATAGCCAATTGCACCAGGGTACCGAGCGGCTTCGTACTCAGTTCATACAATGCCTTGGACTCATTATTGATCTGGACAATCATCCGGATACCCACAAAACCGATCACGCCAGCGATTGAAGCGACGAGCACGTAGCTTACCAGCATCTTCGTTGCGATTTTGAGGTTTCTGTACCAGTTCATTTGCTTGCTCCCCGATATTGGTAGTCCGACTGCAGCACTCTAATTTTCATATTCGGAGATTTCTATTATTAACTTGAGATGAAATTTTTTCATGAACGTATACATAAAATTCACCTTACCACCACCCCGTCATGTATCTATTCAAAAAATATAATAATGCAAATTAGTTAACCCATCATAATGTATACACTTAAAGTTTTCTTGAATTATGCCGACAATATTGTATAATTCCAATAATTCGATATGTCTGTATGGGAGGTGCCGATTTTGAGCGTCAAGCTATCACGCAGATCTTTCCTCAAGGTTTCTGGCACTGCGACGGCAGGACTCTCCGTTGCAGCCGCCATGCCCGAAAAATTTCTGTCCTGGGCCGAAACAGGGCAGGAAGAGCTGCAACAAATCCCGACCTTCTGCGAACTCTGCTTCTGGAACTGCGGTCTGATCGCCAAGGTACAGAACGGCAAGGTCGTCAAGGTGGACGGCAACCCCCTCAGTGAACGGGGACGAGGGCGTCTCTGCGGCCGAGGTAATGCTGCGCTGGGGTCACTCTACGACCCTGACCGGTTGAAATACCCGATGATCAACACCGGCAAACGAGGGGAACCGAAGTGGAAAAGGGCAAGTTGGGACGAGGCACTCGGCCTGATCGCCCAGAAGCTGCAGGCCATCAAAGAAAAATGCGGCCCCGAAGCGGTTGCCCTTTTTTCTCACGGCACAGGCGGAGCATTCTGGAAACATCTACTCAAAGCATACGGCAGCGGCAACTACACCGCTCCCTCCTTTGCACAGTGCAGGGGCCCCCGTGATGTCGGCTTCTCGCTCACCTTCGGCGACGAAGTAGGCTCTCCCGAGTACTATGATTTCAGGGAAAGCCGCTTTATCGTCCTGATCGGTTCGCACCTGGGAGAAAACGCCCACAACAGCCAGGTCCAGGATTTTGTCCTCGGTCTGGAACGAGGCGCCAAGCTCTGCGTGGTCGATCCGCGGTTGTCCAACGCTGCCGCCAAGGCAGATTACTGGCTTCCCATCCGCCCGGCAACCGACATGGCCCTGCTGCTGGCCTGGATCAATGTCATTGTCAACGAAGGGCTCTACGACGCCGATTACCTGCAATCCTACGCCACCGGTCTGCCGGAACTGAAGACCGCAGTTCAGGAATATACTCCTGAATGGGCGGAAAAAGAGACCGACATCCCGGCCGCCACCATCTACACGGTAGCCCGTGAACTGGCAGCCAACAAGCCGAACGTGATCGTTTCCGGCGGCCGCTTCAGCGCCTGGTACGGCGATGATGCCCAACGGAGCCGGGCCATCGCCATCATCAATGCCCTGCTCGGCACCTGGGGCCGACCCGGCGGCATTTACTTCCCATCAAAAGGCTCAGTACCCGAATATCCGGGCATTCCCGCCTATCCGGAACATCGGGAAGGCCTCCCCACTCTGGATGCGCCCTATCCCTTCGCGTTCTCCCAAACCACAACCACCATCCGCGAAGTGACCATCTCCGAGGGATGCGCCACGGGACCCAATGCTTCGAAACAGACAACGACCTCCATTCGGGAAGCCACCGCAGCGGGTGCCCCCCACCAGATGCACGGATGGCTGGTATACGGCTGCAACCTGCTGAAAACCATGCCCGACCGGAACGAGACCATCAAAGCGATCCAAAACCTCGATCTGATGGTTGCCATCGACATCCTGCCAAACGACATCATCAATTGGGCCGATGTGGTCCTTCCCGAATGCACCTACCTTGAGCGCTTCGACATGCTCTCAACCGGCAAATTCCGGGACACTTTCGAAGTTTCGATCCGCCAGCCGGCTATGGAACCGATGTGGGAAAGCAAACCCTCCTGGTGGATCACCAAGGAACTGGCAAAGATCATGGGGCTGGAAGCATATTTCCCCTGGAAGGATGGCGAAGATTACCTGCGGACCCGCTGTCAGACCGGGAATTTGAATTACGATGAACTGAAAAAAAAGGGAATTCTCTCCTTTAGCGATAAATCCAACCCGTACATCACCGAGACAAACCAGCCCGAGTTTCCCACGCCATCGGGCAAGATTGAACTCTACTCGGCGCAGTTGGCTGAAAAAGGGTTCGATCCCGTGCCCAAATACACAAAACATCCGCAACCGCCGACCGGTTTTCTCCGCCTGCTCTACGGCAGATCACCGCTCCATACATTTTCCCGTACCACCAACAACTTCATGCTCACTGACTTGGTGCCGGCAAACTCGCTCCTAATCAACAAGAAGACCGCTCTCATGCTCGGTCTGGCCAATGGGCAAGAGGTTCGCCTGGAAAACCAGGCCGGCTTCAAATCGCCGGGAAAGGTCAAAGTCCATTTTTCACAGCGCCTGCGTGAAGACTGCGTCTACATGGCCCATGGGTTCGGCGTCCACTCCAAAGGGATGACCCGTGCAGACAACAAGGGGATCGGTGACGAGGAAATGCTCGACAAGTACACCATCGACCCCCTCATGGGTGGAACTAGCATGAGATCCAACTTTGTCAAGATCGTAAAGGGGATATGACATGCAGATATTCGGAGTCCTTCTACCGGAAAAACAGTTATTGTCAGACTATTTCAGACAGTTCATGCAAGGCAAAGGGGGGATAATCGTCTACCTGTCGCTCATGGGATTATTGCTGGGCGGTTTCGGCATCGGTTGCATCTTCGTCCTGGGGCACGGGCATACGACCAATACATCGAGCATCGTACCGTGGGGGCTCCAGATATCCACCTACGTCTATTTTGCCCTTGTGAGCGGCGGCTGCATATTTACCAACTTTTTCGGTAATATGTTTTTTCATGAAAAATATGCGCCACTGGCTTCGCGGGTTATCTTCATGGGCCTGATAACCGCGATTGCCGGATTTGCATCACTGGCATCCGAACTCGGGCATGTAGAGCGGATGTACATGTTCTTACTTTCACCGAATCCCACATCTCCCATGTTCTGGATGTCTGTCTGGTATACCGCCGATATAACCATCCTGCTGGTAGAATACATCAACATCCAGCGGCACAGACATTCCAAGGCGATGCTGTATGCTTCGTTCATCATTCCCGTCATCACCTACTGCTCCCTGGGAAGCCTGTTCGGGGCAGTCGGAACCATGCCGTACTATTACAGCTCCCTGTTGCCGATCTACTTCCTTTTTTCCGGTTTTCTGACCGGCAATGCGCTCTGTGCCATAATCGCAGCGTTCTATTTCCGTAATTCAGGCGGCTATCGCATGGTGCGGCCTTTTTTCAGGATGCAGAAAATTGCAATCTCCACGGTATTTGTCCTTACCTTCTGCCGTATCATCATCGGACTCGCGAACAACCTGAGCGGGTATGAGGTGTTCCGCGAGACATTCCTGCAGAATGTCGTCCTCGGCATCGGAGTCGCTCTTGTCGTTCCCTTCATCATCCTCATGTACAGACGCACTCTGGGAGGACTGATCCTTTCCAGCCTGCTGGTACTGGGGACACAGTTCATGTCACGGCTCGACCTGGTCGTTGAAGGGTTCCGCGTCCCGGTGTTCCGTGTCTATGACATGCCAGAGCGCATCAATTACATGCCGTCCATTTTCGAGATGCTGGTTGTTGTTGCTTCGGTTTCAATTGTCGTATTGGTATATGTAATCGGTGAGAAGACCGGGTTGTTTGAAATCGCGAGAAAGGAGATCCATTGATATGGATACCTTTGCACATAAGGACCATAAGGACATTCTGGAGATCATGCATGAAGACCTGCAACGTGCGCTCAAGAAGCCACGCAACCAGCGTCGATGGGGCATGGCCATCGACCTGAAGAAGTGCATCGGTTGTCACGCCTGCACCACCGGCTGCATGTCGGAAAATCTGACGCCGCCGGACATTCATTACCGGCCGGTCAAGGAAGAGGAGATCGGCGAATTTCCCAACGTCTCCATGCGCTTTTTGCCCCGCCCCTGCATGCAGTGCGACGCCCCCACCTGCACCTCGGTCTGCCCGGTCACGGCCACGTACAAAAGGGACGACGGCATCGTTGTCATCGACTACAAGAAATGCATCGGCTGCCGCTATTGCCTGGTGGCTTGCCCTTATGGCGCCCGCTCCACCGATGTCGGACACTTTTACACCGGTGACATGAAGGGGCAGACCTATGAAGTGGAGAATTCGGGGGAATACGGTAAGACCTTCAAACGGAAAAGCCACTGGCACTCCCCCATCGGCAATGCCAGAAAGTGCCACTTCTGTATCCACCGCATCGAAAAGGGCGAACTGACGCGCTGCACCACCACCTGCCTGGGGCATGCGACCTATTTCGGCGACCTCAACGATCCGCAGAGCCTTATCGTCAAACTGGTCTCCAAATTGAATGTCTTCAGATACAAGGAAGAACTGGGAACAAAGCCATCTGTCTTCTACATCGTCTGATCGCCACGGAAATGTTGTCGCTAACATTTCCGGCACAGAAGGTGCTTGATTGTCAGATACGTATCCGGTAAAATCCGGGCAATAAAACCAGCATTAAGGAGGAATCACATGAAGAGAATCATCGCACTGCTTGCTGCCGCACTGCTCACCCTGAGCCTCTCCGGTCTTGCCTTTGCCGAAGAGCCGAAAAAGGACGAAGCTGCCGCAAAAGAGGTAAAGAAAGACGCCAAGAAGGACAAGAAAGACGCCAAAAAAGAAAAAAAAGACGAAAAAAAACCGATGAAGAAGAAAGAGGCTGCCGGCTGCTAGGCCGCCCCAGGCCGTTGCTACAATAAAACCCCGGATGGCCTTGCCATCCGGGGTTTTTTCATGCAGGTGCAACTCTCCTCAGCAGGTTTCCGCAAAGGGAACTATTTGCTGATCTCCACGCTGCCGTCATCGAAGAAAAGTTTGGCATTCAGGAAATGGATGTTGGTATAGCCCTTTGCCTTGAGGGTATGATAGGCCATCTCTGCCTGGGTGCCGGTGTTGCAGTAAGCGACGATCTTCTTGTCCTTGGGGAGCTTTGCCAGGTTCTGGTCGATATCGGCTGCCGGGATGTTCACTGCCCCCTTGATCGACCCTTCCTTGACCTCTTCGGGCAGCCTGACATCCACAAGAATGGTGTCCGCCGGGATGGCAGTCAGGTATTTCCTGAACTCCTCGACGTCGATCTCGCCCGGCTTCGGCTTGGGCACAAAAACGATCTTCGTTGCGAGCGCGCCGGTTGCCACCGGCAGTTTCGCCTGCTCCCATCCGGCAATGCCGTCACGCAGCACAACCACGTTCGCATAGCCGGCTTCGGCGATCTTTGCAGCCACAGACGCAGCATTCTCCGTCCCATCCGCATCGTATACGATGATCGGTGCCTTCATCTTCTTGTCGGGCAGCGATTTGAGCGACTTCTCGTCCACTTCCGTAAAGGTCACCGCTCCGGGGATGAAACCCTTTTCTGCCGCCGCTGGCTTACGGGTGTCAAGCAGGACGAACGGCATATCCTTGTAGGCATCCTTGAAATCCTTTGCCAGGGTTACCCCGTAGTGCTTGTTGAACCATTCGGGCATCCCTTCGACGAAAACCTTGGCATTGGTGTACCCAAGTTTTTTTGCCTTCTGCAACGAACCGGGGCTCATGTTGCAGGTGACGCCGCTGCAGTAGAAAATGACCAAGCTGTTCTTGTCCGCTGGCAGACGGTCAACCATCTTGTCAAACTGGGGAAACGGCAGGCTGATTGCCGTGGGGATGGCTCCCTCCTTGAACTTGGGACCGGGGCGGGAATCGATCAGGGTATATTTTCCCTTCTGCGGCCCCTGTGCCACGAGCTTTTCCACGTCGCCGCTAGAGATTTTCTCGGCGTCTGAGATTTTGACCGGCGGCTTGGAGGAGACAACCTGGGCGTACTTGGAGCCATCCTTCTCAGTATACTCGATACGGACTTCGTGCCCCTTCTTGATACTCCGCAACTGCTTCTCCACGTCGCCCTTCTCACCCGTGTTCAGCACCTGCAGTTTGCTCTTGTCGAACTTGAGGATCTCTGCACGGTTGTCGACCTTCAACTGGATCGACGATGATTTCATGGCAACGCTTTCCCAATGCCCGCGCAGGTTATTGGCCTGCGGCTTGTGGCAGTTAAGACATATCTTGGCATCTGAGGGGAGTGCCGATGTCTGATCGGCTGCAGTTGCAACCGACCATGATACCATCAGTGCGCTGAATGCCAGCGAACCGGAGATGAATCGCCAATGCCTGTTTCGTTGAACCATGTACTACCCCCTTTTCATTTGTTGTGGCTGTCTGTTTACCTATTGCTATCGTCGGAGGATCATGCCAATATTCATCAACCAATTTATATTACTTTTGTAATATTTACCAGAAAAATGGCATAATTGTCATAGTTATACCGGAATTATTTCACTTGACAACCGAACACCGGAAAGCGACCATCCCCTCCGTGTCAGCACGCCTTCACTCGACAAGCGCATGGCTCGTCCGCGCACTTTTCATCGGCCTCGTCATCTGGGGAAATGCCGGTTGTTCGCCCCCCGCACCGCATCGCACATCGTGCCTCGCCTGTCATAAAGGGATTGAGACGGTCTCGCCCAGTCATCCCGAGTGTCCGGGATGCCATGGCGGCAACGATAAGCAGTCTGGCGCCAAAGAGGCACACCGGGGCATGCTCGGCCCCAGGAACCCGTCCGACCATCGGAACTGGGAAAAGGGGTGCGGCCCCTGCCACCCTTATCAGCTGGGGCGTCTGCGGGGAAGCCTCATGTACACCAACACCGGCATGATCCGCAACATTCAGCTGACCTGGGAGGGAGCTGACGGCAAGCTGTACGCCACACGCGGCGGGGACACCTTCGACGCCACGGGAAAACCGCTGAAACTCAAGCCGGTAGAGGAACTGGACAACCTCTCCGGCGCACTCTATCGTAAATTCTGCTCCCGCTGCCATATCGGAGCGGAAGTCGGCGACTCAACCGGTTCCAGCCATGCGGGAGGATGCGCTGCCTGCCATTTCCCGGTCAACGACGACGCGACCTATACCGGGAATGACCGGGAAATGCGGAACAGGAAACCCTACTCTGCAACTCACCGGATGGAGCCGCTCCCCCCGAACCAGGTCTGCAGCAGGTGCCACAACCGGAGCGGCAGAATCGCCCTTTCCTACCAGGGGCTCTACGACGGCAACAACGGTCATGTCCCCACCAGAAGCGGGCAGTCCGGTCCCGTCCCCCTCTCCGGGAACCGGAATGCCGTGCATATCGCTCCCGACATCCATGCCGCTGCCGGCATGGAATGCATCGACTGCCATACCTCGCGCGACATCATGGGGGACGGCTACAGCTATCAGAACCTCTACCACCAGGTGGAGATTGCTTGCGAAGACTGTCACGGCGGGACCGCCCCACCCACCTACCGGGTGATAACCGGTGATGGCGACGAAGCGGTACGCGAATCCCGCGGCTACAAGATGCAGATGCGCCCCGGCATGGCCATGGTGCTCACTGCCAAGGGGCGCACCTATTCCAACGTGTTCGTGAAGGATGGCAAGGTGCAGGTACTGGGGAAACGGAGCGGCAAGATCTTCACCGCCAAGGTCGTCACCGGCACCCCGGAACATACCGTCGTCGGCCACCAGCGGCTGGAATGCCACTCCTGCCATTCGCGGACCGTGGTCCAGTGCTATGGCTGCCACACCACCTATGACCTGAGGGAAAACGGCATGGATTTCATCACCGGGGAAAAGAGCCCCGGGATGTTCTCAGAAACCGAAGACTACCGGATGCTCTACCCTTTCCCACTGGCAGTGAACCAGCGCGGCCGGATTTCCGCGGTCACACCCGGTTGCCAGACCTTTATCACGGTGATCGACGAAGAAGGCAACAAGCTGCGCAACGAAGACGTGGCCCACTTCAAGGGGAAACGACAGCTCAGGTTCGCGCCATTCTTTTCCCACAACACCGGGAAAAAGGCGGTCGGCTGCCGCGAATGCCACGCCAACCCCCGATTTCTCGGGTTCGGCCAGCATGTGATCGAGGGCGCAGATATCATGGGCACGCTCATGTGCGACAAGTGCCCGGACAAACCGCTGGACGGATTTCTCACCATGGACGACGGCCGGGTCCGGGCCTTTGCCGCCATCACCCGGGAGCATTCTCGGCCCCTGAACAGCGGCGAGGTCCGCAGGGTCTTCAAGGTCAACCTCTGCATCACCTGTCACGACAAGGCGCGGGACAAGGATGCCATTTACGCGAAAAAACTGGAGTATCGTGCGCTGGACGACACTGTACATAAGCGCCTGCTTGGTCGCCCTTAACATCGGCCTTGGCCATGCAGCGGAAAACTGCCGCGTCTGCCACCGCGTGGAGATGGCCGGCGCGCATCGTTCCCTGGCCTGCCTCTCCTGCCATGTGAGCGAATCCGCAACGGTTGCCAATCCTGCCGCCGCCACCGGTGAGGCAGCCCCGTGCAACAGCTGCCACCGCGGCTTTGCTGCCATTTTCGACCATGTCATGGCCACGCGCAGCCGGGAGCGGGCCTTTGCCGACCGCAGCTTCACCAAAGTCGATCCGAATTTCTACCGCAAGAACTGCAACTCGTGCCATCTCAAGGGATGCCTGGACTGTCACCAGGGGGGAGGACACCGGATCGGCACGGCGAGCGCCGACCTCTGCCTCAACTGTCATCGCGGTTATTTCGTGGGCAACGACTACTTCGGTCGCGCCCCCCGTGAGGACAGTCTCCGCTACCAGCGGGGCAAGCGCTTCCAGGGGGAATACTACCTCACCATGCGCCCCGACATCCACGCCGAGAAAGGGTTGACCTGCGGCGACTGCCATTCCATGCAGAGCCTGGCCCAGGGGCAAAAAAGCGCCAAGGAGTGCACGGACTGCCACCGCATCAGTAGCCGGCCGGTGGAGCACCGGATCAGGGCTCACCTGGAAAAGCTGGAATGCTACGCCTGCCACAGCGCCTGGGCACCCCAGGAATACGGCAGCTTCTTCCTCCGCTTTACCGACAGCCCGACGCGGGAGGATTTCTGGCTGAAATGGGATGAAACCTCAGGTGAATACCTGCGCAGCGCCTATCTGCGCAAGCAGGACTCGCCGCCGCTCGGCCTGAACGCACGCGGCAGGATCAGCCCGATCCGACCCCAGTTCATCGTCTATTACACCCATATCGTGAGGGATCGTGCAGAGGGGAGGGAAAACCAGCTGCTGGCAGCGGAATGGAAGGCCTATTTCCCCCATACCATCCGGCGCGGCACCGTCATGTGCGACGACTGCCACGATTCTCCGCGCCGCTTCCTGTTGGAAAGCAGCCAGGACCGTATCTACCGGCTGGAGGAAGACGGCATGACCCTGGGATCGTTCTGGGATCAACGGGGCCAGACCGTGATCAACGGAGCGTTCCTGCCGGAGGCACGCTATCGCCGGCTTTCCGCCCGGACAAACGCTTTTCAGAAAGGCTATCTGGAAAAATGGCAGACGTTCGTCAATCGCGTCGACGGTTCCTCGTCGCGCTGACCGCCGGCATTGCCGCACTGGCGGGGCTCGGCCGGTTTCTGCGCCCCCGAAAGGTCCCGCAACGGGAGATCCTCAGCGCCCCGCTGGCCGACATCCCGGCTGACAGCGCCCTGGTCTTCCGCGAGGAGCGGGTAGCGGTCGTCCGCAGCGAAAGCGGCTACTATGCACTGAGCCTGGTCTGCACCCACCTGGGCTGCACCGTCTCGGTCGGCGCCAGCGGGCTCTTCTGCCCCTGCCACGGCAGCGTCTTCGACAGGGAGGGGCGCGTCGTCAAAGGGCCGGCCACCAGGCCGCTTCCCCGTCTCACGGTAGCGGTCAGGGGAGACCGGCTGGTCGTTTCCGGCTGAGAGGAGAAGTAATCGCGTGTTCCGAGATTTTATCCGCCATCTCTTTCCCCGAGTGGTCCTGAAGAGGAACCTGGCCATCTCCTATACCTTCTGCCTGGGAGGGCTCGCCTTTAGCGCCTTTCTCCTCCTCATGGCATCGGGGGTGCTCCTGGCCTGCCACTACCAGCCCGCACCGGAACGTGCCTATGCCTCCATCCTGGTCCTGGAACGGGAGGTCTGGGGAGGGCTCTACCTCCGGAGTCTGCACCGGCTCGCCTCGCACCTGTTCCTGATCCTCCTCTTCCTGCACACCCTGCGAGTGCTTCTCACCGGAGCCTACCAGCGCCCCCGCCAGCTCAACTGGGTCATCGGCTGCTGCCTCCTCGGCATCGGGCTCTTCACCGGATATACCGGCTACCTCCTGCCGCTGGACCAGCTTGCCTACTGGGCCACCCAGACCGGCATGGAGCTGCTCCTGGCTCTGCCGTTAGGAAGCATCATCCATGGCATCCTCGTTCCCGACCAGGTCGGGGCGCCGCTGTCGCTGCTCCGCTTCTACATCCTCCATGTCGCCATCCTGCCGGTGGCGATCCTTGCCCTCTCCTGCCTCCATTTCTACCGGGTGAGGAAGAACAAAGGAATTCTCCCCTACCTATGACACCAGATCGTTACGGAAAACAGGATTTCATCAAGAGTTCGCCCCACTTCTTCCGACTCATCTACGGCGCGCTGCTCATTTTCCTCGTCCTTGCCCTCTGCGGCGGGGTCCTGCTGCCGGCCCCCCTGCTCGGCCCGGCCGATCCGGGCAACCCGCCCAACCCGGCCAAGTCGGCCTGGTTCCTCCTCTGGATCCAGGAACTGGTCAGTTACAGCACCGTTCTCATCTACCCTGCCCTGGCCACGGGGCTCCTCTTCCTCCTCCTCCCCTGGCTGCCGCTCCATCGCCACGCCTGGCGCGCCTCCTGGCTGCCGCGCGGACAGCTGGCCGTCAACATCATCACCTTGGCCGTCTTTAGCCTGATCATCATCCTCACCTGCGTTGCCGCATACCTTCGGGGGCCCCAATGGTCGTTCGTCACGCCATTCTGATTTTTCCTCTACTGGCGGCCCTCTCCACAGACGCCTTTGCCGCGAGCCTGGCCTGTCTCACCTGCCACCCGCCCCACCACGTGGAGTTGGGCAGCTGCACCGGCTGCCACCGCGGCGACGGCCGTTCCCTGCGCATGGAGATAGCCCACCGGGACCTGGTCCCCGGCAACCTTGCCCGACACCGGCTCCCCAACGACCCGGCAGTTGCCCGCGGCACGGAATGGCTGAAAAAAGCGGCCTGCCGTCGCTGCCACACCACCAACGGTACCGGCAATCGCCTGGCCGGCAACCTGGACCGCCTCTCGCACCGCCATCCCCGGACGCTCCTGGCATCCATCCGTGAACCGGTCGCGTTCATGCCCGATTTCCGCTTCGACGAGCCGACAGCCGCAGATCTGGTGAATGCCATCCTGGCAGGTGCGGCAAAGCAGAGGGGAAATGCCGCAGAGCCGCCGCTGGTGGTCCGATTCAGTAAAGGGGATGACCTGCGGGAGAACATCTTCGTCAAACGGTGCGGCGGCTGCCACCGGATGCTGACAACGCGCCTCGGGGGGGTGGGCAGAGGGGATGTGGGACCGAATCTCTCGGGTCTTCTGACAAAGTTCTACCCGGCGAACTATGGACGGGGTGAGCCCTGGACCCGGGACCGGCTGGAAAAATGGCTGGCGAATCCGCGGCAGAGCAGGCCCCTGGCGCGGATGCAACCGGTAAAACTGGAGAAAAAGGAGTTTCGGGGCCTGCTGGAGATGTTTGCGGTACGGTAAGCCCTGCCAGAGAGAACCGCCAGAGCCTTTCTCACCTGGCCCCGACGATCTGCACCACCGATGCCAGGCCGGTGTGGTACGTCCCCTCCACGACCTCCCGCACGATCTCGCAGGCATGGACCATCTTCAGCCCTGCCAGCTCAGTACGCAGATCGGCCAGCGACATGAGCAGCTCCACGTTTGGCGGGCCGCCGGTGCCTCGTCCGAGCTGCTGCGGTGTGAAACCTTCGAGGATGAAGACCCCTCCCGGCTTGAGCCCCCTGACCACGGCACTGTGAAGCGGCACGCGCAGCTCCCGCGGCAGATGGCAGAAAATGGAGACAATCCCCTCCCAGCTAGCAGGTTCTATGGGATAGTCACGCAGATCGGCCAGGACGGTGGTTATGGTAACTCCCTGCTCGACGGCAAGCTGCTGCGCCTTCTCCAACCCCACCTCGGAAGAATCCACGGCAACCACTTCGTAGCCACAGGATGCAAGGAAGACTGCATTGCGTCCCTCCCCTTCGGCAAGGCAGAGCACCCTCCCCGGGGGTATCGCCCCGGACATGGAAACAAGAAAGTCGTTGGGTTTCGTGCCGTAGATATAGCCCGGCTGGCTGTAACGCTCATTCCACATGAATATGCTCCGGAAAATAGCAGTAATGCAGGCAGGTGCGATACGTCGTCAGCTCCGGGAAGAATCCCGCTGCATCCGCTCGATCGTCTGCCTGATCTCTCCCAGGGTAACCCCGTCGCCGAAACAGCCGACCCCGGCATAGGGATCGTAGTCATGCAGCTGCCGGAGCAGGGTCTGCAGCTCCCCTTCTTTTCCCTGCAGCAGCTCCGAAGATGCGGCTACGGCATCGATCTCCGCCAGAAGGGCCTCGGGGAGGTCTTCGTGGTTATGGGCCGCTGTAACTATCTGCACAATGAGCCCGCCGATCGTCATCTCATCCCTCTTGCACCGCCGGCAGCGGCCCGAAGACCCGGTCGGTAAATTTGACGTACCAGGCAGCCGATTGGACCTGAATGATATAGGCAAGGGCAATGACTAAGGCCGCATCGGAGCCCGCCGGTCCGAAAGCATTCATGGCCACAGCCAGGGCGATGGAGAGATTGCGCATCACCGTGCCGTAGACCAGGGCGATAGCGTCGCCACGCGGTAGCAGCAACCTGCCCGTGCCGGTGCTGAGCAGGTAGTTGATACCATAAAGGATAAACAGTGGTACGAAGATCGTCACGAGCGCCCAGGGTTCAGCCATGATAGCCCTGGCCTTGAGGGCGATGGCGATGAAGACGATCCCGAGAACGCCGATGGTGGAAAGACCGGGGAAACGGGGCGCCCACGTCTCCTGGAAACCCTTCTGGGTGTAGCGCCGCACCAGCCACTGCTGGGTTGCGTAACCGGCGGCCATGGGGAGAAAGACGATGAAGGCGATCTGCTTCATGACACCGGCCGTGTCAACGGCCACGTGGGCTCCCAAGAGCAGCTTGACGTACAGTGGCGTTGCCAGGGAACCGAGGATCAGGCCGACCACGGTCATCTTCACCGCTGCCTCCAGATTCCCCCTGGCAAAACCGGTCCAGGAAATGGTCATGCCGCTGGTGGGAACCAGTGCCGCCAGCATCAGCCCCAGCGCCATGAACGGCTGATCGCTGAAGAAGAGACGGCCGAGGCCAAAGGCCACAAAGGGGATGATGGCGAAATTGATCAACTGTGTCAAGAGCTGGGCCTTGGTGTCCCCCCCCTCCAGCACCTTCTTCAGCTTCAGGGTAACCATCATCGGATAGACCATCAGGAAGGTGAGCGGGATCACCAGCGCCTTGAGCGGGGCGGCATTCACGGCTGTACCAAATACAAAGCCAGCCACCATCATCAGGGGGATGACCAGCACCAGATTCTTGTTGATCCTGACCAAGGCGCGCCACATGGTCAGCACGCCTCGTCGATCATGGCCCTGATGGCAGTATAGCTCTCTGCCAGCGAATCGGCAAACGCAGGGTCGTTCGTCACCAGCGTCTCGATCATCGGCCGGTGATACATGAGGAAGCGGACCCTGGTCCTGCCGTTGCGGGTGAAGGCAGCTATGCACTTGGGCATCAGCGCCGCCCGTTCGGGATTGGCCTGGAGGCTGACAGCGGCCTTTTCCGGTTTGCAGACCTGGATCAGGTGCATATCGAAGCCACTGGCCGTAGCTATGCCATGCTGGCTGAAGGAGTCTGCCAGAGACATCCTCTCCTCGTTGTTGATGATGAATCCGCGCCGCTCGACCGCCTGCTTCAACGCAGCGACATACTGGGGCAATGCCCTGGTCGACTCCTTGTCATACACCTCAGCCCACACCATATCCCCCTCCTCAAACAGTAACATTGTCTCCGCACCACATTCTACTTTCCACATATATATAAATCAATATATTTTATTCAATATCATTCAAATGACTGCTCGTACCGGGAAGTCGACTGCCTGCAGCTACCCTCCCCAGGTTCTGCCCAGTAAATGGGCAGTGATCTGTCAATGGGAACGGTATTGAGGCAGCCGCTACCGCATATGCGTCACGCAACGTGAACTGCCTAGGGACGACGACCGCGCCGCAGCCCGGAACGAGACTCTGCAAGCCATGGGAATGATTCGAAGAATGTTCTATTTCTTGGCAAGGCTCTTGCTTATAATCTCATTAAAACGAAGCATCGAAAAGAATAGGAAAGGAGGAGCATGGCCATGTTTGTAAACTGCTACGATGACTATGGCTTCTGCCTCTTTACGGTACGGGTCAGGGAAGGGGTAAAGGCCGAGCGGTTGGGGAGTTACATCTCGAACCGAAACGAACTGGTGGATTTCTGGAAGGTTGCCGATTATCCCGAAGGGGCCATTGTAACCTACTGAGCGATTGCCGGACAGCCACCTTGCGCACCGTCATTTCACACGGTTACGCGAAAAGCCCCGGAAATCTCCGGGGCTTTTCGCCTGCTGCCAAACGAGGGAACCGGGTACGGTCCCGAATGGTCCGGTGATCATGCCGCGTGGGAGAGCTGTGCCGCCTCTTCCTGGCCGAACATCCTGTCCAGGTCGAGAAGGACGATGAGCTGCTCGCCTACCCTGCCGACACCCATGAGACATTCCGAATCGTAGCCCTTTATTACTTCCGGCGTCGCAGTTATCTGCTCTGACGAGATCTTCATGACCTGAGAGACCTTGTCCACGACGATCCCCACCAGAGTGGAGCCGAAGGCGACGACCACAATCCGCCGGTTTTGTTCATTGATCTCGTCGCTCGGAGGCAATTTCATCCGCTTGCGGAAATCGATGACCGGGATGACCCTTCCCCGCAGGTTGATAACCCCCTCGACGTATTCAGGAGCATTGGGCATGTGGGTGATCCGCACCATGCGGATGATCTCCTGAACCTTGAGGATATCGACGCAGAACTCCTCGCTCCCCACGGTGAATCCCACCATCTGCATGGTCCCGGCCACGCCTTTCCCATCCCATCCCGTTTCCGATACTCTCTCGCCTGCCATATGGTCATCCTCCCTTTGTCATTGCTGTTGCCGATCTATTTCGGATACAGCAACAGGTACAAGCAGCATGCCATTCTTTACACATCTCATCTGCGTGTAATTTCGACATGTTGCCAGACCGGACTGCAGGAAGGAGGTACTGCGGATGCACGCGGAAAGGGACAGCTATGCAAGCTTTGAACAGCCCCTGCCAGCAACGGCAGAGAGATCATTCCGTTCCCGGGCGAACCGACACCTGCGACACAAGCAGAGTACTACTCCTGGAAATCACCCGGAACCAAAGCGTTACACGATCAGGCCGAGCAGCAGCAGCCCCTCCCTGATGAGCATCAGGGCGCAGAGAGCCAGGACGGCGGCGAGAATCCGCATGATTCCGCGGTAGCCCCTGCCGGAAAGGAACTGTCTCGACGTGCCGGCAATGACCGCCACTACGACCTTTGTCCCGACAATGCTGGCAAGAAATCCGACGGCAAAGCTCGCTGCGGCCAATGGAGTTTCCGACCAGCCCCTGATCACGATCGGTGCGCCGACGGTCAGCCAGAAGACATAGAAATGGGGGTTCAGGGCATTGACCATAACCCCTTTCCTGAAAGACCGAGGCTCATCGGGGAGGACCGATGTCGCAATGCCGCCGGTGCGAAAGCTACCATAGGAGAGATAGAGCACGAACAGGCCGCCGCAGAGCGAGAGTATCCCCAGCGGTGTCCGATAATCGGGCAGCCGTGTCAAAAGGAACGCCGAAACGATGATCAGCGGGAAGTCCGTCGCCAGCGGGACCATGGCAACCTTGGCCCCTTCCCTGATACCGTGGCGCAAGGTCTGGGAAATGACCAGCGTCAGCAGCGGCCCTGGCGAAAAACCCGCCGTGACTCCGAAAAGCGCACCCGTTGCCAGATACGACAGCATCGATCACCTCATGAAAACCCGTAGCTGAACACCCGTCTCCTCCAGCGGGAGCGGGCTCTCCAGTAGTAGCAGATTTCCCCCCCGGCAATCGAGGAGAAAATGTGCAGGCCTCTTTCATCCCCTAGCAGATATCGGAAAATGGTTATTGCAACATTTTCTCATAATGCTATAACAGTGAAACATCAAGGCAGTGCGCTGTCGGACCCGACACGGCTGCCATCCACGTCCCGAACCAATCCGTTGTCGGAGCCGTCATTGTCATGAAGAAACGCATCATCATCGTCATCATCGGCCTGATCATTCTCGTTGCCATCCTTGCCGCCGTCAAGGCATTACAGATCGGCGCCATGGTCGACCAAGGGAAAAAGTTCGTCCCTTCTCCGGAAACCGTGACGACTGCCACGGCCACGGCAGAAACCTGGGAAACAGCCCTGACCTCGGTCGGTACGCTGAATGCCGTGCAGGGGGTTACCATTGCCGCCGAACTCCCTGGCAAAGTGGTGAAGATCGCCTTTGAACCGGGGTCAAAGGTCAGCAAAGGGGACCTGCTGATACGACTGGACACCAGCTCCGAGGAGGCCCAGCTCCCCGGCGCCAAGGCTCAGGCCAATCTTGCCCGCACCGATCTCAAGCGCGCCGATGAACTGCTCGCCGACAAGATCATCTCCCAGGCCGACCACGACAAGGCAGTCGCCACCTACGAGCAGGCCGTGGCCCAGGCCGACAACATTCGCGCCACCATTGCCAAGAAGACGATCCGAGCCCCGTTCAGCGGCCGGCTCGGCATCCGCCAGGTCAACCTGGGGCAGATCCTGAGCGAAGGGAACCCGATCGTCACGCTGCAGGCCCTCGACCCGATCTTTATCGACTTCTCCCTCCCCCAGCAGCAACTCGGCCAGGTCAGACGCGGCCTGCCGGTGCGGGTGACCAGCGATGCGCTGCCGGGAGAAACGATCGAGGGGAGGATCACCGCCATCAACCCCCTGGTGGATGCCGATACACGCAACGTCAAGCTCCAAGCAACGGTGACAAACCGGGATGAAAAGCTGCGCCCCGGCATGTTCGTCAACGTGGCGGTCGGGCTCCCCGGACGTCGGAAGGTCATTGTCCTTCCGGCCACTGCGATCATGTATGCCCCCTACAGCGATTCGATCTTTATCGTCGAGGATGCCAAGGACAAGAAGGGTAAGGTGCTGCGCCAACAGTTCGTCCGTCTCGCCCAGAAACGGGGCGATTTCGTCGCCATTGCCAGCGGGGTCAAGGAAGGCGAGACCGTGGTCAGCACCGGCGTCTTCAAGCTGCGCAACGGCCAGGCCGTGGTGGTCGACAACAAGCTCTCCCCCGACTTCCGGAAAGCGCCCACCCCGGAAAACAACTGACGCTCCATGAAAATCACCGACCTCTTCATACGCCGACCCGTTCTTGCCCTGGTGGTCAACCTGGTCATCGTCATCGCTGGCCTGCAGGCAATCCGCACCCTCAACGTCCGCCAATATCCGCGTAGCGAGAATGCCGCGGTCACGGTCACCACCATCTACACCGGCGCCAGTGCCGACCTGGTCCGCGGTTTCGTCACCACCCCGCTGGAGCGCGCCATTGCCGCTGCCGACGGCATCGACTACATGGAGTCCGAGAGCTCGCTGGGGCTCTCCACCATCAAGATACGCCTGAGGCTCAACTACGACGGCACCAAGGCTCTGGCCGAGATCAGTTCCAAGGTGGATCAGGTCCGAAACGACCTGCCGCCCGAGGCAGAAGTGCCGGTCATCAATATCGAGTCTGCCGACAGTGAATTCGCCTCCGCCTACCTGAGCTTCTCATCGGACATCCTGCAGCAGAACGAAATCACCGACTACCTGGTTCGGATCGTCCAGCCGCGGCTCTCTGCCATCCCCGGGGTGCAACGGGCCGACATCCTCGGTGCCCGGACCTTTGCCATGCGTGTCTGGCTCAAGCCGGAGCGGATGGCCGCTCTCAACATCAGCCCGGCGCAGGTTCGCCAGGCCCTGGCAGCCAACAACTTCCTGGCGGCGCTCGGCACGAGCAAGGGTTCGCTCATCCAAGTCAACCTCACCGCCAACACCAACCTGAACACGGTGGAAGAATTCAGGCAGCTGGCCGTACGCGAGCAGAACGGCACCATCGTGCGGCTCTCCGACATCGCCGACGTAGTGCTCGGCGCCGAGGACTACAACGCCGAGGTCCGCTTTTCCGGGCAGACCGCCGTCTTCATGGGGATCTGGCCCCTTCCCAATGCCAACTCCATCGACGTCATCAAACGGGTCAGGACGGAGATGGCAGCCATCCAGAAAGACCTCCCCACCGGCATGCAGGCGCGCATCGCCTATGACGCCACCGAATATATCAACAACGCCATCCATGAGGTGCTCAAGACCCTCGGCGACACGCTGCTGATCGTCATAGTGGTCATCTTCCTCTTCCTCGGCTCCTTCCGCTCGGTCTTCATACCGGTGGTGGCAATCCCGGTGTCGCTCATCGGCGGGGTCTTCCTGATGCAAGCCTTCGGTTTCACCGTCAACCTGCTCACCCTGCTGGCCGTGGTCCTCTCGGTCGGTCTCGTGGTGGACGACGCCATCGTGGTGGTGGAGAACGTGGAGCGGCATCTGGGCGAAGGGAAAACCCCCATGGAAGCGGCCCTGTTGGGGGCTCGCGAACTGGTCGGCCCGATCATCGCCATGACCGTAACCCTGGCGGCAGTCTATCTCCCCATCGGCCTGCAGGGGGGGCTGACCGGGGCGCTTTTCCGCGAGTTCGCCTTTACCCTGGCCGGAGCGGTCACCATCTCCGGCATCGTCGCACTGACCCTGTCGCCGGTGATGTCGGCCAAGCTGCTCAAGCAGGGCAGCGGGGAACACGGTCTGGCGGGCCGCATCACCCGCGACTTCAAGCGTCTGAGAACCTTTTACGGCCGCTTGCTCGATGCCACCCTGCACGCCCGTCCCGCGGTCTACACCGTCTGGGTCGTGGTGAGTCTCATTACCATCCCGATGTTCACCATGTCGGCCCGAGAGCTGGCGCCGACCGAAGACCAGGGGGTCATCTTCGGCATCCTCGACGCCGCAGCCAACTCCACCCTCGACCAGACCAGCCAGTATGCCGCGGCAGCAAACCGGATCTTTATGGGCATCCCCGAGACCGATTTCACCTTCCAGATCACCTTCCCCAGTTCCGGTTTCGGCGGCATGGTGATGAAACCGTGGGACGACCGGAAGCGGACCGTGTTCCAGATCCTTCCCGAGGTGCAGCAGAAGCTGCAGCAGATCCCCGGTATCCGGATGTTTCCGGTCACCCCGCCGGCACTCCCCGGCGGCGGCCAGTTCCCGGTGGAATTCATCCTCGCCTCCACCGCCGAGACCAGCCAGATCCTGGAATTTGCCCAGAAACTGCAGCTGAAGGCGATGAAGAGCGGCATGTTCGCCTTCCCGCCGCTCATCGACGTGAAGATCGACCAGCCCCAGACCGAATTCGTCATCGACCGCGACAAGGTCGCATCCCTCGGTCTCAGCCTGGAGCAGATCGGCGCCGACCTGGGGGGGATGGTCGGCGGCAACTACGTCAACCGGTTTGACATCTCGGGGCGCAGTTACAAGGTCATACCGCAGATCCAGCGGATCGGCCGTCTGAACCCGGACCAGCTCAAGGATGTCTATGTCACTGGCCCCGGCGGCAAGCTGGTCCCCTTCTCCACTGTTGCCACCCTGCGCGAGACCGTAGTCCCCCGCTCGCTCAACCGATTCCAGCAGCTCAATGCGGTGAAGATCAGCGGCGTTGCGGTGCGCCCCCTGGACGAAGCCCTCCGCTACCTGGAGGACGAGGCAGCCGGCATCCTCCCCAAAGGATATGTCCTCGACTACACCGGCGAATCCCGCCAGCTCCGCACCGAGGGGAACAAGTTCCTCCCGGCCTTCGGCCTTGCCATCGTCCTGATCTTCCTGGTGCTGGCGGCCCAGTTCAACAGCTTCCGCGACCCCTTTGTCATCCTCGCCGGATCGGTCCCCCTGGCGATCTTCGGTGCGCTCATCTTCACCTTCCTGAAGATGCCTGACCCCAACGTCCCCTTCTGGACCCACGGCTGGACCACCACGCTCAACATCTATTCCCAGGTCGGCCTGGTAACCCTGGTGGGGCTGGTCTCCAAAAACGGCATCCTGATCGTCGAATTCGCCAACCAGCTGCAGCTGCAGGGGCTCCCCAAGCTCGATGCGGTGCGCCAGTCAGCCATGACGCGCCTGCGGCCGGTTCTCATGACCAGCGCCGCCACCATTGCCGGCCATTTCCCCCTGACCCTGGTCACCGGCGCTGGCGCCGCCGCCCGGAACTCCATCGGTCTGGTCCTGGTAGGGGGGATGTTCGTCGGCACCCTCTTTACCCTCTTTGTCGTCCCCTCCATCTACATGCTCATGGCCCGCGATCACAGCAAGGACCGGGAGCGGGAAGCTGCCGTGACCGTTACGGAAACCTGACCGCCGGGAGGACGGCCGCTCCCGATACGACAACAGCCCCTGTCCGGTTCCGGGCAGGGGCTGTCTCTTTCCAGCAGCATAATCAGCGCAGCTCAGCTAAGTATCCTTCTCAGTTTCTCCTTCAACGACTGCAGGGTGTACGGCTTCTGGATGAAATCGGACAGACCTTTGCCGAGGAACTTCTGGGTAACCTCCTGTTCGCTGAAACCGCTGGACATGACGACCCTTACCTGCGCGTCGATCCTGCGCAGCTCCCGAAACGTCTCGTCCCCGCTCAAGTGCGGCATGGTAAGATCCAGGAGCACAAGGGATATTTCATCCCGCTTCTGCCGGTATATTTCCAGCGCTTTTTCGCCATCCTCGGCACAGATCACGTTGAATCCCAGCTCCCGGAGCATGTCGGAACCGATGGCCCGGATCGTCTCCTCATCGTCCACCAGCAGGATCGTGCCGGCTCCCTGCCAGCTGTCCTGTTCGGGGCTGACGTTGTAGATCTCCGGGGGCCTCGTGCCAGCGGGGATCAGGACCTTGAATGTGCTCCCCTTGCCCGGCTCGCTGTAGACCTTGATGGCCCCCTTGTGCCCCCTGACGATCCCGAGAATGGCCGCCATTCCCAGCCCCCGTCCGGTGAACTTGGTGGTGAAAAACGGTTCGAATACCCGCTCGATGGTCTCCCGATCCATGCCGCAGCCGGTGTCCGCGACTTCCAGAAAGACATAGAGCCCTTCAACGAGATCTTTGTCGAGCCAGGTTTCCGCAAGGTACTTCCGGTCGCACTCCATACAGCCGGTAAAGACGGAGATGACACCGCTCTTTTCCCCGATCGCCTCGGAAGCGTTGATGGTCAGGTTCATGACGATCTGGCGGATCTGGGTCGGATCGGCCTCGATGGCAGGAAGCGGCCGGGTGAGGTGATAACGGAGGATCGCCTTCTTGGAGATCGACACCTCCAGCATGGAGGTCATCTCCTCGACGAGCTGATTGAGATCCACCGGCTCGACAACAAAGCGCCCCTTGCCCGAATAGGCGAGCATCTGGCGCGCAAGATCCGCAGCCTTGTCGGCAGCCGACTCGATCTGCCTGAGATGGTGCTCCGCCGGAGACCCGGACGTGACCCGTTTCAGCGCCAGGCTGGCGTTGCCGGTAATGGAGAGCAGGATGTTGTTGAAGTCGTGGGCAATGCCGCCCGCAAGGACGCCGAGGCTTTCCAGCTTCTGCACGTGGAGCATCTGCTGTTCCAGCTTGTGACGCTTTTCCTCCTCGGCCTTCAGTTCGGACACATCCGCGATGGTCCCGACGAAACAGATCGTTTCTCCTTCCAGGGTGGTCTGCAGCCGACCGCTCACATAACCCCAGAAATCGCTCCCGTCTGCGCGAAGAAAATGGCGTTCTTCCGTAACGAAATCCTTCTCACGCCGGGCGAGCTGGCCCATGCGACCTTCGGACACGCTTCTGTCGTCCGGATGGACGTGGGACAGGTAGCTGGAACCGACCAGTTCCTCCATGGTGCAGCCGAGCATCTCAGCCATCCGCTGGTTGGCATAGGTAATCAGGCCATCCGGTGCAACCAGGACGATGCCGGCCTGGATGACGTCGAAGATCACCCTGAGCTTCCCCTCGCTCTCCTGAAGCGCCCGGTCCGCCTCCTTCCGCTCGGTCACGTCGCGGTTGGAGACCCGTTGCCCCAGGTAGGCACCATGGGCAAAGACCTGGCGACAGACATGGTGCATCCACCGCACTTCTCCCGCTCGGGTAACGATCCTGAAGTCGATTTCCGTAGCTGTGCCGGGCTGATCGCCCGGAACCCGGCACTGGTGTTCCCTGAGCAGCCGCTGGTCGTCGGGATGGACGAGCCGTGTCACCAGCCCCGGATCGGCATGGAAATCGGCCGGGGGGTACCCGGTCACCCGTTCGCAGGAGGGGGAGATGTACTGTATGGCGCCTGCGGGATCGGTCCAGTATTCCCAGTCCTGGGTCCAGTCGCAGACGGTGCGGAATTTCTCCTCGCTGGCACGCAGTTCTTCCTCGTAGAAGTGGCGGCGGCGGGAATAGAGGGCAATCCCCGCACTCCCCACCAGCCAGAGGCTGACATAACCGGCAATGATGTTGTTCCTGACCTTTACTTCCGACCCATAGTAGCCGGAGAGCGGAATCGAGATGCTGATCCCTCCCCTGATGTCCCCCAGTCGGTATCCCTGGGCCGCATGGCACTTGAGGCAAGGCTCTTCGGTAACAAAGCGGGAGAGGAGCCGCAGATAGGGGGTGCCGTTCAATGCGGTCACCTCCGACCGTTCGGTGATTTCACCCCGTTCTATGGCGGCAAGGGCTCCCCTCTCCCATTGATCCGGCACATTGACGGGGTTGAGCGGTTTGAGGCTGACAAGTTTGCTGATAATGGGTGAATCAGACGATGCCTTGATTGCTTCAAAAACCATTCTGGTCATGTAAGCAGGGTTGATGAGCGTCAACCGCTGTCCGTCGCTCGTGGTCACATCCCGCCGGGCAACATTGAGGTGGGGGTTGGGTTCGACCTTGTCCATTGGGGCATAGACCCCGCCCAGCCGTGCACCCCAGGCCCGGTAGAACAGATTGAGCCGGTAGTAGTCCCGCGCCTCGTTCTCGGCGGATTTGAGGGTGTAGTAATGGTGGAAATAGACAGTCATGGACAGCACCAGCGCGATCATTGCCGTCCAGATCACGATCTGGATAATGCCATAGGTCTTGACGAAGGTGCTTACTGACGGGTGATTCATGGCTAAGATCCTTGAAACGTACCGGAACTGCTGAAATTATTCAAAGTTCTGCATAATCTTATCCCTTTGGATGGGGGGAGTCAATCGACGCACGCGGGAAAAAACGAAGTGAGCCGGCAAGCGGGCGCTGGCCGCCTGCATCGTCGATCGGACCGATGGAGAAGCTCTTCCCTGGGCGAAGCATTGAGAATCCGGCCGCCCCCTGGCACCTTGCCAGTTCCCCATCCTCTGCTATACCTTGAGACAGGCAATCACCAGCGGGAGCAGTCCGAAACGTCCGGCCGGCCCCCCCTCTTGCGACAGGAGTTCACATGCACGACCCCCGCGAAGACCATTCCGGCCTGATGCCCCTGGAACGGGACGCCTGCGCCATCATCTGCCACATCAACAAGGAAGTGCGGCCGACTCACGGCAACCTGCAGCGGACCATCGAGGCGCTGATCCGGATGGGGCACCGGGCCGGAGAGATCAACGGCGAAGGAGACGGCTGCGGCATCATGACCGACATCCCGCGTCTTCTCTGGGAAGAGATCCTGGCCAATGCCGGGCATGCACCGGCGCTGGCCCATGATCCCGGCCTCGCGGTCGGGCATTTTCTGGTGGAACGCCATGAACAGGAGCGCCATCCCGATCTGCAGTCCGCACTGCTCAATCGCATCCGGGAGACAGGCCTTAAGCTCCTCATCCATCGGCCGGCACCGGTGCGCAGCGAAGTGCTGGCGGCCCGGGCCAGGGCAGCCGAACCGGTCTTCTGGCAGGTGGCGCTCCTTGACCCTGAACCGGCCAGCGCTGCCGCTCGCCTTTTTGACCTGCAGATGGAGCTGGAAAAGGCATTCCCGCTCCATGTCGCCTCCCTCTCTGCCGATGTTGTGGTCTACAAAGTGCACGGCTCCCCGGAACTGCTCCCCCGCTACTATGCCGAGCTGAAGCGGCGCGAATTCCAGACCGCCGTCTCCATCGGCCACAGCCGGTATTCCACCAACACCCTCCCCACCGTGCTCCGCGCCCAGCCTTTTTCCCTGCTCGGCCACAACGGCGAGATCAACACCATAGCACGTCTCCGGGAAGAGGCCCGCATGCTGGGAATACCGCTGCCGGCCGGCGGCAGCGACTCACAGGACCTGAACCGCACCCTCGAAGGGCTGATCCACCGCTTCGGACTCACCCTGTTCGAAGCGATGGAAATGGTCTTCCCCCCGATCTTCAGCGCCATGGACCGAATGGAGCCCGAACTGCAGAGCATGTACGGCTGGTTCCGGCGCTTTCTCACCGCCAGCGCCCAGGGGCCGGCAGCCATCATCGCCCGGCACCGGGACCAGTGCGTGTTCAGCGTCGATGCCATGGGGCTCAGGCCACTCTGGGTGGGGGAGACCGACCGGGAGCTGTTCGCCTCCTCCGAACTGGGGGTGGTTACCCACGAAGAGATAATGAGCGATCCCAAGCCGCTGGCACCGGGCGAAAAGCTGGGGGTCAGCCTCCTGCAGGGGGGGACGGTGAAGATCCTGGAACACCATGAACTGCGGAGGGAAGTCCTCGGCCTGTTCCGCAGGCGAACCAACCTGGCACGCCACGGAAGATCACTGGCACACGGCCGGCAACTGCCGGCTGCACCGGCACAACCGATCCGCGCGTTTGCCCGCAACAGCCGGTTCGTCCGGGACAACCTGCTTGCGGCCATGGCCTGGAAGAGCACCGACGTGCTGAATCTCCGGGAGATGGCACTGAACGGACAGGACCCGATCGCCTCGCTCGGTTACGACGGGCCGCTGGCGTCGCTCTCCCTGTCGCGCCAGAACCTCTCCGATTACTTCAAGGAACAGGTGGCAGTGGTGACCAACCCGGCCATCGATCGGGAGAGGGAGGGAGAGCATTTCTCCACCAGGGTCTTCATCGGCCGACGCCCGGCCCTGCGCGGCCTTGCCCAGCCAGCGGTGGAACTGGCAGTGCCGCTCCTGCTCGGTGGCAGCCGGCTGCCGGCAGATGACCGGGCCGAGGAGACAGCCCGCGCCTTCGGCACCTGCACCCTGGAGGCCCTCCTGGCCCATTTCGGCAGGGGGAAAAGCTCTCTGCTCTCCTCCACCATGCGGCGCACCGAGTCGCTGGAGGAGACCCTGGCGCGGCTGGCAGGCGAAGCAGTTGCAGCGGTGCAGCGGGGTGTGCGTCTCCTCCTGCTGGACGACAGCAGCGCCTTTTCCCCGCACCACGATTATCTCGACCCGTTCCTGGTGGTGGCGGTGCTGCACAAGGCGCTCAAGGAAACCCGCACCGACAGCGGCGAAAGCCTGCGCCGCCACGTCTCGCTCGTGGTCCGCTCCGGCTCGCTCAGGAATCTGCACGACCTGATCTTCGCCCTCGGTATGGGTGCAGATGCCCTCTGCCCCTATCTCATCTGGGAACAGGCAACAACCCGCGAGGAGGGGGTGCGCAATACGGTCTCGGTCCTGGCCAAGGGGCTGGAGAAGGTGATCTCCACCATGGGGACCCACGAGATCGGCGGCTACGGCAAGTATTTCGCCTCCATCGGGCTCTGCAGCCACCTGACAGGGCTGTTCGAGACTCCCAACTTCTGCGGGTCCGGTACGGGGGGGCTCACCCTGGCGCGCCTCGAACGGGAAAACCGTGAACGGAGCGCCGTGGCCAGGAGCAGGGACCAGCAGCCGGTGCCGGTGCAGTTCCGGCTCTATCCCCGGATCTGGAAGATGGTCGGCCAGGTGGCGAAGATGGAGGAGACCTATGCCGACCTCTCCCGCCTCGTCCAGCAGTTGGAAGGGGAAAATCCCCTGTCGCTGCGCCATCTCATCGATTTCCGTTTCCAGGAGGAGCTGACGGTCGACCCGGAGGAGGTGGATACCACGGTGGGGTCGCATGACCTGCCGATCCTCTTCTCCGCCATGAGTTTCGGCTCCCAGGGGGAGACCCCGTTTCGTATCTATGCCGAGGCTGCCCGGCGCCTCAACATCGTCTGCATGAACGGCGAGGGGGGCGAAATCGGCGACATGCTCGGGAAGTACCGGAAGAACCGGGGCCAGCAGATCGCCTCCGGGCGGTTCGGGGTCAACATGGAGTTCCTCAACTCCGCCGACTTCCTGGAGATCAAGGTCGGCCAGGGGGCCAAGCCGGGCGAAGGGGGGCATCTGCCCGGATTCAAGGTAACGGAAAAGATCGCCGCGGCCCGCCACGCCACACCCGGCGTGTCGCTCATCTCCCCCTCCAACAACCATGACCTCTACTCCATCGAAGACCTGGCCCAGATCATCGAGGAGCTGCGCACTGCCAATCCTTCCGCCCGCATCTCGGTGAAGGCGCCGGCAGTGGCCGGGATCGGCAACATCGCCCTCGGCATTGCCAAGGCCGGCGCCGATATCATCACCATCAGCGGCTACGACGGCGGCACCGGGGCGGCCCGCAAGCATGCCATCAAGTTCGTCGGCCTTCCCGCCGATATCGGGGTCAGGGAAGCCCATCGCGCACTGATCGAGGCAGGCATGCGCGACCGGGTCGAGCTCTGGGCCGACGGCGGCGCCCGCACCGGCAGGGACGTGGTCAAGCTGATGCTCCTGGGCGCCAACCGGGTCGGCTTTGGCACCATGACCATGGTCATCATCGGCTGCACCGCCTGCCGCGGCTGCCACCTCGGAACCTGCCACGTGGGGATCGCCACCCAGATCGAGACGACCGAGGAAGCGGAGCGACAGGGGCTGAAGCGCTTCGTGCCGCGCGTCCTGGAAAACGGCGTCATCTACGAAACCACCTTCTTCCGGGGCATGGCGCGGGAGATCAGGATCCTCACCGCCAAGCTCGGCTATCACCGCACCCAGGACCTGGTGGGACATGCGGAACTGCTGGTGCAGACCAGAGGGCTCGACCGGCTGGACCTGTCGGACCTGCTCGCCCCCCCTGCCCCGGTCAGCGTGCCCCAGCTGGAGAGCGACGTCCGGATCATCCGCAAGCCGCTCAATTACCTCACGTCGCTCATCTCCGACCTGGTGGCGGAGACCTTTGCCAAGGGGGAGGAGCGGGTTCGCTATGACGACGACAGCGCCACCAGTTCGGACCGCGCCATCGGCACCCACCTGGCCGGTACCATGGTCCGGGGCTGGCAGGAGGGCCGGATCGGCGCATCGTGCGAGGCGCTCCTCCACTTTCACCGCGATTCGGTGCCGGGAAACGGCCTGGGCGCCTTCACCATCCCGCACATCACCATCCGCGTCGAAGGAGGGGCTCAGGACGGTGTCGGTAAATCGATGCGCGGGGGAAAAGTCGTCATCCTCAAGGGTGAGAACCGGAATGGGGTTCGGGTCGGCGGGTCGGTGGGGAAAGGGCTTGCCTATGGTGCCCAGGGAGGGACCTTCATCGTCCAGGGAGAAGCGGACAGCCGAGCCTGCATCCGCCTGTCAGGGGCGGACGTCGTACTCGGCGGCCGCATCAGCCGCCCCATCGACGACACCCTGGGCAACATGGCCGGCCGGGCCACCCTGAAGGGCTTTGCCTGCGAGTACATGACCGCCGGCCGCGTGGTGGTGCTGGGCGATCCCGGCCCCTGGTTCTGTTCGGGCATGACCGGCGGTACGGTCTACTGCTATCTCGACACGGAGATGGGACTCGACCGGGAGGCGTTGCGGCGGCGGCTGGCACAAGGGGCAGGGGTGGAGATCCGCGACCTGGACGAGCACGATCTCCCCCAGGTGGAACAATTGCTCGGCAGATACCATCGCGAACTGCTCCATTCCCACCAGGAGGACGAGGCTGACTGGCTGGCAGGGGTGATGGCCCGGAGCAGGGGATCGTTCGTCAAGATCGTTCCCGAGCAGGCGATGATCACCCCGAAAACCACGGAATAACCCGGCATCGCCGTCGGCTGCCACCCGTCGCAGAAAAAAGAAAGCCACCCGCTGCCGGGTGGCTTTCTTTTTTGACTATTCCGCGTGACGGCTAATCGTCGTTACGGCTGTGGTCGTCGTCGCGGTCGTCCCGCTCGCCTGGACGATAGATAACGTTGCGGGTTACGCTGCCGGTGTTGCCCGCAGCGTCCGTTGCTGTAATGCCGATGGCATACACACCGGCCTTCCTGAAGGCGAGCTTCTGCTGGAATGCTCCCCGGCGCACGCCAGGAGTGTAGGTCTTGCCGTTCATGGTGACCTTGACGGTTACGACACCCTGGGCGTCGACGATCTTGCCCTTGATGGTCAGCGTCGATTCGCTGGTGGTGATGTCACGGCTCGGGTAGGTCACGGCAAGGGAGAGCGTGCCTGCCTCATAGGTAACGGTCCGCTTGGCGCTGGATGTATTGCCGGCCAGGTCGGTTGCAGTGATGTCGATGGTGTTGATCCCCGGCACCAGGTAGACAGTGGCGGTAAAGGCGGCGCCGTTGATGCTGGCGGACTGCGGGCTGCCGTTGTTGACCTTGACCGAAACCGTGGAGGTCTCGCTGATGCTGCCGGTCAGGGCGACAAAGGACTCGGTCGTGGTGATGTTGTCGGCCGGAGCGGAAACTGAAAGCACCGGAGCAGTGGGATCATAGGTGATGCTGCGGCTGTCGGTCTGCTGGTTGCCGGCGTTGTCGGTGGCAACAACAGTGACGGTATTTACGCCGGCTGCGAGCACCAGGGCGGTGCTGAACGAGCCGTCGGCATTGACGGTGACCGGCTGGTCATTGACGGTAACGGACTTGAGAGCGTCGTTATCCGTGGCAATGCCGGTGACGTTGAGCGTGGACTTGTTGGTGTAGGCGCCATCGGCCAGGGCGGAGATGGTCAGGGTCGGCTTGGTGGTGTCGCCGGCCACGGATACCATCACCGTGGCACTCTTGGCGAGAGATACATTGCCGGCCGCATCCTTGGCCCATGCATAGAAGGTGGCGCTGCCAGCGGCAGCAACGGTAACGCTTGCAGGAGGTGCGGTCAGCCAGCCTGCAGCCGAGGCGGCAGGAGCGGCGGCGCTCTGGGTGATCAGGTAACCGGCAACGGCCAGGTTATCGGTTGCGACAAATGCGGTGACCGGGATGGTGAGGCTGGTGGAGGTAGCCGGCAGGGTGAAAGCGCTGACCACCGGCGCTGCGGTATCGGGCAGGGTAATGACGACGCTGGCGCTCTTGGCGAGCGACACGTTGCCGGCTGCGTCCTTGGCCCAGGCATAGAAGGTGGCGGTTCCGGCTGCGGCGGCAGTGACGTTGGACGGCGCGGAAGCGGACCAGGCCGTGGAAGCGGCGGCAGGTGCCGTGGCGCTCTGGGTGACGAGGTAGCCGGTTACTCCGACATTATCAGTTGCAGTAAAAGCGGTGACCGGCACGTTCAGGCTGGTAGCAGTTGCCGGCAGGGTAAAGGAGCTGACCACGGGAACGGTGGTGTCCGGCAGAGTAATGGTGACGCTGGCACTGCGGCTTGCCGATACGTTGCCGGCCGCGTCCTTGGCCCAGGCATAGAAAGTGACGGCGCCGGCTGCGGTTGCAGTGACACTGGCAGGTGCGCCAGCAGTCCACCCTGCGGCAGAGACGAGCGGAACCGAGGAGCTGGTGGTGACCAGATAGCCGGTTACGCCGACGTTATCGGTGGCGGTGAATGCGGAAACCGGGACCGTCAGGCTGGTGGCGGTTGACGGCAAGGTAAAGGCGCTGACAACGGGCACGGTAGTGTCAGTGGCCGAGGCAACGGTAATGGAGACATTGACGGATTTTTCGCTATGGACATCGCCAGTTCCGGTGCCGTCTTCATTGCCGAAGTAGGCAATCCTCCAGGTGTAGGCGCCGGGCGTTGCCGGTGCCGGAGCGGAGAGAGCTGCCGGATAGGTGGCTGACCCGCCCATGCCGCTCTGAGTGCCCGTGGAACGCGCGATTTCTGCGCCGGTCTGGTCATAGAGCCGGACACCGATCCAGCCGGTACGTGCTCCCGAAGCGGACAGGGTGACCGTAACCGTTTCGCCGGGGGCATAGGCCGTTGTCTTGTTCGGTGTTGCGGCAATGCTTCCGCTGTGATGGTGGCATCCCGCGCAGGTTGCGGCAACGGGCGCGCTGTGGCAATCGGTGCAGCCTCTGGCTGAAAAATAGTTCGACTGAGCCTGTGCATTCACTCCGATGGTGACAACACCCATCAGAATAACGAGGACTGGCAGGACTGCCGTTTTAATTATCTGCATATATGCTCCTTGTGATCTGTTTTCGGGGCGCAAAGCCCCTGATTTAGACTACTTCTGCTACATCTGCGGACGTGGACGTCTTCTTACCCGGACATGGCCCCGACTGTCAGGCAATAAAAAAAGCCGGGGCCGCATATCACGTGATATTTCGGCGACCCGGCTGTCTCAGAGAGACCCTCTAGGCTTTCCGTCCCACCCTCGCGGATGGTTTAGTATTGTCGTGTACCACCAACATTTTTCCCCGCCGACCTCTGATCGACAGGAACCGTCGCCTCTTCAGGCGGTGTGTGCCAACTGCGGCACCGGTCTCCTTTCCGGAATTCGGCACAAAAAAACCGGGGGCCGAATATCCTGTGATATTTCGGCGACCCGGCTGTCTCGATGAGACCCTTTAGGCTTTCCGTCCCACCCTCGCGGATGGTTTAGTATTATCGTCTACCACAAATTGTATACAAGCGTTATGGTAGGAATACTCTTTTTTAGCTTGCAAAGTCAAAGACTTTCGCATGAGCACATTCAAATTATCGTCTATTTAAAAACCTGCCACGGAACAACGCCTCGTAATCCAACTTTCCAACAGCACTGTTCACATTTCTCCAGAAGCAGACGAACACAGCACAGAAAACACAACTATTTCAACATATTAAATATGGCACGCAAAGCGCAATCATCGCAGCAGAGTAAACACCAACCTGTTAGGAGGCATGCCATGACAACGATAGTGACTGTAAGTTTGGCGATCTGCTGGTTCACGATTGTACTGCACTGCCTGTTTCATTCGACCGCGGCAGCCGAGGCGCCGGTACGACGCAACCAGCGGAGCAGGTAAGTCTGGCATCTGCCCGGCGCAGAGTAGCAAGAACCTGGGGAGGGAAGGAATCGATGCAGATCTATCACCTTACTGAGATCGATGAAATAGCACCGGCGGCAGTCACCCCGGTGTTGTATGGACGTTATGCAACGCCGGTGCAAAACGATGGCTCCATCGTTTGCGACAATCGCAGATACATCATCGACGCCCCTGCCCCACCACCACCAGGCGAGAAAGTCATGATCTGGTGCGAGCACGACTATTTCTGCTGCAGTTTCACTGAATATGAAAACACCCATCGTCACTGAGCGGTTGCTGCCGGACCGGCTCGTGGCGCCATCACCCCCCATTGATGGCACAAAGGGTTGACCGAAGCCGGCCAACCCTTTCCTGATTCTCCTTCTCGAAAAAAGAAACACAAACCGCTTTGACGATTACTCCCCGCCAACCGGCTCTTCCCGATTCAGGATGATGCCGGCATAGAGCGCCGCGCCGAGCGCACCGTTGATCTCTGGCTGCACGGGAACGGAAACCTCCGCGTCGAGACGCTGGCGAAGAAGCTGGACCAGCGCCGGATTGCGAGCGGCCCCTCCGCTGAAAAGCACGTGCTTGCCATACCCAGCCTTGTTCAGCATGGCCACCAACCGTTCAACTACCGACAAATGAACTGCCCTGGCAATATCCTGGGGGAGCATCCCCCGGTTCTTGAGGGAGATGACCTCTGATTCGGCAAATACGGCACACATACTGCCTATGGTCATCTCCCGGGTGGCGGCAAGGGCGGCCGGACCGAACTCGTCAAGGGTGTAGCCAAGCGTTGCGGCCATGATCTCCAGGAAGCGGCCGGTGCCGGCGGCGCACTTGTCGTTCATCTGGAAGTTGCAGACCTTGCCGTTTGTGTCCAGGTTGATCACCTTGGAGTCCTGGCCGCCGACATCAAGGACGGTGGTACAGTCAGGCGCATGGTAGCGGGCGCCCAGGGCATGTGCCTTTATCTCGGTGATCACTTCCCCGGACAGGTGTTTCTGGGCGAGGTGCCGCCCATATCCCGTCGCAATCACCCGTCGTGGGTTGAAACGCCCCAGGAGCTCCCTGGCCTGGTCATGGGGTGCATAGCCGCTCTCCATGACCAGGCTATCCACCAGGAGACCATCCCTGACCGCGGCAAGCTTGATGGAACGCGACCCGAGGTCAATGCCGATCAGCATCTTCTAGTCCCTCAGCTGCTCAAGGAAGGCCTCGATGCGGGTCTGGAGCTGGCCGATGTCTTCGGGTGAATAGTCGCTCTCGATAGCGAGGAAGGGAATCCCTTCCCGCTCGCACATCTCGCGGATCTTTACCGCCTCGATGTTGTAGGTATGGCAGAACTGGAGGCAGTAATCGATGATCCCCTGGGCACCGGAAGCACGGTACTCGGCCAGCACCTGTTCGACCCGCTCGTCGTTCGGGGTGAAGCAGGAGCAGTCGATCTTCATGTACCGTTCGGTCAGAAGCGCAAGCTGTTCGTCCAGGGTCGTGGCGCTCTCGTCGGTCAGGTCCTTGTAGTAGCGGGTGCCGATGCAGCTCTCCTCGTTCACCACCACCCCTCCCCCTGACTCGATCAGGTGGTGCAGCTTCCAGTTCGGAAGCGCCATCGGGGTGCCGGAAACCAGCACCCTGGGTGCCGATACGGGCGCAACGGCGCTGCCGCTGGCGATCCTCCCTTCGAGCTCATCGCACAGCTCGTTGACCCTGGAGGTGAAGCGGACCGGATCGTCATAGAAGGCGATCTGCTGGATGAGGAGCATGTCCTTGCCGCTGATCGGGGCGGGATTGTGGTGACGAAGGGAGTTGAGCCGCTGCAGGGCACGCCGCTTGTTGTTCATGGTCGTGATGGATGCGGCGATCCTCTCGGTGGTTGCGGTTTTGCCCGACACCTCTTCCACCTTGGCCTTGAAATCCCTCACCTCCTCGATCCAAAGCGCCTTGTCCCGCTCCCGCTTCATCTGCGGGATCTCCATGACATGGGTCGGCACCTCGCGGTCGAGCAGCTCCCAGGTCTTCTTCTTGGCATCGCAGGTGGTCTCGCCATAGACGAAATCGACGGCCTGGAAATAGGGGCAGATCTTGCCGATCTTGAAACCGAAAGCCGACTTCACCATCGGACAGATGTTGCGCGGCAGGACCTTCTCGGCATCGGCGATGGAGCCCTGGGCACCGCCGCAGAGCCCGACACAGACCCCGTCCACCGCCATGATGATCTCTTCCGGCACATAGACGCAGAAGGTGCCGACCACCGGCCGCCCCTCTTTCTTTGCCGCCATCAGCTCCTCGATCCGGCCGGTATGGATGTTGGCGACCATATCGTCGAAATACGCCATCTTCTCCGGCCGGTTCTTCTGGCTGAGAAAGATGTTCCGGTACGCCTCGGTCAGCATCTTCGGCATTCCGCTGAACCGCTCCACATTCATGTCCAGACTGGCCCAGAGTTCGGGGTTGCTCTTCACTTCAAACAGTTGCGCGTCCATCATTCCTCCTGGTAGTATTTGTCGCCGGCTGCTGGCGCAGGTAGCCTACTTGTCGCCGTCGACGGTCATCTCCTTGTGGGGCCAGCCCTGCATCCCGTCTTCCAGGATCTGTAGCCGCTCTTCCTTGACACCCTTCTCCTTCAGGTAATCGTAGGCCCCCTTGGCGCCTTTACCGCCGCGGGGGCAGACCACCACGACATCGCTGGAGGTCTCCGCGACCAGCGGCAGGACCTTGTCGAGACGCGCCCGCTCCTCTGCGCTCTGCGCCGGGAAGGCATTGGTCTCCACGGCCCCCTTGAAATGGTGCTTCACAAATTCTGCATGGGGCTGGATATCGACGATGGTCATCTTCCGGCCGCTCTCCAGCCATTTCTTGAAGTCGTCGGCTTCGAGATAGTTGTAGCCGGCAGCAGAGGCTACCGAACAGGTGATCAAAGAAACCAGGGCGCAGGTGGCAAGAAGCAGTTTCATTCCATTTCTCCTTATTGTCTGATCTGCCGGATCAAAATCCGGCGTCTATCCGTTTTTGAACGAAGGTGCGGCTAAGAGGGCAAGGGCGTCGACAAGTGCCAGCAGGTCGCACTCCTGCAGGGTCCGCACGTCGAGGAGATAACGGCCGCGGTTGATCCGCCCAACCACCGGCACCCGGCTGTTCCGGAATGCCGTGTCGATCTCCTGCGCCTGCCAGCCGTCCGCTTCGACCGCGATGAGGAAGGAAGGGAGATCGACCAGGGGCAATGCCCCGCCGCCGACCTGGGAACTCCCCGTTTCCGGGGAAAGCCGCACCGCTGCCGGCGCCTGTCGGCGCAGGCGGCGCAGATACCATTGCCCCTTGGCCCTGAGCTCGGCAAGAGGGGTCGTCAGCATCCTGAGCGTCGGGATCTCGGCCAGGGCCTGGCGCTCGTCCCGGTAGAGCCGCAGGGTCGCTTCCAGGGCGGCAAGGGTGAGCTTGTCGATCCTGAGCGCCCTGAGCAGCGGATGTTTGCGGAGTTCTGCCAGAAGGTCACGCCTGCCGAGGATGATGCCGGCCTGCGGCCCCCCCAGCATCTTGTCGCCGCTGCAGGTGATGACATCGATACCCGCCCGGACGTAGTCCCGGATGGGGATTTCGCCCGGAATGCCAAAGGGGGCGAGATCAACCAGACAGCCGCTGCCGATGTCAGCCATGACCGGTATCCCCTGCTCGCGACCGATCGCCACCAGCTCCTCAGCGCTCACCTCGGCAGTAAAGCCGACTACGGCAAAGTTGCTGGTATGGATCTTGAGGAACAGGGCGGTCTCCGGGGTAACGGCGCTCCGGTAATCCTTAGGATGGGTCCGGTTGGTGGTCCCGACCTCCCGCAGGATGCCGCCGCTCTGGCGCATGACATCCGGTATGCGGAACGAACCGCCGATCTCCACCAGTTCCCCGCGGGAAACCACCACCTCGCGGCCGAAAGCCAGCCCGGAGAGCGCAAGCAGGACCGCAGCCGCGTTGTTGTTCACCACCAGCGCCGCTTCGGCACCGGTCAGTTCGCAGAGCAGACCCTCCACGTGGCAGTAGCGCTCCCCCCGCTCGCCGGTTGCCAGGTCGATCTCCAGGTTGGTATAACGCTCTGCCGCCTCGGCAAGATGGCGGCAGGCAGCCGGCGTCAGGAGCGAGCGGCCGAGATTGGTATGGATGACCACACCGGTGCCGTTCACCACCGGGTGCAGGCTCGGCGCGTTGGCCCTCGCCAGTTCGCTTTCGATCAGGGCACAGAGGCCGGCCTCGTCGATCGGCTCTGCCAGACGTCCATGGACCGCTGTTGCGCGGAGCCGGTCGAGGACCGTGCGGACGGCAGTCAGCACCACCGGTTTCGGCTGGCCGGCAAGCATCTGTTCGACGGCCGGCAACGTCAGGATCCTGTCAACCTTCGGAATCTGGGAATAACTTTTTCGCATGTCAGCTCCCGGCTTCTCTTCGTACGCCTCTCCCGGAAAAAACCGGCCCTGCCTCAGCACCCGGCAGATACGGGCCATTGCCCGCTCCGGGAGGGTCCAGCAGATGACAATACACAGTTATATGAATAATTTCAACCGGGTAAACTTTTCATGAGCAGCGGGCAGCTCCGGAATGACTACCGGAAGCGATCCCGCTCTGTCCGACACGTGGAGATCATACCGACGGCAGGCTGCCCCGTTTCAGGCAATTGATGACACTGCCGATCTCGTCCACGTCATCCAGGTAGAAGCCCTCGATCATCTCTTTCTTTTTCAGCGACTTGTACGTGAGATACCTGGTGCACGATTCATAATCGTTCAGACAATGACGGTTCTTTTTGTAATGCGATGTCATGGGCATGTTGTCCATTTTTTCGCTGATGAACCGGCAGCAGGCAATTATTTCGCAGGCCATTTCCGCCACCTCTGGTAGGTACGCATGGGCCAAGGCCGCCATCAAGGATAAGGCCGTCGCATCCCATGCCGATAGAATGAGCCCGGGGATTGCTCCCCGGGCTATCACAGGTCATCTGTATCATGTTTTCGACGGTGGTCGGTCTAGGGGAAGGTCACCGTCACATTGAACTGCTCCACTATCGTCGTGCCGTTGATCACCTTCACCAGCATCGTGTAGCTCTTGCCGGATACGGCACTGTAGTACTTGTGGCTCAGGTTGTAGCTGGCAGTGGCCGTGGTGTAGCTGTTCGTCCCGCCGTCGCCCCAGGTCACGTACAGCCTGGTGTGGGCCGGCATGGTGCTGAGCGGGATCGTGGCCATCTTGGTGGCCGTTACGGCATCCACCGTCCCCACCGTGGTGAGGCCGGCCGCAGGGGCCGGGGCCACGACCTTGATGGTCTGGCTGTCGGTCCGCACTTCGTTGGTGTTGTTGTTCTTCACCGTCAGGTTCAGGGTGTAGGCCCCCAGCTTGGTGAAGGTGCGCGTCACGTTCTGGCCTACCTGGTTCTCGCTGGAGGTCACGTCGGTGGAACCCCAGGTGTAGGTGTAGTTGCCGGCAGGAAGCGAACCGGCACTGGTGGCAGCCAGGGTGTAGGCCGTACCCTGGGTCAGGGTCACCTCGGCAGGGTTTACGGTCACGCCGGTGGAGCCGATGCTGCTGATCTCGGCTTTCGGTGCATCGCCGATGGCGATGAGGTATGCGACATACGCCTCACGGTTCGGGTAGACAGTGCCGTCGGCTGCGGTGTAGGCGACCTGGTCGGGATAGAGCGCCTGGCTCCGGTCGAGATCGAGGATCTTCTTGTACTCGCCCGAAGGGTTGGGGGTAAAGGTCTTGGTGGCGGCATTCCAGTCGCCGAGGGTCTCGAAGGTAACTTCACGGGCTGCACCGGTCTTGGTGGCGAGTTCCGCCCCGGTGTCCAGGTCGTCCTTGTGGGCAACGACCTGCAGGGTCTCGGCGCCGGACATCATGAACTGCTTGCCGGCTTCGGCCTTGATGGCAAGACCGGTCATGTTGAAGCCGCCATCGAAGAACCCTTTGTTCGGTGCATGGCAGTCGGCGCACGATTTGCCAAGGGTGTACTGGTTGGTCCGGCGGACGTTGTGGGTGATCATGTAGGGACCGCCGACATAGAGAAGCTTGACGCCGGACCAGTCCTTATTGTCCAGACCTGCCTTGTAGGTGGTGCGGAAGGCCTTGTAGGCCGAGATCTCTTCCGGCGTGGAGAGGTTGATGTTGCCGCCGTAGAGGCCGACATACTGGAAGGCACCGGTGAAGCTGCCGTCCTGGGCAAAGGCGCTGGCGTACTGGCCATTGCCAAAGCCGACCGGGATCGGCGCGAAGCCCGAAGGACCGTAGTTCATGCCGGCCTTCATGTTGCGGGCAATGGGGGGATCGTAGTTGGTGACGATATTGAAGGGGGTGGCTGCCGTCACCTTGCTTCTATCAGCGGAACGGCCGGGGACGCCGTCGCCGTTGTGGTCGACGGACGGATCATCGTTGTTCCAGACCGCAGCGGTAATGATGTTGACACCATAGACCTTGCGGCGCCAGTCGGCATTCTTCGTACCGTTTTTCACTTTGTCGTCGGTGCCGATCTTCTGCCAGGTGTAGAGCGGTGTCCACTCCTGCAGTTCGTTCGTCACGCCCGGCATGGGATCGGTGAACATCCCCATCATCCCCTTGGCCGGATCGGTGCCGTACATGCCCGGATAGCGGTTGCCGGAGGTGGAATCGAGCATCCGAACCACCATCTGCTTCTTGTAGACGTGGCAAACGGTGCAGTCGATGGCATCGATGTGGTTGCCGAGGAAGGTTCCCTCGGTACCGCTGTCGTCGGCAACGCCGACCGCGTTCACCACGTTGTTGGTGAGACCGCGCAGGGCGTGGGCAGCCGTCGGGTTGGGCGCATTGAAGGTATTGATGGCGATACCGTCGCTGTTTTTGCCGGTGATGTGGCAGTCGATGCACTTCTTGACGGTGTTGCGGCTGTCGGCAACTCCCGGAACCGCCTCGGTTGCGCTGGCGCTATCATAGCCGCGGCCCGGATCGCACTGGCTCTTGCCGTCGAAGGTGCCGTTGTCGACCTTGGACGTAGCAGTATCCATGTGGCAACCGGCACAGCCGAAGTCGAGGTGAACCTCCTGGGAGACGTCACCAAACAGATCGCCCCGCTTGAACCAATCGGCGCGCGGGAACGGTACGGCACCCCGCTTCAGGGAGTTCTGGTCCATGCCGGAGGTCGGATCGCCTGCCGTCACGAACTTCTCGTAGTAGAGCGGGCCGGTGCCGGCCGGGTTGCCACCCCCCACCACCCCTTCGATGGCCATGATGCTCGCGTTGTACACGGTCGGCCCCATGGTTGCCGGGAAGCCGATGGACGGGATGAACGAGAACGACTTGGAAGGATCGGGAGTATAGGTCGGTGGCAGATAGCCGAGCAGACCGAAGATATCGTACTTGGTCACGGTCGGCGATGTGGCATAGGGGCCGAGCTGCCAGTCCCAGGTCATGCCGAACGGTGCGTTGAAGTCGAAGGCGGGCATTTCGACGCCGGTAAACGGCGACATGGGGCTAGCCGTATAGATCATCGGCGCAGACGAGAGGAAGTCGCGCATCATGTCGGGGATATCCTTGAGTCCCGACGGAGCGTGGCAGTTCTTGCAGTTGTTGATGTCCGGCTTCGCCTTGATGTTGTCAAGCGCGGCGCCATTCAGGGACACCAGCTCCACCTTGCCTGTCTGAGCCGTAGAATACGTGGTAAAGGAGACGTTCTGGGCATTGTACCCCTGATAGGTCGGGCTCAGGCTGTTGGTGTCCATGATGCCAGAACCTGCCATGGCGGACATGAAGTGCATGCCGCTGTAGGTCATGACCGAAGCCATCAGGTTGTTGTACCCCTTGGAGTGACAGAAGAGGCAGTCCATCTCCTTGACGTTCGGCATCATCAGCTGACCGTCCTGGATGCCATTGCCCCAGGCTGCCTGACCCCAGCCAAAGGGGGCCTTGAAGGCACCATCGGCAGGATTCATGTTGTTGAAATAGGGGAAACTCCAGGGCGCCTGCTTCAGGACGTGATTCGGGGCGCCGGTGATCTGGTCGTACTGATCCTGCACATAGAAAAGGTACGGATCGAAAACGCCCGCCATCTGCTCGCCGCCTGCCTGCTGGATGGATGCCAGCGAACTGAAGCGCTGGCCGTTGCGGTCCTTCTCCACGAAGCCGCCACCGACGTGGCAGGAACCACAGGCAATGGAAAGATCCCATGCTGCGAGGTCCACTGCTCCTTGGAATGATGCTGCATCATACGTTTTCTGCTGAATACCCGGGGTTGCTGCATTTTGATCCATGAGGTTCGCCACCTGGCGAAGCGATGGGCTTCACCATTTGCCGACCATGGCACCCGACTGCGTCCATGGCTTTGCTTTGGTGGAATCGAACTGTCCGTCCGAGCTGAAGTAGGTAACCTTGTCCGACATCAGGGTGCCGGCCTTGTTGTCAACGAACTGGTTCCTTCCCTGGGCAGAGTGGAAGGCATGGTCGGAGATGCTGTTGTAATCGTGGCAGGCAGAGGTCTGATTGCCTGCCTGGTCGTAGGCCGGGGTGCCGCAGCTCTGTTTTGGGCTGTAAGGCATCCCCTTCTTGGTGACCGGATTGACCATGACCGGCATCTTGTTGTTGGGCATGCCGAACTGGGCCCCGACCTCTTCGAATGTATAGAGCTGCACTGGTGCGTGGGCAGCCAGGGCAACGCTTGCCCCTATGGCCAGCCCGGCGGCTGCTGCCGTGGCCATGAGAAGCTGTTGCTTGCGCTTCCTTTTCATTGAATCCTCCGTAAAGTGTGCTTGAAAGCTGCGCGTTTCGTTGGCGCGCTTTCAGGTCCTGGTGTGGCCGAACCGGTATTGGGGTACCGTCCGGCCCTGCTGTCTGCAGCCTTTGCGAGAGCCTGCCGGACATACAGCAATTCAAATACCAGTATATATAACAATTACGATTCAACCTCTGCACCCGTCAGGACAGTCGGCACATTTACGCAATATATTCAACGTATTACCCTGCATGAACGGACATCGGTCATGAATAATTTTCATGTCGGCGACTGAAACAGAGGGGCGCAGCCGCTCGGCCACGTCGTTGAGGTGGGGGATAACTCCCGCCAATGGGGCATATCACCCCATGAGCGAAATCGATGGACAGCCCGCCAGACGCAACCAGCGGACGAAAAAAGCCCGGGGATTGCTCCCCGGGCTATCACAGGTCATCTGCATCATGTTTTCGACGGTGGTCGGTCTAGGGGAAGGTCACCGTCACATTGAACTGCTCCACTATCGTCGTGCCGTTGATCACCTTCACCAGCATCGTGTAGCTCTTGCCGGATACGGCACTGTAGTACTTGTGGCTCAGGTTGTAGCTGGCAGTGGCCGTGGTGTAGCTGTTCGTCCCGCCGTCGCCCCAGGTCACGTACAGCCTGGTGTGGGCCGGCATGGTGCTGAGCGGGATCGTGGCCATCTTGGTGGCCGTTACGGCATCCACCGTCCCCACCGTGGTGAGGCCGGCCGCAGGGGCCGGGGCCACGACCTTGATGGTCTGGCTGTCGGTCCGCACTTCGTTGGTGTTGTTGTTCTTCACCGTCAGGTTCAGGGTGTAGGTCCCCAGCTTGGTGAAGGTACGGTTTACGTTCTGACCTACCTGGTTCTCGCTAGAGGTTACGTCGGTGGAACCCCAGGTGTAGGTGTAGTTGCCGGCAACGGCCGGGTTCGTGTTGGCAGCAGTGGCAGCGAGGGCATAGGCGGTCCCCTGGGTCAGGGTCACCTCGGCAGGGTTTGCTGTCACGCCGGTGGAGCCGATAGTGTTGATCTCGGCCGTCGGTACTGCGCCGATGGCGTCGAGGTAGGCCACGTAATCGCTGCGCCCGTTGAATGTGCCGTTGGCGCGGACAATGGGAGCGGCTACGTACTGGACTCCGCCGAAACCGAATGGCCCGACGTCGCACTGTTTGCTCAGTCTGATCTTGTAGCCGGACTTTGCAGTAATCTGCAGGGCATCGTTGGTACCATCGGCATTGGAGTCGATGGCAACCAGGTTGAACTCGAAGCCGGTGCAGAATGCCGAGCCGAGGTTGGCGATGATCTCGTCGACGGTGGTAATCTGGTCGCTGGAGATCTGCTTGGTGCGGCTGACCACCGTGGTGCCGTTGTCAGCCGTGGTGTCGATCTTCATCAGCCAGCCGAGGGTGGAGGTTGCGCCCGCCTTGGCAGCCACACCACCGGGAGCCGAGCAATAGAAGGGGCTGGTCGGTCCGGAGCAGGCAGCCGGGCGTACTGCGCCGGTGATCGGCTGAGTATTGTCGCTCCAGGCCGTGTTGAGAGCCTTGAAGGTCGCTTCGTACAGCATCTCGCTCCGGTCGATGTTGCGGATGGTGGCGTTGGCGTTGACCGGTGTGGTTGTGTAGGGGTTGTCCACCGTGAAGAGGACCACCGGCATGGAACGGTCACCCTTCTTGTTCACGACGTTCGGGTGGCTGTCGGTCGGGTCGGAGAGGCCATTCACCTTGGTGAAGGAGGCCATCTGAGCCGAGCTGTAGGTGAACTTCCCTTCCATGTTGCCTGCGATCGGGTAGGTGCCGTTGTAGAAACCGGCATTGGGCGCGTGGCACTCCTGGCATCCCTTGGCGCCCCAAGCCTCAGTCTTGGGAGCGATGTTGTGGCTCGATTTGAAGGGGACCATCAGGCCGGAAAGCTTGGGCAGGAACACCTTGCTGTTGGTCGGATCGTCGATGTTCAGCTGGGTCTTGATGCCGGTATCGCTGCCGCCGGTGCCGAGGCCGTTCCCCTTGAGGGCATTGATATGGGTGGTGATCTCAGCCGGGGTGACAAGACCGTCCTTCATAATGGCTTCGAGACCACTGGCGATGTTGATGTTGTTGACATGGGTCTGCAACAGGGCATCCATGCCGGCGGTGCGGCCGTCGTTGTTGGCATCGAGCCCTGCGGAGAGGCCGTTCACGTCGCGCCAGAACATAGAGGTGAGCAGGTTGGCGGAAGAGAGCTTGCCGCCGAGCCAGTGGAGGCCGACGCCGTTTTCCATGTCGCGTGCCACTTCCACCTGGTCGTGCAGGGCTAGACGTCCCTCTTCGTCGGCACCGGTACCGTCGACAAAGGCGCCGCCGGTGAAGCCGGATTTCCTGACGTGGCAGGCAGAGCAGTCCATGAGCTCCACGTGGCTCTTGGCATTGCCGGCTGCGTCAAAGGCGATCTGATCGGTGAGGCCTCTGAGCTGGTGGGCCACAACCGGGTTCGGCGCATTGTAGGTGTTGTAGGTCGGCGTGGTTGCCGGTGCATGGCAGTCTACACACTCCTTGAATTGCGCCCTGTCCAGTTTGTTCCACATGGCGTCGAACGGCGATGCGCCGCCCTTGGCGGGATCGCACAGGCCAAGCGTGGTGCTGGAGGAAAGGCCGCTGGTGCCAACCGTCGGGCTGGCGGCGTCCTTGCGTTCGTGGCACCCCATGCAGCCGATGCCGAAATGGACTTCCTTGCCGGCAATCCACATGTCGCCCCGCTTCTTCCAGTCCACGTTGTACTCGGACTGGTGGCAGGCGTTGCAGTTTTCCGCCTTGGGGACCGCATTCATCTTGTCGGCCAGGTTCATGACCAGGTTGCCGTCGGCATCGGTGGTCACCTGTGCCGGATCGTAAACGACCTGGACACCGCTCACCGCAGAGGTGGCAAGACCGGCGCCGATGGCGCGGGACGCATCGAACTCGCCCTTGCGGATCGCCTCTTTGCGCTTGCTCCAGTCATAGCCGTCGAAATGGCAGACCAGGCAGTCCATCTCCATGACGCCGGTCTGGCTAAAGTCGTTCACTGCCACGTCACCGCGCTTGGCCGGATCGGGGTTGAAGATATCGATGAAGGCGGTGACAGCGTTGAGAACGGAACCGAAGATGGTGCTGGCGTTTCTCAGGGAGGTCCGCTTGGCCGGATCATAGGCCACACCGGCGCTGTAGTCGGTTGAAGGTATCGTGTTGTTCACGTACTCCATCATGCCGCCGCCGACATGGCATTCGCCGCAGTCACGCATCTGGCCGGCTATGGAGTTGTCTACCTTTGCCTTGTAGTTCGCCGTTGAGCCGAAATTGAAGTACTCGAAGGCGCCATTGGTGTTCTTGGCACCGGTGAGCGAGTTGGTGTAACCGAAGAGGTTGTCGATGAATTTTGCATTGGTTGCATCGTAGGTGGTTGCTGCACCATCATTGAATATTCTCGCCAACTGGCGAGCAGAGGGCGGTCACCACGAGCCAACGTGGCCGGGGCTCTGCACCCAGTTTTTTCCCTGCGGTCCGGCACCGGCGCGCCAGGCGTCGGAATCGGGGTTGGCGGGGTTCCAGCCGCGGACCTCGTTGGCACCGAGCTGGGCATGGTAGGAATGCCGCTCAATATCGTCATAACTGAACTTCAGGGAACCGCTGGCAGTCGCGTCACCGTGGCAGCCGGTGGTGCCGGCAGGGCCGAAACAGGTGTTCTTGATGCTGAAGGCATTGACCGCGTCAGTTGCCTTGATGGCAACGCCGTCGGCATTCTTCAGTACGATGTTCTCATGAGCCTGGTTGTACAAAGCAAAGGCTGTCCCCGTGGCACCCAATACGAATGCGGCGGTGGAGAGAGCAGCCGTCTTTGACAGGGCTCGCCGTGTCAATCGTCTCTTCATGATAGAAAACTCCTCGTTTGTTGAAAGTTTCCCCAGTGGTCAGCCGGGCAGCGCCCGGTGCTGCGGCTGGGGCTTTTGTTGCCGGGGATCGGCGGCACGTCCCGTATTGGGGTACGAAACGCGGTCCCTGTCCCCGTTCCTGCCGTTGGTGAAGAGAGCCTGCAGACGCTATAGCACCAGCTGTGCCGCAGCGCACAGTCTCATGAGGAATTGCCGTACAGAGAGCGTAACTAGCGATAATGTGCCATTAATTTTTTTCATTGCAGGAAGGATCGGGACCTGCGCACAGAGCGGCTCTGCGGTGCTGCAGACCGGATAGGGAGATTTCCCCCAGGTCGACAGACCGATGTTGGGGTATTTACCCCAGACAGACCAGAGCCACGAAAATGAAAAAACCCGGAAGGTTTTTTTCCGGGTTCGAGGTCGCCTGCCAGGCCGGGGAGTGGCACCCGCATGGCATCCTGCTCAATAGGTTTTCGGATTGACCTGATGGCAGCTGACCGTGCAGCTGCGGATCGTGCCGTCATAGCTGCCGGTGACGACAAAACGCCGGTCGAAATTGATCAGCCGGCCGTTGGCCTGCGGCGTGGCACCCAGGGCGAGCGGCACACCGTGGGGGTCGTGGCAGACCGAGCAGGGGACCTGGTGCGTGACCAGGTGGGACTGGTGCAGCGGGAAGGCGGAACGGGACGGGTCGAGCAGTACGTCCTGGTCGTGACAGCGGAAACAGAGGGCGTAATTGCTCTCGGCATAGGCAAGCGGATAGGTGTCCTGCTCATAGCGGTCCATCAAAAGATGGGGGTAGGCAGAGCCATGAGGGCCGGAAGGGCCGCTGCCGCCGACCTTGCTGCTGGTGTTGCTGTTGTGGCAATCGGTGCAATAGATGAGGCTCTGGGTCGAAAGGGAGCGGGCCGGGACAAAGCCGGCAATGGCGCCCCGCAGGCTCGGCACGCTCAGCCCCTTGCCAAGCGCCTTCACCGGATGGAACGACGGGTTTTCCTGGGCGAAGCGCTGCGTCTCGTCGCCGGTCTGGATCTGCCGCGGCACCACTGCCGGGGTAAAGGAGTTCTCGGCGTGGCACTTGGCGCAGACGTCATACTCGTTCACGGCCATGGTTTTCAGGCCGTCGGCATCCTTGGCAATGGCAACCTCCGCCAGCCTCCCGTTGATCAGCGGCGGCGCACTGAGCGGCATGGTCTCGTGCCGCGTGAGGCACGGATTGTGACAGTCGACGCACTCCACATGCGGGGAATTGGCCTTGAAATCGAGCGGGTTTTCATTGGCGTCGTGCCGGCCGCTCAGGATGAACTGGCCGGTAACGTGAGCCTTGCCGTTGGAAAAGGTCGAACGGATGTCCTTCCCCTGTTCTGCCTGGATGCCGCTGCCGTTATGACAGTTGAGCAGGCAGGTATCCTGGTCGCTCATGCCGCGCAGAAGCCTGAACGGCTGGTCGGCGCGATGCACCACATGGCAGTTGCCGCAGGGGTCGCCCGGCAGGTAGTGGGCTGCCACGGTCAGGCCCGCCCGGTTGTGACAGCCGGTGCAGAGCGCCGATCGGTTGTTGTTGTCCAGGACCAGGAACATGCCCGACTGGTCCGGTTTGTCGGCCGGGGGGAAACGGTCCCGGTGCGGATCGTGGCAGGCGGTACACTCCAGCCTGCCGTTCTCCAGGGCGATCTCCTGCGGCAACTCCCATGGCTGGCGCAGCCCGCCGGCAGCGGTAATGGCGCTGGCATAGGGAAAGGAGATGGGATGGTCGTCGGACAGGTCGGTGGAGAGGTTGGAGCGCCGGTCGAGGGTGAGCGCGGGAAGCCCGGTGATGAGCTTGCCGCCGGTCAGCATGCCGGGGGCAATGGTGCCGTCGTGGCAGGAGAGGCAGAGCCGGGAGGCGCCGGTCGGCTGCCCCGGCTTGGAGGTGGCCTTGAGGGTCGACGAGACATAGGGGGTGTAGGCAGCAGTGGAAAGATCGCGGCTCCAGAGCGGCGTTATGGTGCTGGCATGGTGTGGGGCATGGCAGAAGATGCAGACCCGCTCTTCGCTGGTCGCCCGGGTGACCCCCACCTGGCCGGGACCGCTCACCGAAAGATTGTGCCGGTTGTGGGCATCGGCAACGCTGAGCGTGGGCGCCTGCGCAGATGCCGAAGACCAGGAGGAGAATAGGACAACAAGGGTTACCAGCGCTCTTTTACAGCCGTTCAGGGCCATGTACGGAATCCTCGCAACGTTGACGGTCAGCATTGGTTCAATCCTGCACATGGGGGTCCCGTGAACCGGGCTGCCCCTTCAGGTATCTGAAGACCTGAACCCGCTGGTTGTAGGTATCAGCCACATAGATGGTGTCATTGTCGATGAAGATGCCGGACGGCATCCAGAACTGGCCCGGCTCGCTGCCATTTTCGCCAAAGGCCAACAGCAGCCTGCCGTTATCGTCGAAAATCTGCACCAGGTCCTGCTGACTGTCGCAGACATAAATATGCCCCTCGCTGTCCAGAGCAACCCCCTTGGGCCGGGCAAACCGTCCCGCACTGTCGCCCGGTTCGCCAAAGCCGCCTGCTACCGTGCCGTCCGCCGAAAAGATCTGGATCCGACCGTTCAGGGAATCGGTGACGATGACCCGCCCGGAGTGGTCGATGGCCAGGTCGGTGGGAAAGTTGAACTGGCCGGACCCGCTCCCCCTGCTGCCGAAGCGAAACCGCTCCATCCCCTGGGAGTCGATGGCAACGACCTGGTGCGCCGCGGTCTCCACAACGTAGAGCAGGCGGTTGACGGGGTTGAAGGCCACCCCGCTCGGCCGCCTGAACCGATAGGACACAAAGGGGACCAGCGTGCCGTCGGCCGGGGAATAGCGGAAGAGCTGGCCGGTCCCCGAATCCGTGATATAGAGGTTTCCCCGGTCGTCCTCGGTCACGCCGATCGGCGACAGCAGCTTGACGCTGCCGGCTTCCGGCAGAGGGAGATACTGCCCCTTCTCCAGGTCGACCAGATGAACCTTGGCAGCGCCGCTGTCCACCAGGACGAAGCGCTTGCCGCTTGCAGCCCATATGCCGTAGGGGCGGAGGAACCGCTCCTCCTGCTCGCCGGCGATGAACCCGACCAGCCTCTGCCAGAAACCGGGCTGCACCCCCAGGTCGCGGTGGCTACCGATCTCCCTGACCCACTCGATGCGGGGCTCCAGCGGAGGCGGCGGCCAGACGATCCGCTGCTCGGGCGCAGGCCTTGAGACCAACCGCACCGACGAGCAGCCACAGAGCATTGCCAGGAGCAGCAGGAGAAAAGCGATGCCGATGCTGCCGGCAGGATGGCGGTTGGCGCGATGCAAACGCATACGGGTTCCTCTCTGGGTGTGCGGATCAGAAATAGCGGCTGATCCGCATTTTGATGAGCGTGTCGCTGCTGGTGACGCCGGGGCTGAAACGCCAGACCGTCTCGGAACCGAGCGCCGCCTCCATCTGCCCGTAGCGGGCGGTCAGATCCATGGTGGCACCGACCTCGTCGCTGGGCGAGCGGCCGCGCAGCATCTGGTAACGCCCCTGCAGCCGCAGGGCTGCCCAGGACAGAAGGGTCCTGTTGTAATCGACAATGGCGCTCAGGGTGTTGGTGTAGTCGCTGCTCCCCTGTTCGCCGTTACCGAAGAGCGAATAACGCTCGCGCAGGGTCACGCGCAGGTCATCGCGGCCGAAATTGCGGCCGTAGCGCCAGAACCCCTCGTACGACTCCCCGTTGTTGAGGGTCGAATCGGTCCGCTGGTAGGAGACGCCATAGGAGACATACTCGTACCGCGCCTCGAACCCGGCTGCTATGCTTTGCACATCGACCAGGCCGCCACTCGTCTGCCTGCTCTCCAGGATGGTCTGGCTGGAATCGCTGACCCGCAGGTAGAAGCGGTAGCGGTTTTCCATCAGGCTGAGAGTGGCCCTGCCGGAAAAGCGGGTCAGTGAATACTTCACCGAGGGGTTAACCCGGTACTGGTAATCGATGCTCAGGATGCTGCCGGTAACGATCGGCACCGGACCCGCGGTGGGGATCTTCGGCAGGACGATCCTGGTTTCCCTCCCCTCAACCGTCACCGTGTAGTCGATCCCCTCGGTGTAGGTAAAGGTGCGGTCCAGGTTCCGCACGACGATGCTGGAGACGACCACATCCGGCTGGTCGAGGATCTGTTCGTAGGGGGGCAGGTCCCCCACGGTCTGCTGTTCGTTGGTAATTGAAAGGATATCTTCTCCCAGGGCATTGTCGAACAGCGAATAGTCGTAGCCAAAACCCAGGGTCAGCAGGTTTTCGGTGGAAAGACGCTTCTGGTAGTCGAGGTTGATCCCGCCGCCGTTCTCGCGGATGCTGCCGAAGGCATAGTCGGTCTGCCTGCCGCGCCCTTCGAGGCGGGTGGTGAGGCTCTCGAAGAGCCTGTGCTGCAGCCAGCCGGTGCCGCTGTTCTCCACCACGTCCTTGCCGCCGATGCGCCGGTCGCGGTGAAGAAAGATCAGGTTGCTCTTGAGCGCCTTGCCCAGATCCCAGTCCACGGTCTCGTTCAGCTCCAGGGAACGGTTGTCGAACGTCCCGCTCTCCTGCTGGTACTGGGCGGTCGAGCTGATGCTCCGGTTCAGGGTATCCCGGCTGAAATTGAGGAGGTTCTTGAGCTGGCCGGTTTTCACCTCGCTGGCACTGATCGGCGTCTGGCCGGCCGAACGGGTATCGCTGCGGGTCAGGGAAAGGCTGAGGCTGGTCTGGCTGATTTCCCGGTAATTGTGCGAGGTGGAGAGCAGGTACGAATCGGTCGTGGTCTCGGTGTCGGTTTGCGCGCCGGTGGTCTGCAGGGTACGGCGACTGTAGCTGAACAGGGTCGGGAGGTAGCGGGTGCGCAGGGAAAGCGTCCCGCCGACCCCGTCGCTGCGCAGGTCGTAGCCGGGGGAGAAGGCCTGCTGGACTCTGCTGTACTGCAGGTAATTGAAAAAGGTGGCGGGATACCAGCTCTTCTGCAGCACCTTGCCGGTCAGGTTGTAGGCAAAGCGGTTGCCGTCGCCGCTGGAAGCCTGCCGGTCCGTGGATTCGGACTCTTCCTGGTTGAACTCTGCGCTGGCAGAAAACCGCCCCTTGATGATGTTGGGGGAGACGATGGCATAGAGGAACGATCCGGTGTAACGCTCGTCAAGGCGGTGCGACGTGGAGGAGATCTCCCTACTTCCGTCGCTCTCAGACGTCTGCTTCTGATATTGGTACTCAAGGTCCACGTTCTGCTGCAGGCCTCCCAGCTTGATCAGCGAACGACGGGCCGCCTCGGCCGGCTGCACGGAAGCCAGCAGCATGACGACCAGGAGCACGATCGGCAGCAGCGCTTTCTCCGTCGCGGTTCCGCCCATGGCAGCCGCAAGAGCTGCACAAGGAGCGGACGTCTCTGCGTCACCGTGCCCCGCCATCCATTCCATCCTATTTCAGGAAAAACCGGTCCCTGCCGGCGTGTGGGTCATGGCACTCGACGCAGGCAATCCCCTTGTCGCGGAAGCGGTCGTGCATCGCCTGGGCCAGCCGCTCTTCCTTGTGACAGCGACTGCACAGCACCTCTTTCTTCACGATGAGCAACGCCTTGTTCGATGACGAATGGGGCGCATGGCAGGCCAGACAGTCTCCCACCGCAGCCGGGCCATGTTGGAACTCGCCCTTGAGAAAATCCTTGTGGCAGACAAAGCAGAGTTCCTGGCGCGGGACGATCAACCCCCCCTGCTTGTCCTTGTCGGCGCCATGACAGTCGGAACAGCGCTTCTGGGCATAGGGGGCATGGGACACCATCACGACGGGCTCATCCTTTGCGCTGGCTGCCCCCTGCTTGTTCTGGCCCGACTGATCGGCTTGCGCACTCCTGTCGCGCTCCTCCCGGCAGAGTTCCTCCACCGGCGGGAGGTTGGGAACCCCGTCGAAGAGGGTGCTCAGGGTCTGGTAGCGGGTAACCCTGTCGCAGCCCGAAAGGGTGCTCAGACAGAGCATCAGCGCTGCCAGGGGAAACAACCCGCGGATGCAGCTCCCTCTGTCCGGCACTGCGTGCCCTCCCCTGACCGACCCCGGAAATAACTTCGTGATTCTCATACTCGTCTTTCACCGTTTTCCGCCAGGGCGGACCCGGTCATTTCACGTCCGGGACAGGGGCGACATTCTGCTGCCCCTCGGCAGCCTGACCCTTTTTCTGCCGTTCTTCCTGCTCCTTCTTCGTCCGCGCCTCCTGTTCCTGCTTCTCCCGGGCCTTGCGGGCCTTTTCCTGCAGGTCCTGACGGATCTTTTCGTACTCTTTCTCGTAATCGATCCCCTCCCGCTTGCCAAAGCCGTAGACGGCCAGCTTGCTCCGGTCACCCACCTGGTTGGCGACGAAGACCACGCTGTCCAACTTGAAGGTGGGATCGGCCAGTTTCTGGAAGTAGTCCAGGTTGGCAGTGCTGATGGCAATGCCGGCAGGCAGGTTGAGCGACGCCGGGCTGTCCTTGCCCGCATCGCCGAAGAAGATGAGCAGACGCCCCTTGTCGTTGAAGATCTGCACGTTCTGGTGTCCGGCATCCACGACATAGATATCGCCATCCCGGTCGACGGTCACCCCCTTGGGGCGGGCAAACTGGCCGAAACCGTCGCCGATCTGACCAAAGGAGAGGAGGAGATGGCCATCGCGGTCAAACTTCATCACCTTGCCACTCATGCCGTTGGTGACAAAGATATACCCCTTGTCGTCCATGAACATATTGGTCGGCATCGCCAGGCTTTCCATGGGGTTGCTGCTGTGGCCGAAGCTCTCTTTCAGCTTGCCGGTCTTCAGGTCCAGCACCTTGATCTCGTTGTTCTTCAGGTCGAGAACAAAGAGATCGGAGCCGTAGACCGCCACATCCACCGGCTTCATGTCCAATTCACTGCCGAACGCCTGGAGAAAATCGCCGGCAGAGGTAAAGGCGAGCACCTCCTTGCGCCCCGCATCCGCCACATAGACAGTGCCCTCTTTGTCGAAGGCCACATTGACCGGGGTGGTCAGCTTGCCATTCCCCACGGCACCCTTGAGGTATTCGAATTTTTTCGCCGGCAGGTCGAGGACAATGACCTTGGCGCTCCCCACATCGCAGATGTAGATCTTGCCACCGAATTCGGCGACGCCGTAGGGTTTGACGATCGCCCTGACCTTGTCTCCCTGCTCATTGAGGCTGCCGAACAGGGAGAAATCGCTGTTCTTCCCCTCCACGTCGGTCGAATCGGCAATCCCCATCAGGTACTGGATGCGGGGCAGGTTTGGCGGCGGCGGGAAAAAGACCTGCTCCACCGGCCCGGTCTTGCCGGCGCAGCCGGCCATCAACGCCATTGAGGCAATCAGCAGAAACCACACCATCCTCCTGATCCAGCAGCTACGACGTGCAGCACGATACCCTTCCATAATCCCGTCCCCTTCTACCCTGTTGGTTATCCAAATATTCAAATATTGCACTATATCAGGCAGATCGACTATTCTTCAAGCAGAAAGAGGCCGCCCCACGGAATGTGAGCGGCCTCTTCTGCTTCAGACACGACCGTGCAACAACTACTTGATGTGGCAGGTAAGGCAGATGGCGGAGCCAGCCTGCTTGTTGATCAGGAGGTAATCCTCGTTGTTCTCGTTGTTGTGTACGTCGTGGCAGCTGGCACAGGTCATGACTTTCTTGCCGCCAGTCACGTACATCAGGTCGGAGATGGTGCGGGTGTGGGTGCCGGCATAGTTGACGCCGGTGCCGGCGAGGGTGACCTGGAAGGGCTTTTCGGAGGTCTTGATCCCGGAGCCGAGGGTGCCGTTCCCCTTGTCGTTGGTGGCAACCGCATCGTAATCGAACCCGATCGGGTGGTCGTTGCTCAGCTTGTTGCCGAGGGCATCGCCCACGCTGACCTCACCCCAGTTGTCGCCGACCTTGGCAGAGCCGTTATCGGTCATGGCATTGCCGTAGTGCTCGCTGACAGCGATAACGCCGTCATGACAGCTCATGCAGAGACGGCTCGGCCCGACGAGAGGGTCGCCAGCCACCACCTGCAGATTGGTCGACTCTGCGGTGCGGGACTGGTAGGCTTCATAGGTTTCCTGGCTGACCTGATGAGCCCAGAGCGGGTTGTATTCGGCAATCGCCCCATCCTGGATGGCATGGTGCGGGGTGTGGCAATAGGCGCAGACGCGGCCGTAGGCATCGCCGTTGGCAACGACGTTGTTGATGTTGTGCGGCGAATTGGAGACGCCGGTTCCCGGGGTATAGGTCTGCTTGGCAATGGCAACTCCGGCCATGCTGCCGGCAGTAAGCGCTGCAGCGCACACGATGGCAAAAATCTTTCCGTTTTTCATTGAGCTATCCTCTTTCCTTGTGAGTGTTTTTTTGATTGCGGCTCTCTTCGCTGCTTCTGCATTTCCTTGTTTGCTTACCCTGTTCTTCCTTGCCGGCACCCTGCCCTCCCCAAAGGACGTGTGCCGCTTCACTACTACTAAAGTACTAAGCAAGCGAGGTGCCACAATCGCCCTTTCCCTTTACATTTCCGCAACATGCCGATAATGCGTATATTTGCATAATACACTGATATTTTTTTAAGACACCGGCATGCGGAACCCACTGGTCAGGGTGGGTGAAATCCCCCACCCACCCCCGGATGCGGGGGATTTCCCCCATCAGCCGATCATTCGGGTGCAGTACTCCGGGCACAAAAAAACGCCTCCGAAGAGGCGTTCAGGGCGGTACGAGCCGCATATGGCAGAGGCTTTTGGAAAGCGTTACTTGGTCGAAGGCGTATAAACGACCGGAGCCTCACGGTCGTAGGAGACCTTGCGGTGGCAGCCGGGGGCGCAACTGCCGCCGGTTGGCGTGGGGGTGAAGCGGATAGGCACCTTCCAGTCGCCAAAGGTGGAACCATCCTTGCCGATCAGTTTCGGGCCGTCAGCGGCATGGGGCTCGTGACAGGCCCGACAGCTCCGCCCTTTGCGCTTGTCGCTCACATGGAGGTAGTGCAGGTTCTGCTTGCCGTTGCGGAATTTTGTGTAGATGCTGGTTTCGGCATACTTGAGCAGATTCTTTTCATGACAGGAGAGACAGAGGTCATAGCTCCCCTCCGTATAGGAGGCGTAAAAGGCGGGGGGGTAATTCCCGTTGAGGAGCCGGATGGTGTTCGAGCCATGGGGGTTGTGACAGCCGGTGCAGGTCCCGTTGGCAAGAGGGCCGTGGAGGTTTTTGTCCCCCTCCAGCACGGTTTTCATATTCTTCAGCATCACGCCGGAGATATTCTTGAACACGAAGGACGATTTCAGGCCGTCTGTGCTATGGCATTCGAGGCAAAGCTTCTTCTGGTCGGACGGGAGCAACCCCTTGCTGTTGGAGAAATGGGACGAATGGCAGTTGCTGCAGCTTTTTGCCTGCTGGAGCGGCTTATGCGGCACCTTGAGCCCGGTCAGTTTCTTCGCGAACGTATCGTGGCAGCCATAGCAGAGATCGGGCATCTGCTTCTTCAGGACGTACTGAAACGCCGAACCGTGCGGATTGTGACAGGAAGTACAGGGATCGTCTTTCACCGGAGGATGGACAACCCCTGCCGCTTTCATCGCCTTGGCAAAATCCGCATGGCATTTGAGACAGAGATCCCTGATCTCTCCCTTGAGCAGACCTTTTTGCGACGATTCGTGCGGGGCATGGCAACTCGTGCAGGCGCCCACGGCAACCGGGCCGTGCATGTAGTGCTGCTTGAAGGCCAGGGCATCATGACACTGCAGGCAGAGAGCGGTCTGGTCGTCGCTTTCGAGCAGGTAGCGCGCGCTCGACCCATGCGGCTTGTGGCAGGAGAGACAGGCGCCCCCTTTGACCGGCCCATGCACGACCTTCATCTTCCCGTATGCCTCGTGGCACGGGGTGCAGAGCTTCTCATCGCCGGCCACCAGGGCAAAGCTCTTCCCTCCCGAAAGAGGATGTTTCGCCGCTGTACGTGTATGACATGCCAGGCAGTCGCCATCCTTGACCGGCTGATGGGGTTTCGCAATGGCAGCAAGTCCGGGGTGACAGTCGGTGGTTACGCAGGTTTCGGCGCCGGCGGCGCCGGACGTGATGGCGATCGACCCGGCGATCAGCCAGGCAACTACGGTATGCTCTCGTGTTCTACGCATCTCTTGTCTGCCTCAGCAAGCTATCCATTTCATGATGGTGGGGTTGGAACTCTCCGCCACCCGCAGGAGCTTTTCCCGCAGTTCCTTCTGGCTGTCGCACTCGGTCTCGGTGAAACCGAATTTCTTCATCCGGTAACGGAGAGTATCCCGGCTCATCTTCAGCGACTTGGCAGCCTTTGACTGGTTGCCGTTGGCCTTTTCCAGCGCCAGGGCGATCAGCTGTTTTTCCACGTCCTCGAAGGAGACCCCGCCGGGAGGAAGCTGGAACCCGGCAAAGAGCCGGCTGGAATCAGCAGGAGTCGGCGTATTGTCCGCGGAAAGTTCCGGTGCGATGTTGATGCGGGCAGGCTCTTTCTGCAGATAGAACCGGGTGAGGACCTTTCCCTTCTCCATCATCATCGCCCGCTCGACGGCATTCCTCAACTCGCGCACGTTGCCCGGCCAGTCATAGCGGAGCATCGCTTCGAGCGCCTCGTCCGACGCCCGTTCGACCTGGCGGCCATATTCGGCGTTCAGCCGGTCGATGAAATAGGCAACCAGGGACGGTACATCCTCGATCCGCTCCCGCAGGGACGGCAGGCAGATATTCATCATGTTGAGGCGGTAATAGAGGTCGCCACGGAACTTTCCCTCCGCAACCATGCGCGGCAGGTCCTGGTTGGTGGCGGCAACGATCCTGACGTCGGTCTCCACGTCCCCTTCCCCACCCAGGCGACGGAACCGCTTGGTTTCCATGACCTTCAACAGCTTCGTCTGCATGGAGAACGGCATGTCACCGATCTCGTCGAGAAAGACGGTGCCGCCATCGGCGAGTTCGAATATCCCCTTCTGCTTCTTCGAGGCGTCGGTGAAGGCCCCCTTCTCATGGCCGAACAGCTCGTTCTCGATCAGGTTCTCCGGGATGGCCGCGCAGTTGATCTCCACAAACGGGCCGCTAGCGCGGGCGCTGTGCTCGTGGATCGCCCGGGCGACCAGCTCCTTGCCGGTGCCGCTCTCTCCGGTAATAAGCACTGTCTTGGCATCCGTCGATGCACAGACATGGATCATCTTGGATATCTCCACCATCTTGGAAGAGTTACCGATGAGCCTATCATGATCAACGGTTGCGCGCCTCTCGCGGCCGGCGCAATCGACATCGCGGTTCATTTGCTTCTCTTCGAGCGCACGGGCAACGGCGCTCTTGATCGATTCCATATTGAACGGCTTGCCAAAAAACTGGTCAGCCCCCAGCCTGAAGGCCTTGACCGCCAGGTCGGCCTGGGTCCCCGCCGTTATGATCAGGACCGGCAGATTGTCGTCCTGCCCCTTCATCGTCTCCAAGAGGTCCAGCCCGAACGCATCGGGGAGATTCAGGTCGAGCATGATCAGCTCGGGCCTGAACTCCCTGAACTTCTGTAGTGCCTCTGCACCCGATGATGCAGTCTCGACCACGTACCCCGCCCTCGTCAGCATTACGGAGAGGGACCAGGAAATGAGATTTTCGTCATCTACGACCAAGATACGGTGAGCGTTCATGGCATTACCCCTGGAAAGGTAGACGTGATATGCATCACGACATTTTCGTTAATACGTATATATAGTTTTTTTTAAGTAAGCAGAAGTGAAAGTTTTTTGTGCTCTCATGAATCACACTCATACATGAAAATCCATTTATTATTACAAAAGTTTCATTACCTTCATAAATAGAAAGTTCTTGCTCAGCTCATTCCGGGCATGGTAATAATGATATTATTAATGTATTGCGATTATAGAATGGTTAAACAGCCTTATGGAAAGCCAGTATCTTAAAACCCTTCTCACGATCATCGAGACCGGCAGTTTTTCCAGGACCGCGGAAACGCTGAACATCACCCAATCCGCCGTTTCCCATCGCGTCAAGTACCTCGAAGAGCATTACTGCTGCCAGTTGATCGACAGGACCACCCAGACCCTGGAGCCGACCGATTCCGGCAAGATCCTGGCCAAGAAGGCTGCACAGATCCTGGCAATCGAAAAAGAGATCACCCAGGAGCTGAAACAGGTCGGCAAAAAGACCCAGCTGGCCATCTGTGCCACTGCCACCTATGGCATCATCTATCTGCCCAATGTGATGAACAGGTTTCTGCACAACTCCCCCCAGACCGTTGACCTCAACTTCATTCTACTGACGCCGGAGGAAGCAACCAGGGGGCTTATGGAAAACCGTTACGACATCGGCGTGATCGAGCATATCAACCCACTGGATCTCCCCGGCTTCCAGTGTTACGAGTTGCCTCCCGACGACATGGCTTTTGTCTGCAGCCCTTCGCTCGACATTGCCGGTGACGAGGTTCCGCTGGAGAGAATCCAGAGAGAACGGCTGATAACGCGAAAGGAAGGATGCAGCTGCCGCGACCTGCTCGACAACAATTTCGCCAGATCGTCGATCACCACCACCGACTTCAGGAGCACCGTCATTTACGACGACCTCCATTTCATCATCCATACGGTTGTCAGCGGCAGCGGCGTTGCCTTTGTGTCCAAATCGCTGGTACGCGAGTACCTCGAGCGCGGTGAGCTCAAAGCCTTCAAGGTCAAAGGGTTCTCGCACACACGGAAACGGACGGCTGCTGTCAGACGCAAAAAACTGGAAGAAAAGCATGTCGCATTCTTCATGGAATGCCTCTTTGCCGAAACCAACACAGTTCCCCGCATCCTGGCCTGACACAAAATCCTTTGGGGCAATCTCCCTGCCGCGCGAACCGGTTTCGGAGTAGCTGCTCAAAAGCTGCAACATCCCCCCCGCTCCCCGTTTCTCCTCAATCTTTCGTAATCATTCCGGTTTTATCCCGACTGCCGCCACAGCTGTTCAGTATCCTACCAATTCGTCATGTACGGCATGGCGACCCGTTGCACCGGCCACCCCCCATTCAATCAATATATTCAGCAGGTTAAATACCGACCTCGCCAGAAGAATCTGTGGTATGGGCCTTGAAAAACAGTGGTCAGCAGAGAACACACCTAGGAAACGGAGCGCTGACCATGCTTTCCAGATCTCAGACACTCTTGACACTTATTCTCACCATTGTTGCAGCATTTCCTCTCCATGCAGGGGCGGCTGCCGCGGCGGGACAGTCACTGCAGGATGACCGCGGCTCCTGCACATTCTCTCTCGCGCTACAGGAACCCGGACAAAGGAACAGATTTGTTTCCCTGCTTGCGCAGACAGTTGAAGCAGACGCGCATACCCCGCAAAAGACCTATGCAGACGACATCGCAGCAGGAAATGACCCGGAATCCATGTACAACTCCATCGTCAAGGCAAGCTATCCCGAACCTACGTCACGGATCGACAGCTTTTCCCGCAAATGCCTGGTCTGTCACGACGGCGTCAGTGCACCGATCGCTGAAGGTTCGTACCGCAACAGCCCCGGAGAGAAACACTCCCGCGGGCAGGTCAACGGCAGCAGTCACCCCATCGGCATGGATTACGCCGCATACAGTATCGGCAACCGTTCATTCAAGAACGTGGAGATGCTCGATCGGCAGATGGTCCTGGTGGATGGCAAGGTCGGCTGCCTTTCATGCCACAACCCCTTGAATCCCCGTAGGAATCACCTCGCGGTCAGCGATGCACGGAGTGAACTCTGCCTTGCATGCCACAACAAATAATGCCTTATCCCGGCAGCCAGCAGATTCTTGGCAGGAAATTCAAGTCGATTTGAGCTACACTCTTTGGAGAAAAAGGTTCAAGGGCAGAGTCAAGGAAGGTGTATTGTCCAGCAGAACAGGTGTATGACGATTTTTCTTGCACTTTCATTTATCCAAATATATTTATATTTACACTTAACCACTCTCATGGAAGCACGTCCGTCGCTGGTGGGCGGCCCGGTCTTCAAAACCGGTGGGGGGGATGAGAAATCTCCCTGGTGGGTTCGATTCCCATGTGCTTCCGCCAAATCCAACCTATGAAGAATCTCATTCTCGGCACCGCAGGTCATATTGACCACGGAAAAACCTCGCTGGTAAAGGCTTTGACCGGTGTTGACACCGATCGGCTCCCGGAAGAGAAGTCGCGCGGGATCACCATCGAGCTCGGTTTTGCCAACCTCGAACTTCCGGGTGGGATCAATTTCGGCATTGTCGATGTCCCCGGCCACGAGCGGTTCATCCGCTCCATGGTGGCGGGTGTCGGCGGCATGGACATCGTGATGCTGGTCATTGCCGCAGACGAAGGGGTCATGCCGCAGACCCGCGAACACCTTGAGATCTGCCAGCTGCTCGGCGTCAAAAAGGGGCTGGTTGCCCTGACGAAGAGCGACATGGTGGAGCCGGACTGGCTCAACCTCGTCCGCGAAGAGGTGAGCACCTTCACTGCCGGCAGTTTTCTCGAAGGGGCACCCGTCGTCCCCGTCTCGGCACGGACCGGTGCCGGGATCGAAGCGCTCAGGGCCGAACTGGGCAGGCTTGCCGTGGAGGTTGAACAGAAACGAAGCGACGGCCCGTTCCGGCTGCCGGTCGACCGGGTATTCACCGTTGCCGGCTTTGGCACCGTCGTAACCGGTACGCTGCTTTCCGGGCAGGTCTCGGTCGGTGACGAGGTAGAGATCCTCCCGTCAGGGCTTGTCAGCCGCATCAGGGGCGTACAAGCCCATGGCAGCAAGGCGGAGAAAGGGACCGCCGGGCAGCGCCTGGCTCTCAACCTGCAGGGGATCGACCTCGACCAGGTCCAGCGTGGCGACGTGGTCACCCCCCGCGGGGTCTACCGGGCGACACGGATCGTGGATGTGCATCTGGACCACCTGAAATCCTCCCCCCGCGAGCTGAAACATCGCTCGACCCTTCGCCTGCATTCAGCAACCTATGAAGTCTCCGCCAAGCTGGTCCTGTTCGACAAGGATTCGCTTGAACCGGGCGAAAGCGGGTTTGCCCAGCTCAGGCTGGAACATCCCGTGCTCCTGCTCAACGGCGATCCCTTTGTCCTGCGTTCGGCGTCCCCTTCCGCCACCATCGCGGGCGGCACCATCCTGGACCCTGCGCCGCCGAGCCGGCGTCGCCGGACGGTCGAGGCAATCGAACTCCTCGAATCCCTGGCCACGGGAGAGGAATCGGGCATCATTGCAAAAATGGTCTCGGGAAGCCTCCTTTCCGGGCTGTCGTTCTCCGACCTGGTCAAAAGGACCGGTCTGTCGGCGCGCCGCGTGGAATCGGCGCTGGCACCGCTCCTTACCGCCGGCGGGATCATCCAGGTTGTGCGCGAACCGCGCATCTACCTCAGCCGCGAAGGGTTCTCGTCTCTATGCGAGCTTCTTTCACAAGAATTGCATGCCTATCTCGAGAATAACCCTCTCAAGGACGGTATGAGCAAGGAGGAGTTGAAGACGCGCCTCCCGGCAAGAAGCGACCAGCGTTTTTTCGCCCCCTGCCTTGCCGCGCTGGAAAAGGAAGGAAATGTCAAAGCAGAACGGGAACTGGTCAAACTGACCGGGAGAAAGGCAGAGGCGGTAGCGGACCAGGCCGTCATTCAACAGGGGATCGAGCAGGAGCTGATCGCCGGCGATTGCGAGCCGCATTCGCTGAAGGAGCTGTGCGATATCCTCCGGATACCGGAAAAACTCGCCCTGGAGCATCTGAATCTGCTCAGCCGGGAAGGCCGGGCCATAAAGGTCAAGAGCGACATCTTCTATGCACCTGCGCCATTTGCCCTGATCCAGGAGAAGCTGATCGACCATCTCAAGGAGAAGGGGGAGATAACTCCGGGTGAATTCAGGGACCTGACCGGGCTCTCCCGCAAGTTCATGATTCCTCTCCTGGAATATTTCGATGCGCAAAAGATTACCATCAGGGTCGGCGACAAACGCATCCTGCGAAAACGCTAGATCACTACCCAACACCGCCCGAGAAACCGAAAGCCCCTGCAGATCATTGCAGGGGCTTTCTTCGTGGCACACGGCACATACCGACAACGGCACCTCCTTCTTCCGGGCCAGACCGGCAAAGGCAAATGCCCCTTGCTATTATCCCCGGTTCATGTTAATAATCCTTAAGATTAATAATTTCTTTATTTGCGCGACTTGCGGGAAGCGCACGGCATACACTCACAGGGAAAGGAGCACGAGGGTCGGGTACAGGCATTCAGCAGGGAACACACAAACTTCTGAGGAGGAGAACGATGGTGCTACAGTATATTTTCTTGTTTGTCGGGGCGGTAATACTAATGGTCGTATGTCCGGCGCTCATGCTTTGCCTTACCATCGCGTTGGACTCCATAAAGCCGAGATTGGGCTTTGACCTTTCCGGAATCACATCGCCAATCCTGGATGTCTGCTTTATCCCCTTCCTTTTCGCCTCAAATATCTACGACGGCATCGTCGGCGGCTTTTCCAACAGTGAGCTCAAGGCACAGGAAGCATACTGGAAGGACGTCTACGCGAAAAACAATTACTGACCGCAAAACAGGGGCGGTTCAAGGCAGGACAAAAAGGCTCTCGTTCACAGCGAGGGCCTTTTTGCGAAACTTCTTACAATGCTCGACCAGATACACCGGTGCAGGCCAGATGCATGTTGCTTGGTAAAGACCGTTAGGATTCAATTTTTATAAGCCTGTGGCGCCACATCTCGGCAGCGCTGCTCTATCTGGTGGGCAATCCGTTGCAGCATCTCGGGACAAAGAACCGCATCTGTCCGAATCTTTGAGATGAATTGAGGATTCTTGCCATTGAAGAGAAATACGTCGCAGGGTTTTTTCTGTTCAATCATCCAGCCGGTGATCGCAAGAACAGGCAACGCGTTCACGGGTTCTCCAACCGCACTGCTCAACCATTTGGTCAACCAACCGGCTTGACGTCGTGCCTGCGGTAGGTACTCGCGTTCTGTCCCGTTTGGAAACTGCAGATTTTGTCCATCATAGGAAACCGACCAGTTCTTCTTGTCACTTTTATCTTTAGGCTTAGCGCGCCCCTTGGTTTCAATGGCAAAAACGCCGTTCGGACCAATGACAATATGATCGATATTGAAATTCTCGGCAGGGAAATCATGATAGACCCGATAGCCTGATAGCATGAGTTGGTTGAGTTCCTGGCCAACCGCTCTTTCACAATCAAGACCTAACTGCTCATTATGTCTTTGCCGAATCGCTTTGTTCAGCCGAACCCCGAAAAACGCCATGGAGCCAAGTGCCAGGACAATGAAGGATAACGGGGATACCTTTGAATTAGCGATGTAACGGGTTGTCAGGAAGTTGGAATAACAGAGTAAGGGAACAATCGAAGAGAAGGTCAGATACAAATCAACATCCTCACTCAACTGATCAATCCGCTTGCTGATAGATTCACCGGGAGCGCGCAGCATCTGCGCAGTGAGCGGATTTCTTCGGTGCTTGCGCTGGTGACGTATCCATAATGCAATGCCAAGCGGCATAATGAGAGAGATTAAGAAAATTACCGCCGGCAAGAGCTGGATAAAAAATGAGTTCATTTGATTACCATATAAAGTAAGGTTGTTTACAATGGCCATCCCCGGCGGTGTTCGGCCAGATATGCCGGCGCTGGCCAGAGATCACGCTCTGCAGGGGGAATAATACCGCGGCCGGAAAGCATTGCGAGCAGGCCGGGGAAGTTGGGGTCAATGCCGATGGTGCGGGCGGTGATGACCGTGTAGTTATCGGAGACGCCGAGCATCCCCTCGTCAAAGCCCCAATGGCAGGTACGGCAGAGGGCCATGCCGTTGCGGATGTCGTCGTTCTTGCTTTTGCTCCAGGGCACGATGTGGGCCGCCTCTACCACCGTATGGCCGTCGGGGGTGACGATGCGAATACCGCACAGGGCGCAGCGGTGGTCGTAGGCCGAGGTCACCACCCGGCGGAACGCCTGGTCCCGCACCGCGGCGCGGTAGTTGTCGGCCTCCACGATCTCTTTCACCAGCGGCAGGTGGGCCTGCTCTTCCAGCAGACGGCTGTAATTGAACGCCTCCCGGTTGATGACCGACTGCTCCCGCAACTGCGCCGCCGCCTCCTCCGAGAAACAGGAAAGGAGCAACGCTTCTCGCAGCGCCTCTCGCCCTTCCCCGCTTTGCATGACCTGGTACAGCCCGTCGTCCAGCTTCGCCCCCAGGGCGTATTTACGCAGGTAGCTTACGGAAGCGGTGTTGTTGATGACCGCATCGGTGATGGTTTTCCCCGGCTGGGGGACCAGCTCCCAGAACGGTTCGCGGGAGAGGCGGGAGAAGGGGAATGCTATGCTGCTGGTTTGGCCGAGGGGGATAATCCGCCGCCAGTAGAGGTTGAACAGCTCGTTCAGTTCCACCAGATCGGCGGTGACGTCGATAAGCGGGGTGGTGATGACACCGCGATGCACCAAATCCAGAACCGCCAAGAGCAGTAGCGGCTTGTGCGGCGCCTTGCGCTTGGTAGCATCGGTCCAGACCGCGCCGGGGGCGCGGGAGAGGGAGGAGAATAGTTTGAGAGAGGGGGTGAGGGTGGTCATGATTCCTTTTTATATTGAACAACACTACAGAAGCTAATTTCTCCTAGGTTTGTCGATTTCGCAATTGCAAAAACTGAAACCAATAAAATGGGGCTACCGGAGTTCTGAAATGCCTGTTTGCAATGAGGTCAAATGCTGGCATTCCTGCCAAGCCAGCAGTAGAGGTTGCTCTTACATTATGTCTCTCAGATTTAAGTAACGCTTCCATTTGTGCTCGATATTCTTGAGCTGTGTCTGGCAAAATTATGGGTGCCTCAGACTCTCCACAACGATAATGTGCTTGTTCGAAATACAAATGATTTGGCAATTCCTGCGCGGTGGGATGCCAAAACTGGAGACAAACTTCCGGATATTCTGCCTTTGCATTTGTTGCGATCATATCATAAAAGTCATCACGCCCAAGAACTACCGACCATCCTGCAAGAGTGGGCAATAGCCACGACATCTTCATCAAATCGACCCGAACCTCTTCATCTTTTTCAACGTTTAATTCGACGAGGTCATCAACTGAGTCCGTGCAAACTGGAAAATTACGCTTTAATTTCAGAGCAAAATCGATGCGCTTTATAAGTTCAGCAAGCCAATCGCCGACCTCTGCAACTCTCCCGGTAAGATATAAAAGAATAAACCCGAGCACAATGTCCACAACATTACCGTCAAGCATCGGAGAGCCCGCAATAGAATTGTTTTTAAATAAGGCAACCAAAGCGTCAGCAACCACAGCAGCGTTTTCAAAATTAATCTTCATGGTTTCTTTATCAGCAGCTACCAAAATGCAGGATAGCCCAATTGACCCGAGAATACCTATTTGCTCAAAGATGACGAGTGAAAACACTGCACTTTCTCGACAATACCCTGAAAGTCCGTCTTTAACGTAATAATGTGGTTGTAACTTTTCAAAATATCGTCGTGCTGTCTCTCTATAACTTCTCCAGAACGATTCACCGAATTCTTGATAGAATTGTTTCCTCTTCTTTTTCTCCTCCAAATTAATCCTATGCCACGACCAAAGCATGGCACGCTCCACTGCAAATAGCGACTGCTTTAGGTTACCCTCGTCCTCTGCCCAGTGTGAGAATATTTGAGCAGCCAGGCTGGCCACTCGCAATGCTTTTATCAGGTCTTTTTTACGCACATTCTTTTTGGTGAGTTGTCCTTGGTCGGACATCCCCAAAACCCGCTTGAACAGGCGGTACAAGTCCTTTTGGTCATATTCTAATTCACCAGCCAGAGCAAGGGACTTCCTGAGATCGGCACGATCTGTGGCATCAAAAATATGCTCACTGAGCATAAAATTATCGATCAATGTGGCAATTTGGTCGCCCCCCCAGAAATCCATAGTAGCCAGTTCGGAATGATCTCTCGCATAACTATCCCAGTTAATTTGCGTGTCTTGCTTCAAATCGCCAGTAGTAGCAAGCACTATACGCTTACGAAGTGGCTCGTGTTGGGGTTCCACATGGGTTTTCAAATAGACATCAAAAACTTCATTTAAGCTCTGACGGACCGACTGCGGGCCGGAGTCCCATTCATTTCTCCCAAGATCGTCACGCTTAATAATAAGACAGAGCAATTCTTTGATGCCATCTTCAGGATTCTTCCCTACCGCTGCCACATCAACGCCATACTGACGGATGCCAGTCTGGGGTTTAGAAACCGGGACATATCCCATAGACAGCAGCAAGTCAGGAAGCAGCCTGTCGAATTCATCACGTTCCCGCAGGGTACGCAAATACTGTGCGAGGATTAGTCTCATTCTTCCCCCCGCGTCGCCAGGCGAAAGCCCATGTGCCTAATTTCGTATCCAACAGCATCAAGAACGTGACGTCGTGGTAGCGCAATATAATGGGAGTGCGGGATAAGGTTATTGGACTCAGTATAACCACCATCTCGAAAGCTGAACCATCCCTTCCCGCCCTTCATTGGAATCTCCGTGCAAATCTGACTGAATATCGACATTTTTCTTGCTTCTTTTGCCACTACATTCATCTGTTTGGCATGAGCACTTGCGAACAGGCGTTGAACCTCGGGAGGCGGTTTTAACTCTTCAATCCTAGGAAGCGTCTCAATCGCATCCATATAAGTGGCAATTTGCTGAATAACCCTTGAAAACAGTTCAACAATTCTTGGATCTGAAGTCTGGGACTTCTCTTGCTCCAACCTCTTCATCGTTGAATCGGGATAATCCATACCGACTTCTTCGGCCAGAACTGTATGCACAAACCCCAACGTCCAATCTTGTAGATTCGTCGATTTTAGAAGCGAAATGGTAAGCGATAGCAGGTGGTCTTCAGAGTTAACAAAACCAAGTAGCCGTCTTACTAAGAAAAGAAAGTCTGTCTTATTGAAAGTACTTAACAACGTTGCGTTGAACTCTGGGTTTTTTAAGTTATGCACCCATAGTTTTGAAAGCAGTCCTGCTGCGGCAGAAGCATGCTTTCTATCATCTGATGACAACCATTCCGTAATTATCTGCGAAAGCAATTCTGGGCGTTTCGCCAATTCAAATACGGTAGAATCAAACAAATCAGGGAAGTTTGTATCTCTTGGAATTGCTTGGCCATTTCTTGCTACCCATTCAGTAAGACACGAGAGCGCAAATTGTTGCTGCATCTCATCTGATAATAAATGCTCTAAAATAAAATCAAACTTATCAACCGCGTCCTTAAATATTGGTGTTAGCTTGCATAATTGGCGAATATATCTTTTGAAAATGTCCTTATCTGCCAAATTTTGAGTGTTCATGAACAAGTGATGGGAAAGTGCTGCCAACACTTCCTGATCTCCAGCTTCTGCCATTTTGAAAAGCACTGAATCAAATTTTCTCGTTATAGAGATCGATTCAGCAGCGGCATGGATTGCAGTTCTACGAACCTGCTCGTCTTCATGCGAGATGTTCAAAGTGATAACTTTAACAGCAGTAGCGAATTTTGTTTTCGTGATCTGGTTATAGTCGATTAACCGACCTAATGTCCATATAGCTGCTCTTTTGAGAATAACGTTTTCTGACTTTGCGTCTTCAAAAGCTAGTATTGTCGCTTCTTCGGCAGCATTTGTTGCTAGGGCAAGGAGTGTGGCTGGATGGAGAGCTACTGTGCTCTGAGAGATTTTCTCCAACAGAAGTGTGTGTATCAATCGACATGATTCAGGCATGTCACTCAATTTTTTCTGTAGTTGGCTTAGAAATGCGCCCGCCATAAGATCATTCTTCGTTTTTTCATGCTGAACACCGCAAATCTGAATAATTGATGCTGGCTCGATCTTATGAAGGTAAGGCAGGGCAGCCTCAACAACGTGCAGAACAGTAAATACTTCCATGCTGCCATCAAGTATTGCGCTTACTGCAACCAAGAAAATATCTTCTGACTTATGCACTAATGCCAGCAAGCGGCCAGCTACTCTGTCTGATGAACCAATTTCGTGACGCCAGACGTCATTGGCCTTTTGCAGCCATTGACGCGGATCTGATCGAAATTGCTCTTTATGATTATCAAATAAATATGAAGCCAAAAAACGGTTACGTCCCTCGATTGACGCAAAAACTACTTTATCTCCGTCTATCTGTATTTCCTCTAACCTATCTTGAGGCAAATGCAGGCATTCTGGAGGCAAGGCAATCGTCAAATCTGAACTACAGCTCTCGTGAGAGTGAAGTACCAATTCGCCAAGCGTACTAACTGTCTGCGCAGTCATCATGTCATCAGACATAAAATCTCCATCAGGGACAGCATATTTAATTCCCACTCATCCATCAGGGACAGCATATTTAATTCCCACTCACCCCTACCCCAGCCACAACAATCGGCACCTCAAACATGAACCCCAAATACGGCAGTTCCCGCGTGGCCTTCTCATAACTCATCATCCCCGAATAGACCGGCGACCGCTCGCACACCGAATTTTCTCGCGCCCGCTTTTGTCCAAGCTCGCAGAGGAGCGCTGCAAATGACGTGGTCGGACAGAGGAGCAGACCAAGTCTGGCAGCCCTGTATTTACGAGCCAGCATGAACTTCACATAGTCTTGATAGTAGGAGCGGGCATTGCCGAATTCGACCTCTACCCAGACGCCGTTTTTCTCAAAATCGCACTTGAGCCCCAACTCATTTACCACCCGTTGCTCCCGCTGCCAGCCCCGCTCTGTGAGATTAGTACTGATAAGGCCGTTGTAGTCCGACTGGTTGAAGCCGACGGCATACTCCACCGCAGCCAACGACTCCCTGATCTGGCCGACCTCTGTGAAGCTCTCAAATTCCAACTTCTCCAGGTTATGCAGCTGTAGGGCGCCGATTTGCAGGACGGGAACGGTACTCTTCAGAATCGGTTTAAACAGGAAGGTAAACGGTGCAACCTCGACAATTTCCAGCAAGTTCCCAGCTGCCGACCCGCCGAATATAGCGGCAAGCCAGAACCGCAGACGCTCCTGCGCCTTGTTCTCGTAACGGAACTGGAGATGGCCGGGCTTGTTGTTCAACCGGCGAATCTCAGCTTTCACCGGTTCTTCAGCACCACACAGGATCGTCACCGGTATTTTGCCGCCTTTATCTATCGCCCGTAAACGCTCCGTCTGCGCCTCAAGAGGAATGGTCACGCCATACTTGAAGGTGGACGTTCCGACTGGGTGAAGGAACTTCAAATTTTCAAACAATGAAGGTTGCGTCATGAGTGTAAGAACACCTCTTCACGGTGCGTCTGCATAAACTCCGCATCCGGCGGGAACTTCTCCGGCATCATGATCTGCTTGCCTTCGTAATCTAGGAAGTTTCTCGTCAAGGAATCGTTAGGCAGATACTCCCGCAAATATGGGCTGAGAACGAGACGATAATTTTCGTCCAGAGTGATGAGCCCTTTGTCAAACGCCGCATCTTGGGTCTGGGCAAGACACAAGCCGTTGCGCGGATTGAGACGCTGCTCCGGATATTCGCCCCAGGGAAGGATGTGACTTGCTATCAGCAACTCCGGAACCGGGTTGCCGGTTATGCAGCAGCAACTGTTGTAGGAGGCAAGGACGCTTTGACGAAAGAACTGTTGGCCGAGGCGGGTCTTGACGGAGAGGACTTTCTCAGTAGGTCCGGAAGGCTTAATGGGAGGGTGTTTGATGGCTAATAGGTGCTTTGATTTGCTCTTTTCAGATGCGGAAGGCTTAACTAATTCGACATCATGTCCCAGCAGTTGCTGCAACCGCTCTTCACTGGCCACGCCGTACTGTTCCCAGTTGGCAGTGAACTCATTCCAAGCTTCTCGGTCCGCACGGCTCGCGCCACTCAGTCCTTTGATGCCACGGGCCTGATGATATGGGTCCAGCGATGCGAGGTTACACAACTTCATGGAAAGGCTGCTCGGCGTTCTGCCAAGCTTCTGCGCGACTTCAATAATCAGTGGGTTTCCGTGTCGAAGCTGGCCGAACGGAAGCTTGCAATAAAGGTTCATTGCCAGCATCAATTCATCATGTGTCCAAGGTTTGCCGTGGGTCATATTATTCCCAATAGGACATCATTCACTGTCTTACCCCAGCACCGCCACCTACTCCCCAATCACCCGCAAATCCTCAGCCTGCTCCTCACTCTGGGCAATCGACTCATACCCCTGGGCATTCCGGAGACGGGTATTCCGGGAGTGGAACTCCGGGACAGGAACTCTACCGGAAACTCCGGGAAACTCCGAGACAGAATATTCAACTCCTGTCAACAAAATTCAACGGGAAACCACTGCTTCGGGGTGAGAGTGAAGCTGTTCAATCCGGCCTGCAGTCTAATCCCGTCGGATAGGTATAGTTAGCCGCGATTATCGTTTACTCTCCCGCAAAAACCAAACCTGGTAACCACGGATGAACACAGATGAACACGGATGAAACCCTAAACCGGTTTGATTCTGTCGTTATCCGTGTGTATCCTATCCATCCGAGTTCCCCGATGTTACGGTATAGCCGTTCAATATCCGCTTGATTTCGATTCGCGGGGTTCCGAAGTTGATCAGCAGGCATACCTGTAATCCGGTTGCCTTGAGGTAGTTCATGCATTGCGCTAAATGAACATTGTCCAGAGCCTTGATCGCCTTCAATTCTACCAACACTTCATTTTCGACCAGCAAATCAGCAACGTAATCGCCAACCCGCACACTGTCGTAATACACATCAACACTAACTGCTGCCGTAACGATAAACCGGCTTTACATAACTCATGCGCCAGAGCGTTTTCATACACCTTCTCAAGAAAGCCACTTCCAAGAGTATTTGCCACGGCATAGGCGCAACCGATGATTTTTTCAGTTACCACTTCATTCATATTCGAATCCATTCTGGTAACCACTGATGAACACGGATGAAACCTTACAACCGGTTTGGATTCTGCCGTTATCCGTGTGCATCCTATGCATCCGAGTTGCAGAGCCTTCTATCGCAGGGCATCAAGGGCTGCCAGCACCCTTGCCAAATCCATTCTGGTAACCACGGATGAACACGGGTGAAACCTTATAACCGGTTTGGATTCTGCCGTTATCCGTGTGTAGACCCACTAGTGTAAAAAATCTTTACACCCTCCAAAAAGCGAAAAACCCGCCTTTGGGGCGGGTCAGGGTGTATTGATATGGATCTGGTCCGGGCTGAGCGTCATGACATGACTCCAGACGTTGTATTGGCAAGGATTTATGAGCATATAGCACATATCTCATTTATCTGTCGAGGTATTTCTTCCCCTGACCCTTGCCGGAGACCCGGCGCCAGAGCTGCAGGCTGCTGCAGAACCGAGGCCGGCAGACGAATCCTGAGGTCACGAATCATTAGGGGGTTCCACAGACAGTCACTGCTCGTTGCACCTGATCTTGTTTAACCTTACTCCAAGTCACAAGTGCAATACCTTTTCCTACTGTTGGAATTCCAATATGATCAAAATATACTTTTGTCCGAAAATCTTCATTTTCTAATAAAAAAGCATCTCTCATATCGCGGTATGCCTGGTTTGTCTGGTAAGTGCCGTTCATGAATATCTCCTTGCGCTATTTATTGATATTGAATTCAAAGTTACAGAAGTAATGTTGGCCATCTTGAAAGTGTTGTGTCGGCACAAAGGTCAAGAATTTATTGCCCAATCCATGATCTACAAGTTTCCAACTCATAGCTTCATTACCTATAGATAATATCCCAGCATAATCTGAATATGGCATTGGGTCTTTTTCACCGATATCATTTACTTCGTAGAATTCTATGGAATAAGCATAGATTGAAGAATTTGCCCTTAGTCCGTCTGGGCTCAGTTCAGTTGTCCCCAACGTTAAACTATCTCTTTTCAAATCGGGCAATATCTGAACGGCTATTGGATGCTTGAATCCGGCGCTTGTATCAGGACGGGCAAATATCATATAAACAGAATTTCTGCGCGCATCTAACTCAAGTTCGTTTGAGCTTATTCCCCAAAAGAGATCGAATCGTTTTTTGTATTTGGACATATCCTTCACCGTCTTACCTTGAGCAAAATAGAGCTTCTGATTGTCATAAGCCATCTGCCGTACTTTTTCAAATAGTGCCCACTTTTGTTGTGAAGTATTGGCAAATTCGGTTGGAACTGGCACGGTGGCTTGGGGAAGCTTCTTCCAGACTTCTTTACATACTGGAGTTTGGCTTCGGTTTAGTGGAGCATCGATTTGTATTTTTTTCGCTGAGCGCACCAGTGTCTTAAGCTGCTCCAACTGCTTGTTTAACAGTTGGATAATCTCTTCCTGTGTTGGGCCGACTGCCGTGGGGGATGTGGCGCGGGCAAAGGCGGAAACATTGTGCAACTCTTTGATACGTGTCTGGTAAGAGTTTGTAAGGCAGTCAGGTTTTGTTGCACAGGGAGATTTCCGGGGATTCAGGCCTGACAGCCACTCGCGCTGGCTTGCAATGAGCTTCTTCAACTCCTTCGGACGATCTTTCAACTCAACCTTGGCCCCAGCATAGGCTGTGGCCATCTCTTCATCCAGCTTTGACAGCTTCGGATCGGCGCAGACGGTCTTTTCCATCACGCTCTTTGCCTTGGCGCAGTCGAAGCTTGCCCCGTGTGCCGGCCCGGCAGCTAATCCCACAGCCAGCTGCAACGCAGCCGCTATTGCAATCAATCCCTTGTTGATTCTGGTGAACATGCTCATGCCGCCCTCCTTTCGGGTTCAATTTCATAGGCTGAATTATCGCTATTTCTTGGAAGCCTGTTGTTCCACTGGTTGATGAGGTTGCGGTAAGTCGTGTCGATGAGCGGGTTGTCGGTATTGGTTGGGGCGGTGGTGACGGTTCCTGCGGTTGTCGTGCCGGTGATATGGTCGCTTCTCCTCACGTTGCCGAAGGAGAGGTATTCCACCCGGTAGCGCGGGTTGCGCTCTTCAAGCGAGCCAGCCATGCCGGAGGTGTCGGCCCAGGCAAGGAGCAGCTCGTCCAGAAGCGCCAGCTGCTCGGCCCTGGTTGCGGCACTGCTAAAGCGGGTGAGGATGTCTGCAAGAGTCGGCGACAGCGTTGCAGCCTCCTGCAGGTCCCGCACTTTGCCGGAGCCGGTCATGTCGGGGAGGTCGATGACGGTTTCCGGGATGTCGATTGTGTCGATAAACCAGCGACTGGAGGGATCATTGGCCAAGTTGACGTCGGCAGTGGTGCCGGTGGTGCCGTCGGTTTTGGTAAAGGTACCGACAGAGGCAATCGTGTTGCCGTTCTGTGCCTGGTTGCGGGCAACGGCGTCGAGGTTGATGGCAGCAATCCCCATATCGGCCAGGGACATAAGTTCATCGACCTGGGAGATGCCGTCCTGGTTTAGGTCGCGCCAGATCTTCAGCTCGCCGAAGGCAACGTCCGAAGAGTCAATCTTCCCATCTGCGTTTGTGTCCAGGTCGGTCAGGGCGGCATAGCCGTCGGTTGCCTGAGCGCCGCTGGAAAGTAGTGTCCGGTCGCCGAACAGCTCCCGGCCTGTGTCGATGGTGCCGTTACCGTTCACGTCCCGCACCAGCAGGCCGTCGTCGCTCTTTATCCAGCCGGTTCCGGTGGCGATGTTGTCAGAGTTGTGATCGAAGAGAACGCCTGCGCCGACTGCCACGGTTTCGACCCCGTCGCCGTCAAGGTCGAATACCAGCGGGTCGCGACGGGGTGGCGGGACGGTTTTGGATTGCGCTGTTTCCGCGATGGCTTTTTTCAGTTTGGGAGGCGTCGGAGGTTGCCAACTAGGGTCAAGAAATTTACCTGCTCTTTTAGTTCGTGGACGATACTTGGGGCCACCATGAAGGTATAATTCATCTGCTACCAGCTTATTGGAAGCACTGGTATTTATTAACTCGGCTGCCTGTTTTCCTCCCATTTTCCATCGCCCATTATAATATGCATCAATCAATACGATTCGTTGCTTTTCTGTCAAGGTAGCTGGGTTAATTCCCATTTTTTTTAACTTACTGTCCAGGCCTTTTTCATGCCTATCAAGAACGCTAATGGAGGCATCTTTTGCTTGGCTATTGCCGATTGAAGGGCTTGCCGTCACCTCCCATTTATCATTAAGCGCACCGAACGCTTCAACGATCTTTTTTCCGCGTTCAGTGTTGGAAAAAGCAGAAAGCTCGGCTTTGTTCGGTTCGTGTGTATTATTAATAAATTCAAGTGCTTTTAGAGCAAATGATTCTATGGCAAGATATTCTGATGATTGTGCACCAAGCACACTTTTTAGAGCGTTAAGATTGTCCCAATATATATCAAATGTTCGCACTGAATTTGTATAAGTGTCAGTTCTAACCAGTAAGGCAACCCCTTTCCCAATTGTTGGGACACCGACTGAATCAAAGTATATCGTTGTGCGAAAATCTTCATTTTTTGTTAAGAATGAGTCTCTCAAATTTCGATAATTTTGGTTACTGAGGTAAGTGCCATCCATAGTAATCTCCTCCTATACAAGTTGAATTTTACTTAATATTATATGTACATAGTAATTCTTGTTCAGTTTGTGGATCTAGGACGGGACGTATAGAGATGTCCACACCTGTTTCGACATTATTTTTGAGGTCCCAAAACAAGACGTTATAATTTAGTGCAATAAGGCCAGCATTATCTGATGGAGTCATAGTGTGATTATCCTCATATATTTCATTATAAAATTCTTCTGAAAATGCTACAGATGAAAGGCCTGGAGTAAATAACCAAACACCGTCAGGACCAAGCCGTTTTCTCTCTATCGATAGTCCATTGTCTTCAATATCTAGTAATATTTTAACAATGATCGGCTGTTTAAAGCCGTTTATATTCTGAGTATTGTTATATAGTTGGTATACTGTATCTTTACGTTTTCCTAATTCGATGTTCTTATTATATTCATTCCATTTATAATCTAGGTTTATTTTCCGTTGTGCTATATTCTTAGCTGTATTGCCTTGTGTGAAATATAGTCGCTGATTGTCATATGCCATTTCCCGTAATCTTTCGAACAAATTCCGCTTCTGTTCAGAAGTATTGGCAAATTCAGTCGGGACGGGAACGGTGGCTTGGGGAAGCTTCTTCCAGACTTCTTCGCAAACTTGGACTTTGTCACGGTTTAAGGGGGCTTCAGATTTTACGCTTTTTGCCGAACGCACTAAGGTCTTAAGCTGCTCCAACTGCTCGTTCAACCGCTGCATGACCACTTCCTGGGTGGGACCGACTGCCGTGGGCGATGTGGCGCGGGCAAAGGCGGAGGTATACTGCAGTTCCTTGATCCGTGTCTGGTACGAATTTGTGAGACACTCTGTCCTGGCTGCACAGGGAGATTTCTGGGGCTTCAGGCCGGTCAGCCACTCGCGCTGGCTACTAACGAGTTTCTTCAACTCCTTCGGGCGATCTTTCACTTCAGTCTTGGCTTTAGCGTAGGCAGCAGCCATCTCTTCATCCAGCTTCGACAGTGTCGGATCAGCGCAGACGGTCTTTTCCATCACGCTTTTGGCCTTGGCGCAGTCAAAGCTTGCCCCGTGTGCCTGTCCGACAGCCAATCCCATAGCAAGCGGCAGCGCCGCTGCTACGGCAATCAATCCCTTCTTGATTCCAGTGAACATGCTCATGTTGCCCTCCTTTCGGATTCAATTTCGTAGGTAAAATTTTGCTGTTTCTAAAAATCCTGTCCCACTGGGTGATGAGTGAGCGGTAGCTGTCGTCGATGAGCAGGTTGTCGGCGTTGGCAGTCGGGATAATTATTCCGCACTCTCTTCGCCATCCTTTGCCTCCTGCTCCACCACCCCCATCATCCGCGGCTGCTTCGGCTCTGCAGCGAATCGGAACACTTCGTCCACCTGGAGCCCTTTGGGTAACTGGTGGGTGATGAAGAGCATCGTCACCTTTCCCTTCAGGGCGTTGACCGTGGCGGCGAAATGCTCGGCCGTCTGCTGGTCGAGGTTGGAGGTCGCTTCGTCGAAGATCAGGATACGGGGGCGCTTGAGTAGCGCTCGGGCGATGGCGATCCGTTGCCGCTGGCCACCCGAGAGCCCTACCCCCTGCTCACCGATCTCTGATCCCCCAAAGGGACGCCAAACCACTGTTGGATGCAGAACAGTCCGATCTCTCCACTTGCAGTTATTAAGCTGCTTGTCATAGGTATATGATGTGGGATTGCTTATCGATTACCGCTCCCGACCAGCCTCCTGGAATGCCTTGGACACCGGAGAAAACAGGTACTCAAGGACTGAGCGGGTGCCGAGCTTGATTTCAGCAGCGACCTGCATCCCCGGCGTCAGTCCGTGGGCCTTGCCGTCGGTCATGAGTTGTTGGCTGGAAAGCGTGACCAGGGTCTTGTAGAAAAGCCTGGAGTCGACCTTTTTCCCCGAGTTGTCTTCTTGCGCGGAGAGATTCGCGCTGTCACGGTTATCGCTGGCATCGGCGCTGACCTGTTCGACCCGGCCATCGATCATGCCATATTTCTGGAAGGTATAGGCGCTGAGTTTGAGCTTGACCTGCTGGTTGGGACGGACAAAGCCCACATCCTCGTTGGAGACCCATACCTCGGCCTGCAGTGGCTCGTCGAGCGGCACCAATGTCATGAGGATCGTCCCCGGATCCACGACGGTACCTGCGGTATGGGTGGCGAGATCCTTGACGACACCGGCCTGGGGTGCTTTTAACTCCAGAAGATCATGCTGGTGCCGTTGCTTGGCGAGTTCCTGTCGAACCTTATCCAGCTGGCCGGTTGTCTCGACCCGCTCCGTCTGCAGTTGACGCAGGTAATCGGCTGCAATCTGCTCCATTCTCTTCTGGGCCTGGGTGATAATGGCCTGAGAGCTCATCATGACGAATTCCTGGGCTCGAAGATCCTGCTCCTTCTCGATACGCTCGCTTCTTTTGGCAGACGTTTCAAGCCTTGACACATGCCCGTCCCTGAGAAGCTGATCATAGGCGTTCTCCTGCTCCCGGTAGTGCGGCAGAATCTGTTCGAGCTTTTTCTTCACCTCCCGGGCAGAGGCCATTTCCTGCCTGGCCTTTTCCAGTACGCTTCGCTGCTCATCCAAAGCGGTTTCATTGGAACGCCGATTAGCATTGTATTGTGCATATACCTGGGCATAGAGGTCTGTGGGGTCCCCGATTTCGCGGTTCAGAGACGTACCCCCCAACTCCGCCTCAATCCGCCGCAAAGTAAGGGTCAGACGGTGATATTCGGACACGATCGATTTTCCCTGGGCATCGGACAATACTGCATCCATGCGCAAGAGTACCTCCCCTTTCCGGACCGACTGCCCTTCCCTGACCAGGATTTCCTTCACTATCCCCTGCTCTGCCGGCTGAACGATCTTCAGGTACGTCTGCGGCACCAGCTTGCCGTCTGCCACCGCAACGATATCGAGTCGGCCGATGGCAGCCCAGACCAGCAGCCCCGCAAACAGAACAATCACCGTTTTCAGCACCGCTCTGCCCAATGGAACGGGAGGCTTCCCCTGAAGACGAACGATGGCAGGAGAAAAATCGAGCGGATCTGTTTCCGAAGTCTTGAACAGCCGGCCGGATATCCTCGAAAAGAGGGATTGCTTCATTTCGTTCGGTTCTTTCATGGCTGCAGAATCTCCTGAGCATATTCACCAGTTCCGAAAAGACTGGTGCGCATCTCTATAGCCTGGCAATCGTTCGATGGTCTTGACGAGGCGTTCTATCACAACATCCTGATCGTACTGCGAGTATTTTCGCGCTAGGGCTCCAGCCTGTTCCCGATAAACCGATTCCACAAGCAAACGGTTCAACGCGGATTCGAATTGTGGGGAAATATTTGAGCGATCCACTCCAATGCCGCTCCCCAGACGTTCCACATTTCGAGTGCTCAGCCACTGTTCGACGGAAATGGGGATTGCCAGCGTCGGCACGCCGGCGAGCATGGTTGCAGCCATCATTCCGTGACCGCCGTGGCTTACGACCACCTGGGCGCGTTTCAGTATCGTTGATATCCTGAGGCGCTGGGTACTGATCTTCAGTCGTTCGCCCGAGAATGCCGTCCGATCTGTATCGCTGATACCTGGAATGACGACGATGACGTTCGCACCACTCTTCTTCAGTACCTCCATGACCGTCGATACCCCCCGGAACGGCCTCAGGTATGCAAATATGCAGGGTTTACCGTCTTCAATCGGCCAGATCCATTCGTCGCCGTCATCAAGCATGCACAAAGGGCCGATGTAGTACCCGCCACGACGCCCAGGGTAGTGATCGAGTTCGGGTAGGGTTGCCAGCAGGGAGATGTTGGCCTTGAGGGCTTGTTGCAGGCTATCGGACGCAGGCAACCCCAGCGAAGCAGTGCTCTCGTTGATAGTATCGAGCAGACCACGCTCCCTCATGAGCAATTCATTGTTGGAAACTTTCAGCCAGGGACGAAAGCAGGGAAACGGGGCCACATCCGGGGGGAGCTCAAAACCAGTACCGATAGAAATGCACGGGAGACCGGCCATCCTGGCGGCAAGTTGAGCCGACGGCGCATACTGCGCCACGAGCAGATCGGGATGGACGATATTGAAGAGATGGTGCCACGATTCAACCAGACCACTCAGGATGTTGACGTCGTCGAATCCGGCTTCAGCCAGGATATCGGCAAAGCTTGCCGGTTTGCTGACGGTACGTCTGCGGGCTCCGCATGCCGGGGCCTGCAGAAAACGGAAACCGTCGGAGCCCAGGAGATTATGGGCGATCGCGACGTCCTTGACGGCAAAAAGGACTTCGTGCCCACGCTGCCTCAACCTGCGAGCAATCGGCACCATTTGCGTCAAATGGCCGAAATTAGCGCCCAATTCCCATGCAAAAAGTATCCTGGTCATGGGGGCAATCCGTCATCAGGTTGTCCCATAGCCTGAAGATGGAACAGACACCGTCTGTTGCCGGAATCCGGCCAAAGCGCAATCAGTTGCCCCGATGGAGGAACCGACGCTTCGCCCTGCCCGCATGGACGTGCAGATAGAGGAGCGAAAGCGGTCATCAGGCAGCTTCGTGCTACCCTGATTATGTCCCGGCAAACGAGCACTGCAGACTATCCCAGCGTGACGGCGCCCTCTTGAAGGCCGGAAAGGGTCTTGAGAGCCTGTGGTGCCGTACCGAACTGAGGCTGCGCCAGCAGATCCTGCGCGGCTGCCAGGCCTATTCCCCCGAGATCACCGTTCTTTCCGTACTGATAGGCCAGGTCTCCGCCGATCGCTTCAGTATCGCTCCCCCCGAGATGGAACTGAGTAAGAGCACTCGAGAGCGACCAGGAAGTCAGACAGGGATTTGCAGCCAAGGCTTGGTCAAATTTGTCTGCCAATCCTGAAAAGTTGAATTTCTCCACCTTATTATCGCGTAGCAGGTCATCCCCCCCGGAGTTGAAGTCTTCAGCCGCTTCCTCGATCATCTGCAGCGTAAGAACGTTCCGGTTGCACGATGAGTAATACCATCCTTTCAAAGTTACGGTATCCCCACCGGCAGCATCGAGCACCAGATCGAATCCGCTTTTTCTGAAACTCAGATCTGAATACTTGATGCCACCTCCCAGGCTCAGTACGTTGTCAGTTCCAATATTTCCATACACACAGTCGGCACCGTCACCGCGATTGAACGATATGATATCCACACCAGAACCGGTTTCGATAATGTCATTGCCCGTTCCGCCTATGAATTGCTCGTTGCCGCTGCCACCAAGCAGAATATCCGCCCCTGTTCCGCCATCCAGCAGGTTCTTCCCTGTCCACCCTCTCAGATAGTCGTTGTCCGCGCCTCCCTGGAGGATGTCGTTACCAGCACCTCCATCCATTTTGTCGCTACCGCTACCACCGGACAACAGATCATTGCCCGAACTTGCCCAGAGAACATCATTTCCGCTGCCGCCATCGAGAATAGTATCGCCATAACCATATCGATAACTGGTCAGATCGATCAAATCGTTACCAGCACCAGTCATAATCCGTTCAACACCCGCGATATTTGGCCCCTGGCACAACAATCCCCGGTCGAGAAAGATTGCATCATCCGAATCGGTCCCTACTAGTGTGTCAAAATCCTCCCCACCATCATACAGGTCATAACTCATCTTTTTGCCATTAATGAATTCAACGGCAAAACTCCCCCACACTCCCGGACTGCCCACATTTATCGCAACATCGAACAGGCCGGCAGAATAGTCAGGTGAAAACACCAAAGTATCGTCTCCTTCCCCCGCCAACAGCGTATCGCATCCACCCCCTCCATCCAGCGTGTCATTGCCGACGCTGCCGGTCAGTGTATCGTTGCCGGCGGTACCGACAATGATCGGCGGTGGAGCAGTTGCCAACAGGAATGTGTCGTCAACCGCCAGACCGGCTTGATCAGAGACACTTACCCGAATGTCAATGGTGCTCGCGCTTCCTGCCAGCGGCGTACCACTGAAGGTGCCAGTGACGGCATCGAACTGCAACCATGCTGGCAGCGGATCGCCATTGGCAAGTGTTGCGGCGTAACTCAACTGGTCACCGGCATCGATATCAACGAAAGTACCTGATGGAATCCGGAAGCTGAACGGCTCGCCTTCTATCGCCAACTGGTCGGCCAGGGAAGAGGCAACCACAGGCGCATCGTTGACGTTCTCGACGGTAACAATGAAGCTGCTTTCCGCAACGGCACCGGAGAGGTCAGTAGCACGTACCATTACTCCGATGTCGCCCACTTCAGAGTTCCCCGGTGTACCGCTAAAAGTGCCGGTGGCAGCATCGAACTGCAACCAAGACGGCAGCGGATCGCCATTGGCAAGCGTTGCAGCGTAACTCAACTGGTCACCGGCATCGATATCTACGAAAGTACCTGATGGAATCTGGAAGCTGAACGGCTCGTCTTCTGTCGCCGAATGGTCGGCCAGGGAAGAGGCAACCACAGGCGCATCGTTGACATTGTTTACCGTCAGAGTAACGGTGTGGCTCGCCAGGGCACCGAGCGGGTCGGTTGCGGAGACCGTTAGCGTGAAAGAGCCGACATCCGCATTGCCAGGCGTACCGCTCAGGGTCCGGGTTGCCGGATCGAAGACGAGCCACTCCGGTGGCATGTCGTAACCGGATGCCTCCACCCGGTAGGTCAACCGGTCGCCGTCGGCATCGCTGAAGGCCGATTCCGGCAGCAGGAAGACGAACGGCTGGTCCTCGATGGCGGTCAGGTCGGCGAGGAGGCCCTGCGCCGTCGGGGCGCTGTTGGTCAGTTCGCGATAACTGAAAGTGCGGCCGTCGGAGAATTCGAAGGTATTGATCACCTGCGAACCGTTGGCTCCGGAGGGATCGAAGTTCTGCACGAACACCTCGTCGCCAAAGGAACCGTAAGATATTCTCAGGGTATTCCCTTCAAGCGAGAGAGTAACATCCTCACGACCGATGCCCTGGCCGAACGTGACGATATTGCCAATACCGTTTTCTGCGGCATCAATGATGGTATCTGCACCATCTCCGAGGTTCAGCACATAGGCATCCCGCCCACTACCGCCATCAAGGGTATCACTGCCAACACTGCCGGTCAGGACATCGTTGCCATCGCCGCTGTGGAGGAGATCCGCTCCCTCATAGCCATACAGCCGGTCGCCCAGGTTTGTCCCGGAAAGTTCATTGCCATCATTATCCCCTTCCACCACAAAGGTGTTGCGGACCAATTCCTTGAACGAAAGGGCCGTGCCATCATCGAACAGGAAGGTATCGACCGATCGGGGGCTGCTGTCCACATCGTCCGGATTGAACCCCGCCAGGTTGATCTCATCCCCATTGTCGAAGGCAATGATCAAGGTGCCTCTGTCGCTGTAACTATCTTCAGGAGGCTCAAACCTAAGGTGTTGGAGCATATCATCCGCCGTGATCCCCGGGCCGAACCTGAGCGTATTGCCGATCCCTTCTTCCTGGTCATCCTCGATATACAGTACACCATCGCCCTGATTGAAGAGATAGGTGTCATCCCCCGCGCCTCCTTCCAGATCGTCCCAGCCCGTTCCGCCGGCCAGCAGATCGTCGCCACTGCCGCCGTAGATGTAGTCATATGTCGCCGTACCCAGCAGGGTCTCGCTGTTATCTGTCCCGATGATGCTGAATCCGTTCCAATCGATCAGTTCATCGTATGAATATGTCGGCCCGTTCTGCCCGAACCGGAAGTACTCGACAGCCCGGTTGCCGAACGGGTCCATTCGGTCGAACCCGGTCAGGTGTATTTCGTCGCCAGAATCCCGCATCTTCAGGACCAGTGTCCCCTTCTCCGGATCGTGAGTCAGATATACCATCCCCATATGCATGCCATCCGGGAGTACAACGGTATTCCATTCGCCCGGAGCGGAAGCATCGTCTATGGTATCCACTCCATGTCCAGCTTCAAAGAGATAGACATCGTCTCCGCTCCCCCCTTCCAGCAGGTCGTCACCGGCAAGCCCGCGAATCCGGTCGTCGCCGGGAGTGCCGCCAAGGGTGTCCTGGCCAGGAGTGCCGACGATCTCGAACCCACTCACCAGATCCGAGAAACTCAGGCTCGTGCCGTCTGAAAAGGTAAAATTCCCCACCGGCTGCGGCATGCCCGGAATATTGGGATCGAATCCCTCGAACCTGATCGCATCGCCGCCGTTACCGACCCGGATCACCAGCGTTCCTTCTTCAACCTCGGCCCGGATATCCCACGGCATGATGCCATCACCGAACATGATGCCGTTTTCCATGCCGGGAGTGCTGATGTCGACAATGGTGTCTCGTCCGTCGCCCAGGTTGAACTGGTAGATGTCATTGCCGTTGCCGCCGATCAGCCGGTCGTTGCCGCTGTCGCCATAGAGGGTGTCGTCGCCCATCCCACCGGTGATGATATCGATGCCGGCGGTCCCTGCGATGGTGGCCCCTTCGTCCGTCGGGGCGGCAAAGGAAATGCCGAGATCCAGGATGTCTTCCTGCTCTGGTTCAAACCCATCGGAGAAGCTGAAGATATCGATTGCCGTGGTGAGTGTCGGGCGCGAGGGGTCGTAGCCGGCAATTTTGAGCCGGTCTCCCGTGGCGGGGATGTCGATGATCAGGTATCCCTCAGACACCGAGAATCTGAGATCGGAGAAAGCAATGCCGGGTCCGAACCTGAGGACATTAACGGCGGGGACCCCTCCGTAATCGCCTCCGTAGCCGCCGTAATCACCGATAACCTCGCCACCGTAACCGTCGCTATCGATGGATGCATCGAGGTAATAATCCTCGATGGTCAGGATGCCGTCGCCGGCGTTGAACAGATAGGTGTCCGAGCCGTAGCCGCCGACGGCGAGATCGTTACCGGGTCCGGCATGGATAAGGTCGTATCCGTCGCCGCCGTACAGGACATCGTCGCCGTCGCCACCATAGATGTCGTCGTTGCCGCCGCCGCCATCTATGCGGTCGCGGCCCGAGGCACCTTCCAGGTAGTCGTCGCCGTCGAACGCAATGATGAGATCGTTACCTGCCCCTCCGTTCAGCGTGTCGTTCCCCTGCGTGCCGAATACGATGTCGTCGCTGTCTGTGCCGGAACTTACGGCGTTGTAATGGGGAGCCGCGAAAACATCGCCGTTTTGAGCGTATGAAACTGCCGGATCTCCACCGGACGGAAGTGTGCTCAGGGTGATATCGTAGGCCTCCGCATTCGCAAAGATCGACACCGGGTGGGCTTCATCCGAGTTGATGAGCGAGCCGCTCCGGCTCCGCACGAGAGATGCCAGATCGATCAAGGTGATCCGCCCCTCCGCATCGACGAACTGGACCCGGTGCAGCGGCAGGGAGGTGTTTTCAGACCAGTCGTCCCTGTTGTACCACGGAGCAGTGACGCTGCCGCCGGTTCCGCTGTCGACGAGAATGACGAGATCCCCCTCCGCGTTCAGATAGGCTGAAAGGTCGCCGGGAGCGATCCCGGCGCCGAACAAGAGCGTCTTGACTCCGGAATCGTTCCAGTACTGGTTTATATAGTCGTTTCCGTCGCCGCGGTTGAACAGGTAGGCATCGTCGCCGGCCCCTCCGGAGATATAATCGTTTCCGGTTCCGCCTGCCAGCACGTCGTTGCCGTTCCCCCCTCTGAGGTTGTCGTTGCCGCTGTCTCCCGAAATAACATCATTACCGTTGCCGCCTTCTAGCCAGTCGTCGTTGCCTCGCCCTTTCAGCCGGTCGTCGCCGTTGTTGCCGGATATGTCGTCGTCGGCATTACTTCCCCTGAGGAAGTCGTCGTAGTCGGAGCCCCCTTGGGAACCGGCAACACCTCCGTCGGCAAGGGCAACGATCTGCTCCAGGGTCATCTCTGTGCCGTCGGCGAAGCGGAACCGGCGCACCGGTGAGCGGCCGATATCGGAAAAATCGGCGTTATTGATCTCGATGGCGTCGTCTCCACCGATGCCGATGACCAGTCTCCGATATCCGATATCGGTGGGCTGCGGGTCAGACATGTAATAGCAGGCGTCGACTTGCACCTGGAGATCGGCAGGCGTAATCCCCGTACCGAACTCAACCGTATCGTCAACACCGTCGCTTACGACCGCGTTCACGAAGTCGAGCCCGTCCCCCCGTTCGTAGCGGTAGATGTTCGTTCCGGCCCCGCCGAACAGGGTATCGCGGCCGGCGCCGCCGTCTAGGGTGTCGTTGCCGTCATCCCCCTTCAGATAGTCGTCGCCGTCGCCGCCGGTGATCAGGTCGTTCCCCCCACCACCGGAGATATTGTCGTTTCCTGCTCCGCCGTCCAGCGTGTCGTCCCCCTCCAACCCCAGGATGGTGCTGTTGAGAGCGGTCCCCGTGATAGTGTCGCCATTGAAGGTGCCGACGATCGTCTCTCCGAAAACAGGAGTGCCGATGATCATGTCAACGTCGGACCTGGTCAGAACCGTGCCGTCGTCGAAAAAGAATTGTTCGATCATGCCCGTTGAGTTCATGATCCGCAACGAGTCGGCAGAGTCGTTTAGGCGGACGAGCAGGTCGTTGCCGTCGCGGGAAAAAACGACGTCGTTCGTGGCGATACCGGGAAGGAACCGGACGGTATCGACATCCACCAATCTCATCTCTTCCTCGATGACATCGCTGCCGTACCCCCGGCCGAACCAGTAGGTATCGCTCCCGGATCCGCCCATAAGCCGGTCGTTGCCGCTGCCGCCGTCCAGAACGTCGCCCGACGGGGTCCCCTCGATGACATCGTCGCCGTCCGTTGCCAACAGGGCACGTTGCTGCATCGCGGTAAAATCCCATGTCTCGCCGTTCGCGAAACGCACTTCCTCCACCCGATCATAAACTTCCGATTCGCTGAACCCTTTCTTTACGGTAAGGATGTCTTCGCTGCCGTTGATGGAGAGAACCATGTCATCCCCGTGACGCCGGACGGTTACATCGGTGGGGAGAATATCGTCGCAGAAGGCGACCACATCGGTCGATGGCTGTGCATAGTAGTACCCGTCGAACCGCTCGTAGGCGGTGTCGCGTCCGTACCCCCGGCCGAACCGGTAGGTGTCGTCCCCTTCGCCCCCTTCCAGCCAGTCGTCGCCACCGGCACCAATGAGGGTGTCGTTACCCTGATCGCCGGAAATGCGATCGGAGCCTTCGCCACCGTCTAGGGTGTCGTTTCCCCATCCGCCGAATATCTTGTCAGAACCGTCATGTCCCCGGATGGTTTCGCCGCTTGCGCTCCCAAGGATCGAGTCGTCGCCGTCGGTGCCGTCGATTGTCAGGCGCGCTTCCACGGCGTCAGGGCCGAGCAGGGTGCCGTCGGCGAACTCCAGCCGCTCGATCTTGTAGTAGTTGCTGCCATAGCCGAACCACCCCTTGACGGTGATGCTGTCGCTGCCGCTTCCCAGGACTATCAGGAGATCGGTCCCCGTCCGGGCAAAGCTGACGGCATCGACAGTCACCCCCTCCGAGAAGCGGATCGTGTCGCTGCTCCCGCCCCGCCAGTCGTAGTCGCAGATGGTGTCGTGGCCGGAACCGTAGCCAAAGATGTAGGTATCGTTGTCCTGAGGGGCACTGTCAAGATAGCCGCCGTCGTAGTAACGGCTGTTGCTGCCATTGATGCAGTCGTCGCCGGCGCCGCCGTCGATCAGGTCGTTGCCGGTCCCGGCATATATGGTGTCGTTACCGTCGCCCCCGGAAATCAGATCATTCCCCCCACGGGCATCGATGGCATCGTCGCCCCCCCTGCCGGTGATGACATCGTCTCCGCGATAGCCGATGATAGTATCGGCGGCCTCGGAGCCGGCCAGGAGCCGGTCGCGGATGGTGCTGGCGGTCCAGAGTGTGCCGTCGGCGAAAGCGATCTGCTCGATTTCGTAGGTATGTTCATTCTCTGAGTAGTGATTCTCGTGGAAGTATTTGCTGATCGTAACGCTGTCACCGCTGTCCATGATCGTCAGGACCAGGTCTTCATCGTTCCTTGCGATTGCAACGTCTGCGGGGGTAATGTCGTCCGCGAATCTCAGGATATCCGTGTTGGTCGTATCGTCGCCGTCTCTGATCGTGTCGTGGCCCGATCCCCGGCCGAAGAGGTAGGTGTCGTTGCCGTTGGCAGTAACGGTTTCGTAGTATCGCTGTTGCCCGGTGGTGTAGTCCCTGTAGATATTTGCGGAGCCGATGAGGAGGTCGTCCCCGGACCCGCCGTCCATGGTGTCGTCTCCGTCGCGGCCAATGATGGTGTCGTTGCCGCCGAGTCCTGAGATGGCATCGCTCAGGCGGCTGCCGATGATCCTGTCGTTACCCTCCGTAGGGAGTTCGACAGCGGCGCGCAACGCATCCTCCTTGCTCCAGACTGTGCCGTCGGCAAAGATGAAGCTGCCTATGGAACTGAGCTCATACGAAGACCAGTTCATGGTCCAGACACTGGCGATGGTCAAGGTCTCGCCGGTATCGACAATGGTGAAAAGCAGGTCGTCGTAGGGGAGGTTGGAGGCCGTTACCCGGATATCGCCCGGATTGAGCCCGGAGAACAGCACGCTGTTGTTCCCCTGGCCGTCGGTTATGGTGTCGTTGCCACTGCCGCGGCGGAAGATGTAGGTGTCGTCCCCTGTTTCGCCCATGAGCCGGTCGTTGCCGCCACCGCCGGAAAGGGTGTCGTCTCCCGCCCCGCCCACCAGCGTCTCGTTGCCCGCACCCCCCAGAAGCGTATCGCTGCCGCCCGCGCCGTAGATGGTCCGCGCCTGCTCGTCGCCCAGGATGATGTCGTCGTTGCCGGTCCCTGCTGCGCCGTTGAAACGGACATTGAGCTCGTTGTATAGCGCCTGCAGTTCGGGGGTGACCGCTATGGTGCGGATGGCATCCTCCATCATGGTTAAGCCGTCCCACTGGGTGCCGGAGAGGAGCTCCCGCGTGTATTTGTTGAACTCGATCAGGTCGGTGAGGCCGTTGACCGGGTCAACGGCAAGCTTGTCCTGGAAAGACTGGTTGACGCCGCTGAAGTCGAGGATGACGGCAACGTCATCGGTTTCGATGCCTTCAGGAATGACAATTTCTTCGTGGATATTGTCGAGATAGCCTTGCAGCCGAGTCTGAACGACCAGGGTGTCATACACCGCCTCACGCAGCGACCGGTAGGCCGATGCCAATAGGTCCAGTTGCCGCTGATCAAAGTTGATCGCCAGGCCGGGTTTTCCCTTGTTGACGCCGGAGAGGGCGGTGCTCCCGGAATAATCCACCCACATCCCAATGGCTGCTGCGCCGCCGTCCTGGGGCTGGCCCGGGAGGCCGAAGAAGTAGCTGCCGTTGAACGCCTCCAGGATATGGACCTTATCGTTCCACTGGTTGATGAGGTTGCGGTAAGCGGCATCGATGTGTGGGTTGTCGGCGTTGGCAGGGGCGGTGGTGACGGTTCCTGCGGTTGCCGTACCGGTGATATGGTCGCTTCTCCGCACATTTCCGAAGGAGAGGTATTCCACCCGGTAGCGCGGGTCGCGCTCTTCAAGCGAGCCAGCCATGCCGGAGGTGTCGGCCCAGGCAAGGAGCAGCTCGTCCAGAAGCGCCAGCTGCTCGGCCCTGGTTGCGGCACTGCTAAAGCGGGTGAGGATGTCTGCAAGAGTCGGCGACAGCGTTGCAGCCTCCTGCAGGTCCCGCACTTTGCCGGAGCCGGTCATGTCGGGGAGGTCGATGACGGTTTCCGGGATGTCGATTGTGTCGATAAACCAGCGACTGGAGGGATCATTGGCCAAGTTGACGTCGGCAGTGGTGCCGGTGGTGCCGTCGGTTTTGGTAAAGGTACCGACAGAGGCAATCGTGTTGCCGTTCTGTGCCTGGTTGCGGGCAACGGCGTCGAGGTTGATGGCAGCAATCCCCATATCGGCCAGGGACATAAGTTCATCGACCTGGGAGATGCCGTCCTGGTTTAGGTCGCGCCAGATCTTCAGCTCGCCGAAGGCAACGTCCGAAGAGTCAATCTTCCCATCTGCGTTTGTGTCCAGGTCGGTCAGGGCGGCATAGCCGTCGGTTGCCTGAGCGCCGCTGGAAAGTAGTGTCCGGTCGCCGAACAGCTCCCGGCCTGTGTCGATGGTGCCGTTACCGTTCACGTCCCGCACCAGCAGGCCGTCGTCGCTCTTTATCCAGCCGGTTCCGGTGGCGATGTTGTCAGAGTTGTGATCGAAGAGAACGCCTGCGCCGACTGCCACGGTTTCGACCCCGTCGCCGTCAAGGTCGAATACCAGCGGGTCGCGACGGGGTGGCGGGACGGTTTTGGATTGCGCTGTTTCCGCGATGGCTTTTTTCAGTTTGGGAGGCGTCGGAGGTTGCCAACTAGGGTCAAGAAATTTACCTGCTCTTTTAGTTCGTGGACGATACTTGGGGCCACCATGAAGGTATAATTCATCTGCTACCAGCTTATTGGAAGCACTGGTATTTATTAACTCGGCTGCCTGTTTTCCTCCCATTTTCCATCGCCCATTATAATATGCATCAATCAATACGATTCGTTGCTTTTCTGTCAAGGTAGCTGGGTTAATTCCCATTTTTTTTAACTTACTGTCCAGGCCTTTTTCATGCCTATCAAGAACGCTAATGGAGGCATCTTTTGCTTGGCTATTGCCGATTGAAGGGCTTGCCGTCACCTCCCATTTATCATTAAGCGCACCGAACGCTTCAACGATCTTTTTTCCGCGTTCAGTGTTGGAAAAAGCAGAAAGCTCGGCTTTGTTCGGTTCGTGTGTATTATTAATAAATTCAAGTGCTTTTAGAGCAAATGATTCTATGGCAAGATATTCTGATGATTGTGCACCAAGCACACTTTTTAGAGCGTTAAGATTGTCCCAATATATATCAAATGTTCGCACTGAATTTGTATAAGTGTCAGTTCTAACCAGTAAGGCAACCCCTTTCCCAATTGTTGGGACACCGACTGAATCAAAGTATATCGTTGTGCGAAAATCTTCATTTTTTGTTAAGAATGAGTCTCTCAAATTTCGATAATTTTGGTTACTGAGGTAAGTGCCATCCATAGTAATCTCCTCCTATACAAGTTGAATTTTACTTAATATTATATGTACATAGTAATTCTTGTTCAGTTTGTGGATCTAGGACGGGACGTATAGAGATGTCCACACCTGTTTCGACATTATTTTTGAGGTCCCAAAACAAGACGTTATAATTTAGTGCAATAAGGCCAGCATTATCTGATGGAGTCATAGTGTGATTATCCTCATATATTTCATTATAAAATTCTTCTGAAAATGCTACAGATGAAAGGCCTGGAGTAAATAACCAAACACCGTCAGGACCAAGCCGTTTTCTCTCTATCGATAGTCCATTGTCTTCAATATCTAGTAATATTTTAACAATGATCGGCTGTTTAAAGCCGTTTATATTCTGAGTATTGTTATATAGTTGGTATACTGTATCTTTACGTTTTCCTAATTCGATGTTCTTATTATATTCATTCCATTTATAATCTAGGTTTATTTTCCGTTGTGCTATATTCTTAGCTGTATTGCCTTGTGTGAAATATAGTCGCTGATTGTCATATGCCATTTCCCGTAATCTTTCGAACAAATTCCGCTTCTGTTCAGAAGTATTGGCAAATTCAGTCGGGACGGGAACGGTGGCTTGGGGAAGCTTCTTCCAGACTTCTTCGCAAACTTGGACTTTGTCACGGTTTAAGGGGGCTTCAGATTTTACGCTTTTTGCCGAACGCACTAAGGTCTTAAGCTGCTCCAACTGCTCGTTCAACCGCTGCATGACCACTTCCTGGGTGGGACCGACTGCCGTGGGCGATGTGGCGCGGGCAAAGGCGGAGGTATACTGCAGTTCCTTGATCCGTGTCTGGTACGAATTTGTGAGACACTCTGTCCTGGCTGCACAGGGAGATTTCTGGGGCTTCAGGCCGGTCAGCCACTCGCGCTGGCTACTAACGAGTTTCTTCAACTCCTTCGGGCGATCTTTCACTTCAGTCTTGGCTTTAGCGTAGGCAGCAGCCATCTCTTCATCCAGCTTCGACAGTGTCGGATCAGCGCAGACGGTCTTTTCCATCACGCTTTTGGCCTTGGCGCAGTCAAAGCTTGCCCCGTGTGCCTGTCCGACAGCCAATCCCATAGCAAGCGGCAGCGCCGCTGCTACGGCAATCAATCCCTTCTTGATTCCAGTGAACATGCTCATGTTGCCCTCCTTTCGGATTCAATTTCGTAGGTAAAATTTTGCTGTTTCTAAAAATCCTGTCCCACTGGGTGATGAGTGAGCGGTAGCTGTCGTCGATGAGCAGGTTGTCGGCGTTGGCAGTCGGGATAATTATTCCGCACTCTCTTCGCCATCCTTTGCCTCCTGCTCCACCACCCCCATCATCCGCGGCTGCCGGGGTTGCGCCCCGAACCGGAATACCTCGTCCACCTGAAGCCCTTTGGGTAGCTGATGGGTGATGAAGAGCATCGTCACCTTTCCCTTCAGTGCGTTGACCGTGGCGGCGAAATGCTCGGCCGTCTGCTGGTCGAGGTTGGAGGTCGCTTCGTCGAAGATCAGGATGCGGGGTCGCTTGAGCAGCGCACGGGCAATGGCGATCCGCTGCCGCTGACCACCCGACAGCCCTACCCCCTGCTCGCCGATCTCAGTCTTGTACCCCTGGGGGAGCGATTCGATCAGATCGTGGATTTCCGCCTGGCGGCAGGCATGGACGATCTCCGCGAAACCGGCATGGGGACTGGCATGGCTCAGGTTGTCGTAGATGCTCCCGGAGAAGAGGACGGTCTCCTGCGGGACCACACCGAAGATGCTCCTCAGTTCGTTGGCCGACAGGTAGCGGATGTCGCTGCCGTCGATCCGGATCTGGCCGTCGGTCGGCTGGTAAAAGCCGAGAAGCATCTTTGCCAGGGTGCTCTTGCCGCAGCCTGACGGTCCCATCAGCACGCTCAGGTGCCCGGCCTTGAAGGTAAGATTCAGGTTGCGGTAGAGATAGGGGTGTTCAGGGCTGTAGCGGAAGCTCACGTCCTTGAGTTCGATCGCTCCGCCCTGCTGGGTGCTTGTCCGGGCGGGTGTCAGGGCATACGGCTCGCTCGGCATGTCCATGACGTCGCCGAGACGCTTGACCGCGATATCGGCCTGCTGGAACTCCTGCCAGAGCCCCACGAGCCGCAGCATCGGCTGGCTCATCCGGCCGGAGAACATCTGGAAGGCCACCAGCTTGCCGATGGTAAACCCGTCATTGTGCATGACCAGGAGCGCCCCCACCGCCAGGATGGCCAGGGTCATGAGCTGCTCCAGCGCGTTGGCAACGACATTGTAGGTATTGGAAAGCTGCCTGGTGGAGAAACCCGCAGCCAGGTACGAGGCGAGGTAATCGCCGTATCGCTGCTCCAGCACCGGCTCCATCTGCAGCGACTTGACCGTGCTCATCCCTGCCACGTATTCGGTGACGAATGCCTGGTTGCGGGCGCCGAGGAGGAACTGGCCGTTGAGTTTCTCCCGAAAGACCGGGGTTACCAGGACACTCATCAGTGCAATGAGGCACATGATCCCGAGCGATATCAGAGAAAGCTGCCAACTGTACCAGAACATCACGGCCAGGAAGATGAGGAGGAAGGGGAAATCGAGCAGCAGGGTGACGGCGGCACCGCTGACGAACTGGCGGATACTCTCAATACCCTGCAGCCGGGCGACCAGCACGCCGGTGGGACGGTGCTCGAAGAACGGCAGCGGCAGGCGCAACAGGTGGCGGAACACCTGGCTGCCGAGGACGGCATCGATCCGGTTGCCGGTATGGAGCACCAGGTACTGCCGCAGCCAGGTCATGACGGCGCTGAAGACCATGAAGATCAGCATCCCCACGGCAATGACGATCAGGGTGCTCCGGGTCTGGTGGACGACCACCTTGTCGATTACCACCTGGGTGAAGAGCGGGGTAGCCAGACCGATCAACTGGATGACCAGCGATGCCAGCAGCACATCGCGCCAGATCTTCTTGTGTTTCAGGAGCTCGGGGATGAACCAGCGGAAACCGAATCTGTTGGCGTTGCTCCCAGCCGGCATGGAGGCGTTAGCCGTGCCGGTAGCCTCTTCGCCATCGGCCTGCCCTGTGGAAGCCCTGGATATCAGCAAAATCTCATGGGCACCGCGTTCAGCAAGGTCCTGCAGGGTGGTCGTTTCCGGTGTCTGGGATCCTGCGCGGAAATAGAGCAGCCGCTCACCGTCTACCTTGACGATAAGAACCGGCTTGATGATTCCGAAAAGATCGACTGCTGGATCCTGCTGCCCTGCATGGCTCATTTCAGGCGCCAAAACCGGCTCCTCCCCGAAGAATGCAAGAGCCGGCAGGGGGACGTTGCCAAGACTTTTGGTTGAGACCAGCCAATCGAGAGTACCGACCTTGAATCCAAGGGCAGTGAGTGCGGTCTGCAGGGTGGATATTGAGCAAGGGGGCGGGAACTGGCGTTCGATGAGCACCGGGTCGAACGGGATGCGATGGAGTTGGCAGATGCTACCGAGCACCCAGAGCAAATCGGTGCCGGAAAAATGCCGTGTTTCAGGCTTTCGATTTACCATGGTATCGGCACGCACTGCTTTCAATCTGACCTCATCAGGCTTCTAAGACACCAAATGATCTTAAAACGTAGATCAAATCTCACGAGAACATGTCCTCGGTCTTACATCTGTCGCCTCCGTCCAAAACTGCTGGATTCCTTGGCACCAGCCACAATCCAATGCATATCGTCGAGCATACAACTATAGGGTTACACTATTTCTCCGCTCAATTCAAGCAACAATACAACATAACTATTTAAAATTATTGTGTAAAATTTCTTTACGGTGGATAATTTCTTTACACTGTAATATTTTTTTACACCTATCCATACGTTTTGGTATCAGCACTTTGGTCTTATCTTTGATGCCTACCTTCGCCCATTAGCCATGTAAAATTATTAATAATTGTGGGGTTATACTTGTGGAAGCGATTGAGCAACAGTGCAGGTATTTTTTGGGAAAAAGGAGGGAACTTTTCTGCCAACTCGGTATTGATTCGCCATGCCCAAAAAAGCAAAACCCGGCACAGTTTGGGAACAGTACCGGGTACATTTTGCAAAGGCCAGCTATATCTAACTGAACCTTTTATGTTTTACTGGAGCGGGAAACGGGATTCGAACCCGCGACCTTCAGCTTGGGAAGCAGGCACACTGGCGTTTCTGGCTTTTTCAATTTGTCTCTCAATTAATCATATACCCTGCTTATCACCTTGACTTAACTGCGTTTTTGTCTTATTTTATATTCCCTAGTGTTTCAAAATGCCTCCCTGCTTGCCAACCTCCAAACGGAAACAAAACGGAAACACAGGGTTTCAAAAAGAGCAAACGGAAACAAAACGGAAACACAAAAAGAGAGCAAAATGGGCAAACAATTCACGGAAAAAGCAATCGCTGCTGCGAAACCAAAAGACAAGAGATACTATCTTCGGGAGGGACGTGGTTTTGCTCTGCAAGTCCTTCCCTCCGGTACCAAAGCTTTCGTGTATCTGTTCGAGTTGAACAAAAGCAAAGGGTATGTGCTTCTTGGCCATTATCCGGATTGCTCACTTGCGGATGCGAGAATAGCATATAACGATGCGTATAAGTTAGTGAAAAAAGGCATCGACCCACGTGACCAGAAGAAAGCAATTGCCGAAGAAAATGCACGATTAGCGAAAGAAGCAGAATTAGCGGTAGAGGCAGCTGCCCGTGCGGCGGCTCAACTGGAAAAAGACACCTTTGATGCTTTAATCGAAGACAAGATACCCGAAAACTTTGTTCCGACTACAGTTGAACAGCTTGCTGCAGTTTGGTTTGTCGACTACTCCAAGGAGAACCATTCTAAACGTTGGCAAGATACCGTCCTCAGTGCCATCAAAACGCACATCATTCCCAACATCGGCAAGATGGAAATTTCTTCTGTTCGACACAAACACGCATTGTCTCTCATTCAACAAATAGCCGTCACTGTCCCAGGATCTGCTCGTAATACTATGAAGTTCTGCAGACAAATGTTTAAGTATGCCTGCCGTCTGGAGTGGGCTGAAATACAACCGTTCCATGAAATCACGGAGTCTGTACCCAAAATTACGCAAAAAGCTGATGAACGGCATCTCGACGATGACGAAATCATTAAAGCGTGGGGGGAAATCAGCAAATCATCAAGCACCAGGGAAGTGAAACGGGCATTGAAGTTGATACTCGTTACAGCTCAACGCCCTGGCGAGGTAGCTCAACTTCACCGAGATCAGATCAAGGACAGATGGTGGACGATACCCGCCGAGGTTGCCGGCAAGAATGAACGTGAGCACAGAGTATACCTAACAGACACAGCCTTAGGGTTGATTGGGGATGGTAAAGGTCATATATTCCCTTCTGAGAGAGGGAAACGAGGGCATATTTCCGAAAATGCTCTTTCACAGTCAATAAATCGAGGCTATTTGTCAGATGACGTCGTGAAAGTCGTAGGCAATAGAAATATAAAGGCACGAAAAGAGCCTTATTTCGGCATGAAACCTTGGTCACCACATGATCTTCGTCGAACCGCTCGTACAAATATGGCGCGGATCGGAGTATTGGATGAGGTTGGTGAAGAGGTTATAAATCACATGAAGCCCGGTGTTGTCGGTGTTTATAACAAATATCGCTATGATGAAGAGAAAAAAGATGCCCTCCAGAAGTGGGAAGCTCTTCTTCTGGAAATACTGGCAACCAAGCAACCAAACAATCAGTAAGTGAATTTGATGTAAATTTTATCTTGTCACGAATGTTATTTATATAATATGTCTTGTGGGTGTTTTTTGCCCATAAAGCAGAGAGTGTCGTTGGATGCCCCCTCTCCCCTCCCCCCGAATCGGGGAAGGACATTGAATCACCAAATACCAATTTCATCTTTTGTTTGAATAGAATGGAGCAAGTATGACCAAGGCAGATATTGTCGAAAAAGTTGCCGAAAAATGCGGGATCTCAAAGAAAGATTCCATAGACATGGTTGAATCGGTCTTCAGCGTATTGAAAACCACTCTTGAAAATGGAGAGGATATAAAAATCTCCGGTTTCGGTAAGTTTGAGGTCAAGAATAAACATGAACGTAAGGGCAGAAATCCTCAAACAGGCGAATCCATCACCATCGATGCGCGGAGAATCCTTTCTTTCAAGCCGAGTACAATCCTTAAAGAATCGATAAACGGAAAATAAGTCTGTAAATCCATTTTCTTCCAACCTGCAGAAGAGTTTCAACATTGTTTAGCCACCCTCCCCTACCTGCCCCCCCTATAGATTATATACATGGGGGGAATCATGCGTTTTGCCATCCAGATACTGTTGCTGGGTATTTTTGCCGTTTCGACAGAAACGTCATACGCCTTCTGTTACGCAGAAGCCGGCAGCAGATACGGTATCTCGCCTAATCTCCTCTACGCGATCTCCAAGGGAGAAAGCAGCTTCAATCCGGTTGCAATCAACTACAACTCCAACGGCAGTTACGATTACGGCCTCATGCAGATCAACTCCTCATGGGAGCCGACACTTCGCAAACTCGGCGTACCATGGGACTCACTCGCCAATCCCTGTACCAACGTTATGGTCGGTGCATGGGTCCTCTCCCAATGCATCCAAGACTATGGTTACACCTGGTCAGCCGTCGGCTGCTACAACTCACGTACCCCGTCCAAGCGAGACCGGTATGCCGCAAGAATCGCCCGCATTATTGATAGGGAACCATTACGTCAACCAAACGTGCAGATTTCATCTCAGGTTGCCACCATCACACATGTAACAACACCCTGGGAAGAGGCGTTTAACAATGCTTCCCGCTGAAATATTCTCTGAGAGCAGACTCCCGCCGAATGAGGCAATGGATGCAGTCGAAGTTGCCATAGCTCGGGTTTTGACCAAAGCCCTTCGTATGAGCGTAAGTGTCACTATCAGTGAAAATATGCGAATAACGGCTTATCCGGAAACAGGTGAACCGGTCATTTTGTCTCTGGATGACATCGATCGTAAGTTGCGGAGACACCTTCTGCACCAGATCGAGCTAGAACTGCAAAGACGTAGAACACTGAACGAGGCGGACCGCCTGAGGGAGTTGAGAGGCGTAACTGCTCCCGGTTTAATATCTCGCATGACTGCTGATGGAGCGCTTTTCGTCGCCCTGGAAATAGCTGACTGCTACCGGCGTCTGATTCTTGCGGGGATCTGTCCAGAACGCTTTCAGCCGCTTCACGAACGGGGCCGTTATATCCTGGGAAGCGTGAAGGAGTTTTACATTACAAGTGTCGTTCCAGTCATGGTCGACAGGAAATCAACCAAGGTACGTATTCTACTCAATCGCACATCTAAGCAGCTCCCCCGATTGCTGTTACAGGAGCGGAGTCGCATATCTGGAATTCAGTGCCTGAAACGCATCCCGGGAAGCTCCAGCATCATCTTGACGCCAAAACGTATTCCCAAGGATGTGATCAACTCTGTAGGAAAGGAACTGGAAGAGCACCTGCATGTTTCCATTCTCAAAACGCATCGTTAACCCGTCCGAGCCAATGACCAGCTTGGGGACCGGCGTCAACATGGGACACCGAACTCGGATCGTTCCAATCGCCATTCCAGACTCCTACCGTAAACGGCATACATTTGTGTTCGGCACTACCGGTGTCGGGAAAACCCGCCTATGTGAAAATCTGATCGAGCAGGACATCCGCAAGGGGTACTCGGTTGTCTATTTCGATCCAAAGGGAGACCAGCAGATCTTCACCAAGATCTATGAAGTTGCCCGTGAGGCAAACCGACTGGATGAATTGATGCTCGTCACCCCTATCTTCCCCGAATACTCAGCCGTCGTCGACCCAATGGCCTTCTACTTCATGCCTGACGAACTGGTGGGACATATCGTTTCCGGCATCCTCGGTGGCCGTGAACCGTTCTATCGCAACATCGCCAAAGAGATTACCACCGCCGTCATATCTGCATACATAATCCTGGCACGGAAACATGGGAACCTGCCGTTCATGAACATCGACACCATCCGGCAACGGATTCGGCGAGAATCACTTGAATCGACAATGAAGTCGCTCCGCAGCATCGGTACTCCTGAAGCAGAACTGACTGCAGGCATGATTGAGGATATTCTCAAGTCTCCCATGGAATACTACGCCAAGGTCTCCTCGACATTGCGCACAGCTCTGATGGAACTCTCAGCCGGGAATATCGGCAAGATCATCGGCCAGGCTGACTCAAATCGATTCATCAAAAACCTGGAGGCTGGCAAACGTGTGATCCTGGTCGTACATACCGGCGCCATGATCACGCGCGAAGCTTCCGCGACCCTCGGCAAGGTGCTCCTCTCCATGATCCAGTCCTTTGTTGGTCGTGTCTATTTGTCCAACCGGCAGAAGGTTGACCCACCCCTTTCAATCTTCATCGACGAAGCTCAAAGTCTGCTCTATCAAGGCGTAGAGGAACTTTTTGCCAAGGCAGGATCAGCCGATGTCATGGTCACCGCCTTCGCTCAGTCAGTGAACCAAATCTACGCGGTCATTGGTGAGGAATTCGGAAAGAGCATTCTCGACAATACCAACACGAAGATATTCATGCGCTGCTCCGACGCGGAAACTAGCGATTATGTCGTTAAACATTTCGGAGTGCAGAACGTGCTGACCGGGATCTTCGGATCAAACCAGGTTACAACGCGCGAGGTCGAACAGGATATCCTCCGGGTGCAGGACGTCCTGAGCCTGCAACCACGTGAGTTTTATCTGATGACCTATTCTGGCCGCTTCAAGGGGACCACCCTTGAAGCACGCAATCCCAAAATGAAGATCATCTTTCCCTCTGCACCTGCGGTCATCACCTCGATGATGTCACCATTCCAGTCAGACGAGACAGAGTCTCCATGAATACGCTTCTGTTCACCGTATCCGCCGCAGTCGGCATCGGCTTTGGCTACTATGGCTCCAGGAAGTGGATACCAACCGAAGAACCGGCAGAAGTAAGAACAGAGTTTACGGAAGTGGCGAGACTGGCTGACCTTAGTCATCTCTGGACCGATAACGAAATCGAGATCAAGGATGCGGCCTGTCTCTGGCGTGAACAAACAGCAAACCAGACCACAAAGCAACCTCGACCTGTTTTCAAACATGAGGAGATCGACCAGTTCTTCACCGAGATGATCGAAAACAGACCTTCCGTAAACGGTGTACGGAGGGCACTGATAATCAAGATCCTTACCATGCTCGATGACGAGGGAGACTGTCCGTCCGTTGTCAGGGTACATAAAGACGAAGCTGAACGCATTTACTCGGATGACTCATATGCCCTGCTGGCGACTGTTCCACTCTACCGTCATACGCTAACGGTCACCCGCAATTTTATTGCCAAAGCCGACCAGGAAGCCCTGCTGGCGGACATGATAATCATCGCCCTGGCCCACGACATCGGTAAGATTCCTTCCTACCATGACGGTATGTACAGCAGCGGCGATCACCCGATCATCGCGGGGCTCATCCTTAACAATATCCCTGAGTATCTTTCTCTTCCCAACAGGGAAGATATTCATAGAGCCATCACCGGTCATCACCTACTGAAGAGTGACAATATCCTGACCGATGGACTCAAACTAAGTGACCATGAAGCACGGCAAACTGAACTATCCGCCCTCTATGCCGAAGCACGGGAACGCAGAAAAAATGATCCAGATGACAGTGGAAAACAGCCCGTTGCAACGACAGACGCAACAACACGGACGAACACCCAGAAACCTCAACATCCTGTTGAAGAGCGTGAACATCCCTTGGGAAATCTCGAATCCCGAGAGAAATTCTATCCCACCATGCTGGATATACCTAAATGGTTCGACGCGGATGCCATACTCGCGGCGTTAAAAAAACGAATCAACGAGGTGGAATCGACTCCGAAGGGTGAACAATGGTCGGCGGTTTCCACAAGCCAGGGACTGGTATTCGTCAACCCGGAGGGACTTTGGACGGCAATCAAGGAAGTAAGCGATTTAGACCCGAAGGTACTAGCTTCAGAGGGGTGTGAATCTGAGAAGCGGAACCTGTTGTACACAATTGCGTCCGAGCTGTCCAAGACCAGGGATGCCATTGCCACCCAGTACGTTGCTGACAGGTATTACACTACGCAGGTCTCAATTATTACCGGGGGCGGTAAAAGGCTCCCATACCTGCTCATCCCCTTCACAGCACAAGCCTTCGGAGAAAAACCCTCAACGCTGGAGGAGTTGAAGTCGCCACAGCTTAAGCGAATGGTCAAGGAGATCAAATTGAAGCAGACCGAGGTGGAACAATGCGTAGGTCGCTAACAGTAGCAATCATACTTTCCTTTGCTGCAACAGCCAGTGCGAGCTACTACAACGATTCGGCCAAGGGTTGGTGGTGGTACCAGAAGGAGCCGGAGAAGCAGCCTGGAAATCCTGAAAAGAAGAAAAAAGCATCAAACCGTGTGCCTTCTCTCAAGGACTACACCTACGAACAGATCTGGGAAATGCATCCTGACCAGTTCCAGGAATTTGCTGAGGCCTTAAAGAAGAAAGCTGTCCAGAAGCCCAGCGAAGAGAATGTTAAGGAGTATTTCGAGGTACAGGAAATAGCCCGTAAGAAGGCACTTGCCTTTTCGAACGTGGCCCAGTTCGTCTGGCAGAAGTACCCGGAGCTGACCACCAAAAAGGACTATCCGATCACCACTCCCGGCAACCTGGCTCGGATTGCCCAGATCAACGAGGAGCGGCAGCGTACCCTGCGGGACAACCGAGAGGACTTTGCCCTCATCTATTTCCAGCGACCCGACTGCAGCTACTGCGACGAGCAGTCGCGCATCCTGGAATGGTTCACCAACGAAACAGGTTGGACCGTGAAACGGGTCAACATCAGTGAGAACCCAAGTATGGCGTCCAAGTTCAGTGTGGAGATCACCCCTACCCTAATCCTGATTCAGAAGGGAAACCAGGATTACCTGCCCGTATCAGCCGGAGTAATCTCCGCTGACGAGATCGAGGACAAGGCATACCGGGCGGTACGTCTCCTGAAGGGGGAAATTTCTCCCGAGGAGTATTCGCTCTACGAATTCCAGAAGGGGGGCGGTTTCGATGTAAAGAAGCGCCGCCTTCAGGATAAGGGGCAGCCGTGAGTCTGCCGGTCCCACAGCAACAGAGAAGAGGTGTCCGTGTGAAACAAACTGTTATTACCAGAACCACCGCCGCCTGCCTGGCGGCAGCCATAGCCTTGAGTCCTGTTCTTTCCTGGTCCGGTTGGGTCGATGACTGGGTACAGCAGAAAAGCTCCACCTCTCCAAGCTATTACGAAGGCTCTAAGCGGGGCTACTACACAGGGGGAAGTTTCTCTGCCAGGTGGGCTAATACTGACGACCACCTGTTCACTGCCTCATTACCCAAGTTGAAGTCCGGTTGTGGCGGGATCGACATGTTCCTCGGCGGTTTCTCGTTCCTGAATGTTGATTACCTGGTCCAGAAACTCCAGAACATCCTGTCGGCAGCTCCGGCAGCTGCTTTCGATATCGCCCTGAAGACGCTGGCACCTCAGGTGGCCGATACCATCAAGACCCTCGAAGCCATCACCGACAGACTGAACTCACTGCAGCTGAATGACTGCAAGGCGGCCAAGGCGCTGGTGGCAACTGCTTCCAGTCCGTTTTCGTCGGTCATGTCCGATAGTCTAAAAGCGGAAATGAAGACGGCCCAGACCGATTTCATGGTATCGAGCGGTGCCAAGGATCTCTACCAGGATGTCAGCAAGCTGTTTGAGACCGAGCAGAAGACCAACGCCGGCAACAAACCGGGTGTCCCTGGCACAACCCAGACCTCAGCCACGAGTGCTACCGCTGGTTGTCCGGTTGAGGTTCTTCAAGTTTTCGGTGACGGATCGGTTCTGGAAAACCTGGCCAGCAAGAAGGGGTTGAACAGCGAATACGTCAAACTGGTACGAGGCTTCATCGGCGACGTGGTTATCCAGAGTCCAGCTACGACCGGGACAACCTATCAGGCACAGTACATACCACCATGCGACAAGAACAACAGCTTCGATTCCTTCATCAGCGGCACCGCCCAGGGACGGGATACTGCCGGGGCTTGCGCAGACATTACCGACGCCAACAAGAACCTAATGGTTTATGTGGCCGGCAAGATGCAGACCATTGCCGGTAAGATTAAAACGAAGACTGCTCTTGCTGCCGATGAAGAGGCTTTTCTCAAAAGCACTCCGCTGTCGGTCGGGTTGATTCTCAAGAATGCGACGGCAACAAATACCGAAGGTGAGGTCATCGGCAAACTTGCTGAACTGACCGCCCGAGCCTACGGCTACTACATGCTGCTCGATCTGTTCGGGCGCGCTGTCCAACTTCAGGAAATGGCCCGTAACATCCTCTCAAGTCAGAAGGGAAATAAGTCCGGGGCATCACCGGAAACCTGCCAACTGGCCCTTCTTGGTGAAGGGATGCAACATATTCAGACGCTGGAGGAAAAAACGCTTCAACTGCTGAGCGTCGCCCAACAAAGTTACGCTAATGCGGCATCTGAGATCAATGCGGTGGAAATGATCGTCCAGAACATGAAGAAGTTCGACGACACTGTATTTTCGGAATTATCAGACCGGTTCGGCAAGGGGATCGCAATGCGGTCTACCGGCAGAATCTAACCACGAACACAAGGGAGGAATTATGGCAGACAACAAGATAGAAACTGGCGGGAAAAAGCCATCAGGAAAACAGACTTGGCAGGATCGAAAGCTGCAAAAGGTGGTACGGGATGACATTGATGTAATCTCCCGGAAAACTCTCGATCAAAGCGACTTCATATCCATGCTCAACACTCATGACAACGTCCTCTACCAGTTTCGCATGAAGATGGGACGCAACAGCAACATCACCTTTGAAAAGGCCCAAGAGTTTATCGAGCGGAGCCAGAAGATCCGAGAGGAGATCAACCTGCTGAATGCGGAAATGTGTGAGTTGATGGATTGGGACTACACACCACCCCGGGGCTTTTCAAACCCTCTCTCGAAGAGTGGTGAAGAAGAAACGAAGGGAGCCAAAAAGAAGAATGTCGTGTCTGCTGCAACCTGATGTGTTTATTGAAACATAGTGCTCAAAGAATCTGTAATTACGATATATTTAGTGCGATTTGACTTGGACAGTTTTCGCAAATTTACCAGCTTCCACCGGATGGCCGGCAGGTTTTCTATACCCGGCAATCCGAGGATTTCACCATCAGGTTCGCAACGGTTAACCGAGAGGAGAAATTCGCGTTCCAATCCGTCAAGAGATGCTGGAAGCTCACGGAACAGCTTTTCACGTATCTCGATCAGCTGTTCAACAGTCACTTCCCTGTTAGTCATGCCAGCAAAATCGCTCTCAAACTCAACGCGGATGTCTTTATGATGGGGAGCAAGCAATTCATGGATTGGCCGATTGTGCCCGGCGAGATAGACCGTGAAGGCACGACGCATACGCGGCGTGATGCCACCACGCTCAAATAGCAACATAACATCAAAGAGATCTCGCGGATGTTGGCGATCAAGTGCGGCTACGAGTTTGCTGGCGTACAATTCGTCAGGGTCGAGCATGGGAACGGAAAGAGCCCGCGAAAAACGTCTCTGCGTCTCTACGGACAAACTACCGGTAACCAGAGGATATACTGCACCCCGGAATACATGGTTGACCTCCACCTTGAGAAGCACTGGCCCACGGGAAATAAACAACTTCGATTCATGATCACTGCCGGAAGTTGTCGGTCGGACGGTTACCCCAAGCTTAGTTTGCAAAAGTTCTGCAACGCCATGCAGGGCTTTTTCTATTGCCACCAGCGCCGAATCCCTGTCTGGGCACTCCAGGTCTGTAAATACAAGATCAATGTCGACCGATAGGCGTGGCATGTCTTCCAGAAACAGGTTTATCGCAGTGCCTCCTTTGAGAGCGAAACATTTTTGAGTAAAGACAAATGGGGCTGCATCGATGAGCAGTCGTACGGTATCAAGATAACGGCTATCCATTCAATTTCTTTCCTGGGTGTTGCAAAATCAGTGAATTCCCCTTCTGTGTCCGTACGTAGACGGAAGCTGCGCCAAATTTTATGAATGTCACATCGAGTTGCTGCAAGACCGGCAGTTTCAGTTCTTCCGCCAGAGAGAAAAACAGTCGCTTGACCTTTATTCTTGTGCACGTTTCCAATAGAGCCTGCAACAGTTCGGGTCGCAGGGTAAACAGAGGCTCCATGATTTTTCTGGCTTCGTCGAGACTCTGCTTTTGGGGCACGTCATCAAGCATCTCCAGCAAAGCCCGTTCAGGTTCAGAGACAAAAGGCGAGTAAGGATCAGCTTCATCCAGACGCCGCACCTGCAACCTACTCTCCAACGCCCCTTCTTCCCCGAAAAGCCGACTCATGCGTAACTCGCAGGGAAACTGACGGGTAAACCAATCAGGTATTTTTTTGCGTGTCACACCATACAGGGCCAGCTTTTCCTTTCCAAGTGCCAGATAGTGAACTGCACCTCGAAGCGATAATGCTGATTTCCCACCTATGTGGACATCAAGACCCTGATTTTCAAGAGCCGATACCGCACCGTTCCGGGTTAGTTCATCACCTGTTCGCTGGAAGTATCCATATCCGAGCGACGTTAACCAACCGTTTTGTACATAGCGATGAACCAGCTGGCGAGATATGCCTAGATGTTCCATTTGGCTGGTCGTGACCGGCATACCCTTCGGCAGGGAAAAGAGCGCCGCTTTTAAATTTTTACTTATATGTAAACTATTAGTTGACATTTAAGGTCCATTTTTATGGTTGTTTCCATAATATAGTTTGGATCATAGTATAAAATAATAATGTAAATGTAAACTATTAGTTTACATTACTGTATTTGTTAATAATAGCTGCCTATTGGCCGTCTCCCTACTCATATAAAAATGAGGCGCAACAAGAACCTCATCTTCGATAAGGAGTTATGACATTAAGGTGTTGAGTTGAGGGGGTAATTGACCAACCGGTCGTCTCTGACTTTAAATATTGTGTCAAATCCCTCCACCATCCGGTGGTCATGGGTGACAACCAGGACGGCTGACTGGTTTTCCACTGCCAGCGATTTCAATAAGGCCATAACATTCTTACCGTTTTCGGTGTCGAGTACCGCAGTGGGTTCATCGGCCTGAATAACCTTTGATCTATTTGCCAATGCCCTGGCTATGGCCATCCGCTGGGCTTCACCTCCAGAAAGTGCCTTGGGATAGTTGTCCAGCCGGTGCCCAAGATTGAGGGAAGTAAGAAGTTCCGTCGCACGGTCACTGGCTTCGGGCCGTGATAGATTGTTAATTTCCAGCGCGACCATGACGTTTTCCAGTGCAGTGAGAAACGGAATGAGATTGTGGGCCTGAAATATGAATCCGAGCTTTTCACGTCTGAAGCGCTTCAGGTCCAGACCCGGCAACCATCCTTCATCGGCGACCATGGCTCCGTCAATGACTACCTTGCCATGGGACGGCTCGTTGATCAGCCGATGGAGGTGAGCAGCGTGGTCTTGCCTGAAACCGATCCGCATACTGACGGATGAAGTCAATGCCATCCAGGTAAAATTGCCAGTTAAGGTAGTTCCCCTCAGCCGTCCGGGGAGCGTTCAGCAGGGCGATCATCCGCAGAATGAGTTGGTGTTCATCCACCAGTTTCCTGGTTATATCCGCTTTCATCAGTTCCTCCTGTTGCCGTCTATGCCGACGACAATCGCTGTCTCCAAAGGTGTGTCCCTACCGCTCTTCTGTATTGCCTGCTTGACCATGACATCCAGTCCGCGGCAGCACGGCACTTCCATAATCGCTACAGTGACAGCTGGAGTTTCGTTGGTCGAAAAGATCGTTGCCAGTTTTTCCACGTAACTGTCGGTGTCATCAAGTTTCGGGCAGGCAATGGCGAGCGCTTTTCCTCTCACCAGGTCTTGATGCATGCTCCCCATGGCAAAAGCCACACAGTCGGCGCAAACCAGAATTTCTGCATTTTTAAAGTACGGTGCGGTTGGCGGCACCAGATGGAGTTGCACCGGCCACTGCCTGAGCTCAGAGACAGCCTTTGTGGTGTTTTCTGCAACGTTTGCCGGTCTTTCGATTACCTTTGCCATGCTACCGGGGCAGCCACATCCGAGATTTCCCATGATTTACTCTCCTTTTTTCGCTAAAATTTCGTTGATTTCCTGTTCGATTTTCGCTTCGTCTTCTTTGGATAAGCCATGAATGGAGACAACATCTTTGAGTAGACAGATCCCAACCTTGCAGGTTGTACAACCGATGTCATAGGCAGCCAGAATTTCGCCAATCTCAGGGTAGCTCTGCATGACATCCTGTATTGCTTTAGCGCCAAGTCCGTTGTTGAAGTTCATTGATCGTCTCCTTGCCTTGTTATGATTGTGAGATTAGCAAAGAAATCGGCTAAAGAGTTTGATCTGAATCAATAACCGGATTCAATGAAGTAAGCCGGATAAATTGACATAGGTCATGCTTATCAGCAGCACAGCAGTGCAAGGTGTTTTAGATTTCGATCAGAATATTTCCAAGAGGAGAAGGCTATGTGTGATTGCGGATCAACCAAAACACCGGGGGCAGGACCATTTGCATCAGGAAAAGAACTCGTGGAGTTTGTGCTTTCAGCCCATGGTGGCGCGATAGCCGTGTCACCTGTACCTAATGGTGGACTGACTGCAACATGTCAGGGGTGCGGAGCGTCCTTTACGTTAAAGACTTTCGTTCAGGGTTGCCCTGAGCGCGGTGGCGTGCATGCCGTATCACCACCTCGCGCCCACGACCCGGCTGCAATTCAATTTGCCGGTGAGGATTTTGTGCTGCCGACGGCATCATAAGTATTTCCCTAATCGACAAGTGGACTTTCGCTTAACTCATCAGTTTCAAATTCAATGACTCAAGTATGGCACCATTGGTATGAGCCGCTGATAATCGGCATAATCCAATGAGCTTTGCCAGTGCCCGCTGATCATTCCGGCGCCGATGCCTGCCATGAATATGGTCAGAACTACTGTTGCGAAAACCCAAACCGGGAGCGATTTTTTCCAGAAGCCAGGCTGCATGGCGAGCACATTTCGCTCGGGACAACTTGCTACACAAGTGAGACATCCAGTGCATTCCGGTGAAGAAACTGCTGTGGAGGAATGCACTTCAAGGCCAGAAGGACAGATGGCGGAGCAGCGTTGACATCCATTACAACCTGTCAAGTCTCGTCGGATTTTGAATGGGCTGAAAATACTTGCAAGTCCCAGTAATGCACCATATGGGCAGAGATACCGACACCAGAACATTTTGTAAAAAAGTGATAGTACTGTCAGGATCGCCAGTACCACCATGGTGGTTAAGGACATGCTGGTGAAGAAATGGAGCATTTTGACGTCGCTGACTGCCCAGTATGGAGCATCCAGAAACCCGCCAAGCGCTTCGACCGACATGTCCACCAGGATAAATTTCACGAACATCAGCAGCAGCAGATATTTGATACTCCGTAATCCATAGTCAAGCCATCTCCATATGCGATAATTCCGGCCAACTAACTTCTGGCCAATCTTGAATGCGCCTTCGGAAAGAGTGCCGACCGGGCAAAGCCATGAGCAAAATGATTTCTTGGCAAGCAGACTCATGAGCAGGATTGTCACGAATATTACCAGTGCCGCTGGATGAACTGGATGTATTTCTCCTGAAACCAGCCAGTTCTTCAGACTTGTTAGGGCTCCGATTGGTAAAAAGCCCTCGACGCCTGGCGGACGAGAAACCAATGGCGCGGGTGCACCGCTTTCAACCGCGCTTACAAAAATTCCGAAACGGATGCCAATACCGACTACCCAAAACATAAAGCACCACTGCACAGCGGTGCGAATGGTACTGGCTGATTTTATTGAAATTCCATCCATCTGCTTGATTCTCCACGTGTATCAATTGGTTTTTACCGAAACAGTCTTCTCATCCTGTTCATGTGAGACTAGAATGCCTGCCAGATGAACCAGGCTCCGGCCAGGGAGATAATGCAACCGCTTGCCTTCCTGCTCCAGTTCGAAAAGTTGATCACACCACGATTTTTGGCAAATGCTTCCACAAAACCGGTAAACGTCCCTGCTGCGAGCATCAGTAGGCAATGGCCGACAGCATAGCTGAACATCAGCATGATGCCGTAGAGTACCTGACCCTTGCCGGTGACGACGGTCAGCAGTACGACCATTACCGGCGTGGCACAGGGAGAGGATACAAGGCCAAAGAACAGGCCAAGCATGAACGCGCCAATGATGCCCCCCTGCTTCGGTTTGAAGTCGCGCTTTATCGGCAGGCGCAGGTCATACAGCCCCATCAGTTGACCACCCATTACCAGAGCCACAGCGCCGGCGGCGGCATACCACCATCCATCGACCACCCCGAAAACCGTGCCCAGCAATCCGGCGGCAGCGCCGAAGGCGGTGAAGGTGAGCGACAATCCAACAATGAACATCAGGGAGTAGCGGAACGCCTTCCAGCGGTCGCCATCGCTGTAGCCGCCGACAAAACCTACCACCAGCGGGATGGTGCTGAGCACACAGGGTGAGGCCGAAGACACGACGCCTGCCAGAAAGACTGCGCCGAAGGCCAGCAGCGGATAGGCTGCAATGATCTGCTCTATGTTCTCCACGAAGGTCACTTGAGCCCTGCCGATTTCAATCCTTTTATGATCCCTTCTTTGTCCATAAAACCGGTGTGACGTTGTACCTCTTTCCCTTGCGGGTTGATGAATATCTGGGTGGGTAGCATCTGAACGCGGAATTTTTGTGCCATTGCCTGGTCAGAACGTACGTCGATGAAGAGGATATTGGCCCGTCCCCGATATTCATTGGACAGTGATTCCAGATATGGCGCCATTTTCTTGCAGACGTTGCAGGTGCGCAGGCCGAAATCAATCAGCGTCGGTTTGCTGGACGACAGGGCCTGATTGACGGCTGTCGCGGTAGCTGCAGGGAGTTCCGCATTGGCTACGCCGGCAAACAGCAATAACATGGTAATTATTGTAACGATTGGCTTCATAGTAATTCCTTGATTGCGGCGACAGACAGCAGCTCGCTTGAGGATTTGACCTGGCCGTCGATGACCAGTGCCGGCGGACTGAGAATGCCGTATTTCAACATTGTTGCAATGCCCTCGACTTTAACCACCTCACCAGTCTTGCCGCTTTCAGCAAGAGCTTTCTTCGTGTTCTCATAAAGGGTAATGCAATCGACGCAACCAGTGCCTAGCACTTCTATTTTCATTGCGGTTTCTCCTTATTGGTCACATATCAATAGTCCACGATGTGGTACTCGCAGTAAAATGCTGCCTGGCGGGGTGTTATCCCTGCCAGGCAGCAATCCGATGATATCAAGTCAAATCTGATACACCTCTCATAACGTCAGTGTTTAGAGTGCGCTGACTCTTTTTTATGAGCGTAATGTTTTTCGAGTTTTCCATGTTCACCATGTGCGCCTTCCTTGGCGGTTGCGTCCTGATGAAGCCGTTCCACATAATGGGTGTAGGCGACATACGCTTCCACAAATTCACGCCCTTGGGCAATACTCTCATCTTTATGCTTGTATGTTGCCGCTGCATGCTCATAACGCGTCTTGATCCCACCAGCAATGTCATCGCTGATTAGCTTCACCAGTTCTTCGGCTGAGCCGCTTGCCAATGCTTTGTCCGCTTCGGCAACGGCCGGTTCAACTGCTCCGGCAGGTTTCAGCCCGGTAAAGGAGGCACCTTCACCGGCACGATGGATTTTGACAAGGGTTGCAAAGAACTTGTGTTCCGTTTTTTCCTGGTTCTTTGACTTGTCTGCCAGCACCTTGTTAAAAGCGGTTTTCACCGCTTTTTCATCCTGGGGTTTTACCCATTTGAGGATGGGGGTGATGTCCCTGGCGTCGATTGCTTTTCTGGCGTCTTGAATGACCGGCCCGTCAAGGGTGTCACAATGGGCAGCCGCATTGCGCGGGGTGGTAATAATAAGTGCTGTAATTGCCGCTATCCCTGACAGGCTGATTTTAATAAAGTTAGCGAATCTCATGGTTAATTCTCCTCTGAAACTATGGTTTGATGGTTGATTATGGTAATTTCGGGCGAATCTGCACGGAGCTGTCAATCCTGCTTTACAGCGATGTAAACACTTCTTGACAGTTGTAGATCAAACGATATTTTTGGGAGGGATTTCAATGAGCGCGGCATAGCCCGGCAACAAAGCGCCTTTGTATGAAGCCGTAAGGGAGGCAATGCTCTGAGTATGCTTGACGACACTTCCGGGCACGGTGTCGCACGGAGCGTCAAGTTCATGGCAGTGGGGGATCTGCTCGTGACCATCCGTGGATTCATGGTCGGCAGCAGCGTCCGTATGGGCGCAGCTCGATGCCGCGTGACCGGCGGCGCTGGTCTGCAGATGGTCAGCGACGTAGAAAGCCCCGGAAATCGGAAGGCAGAGCTGCACCAGAAGCAGTACAATCGTCAGAATCTTTATGTGTCTACCAGAAAAATCCATAGCAAATTTCCACTTTGAAATGTGATCCGGTAAAATGCCTCGAAATATGCCGTTGCAGCAGATCATATCAACCTGGCAGCTTTGCTTCGCAGATAGCCAACCGCTCCTTCAACTCCTTCTCCTTTTTCCATCGTTCAGTCACGTCCCGCATGATCGAGGCACAACCTGCCATAACACCATCTTCATCTCGCAGCAGTACCATGCTGAATTCCAAGGAAACACGGGCGCCATCTTTACGAACACCTGGTGATGATAGCAGGCCGGTTTTGTATTTCGTCTCTCCGGTTGCCATCACCCGCCAATATCCTTCCCAATGCCGACCGCGCAAATTTTCAGGGATAATCAGATCAAGTGACTGACCTATTGCTTCGGCGGCGGTATGACCAAACATCTGCTCTGCCCCGCTGTTCCAGTAACGGATCACCCCTTTCTGATCAGAGACAAGAATCGCATCCGGTGCATCGTTGACCAACTGGTTCAATAACCTGTCCATATTTCCTCCCACGTTTTTCCTGAATTATGATTATAAGTTACAGCAATAGTGTGTACGGATGATTGACCTATATCAAGAATAAGTTGAAATCTTCAAATACAAACTGGTTCAAGCTTTAGAGTAAATCACGTATTACTTAACCATTAGAAGATCCTCCAAACTAAACTTACTGGTTGCATCTATTTTGGCAATTATGTTGTTTTCCTTGTCAACCACATAAATCCACACATAATCTGTTCCAGGTGGCACTGACCACCTAGCGCTTTTGTGTTCCCAATCAAGCCAAATCGGTGGCGCGTTGCTCCATTGCAAGGAGCGTTTTGCACTCCCTTCCATAAATTTGGGGACAGCGCTTAAATTGGGAATCATCACTATACTGACTTTTTCGTGGAGGTAGGAACCCTGTATCACTGTTGTCACTTTTTTTGCCCTTTCGAAGCCCTTCCTAGTCATGCTTATAGCAATAAGATATTTTTTGTTGTTATGGAATAGCGACTCCCTGTTTAATAGCTTTCCATACTGATCAGTCGTATCCAGCGCGGGAAACGTGTCATAGCCAAATACAGGCTGGTGGATAATAAACGTGATTAATACCATCAAGCACCATTTAAATTTCACAACAAACTCTCCAATATAACGTTTTACAAATATTTTTCATTTACTAGTTGATAAATTAATTCATTACTATCAATTTAATTGCGCACCAAGTAAACAGACTTTAACAGTTATCTATAAATCTTTGTCGTATGTTTTCCGAAACAATACAGGTTCTATATGCAATTTGCTGATTATTTCTTTTAGCTTTTCTTTTGCAAACTGAAACTCTTCTGATGCAATGCTATACTCATTCCAGGCATCTTTCAGTTCTATTTTGCTTTCTACTTGGTCATATGCTCCTTTTATACAAATGCTTTGCAGTAATAGATTATATCGTTTTGTTTCGAACAGCCAACAGGCTAACGCAGCTTGTGTGATATTACATGCATTCAGGAACTCCATCATCTCTTCTGGTTCTTCAATCTGGTCAGCAATTTTACGGATATATGCACGGGCATTTGCTGGATCCCTAAACCATAAATCATCTACGTTCATAGCAAGTAAATCCTCTATACAATCTGTCTGGAGTTTGCCTGATCCTATTTTGATATTTTTGTATACATGATACAGCAATCTTTCTAATCACTCTAAATCTTGTGTAATTTCAACAGTACAAAACAACAATATTTGAAAACACTCTTCACAAGTTGCTTAAATAGCAAGCCGCAAACGAATTACGGAATTCTTTTCATACTTATTAATAAGTGGACTCGGAATATTATGGACGCTTCAAATTGTAACTCTACTGCTTCTCACTAACAGCTTGTCAAAGACATCAGGCTTGGTCTAATCCCCCTTTACGTTGCAGAAGATCACAATGTGCAGCAAATACCCATGCGAATCTGAATAAGCATCTTTATCGCTCGTCTCTCACCTGAGCCTCTTCCTGAACCGAAGGGAGCTGGTCGTTATGACTACTACACCAAGCAAAAGAAGGGCAGCCATCTGTGGCCAGAGAATATCGATCCCGTTCCCTTTGAGGAAGATCCCTCTGATGATGACCAGAAAATACCTGAGCGGGTTCAGGTAGGTTCCATACTGAATCGCCACCGGCATGTTCTCGATAGGAAACATGAAGCCAGAGAGGAGGACGGCCGGTATGTAGAAAAGGAAGGTGGCCATCAGCGCCTGCTGCTGGGTCCTGGAAATAGTAGAAATAAAGAGCCCAACTCCCAATACCGAGAGTAGGTAGATCGCCGTGGAGAGAACAAGGAGTGGAATACTCCCTTTGATCGGGATGTCAAACCAGAAGACACCGATGGTTGTAACAAGTGCCATGTCGAAAAAACTGATGAGTGCAAAAGGGATTGTCTTCCCCAGCATCAATTCCACCGGTTTCAGCGGCGTAACCATCAACTGCTCCATGGTGCCGATCTCCCGCTCCCGCACCACTGCCATGGCAGTCAACAACAGGCAGGTGAGCATGATGATTATAGCGATGACCCCTGGCACATTGTAGTTTCTGCTCCGCAGATCAGGGTTGTACCAGGCCCGGGAGCGCAGGTCGATCCGTGCCGGTTTTACAACCCGTTGTATGCCGGCCCGAGTCCCGAATTCCTTGCCGAATCGGTTGATGACACGCGTAGAGTAGTCCATGGCAACGGATGCGGTATTCGAATCGGTTCCGTCCACAATCATCTGTACTTCTGTGGGAACACCTCGCGCCAAATCCCGACCGAATCCCTTATTTACCTGTAGCACGGCGAGAACCTTTCCCCGGTCGAGGAGGTCCCCCATCTCTTTTGCCGAAGAGGGGGTTCCAGTGATGATAAAGTAACCGGATGCTTCGAGCCGACGCCCCAGTTCCCGGCTTTCATAGGAGTGATCCAGGTCGTAGAAGGCGGTATTTATGCTTTTTACGTCAGTAGTGACCGCGTAGCCGAAAATGAGAAGCTGCAGGATCGGGGTAACAAAAATGATAGCCTTCATCCTTCGGTCCCGAAACACTTGACTGAACTCCTTGACCACCATTTCCTTGATCCGTTCGAACATATCACACGATCCTTTTCTTGAATTTCCTGACCGAAAGGGCGAAGGTCAGCAAGCCAAAAATTGTAAGAAGAATCGTTTCCGTTGCCAGCTGTCTGAGAGTGCTCCCTTTGAGAAAAATTCCCTTGAGAATCGCTACGAAATAACGGGCAGGGATGATTCTGGTCATATTCTGGAGTGGCAGCGGCATATTGCTGATGGCGTACATGAACCCTGACAGCAGGAAAGCCGGCAGAAAGCTGACTACCATGGCGATCTGGCTGGCAACCAGCTGTGACTTGGCAACAACCGAGATGAGTATTCCCAGAGAGAGACCTCCAAAAAGAAAGAGGGAAGTAAGGAAAGCGAGCAGTAACAGGCTCCCCCGCAATGGGACGTCGAAGATAAATACCGTCATGGCCACGGAAACGGCCACGTCGATAAAGCCGATGAAGAAGTAGGGCAGCAGTTTGCCGGCAATCAGCTCTGTGGTTTTTACCGGCGTGGCGATCAGCTGCTCCATGGTGCCCCGCTCCCATTCCCTGGCGATGGTTAGCGAGGTGAGCAGTGCCGCAATGACCGCCATGATTACCGCAATCAGTCCGGGAATGATGTAATTGCGCGATTTAAGCTCCGGATTGTACCAGACCCGCACCCTGGCATCTATGGGGGCGCGCGCTATTCCACCTGTAACCCGTTGGCCAAAGCGTTCCGTCACCCCCTCCAGATAACCGAGGGCAATGGTGGCTGTGTTGGAATCACTGCCGTCAACAACCACCTGCAGCGGAGCAACCTTTCCCCTTCGCAGATCCTCTGAGAAGTCAGCGGGGATCCAGAGCGCCACCTGCCCCCGGTTAGCGTCGAGCGCTGCATCAACATCCGAGGGACGATCCAAGATAGTGACAATCGTGAAGTATCCCGACTCCCGGAACTGGGCTACCAGCTCACGACTCAGGCTGCTTTTGTCCAGATCGTAAACCACGGTCCTCAGGTTGTTCACGTCCATGGTAATGGCGTAGCCGAAGATCAACAGCAGGATCACCGGCATGAGGAACGCCATGGCCAGACTCAGGGGATCACGGAGCACCTGGATCAGCTCTTTTTTTGCTATGGCGCGGACGCGGATAAGTTTCATATCACGACACCTCGATCAGGGTTACAAACACATCTTCCAGCGACGGGACGATCTTTTCGATGCGGACGACCTTTAGCCCCGCTTTGACGAGTGATTCCCTGATCCGTTGGGACTCCTGCCCAGCGTCAGTCACGGTGGCATGCAGGACGCTGCCGAAAATGGCTGTTTCGATGCCGCTCTGTTCAAGGACTTCCAGCGCATCCACCACCTGCTCAACCTCGATTTCCAGAACATCCCTTTCCATATACTCCTGCTTCAGGGTGGTCGGTGTCCCTTCGGCGATGATCTTCCCCCGGTAAATGAGGGCCAACCGGTCGCAATATTCCGCTTCGTCCATGTAGTGAGTGGTAACAAAGATGGTTTTTCCCTCCCGGGACATGGCATAGATGAGCCGCCAGAAATTGCGCCGGGAGATTGGGTCAACCCCCGAGGTCGGCTCGTCGAGAAAGATGATGGGAGGTTCGTGAAGGATGGCGCAGCCGAGCGCCAGCCGTTGTTTGAAGCCGCCCGAGAGGGTTTTGGTCAGAGCTCCCCGCCGGTCCGCGATCCCCGCCATCTCCAGGACCCATTCCTTCCGATCACGTTTCTTCTCCTTGGGAACCCGGTAGATGCCACTGAAGAAGTTAATGTTCTCCTCCACCGTCAGGTCGTCGTAGAGGGAAAACTTCTGGGACATGTAACCGATATTCTTCTTGATCTCTTCCGCCTCGGTCATGATGTTGAATCCTCCCACTGTCCCACTACCGGCGGAGGGGGTGAGGAGACCGCACAGCATCTTGATGGTTGTCGATTTGCCGGCTCCGTTGGGACCGAGGAAACCGAAGATTTCTCCCCTTCCAACCTTGAGGCTGATCTGGTCCACGGCAGTGAAGTCGCCGAAAACACGAGTCAACCCGGCAAATTCTACTGCTGTTTCGATATGGTTCATGGCTCCTCCACCATGGCGATGAAGACATCCTCCAGGGAAGGGAGGATCGATCGATGATCCCGGACAATAATCCCTTCTTTCTGAAGCCTGTCGATGACTCCATCCAGCGCTTCGCTCCGCTCCAGGGCGACATGAAGGCGGTCGCCGTAGATGCTCACGCTACGAACCCCCGGACAGCCCCTTGCGATCTCCTCGGCCGTGCGCGCATCCCCGGTCCATAGTTCCACCATGGGAAAGCCGAGGGAACCCTTGATCCGTGCAGGGCTGCCGTCGATCAGAATCTTTCCCCGGTGCATGAGGCCAACCCGTGTGCAGCGCTCCGCCTCGTCCAGGTAGGCAGTGGAGACGAAGATGGTAATCCCGTCCTTCAGTAGGCCGTAAAGGATACGCCAGAAGTCCCGCCGTGAAACCGGATCAACCCCGTTGGTCGGTTCGTCGAGGAAGAGAATCTCAGGGGTGTGGATCAGGGCACAGGCAAGACCGAGCTTCTGCTTCATCCCTCCGGAAAGCTTTCCGGCCAGTCTTCCTTTGAAAGGGGTCAGGTTGGAAAAACCCAGAAGCCGCTCGATCCGCTCCGGACGTTCATTCTGTGGGACTTCGTAGAGGTCGGCATAGAAGATGATATTCTCCATGACGGTGAGATCTTCATAGAGGCCGAACTTTTGAGACATATAGCCGATCCGTTCCTTGATCCGCTCCCCTTCCTTCAGAACCGAGTGACCCGCTACCCATGCATCACCGGAAGTGGGCTCCATGATGGCGGTTAACAGGCGCATAGTGGTGGTCTTGCCGGCACCATCCGGTCCGACAAGACCGAACAACTCCCCTTTTTTGATCTCCAAGGTGAGGCTGTCGAGTGCAATGTTGCCGTTGAAGGTCTTGGTCAACGCTTCTGCTTTAATTGCTGCGGTATTCGTATCCATTTTGCAACGCCTACCTTATCCTGATCTTGACGTCCGCCGGCATGCCCGGTTTAAGCTCCTGGTTCGGATTATCCACGCTCACCTTGACGCCGAAGACCAGCTTCACCCGTTCTTCCTGAGTCTGCACGTTCTTGGGAGTAAACTCCGCTTCCGAGGAGATATAGGTCACTACCCCGTCAAACTTCTTCCCCGGATAGGTATCGACCGTTACCTCCGCTTTTTGACCCAGCTTGACCAAGCCCAACTTGTCCTCCTTCACATAGATCTTTACCCATGGATGTGCCAAGTCGCCGACGGTAAAGATCGGCGTTCCGGCAGTAACGGTTTCACCCGCCTCCACATTTTTTCTGAGGACCACTCCTTGCACCGGTGTTTTCAGATCCATATCCGCCAGTTGCTCCTGATAAACCGCCAGCTGCGCTCTGGGCTGTCGGACCTGGGCTTCAGCCGCATTGATTGTTTCCGGCCGCGGCCCTTCTTTCACCAGGCTCTCGTTTTGCAAAGCCTGATCGTGCTGCGCCTTTGCCACCTCAAAGGTCCGCTTGGCGGAGTCGCGCTGTTGTGTCGAGATAGCGCCGTTTTTAAACAGCATCTCGGCACGTTCGAAATCCTTGCCTGCTTTTTCCAGGTCAGCGGAAGCGGAGGACACGAGCGACCGGGCGCTCTTTTTTTCCTGTGGGCGCGAACCATGTTGCAACTCGAGAAGTCTGGCGCTGCTGGAATCGATGACGGCCTGCTGCGCCTCCATCTGGCGCAAAAGCTGTGTGCTGTCCAGCTTTGCCAAGATCCCGCCTGCCACGACGTTCTTACCCTCGTCGGTCAGGAGCGTTTCCACCCTGCCGGGGACCTTGAATCCAAGATCCACTTCGGTCACCTCGACGTTCCCCGAGCTGAGCAGTATTCCTGGATCATCGGTTTTTCGATGGAGCAGGAAGTAGGCAATAACTGCTGTGACAATTACCACCAGGCCAATTAGTATCACTCTCTTTTTCATCGTGAATCCACCTCCTCAGGTACATTACTTCCCAGTGCCTTTTCAAGGGCCGCCTGTGCCGTTAACAGATCGTACGAAGCCTGGTGCCAATCAGTGATAGACCGCAATAACGCTGTCTGAGCGTCGATTACGTCTTTGGTTGTACCATCACCGGTTTCATACTTCAATTGCTCCACTCGCAGGTTTTCCTCGGCAGCAGAAATTGCCTCTTTAGAAACCGAGACTCTTTTCTCCGCATCGGAGACCCCGAGGAAGGCCACCTTTACTTCCTGCACAATCAGCAGTCGAACGGCACGGAGCTCTTCCTGACTGCGCTCAAGCTCTAAAGACCCTTTATTGATCTCCGCCCGCGTTATTCCACCGTCGAAAAGTGGATATGAGAGCCGCAGGCCAATATTCCAGTTATCCTTGAATGAAAAGGAGTCTCCTGCTTTTTCTGTGAAATCGCCGGCCAGATCCAGAGAAGGGAGACGCTTTCCCTTGGTCAAATCCAGCTTGGCCTGCTGAAGTTCCGCCTGAGCACTGGCCTTCCGGTATTCCGGACGTTGTTGCAAAGCTACCTTCACCCCTTCGGCCTCCTGTGAATGTACTTTTAAAAAAAGAGGTTCCCCGGCGATAGTGAATTGCGGATATGTCTCGTCCGCTCCCATCAATGTCCGGAGCAACGCGTATGTAGCCGCCAAGGCGTTCTGTGCTTCCAGCGCCTGCTGCCTGGTATGGGACAACTCCACATCAGTTTTCATGAGTTCCACCCGCGCTAACTTGCCGGCCTTGACAAATTGATCAGTGACCCTGCGATGCTCTTCAAGCTGCTTTACCATCTGCTCACGCGCCTTGAGAATCGCCTCCAACTCCAGTATCTTGCAGTACGTGCTTGTCAGGTTGTAGACGAGTTCCTGCTTGCCCTGGCGAAAGGTTCCCTCCGTGACCATCTTGGTGATCTTGGCTATATCAATATTTTTTTCGAGTCGTCCGCCCCGGTAAAGGGGAATTTTAAGTGAGACTCCTGCATCGTAGATGTCTTTATCAAAGTCAGGGAAACTACTGTTTTGCGGCGAGCCAGCTATGGGGGAAATGGCGGTGGGATAGCGGTAACGCGTAATGCCGGCTCCCAGATCAACTTTTGGCCACCGCTCTCCTTTTGCTGCATTGATAGCATATTCAGTCGCTTTGACATCCTTCCCAAGCCCGGTTAGCCTCGGTTCGTTCTTCAGGGCAAACTCGATCACTTGGGGAAGGTTGTAGGTGGGTGTATCAGTTTTTGCTAAAGCCATTGACGGTAATAGAAAAATTCCAATCATAGCCATTATCTTTTTCATTTTTGCCTCCCAACGATATTGCTATCATAAGTCAAATAATCCTCATAACCATGCCACAGCATCATCCCCTCATCTACGAGAGGAAAGGAAAAGTCGCTTACCAGCCACTTTAAAGTTATCGCCTGCACCATTCCAATCATCACCATGGCGGAGGACTTAGAGTCCACAGCCTTCCTGATGTTGCCGATTTTCTTCCCTTTTTCGATGACGTTTACCTGACAGTCAGAATAAGTATCAAGCAGGTAATCAATCTTTCTCTGCGATGCACTTCCGGCTTTGAGGATTCCTCCTGAAAAAGCTAGACGTGCAATCCCTTTCCTGGTCTCCAGGAAATCAAGATGGAGGAGATAAAACCGCTTTAGGCTGATAAGTGGAGAAGGATCGCTTTCGTAGAGAAACGTCAGGTTCTTCATCAATTCTAGGTGGACCTTCGTAACCATTTCTTCGGTGATTTCATCATTGTCCTTAAAATGCCGATATATATCGCTTGTTGACACTCCGGTCTCCCGTGCAATGGCGCCTATCGTTAGTGCATTAATCCCTTCACCGGCAGCAAGGATGTAAAATGCGGCACGAACGATCTGCTCCCGTCGTGCGCTATTTTGAACTTTTGAAACGATATGGGACATATACCCTCCATAGGAAAGTAAATGCTCACTTACCTATATCATAAATGTTTTACCACTTTATGCTTCAGCATTTAGTTGTTATGGCAGCAGCAAAGGTCATCCAAAGTATTTCTACCTCAGCGGACAAAGAATTGGAAAAGTCGTTCATGACCCACTGGATAGCAGTAAAGTTAATCGTACCAATAAACATGCTTGTCAAAACACCGGGATCCAGTTTCCGGTTAATAATACCGGCATCCTGCGCCTGAGAGATGATGGAGCAAATACCTCTGGAGTACTGTGCGATGTTGTGTCTGACCTTCGTCCGGAGGTTCTTGTTCAATACCAGCACTTCATCAGAAAAAATTAAGCGGGGAATACCGATATGTTCTTCTATGTAAGACAGGTGGCGTTTAAAGATTTCTGCCAGTTTTTGCAGCGGATCATCAATCTCTGAAGCTGCATCAAGCAACGATTCCAGGTCTTTCCCTATCTTATCAATCACCGCAATAAAAATTTCTTCCTTGTTTTTGAAGTGGCGGTAAATATTGCCCTCGGAAATACCAGTGGCAGAGGCAATCTCCGCTGTAGTCGCCCCGTTTATACCCTTCTGCCCGATAACCTTCAAAGCAGCCTCAGTAATCTGGCTCTGCCTAACCTCAGTTGTTTCCCTTATTCTGACTGCCATCACATTTCCTTTCACTATGTGCAAGTGAGCATTTGCTTGCATATAACAATATAAAACGAATTCCCACTTTGACCTAGGTCAAAATTTGTAATTTTTCTCAACGATTTTTTTAAAACATCCCTTCTCAATTTATTAGCGCCATCTGTATTCTAAAGCCTCTAAATAGATTCTCTTTCGATGATCCCTTGCGGATTTATCAAGCGTCTTTACGATACAACAATGTCCCAAGTGGCAGTTTGACCTATATCAAGAAAGGGTCGAAAGCATAAAATACGAATCGGTTGCCTGAAACAATGAGCGCCCCGCAGTAGACCGCGAGGCGCTCATTGCTCAACCCAGTTATTATTCTGTTACCCCAACATCGCCTTCATATCGGCATCGACCGTGGTGATCGGCCCGACATTGAAGTTCTCCACCAGGAAGGCTAGCACATTGGGGGTTATGAAGGCCGGCAGGGTCGGCCCGAGTTTGATATTCTTGATCCCCAGATGGAACAGGGTCAGCAGGATGACCACCGCCTTCTGCTCGTACCAGGAAAGAACCATGGAAAGAGGCAGGTCGTTGACGCCGCACTCAAAGGCGCCTGCCAGGGCCACGGCAATCTGGATGGCAGAGTAGGCATCGTTGCACTGGCCGATGTCCAGCAGGCGGGGAATGCCGCCGATATCGCCGAAATCCAGCTTGTTGAAGCGGTATTTGCCGCAGGCCAGGGTCATGATGACCGTATCCTTGGGTGCCTTTTCAGCGAACTCGGTGTAGTAGTTGCGCCCTGATTTGGCGCCGTCGCAGCCGCCCACCAGGAAGAAGTGCTTGATGGCGCCGGACTTGACCGCGGCAATGACCTTGTCGGCCACACCCAGCACGGCATTGTGGCCAAAGCCGGTCAGGATCTCCTGGCCGGGGTTTTCCGGCAGTGCCGGACATTCCAGGGCCTTGTTGATCAGCGCGCTGAAATCCCAGCCGTCGATGTGCTTAACACCGGGCCAGGCCACCAGACCCCAGGTGAAGAGACGGTCGGTGTAGGAGTCAGCCGGTCGCTGGATGCAGTTGGTATTGAAGACGATCGCGCCGGGGAAGTTGACGAATTCCTTGGCCTGATCCTGCCACGCACCGCCGAAGTTGCCGACCAGGTGGCTGTATTTCTTGAGACCGGGATAACCATGGGCCGGCAGCATCTCGCCGTGGGTGTAGACATTGATGCCCTTGCCTTCTGTTTGCTTGAGGATCTCCTCCAGCATCTTAAGGTCGTGGCCGGAAACCAGGATGGCCTTGCCGGCCTTGGTGCCGAGCTGGACCGGAGTTGGTACCGGATGGCCGTAGGTGTCGGTGTGAGCGCTGTTCAGCAGCCCCATTACGGTCAGGTTATGCTTGCCGCACTCCATGGCCAGGCCGACATAATCCATCAGTCCCAGGTTAGGATCGGTAGTGGCGGCCAGGGCCTTCTGGAAATAGGCCATAACCTCGTCGTCGTTACGTCCCAGGATCATGGCGTGATCCATATAGGCCGCCATACCCTTCAAGCCGTACATCACGATCTCGATCACGGAGCGGATGTCTTCGTTGACATGCTGGGTGTTGATGCCGTGGGCCTCACCCTGCCTGACCAGGCCGTCCAGGTTGCCTTCGGGTTGCCAGGCGGCAGCTTCTCCAGGGATGGTCACACCGGCAATAGCCTTGGCCTTCTCCTTCAGCTCGTAGCACTGTTTGATCAGGCCGGCGATGCGTGCCGGTTCGAAGTCGACGTTCGTTACAGTGGTAAAGAGCCCTTCAATGGTAAAGCGGTCGATCTCGGCATTGCGGCCGATCTTGTCGGCATACAGCGCCAGGCTTTTGAGGCCGTAAAGAAGGTGATCCTGCAGGGCCGCCACATCCGGCTTTTTCCCGCACACGCCCGAAATGTTGCACCCGGTACCATTTGCTGCCTGCTCGCATTGATTACAAAACATACTCATGATTGATTCCTCCTTGTGTTTTTGTTTCAATAATCTGGATTTGTGAATTCTGAATTGATTAACGACAAATTATACCGTTTCCTGTTGTCCGTGCTTGACTGCAGTCAAAAATACAATGAAATGTCTTGCTCTCACTTTTCAAATCATCACAATTTGTAACCGCGGGTGACATAGGAAAGCACTTCCCCCATAAGACTATTAATCTCAGCATACATTGTATTGCTTACCCTCTTGATTTCAGATGCAGTCTGGATACAAGGGACCGAAATCAGCTCTTTGCTGCAGTTGTCCAGGATTGCCTGAACACTATCCGGGGTTGTTTCGAGATGGAACTGCAACCCGAGGACATTCTGCCCGATTTGAAAGGCCTGGTTTTCACATACGGAGCTTTTTGCAAGGCGGACAGCCCCGGAAGGAAGGTCGAATGTCTCACCGTGCCAGTGAAAAACAATGCATTTTTCTGGGAAGCGGAACGTATTCGTCACACTTGGCGTGGCTTCAACCTGAAACCAGCCGATTTCTTTTTGAGGATTACTATAAACACGCGCTCCAAGTGCGCTGGCAATGAGTTGTGCCCCAAGGCAAACTCCAAGAACTGGGATGTTTTGGTCAATTGCATTACGAATAAACTGTTTTTCCGGTCTAAGCCATGGCAGGCAGGCATCGTCATTTACGCTCATGGGACCGCCCATCACAATGATGAGATCGAAATCTTTTGCTTGTGGCAGAGCATGATCCTCGAAGAAACGAGTATAGCTGACATCGGCACTCTGATCTTCCAGCCACTGAGCCATGCTGCCAATGCCTTCGAACGGTACATGTTGAAGTACGTGAACTTTCATTTGTTCCTTTGCTTCATGTCAGCGTATCGAAGTAGAAGTCAATAACCGGAGAGCGGCTGCGGACCGCTTTCTGGTGTCAAAATTATTTAATTTCAGGAGACTTGATCTCATGCTCGGGTCTGAACATGATCTTTTTCGCGCCCCGGTTGTTGGTGTACTTTGAGAGTTCCAGGTCGATTGATTCAGGCACCTTTTCTCCGGCCTGCGCAAGCAGCTTGCGAAGTAGCGCATCGGCAGAAGCGGCATATTTTGCCGAATCGTTCAAAACACGCATTGATTCCTTTGGGTTGTGGAAACCGTTAGAGTTCTCAGCACCTATGAATATAAGCCGATAGAAGGCCTGTTCGTACTGCTCTTTTGCCTGAGCGTAGAGAGCCCTGTCGATCTTTTTACCGGATGCCTCGGCCTTGTTCGCTATCTCGAACAGCTTGGCGTCGGTTGCCGTTGAGTAGCCTGCCTTCAGATACACGTTCATGGTGTTGTCCTGGATAGCAAAGATCTTGTCGCGGAGCAGTTGCGGTGTCTCGCTATGACAGGCCGCACAGGCAACCAGATCATTTTTCAGCGGACTCATGATCCTGTGGTCCGAAATCTTCTGGCCATCCCTTGTAACGGTCGGCATATGGCAATCCGCACAGCTGACACCGTTGGCCCAATGCGGGCTGTTGTTGGAGAAGAGTTCATACTCGGGGTGACGAATGAAACCCAACTTGAAGCCGGTCACGCTCTGTGTCCACTCAGCATTTGCTGGAGAACTCTTGATCTCGGCAATTATGTTTTCAATGCTGATATTACCGACCTTGCTGCCCTGCCAGGGAAAGACAACGTCCGTCGAATGCATCTCCTTGTCCTTGGGGATCATGTAGCTGACATGGCACTGGGCACAGACCAGGGTCCGCTTTTCCTGCAAGGTGAGCTGTGCCTCGTCCATGCCGATTTTCTTGAGTGCCTTTCCCAGCGTAAAACCACGGGAAATCTTGAGAGCCATCCCTCTGTTGTCGTGGCAATCAATACAGGCGACTCCAAGAGTCTGTTGGTCTTTAGGGAGTCTTGCCAATACTTCCTTGTATGGGGTTGAGAAGTAGGCCTTCCCCATCTGTTTCTCTAGCATTGGCGCATAGGGTGTTTTGCACGTCAGGCATGAGCCCCCGGCTTTTACTCGGCCAGGGTCGACTTCAAGCTGGTCCTGAACCATGAAGAAGTGCCCACGAGGTTCGCGGTATTCGGTGCCAAAGCCCCAACCGTTGTAGAGCAACGCCAGAAACGGGTATTCGTCGAGCTTGTCACGACGGTCCTCACCGACATCGTAGCCCTTCTTGTATTTGCTCTTGCCGGCCGGGGTCGGTTCGCCCGTCTGACGCCAGAGTTTATATTGGAGCGGATATACCTTACCCCACTCGGCCGGATCAACTGTGCCGTCTTCAATCGTAACCGTCTTCATCGGCTCCACCTTCTTCGGCGAGCATCCTGCCCAGATTATTGTGGTGGCCAGAATAACCAGCACGGCGCATCTCTTAGCGTACTTTTTTTGCATGTCCTACCTCCATTAGATTGTTTTATCCGTATAGGATCGATTTTGTTGCGTTGAGTCAACTAACAGCCTCAACAGGGCATCTCGGCGTTTTTTCGAGAGTAATACCACCAGGTCGTGATGATGCAGGTTACGTAAAAGAAGACAAATCCGTACAGTGCCGCTTGTGGTCCGCCGGTCGCGGCAATTGAAGTACCGAATCCCTTGGGGATGAAGAAGGCTCCGTAGGCCGCAAAAGCAGAGGTAAATCCAAGCACTGCCGCCGCTTCCTTACCGGCATCCTTGAAGGCTTGCTCCTGAGCCTCCGTATCCTTGCCCTGCGCATCTCGCTGCCGCTCGGTGAGAAAGATGACCGGAATCATACGGAAGGTGGAACCGTTACCAATTCCGGTTGTGAAGAACAAAAGGATGAACAGGGCGAGGAAACCCCAGAAATCGCCGCCCACGCCCCCATGAGGCAGAAAGAAGAGCACTCCGAAAACCGCTGCCGCCATGACGATAAAATTCCATAAAGTTACCCGCGCGCCGCCCAGTTTATCAGCCACCCAGCCTCCCAGCGGCCTGGCCAACGCACCGACGAGGGGGCCGAGAAAAGCGTACTGGGTGGGGTTTTCAGCCGGAAACTGAGACTTGATCAGGAGCGGCAGACCCGCAGAGTAACCGATGAACGAACCGAATGTTCCCAAGTAGAGCCAACACATGATCCAATTGTGTCTGCGCTTGAATATGATCGATTGTTCCTTAAATGATGCCTTGGCGCTGGCGATATCATTCATACCGAACCATGCCGCAATGGTGGATGTGAGAATCAGCGGGACCCAGACAAAGCCGGCGTTTTGCATCCAGATTGATGTCGTTTGCCCCTTGATCACGCATATCTGCGGGTCACCACACAGAGCGCTGAACATGCCGGTGGTTATCACCAGTGGCACCAGAAACTGCATGGCGCTTACTCCCAGGTTTCCCAGGCCGGCGTTCAGGCCCAATGCGGTTCCTTTTTGCGCCTTGGGGTAGAAAAAACTGATATTTGCCATGCTCGACGCGAAATTGCCACCACCGAAGCCGCACAGCAGAGCCAGAATCAGCATGGTGGTATAACTGGTGCTCGGATCGCGCACGGCAAAACCGATGCCAATGGCTGGGATCAGGAGGGATGCCGTGCTGATAGTGGTCCATTTTCGACCGCCAAAAATCGGGACCATGAAAGAGTAGAAAATTCGTAGAGTAGCGCCCGTCAGTCCGGGAAGAGCCGCCAGCCAGAACAGCTTGTTTGGATCGAATGTAAACCCGATGGTGGTGAGATTGACAACAACCACACTCCAGACCATCCAGACCGCAAAGGCCAGAAACAGGGCAGGAATCGATATCCACAGGTTGCGGGTAGCAATCCTTTTCCCTTCCTTCTCCCAGAATTCTTTGTTTTCCGGGTTCCATTCTGTAATTACGCGAGAGGACATTCCTGGTCTCCTTGGTTTACTGGAAAGTTAAAGCCGTACGCCCGCTGCTGGTCCTTCGATCTTGCGCATATCCTTAGGGTGTTTTGCCAACATCATCTTCCTCACAACATAATGTAAGGACACTATGCAGAGCAGGGAAAGGACGAATATGAACATCCAGCAGCTGCTCCAAAGGCCGGACCATTCAAGGAGATATCCGAATACAATCGGGCAAACAAAACCGCCCAATCCTCCAATTACTCCCACCATTCCGCCAACAACGCCCACCTCCTCCGGAAAGTAATCCGGAATCAGCTTATAAACAGCGGCCATGCCGATTCCCCATGAGATTCCCAAGATCAAGACAAATGCAGCAAAGATCCAGACATTGGCCTGAAAGAAGATTCGCGTCACACCTTTGGCGAGCAGTTCTTTCTTGTAAACCGTTTGCCCGACCACAACCACCGGTTCCTGCCAGGCCTGTTTACTGGGGAAAATCAGCATCTTGTCATCAAAATTCGTCATGATTTCCGGCTTGCCCTTTAACAGGTATGACTGTTCATCAATAACAATGGAGGTAGAGGTCACTTCTTTCACCACTCCCCCGCGCTTGGCCATAACCCCTTGCCCCGGTGAATAAATTTCCATCTTAGGTACGATGATCAGAAGGCTAATTAATGTCGAAACTGTCAACACCACGTACATGATCTGACGACCGCCGAATTTGTCGGATAACCATCCTCCGAGAGCACGAAACACTCCCGAGGGAAGGCTAAACATGGAGGCAAACAGACCGGCGGTAACCATCGGCAGGTAATAGACATTGACAAAATAGGGCATGAGCCACTGGGAAAAAGCCACAAAACAGCCGAATACCAGAAAGTAATAAAGGCCAAAGCGCCAGACGCGAACATGCTTGAGCGGCGTCAGCATCTTCGTGAAGGATTTGCTGGAGCTGGCCGGTTTCCTGTTCTCGCTGAAAAGAGCGAAGACCACTCCCATTCCTGCCAGGATCAGTGCGTAATACACCGGAAGCTGCCGCCAGCCATCGATATTGGCGCCGCTGTTGGTCAACCTATTGAGCATGGTCGGGGCGAACAATGTGGTAAGGGCTGCTCCGACATTCCCGGCACCGAAGATACCAAGCGCCGTGCCTTGACGCTCTCGGGGATACCATACCGAGGTGAAGGCGATGCCGATAGAAAAACTGACTCCGGCCAGACCAAAACCAAAGCTGCACAGGGCAAACAAGAAAAAGCTGTCAGCCTTTGACAGCAGGTACATGGGGACGGCGCAGAGGAAAAGTAGCGAGACGAATACAGGCTTGCCTCCGAACTTGTCAGTCAACATGCCGGCCGGAAGGCGGAACAGCGAGCCGGTCAGGACCGGAATCCCCAGGAGCCAGCCGATCTTCACCGGTCCCCAGTTGAACACCTGGTTGTCGACCAGAAATGTCACCAGCACGCCATTGAACATCCAGGCGGCGAAACAGACCGTGAAAGCAAGGGTGTTGAGAAAGAGGATCTTATGTGATTTTGCGGTTGCGATTTCCAGCATCAGCAAGCCCTTTCAAACCCGTAGTAATCACACCAGAATTACTATTTTGCCCGCCAGCGATACAGAATCGGCGGGTCTTTCAAAAAGTCGAACGGGACATACAGCAGGTGTACCAGCTTGGTGAACGGCAACAGTGCCACGATCAGGAAAGCACCGGCCGCATGCAGTTTGAAGACCAGCGGGAAATCGGTCATGTACTCTATCTGCGGGTTGAAAGTCAGTAGCGACCAGAGATAGGGAACCGCCGTGTGCAGATACCACTGAGAGCCCCAACGCATGAAAGTGGCGACGTAAACGCCGGTCATGGACTGAGCAAGCAGGAGGTAAAGCACTACCCAGTCCGAGGCGAATGTCACCCGCTTCAAGATCGGTGTATTGACTCGACGCAGCAGCAGTACCAGGCATCCGAAAACGGCGAAAAGTCCCAATGCAAGTCCGATGCTCTCGATAACTACCAGGTTGTTCTGGTTTCCTAGAAGCGCTTTCATCGGGCCGGGGGCAACAACGCCCAGAACGTGGGCCGCCAGCACCGGAATGATGCCGTAATGCCACGGATTGATACCCCAGAATAGGGTCTTGCGCTCCAGAAATTGAGTGGAATAGGCCGACCAGGTCAAGCGGTTGCTGAAGAAACGATAGGGTGTTACGAAAATAATCAGCGCCAGGGCGGTGTAGGGCAAAACGATAAAGATAAAGCTGTTTAACATGACGGCACCTCCCTACAGTCTTCTGCGCAGAGCAGCCGGGCCGCTTCAACCAGCACCTTCCAGTGGGAATCCTGCCGGCCGGCGAAGGCGCTATTATACCGTTCCACGCCCGGCAGCACGCATTCGGAGATGAATGGCTGTCGCGCTCCGTGTTGATCCTGACGTGCCAGATGGGCCAGAAAACCGAGCAGCACCGAAAGGTGGTCGGGAAGTTCAGTCGCAATGGGGGTGTATCCACAGCGCTCGAACTCCTGTTTCAGCATGATCATGTAGCCGCCCTTTTTCTGGTTGTCTCCGAAAAGGTGGTGGCCCAGATAGGGGGCCGTGGCCGGATTGAAATCAAAGGTGGCAACGTACTCTTCCTGTAACTCTGCCAGGGAAGAGGCTTCAGCAAACCCGGCGAAGTCGGATATGGGGCTGTCCAGGTGCAGCTTATTCAAGAAAGAGCTGACAAGTTCATAATCAACCCGCAGTTGCTGTTTTTCCGTCGGATAGTCGAGCAGCCGGGCAAGGGCATCGTAGCTGGCGGCAATGGTCATTTCGGCCCCCTTGTCTTCTTCAGGATACCGAATCCGCTGGCTCCCTTGCGCTGGTGGGAATCCTGTTCTTCTCGCTGCTGGGTCGGGATGACGTTGCGCTCACGGTATGGGGCGATGGTGAAGAGACTATAGAGACGATTTGCCCCCGCTTCGTCCAGCCCCGCATTTTTCAGGATAGACTCTTCGATAGGTTGGCCAAGGTTTCCGGCGCGTTTGAAGAGCCTCAGGGCGATCTGTTTCCGCAAGATTTCGGCGATGATTTCCTGGTTGCCACCGGAAAGAATGCTGGCCAGGAAGCTGATCGGGGCACGCATCTTTTCAAGCAGCGGGAACGTGCCATGGTCGGCCAGTTCATGGAGATCGCCACCGCTGGATATGACCGGAGAGAGCGAGGGGATGTAGTAGGCCATCGGCATGGTCCGGAATTCGGGATGCAGCGGCAGGGCCACGGCAAACTCTTTAACCAGGGCGTAGACCGGTGATTTTTCGGCAGCCTCCAACCACTGGTCCGTGACCCCGTTCTTGCGGGCGGCTTCCCTGACTTCCGGATCGTGAGGATCCAGGATCACGTCGCGATGGGCCGCCACCAGTTGATCGTCGGGCTTAAGCAGTGCTTCTTCGACCCGGTTGGCATCATAAAGCAGCACGCCGACATGTCGGATCCTGCCGACGCAGCTATGGGCACAGGCATTGCACTGGCCGGTCTCGGTGCGCGGAAAACAAAAGATGCACTTCTCCGCCTTGCCGCTCTGCCAGTTGAAATAGACCTTTTTATACGGGCAGGCGCTGGTGCAGAAACGCCACCCTTTGCAGACCTCCTGATCAACCAGAACAACACCATCCTCGCCACGTTTGTAGATGGCCCGCGACGGGCAGGAGGCAACACAGGCCGGGTTCAGGCAGTGATTGCAGATGCGCGGAAGGTAGTGCATGAACATGCGGCCATAGTCCGCGACCAGGGTGCTATCATCCAGATTGGAGTCTTCGACGGCATAGACCTGCGATCCGGAAAGGTCGTCGTCCCAGTTGGGACCGCCGGTGATCTTCTCGATCCGTTCACCGGAAACCTGGGAGAAGGCCTCGGCCACCGGCTGATCACTGCCTGGCGGGGCTTTGTACAGGTTGCTGTAGTCGAAGTCGAACGGCTCGTAATAGTCATCAAGCTTCGGCATGTTGGGCTGAAAGAACATATTGAAGAGCGTCGGCCCCTTGCCCATCGCCCGCAACTTTAATTTGCCCCCCTCACGGAGCCAGCCGCCCTTGAAAATTTCCTGGTTTTCCCATTTTTTGGGATAGCCGACTCCCGGCTTGGTTTCGACGTTGTTCCACCACATGTACTCGGCGCCCTTGCGGTCGGTCCAGATGTTCTTGCAGGAGATGCTGCAGGTGTGGCAGCCGATGCACTTGTCCAGATTGAATACCATTACCAGCTGTGCTCTGACGTCCATTGCCTCACCCCCTCAACTTTCTGACTACCACATAGCTGTCACGGTTTACGCCGGGCGGCCCCCAGTAATTGAAGTAATAACTGAATTGTGCGTACCCGCCCAGCATCAGGGTCGGCTTCAGGCGGATGCGGGAGAGACTGTTGTGAACACCACCATGCTTGCCGCTTTTGCGGGATTTCTTGACGTTGAGGGTGCGCTCGGGAGCGTGATACATGATCGCCGCACCGCGTGGAATGCGTGACGACACCACGGCACGACTGGTCACCACGCCGTTGGCGTTGAAGACCTCAATCTCCTCGTTGTCCTCAATCCCGGCGCTGGCCGCATCTTCATGGTTGAGCCAGACGACGGGACCGCCTCGCGAAAGGGTCAACATTCTCAGGTTGTCACTGTAGGTGGAGTGGATACTCCACTTGCCGTGGGGAGTCAGGAAGTTAAGGATCAGCCCGGTTTCCCCCTCGGTTTCATCCAGCATGGCCGGATCAAGTTTTCCCTTGAAGGTCGGCAGACCCTCGTTGAACTCACCGTAATAGGGGTGGTCGAGATACAGCGACTGCCGGCCGGTGAGGGTCCGCCAGGGCACGCCATACTCCACGTTCAGTGTGAACGGTGCATAGGGGCGATTCTCGTTGACCAGGCCGCTCCAGACCGGGGAGCTGATGTGGCGGCGCGGCTTCTGGGTGATATCTTCCCAGGTGATACGGAAATTGCGGTCGCCTTCGGATATCTGCGCCAGCGGTTTCCCAACCCGCTTCTCCAGGCTCTGATAGGCGCGGTGGGCCAGCTCGCCGTTGGTCTCCGGGGCCAGGGCCATGATTACGTCGGCTACGTCGCGCACGTCCTCCATATCAATGAAGGTCTTATCTCCCCAGGAGCGTGTCGGCATGGTTTTAAGGAGCTGTTCGTGGATGTCTTCCGCCTCCCAACTGACCCCGTGGGCATGCAGATGGCCAATGTGCGGCCCGAGCGACATGAAGCGGTTGTAGAGATTGACATAGTCGCGCTCGACAATCGGCAGGTGCGGCATGGTTGTGCCCGGAATCGCCTCGCACTCGCCCAGCTTCCAGTCCTTCACATTTCGCTGGGCGATTTCACCCGGCGTGTCGTGCTGCAGAGGCGCTGCGATGATGTCTTTGAAGGGTGCGGGGAAGTGCTTCGGCGAAAGTTCGCTGAACTTTTTAGCGATCCCGGCGAAAATGTTCCAATCGGATTTTGATTCCCAGGCTGGATCAACGGCGGCATCCATGCAGTTGACAAAGGAGTGCATGTCGGTGGTGTTCAGGTCCGATTTTTCGTACCAGGTAGCCGCCGGCAGGACGATGTCCGAATACAGGGTTGAGGTGTCCATGCGGAAGTTGAGATCCACCACCAGATCCAATTTGCCGGTGGGGGCCTTTTCGTGCCAGACGATATCCTTGACCTGCCCCTTGGCCGCCTCCCGGGCGGTAAAACTGCTGTTGGGCGCGCCGATTACATGCTTGAGGAAAAATTCGTGCCCCTTAGCACTGGCGGAGATGGCATTACCGCGCCAGATAAACCAGACCTTGGGAGAGTTCCCGTCACCATCCGGATCCTCGATGGCGAATCGGGTCTCGCCGCTCTTCAGGCGGGCGATCAGCCAGGCCCGGACTTCGTCGTCGGTCGTGGCTCCGGCCGCCTGGGCCTGCTCCATCAGACGGACAGGGCTTTCGTTGAAATGGGGGGAGAACGGAAGCCAGCCGAGCCGGACCGCCTTAGCATTGAAATCAGCGGTGTGCATCGGCATGTTTTCGCCGGTCTCCGGTTTGAAGTAGTCGACGAAATTGCGGTCATAACGCCACTGGTCCGAATGCATATACCAGAAGCTTGGTGTATTCTGCAGCCGTGACGCCTTGATCCAGTCCTGAGCCATGGTGATGGAGGTCCAGGGGGCCAGCGGTACCACCTTTTCCTGGCCGACATAATGGGCCAGGCCGGCGCCGTTCCTGCCGACACTGCCGGTCAGGATCAGGGCGGTGATGGCGGCCCGGTAAATCAGGTCGTTGTGATACCAGTGGTTGACACCCGAGCCGATGATAATCATGTTGCGGCCTGTGCTCTGCTCGCCATTCACGGCCCATTCGCGGGCGATCGTGATCAGGCTGTCGGCGGCTATGCCGGTGTATTTTTCCTGCCAAGCCGGGGTAAAGGGTTTGTCATCCTCGTAGTTCTTCGGGTAGTCGCCCCCCAGGCCGCGTGAAACACCGAATTGTCCCATCATGAGGTCAAAAACGGTGGCGACCGTGATCTCCCCATCCTTGGTCATGACACGCCGGACCGGGACATCCCGCAGCACGTCGCCGTCGGCCTCAAAGGAGAAACGGACCTTACGGGTATCCTGGCCCAGGTTGGTCAGGCTGCAATCGATATCGCCCCCGTCCACCAGGTCCACCATATCCAGGTTCCAGTTTCCCTCCTGCTTGCTCCAGCGTGAACCGACGCTGCCATGGGGAAAACGGACATTCCCGGCACTGTCGCCGACGCAGAGGGTCCAGTCGGCATGTTCAATCCCTTGGCCGCGCTCCAGGTCGGCTGCCCGCAGGAATTCTCCCTGCCGCAAGGCGCCGTCTTTTTCGTTCAGTTTGACCAGGAACGGCAGGTCGGTGAACTTGCGCACGTATTCGTCAAAGAATGGGACCTGCCGGTTGGCGTAGAACTCGGTCAGGATCACGTGGTTGACCGCCATCCAGAAGGCGCCATCATGCCCCTGCTCTACCGGTAGCCAGGCATCGGCAAATTTGCTGGCCATGCTGTAATCGGGAGACATGACCACTACTTTGGTGCCGCGGTAGCGGGCCTCGGTCATGAAGTGGGCATCCGGGGTGCGGGTCATGGGAACGTTGGAGCCGCACAGGACGATGTAGGAGGCGTTGTACCAGTCGGCCGACTCGTTGACGTCGGTCTGCTCGCCCCAGACCTGGGGAGATGCCGGCGGCAGGTCGCAGTACCAGTCGTAGAAACTCATGGCTACTCCGCCTATCAGCTGGAGGAAACGGGTACCGGCCGCATAGCTGATCATGGACATGGCAGGAATGGGTGTAAATCCGATCACTCGGTCCGGTCCATATTTCTTGGCTGTATAGAGGGTAGAAGCGGCGATAAGCTCATTCGCCTCCTCCCAGGAAGCGCGACGGAAGCCGCCCATGCCGCGCTTGCTGACATAACTCTCACGCGACTCGGAATTCTCAACAATGCTTTTCCAGGCCTCAACCGGGTCGTCATGGACCGCACGGGCCTGACGCCAAAGATCGATCAGTGCGCCCCGCATATAGGGGTGCTTGACCCGCAACGGACTGTAGAGATACCAGGAAAAACTGATCCCGCGCTGACAGCCGCGTGGCTCGTGATTGGGAATATCACCGTTAAACTGCGGATAATCGTTGGCCTGCAGTTCCCAGCCGACAATGCCGTCCTTGACATGTACCATCCAGCTGCAGCCGCCGGTGCAGTTGACCCCGTGGGTGCTGCGCACCACCTTGTCATATTGCCACCGGTTCCGGTAGAACTCCTCCCACCCCCGATTGCACGGGCTATGGTCGTCTTTGATCCGCTCGTTCGACATTATCTGATCCTCCTCTTGTAGAGAGTCAATCCCAGCAGCAGCACCACAAACAGACCGCCGCCCATCAGGGGAAAGGGAATTGGACAGCCGCCACCGCCCTTTTGGGTAGCCGAGTCCTTAAACAAGGCCATCAGCGCCGCGATCTCGTCATCGGCTAGTGGTCGGTCGGCGTAGACCCTTTTCATAATCGGGAACTTGAGTGACTTGAGGGCGCCCTGCATACCAGCATCACCCATCTTCTGATAGGATTTGCTCAGATCGGCAATCGAGAGGTTGCCCCCAGTGATACCAGGGTAGGTGAAGGGGTGACAGGAGAGACAGGGTGCACCGCCCTTGGTAAAACGTGTGCTCCCCGTGAAAAGCGCCTTTCCCTGGGCGATCAGTTCCGGGGTGACAGAAACTGCCAGCTGTTCGCCAGCCGGTAAAGCGCCCGCGCCGCTTGTACTCGAAAGATAAACAATAATTTTCAGGGCATCTTCATGACTGATACCCAGGTTCGGCATCTCATAGCCGTATTTCTTCACCAGTTCAGCCTGAACCGGATCTTTGCTCACCGTCAGCTTGCCCGGGTCCATGATGAGCGATTCGAGCCACTCATGGGGCCGCTCAGCGGTTATGCCCTTAAGGTCGGGACCACCGCCATCACCACCACCGATACTGTGGCAACCGGCACACTGTTTATCGAACAGATCTTTACCCTGATCCGCCTGCACTGGACAGCAACATGCTAATAGAACTAAAAGTGTGCTGCAACAACTCAGGAAACAGTTTCGATTTGCCATACCATTCTCCCCTTCCCTGGACAAAAGAGTTAACCTCTGTTTACAGAGTTTTATTCATTGGAACATACAAGCAAATTGCTTTCACAAAGATATTGCGGTATGAGCAATTTTGAAACTGCACAAGCCTGTGTGATATCCATTATACCTATGCGCAACAAACAACATGACCCATGTCAATAAAACTCTTTTATTACTCAAACCACAGAAATTGAATCAATACCACCAAACGGATTCGGCTCGTAAGCGCAGGAACCGCACGAATGCAATACCCAAACGATTCCATCCGTTGATTGCACAACAATGGCAAGCGTCAGATTGACTACTTCAACATCTGAAAACTGCTTCCGAACTTCCTCATGCAAATTATCTGGCACATGACCATTGATTATGAGCGTAACTGCTTCGATCCGGGCCAGTGCTGCCTATTCACGCCCTAAATAAAGGGCTTTCTCGCCAGGCATCAAACTAAAGGCGCTGCACAGTTTCACCCCGTGCCCTGGCATACCCCCACCTTTATAACAATCCCCTGACTCCTGAGCTCTCTCAGGAGTCAGTCGTCATATCTTTCAAGTATCTTTACTTCCGCTATGCCCGAAATATAAGTCTTGTGGTTTTTCGATTTTATCGAGAAAGAGCTGCCACACAATTTGTAAAGAAGCATACACATCGGAGCTGAAAGCGACCTTCTTCATGGTTAAGAACATCTTTGATCCGGATAGACGAGACTTTATTTTTTTGGCCAGCCTGCTGAAACGGTAGTAATTTGCCGATGAAACGCCTGTGAGAAAAATACTGGATTGTAATCTCTGCACCGGAGGCAGAATGCCTGATACCCGGCCATTCACATTTCCTCTACCGCTTATTGTGAATATTTACGATGCTTTAATATTAATCGAGACCGTATGAATATCAATCAGGGCAGATGTCCGGCAACCGCCAGCCGATCGAGGAGAAGGTGGAAATAGATGAGACCCTCATACGGTTGCCAGCGGACCAGGAGCTTTCGAACGCCCTGATAATCGGGTTGCTCCTGCAACTGCAACCAGCGTTGAAGGTTCTTTTGCGCTCCCACGTCATCTCCTGGAAAAACATTTATTCGTCCGAGTGTGCGCAGCAGAATGTATTCAGCTGACCAGCGACCAATACCGCGTAAGGAACAGAGCGCACGAAGCACGGCCTCATCGTCAAGCGCTTCCAGAGCCTCCATGTCAAGGCGCCCGCTCAGTATGCCATGAGCAAGTTCGATCAGGGTCTCTCCCTTCCGGCGGCTGAAGCCGAGCGTTCGAAATACCGCAGAATCTAACCCTGCCACATCTACCGGTCGGGCAAAGGCGTGCAGCGCATCCGCGTCCGGAGAATGCGAAGGTCCAAAGGTTTGGACAAGACGGTTGAGGAGCTGAATGCCGAAAGTGAGAGTCAATTGTTGGCAGGCAATGGCATTGGCAAACCCTTCGAAAAGGGTCGGAAAACGAGGAGGTTTCATTCCCCGAAAACGTTCGGCCAACACGGAGAGTTTCCTGTCGCGGGCTGCAAGATCGTAAAAACCGCTCAGATCAATGCACAACCCGAGCATCCGTTCCAGTAACGCCGTAGCCTCCTCTGTCATATCAGTATCGAAACGCGAAGCGAGGAGAGTGACCAGGAGTTCAGGTGAAGCAGTCGTGCCTGCCTGGCAGACGGTAGCAATAGTGATTCCGCCCTTCAGTGCTAAGGCGCGCCGGTAGGTGTATCCGTCCCAGCGGTCGAGAAGGTTATCGGGGCGGCGCCGGAGAACCCAGACCGTCAGGTCAAGTCGGAAGGGGGAGAGCGGTTTGAGGGTAAAGGTAACAGAGTTCATAGACTATAACTCTCTTTGTCCGGGTCTCGCCGGTTTGGAGGCACGACCTGTGAGCAGTATGTTTCACGGCAATGGCAAAAGTAATGTAGATAGAATCCCGGAACGTCGCCAAAAATCCGAGTGAAACAAATTATTGTCCTTGCCTGGCTAGTTGTAACATTGACGACACACCTGCAAAGACGGTATTCAGTCTCAATTTCATTTTTATCATCAGGTTAAATCTGAACAAACAAATTCTTGCCGACTCCGCAAATGGGGCAAACCCATCCGTCGGGGAGTCCCTCGAAAGGAGTTCCCGGTGCGACTCCGTTTCCAATGTCCCCTTCTGCAGGGTCATAGACATAATCGCAGATGGTGCATCTCCATTTTTGCATGGTATTTTCTCCTTTTATGGTTATTCTTGCCAGTGGATACAAGAAACCGGACAGATATCGATGGCCTCCTGCTGGATAGTGTCTTCAGTCTCCTTCCGGATCGTAAACTTCCGCCTTGTCATGATCTGCAATACGAAATACTTCTGGAACATTTGTCACACAGAGTCCACAACCGATACAGGCATCCTGGTCAACCCATGGCTTTCTCATTTTCCTCCTCCCTTGAATACGTTTTATTTGTACAAACAGACTAAGAAGCGCCGCCCAGTCTTTTTTCGAGAAACGACCGGAGTGCTACGGCATTATTGTGTTCAATGTCATGAGCACTGTAGAGCAAGGTGATGTCCTGCTTTTGGGCCATTTCCAGGAGTGGACGCCAGGCTTCGCTGTTGGCCTCCAGTTCAGCATTGTAGCGACGGCAGAACTCATCCCACTTGGCAGGCTCATGCCCGAACCAGCGTCGCAATTCATCACTGGGGGCTACCTCTTTCAGCCACCCATCCATCTGGAGGTTTTCTTTCTTCATTCCACGCGGCCAGAGTTTATCTACGAAAAAACGTAGCCCGTCGTCCTGATCATGCTGGTCATATACACGCTTGACTCGTATCATGTTCTCTACCTCGATATCTCAGTCCCCAGCCATCGAAATATTGAATTCGATAACGGAGGCCAAGTCCATAAGTGTTTTAGACAATTTTTCGATATTACCATTATCCATGGTTCGCACGGTCATTCGATACTCCAGCTTTTCACCCTTCTCCAACAACTGGTAGCTGACATTGGCAACTGAAAAGCCGTTTTGTGATAGCAATCCCCTGATTCCTGTCTCTGCCATACAATTCTGTCGGCAAACGCTGATGGAGAGGTGCGCAAATATCTGTGAAGGCATTCTGTTTTCAATCTTCCGGAATACGGTTAACGTTCCAATTGTTATGACGGACGCAATCAACACAGCGCTGTAAAAACCTATGCCGGAAAGAATTCCTATTGCTGCTGTAATCCAGATAGATGCGGCGGTAGTCAGACCGCGAACGCTAAGCCCTTCCCGCATAATAACGCCCGCTCCAAGAAAACCTATACCGGTCATGATTCCCTGAGCCATTCGAGTCGGGTCTACCCGTACAGTCTCCAGAGCCGTTCCTGCAAACCACTTGTTTTGATACATTGTGACGAGCATAAGCAAACTTGACGCAACACATACGAGTGTATGTGTTCTAAAACCGGCCGGACGGCCATGATAGCTCCTCTCCAGGCCGATAATCCCACCGGCAATTGTCGCAACAAGCAGATGTATGAATATGTTGAGCCATTCTCTATCCATAGAACCGAGCTCCTTTCATGTAATAACGGCTGATTGGCACTGTAGCAACTTGCATCACGCTTGGAGATTTTGGTCTCATACTTCCTTAATCGCCTTGTTTGCCGCAATGAGGAGCGGATCCCAGACCGGGGCGTAGAGCGGAGAATAACTCAGATCAAGTTCGGCGAGTTCGAACACCGTCATCTGTTTGTATATTCCGGTGGCAAGAACATCGAGCCGTTTTGCCACGACGTCCTGCCCGATCATCTGCCCGCCCAGCAATAATCCTGTCCCTTCTTCAAACAGGAGCAGTACTCGCATGGTGCCGCCTCCAGGAAATGCGCCCCTGGTCGGAGTGTCCACGTAGACCTTTACATAGTTTGCGCCGTTCTCCTGAAGTTGCCGTTCACTGAGACCGGTGGTGGCCACCGTCAGGTCGAAGAACTTGAATACCGCGGTCTGGTCAATGCCGTAAAACTCCTTCATGGCATTGCTATTGACGATATTGCTGCCGGCAAGCCGTCCCTGTTTGTTTGCCACCGGACCGAGCGGCATGTAGCCGTTCCTGCCGAGCTGGCGGACGTAGTGCTCGGCACAGTCGCCGGCAGCGAAGACATCAGGAAGGTTTGTCCGCAAAAAGCGGTCGACCTTTACCGCTCCGCCAACACCCAGTTCGCCACCGGCAGACGAGAAGAGTGCCGTATTCGGCCTTACGCCGATCGAGACAACAACCATGCCCTCTTCGAAGTCTCCGGTTGTAGTCCTGACCACGGAACCTTGCTTCTCAGTGATATCCACATTGGTATGGAGCTTGATCCCCTTCTCCTCCAATTTTTCAAGCACCTTGGCCCGGATTTCTTCGGCAAACGAGGGGAGGATCGTGACAGACTTCTCAAGGATGACTGGCTTGATCTTCATGTTGTAGAGGACATCAACCAGTTCAAGATTGGTATAACCGGAACCTACGAGAATGACATTGGAAGGAGATTTTTCGTAGATGATGCTTTTGACCAATCGAGTGTCGTCCAGTGTTTTGAAATAGAAGACGTCAGCATCATCAAATCCGGGAAGGGTCAGCTTGTTCGGTTGATTGCCTGTGGCATACACAAGGTAATCGTAACTCTCACGATATTCCCGAGAAAGCTGGTGATCAACAACCGTCACCTCCTTGCGTAGCGGGTCGATAGTGACAACTTCATGGTGCTGTCGATAATCGATACCGCGTTCCTTGCGGATCGCTTCAAGGCTCATCGCATAGAGATCCTCGACCGGCTTATCCTTGTAGAAAAGATTGTAGGGCATACCACAAGCGGCGTAGGAAACATCGCCTGACTTTTCCAGGACGACCACCTGCGCTCCGTGGTCTTCGCGCTTGATCTGGCTGGCGGCAGACAGTCCACCGGCTATCCCGCCAATAATCACTGTTTTCATCTGATTACCTCCAACATCTTAATGTTGGCAGCTCCTTCCACTTAACATTCGGGTGCTGACAAATAAACGCATCTGGCTTTAAACCGTTCCGGTATTGCAGTCACAACGGGTTTCGACCCGGTTTCTTCCTGCCTGCTTGGCGGCGTACATGGCATCATCGGCGCGCTTGATGATGGTCTCCGGTGTGTCGTCCGGATAAAACTGGGCAACGCCGAAACTGCAGGTCACGGTGCCCATCAGCGGGAACCGGTGTTCACCCACCGTGTATCTGATTTTTTCAGCGAGTTCCCGCCCCGTCCTAACATCGTTGTTGTGTACAAGAATGACAAATTCCTCTCCGCCGAAGCGGGCGAAGATGTCAGTCTGGCGAATCATGCCGGTAACGATGCGGGCAAGTTCCTGTAATACGGTGTCGCCGGCTTCGTGCCCGTAGGTGTCGTTAACTGATTTGAAATGGTCGATGTCGAAGAAAATGAGCGCCAGCGGCATGCTATAGCGCCTTGCCTCTTGTATTTCCGCCTGGAGCAATTCCAAAAATCTGCGCCGATTGCAGATACCGGTCAGAGAATCGGTAGTTGCCTGGTTTTCAAGAATTGCATTCACTCGTTTCAGCTCTTCTTCCGCACGGTCGCGTTCTTCAGTGCGCCGCCTCAGTCCCGTGTAGCCGACATACATCCCGGTAATCCCCAGCAACCAGATGATGCCATGACCTGCACAGAGCAATTCGATCTGTTTGCGTGTAGCTGACTCAAAGAGTGTCATCGGCAATTTTATACTGATGCCGCCGCGAATATCGCCTTTTCTATACCCTTGGTGGGCATGACAAGGGAGACAGCTCTCTTCTGTCACTAAAGGACGCATGAGCCGTACGTAACCAGTTTCACCCTCCTTTACCACGCTGCTGACTTCCTGGACCCCGCGTTCAAAATCCCGCAACGCCGATTCCTCCCAGATGTCGGCCCTGTTCTCGGGTCGTAATGGTTTGAGACTCGTAATCCGTCCGGACACTTTATGTTCCTTGAGTGCGTATTCATAAATCTGGCGTGTCATATACGAAGGATTTACCAGTGTAAGGTGACGTCCGGATGGAGTTGTCACATCCCGCTCCAGGATCGACGGAGGGTAGAACGGATTGGGCGAGAGTCCCCGGTCTGCAGGCACATAGATGCCGCCATGGAGGGCATTCCAATTGCGGTAGAGGATATCTTTATCTATATAGGCTCTGGCAACATTCTGGGCGATGGCCACGATTTCCTGCCGATGAACCGAAATGCTTACCAGAAGCGATATGGCAATGACGATTGTCCAACCAAGGGCAAGAATCAGGGAATAGGTTCCCGGCTGGGTTAGACGTAATTGTTGCTTGATCTGCATAGTGTTGACCCAAATACCACATTTAATAGTTTCGGCCGCCAGAGATTGTTTTTCACAGTCTATCCCCACCGCCAGAGAGAAAGTATCAGGATGATGATAAAGACAATCGTAAGGTTCATGTGCGCCATGAAGAAAAACACCCGTTCGTGCAGTGGAGCTTTTCGGGGACCGGCAGCGATGACTTCTCCCGCAGTTGCCATGGTAGTCAACTTCTCCCGACCGTGCGGTGCAAGCGACAGTGCCTCCGTCAAATCGTTACCGGCATTGTGCCGTCCCATGTGAACCCCTTGCTTCCAGAGTTTACTTTGGGTCGCATCGTAAACCTTTCCCTCGAAAGCAAAATAAGCGGGCCGACCATCCTTCCCATCGTATGCTGTCAAATCTTCAAGTGTCAGTCCACCTGCCGTATCCGCAGACGACAGTTCCTTCCTTTTTGCCTTGAGGAGCGGCCCGATGACGGTAATTACGAACAGGGCAGAGATCACCATCACCAGATAGAGGCAGACCTTTATGAACAGGAGAATGCCGAAACGAGTGTGGAAGAGTGTGTACAATGAAGACACCCGATAGTAGGTCAAGATAGAGCCGGTTACACCCATGACAATCATCGAGACGATCCCGACTCTCAGTTCACCGCGTGGGAGACCGCTTGCCGCATAAGCCGGCTTAAGAATTAAGTGCACGTAGAGGATCGTACCGAACCAAAAAATGGCGGTCAGAAAGTGAAAATAGCCGATTACCAGTCGGAACCCTTTTACGAACGCGCTTCTTTCAGGATTTACTGTCTGGGCTCGGAGCGATTCGGCAAATGCCTTGCCTGTTGTTGTAAGTTCGCCGCCACCGCCCGGATCAAGGTGACAAGCAGCACATGCCTGGCCGGTCTGCTTGGCATACTCCTCGGTAGCACCAACCTGCTGGGGTACCAACATCGCGAATGACGTAAAAAGAATTAATCCGATAAGGTGCTGTAAAACTATTTTAGACATGAGGTTCCTTCCTACTATCGTCTTGCCGACTGAAACCTGATTGCAGAGGGCGATTAGATTCAGCATTTATGCAGACAAGCCGTACGCACAACCTCAACCATTCGTCCTACCAGTTCAGAATGACTCTGCACTTGAAAAACATAACGGGGCACGTTGTGGCTGGCTGTCCTTGCCATAAACGGTTCTCCCCAAAAACTCAGCAAACATTCAGTTTTGCCCTCTTTGTCAAGATCGGAGATGATTGCTGAAACTCCTCCTGAGATGGAGGTCCAAATAGTATTTCGAACTTTACTCTTGCTTGCACAACGCTTGATTTTTGGCACAACTTCGCTTTCCCACATCTCTCGATCACTAGTATCGAGGATAAACTGGATCGACTTTACTGCGGGGTTTTCGATAGCGGTTTTGAGAAGTGCATCAAATAACTCCTGGCGCTTGAACATGACGGGGCAGACGTGAAACCACAACATCTCATTGCGCGCTCGGCGGGAAAAATCTTCCATCGTCTGGCGAATGCTCAGTGGCCCGACCAACACTGCATCCGGTGGGCTCAGCTGAGATAGAATATCCTTGACAGTTACTTCGGTCTGGTGAAGAGATGCTTCGATATGTTCGGATTGTCGCTCACGGCGTAAATCGCGCAGGAATAACAGGGCGATGAGAACAACGGAGATCATTAACAGGACTTCCGCTTCAACCACATGCAACATGTGCATGATAATTGCCGCAACTGCCGCAATTATTCCGGCAATAGCATCCCAGTCATATTTCAGGATTCTCTTCATAATTTTACCTTTTGGAAACCTTCTCTGTAAAATTTCAATTAGCCGGGCATATGCAGCATGGCTGGAATAAGACTTGAACTAGAGTTGTAACGTCTTTGGAAAAAGGATGTTGTTTTCCAGGTGTACATGTTTGTGCAGATCATCCTCGAACTCTTTGAGCTTCTGGTAGGTGAGCATGAAGGTGTTGCAGACATCGCTCGGGATTGCATAGTCTTTTGAAAGGTGTCGGATCTCGTGGATTGCATCACCAATCTCTTCATGTTCGCGATGGAGCCTGAGGAGGGATGCTCGGATAGTTTCCCGATCCCCGTCATCTGGCGTATTGCCGGCAATTCTGGCCGTATCGACTCGCTTGAGAGCCGGGAAGAACACCTCCTCTTCCTCCTGCAGATGCCCGACCATGTCGGTTGCGATCTTTTCGAAGATGTCGGCGATCCGGATCACTTCGGGATGGTGAACCCCGTGAACACCGGCTATTTTCCTGGCATAAGCGGCGATCTGCCCGTCATTCTCCTTGAGATAGGCATGGTGGGTGTTAACAATATAGTCGGCGAGAAACGGCAATGACCATGATGAATAATTCTGGCTCCGGTCAGTGGTTTCACTCTGCACTGCCTCTAGCTCCCTTGACAGCGAGACAAGATCGAGGCCTTTTTCGGCGCAGATTGTTTCGAGAGCAATTTTTCCGCCACAGCAGAAATCAATTCCGTGGTTTTCGAAGATCTTGGCAGTTCTGAAATCGGCAGCTACAATCTCACCGATGGTATTGTTCCCTGTTGTTAATTTTTGCATTGTTATCTCCTTAAAATGTAGCAGCATAAAACGCTACACGCATTTTACTGCGGTGGAATTTTTAATATAGACAGGTCAAATATGACTTCTGCACCCATTCCCTTTTTGCTCTTTACCCGAATAATGCCTTCGTGTGCATAAATTATTTTTTGCATAGTGATAAAGTTACAACGAACATACAGCCGTCAGACTTTAATTGCCAACGACCTCGTGCCTGATTGCCCCCTTGCCGGCGGCTTTTACCGCATACATGAGATTGTCGGCGTGTTTAAGCATTGCATCAACACTTGCCGGTGGATTAAGGAATGTTACCATGCCGATGCTGAAGGTAACGGGCCAGTCGTCTTTCATAACTTCTTTAAGGCTTTTCAACGCTTTATGGATCACATTTTTTGCCGATTCCGGACCACTTTCCGTTAGAAGCAAGGCGAACTCATCACCGCCAAGCCTTGCCACCATGTCTGTTGACCGAATATTGTCAATAAATGTGTCTGCGACCAGACGTAACAAGTTGTTGCCTGCACTGTGCCCCATCGAATCATTAACTCTCTTGAAATTGTCAATATCGAGATAAATAACACTGAGAGGATGTTGATAACGGATACTTCTATTCAACTCCATTTCAGCAAATTCATAAAAACATCTCCTGTTTGGCACCTTCGTCAAATAGTCTGTGTTTGCCATTTCTTTTTCACGTTGCAGTGAACATCTCAGGGCCGATATGAGAAGAGATACAATAAGAAAAAACATCAATTCCATCATGTCATTCCAATACAGCTCGACTGGATGTTCATAATATTTTTTAGCTGACAAGCCCGCGACAAGCCATACCAATGCAGCTACAAAGGAAATGGCAATGCCAATGAATCTCTCCGCATACCATGCGACAAATAAAACAGGAATCAGGTAGAGAACTGAAAGTGAAAAATTGGGACCAGTCAAATAATCGATAATTCCAACTACAACAAGCAGGATAATTCCCAAGATAATTACAAACGCTTTAGGTAGTTGATTGAAAAAAAATCTCACGATGTTTCCACCTCACTGTATTCACAAACAACAGTTCGACAATGACAGTTGATGTCAGCCCCCATATTCATGAGGATAATGATGACGAAGGTCTACAAATGATAATCTCAGGCGGCTTCAGGCTGGTAAAGAATACTAATAATTTTCATGGGTCTCACTCCATCTGTGTCTTGACATTCAACAACATCAACTAGTTATAATCAATTATTATAGTGCACGTTGGACTTAGGATTGAAACTTTGCCTATGATCGTAATTGTGCAGAGATGACTACACAATATCTATCATTATGTCGTCGCCAACCACTTCAACCTGATAGGTATTCAGGGTATAGCCAGGGTGGTCTGTGGAGACACCGCTGGTTAAATCGTAGTGCCAGCCGTGCCGAGGGCAGGAGATGACACCTTCTTTGACTATACCTGTCAACATCGTACTCCCCTGGTGAGGACAATAGTTTTCACAGGCGAAAATAGTACCCTTGTCATTTATCAACACCACTTCTTCCCCGTTGATGGTGATGAGTTTCTTGCTCCAAAGAGGAACTTCGGCGAATTTTGCGGCAAATTGCATATCTATTCTCTCCTCTTTCACTTCAAAAACACACGCCTGAGCGCTCACAGCAACATGATCTTTCTCGTGGTGCTTCCTCTGCCAAGCTCCTCTACCGGCAAACCTTCCTCGCAATATGCATCGAAGCCGCCAACCAGAAAGTGGGCATCATTCCAGCCAAGTTGCTGGAGCAACGTGGCCGTGTGACTGCTCCGCTCGTCGCCAGGGCAGGTCGAATAGACAATTATTGTCTGGTTACGGGGAATTTGCTCCAAATGTTTCACGGCTTCGTCGTCGTTTACCCTCAATGCACCTCGAACTTTCAAGACTGCCCAGTCCCAGTCATGGTGATGGCGAACGTCGACAAAAAAGAGCTGATCCCCGCGATTCATGCGTGATTTAAGATCGTTAGCGGTAATTCCTAATCCGTTGACCATATAATTACCTCCTTCGATTTTGATCTGGCCAGAGATCTTCTAATCATCCCCTACATCTCCAGCCAGCCTGTAGGCAGAGCCGGCTGATTTAAGCGTTTCCAGTGGCAGTTTCAATAATCATTTAAGTGTCTGTCGCAACACATACGACAGAATCCCACCATGCAGGAAGTAATCGAGTTCATTGGGGGTGTCGATTCGAACGTTCACAGAAAACTGACCGGTTGAACCATCGGCAGACCTGGTTTTAACTGTGAGTCTCTGCCCCGGTTGCAGGGAGGTAAGCCCTTCGATGTCAAACAGCTCATCTCCGTGAAGGCCAATAGAGCTATATGTTTCGCCTGACATAAACTGGAGAGGAAGTATCCCCATCCCCACAAGGTTGGAACGGTGGATACGCTCGAAACTTTCGGCGATCACCACGCGGGCTCCCAGAAGTAGCGTTCCCTTGGCGGCCCAGTCACGCGACGAGCCGGTCCCGTATTCCTTGCCGGCAATGACGATGAGCGGGACAGCGTCTTCGCGATAGCGCATGGCTGCATCGTAGATGGACATCTGCTCGCTCCCTTTGCCATCTGCTGACATCCAGGCGGTGAGTCCCCCCTCCACCCCCGGCACCAGCCGGTTCCTGATGCGGATGTTGGCGAAGGTCCCCCTGACCATCACTTCGTGATTGCCGCGGCGGGAGCCGTAAGAGTTAAATTCCTCCGGCTTCACGCCGAGGGAGATGAGGTAGCGACCTGCTGGTGACTCCTTGCCGATCGTGCCTGCCGGAGATATGTGGTCGGTCGTGACGGAATCCCCGAGGAGCACAAGGACCCGGGCGCCCTTGATGTCGGCGACTGGTGCCGGAACAGCCGTGAAATCTGCAAAAAACGGCGGTTCCTTGATGTAGGTCGATTGCTCCTGCCACTGGTAAAGCTCGCCGGTTGGTGTTTCAAGCCCGTTCCACAGTTCACCGCCATTAAAAACGTCCCCATAGATGTTGCTGAATTGTCCCGCTAAGACATGGCTGTGGACAAGCTCCGCCACTTCTTCTTCCGCAGGCCAGATATCCTTGAGGTAGACGAGCTGGCCATTCGGGTCGATCCCGAGGGGATCGCGGGTGAGATCTATGTTGATGTTTCCCGCCAAGGCATAGGCGACGACAAGCGGGGGAGAGGCGAGATAGTTCGCCCGGACGTAGCTGTTGATCCGCCCTTCGAAGTTCCGGTTGCCGGAGAGTACCGCCGCAACCGAAAGGGAGCCGTCCACGATCGCTTTGGCGATATGCCCGGCCAGAGGCCCGCTGTTGCCGATGCAGGTCGTGCAGCCGTAGCCGACCAGGTGAAAATGCAACCCTTCGAGATAGGGCATCAGCCCTGAGGCCACAAGATAATCGGCTACCACTTTCGAGCCAGGGGCGAGACTCGTCTTCACCCACGGCTTGACCTGCAGGCCGCGCCGTACCGCATTTTTCGCCAGAACTCCGGCAGCTATCATCACTGAAGGGTTGGAGGTATTGGTACAACTGGTGATGGCGGCAATGACAATTGAACCGTGGCAGAGGCTGTACGCGGTACCGTCCGGTTGACGCAGCGGCACACACTGACCCAGAGCTCCGAGTTCCCGGTCGGGATGAACCACCGCCAACTCCGGGGCGACGGTCATCGGCGAACCTCCCTCGCCAAGCCATCGTTCCTTGGTCTCCTTCTCCAGCTTTACCGCTTCATGTTGCATGAGGGTAATCAGTGATGTACGAAAAGAACTACGCACATCCTTGAGCAGCAGCCGGTCCTGAGGTCGAGAGGGACCGGCCAGACACGGCTCGACGGCTCCGAGATCCAGTTCCAGCGTATCGCTGTATTCCGACTCAGGCTGACTGGGTGTGTGCCACAACCCCTGTGCCTTGAAATAGGCTTCAACAAGTGGCACGAATGCACCCCGCCCGGTAAGGCGCAGATAGGCACTGGTCTGCTCGTCAACCGGGAAGATGCCGATAGTGGCGCCGTACTCCGGCGCCATATTGCCGATTGTTGCGCGGTCGGCCACGGAAAGCGAGGCAAGGCCGGAACCGAAGAACTCCACGAATTTCCCTACTACGCCTTTCCTGCGGAGCAACTGCGTGATGGTCAGAACGAGGTCGGTGGCCATCGCTCCCGGATTGAGCCTACCATTGAGTCGAAAGCCGACCACCTGGGGGATAAGCATCGAGCAGGGTTGGCCGAGCATGGCCGCCTCCGCTTCGATTCCTCCAACGCCCCACCCCACCACCCCCAGCCCGTTGATCATGGTGGTGTGAGAATCAGTACCAATCAGCGTGTCCGGGTAAACCCACTCCACACCATTGAGTTCCGACGTCATAGCGACGTGGGCGAGGTACTCCAGGTTCACCTGGTGACAGATGCCGGTTTCAGGTGGGACGACTCGGAAGTTACCGAACGCCCCCTGCCCCCAGCGGAGAAACTGGTAGCGCTCATGGTTCCGTTCAAATTCGATGGCGGAATTCGCCTTCAGCGCGGCAACGGTACCGTAACGGTCTACTTGCACCGAATGATCAATTATCAGGTCAACCGGTTGCAGCGGGTTGATGCGTGAAGGCTTCCCGCCGAGCCGGTGCAGCGCCGCGCGCATGGCGGCGAGATCGGCAACGGCCGGCACACCGGTGAAGTCCTGGAGGAGTACGCGCGCCGGCATAAACTGGATTTCCCTGTTCGGGAGAGCCGTGGGGTCCAACTGTGCAAGCGCCTCGATGTCCTCTTTCCTGACGGTCACGCTGTCTTCCCGTCGCAGAAGGTTTTCCAGGATTATTTTCAAGGAAAAAGGTACTCGCGATAGATCTATGCGGGCGGATTTGGCAAACGCCTGCAGGGAATGGTACCGATATTTTTTACCGCTGACCTCTAGGGTCATGAGGGAATCAAAACTGTTCAGTGTATTTCCCATCACCGCCTCCACATCCATTTTCAAACTCTCTGTTCCAATTCCTCGGCACGCTCTTTAATTCGCTGTAGTTCAGTTTCGATAGCCGATACCATTTCTTTTTCATGGTCAACTATTCCTTTTGCATCTGCTGATTTTGACACTAACACCACAAAATATTGCAGATCGACCGGTGACATGGGATTCTGAGCAGAATAGGGAGCAACCTTAATGATGATCCGCCCGGAGAAGACAGGGTGATCGACCAGTTCGCGGCGAATATCCTTATACTTTTTACTTATCATAATCCTTTCTTTGTATGGTAAGCCCCGCACCGCGATATTCCTGATGATTTCGCTATCAAACACAAAGGATCTCAACAATCCGGGTTCATAATCGTTTCCATTTCTCCGGGCCTTGATTTCCCTGAGGGTTCCCTGGTCGAACACAAAATAATCAAAGCCTCCAGGCACAGGGCACTCCCAGCCGATCTTGAGTTCCTTGGCAGTCCCACCTTCCAGTCGCTCCACAACACCGGATGCGTCCACATCCGGCAAGTAACGCCGAGGGTCTTCAATACTGTCCAAAAGCACACTCCAAATGGTTTCAGGATCAACGTGGATCAATATCCTTATTGTTTTAACCATAACGGCGCCTCACGATGTTCATGGCCTGCACCCTGATTCCAAGCATCTTGGCGAAGTTGCGACATCACTCAACCTGGGCGATAGTAGTTTGATGGTCAATATTAACGATCAAACTCAATTTGCCCCGCATATATCAATAATGCTAGCACTGGGCAGATCCGGGCTTGACTCCTATTGATACATTAAGGTTTTTAGTCGACTGGGTTATTTTTTGTTTCTACATCGAAGATCGACATGAGCGTCTCCGGTGTATAGGTGCAAACTTGAGTTTTTGTACCAGTTTTTCCCTTGTACACCCATTCGACTTTATCGCCGGCAGTCTCGTGCATTAATTTTACGCGTACTCCAGCAATCCTTTTCAACTCATTCCACATGTCATCCATGGTCAGCAATTCAAAGCCTTCCAATTCTTTGTTACTGCCGGCATTTTCGATGAATCGTTCAATCAGTTCGTAATCAAGGAAATCATCTTCTTTTCTCCACCACTTTACAAAGTGATGGTTCTCGTTACGCCGCTCTTCAATCATCTTCAAAATTTCACTTTCTCTCACGCTACACCTCCTGTTTTAATTATAACCCGGATTTGCCGGGAGCCGGCTCAGTTCGGATCGAAATGTTCAAGCGCCACCTTCCACCACCACCGCTCACATTGTCTACTTGGGGAGATACAACATAAATTCCCTGAGTTTGTCCAATGCCTTTTCTATTTCGGTAAGGTTTGCTCCAAGTTGCTGCAAATCAATCGGATTCAATTGAGGTGCGAACTCTTGGATTATCGCAATTTGCTCCGACAACACATCATTCGTTCTAAAGTGTTCCTCTGACAGACATAAATTCGAGTGAGTATTTATCTTCTCGTTTCCTTTCATGTCTCCCCCTTTGAATATTCGAAATGGTATTTATGTAGCTATCTAGCAGACGCAAGTTTCCTTCCAGAAGATGCAAGTTACTGGGCAGGCTGCAATGGCCTGAAGTTGAATTTCCTCTTCCGTAGCACCATTTGGATCAAAACATTCTGCTTTGCCATGATCGTTCAAATGGAATACGTCGGGGAGGTTGTTGATACAAATTCCGCAACCAATACACATGTCTTGTTCAACAAATGGTTCTTTTGCCATGGTTGTTCTCCTTTTTCTTTAATTCAACCGCTATGTCACATTGGTGATATTCTCTTCATGGTTCGCCAGGTCAGGACCGACGCAACAAGCAATGGAAATACACCCAGACCGACAAAGACAAGGTCACCTGGCATACGCAGCCATTCAATCATGCGAGGGATTTTACCTTGCAGAAACCCCGCCCCTCGGGCATGCCAGTAACCATTTTTGAGGACGTCAATAAACTGGAGCACCCCGCCGGGAAATAAATTGGTCACTACCATCAGAGCCAGGCCGATGTTTAGACCCCAGAAGGAAACTTTGATGAATTTTTCCGGACGTACCCATTGTTCATCAGTCAACACCTGCCGCAAGGCAAAAACTATCAGAGCAACGGCGAGCATGCCGAATACCCCCATCATTGCCGCGTGCCCATGGTTTGGCGTGAGCATGGTGCCAACCTCGAAGTAACTGATAATAGGGAGATTGATGAGAAAGCCGAAGACGCCGGCGCCAACAAAATTCCAGAAACCGACGGCAATCAGAAAGTAAAAGGTCCATTTGTGTGGTATTGCGATGGACTTGTTGCAGATATCGCAATTCCCTTTGGTCAGTTTGACGAAGTCCCAAGCATCCAAAGTTAAAAGAGTAAGCGGCACCACTTCCATGGCGGAGAAGACCGCTGCAAGTGCCATGGTGATGTTCGCTTGCCCAGTCCAGTACCAGTGGTGACCAGTACCGACAATGCCGCTCCCCAGGTAGAGTATTGCATCCAGGTAAACGACCCGGGCCGCCGTCTTATGGGAAACAATGCCGAGCTTGTAGAAGATGAGGGCCACCATGACTGTTACGAAGACTTCAAAGAAACCCTCTACCCAAAGATGGATGATCCAGAACCGCCAGGTATCGACAACTGAGAAATGGCTGGTGCTTCCAAAGAACATGGCGGGAAGATAGAAGAGTGGAATAGCGATAGCCGCGTACAGAAACAAAGATGAAATTTCGCTCTGTTCGCTATCACACCTTGCAGGCGCTATCGCCCTGAACAACAGAACGACCCATCCTGCCAGACCTGCAGCCAACATTATCTGCCAGGCGCGTCCAAGGTCCAGGTACTCCCACCCCTGGTGCCCGAACCAGAACCAGAATTTGCCAAGGAGCTGGTTAATGCCGAGCAACTCCCCCACAAGACTTCCGGTAACGACCAAAACTAAAGCGCAAAATAACAGATTAATACCGCCTACCTGCCCTTTGGGATCCTTCCCGCCCAGAGATGGTGCGAGGAACAAGCCGCCGGCGACATAGGCGGTCGCGATCCAGAAAATCGACAACTGTAAGTGCCAGGTCCGGACAATATTGCTCGGAAGTAGCGTCGAGAGATCAATACCCAAAAAACCGGCCGGGTCTGCCCGGTAATGTACCGTGGCACCGCCAACCAACGCCTGAATTAAAAAGAGGAGTACTGCAACTAGAAAATACTTGATGGTTGCCCGCTGGCTTTTCGTAGTAACACCGGGCAGCATCTGCGGATGAACATGCTCCCCCTTTTCCTTCCACCCCAGAAAATCGAACTTACCACAGGCAAACAGGACGGCGGCGGTCCCGGCCAGGAGCGAGATCAGAGAGAAGGCGCTCCACAAGACCGCGTCGCTGGTCGGTGTGTTGCCGACCACCGGGTCGTAGGGGAAGTTATTAGTGTAGGAATATGTCTGGCCGGGACGGTTGACGACTGATGCCCAGGCTGTCCAAGCAAAAAAAGCCGTGAGCTGCTCAAGTTCAACCGGGGCTTTGATGTACTTTGCCGGAAGACCGGCATTCCCAGCTGGCACGGAAAAATACTCTGCCCATTTCGTTATTTGCTGTCGGTACGAAGCAGACTCAATCTGGGTGATGGGTAATGTTTCTGTTTGTGAATCATAACGGTTCTGTTTAAGCCATTGTGCGGTTTCCGCATTAATCAGATCACGTTCGTTGTTGGAGAGATCCTGCAAGTTACGCTTGAATCGTTGTTGGGCAAGCATCGATCCAATATCGACGGAAAGCGCATGGAGATACTCGGCTGAAAAATCTGGCCCGAGGTATGCACCATGCCCCCAGACAGTCCCGTTTTCCATCAGGCCGTACTTGAGAAACACCTGTTGGCCGGCAAGAATGTCATTTCGGGTGAAGACCGTCTCACCAGCAGGTCCAACAACTTTACCCGGGATTGGCGGGGCGTCCTGATAACTTCTAACTGCCAACCAGATCAAAATCGTGAAGCCCATGATCATGACAAGGATTAGGGCATTTCTCCACCAAGGGGAGAGAGTTTCAATCGGCAGTATTTTATCAGTCATTTCCGTCCCTTCTTGTACTACTTAAACAGGTGATTCATTTTATTTAGAAGATAAGATATTTCAGTTACCATCTGTTTTATTATTCACACCCCTTACCCAATAATTACTTCGTAAAACTTGGGAGATGCGCTGCCGTCGAACAATAGTCCGACGCGCTTGCCAGCTTCGATGTGGGCCGGGCTCTCATGCATGACCATGAAGCTTTCCCGGCTCTCGTGCTCCACAATGGCCGCATAGTTGCCACTCTCCATGGGCTTTAAAAGGCGCCGCCCAATAAATCCTTTGAAATTCCCAAACTCCTTGTTTGTATCTGCAAACCACTCCCTGAAAGCGGCATCCTTTCCCTCTTTAATGGGTGGGAAATTGATAATGACAACAAACATGGCAAATACCTCCTTTATAAACAGTTACCTTTTATATCAGGCCCTGACAGTTGATCAGGGCCATCATTGGATAATACGTCGAATCAAAAACTCCCTTTATAGCTCCTCAAAGGAATCTTTTCCGGCACCACACTCAGGGCAGACCCACTCAGCCGGAAGATCTTCGAAAGCGGTTCCGGGTGCAATCCCATGCTCCATGTCTCCGACAGCCGGATCATACACATACTGGCAGATGGTACATTGCCAACTCTTCATATTTTCTCCTTTGGCTACGATTTACACTTCACTCTTCCCAATGGATACACGATACAGGGCATATATCGATGGCATTGGCCTGGATTTCATCCTCGGTTGCAGCAGAGGAATCGAAACATTCCGCCTTGCCGCTATCATCAAAACGGAAGACATCGGGAAGGTTGTCAACACATAGTCCGCAGCTGATACATTCAGACTGATCAACCCATGCTTTTTTTGCCATTGTCGTCTCCTTGTGCTTGTGTCAGTTTTTCTTTTAAAATAATTATCTCAACCCAACTGCTTGGTGCATGATCAATGGCCATGCTCGTGTTTTTGAACCTCATGCTTTTTGTGGGCAGCCTCCCCATGATGCGCCGCATGTCCCTCCGCATCCATCTGCAAGCGCTCCACGTAATGGGTATACTCGACGTATGCCGCCACGTATTCTCGACCTTTCTGTACGCTCTCATCCTTGTGCTTGAGCGCTTCAGCCACCTTCTCGTATCTCTGGCGAATACCTTGGCTGACCGAATCGGTCACCATCTTTACCAAACTGTCGGGAGAGCCTCCGGCCAAAGCTTTGTCCGCCTCGGCGATAACCGGCTCCACTCCGCCTGCGGGCTTCAGCCCTGTGAAGGGTGCGCCTTCGCCAGCACGATGGATTTTTACCAGTAATTCGAAAAACTTCTTCTCCGCGGCTGGCTGCTGTTTCTTACCTTGTGCGGCGAGTGCTTTCTTGAATGCATCTTTAAGGCTTTTTTCATCTTTGCTCTGTACCCATTTGAGAACCGGTGTGACATCTTTGGTCTCCAGGGCCTTACGGGCATCTTGGACAACCGGGCCATCCATAGTGTCGCAATGAGCCACGGCAAACCGTGGGACAAGCAGACTTAAGCAGGCAACAAAAACAACCGTGAGTCCGACAACTTTGTTAATCAGTTCCATTTTGATTTCCTCCTGTAATGGTGTGTTGATAATTTTAATCTTTATGAATTACTGCTCGTGCATAGTTTTTCCAAAGCCCCTCCGCATCATCGGTCAGTTTAGGGGAAAAATTATTCATCAACCACCGCGTGACAGCAAAGTGGATAGTGCCAATGAACATGCTGGTGATTGCCTGCGAGTCCATTTCAGCATCAAGCGCGCCAATCTTCTGTCCTTGTTCAACTATTTGCTTGATCCCTTGGAAATACATTAAAATAGTATTTTTCACCCTTGCTCGAAGATTTTCATTCGACACAATCGTTTCTTCTGAGAAAATTGTTCTTGGTATACCGACATTCCCTTCTATGTACATAAGGTGGCGTTTAAATGTGATTTCCAGTTTTTGTAGTGGATCACTAACTTCTGCCACGGCATTCAGTATCGCTACCAAGTCGTTCCCGATCTTGTCGATTACCGATTTGATTATTTCTTCCTTGTTTCGGAAATGCCGGTAAAGGTTCCCTTCGGAAATGCCTGTCGCAGAGGCAATCTCAACCGTAGTAGCACCGTTTACCCCCTTCTGCCCTATGACATGCAAGGCAGCCTCGGTTATCTGCTGTTGTCTTACCTCAGTTGATTCCCGCCTTCTTTTAGTCATTTAAGCCCCTCTTGCAAGTGTGCGCTCACCTTAGTTTACCACTAAGAAAACTCTGTGCAAGCGCAAATACGACGGCAATAAATTCAATATATTTGCCATGACAACTAAATGAATTAATATCGATCCGTGAATATCTTGCCTAACCTACTTCGACTACAGCGTCAATTGACTCCTATTGTTATCTATGCTATATTTTTAAAAATTGTTTATCAAATTAGGAAGTCACCTCTTATGTTGTCGAACATTCTCTTCAAAACTAAACCAACCATTTGCTTGATTGAAATCGTACCGGTTCGTCATTATGCACAGATTTTGCTTGTGCTGGAGGGAGATACTTAGTTTTTAAACCAGGTAAACCTAACCCCCCACCGGCACAAGCTAGTGGGGGTTTTTTTTTAAGCTGTAAATTTCACTTGCTGAGCAAGTGATGACAGCAGTGCGTACTTGCGCATGCAACATAAAAACAGATCTCCGCTTCGTTCAGAACAATATAAAAGGATTGCCATGATACCCCTGTTCCACAGCGCGCACTGGCGTCAGCACATTGCGTTGGATGTTGGTACTGCGACAATACGAATTGCCACAGGACTGTCTCCTTTAACGGAATACCCCTCTTTAATTGGGCTTAAACGGGCACTCTGCAACGGAGTGGTGGTGGATGGTGAGACTGTATCAAACATCCTGGAGCCACTTATGGATCGAGTACGTCGATTCGGCATTTTCAAACCGTGCGTTTTAGCCTGTGCCCCCAGCGATGCTCGCCAGGAAGAGCGACAATTACTAATCGACTCCATCATAAACGCCGGTGCAGCTTCGGTGATGATCATACCTGAACCACTTGCCGCTGCCATTGGTGCAGGTCTCGATGTTTCGTCTCCGTACGCTCAGATGGTAATTGATATTGGGGAAGGAGTTACTGATTGTGCAATCATACGCTCAAGTAAAATTCGGACCACTTGCGCAATCAGAATCGGGTGTGATCAGATGCGCCGCGCGATCGTATCTACAGCAATTAGTTATGGATCTACTATTGACGATTCGCATTCAGATATGCTGATGCGTACCAACGGACTGTTGCGTTCGCCTGAACATGTAGGCAGTGTATTTACAAAGATGGCATTACTGCCGGTAATAGAAAAAATTGCCGCTACAATTGATTCATTTATGCGGGATCTACCTCATGACGTGGGTTGCGAGATCATTGAGAACGGCATCTGTCTTACCGGCGGTGGGGCGTTGATTCCCGGAGTGCGAGATTATTTTGAACAGCGGACTGGCATCAGTACTACAATTGCCACCAATCCCCGTGCCTCGGTAGCAGAGGGTGCGCGTGCCATTGTGCCGGTTATTCTGTTTTTAAATCTATGGAGATAGTTCTCAAGCAGCAACTGCAGATAACAACTCTGCGACAAAAAACATTGGGGGGTTGCATCATGAAAGAACGTACCAACAGCAGGCAGATATTTATCACGGATTTCGATTTGCAGCGATTGGAGGATTTGATTGAAAATGCGAGCAGCAAACCATCTCGTGATGGCAAATATCTGGAAGAACTGGGACAGGAACTGCTTAGAGCAGAAGTGGTAGCTCCATCTGGCATCCCGCCCGATGTTATAACCATGAACTCACGAGTTTGCCTCACGGATATGGATTCTGGAGAAGACCTGGTCTATACGCTTGTATTTCCGGGTGATGCCAATTTAGAAAGCGGCAAGATTTCAGTGCTTGCCCCGATTGGTACTGCCATGATCGGGTACCGCACCGGGGATCGAATCACGTGGCAAGTACCTAGTGGCATTAAAAAACTGAAGGTGAAACGCATCCTTTACCAGCCGGAAGCTGCCGGAGATTTCCATCTGTAGTTGCAGCTGAACGCAAGAGCGAACAATCCTTATACGTTGGAGGATCAAGCTGATATGAAAATGATCTGTGTGTATTGCGGTTCCAATCCCGGAAGAGACTCAAGGTATGTCGAAGAAGCCTGTTCATTCGTTCGTGAAATGACTGTACGTAACATCGGTCTGGTTTATGGAGGTGCGAGTATCGGCGTCATGGGGGCAATCGCTGACACTGTCCTGCATGAAGGCGGCGAGGTCGTCGGGGTCATTCCACAGAGTCTGGTTGACAAGGAAATTGCCCATAATGGATTGACCGAACTGAAAATTGTTGGCTCGATGCATGAACGGAAAGCACTTATGGCTGAGCTGTCTGACGGCTTCATAGCACTTCCTGGAGGTCTTGGAACGTTAGAGGAGATAATTGAAGTTCTCACGTGGGCACAACTAGGTTTTCATACAAAACCGTGCGGCTTGTTAAACATTCTTGGATATTATGATGGGTTATCATCTTTTCTGAATCACGCCGTACACGAGCAGTTTATAAAAAAAGAACACCATTCAATGCTCATTATTGAAAACAACCCTCAGCGACTTCTGAATCAATTTTTGGCATATAAATCTCCTCTGCAAATGAATAAATGGATCCAGCGTGATGGAATGTAACTTTTACCAACAATGCTTTAAAAATCAATCCGTCTGATTCTCAAGGCATGTAAGTATGAATAGTTACAAAAATTAACGTCAGCATTTCAAGGTTAATTTTATATGATATTCAATTGCAGGAAATAAAACCATTGGTAAGATCGTTGCAGCTGATTTCCGGACAGCTAAGGTCTTTGAAAGCACATCGTTGAGTTCTGAGGGGTGTTTTTGACTTAACGCATAAACCAAACCGGACAATGCTGGCTTTTTATAAGTTAAATACAAATTACCAAGGATTGAATCAATGCAGAAATGGGTATTCCTTATAGTAGCGATAGTTAGTGAAGTTGCGGGAACTTCAGCTCTAAAATCCGCCGAAGGTTTTACGAGGCTATGGCCTTCGACCATTGTTGTTTTGGGTTATGCCTCTGCTTTTTACTTTTTGTCGCTCACCCTAAAAGCTATCCCTGTAGGTATTGCTTATGCAATCTGGTCAGGCGTCGGGACAGCCTTGATAGTTTTGGTCGCTTGGATTTTTATGGGACAGAAACTAGACTTGCCTGCTGTGGCCGGAATCTTACTGATTTTCTTGGGAGTACTCGTTCTGTATGTATTTTCAAAATCAACAGCACACTAAACGGGATTTCGCTTACTTCCTGTTGAAATATATCAGCACTGCGGACTCTTCAACCCGAGACGCTTCAGCTGATTTACGAAGAACTGTCCTTCTATGGCCGAGAACTCAGCGCCTTATCTGCCTTACACCGGTGGTTCGGCTACCTTTCAATGCAAGACGGATTTCCTGATAATACCGCCGACGGCATCAGCTAAAGGGTGAATTACTACAAATGCTGTTTCATCAATTTCATTGGTAACATTTTTTACCCTTCCGATTTCCAACCTGGTAACGACACAATAGATAATATCTATAGGCTTGCCGGACTTGCCACCGCGTCCATTGTAAATCGTCACGCCCCGACTCAGGATGCGGATGATTGCCACCCTGATTTCATCACTTTTTTCTGACATTATGATTATGGCGTTGTACTCCTCTATACCGTGAAGGAGAAAATCGACTGTTTTAGATGCTGCAAAGTATGTCAATACAGAATAGAGCGCTGAATCGATGCCGAGAAAAAAAGCCGCAGTGGAAAAGATGAAAATATTCAAGATGAGGATGACATCGCCGACTTTCAAAATATTACTACTTTTACTGATCAGCAAAGCCGCTATTTCAGTGCCGTCAAGAACCGCGCCACCCCGTATAGCCAAGCCTATTCCGGCGCCAATGAAAAAGCCACCGAAAACGGCTGTCAGCAGCTTGTCGGGGGTTACGTCCGGATAGTTGACAAAGGCAAGACAAAGAGCCAAACCAGTTATTGCGAAGACGCTTTTCAAGGCAAACTTGCTCCCGATCTGATGATAGCCCAAAGCGATGAACGGGAGATTGATAAGCGGGATAAGGATCGCCAATGGATAGCCAAGCAGATTGCTCAGCAGCATGGATATACCGGTAACTCCGCCATCTATGAAGTGAGACGACAACAGGAAACCTTTAATACCCATCCCGGCTAAAAAAATCCCCAATACGATCAGAAGGGAATCAATCAATTCTCGAATAAGCGTTTTCATTGGTTGCTCAACGGATAGTTCATTTAATTTCCTGACCTGCACTGACAAAAGATATCCCCTGTCCGGATGTGGCTCCGATCATGACGCACTCGATGACGGGACTATTGATAGCCTTGTCTGAGTTCCATTTGACAATGAAGTTTGCTCCGAAACCTCCGCTGGTGTCTTTCTCCTCAATATGAACGAAGGAAGAAGCCAATGGACCAAGGATATATGGTTTTTCAAGATAACGACGAATCAATTTGCCACTTGTGTCGTAATAGTCGATGTCAGTAACCTGAAATGAGGACGACATGTCTGTGTTTCTAATGCTCAACGTCGTGGCAAGCTGGAAAGGCAGCTTTCTCGGGCCAGTAAAAACATTTGAGTAAGCAGGCACATAGACGGTCTGCCCTTTTGACAACCTGATCTCGGATGAAGCGGACCAACAGAAATTTGGGACCGTCCACGACAACAGTAAAAACAGCACAACTAAGGTAGAAAAAGAAATTTGGAGGATGTATCGCACAAATTGCTCCTTTCATGAGACAATCAATATTTCACAGCATATTAGCTGGCTTCAAAGGCAAGTCTATGATCACTTCTGTACCGGAATTTTTTTTACTTTTTATTCGAATAGTTCCGCCGTGCGCTTCAATGATTTTTTTCGAGATAGGAACGCCAAAACCGGTCCCTTCGTTTTTTGTCGTGTAAGTCAGCGTAAAAAGATTATCCAATGTCTCTTGATTCATTCCGGCTCCATGGTCCTTGATTGTAATCGTAAGCATATTCTTACCGCTTGCAATGGTCACGATGACATTTCCACCTTGATATGAGGCGTCAACAGAATTATCAATCAGGTTGACTAGAGCCCGTTCCAATTGGAAGCTATCAACCTTACAGATTAGAGGCTCAGGCGGGGAGTTAACCCTAAAACTCACTCCTTTCGTTTCTGCCTTTATAAAGCACGATTCGCAAGCCCGCTGAATACTTTGCCTAACATCCCCCTCTGTGGAATCCAATTGTATTGGCCTGGCAAATTCGAGTACCTCGTTAACTATCCTTTGCATGGTCATTGCAGATTCCGTGACTGTCTGAGCCGCAAGTGAAGTGTCGCCTTTACCTTCCTGGATGCGACGAGCAAACCCCAGAATCGAGATGAGCGGGTTCTTCAGGTCATGCACGATTACGGTCGCAGCTTGGCCGATACCAGAAAAATAACGTTCCTGCTCCGCCTGCCTGTGTCTTTTCCTCTCCCGTGTAACAAGTTGGCCTGCAAAAATAGCGACCAACCCGCTCAACACCACATGCAACGATCTATCAACCAATTGTGGAACTGAGTTCGCCCAACCTCCGAAAAACATGGGAGTGTATGCTGCCGAAACAAACAGATAGGTCACCAGAGCGCCTTTCGGACCAAAACGCAACACACCAAGAATCAGTGGGATGTAAAACAGTTCGTTCAGAACAATGTGATTCGAAAACCACTGCATTGACAATAAATGCAGACACAGGATCAGTATAGTTGTAATGACAATCACAGCAACATGGTAGTATTGTTTTTTCATGCGTGCCCGTGCCTCCTAAACCAAATCATCAATAATCGATTTCTGATCACGTTTATCCCCACAGACAGTTAATCCTCAACCTGAGTTTATCAAATAAGGTTTCCGTTTGAATTTCCGGCGTATGCTTAACCTTGAAGCCACTCAATACGAGACCGACACCTGTGGAAAACTGCGGCAAGCAGACGCTATCAGCGAGTCCGCTGATATGCCGTGGTTCGCCTACCCGTACCGGCATGTTGAGCACCATCTCGGCCAGCTTAACCATACCTGGAAGGCGCGAAGAGCCACCAGTAATCACTGCACCGGCAGCCAGGTTACTTTTGAATCCTGAACAAGTTAGCTCCCTGTTAATAATGGTGAATATTTCGTTAGCCCGGCAATAAAGAATGTTGCGAATGCTGTCCCTGGACACAAAGCGATTGCGAACGCCAATTGTCGTAAGGAGTTCAACCGGGGGTTCTCCGTCCATTATGTCTCCCTGACAACAACCATGGATACATTTGACTTGCTCAGCTTCGCTTGTAGTAACGCGTAGCCCAACAGCAAGATCACTGGTCAAGTGGTTGCCGGCAACTGGTATCACAGAAGTATGCCGGAGCGTCCCTCTTCTGAATGTTGCAATATCCGTTGTACCGCTGCCGATGTCGATCATGACCACCCCAAGATCCCGCTCTTCTGGCATAAGCACTGCCTGTGCAGACGCCAGAGGCTGAAAGATAACTTCATCCACTACCAATTCAGCCTGCCCGCACGCCTTCACGATATTCGCAACACTTGCAGATGCCGCTGTGACGAGGTGTACCCGAGCCTCCAGCCTCTCACCGCTTATTCCCAGAGGATTCTCAATTCCATCGTATGAGTCAACGATGAATTCTTGTGGGATAACATGTAGCATTCTGCGGTCTGCAAGAAGCGGTACAGCTTGCGTCAAATCAATGACCCGTTGCACGTCATTCTTTGTAACTTCGCGCCCCTTGAGCGTCACCATGCCGTTAGAGTTTTGACCATGCATGAATCTGTCGGCAATCCCCACCACCACGTTTTTAATGGAACATCCAGAAATGAGTTCCGCTCCCTCTATTGCTTTGCGGATTGACTTTACTGTGCTCTCGATATTAATCACAAAACCTTTACGCAACCCACTGGTTCGGGACTGGCCAATTCCGAGAATCTCAATATGATCGTTATGCTGCCTCCCAACCACAGCGCAGATCTTGGATGTACCAATATCCAGCCCAACAACTATGTTTTCATTCGCATGTTGCATTATGACTCCACTCTGTGTTCATACTATTGGCGCTAAAACGGTACCAAGACTGCATGTGGTGCACATTATCTGTATTTGCGCCAAGTTAATCAACGCGATCAAAGTACTTCGCTATTTCTTCAGTCAATGCCTTAATTGTGTATTCACTGGGTTCGACATGAACCTCCAGCCCGAACTTATTACACGTTTTGGAAGTAATCGGTCCGATACTCGCTATAACAACTCCTTGCAAGAGTTTCGCAAAGCGCTGCTCACCAAGAAGGCTTGCGAGATTGGTGACCGTGGAGGAGGCAGTGAATGTAACACAGTCAATCTGCCGTTCCTCCAAGGCTATTACTAATTGAGTAGGGATCTTGTCTTGTGGCAGATTGCGGTATGTAATCAGATCTCTGACATGTGCTCCCTGTCGCAGAAGTCCATCTATGACAACATCGCGGGCGCAGTCGCCCTTGGGGAAAAGCACCCATCTATCTGTCATCTCCAGTCCGGCAAAAGCAGCAACGACTCCTTCGCCTGTGTAGTTACTTGCTATCAGGTCAACGCGTACACCATTGTCGTGCAACAATTCTGCGGTCTTTGGCCCTACGGCGCATATCCGACAAAAATTCACGGTACTGACGTCTAAATCAAGCATCTGTAGACGTTCAACAAAATTGCCGACCGCATTTCTGGAGGTAAAGACGACCCAATCGAACGCTGTCAACGTTTTCAAAGCGACGTCTAAGTCTGCGTAGCTTTCCGGCGGTGCTATCCGGATGGTCGGATATTCCAGTACCCGTGCACCTTTGGCTTTTAGTAGACATGCAAATTCCTCGGCCTGTCCGGCAGCCCTGGTCACAAGGATCAGTTTCCCATGCAAACGAACCTTATTGGAATTGTTGCTCTCCCGTAACAGGACTTTCGTCGCGGTAGTCACCACTTCCTCCATATTGTTTAACTACTTTTTCGAGGCATGAGAATTACCCTCTTTAGAGAAAACGTCTAAGTGAGAAACTACCCTCTACGTATACTCTCGTTTTCAATAAAGAGGGTTCATTGAATATGTTCATGTCAGTGAGAAAAATTGGCACTATTTGATAATAACGAATTCAGCGCGTCTGTTTTGAGCCCACACAGCTTCATCGTGTCCATTATTAAGTGGCATTTCCTTGCCATAGCTAATGACAGAAAGCCGTGCAGAAGGGACTCCCAATGTCTCCAAATAGTTGAATGCTGCCTGTGCCCGCTTTTCACCTAAGGCCAGGTTGTACTCATCTGAACCATGTTCATCACAGTGACCTTCAATCTGGATCTTGACAGCCGTGTTTTTCTTCAAAAGATATTCAGCGTTCTTGCTTAAAGTATCACGAGCAGCATAACCCAAAAGGTATGAATCGAAATCGAAATGGATTTTCTCCAAGATAATTTCACTGACTGCCAGCACCTGAGTTTCTGACGATGCTTTCACAATACCAAAAGTTGACCCTGCTGATTGCTTTTCTTCACGTGGCAGTGTGTCATTTATGAACGGTTCAGCTAAATTCTTCTCGATGTGTGTTGTAATTGAAGATTCTTCCTTCTTTACCATTTCTTTGTTGGCACAACCATTGACCCAAAAGGCACCGCAACAAAGAATCAAGAAAACACCTATCATCCGGTTACACATAATTTCACTCCGTAATTTGATTTGTTGGCTAAAATGAGAGTTCTATAATTGCAGTTCGCCTCTAGACTTTCAATCCAGATAGCCCCGCACTTACTGCATTCAAGCATGTTGTCAGCATACCCTTCGGAATGTATGTTGATTTCGATCTTTCTGTGATCGCTGCATATCGGACATTTCATGGTGTTTTCTCCATCATGTATTTTAAGTAGCACGCAAATTCAAATGCCTGCCCGGCAGCAAAGGATTCTACCGGGCAGGCAATCGAGATTGACTCTTTTGACGGGAAACTCACCTGAATCGTCACTACTTTCTCTCCTTGATGGTTATTTGCTTGCCAGCTCACTTTTTCTACTTTCCAATTCAAGAGCAATCGGGCTCGCAATGAATATCGAAGAACACGTCCCTACAACTATGCCGATGACCAGCGCAAAGGCAAAGTCATGAATCACTTCACCACCGAAGAGCAGCAGGGAAATTGCAGCCATAAACGTGGTCAAGGAAGTTATTACCGTCCTGGGCAGGACTTCGTTAATACTCCCATTGAACACATTTATCAGTGGTTCGTTCAGGTTCTTACGCAGGTTTTCCCTGATCCTGTCGAAAACAACCACCGTATCGGTCAGAGAATACCCGGCAATCGTCAAAACTGCCGTTATGAAGAGAAGGTTTATTTCTTTGTTCATTACATAAAACACGGCAATCATGGCCAGAACATCATGAAGTGTGGCGATGGTCGCACCAATGCCAAATTTCAGATCAAAGCGCCAGGCAATATAAATAATGATGCCGAGCATTGAAATGCCAACTGCGACTAGGGTGTCCTTTTTCAGTTTTTCACCAATGGATGGGCCGATCTCGGTGGAACTTTCCACAACAAAGGCATTCTCCGGCAACTCTTTCTTGAAAACAGCAGTTATTGTGTCCGCGACACTTCCCGACGCCAAAGTGGTCTTGCCCACCTTGATGAGTAATTTATTCGTTTCCTTAACCTCCTGCAGATTGGCCTCTTTGAGATTGTTATGTGCCAGGGCAATCCTGGCCTTTTCAATGGAAACCGGTTGGCTGAAATCGAGCTGAACTGAAGTCCCGCCTGAGAAGTCAATTCCCATGTTGGCGGCATTTCTCGCGATCTGGACAATGCCAATGACGCCGGTAATCGCTATTAGTGCTGCAATGACAAAAGAAATCTTTCTCTTGCCGACAAAGTCTATATTGGTCTTTTTTATGAGTTGCATCATTGCCTCCTTAAATACTGAGCTTCTTCACATCAAATCGGCGCAAGCAACTGTCAAAAATGACTTTGGTTGCCACCAGAGATGTGAAGAGGTTTATGATAATGCCAAGGCTTAACGAAACCGCAAATCCTTTGACCGGGCCGGTCCCGAACTGAAAGAGGACCGCGGCCGTAATCAGTGTAGTAATGTGAGAGTCCATAATAGTCATGAAAGCCTTGTCGTAACCTACGTCAAGACTCATTCGGGGTGTTCTGCCAAGCCTGATTTCTTCCTTGACCCGTTCGAAGATAAGGACGTTCGAATCAACCGACATGCCGATCAACAGGACGATGGCTGCGATACCGGGCAAAGTAAGGGTAGCCCCGAGGGCCGCAAGCGCCCCCATAAGAAAAAGTACATTCAGTACCATACCTATATTAGCAACCACTCCTGCCATGCGGTAGTAAATTGCCATGAACACCACCACTAGCACTACACCTATCCCGCCGGCTGTCAGTCCCTTGGCGATCGAATCCTGACCAATGGAAGGCCCGACAGTGACATTTTGAACTATCTTTACCGGTGCCGGGAGCGACCCCGCGCGCAGGACGATAGCCAGGTCCGCCGCCTCTTTCTCGCTGAAGCTTCCTGAAATCTGTGCACTGCCGCCGGATATCCGTTCACGAATCACCGGCGCCGAGTAAACATTGCCGTCGAGTACTATGGCGAAACGCTTTCCCACATTAGCAGCAGTTACCTGGTCGAAAAGCCTGGCTCCGGTTGTGTTGAAGTCGATTGCCACATACGGCTGATTGAACTGTGAATCTATCTTCACTTGCGCATTGGTAAGAAGGTCGCCGGTGATAATGGCTTTCTTCTTCACCACGATCGGGATATCCTGAACTGATGTACTAGCTGAATCAGATCGTTTCTCCACGAGTATTTCTTCGTCTTCAGGGATGGTCCCAGGCGTAGCAGATGTACCGGTAATTTTCTCGTCAACCAGCTTGAATTCGAGACGGGCAGTCTTGCCAATCAATTCTATGGCCCGCTTGGGATCCTTTATGCCGGGTAGTTGAACGACAATATGATTTATCCCATCTCGCTGAATTACCGGCTCTGACACGCCGAACTGATCGATTCTATTGCGGATGGTTTCAAGTGATTGTGCAACCGCCTTGTCTTTCCTGTCTTTGATGGTGTTTTTGTCCATACGGAGCTGGATGATAACAAGTCCGCCTTCATCAGTCGGGGGAATCAATTCATACTCAGGATACTTTTTCTTTATAAGCTGCTGTTCGCTTTCAGCAGTTCCCTTGTCGTACAGTGTCAGCTGGATCAAGTCTTCACCAACCCTGGCGACCTTCTTGTAGCGGACATTTCTGGTATTCAAGGAATCTTCAAGGTCGGTAGCAATCAGATCGAGAGTGCCTTCAACGGCCTTTTGTGTGTCAACCTCCATAACAAGGTGGGTACCTCCCTGGAGATCAAGACCAAGGCTTATTTTGTCCTTGGGAAGAAGACCACCCCACCATGAAGGGAGTTTGGTAACCAGTGTCGGCGTGAGATAAAGAAACGATAACAGCGCAAAAAACGATATGAGACATATGCGCCATGAAATACTCTTGGACATGGGTGTTGTTCCTTTCTATTATGGTTATTCGGGGTACGAGCAGCAGAAAAACATTCAGTTATGCAGACAACCAGTCTTCTAACTGCATGCTGTTCAGGCTGCGAAAGCTCCCATTGTTTTATGATGAGGCGGTATCCCCGGATATCATCAGGTAGTTTAAATTTACGCGACATGCTTGCATCAAGCAGATAAGGGGCCACTACTGCATGCACGTACCTGGCAGCAGAGACTCGAATAAACTGCTAGCATAGATACTTCCCCAGTGTAAAAAAAGCTGGGAAGACGGCAATTGCAAGCTACAGATGTTGCGAGGCAGTGGTGGTGTTACGCGGGTGGAGCTCTGGAGTGACCAACTGTGATTGTTGCAGAAGCAAAGGAATGAGAGTCAAACTGTGAAGCAGAAATGTAAACGACAGGGTACTTGAATTGATGTTCGTTGTTGAAAAGATCGAAATGCTGAGCAGCTTTTGCAGCCTTTAACTGAGGGGACTGCAGAAGGGTTTTAACAACAGCACTGGTTGACGGTTCGGCTTTTTGTGAACTTGAAAGCTTGGGATCCTGAGGGTTTGATAAATTGGGTAAACTTATCCCTTGGAAAATAAAAATCACTGCAGCCATCATGACTAGTGGCAGCAAATATTTCCTGCTTGTGGGATAAAATCCGAATATTTTCATATCATTAACCTATACATTATCATTGCGTTACACAAGAACAATTTATTTATCCATGTAGTTGGGTTAGGCGTTGTAATTATTTGTATCATGTATTCACGTTAGAACGGACCATCAATCATCACTTTAAGCATCTCAGGCAAGAAGACATAAGTGATCTAATTTCTGGCCCCCCTTCACCTGTTATCCCTGCCGAACAGGTGCTCCGGTAGATATTTAGATATAGACCACCCCATCTTCATCCACCAACTGTTACGAAAAGGTCGAGTGATTTTGCTGCAGAAACTTCATGATTTTCTCCGGCGGTAGAGTTTTTCCAGCAAATAATACAATCCCATTTACAATAAGTGCTGGGCCTGATTTCACCCCATATTTCAAAATGGTCTTGATATCATTAACCAACACAACTTTCCCGTTCATACCGCATGCCTTTAAGGCTTCCAATACATTGCCGAATAAGGTGTTGCGTACTTTACCAATAGTTTCGATAACTTCAATTTTCATTTTGCCTCCCATGGGGTCACAAACTTCTAACTCCCGGTAGCCGTTTAGACAATATTTTTGGAGCCGTCCCTTCAAACAGGATCGGGTCGACGCCTATTACTCAACAGGATCGAGGCAATACTTGCGGTTCATACCTAGGTCTACCACGAGCATGACCGTCAGCAGCAGGGCGAATGCCATCCACATGGACATCAGCGGTTTCTATCCTCCGCGGAAAGGAGGCTGACAACCACCACCTCTTGCTCGGGGGCGGTTTTCAGCCAGGAAAAAATCTCTTCAATTTCCCGTTCCAGTTGATGCAGTTCCGGCGACCCGGAAGGGAGGGCCTTTGCCTTTTCCCCTAGGTCGCGGCTTTTCAAGCCAAGTTCTTCCGCCTTCCTGGTAAGCCGGGCCTCAATCTTCAGTTTGTTCCCTTCGGCAGTCAGCACCAGCCGATGTTCGTCACGATCTTCGACTGACTGGGCGGCATTCCCGTAAGTGGTCTCGGCACCGAACTGGACACCGTCCACCGGGCAGGAAAGGTCATAGTAGCGCGACGTGAATTTACCAGTACCCCCTGCCTTTTTCAGCGATTCTTTTGCCGCCAGCCCGATACGGGCGCCGAAGATCGATCCGGCGCAGACGTGACCGTGAAAAGCCTCCAGTTGGCTAAACAGAGCAGGATCTGGTTTCGCGCCGGTTGCCGCATTGGCATTGGAACACGAGATAGCCAGCGACATGACGCCGGCAAAGGCAACACAGGGTAGGATTCTGCAATATTTGGTTTTCATTGGTTCCCTCCGAAGTTATTTAGCTGCACGTTTTGGCAATCGTTATTTGATCTTATGCAGCATATTCTGGTTTTCCATTTTTGACCACAAGTGACATCTCAGTGTGGACCAATACGAAGATTGGAGGTCGCAACATAGATCTCCCGTAGGAAGCTGAGCAACCCGATAACCAGTGACACCATGACCAGGATAAAAAGCACTGCGACTAGCACAGTGATATCAAGATGCACAAATTGATCTATAAAAAGAACGGCGATAAGCGTGCAAATTATAAGTGCGGCTGCGGTGCAGAAAGTAATGGCTCTTCCTATTAGTTTTGCTCTACGTGACAGAATTGCGAGGTGCGACTTGTGATAATCAACTTCATAAGTTTGGAACTCGCTTACCAGCTTTGTTTCCCACTCCCGTGCCAGGTCAATTATCCGATGCAGCCTGGTAATCATTACCCCAAGCAACGTTCCGATTGCGGTCAACAGAAATACCGGAGCTATGGCAAGTTGAATAACCCGTGACATACCTTCAGGCAAAAAGACGTCTTTCAACATGTTGCCTCCCTGTAATTTTCAAGACATTCCTTCATTGAATAGAAACTTTTCCCTGTTATCAGTTTATATACCTCGGGACCCTTCTCTCCGAGCATTGCAAGCATCTCATCGGGCAAAGAAATCATTTCAGACATTCCCAAACTCCCAAGAAAATCAGCAAGTATCTGCTTGCCCATACTCGGCATCGGCTCTCCATGCCGATATCTGTCCATTGACCAGAACCTGCTTGTATCCGGTGTCAGACTTTCGTCGATAAGCATCAGTTTTTTTTGCTGTAATAGAGTCTCCGACTGAGTCGCCTTTCTTACATGCACAGTTTGCGTTGTTTGGATCTCCACAGATCAATGGCCTCTCTCATGATTTCGGAGATGCTTTTGGATGTTGTCTTGATCATCTTTTCCAACGTCTTTTTTTCGTCATCGCTGATGCGCAGTGAAATGACATTCTGCAACTGCTCTGTTTCTTTTTTATTCTTTTTGGACGATTTCGGTTCCCTGGTGATAAGTTTTCTTGTGTAAGACATGGTTTCCTCCTGTGTGGTGTGCCGGGCAGTAAGCCCTGCTGTTAGTGGTGGTCAGAAGTCTGGGTGACCAGTGCTTCGAGTCGTGCGATACGCTCCTCCATTGGCGGGTGGGTGGAAAAGAGCGACAGCATGCCGCCGCCTGTCAGTGGGTTGACGATAAACATATGGGCTGTGGCAGGTCTCGCATCCTGCATCGGCATGACCTGCGAGGCGTTGTGCAGCTAGCGCAGAGCTTCAGCCAGGGCGAGCGGTCTACCGCAGATTTCAGCACCAGAGGCATCCGCCAGATATTCGCGGGAGCGGGAAACAGCCATCTGGATAAGCATCGCCGCCAGCGGTGCGATGATCGCCATGGCCAGCGAACCGATCAGGCCGCTTACTCCGCCGCCCTCATCATCGTCAACCCGGCCGGCGCCGAACATGGCGCCCCACTGCAGCATGTTGCCGAACATCGAAATTGCGCCGGCAAACGTTGCGGCAATGGTAGAGATCAGTATGTCGCGGTTTTTGACATGGGCCAGCTCATGGGACATGACGCCTTCCAGTTCATCCGGGGAGAGGATACGCAGGATGCCTTCGGTGGCGGCGACAGCGGCATGTTTCGGATTGCGGCCTGTAGCGAAGGCGTTGGGGGATTCGTCAGGTATGATGTACACCCTGGGCATGGGGAGCCCTGCCTGCCGTGCCAGGCGTTCGACCATCCCGTAGAACAGGGGGTGAGCCGCCTGGGAGATCTCCTGGGCGTTGTACATCCTGAGGACGATCCTGTCGGAAAACCAGTAGGAAGCGAAGTTCATGACGGCCGCCATGCAGAAGGCAACCAGCATGCCACCCTGACCACCGATGACGCCCCCCATGAAGACTAGCAGTATGGAGAGCAGGGAGAGGAGAAATGTTGTTTTAAAACGGTTCATCATGTGACTACCCCCGGCGATGTATTTTTCGCCGGGGGTAATAAAAAAGACCTTTACCCCCGGCATTATTGCCTGGATAAAGGTCTTGTTGGCAGATTTCTGCCCCGGTCCCGGGTCTTTCGACCGTATTGACGGAATCCGGGTCGGCCTTGTCTGTGGCCGATAACTACTCCCCTTTAACTTACAGTATGATGATAAGCACTTGTTCAGAGGATGTCAAGAGATTCTAACGGGCGACTTAATCGCAGGCTCGCTCAATAAACGAATCAAGCTCGTATTGTTTCAATGTCTTTCTACATGTTTCCAGACAGTTACCACATAATATTTCTATTGACAACTTGCTTTTTCATTGTTAACTATCTAAATATTATAGACTCTTTCACCAAAAGAGACTCCGCGAGCTTTCATGCTTCCGGACAAACTTCTTCGGATAGCCCGAGGAAGAATCGCCCCGGCAGGGATGTGACCACCGAAAAGATCAGGCCGCAGTTGCCCCTTTTCGGATGATGTTCGGAACAGGCATTTATGCCTTCCGAATAGTCGTTTGGGTAAAGCGACTTAAATACATTTTACAGGTACGTCCATTTTCGGACACTGCCTATCAAAACAACTATTGATGAAGATACGACCCGTTCTGGCACTTGCCGGAGTGGGTTTTTTGTTACTCAAATTCCGCGACAAGCCTTATAAGCGGCGGATACTTTCACCACATCCCGACCGGGAGACACTTTGTTCTCTCCCTACGGGACAGACATCTGCCTCTTTGCTTCGGGAAAACCAACAAGGAGGCAGTATGGCAAGTTTGAACCGTGTAGAACTCATCGGCAACCTAGGTCGTGATCCTGAAATCAGGTACACACCAGGAGGCACCGCTGTCGCAAGTTTTTCACTCGCGACCAGTGAGAAGGTAAAGAACAAAAGTGGCGAATGGGAGATCCGGACCGAGTGGCACAACATCGTCCTCTACGCACGTCTCGCAGAAGTAGCTGGCGAGTATTTGTCGAAAGGAAAAAGTGTCTACCTCGACGGTAAACTCAAGACCCGCAAATGGCAAGATCGGGACGGTAAAGATCGCTACACAACCGAGATCATCGGCGACAAGCTTCTTATGCTTGGTAGTAAAAATGGCAGCATTCCCGACGGGAGTGACGACCAGCCATCAAACAACCAGGCACATGAGGACATTCCGCACGATGACACCGATCCGTTCTAGGTAACAGCCAGCAACCACAACTCAACAGTCCTACGGGGAGACATTACCAAATCCCCAAAGGGATTGGTCTGTCTTCTCTGTCGGACACAACCCCCAGAAAAGGAGACAGACAGATGAACGCATCAGCTCAAATTATTCCCATCAGTCCCACCGCATCATCCCTCACTCACCACGCCGTTAACATCAGTGAACTGAAGGCCCAGGTAAACCTGATCCAGTACGTCATGCGTGACGTCATGAAATCAGGCGAGCACTACGGCACCATTCCCGGCTGCGGAGACAAAGCAGTTCTTCTCAAACCGGGCGCCGAAAAGCTCATGCTTACCTTCAGACTGGCAAACGACGTGGATGTGGAAACCATCGACTTGCATCTCGGCCATCGTGAGTATCGCATCAAGGTGACGCTTTACTCACCAGCAGGCCAGCGTCTTGGTACGGGTGTCGGTTCGTGTTCGACCATGGAAAGTAAGTATCGTTTCCGTGTCGGTCCAGTTGAACTGACGAATAAACCGGTACCGAAGGGATACTGGGATCTTCGCAAGGAGAACCCGGCAAAGGCGCAGGAGATCATCGGTGGACGCGGCTTCAGCGCAAAAAAGGATGAAAGCGGCAACTGGAAGATTGCCAGGCAGGGAGAAAAGGTCGAACACGACAATCCTGCCGACTTTTACAACACATGCCTGAAAATGGCCAAGAAACGCGGCTTGGTGGATGCAGTACTTACCTCGACCGCTGCCTCGGACATTTTTACCCAGGACATCGAGGAAGATCCTGACCTTTACGGTCAGACTGAAAACAACGGTGGAAACAGTGCCGGCACTGCCAGCACTACCTCCGGGACTTCACAGACTGCCAATAAGCCGGACAGCCACCCAACATCCCACGAAGCCGAACCTGTTTCGACTTCGGAGATCATCGGGTATCTGACGGCTAAGGGAATCAGGATGGAACTCTCCGCAGATGAATCGGAGATCTCCGCCTTTCCCGACTTCAACGACACCTCAGCCCGCCAATGGCTGAAAGACCACGGCTTCAAATGGGATGGCAAAGGCAAATGCTGGCAGTACCGGTAGTGCCTGACGTTCCGGATTGAACTTCACTCACAACCTACCTCTGCAGGGAGACAACGACTTTCTCCCTACCGGGGGTGTCTTGTCTCCTCTGCCGGGTAAACCCACAGACAAGGAGACAAGATCATGACTACCCACATCATCAAGCACGTAACCATCAAAGGCTGTCAGGTGCCGGTCTATGCTCCCACCAAGAAGGAATTCCAGGTCAGCATTGACGTCACCCGGATCATTACCGGCGTTATCTTCGGCTCGCTGCTTACCGCAGTCGGCGCTATACCGTTTCTGATCTGAAAGGAGACAGCCATGAGCAAACTCGCTGCTTTTCTGGGAAAGGCTATTCCAGCCCATCAACAGAAACAATCATCACATCTCGGTGACCGTACATTATACGTCGGAGCATCAGATATTGCCGGCTGTCCACGTAAAGCGGCACTCGGTAAACAAAACCCGTCCCCTCACGATATTACAACACTTCTGCGTTTTTCCCGTGGCCACGCCGCGCAAGCCATGTATGCAGATTTCTTCAGGACCGGTGGCGCCCTCTTCGAAGAAGAAGTCGAAGTGAAGCATCCGCAGTTTCCAGAGATCAGGTGTCACATTGACTTTCTGTTCTATGCGAACCGACAGACCAAACGGATGCACATCGTGGAGATGAAATCGACCGACGGCATCCCCGATGAACCCTACTCATCATGGGTGGATCAGCTGCATGTCCAGATGGGCCTGCTGCAACGCACCCTCGATCCGGCAGTGGAAATTGGCGGTTCGATCCTGGTGGTCGATCTCAATGCGGGAACGTACCATGAATTCAACAGCTATACCCCCAACAGACTGGTATTCGATCAACTTGTGGAAAAGGGAAAACATATCCTTGCGGCAGCGCGAGGAGAGTGTGCCCCTCGAACCGAACCAGGAATTCTCTGCGGTTACTGTCCGTTTCGCACCGGCTGTCCTACCCATGCTGTCGCCCTGGATCTCCCCCGGGAAATACTTGATGCCGGCAGGAAGTATCTGGAGCTGAATGAGCAGAAGAAGGCTCTCGAAACCCGGCTGGACGTCCTGAAAAACGACATCCTCACCTTTGCGGATGGCACGTTCAAAGGGGCTTCGGACGGGATACTGATCAACGTCACCTCAGTGGCGGAGTCGGTAATGATCGACAGCTGCAAGCTCAAGAGAAACTATCCTGACATCTATGACCAGGTCAAGAAGCCGAAAGCCGGTTTCGTAAAACTTGAGATCAAACCCTTCATTCCGCCAGTAGCACAGGCGGCCTGAACCAACCCCACCAGGGGGCATCACGCTCCCCATGGGAACTCTCCATTCATGGAGGCGTGTCTGCCCCCAGTGAAAGGAGATTACCGATGAAAATCTATCGTACCGGTACGTTACCGCCTGACCTCAAGTCCTTCACCCGGGAGAACAGATACGAAGATCTGAAAGAGGCTCTTCAGACCATAGCGTCACTGATCCTCATTGCAGCAATGCTCTTCGTATTCATGTTTGCCGCTGCAGCTCCACCGGAGCCCCAGGTTTATCCGAAGGGCTGGGAGGAGGTGCGAGGATGAATGGACCAGTCAACATTATGTGTTCGGGAGATGAAAATCATCTTCCTGATGTCGCCATGGATGAGGTCAACCTGTCACTGCACGGGGCAAACCGCTTCCTGGAGCGCGACATTCCGTTGGAGGCTGTCGAGGGTGTCCGTCACCTTCTGCCGCTCCTCAACGAGAAGCCGCTCAAATTCAGGTACAAGGGGGTACTTGTCGTTGTCCGTCTGGTCAACGGTTTACCCAGGATCATCACTGCCTGGAAAGTCCCTCCCGCAACTTAGCAATCACACGGCAGCACACTGCCAGGACAAGGAGGCCATTATGAGCCCAAAAATTCCACGGCCCAAGGCTGTTACCGGTTTCACCATCGAACGCCGGTCGTCATGCGGCAAGATCTACACCACGGTAACACTTTCCCCGGGCACCGCTGTTCCCATGGAAATATTCGTGCGCTTCGGCAAAGCCGGAGGATGCGGTTCCGCCATGGCCGACGGCATTGCCAGGCTGGTCTCGTACGGTCTCCGTTCGGGACTGGAAGCAACCGATGCCGTCAAAGCATTGAGCGGTATCGGCTGTCATCTGGGGAGCAATACCTGTCTCAACTGCGTTGCCGAATCAATCCGTCTGGTACTCGCACATCTTGAAACCGGACGAGACCTGAACGACCTGATTGAGGAAGCGGCTCTTGCAGAGGCAAACGCCGTAAGCACCCACGAATTCAACTGACACTCATCACCCATCGAGACCTGGCAGGGAGAGCACGACATCCCTGCGGGGGAGTCTGTCTCCCTGTCCGGTTACCACACACTGTACAGGAGGCAGGCATGAACTACGAAATCAGAAGCACGTTCAATATCGACGCGCCAAAATCAGTAACCATCAAGGGGAGAACACCGGGACATCCAGCGGTTCCCCAACAGGACATCCAGTACATATTCCGGCAATCAACCCTGTCGGATCTGTTCACTTGGTATCTCCTCGGCGAACGCTCACTCTACCTTACCGGCCCGACCGGCTGCGGCAAATCTTCTGTCATCATCGAGGTTGCCGCCCGTCTCAATATCCCCCTCTGGAATGTTGTCGCCCACTCCCGGCTGGAAACACCGGAATTGATCGGCGGCTACCGGATCAATGCCGGCGGCGGGATGGATTTTGTACATGGGCCGCTCATCATTGCCATGAAGGAAGGTGGCTGGTTCCTGATCGACGAAATCGATCTGCTCGACCCTTCAACTGCTGCGGGACTGAACGGTATTGCCGAAGGCCGCCCCATCACCATTCCGGAAACGGGAGAAGTGGTAACGGCTCATCCGGACTTCCGTTTCATCGCCACCGCCAACTCCAATGGAGCCGGAGACGCCACAGGCCTCTACCAGGGGATTCTGCGGCAGAACCTGGCTTTCCTCGACCGCTTCTACATGATCGAGGTCGGTTATCCCGACCAGGACATCGAAAAGAAAATTCTGACCGAAGTGGCGCCATCCGTCGGCAGCGACATCAGAGACCGCATGGTGGCCATCGCTAACGAGATCAGAGCCCTGTTTGTCAAAGGGGAGACGGAAGTCACCCTCTCGACCCGCACCCTGATCCGGTGGGCACGCATCACCGCCTTCCAGGGACGGGCCGCGGCCAGTCAGGGGATGTCCAACGGCGAAACGCTTACCAAGGCCTTCGACCGGGCACTCGGCTTTAGGGCTGAACCCGATACCCGAACCGCCCTGCACGCAGTATTGCAGCGGCACTTCGGGGACCGGAGGTCGCCATGAACCGATACAGGAGCATCAAATCATCACTGGATCTGCATCTGCAGGATCTGGTCAGGAATCACGACAAGGTTTATCACCTGGCGGTTTTCGAGCGGGACGACGGCGGTTATGACGTTCTGTACCGCTATGGCCGTCGCGGCTCGACATTGCGCCTCGGCATCCTGAAAGGTGGGGAAAATCTCCGTGATTATCAGACCGCCAGCAGACTCATGAACCGAAAGGAAGCGGAACAGGTCAGAGGCGACGGCTATCAGTATGCCGACGGCATTACCCCCGGCGTCTGGAATGACCTGCTTGCCGCATCCACAGCCACTCAGAATATCCAACAGCCACCCGCACCACCTGAACCAGAGGTTCCCGCGCCGGCAATTGGCGGTAACGGACCAAAGTCCTGGTTTTGGTAACTAACTACAGTCCCACGAAAGGAGACATCATGAACAACTCTACCATCAGCAAAGTACTCCAGGGTCTGGTCCTGGTTCACCTCAGTTTCTCCGTCTGGTCCGGCAAGAAGAAACTCCGGCCGGAAGATTTGAAGGGTGCGAATCTGCCACCCGACAAGCTCGCCTCTCTCGGGTCCAAGCGTATTTTTGATCCTGATGCCCTCAAGGTGTTCGCCACCCTGAAGCGTCAGGCTGAACGCGCCTGCGAAGAGGTGGGAGTCAGATTCCTTGGTGGCTATGCCATTCCCGAGGAAAAGCTGGCTCCCCTTATGGAGAAGATGGAACAGGTCGAACAGAGCTTTGCCACGGCAAAGACTGACTTTCTGTCGGCATACGACGACAATCTCAAGGACTGGCTCGCCGAAGCCGGTGAGTGGTCTGAGATCGTCGCCCGTGCCGTGGAACCGGCCAATCGTGTTGCAGAACGGCTCTCCTGCGGTTTCACTGCCTTCAAGGTGGAAGCCCCCGGAGAGACTGCTTCAGCGGTACAACCGCTGGAACGTCAGGTTGACAGTCTCGCGGATCAGCTGATCCATGAGATCGGCGCCCTGGCAAAATCAACCTGGGAGGAATCGTACCGGGGTCGCACTTCCGTTACCCGGAAGGCATTGCGCCCCCTCAAGGCGATCCTCGACAAACTATCAAGTCTGAGCTTCGTTGGCCCTGACAAAATCAGCGGCCTCGTTGCCAACGTACATGCGGCGCTCGCCACCGTACCCAGATCCGGGCCGGTCACCGGGGCAACCCTGATGGGGCTAGTCGGAGTATTGTGCGAGCTGTCCGACATTGCCGGTTTCATCACGACCGAGGAACGGGAAGAAATGCTGCAACCGCTCCCCGAACCTGAAGTCGAACCGGAACCTTCTGCACCTCTTCCACCAAAGACCGTAACCATCATGCCACAGCCGGTACAGCAGATTGAAGCGCCGGCTGTCTGGTTCTGGTAAGGAGTCGCCATGAAAACACGACCTCTTGCACTGATCGCCAAGGTCCTTGGCCGGAAATACGATGTCACCGTAACCATTGCCGGACAGGTTGCCTGCACAAGCGGGAAGGAAATCACTATCCCGGTTGTGTCAGGCCCTCATGCCGAAGCGCTTGCCCATGGCTATATCGATCATGAGGCGGCGCATGTCCGGTACACCGATTTTTCCGTTCGTCTCACCAACGATTTCGCGGGGGATCTGCTCAACATCTTGGAGGATGTGAGAATTGAACTGGCCATCGGCCTGGAATATCCCGGCTGTATCGCCAATCTCCGCGAACTGACCCGTCTTCTGGTTGAACAGGAAGGTGTGTTCAGACCAGACCCGTCCCATCCATCCCAAAGCATCCTCGCCTGGATCATGGGCGTGATCTACATGGCAGTACTTGGTCATGATTCGTTGCGGCAAACCAGGGACAGCGCCGAACCTTTGGTCCGGCAGGCTCTGGGGAGAAACTTCGACCAGGCTTTGTTGTTACTGGATCGGGCCGGGGCACTTACGTCGACCCGTGAAGCAGCGGTGCTCCGGGATGAACTGATGAAGCTCATCCGCGACTCCGCGCATCAACAACCGAAAAACGGACAATCCGGGCCTTCCCAGAGTCAATCCGGCAGTCACGGAGAGCAAAACGACGGGACAGGCAGCGATCATTCCCGGCAACAGAATGGAACTGGCAGTAACAGTGGTCAACAGGCGCAGAACGGGGATAAACAGCAATTCTCCTCGCAATCTGCCGGGTCCGGACAGGATAGATCATCCGGGCACTCGTCTCGGGGGCAATCCGGGGCATCTGATTCACTATCCCAGGAAACTGTCCGCCAGGCATTAGCGGAAGCTTTGTCAGGCAAGAGTGTCGGCTCCTACGGGAACGTGGGTGAGAAATTATCCGAACTGCTCTGCCAGAATGCCACCGAAAGTTCATTCAACGGAACAGCCGCAGCAGCACCACGGCTGCCAACAGCCCACCCACTGAACCAAACAGGCGGATACGATGATCTTTCCGCGCTTCGTGTCCACACAGCAGCTCTGCGGGCCAGGCTTCAAGGGCTCGTCCAGGCATCGAAACAGAAACGATCCACCCCGGTCAGCGTCGGGCATCGACTGGATTCCCGCGTACTGACCCGTCTTCGTATCTGCGACACTCGGGTCTTTACCAGGAAAGAGGAAAAACGGGCAGTCAACACGGCTGTCTGCATGCTTTTGGACAGTTCCGGAAGCATGGGTAACACCACCGTCCTCAACAAGATGGGCATCGCATCCCGCGCCTGTTTCGTGGCGGCGGAGGCGCTCTTTTCCATTCCCGGTGTCCGCACGGCGATTGCCACCTTCAAGGGGCACGAAAACCAGGTATTCCCCATGGTTGGATTCGGAGAAAAGCCTGATCACAGTAGATTCAACATTACCGGTTCCGGCGGCACCAGACTCGGCCATGCCCTTTGGTGGGCGTGGGGCGAGCTCTGTCTGCGCCGGGAAACACGCAAGATCTGTATCGCCTTCTCCGATGGCGACACCGGCGATGGTCCTGTCACTCAAGCCGCTATCAAGCGGATGAGGGAATCGGGAATCGAGGTGATCGGGATAGGTATTCAGGACAACAGCATCAAGCAGTATCTGCCTGACAACCATCGGATCATCAAGAACCTTGACCAGTTCACTCCAGCACTGCTGGAACTGCTGCGGGAAAAACTGGTCGCCTAAAACTTACAACTGCCAACCCGCCGGGGATGCGGATATTCCCCGTCGGGGGATATCCGCCTTCTCCACAAGACAAGGAGGACATTTATGGCAAAACCAAGATCACGTAAGGAGATGATTGCGTTTCTCGCAACCCACCAGCGCTACGACACCATGTCGAGTTGGAACAGGGGTACGTCATTCTCCCGCAACATCAAACTCCACCGCATCCAATTCCCTGACAACGCTACCCGCAACCGCGCCTGGGATCTGCTGGACGTAGAAGATGCGTTCGTGGAATTCGACGACACAATCGCTGAATTCAACGCCCGCAACGACTACTGCTACCAGATTCACCGTAACGGTCGCAGCGGGGGCTATCTCGTGCTGTACCGCGGCGGCAGGAAGGACACCGGCTACAAGTCGTACTGTCCCGCCTGCGGCCAGAGAAACTACCGGATAGCCGAGGAGGGTAAAGACCTGTGCGGCGTCTGCAAACTCCCGCGCCGCAACTACACCCACCCCGTCATGACGGCATTCACCTCCGGTGAGTCGGTTGGTGAGCCATCCGGCGACTACGATGACTGGGATACCTCAAGCCTCAAGGAGCTGGTTGATATCGTCTGGGACTTCGACAGAACTGTCGATGCCGCAATCAGGACGTTCATCAATTTCACTCTGCACAACGAGGCTACCGAGGAAACCATCATGGTCCCTCGCACGGTCAAGGCAAGCCGGCCGCTCGGGGGTGTGTCATGAAAATCACCATTTCAAATGACAAGGCGTCTGCAACGGTCATCTGCCGGGATCTGTTCCTGGACGATACCCAACCCGGTGCCCGCACCATCTTCTATCTCACCGCCTACGGCCCCACCCAGGAAATCCGGGCCTTCGCCCAGATCCTGGCCATGAAGGGGGTTCTTGAGTGCCACGGCAAAGAAGACAGATCTATCAACATCTGGAGCAACCACCCCCTGCGGGTCATCCCTAAGATGGGAGAAAGTCGGGCATCTACATTACCCCGTCCGCCGACTCACCCTATCTCATTGGTGCCTCAAAGGCTGTGTGCTACCAGGTCTTTGCCAGGATTCTCGACCAGCGCGAGTTCGTTCATCGCGATTGGTACGAGACGCTGTTCAACGAGGTCTCCCGGGAGATCGAACCGGTCACCGGCAACAAGCGGTGCTGGAAATTCCGGGCTCACGACCTGAAATCCGAGATCATCAACCGGCTCAGGTACGGCGGACTCAAAATGCCGCAGACAACAGCACATTTCACCATCGAGAAGGAGCAACCATGAGCACACTCGCCAACAGGACCGATAAGAAGTTCCTGATCGCCGCTCTCCGGGGCATCCGAGAGCTGGATCGGGCCAATATCGGCGGCATCACCAAGGAGGACGACGCCGATATGAAGGCCGCCAGGAATCATCTGCTGGCGGTCATCCAGTCCAACGGTTACCAGATCAACTATGACACGTACCGTTTGACCAGGGAGACTTCACCGGCAGCAGTCATTTAATCTATCCCGCTTCGGGGTAGGCGGCATTGACCACCTTCCCCTCGGGACGAGTGTATCTCAATCCGCCTGCCCCACCTTATCAAGGAGACAGGCATGGAACTTACCGCAAGCATCAACAGCGCATTTTCCCGCACCCGGGGAAACGAACTGAACAAGGGGTACTACCCGACCTTCCCGTCCGACGTCCAGACCGTCCTCAAGACCCTGGAGCCGTCGTTCGGCTGGAAGAGCCGACGGAGCAACCCTCTTAAAACCATTTCCGTCCTTGACCCCTGTGCGGGTGAAGGCGATTTCCTCACCACGGTGACCAAATGGCTCAAGCGGCGCAATGCCGCAGCCGACGGCTCACCTCACGAAATCCTCTCGTATGCCGTTGAACTGGATGCCGGCAGATTCGCCAGGATTCACGGAACAACCCAGAAGCTCAACGCGTCGTTCTTCGACGTGGAGATCGCCGGGAAGTTTAACTTGATCCTGCTGAACCCCCCCTACAATCGGGCCGCCGGCAACGAACTGGCAACCTGGGTCGAAAAGACGGCTCCGCTGCTCGCCTATGAAGGGGTGATGGTTCTCATCATCCCGGAATACGAGCTGAAGGGAAAACTCCTGGAGATAGTCCACGGAACGTTTTCCTTCCGGTACGCCTTCCTGAGCGAAGAACATGGCCGTTTCAAGCAGCTGGTGGTGTTTCTCGCCAAGGACCAGGACAACAGCGGCGAGTATTACCGCCAATACGCCCGCTTCCAGAGCTGGCCCCCGGCCAATCTGGAGGACGGAGCGGTGCGCACGAAATTCACTGCAAATGAACGCCAGACGCTCTCCCTCAGAGGGAGCAACGGGAGCAACCGCCCGCTCATGACCGCCCGCGACCTGTCGGAGTTCTATCGGGAGTGCGAGGAGCGGCTCGACAAGGCGGCAGGGATGGTGCTGGACCGGCAGTATCCGTCGTCCTACGACACCAGCATCCAGCCCGTTTCGACCCTGCGTACGGCCCACGCCGTGCAGCTGGCAGCCATGAACAGCCAGATCGAATCCGTTACTATCAACGGCGACTTCTTCCTGGCCAAATTCATGGTCATCACCAGAACCGAGACCTTCAAGGACCCGGAGAGCAACAGCGAAACGACCGTCTGTAAACCGACGGTCGAAGCGTTTCTCATGGACCGGCACGGCAATGTCCAACCGGCCCGGGAACACGGGTTCGACTATTACGAACTGAACAGCAACCTTTCCTCGGTACTGCTGCAGAAGCTCTCGCGGCTCTACCGGCCCCTCCATGAAATCGGTCAGGACGAAGCATTTCTGGCTGACGAACTGCAGGGGATCGGCCTGCTCCCCCCGCAACGGGAAGCGGTAAAAGCCGTCATCAAGGCGTACCGTACCGGTCGCCGGGGGATCGGCATTCGTGCCAACACCGGCACCGGGAAGACCTGGATGGCGAAAGCGGTGAAGTACCTGACCAAGGCAAAACGGACGGTCATGGTATCGGAGCCGCAGTTAATCCCCCAGTTGGCACGGGAGTACGCCAACGAGGGGTTTGCCGTACATGTCATCGATTCCTGGGACGCCATGAAGGAGTTGGCCGCCACCAGGCCGTATGGACTCTACCTCATCGCCTACACGCGGCTCCGGATGCACCCGAAATACCGGCTCTGCCTCAAAAGCCGCAAATCCATCGTCAAGAAGAACGGGCAAAGCTCCGTGGAGTATGCGGAAGTCTGCACATCCTGCCGTTCGCCTCTGACCGAGAAGATCCGCAAGGGTGACAAACCCAAATGCTGGTTCTGTGGCGAACCGCTCTTCACCTATATTCCTGAAAACGACCGACCCGCCATGAGTTACCGACGCTGGATCAGCGAGATCGAAGCAAACGGCACCGCCTCGGAAGCCCGGACGCACAACAAGCAGTTACCGTACATCCGGCTCCTGAAGCGGATACCGTTCGACCTCGCTATCTTCGACGAGGCCCACAACGCGGCCAACCTGATGAGCAATCAGGGGACCGCATTCATCCGACTCGCCGCCACCGCCGCTAAGGTTCTCGCCCTCACCGCCACCGTTACCAACGGTATGGCGAAATCAGTCTACAACATCCTGTGGGGGCTGAATCCGCAGCAGATGCGCAACTCCGGTTGGGAGATGAAGTCTGCTACTGATTTCCAGACAAAGTACGGAGCATTCAAAGAGGTCAGGAAAACTGACGAGAAGAACCGACACCGGGAATCGGAGCGTGTCACCACCTACGATACCGCCGGAATCTCGCCGGCAGCCCTGATCTACACGCTCCCCAACTTCGTCAATGTGGACAGTGACGACTTCGATGATCTGCCTCCAGTAGAACGGGAGGTCATCAAGTGTCCGTCACACGCTCTGGTGGAAACCTGTCACCGGAGCATCGAAAACATCATCGACAATGCAGAACTGCCACCGGAGGGTCTCCTGGCAGCCGCAGCCGTCCGTAATGCCGCATTTCTCCGTGTCAGTGACACGTTCAGACATTACGACGACGAGCTGAAGTTGCGGGATGCTCCGCTCGGCACGCTGCACCGGCTGTCGCTTCCCGACGGGGAGCTGCTGCTGGAAAAAGAAGAAAAACTGATCACTATCGCCCAGGGGGTGATTGACCGGGGAGAGCGTCTGCTGGTCTATACCGGCAACACGCAGAAGATCGATATGCGCCCCGTCCTGAAACGAATCCTTCGGGATAACGTCCAGGGCGCCAGCATTGAGATCCTGCCTGACTCGGTTGCTCCTGAAAAACTGGTCGGATGGTTCGAGCAGGTAACGGCCCAGGTCGTTGTCGTCTCGTTCCACCGCGTCGCCACGGGTCTCAACCTATCCCAGTTCAACAACCTCGTCTGGTACGACTATACATCCAATACCAGGCTGGCCGAACAGGGGGACGGCAGAATCCGCCGTGTCAATACCGCTGACATCCACCGGGCTCAGTTCGGGGAAGTCCGTCCCGTCCGCTATTGGTATCTCACCTCTTCGGAAGTTCAGGCGCTGCAGCTTGCCTACACCCTGGAGAAGAGGATGGTCGCCAAGCTGGCGGAGGGGGAAACCCCAGACATCGACCCGGCGGAATGCAGCAGTAGCCAGTCCTTTTCATCCCTAATGACAAAAGCGCTCAAGGAGGGGAACTTCAACTACTCCGACCCGTCGGCACTGTTGAAGAAGATGACCCAGCACGAGAACGCCCGCGTCAGGGGGGACATCAAGGCCGCACCGTTACTCAGAAACAACGTCATCCAGTTGCCGGTCACCAGACCGGAACCCGTTCCAGTTCCATCATCCATTGCCGTCATCCACTGTGAAGGAGGCAAGGAGGTCACCCGGGAACTGCCGTTCGGCACGTACCAGACCTTACTGGACACGGGAGCTCTGGAATTCACCCTGTTCGGCGTCTATCTGCGCCAACCCGCTCCCCTGCGGAAGCGGGCCTGACCATCACCCACAACCCTCGCGGGGATCGACTCCCCGTAAAGAGGGGCCGGTCTCAGCAACCAACAAGGAGACCGACCATGACTGAAGCAAACACCGTAAAGCGCCTCATCATCCCCATGCACGACAACAGCGAGTTCTTTTCCGACAACGCTGACTTTGCCGTCATCGATCTTGACGCCGCGCTCATCGAGCGGATCAAGAAACTGGCGGTAGTCGTGAGACAGATGAAGGCCTACAAGATCAGTGAATTCAACCATACCTGCGATTTCAGGACTGCCGACTGGGATGCCGAGCCGGACAACGGCAAGGTAGCCATGAAGGAGTTCGAGGGGCGGATGGAGTGTTCCACTCTGAACGTCACCGACAGTGATTTCTTCTGGTCGGGCTACTACAAACACACCGATGTCCGGTGGGAAACCGACACGGTGCTGATCAAGTCGCTCGACGAACATGACATCCTGGATGAGCGGGAAGAGTGTGTAACTTCCTGATCATCATTCACCAACCCCACCGGGGAGACACGTCTCCCTCCGGGGGAACTGTCTCCCCGCCTATCAAGTAAAGGAGACAGACCATGGCAGACTACTATTCACAGGCAGTATTCCAACCTTCAGTCCCCAAACACCTCATCACCGACGAGGACCGGCGCTTCATCGAAGCGTTCAGCATCACCTTCGAAGCCGACGGCGAGGACAAGTTCTACCTCTACGCGGATGAGTGGTGCTGCAACGGCTACCTCGATCCGGAGGAGCCCGGAGGGGAGGAAATCGAACTCACCGAGGATGATCTTCTCAACCGGTTCCAGGAAATCATCCGCCGTTCCAACGGCGAACTCCCCTGGATCTCCAAGGAGAGCGCCTACACCTGCTCGAAGATGCGCCCTGATGGCTACGGCGGCGGTGCGATATTCATTACCGCCGACGATATCCAGTACTGCTTCACCGGACAATGGCTGGAACAGCGGATCAGTGCAGCGGAAACCGGCGATATCGGCCCGGGAACGGATGACCCGCCCCCGGCCAAATCGATTGTCGGTGTAGTCCTAGAAGGTGGTCTGGTGCAGAGCATTGTCAGCAATGTACCGGAGCAGATCCCGGATATAGACGTGATAATTCTCGACTACGATGTCGAGGGGTTCGAGGAGGAATGCCTTCTCAAGGTTCCCCAGAGCAGCGGCGAAGTCGCCCATGCTGTTGGACACATCGAGAAGATTGCCGAGTCCGGAATTGATCTAAGAATGGTTCTCGACCAGATGAACAAGAGGGGGTGGTGATCATGAGCCCTCTCGACCGACAGACTGACGAACCGACCAAAGAGGAACGTGCCGGCAGGATCGACACGGTCATGCAGGCCTACTGCCTGACCCTCGAAAGCCGGGATTTCGATGGCGACGAAGACGACGTGAAGGATCTGCTCACCGACCTGATGCACTTCTGTGAGCGGATGGAGATCGATTTCGAGGAGAATCTCCGCGTCGCCCGCAACAACTATAACCATGAACGGCTCGCGGAACAAGGCGATACCAGCCAGCTCGGCTGCCCAGTGTGCGGCTGCTTTCTGGAAGTCACCCGTACCGACACCCTGTTGGGGATCGACCGTGAGCTGTACGACTGCCAGGAATGCGACGAGACCTTCATCCGGGAGCTGAATGCCACGGACAGCCCGCTCCAGCGAGCTGTCAAATGCGTCGGCTGCGGCAGCATGATTCCGCAGTCCTCAGCACGCATTCTGTACCAGCGTTACGACTACACCCACTTCATCGGCGAGTGCTGCTGGGACGAACGGCTACGTGACTGAAAGGAGGCTTGCCATGACCCTAAACGCAACGTTGCAGGCGGCACGGGATATGGGAGTGCCGGAGCGTTACGCGGTAATGCGCCGGCTGGCCTTCCTGCAGCCGCAGATCAAACATCTGGAACGGGAGATCTGGGGAGCGCGACGGCGGATGGATCGCAGTCGCGACCCGCTGATCAAGGCCCTGTCCGAATCCTTCATCAGAGACCAGGAAAAGGAGCTGCGCCCCCTGAAAAGGGAGGCGAATGCGCTCCTGAACCATGTCAACGGCAAGGAGACGGTGCAGGTGCCAGGTGGAATCACCCCGGAGATGATCGACCAGGCCCGGCAGTATCCCATCACCAGCATCATAGAATTCGCCAAGGGGCGGTATCGCTGCTGTCCGTTTCACGAGGACCGCAATCCGTCCATGGCCCTGTACGAAAACCATGTCCACTGTTTCGTCTGTAACCGGACCTGGGATTCGATCAGTGCCACGATGGCGCTGGATGGCGTGACCTTCCGGGAAGCCGTACTGGCTCTCCAGAACTGAACATAATCTATCTCAAACCCTATGGGGGCGATGACTGCCCCCAGGGGGAAGTCCGCCCCCGCTATCGGAGGAGGACATGAATCTCAATCTCTTCGGTGATCCGGTACCGCCGGTCACCAAACGAATTATGGTGCGCTCTATCGAGGCCCGCTACAGAAATGAAGTCGTGCGTGACGATGCCCCGGAATGGGTGTCGATGCGTTTCACGAAACCAGAGCAGGTCTATGAGATGTTCCGGGATCTCCGGTGTGAGACGAAGGAGCATTTCGTGGTGTTGCATCTCGACGGCAAGAACCGGATCGTCTGTTTCGACCGGGTATCCATCGGTTCGCTCAACCAGGCCATCGTTCATCCTCGGGAAGTGTTCAAGACGGCATGTCTGTCCAATGCAGCGGCCATCCTGCTTGTGCACAACCATCCGACCGGTGATCCGAACCCCAGCAGCGAAGATATCGCTATCACCAAGCGTCTCAAGGAGAGCGGCGACATCCTCGGCATCAGGGTACTTGATCACATCATCGTCGGTGATGACGAGTTCCTGAGTTTTGTCGAACAGGGACTTTTATAAATAACGGGGGAGCGGCGCTCCATGCGCCCTCCCCCGACTCTTCCCCCCGGCTCAAGAGGGTTCCCTAGAGCCACCGTCCCGGCGGTGGTTGTAGGGAGCCCTTTTGGGCCACCAACAAAACTACAAGGGGGATAGAGTCATGTCAGTCAGAGCACGTATCAACGGTAGGGAATTCACGCTGAGCTGGGAGGAATTTGAGAAGGCGCTGCACCGCAACAACATTGTCGGTGGCGAATTCGAGGTTCTTGCCATATATGCCGGCGGGAGTCCCTGCTAACATCTTCAGGCCGGATACCCATCCGGCCTGGATAGAGGCGGCCCAAGTGGTCGCCTTTTTTTATTTAAGAAACTCTATGAGGAAATTTAACAAGCTAGGTCAACAATTGAAGAAATTCACCCACCTGAGACACATTGCCAGACAGTTGGGTCACATTGACAAAGAAACCGTGTGCTACCACTTTTTTCTGCTCACCTCGCAGATGAAGATAAGCTTCAATCTTTTTCTCTGACTCTGGGCATTTTACGATACCCCAGCCTGCAGTCGGTTGCCACAACACATCGCCGACTCGATGCTGAACCGATTTTTGCATTTCCAGGTACTCTTTGTAATGTGAAGCCAAATCCATCTCTAAACGGTCAACTGCGGCAACCAGACCTGGGGCTTCACGCGAGATTATCTCCCGTGCACTCTCCACTTGAACCCTTGAAAGTAGAGAACCGAGCTTGCCCAATGTTGCTTCACTCCTAAGCAGTTCGTACTTGGTCAACCGCGTCAGGCTGACAGCACGGACGAAACGATCAAAGCTGGTTTCCCACTTTACATGGGCAAGGGCTGATATCAATGCCACCCACAAGGTTCCGTCACCAACCACAGTACGAAACACATCAAGCTGGCCATTGTGTTCATACCGCTTTGCCACCGCGTCAAGTAGACCGAAACAGCCAACAGCAGACTTTTGAACAAACATCAACTCATCCACGACCCTGGTGACGATAGCGCGGGCCTCCTCGTGAGAGAGCCACCCTCCCTTTTCTCCAAACAGGGCAACCGCAAGCGGGAAAGCCGCTGACTGAACTAGCCTCGTTGCGGTACACTCGGCAACGAACCGTTCATCAGTGAGTTTTACCAAAAAACTATCGAGTTGCTCTTTTAAGCGACGGCGATACTTTTCCGGTGGCGGTGGCACAGGCTCATGCTCACGGGGCGGTTGTCGAGGTGCTTTCGGTGAATTTTCGGGTGCCTCACCACCAAGGGGATCACCACCGGGGTCAGGTGAAACAATGCCCGGCTGTAGTGCCGGTTCGTTTTCGCCAAACAGTGCCCGCATTATGCCAAAAAGAGAAAAGTGTCCCCCTCCTGAAGAGGAATGCACAGCATTTGGAGCCTTGATCTCAATCTCATCAAGGCTTTTGAGAAGATCCTCCGGCTTGATCGGCTCAGCTGGAGCAGCAGTATCATCGCCATGATCCCTGCCGGCCATTTTCGGACGCGGATCATGAAACGTTGAACTCTCCATGAATAAGGCTGAGGCAATATTGGCAAGATCCGATACCACGCGATCATATTCCGACGGGGTACGGGATTTCCAAAGCCCGTTGAATGTGTTCGTGATTCTGGCTGCCTGGGCAGCCGTCGTAATAGCGTCCACATCATCAACCCAATGCGGGGGCGTGGTAATAAGGTCACTTCCTATCGCAACCTCAAGGGTTGCCAGGGAAGTTGTGTCTGGCCATGTGAACAGTTCGTCAAATCGTCCGAACCAAACTCCGGTTGCACTGATCTCAAGTGGAAGTTTCTGACCGTCATCTCTCAACAGCGTGACTGAGCCATTAGCGGGGATAGCTTTATTCAGCAGCACTTCCACAAGTGACTGATTCCTTCGTAGCGTTATCAGCGTGGCAAAATACGGATGTTCCTGTTCCTTTGGCTCTTCATCTTCCTGGGCAGCCTTGGCCGGAACAGTGACTCGCTCCTCCGGGAATCTGGCTAAAACGTCCTCAAAATCACCTGTCTCAGCGGAATCGTATACCCTGATAATCTCCACATTGCCGCCGATTCTCGGTGGCATAAGCCAGGCAGCGGCAGAACAATTCGCTGAGCCCATTATTGCCGCTGGCCCGTCAGGCCCATCAAACCAGAAGAATTTCGCGTGGAGCATCTGATGCCCCTTGAACGGAGCAACGGTTATTTCGACAGGTAGATTTGAGGTAAGATTCGCATCAAAAGAGCAATTGTCAGGCGTGACCGCTATCGTACATTCCTGAATGCCGAACTGCCGATGGCACCATTCCACAAATGCTCCCCTGTCGTCTGTAGACCCAGTAAATGCCATGAGCTTAGTGAAGCGCCTACCTTGCCACCGCTGCTGAAGCAGGTCGGATAACGACTGGTCAGGTCTTGTCAGGAATATGTTGTGAGAAGGCGCCGATGTCTCTGCTGACAACCAGGGATAGTCGCGCAGCCTTGCCAATGAGTCTAGTACGGCCTCGCTTGAAACATACCGGGTGATCGAGTCCAGGAGATAGTTCACCAGTGCTGCTGATTCGGGGTTCTCTGCCTTCAATTCCAAGGCAACGGAGAGCTCATTATTCGCTCCCCAACCACCAAATGTAAGGTTACCTGAACCAGTCAGGAGAATAGCTCCTGCCGGGCCAATCCTGAGTAACAGTTTCGGGTGAAAGGCCCCTTTCGTATCCGCTGCAGCGGTGAGATACTTTTTGCCAAGGTAGATCAACTGGCCGGCACAGCGTTCAACCACAGCCTGCAACTCGTTTCTATCACCAATCACCGTGATATCAGTAGTGCCACCAGCCCAGAGATCACGAAGCACAATTCGTTCAAAAAACAGCGGGTCGAATGAATACGTCAACGCTACAGCACGAGGATACCCTTGTTCACGACAATAGACACGCGGGTTCATGCTTCACCTCCAACTGTGGCAAGAGCATGATACCCACGCTGAAGGGCATCCATCCCTTTGTCGGTGATTCCTGATTTACCAACGAGCCCCAGTTGTCTCAACCAGCCGATTGCAACGCGGATTCTTGAATCAGTCCTGCCACCGAAAAAGACCTTTCGGAACATCCACATGTTGCCGTCAGTCAGTAGTACGGAGACATCACGGTCCATTTCGGTGAACATTCGTGACCAGGCTATTCTCAGGTGCTGATCAACAGACCTCTTTATGAGCCAACCAACCACATCCTGCAACAAAGGGTCGGAATCATCCCATTTCTGGAGTTCCGGCAGAACAACATGCTTCAGGCCGATCCTTGCCCCACCGTTCCTGGACAGCAATTCAAGGTGGGGATACTTTTCGTAGTCCTGATCCTCTGCACGCTTGCGGCAGAGGTACCAAGCAACTGGCAGGAGTCCTACGCAATTCTCTTTACGCGCAACGGTAGCAGTCACTATCTGGTTTTCATCAATAATGGAGTCCCAGCGCAACAGGCCTCTGATTGAAGCCTCACCGGAAATATGACTATCAACCCGACTGACGAATTCACTCCAGACAAGTTCTCCAGCGCTCTCTCCAGCAGCCATCAAGCCAATTTTTTGCAGGCCAATGTCCAGCATCTCCGCTACAAGAGTTCCGACCACATCGTGTTCATGGCTGGCAGCATCTCTACTGTTCAGTTCAGAGCAAACCAGTTCAAGTGCAGCCTCATGCAGTACGGCCAGAGAGTCTCTTATTCTATAAAGGAGAAACCCGTCCAAAATTACCGAAAGTGGGTCGGGCAGATCCGAGATGGCTTTCAATGAAGCAATAAAGACATCTTCCTCCGTTGGCAGCCTCTTAATGCGCTGAGCAAGTTCCAAGAGCAGCGTGTAAAACGAAATCCTGCTGCTTTCTTTTGCGATGGCCTTTTCGTGTGGCTTAATCGGAACGAGGGCGTTGAGGAGAAGAGACAATTCCCCTTCCTGAATATTGTCAATCTGGATTGCGTTGCCAAGTTCATCAAGGACACTCCTTGATATCTCAGTAACGTTCGGGTTTGCTTTGATGAGCCGGTAGAATTCCGTGCCTTGAATCAGCGATTCGAAAAAACTCGCCAAGGGCTCTCCTCTTTCTTTGGACAGACCAGGGACACCCGATTCCCTTGGGAAACTGATAAGGAGATCATCAGATGGGCCTGTATATGCCGAAAATCCCGATTGGCCGAGAAGTTTCTGTAGAGGAACCGGGTCAACTGACTCATTGAGAATTTTCAAAGCCAGAGTTGCCCCGGGAATATAGAGAGCCTTATTGTCCACAGACAGGATTGCCAAAGATATCGCGGTTTCAACGCGAGCGACAAAATCATCTAAAGCTGCAGACGAATCAGGCAAGCCGCTTTCGCTGTACGCTTTGATCATCCAGGCACGGATAGAGATAATTCGAATCCTTGGGGTGATTGTAGTGATGCCGTTAAACAGTGAACCGCTGATAGTTTGAACTGGCAGTCGCAAACCAAGCAGATCAAGGCCTTCAATTGGCTTCGCCTGGGTATCGACCCACTCGGGAAACAGTGTTTCAAGCATAATTGCTCCAGACAAGGAACTTTAGTGGATTCTTTACGCGAGTTTCCGAATGGTCTTCTCCGCCTGTCCCCCGATAAATTCCATCAAACGGTACAAGGCATCGCATTTGTAGGGAGCAAAACTCCCCTTGAAGAGTTGCAAACGGGAGTCCTCAATTCTCTTTGCCAGATCGGCAATGCGGCTAAGTACCAGCCGGGGCTTGATGCCGACTTCTTCGGCAAACTGTTCCCAATGTTTTTTCTGGAGTGAATCCGGATCACCGGCCCCACCGATTTTCATTGCCACCCCTGACGCCAGGCCGTAATGGGCATAGATCCTGGTCGAAATCAGATCGTAGAACGGAGCCAGTACCGGCCCTTCCGGCAGCAGCAAGAGGGAGATGTTCTTGCCATGGGCATCGGAATTACCGATCAGGTAGTTGAAGACCACCCAGTTCAGCAGCGACAGCACATCTTTACCCGACCTGGTGCTGGCATGGCGCACCAGTTTGAAACACGCCGCCAGCGATGGACCTCCTTCGGTTTCGTACTTGAACTCGGGCGGAATCCCGAGTGCCTGACAGAAATCCTCCTGATGCAGCCTCCTGATCCCCTCTGCCGTTGCAAAGCGGTCATATCGCTTGACTACGAATACCCCTGGGGCGTCGCCGTACTGGTGGATGAATGATCGTGGGACATCGAGGCCGACCGCTTGGGCAAGAGCCATGCAGAATGCTTCGTTTTCAACGGTGCAGTCCAGGTCTTCGATGGGCGGCTTGATGATGTAATTGCTGGGAGCGTCGCCAAGCCCAAGACTAAAATGCTCCTCGTCGTAATAGATGGGAAGCTTCTTCTGAGCACCGGCCAGGGACAGTCGGATACCTTTCTCCCCGGCCAGCAGAGGCCGTTTCGGGAGTTCTCCGATAATGACGTTCAGTTCATCAAGAGATAGCTGCCGGTAGTTTCCCGGTTCCCGTTGTGATTCGTCCGTTGCAGGATAGAGCGAAACCGCTCCGGCGCAATCCCCGCCGATCTTTTCCAGAAGACCATAATCATTGTTCAGGGAAACACCGAGGTTACGGGCAATAACGGCCCGCATCTTTTCTTCGGGAAGGAGATTTGCAAAAAAGGAGTGTGACTCATCGTCAAGATATGGTTCCCTACGTAGTGGCAGAGAAAGGGATAACGGGATGCGTGAAGAAGTGAGCCACCCCTCGTCGTACTGAAAACAGAAACGCTTCCTGTCGTCCAGCCACAGGCTGCCGACAATCATTCCATCAATCCTGACCTGAAGAGCTTTGTTCATGACGCACTCCCAAGTTCACTCCAGGTGCGGGTAGTCGCCTCTAGTTCAATACCGAGGCAGGCGAGCACCTGCAGAACCTTATTCAGGCGCACGGATTCCTTGCCGTTCTCCAGTGCCGACAGGAAGGCATAGCTTACCCCACAGACGGCAGCAGCCTCCTCAAGAGTCAGACCGTCAGCTTTTCGCTTCTGCTTGATGATGCTACCAAGGTCTTCCGCAGTGGAAATTTTCATATCGCCTCCAATATCTACGTTCGTATATGCATATCAGAATTGGGGGCAAATTGATAGCAATAAATACATGATCGTATATATTTAGGTGATCAGAGATTATTCAAGGAGAATTATATACGATCATATCTACAGGCGGGAGTATTTCGCTTTCTCCTCACGATCAATCAACCGTTGAGCCCATTCACGGGCACGCTGGTACCGCTCAAGCTGGCTTGCAGTCGGTAACTGGCCGCTGGTTATAGTGCTGGACGCTTCAAGCAGCTCCTGAAGGGCGGCCAGCAAGTCTTCGTTACTCATCATAGAAGCCTCTTTCTCGATTCGACGACAAATTTACAGTAATAACATTTTTACACTTTACACCTTGACAAATCACGCGACCATGATTATATTATGTTGTAACGTCATTACTACGCTTTTGGATAGTAGCCATGAAAACCGAATTAAAAAACATAGCATCCGTACTGATGGGATATTCGTTCCGCACCCGTCTCGACGTTAAGGACTCAGGGGCAGTTGCGGTGATCCAGATGAAAGATCTGACTGATGACAACCGAGTTGATTGCAGCAATCTGGCACGCGTGGACTCCGACCCTCCAAAAGAGCATCATTTGGTGAGGTCTGGAGACCTTGTCTTCCGCTCACGGGGATTGACAGCCACTTCCGCGATACTGAGAGACGATCCAGGCATGGCGGTTGTATCCGCCCCTCTCCTGCGCATCAGAGCGAACGAGAAGATAATCCTTCCCGAGTATCTTAACTGGTTCATCAGCCAGGCATCGGCACAATCATTCCTGGCCAGTCGAGTAATCGGTACCGCTCAAAAGATGATTTCCAAGGAAGCGCTTGAAAGTCTTGAGGTACTTGTCCCCTCTCTTGAGCAACAACACACGATCATGGAGATAGCAGCTTTGGCAGACAGAGAACAAGCAATATTAAGCAACCTCGCGGATAAGCGCAAACTTTACCTATCGAAAATATTATTACGTCTGGCTCAAGGAGAATTACGATGAAAATCGACCAGAAAGACATCAACAACGCCGCATGGGCAGCCTGTGACACCTTCCGAGGTGTCGTCGATCCAGCACAGTATAAGGACTATATTCTTGTCATGCTGTTCGTGAAATATATTTCCGATGTCTGGAAGGATCACTACGAGGTTTACCGCAAGCAATACGGTGATGACGATATTCGAATCCGTCGCAAGCTGGAACGGGAACGTTTTGTCCTCCCCTTTGCTGAGTTGAAGAATCATGAAACCGGCGAAGTGGAAGATCGTTTCCTGGCAGACTTCTATAGTCTGTACGAACGCCGTGGAGCTGCCAATATCGGCGAGCTTATCAATATTGTGCTGGACGCTATCGAAGAAGCCAACAAGGCAAAGTTGGAAGGGGTTTTCCGCAATATCGACTTCAACAGCGAGGCGAATCTCGGCAAGACCAAGGACAGAAACCGCCGACTGAAGACGTTGCTGGAGGATTTCAACAAATCCCAACTGGACATGAGTCCATCACGTGTCTCCGAGGATGTTATCGGCAACACATACATTTACCTCATCGAACGGTTTGCAACTGATGCCGGCAAAAAGGCCGGTGAATTCTACACCCCGCACAAGGTATCGGAGCTTGTGGCTAAGCTGGCAAAACCCAAACCTGGTAACCGCATTTGTGACCCCACCTGCGGATCAGCAGGGTTGCTTATCGAGGCTGCCCGCGAAGTCGGCGACAAAAACTTTGCCCTCTTCGGTATGGAATCGAATGGCAGCACCTGGGCGCTGGCACGGATGAACATGTTTCTGCACGGCGCCGACAGTGCCCGCATTGAATGGTGCGACACCTTGGTCAGTCCGGCGCTGGTGGAAAATGACCGACTGATGAAATTCGACAGGGTGGTCGCCAATCCGCCCTTTTCTCTGGACAAGTGGGGTGCCGAAGAAGCGGAAAGCGACCGCTACAACCGTTTCTGGCGTGGCGTACCGCCCAAGAGCAAGGGTGACTGGGCCTTTATCAGCCACATGATTGAAGCGGCACTGGAAAAAGAGGGACGCATTTCCGTTGTCGTTCCTCATGGTGTGCTATTCCGCGGCGCCGCCGAAGGTCGAATTCGGGAAAAGGTCATCGAAGAAAACCTGCTCGATGCTGTTATCGGCCTGCCGGGCAACCTTTTCCCGACTACCTCGATTCCGGTCGCCATCCTTGTCTTTGACCGTAGCCGTGAAAAAGGTGGAGCCAACCAGGATCGCAAGGACGTGATTTTTATTGATGCCAGCCGTGATTATCTGCCGGGGAAAAATCAGAATGCCCTCTCCGACGAGCACATTCAAAAAATCGTTGAGACGGTCGATACCCGACTGGACATCGATAAATATGCGCACGTCGCTACGTTAGAGGAGATTCGGGAGAACGACTTCAACCTCAACATTCCCCGTTACGTGGATACATTCGAGGAAGAAGCGGAAATTGACATTGATGCCGTTCAGGTGGAAATCGAGCAGTTGGAAAAGGAACTTGTCGAAGTGCGGGCTCGGATGGCCGTAATGCTGAAGGAGATTGAGCGATGAATATTTCGGCAATCCAGGAGGATATGCTATGAGCACGCTCCACTCGTTGACTTCGAATGATATTCCTGCAACCTGGCGATTGTTGCCCGTAGGCAAAATATTGCTCGATTCCCAATACGGCACCAATGAGCCAGCCGTTGAAAATGGCAACACCAGAGTTGTTGGGATGAAAGATATACAGGATGGAAGAGTTCTTACTGACGACTTGTCCTGCTCAAACCTATCTAAAGACGAATGCAGCAGTTATCTTCTTTCAAGAGGAGATTTATTGCTTAACCGTACTAACAGCTACGATCTTGTGGGGAAAGTGGGCATTTTTGACTCTGATGAGGAGGTCGCCTTTGCATCATACTTGGTGCGCCTCAAGGTTGACAGAACAAAGGTAAATCCACGTTTTTTGAATTACTGGCTGAATGGAAATATCGCTCAAACATTAATCAAGAAGATTGCAACCAAAGCCGTTAGTCAAGCAAATGTTAACCCCACTGAATTCAAGAAGCATTGCCTTGTTCCCGTGCCACCACTAGCAGAACAATCCGCAATTATCAGAGTACTTTCTACTTGGGACAAGGCAATCGAAAATTGTGAGCGTCTTATTTTAGCCAAAGAAGCGAGGTATACGTGGCTCTCTGGAAAACTCTTATTCGGCGAACACAAAGACGAGTCATCTCTAAAAACCAGATGGTATGTAGTACCCAACCACTGGAAGATCGTCAAGATCGGTAATGTCGCGAAGGAGGTCAAAGTCACTAATGGTGCTGGTGATGAACTTCCCGTCCTTTCTTGTACAAAATATGATGGACTCGTTGATTCGCTGTCATATTTTGGCAAACAAGTATTCAGCCTGGACACATCTGCCTACAAGGTGGTCTCCAGGGGCGAGTTCGCTTACGCGACCAATCATATCGAGGAAGGTTCCATCGGTTATCAAGATTTTTACGAAAAAGGCTTGGTTAGCCCCATGTACACGGTTTTTAAAACCAGCACGGCCATCGATGACGGATATCTCTTCAAGGTACTGAAAACGGAGACCTACCGGCACATATTCCAAGTCAATACCAGTGCATCAGTAGACCGTAGAGGCAGTCTGCGCTGGAATGAGTTTGCCAAACTGCCGATTCCACTCCCTCCAATCGAGGAACAGAAAAAAATATCTGCAACTCTCGATGTTACCAGGCAGGAAATTCTCTTGCTGAAACAGCAGGCTGATGCACTACGGCGGCAAAAGCGCGGCTTGATGCAAAAACTGATGACCGGAGTGTGGACGGTAAAACCCATGAAGGAACTTGGCAATGGCTAACAAGACATTCAGAATCCTCTCCATAGATGGCGGTGGGATACGTGGCGTATTCCCTGCCCACATGCTCTATTGCGTGAAACATCGACTCGGCATCAATATCGAAGAACACTTCGACATGATCGCCGGCACGAGCACTGGTTCAATTGTTGCCGCCGCAGTGGCATGCAAAATTGACCCAGCCAAGGTTGTCGCTATGTATAAGGAGCACGGGCCAAAGATATTTTCCAGAAAGAAATCATGGCTACCTCAGAAATTCGCCAAGTATCAGCCAGCTCTTGAAAACCTGTATGAGAACGAAGCGCTGAAAACAGCCCTTGTAGAAACATTTGGGGAGGTAAGGCTTGGCGAGATTCCGATTCCGTTGCTAATGCCGGCCACCGACATCGGAAACGGAGGAGTCCATGTCTTCAAGTCGGCCTACCAGAAAGACTACGACAGAGACGGTAAGGTTTTGCTGCACCAGGCGGTATTGGCTTCCTGTTCTGCACCGACATACTTCAACCCTACCAAGGTCGACGAATACCTACTTGCTGACGGCGGACTCTGGGCCAACAACCCCTCGCTTGCCGCAGTGATCGACGCCAAGCGTCGTCTCAATGTCGAATTGTCCGAAATACGCATTCTGTCGTTGGGTACCGGCCATGCGAAAACCTGCTATGGAGTAAATGCCGACCATAACTGGGGGCTCTTGAACGGCTGGAAGGGTAAAGAATTCATCAGCTTCATGATGTCTCTCCAGGCCCAGACTACCCACAACTATCTGCAGTTGATGCTACAGGAGGATCAAATACTCCGGCTCGACTTCGATTCGGATTGTCCCCTCCCTCTTGATGACTGCTCGGCCATCGACGACTTGATCTCCAATGCCGACCGCATGTTTACCCATAACAGCCCGAAACTGAAAAAATTTCTATCTGCCGCTCAAGGAGAATGACATGACAACAAAAGAACAGAAAAAATTGATTCTCGAAAACATGACTTCACTGCTGGAACTGCCTGAATCAGCCTATCAGATGGCAAAAGACCGATATGAAGACATCGGTGATTGGCTCGGACGCGATGAATCGGCATGTAAGGACAATGACCCGCATATTTTCCCGCAGGGGTCTTTTCGGCTCGGAACAGCGATTCGACCGCTCGTTGAGAATGAAGCATACGACCTGGATCTTGCCTGTAAGCTTCGCGAGGGGATTTCAAAAGGTACCCATACGCAGGAGTCCCTCAAGGCATTGATCGGCATTGAGATCGAGTCATATCGAGTTGCCCGGGGTATCAAGGCCCCAAAAGAGGAAAAACATCGCTGTTGGCGATTGGAATACCAGGATGACCTCAGCTTTCACATGGACATAGTTCCTTGTATCCCGGCCGACGATTCCCGCCAGCACCTCATATTTGAGTCGTTGCGAAAGTCTGGCGCAGATGACTATTTTGCCGGCACCGCCTCAAAAACAACGGTCTCGATTACAGATGATCGTCACCCCGAATACCGGCAAATCAGTGAAAACTGGCACATCAGCAACCCAGAAGGCTATGCCGAATGGTTTGTGTCGCGGATGGATACATCGGTGCGAAGCATTCTGGAGAAGGCGCAAGTTGATGAAATGCCCCTTTATAAGCGCAAAACTGCCCTTCAGCGTTCAATACAGCTCCTGAAACGTCATCGTGACATCATGTTCAAGGACGATTCAGATGTAAAACCGATATCGATCATCATTACAACCCTGGCTGCCCGGGCATATCAGGGAGAAACTGACCTTGAATCTGCCATGAGTTCGATCCTGGCAAGAATGGGCGATTTTGTTAACCCTACCAGCCCTCGGGTGCCGAATCCCGTCGACCCTGCTGAGGACTTTGCAGACAGGTGGTCCCGCCCAGAGTGCAAGGAATTAAATCTGGAGCAAAACTTTTGGGGTTGGCTGAGACAGGCAAGAAGCGATTTTGAACTTCTGTGGGAATCGGATGACGCTTCTTTTATAACCGAGCAGGCCGGGCAGAAGTTCTCATTGAAAATGGACACCGCAGAATTGAGAAAAAGCCTTGGATTGGGGGTGGCCTCTTCAATTGCAATCATCACCCCCAAGGAGCATACGATTTCTCAACCTGCCAAACCGTGGCGCAAGGGTAAGTAATTGCACATAACAGACTCATATGGAGTATCGGAGTTTTTGAAGGACTATCGCGGAATGTCAATTGGACCTTCGCGTGGTGCAGCCTTGGTCCTTAAGGGTATTTTTGCATTTTCTGCAACGCATAAATCTGGAGGGAAAATCACCGACAGCTATCAGTTGGAAATCACCGTTCCCGCAGAATTCCCCAAGTTGCTGCCCACGGCCAGGGAAACCGGCGGGAAAATTCCACGCGATGGAAAGCATCATGTGAACGATGACAAATCGCTTTGCCTGGGGTCCCCGCTCAGATTGCGGCTTAAGGTTTCCGGCAAACCGACCCTTTCTGGTTTTGCAGAGAGCTGCCTTGTCCCTTATCTTTATGCTGTTTCATACAAGCTGCAAAATGGCGTGGAGTTTCCATTCGGTGAACTTTCCCACGGCGAAGCCGGCATCATAGAAGACTATATGGAGATGTTCGGCCTAAAATCGAAATCCGAGGTGCACTACGCGCTAGAACTGCTGGGAACCAGAAGGCGAGTTGCAAACAAGCAGCCTTGCCCATGTAATTGCGGACAACGACTCGGAAGATGTCGTCTCCATCGAACGCTTAACGGTTATCGAAAGCTGGAAAGCAGATCGTGGTTTAATACCCATCGAAAGAGGCTTGGCGCAGGCATGTAGTATAGATGCATCAAGGCATGGTGACCTTATGAACGGATTCCGCTTCAACGAAAAATATCTTTCCCAGATTCCTGCCCTGCAGCTTCTTATTAGGCTGGGATTCACCTATCTCCCCCCGGACCAGGTCCTTGCCCAGCGTCAGGGCAAGCAAGGGAACGTATTGCTTGAAGGCATCCTGCGTGAACAGCTCAAGCGCCTCAACAGGATCAATTTCAAGGGTCGTGAGTTCCTTTTCAGCGAGGAAAACATCCAGACCGCCATCCAGAAGCTGAAGAACATCAAGTATGACGGGCTGCTCAAAACCAACGAAGCCGTTTATGACCTTATTACTTTGGGAACCGCTCTGGAACAATCCATCGAGGGGGATTCCAAAAGCTTCAACCTGAATTACATCAACTGGCGGGAATGGGATCGGAACGTTTTCCATGTTACAGCCGAGTTCAGCGTAGACCGTTCACGTAGCACGGAGTCGGCCCGGCCTGATATTGTCCTGTTCGTCAACGGGATTCCTCTAACCGTTATAGAGTGCAAATCACCATCCATTGGTGTCGATCAGGCTGTTTCACAGTCAATACGCAATCAGCATGACGACTATATCCCCAAGCTGTTTGTCTATACGCAACTGGTAATGGGAGTCAACAAGAACGCCGCTCAATACGCCACAACCGGAACTCCGGCAAAGTTTTGGGGCCTCTGGAAGGAACTGCGAGACAAGGAGTCAGACGTTGAGCGCGCTGTGAACACTCCTCTGACGCAGACGCAGAAAGAGCAGCTGTTCAGTGGAGATTTCAGTGTTGCCCGGTCATTTTTCGACGCTCACGAAACTGAAGGGAAACGCCTAGTCACGGAGCAGGACAAAGCGCTTTACAGCCTCTGCCGCCCGGAACGATTGCTTGAGTTGTCCTACAAGTTCACGCTCTTTGATGGCGGTATCAAGAAGATTGCTCGCTATCAGCAGTATTTTGTCGTCAGGTCCACCATGGAACGCATCAAAAAACTGGACAGTGCCGGAAGGCGCCAAGGCGGTATTATCTGGCACACCCAGGGTTCAGGCAAATCACTTACCATGGTCATGTTGGCCCGCAATCTGGCACTTGATCCTTTTGTCTCTAATCCACGTATCGTGTTGGTCACCGACCGTGACGATCTGGACAAACAGCTCGGCAATACCTTTGCTGCCTGCGGCCTCGACCCGAACCGGGCCACCTCCGGACGGCACCTGATGGAGCTGGTGGCGGAGCAGAATGCAACCATCGTCACTACACTGATCCATAAATTCGACAAAGCTCTTGGACATAAGAAGTATCAGGATGAATCGCCTGACATCTTCATGCTGATTGACGAGAGTCATCGAACCAACTTCGGCGGCTTCTCGGCGAGGATGCGGCAGATGTTTCCCAATGCCTGTTATCTGGGTTTTACCGGCACACCTTTGCTGAAGAAGGAAAAAAACAACTTCCAAAAATTTGGCGGTCTGATCGAGCCCCACTACTCAATTCGGCAAGCTGTCGAGGATGAGGCGGTGGTTCCCCTCCTCTATGAGGGGCGTCATGTGGAGATGGAACAGAACAAGGCAGCTATCGACCTTTGGTTCGAGCGCCATACACAAGGACTGACCAGGGAACAAAAGGCCGACCTTAAGCGGAAGTTTGCCAAGGCGTCGATGCTGAACAAGGCCGAGCAGGTAATCTATATGCGGGCCTTCGACATCAGCGAGCACTTCCGGGCCAATTGGCAAGGAACCGGCTTCAAGGCCCAACTGGTCGCCCCCACAAAAGCGGTAGCACTGCAGTACCATGAACATTTGCAGGATATCGGCTTCGTGTCGTCCGAGGTAGTCATATCACCGCCGGATACCCGCGAAGGATACGATGAAACCGATGATGAACCGACAGACGAGGTAATCCGATTCTGGAACAAGATGATGAAGCGCTACGGCAGCGAGGAGGAATATACCAAGCAGATCATCAACCAGTTCAAATACGGATCGGAACCGGAAATCCTTATCGTGGTCAGCAAGCTTCTGACCGGTTTCGATGCTCCGAAAAACAGGATTATATATATCTGCAAGGAACTGAAGGAACACACCCTGCTCCAGGCAATAGCCAGGGTCAACCGTTTGGCTGAAGACAAGGACGAAGGTTTCGTGATCGACTACGTGGGGCTATTGGGTGAGTTGGACAAGGCCTTGACGATGTACAGCGCTTTTGAAGGGTATGACGAAGACGATCTGAACGGCACTCTGACATCCATCAATGATGCGATAGAAAAGCTTCCTCAGAGCTATTCCGACCTATGGGATATCTTCAAGGTGGTCAAGAACAGCTACGATGAAGAGGCCTATGAAGTCCTCCTGGCCGACAATGCCATCCGGGAAAGCTTTTACCAGCGACTGGCGGAATACAGCAAGGCTCTGGGGATCGCTCTCTCATCCGAAGCATTTATCATGCGGGTCGATGAAGACCGGTTATCCCGTTACAAGACCGACCTCAAGCGATTTCATAACCTCAAGGCCGCAGTCAAGCTGCGTTACGCCGAAGCAATCGATTACAGGGATTATGAGCCGAAGATCAAGAAACTGCTAGATACCCATATTCAGGCAAATGAGGTCATCCAACTGAATGAGCCAGTAAATATCTTCGACGACAAGATGTTCAATGTAGTCAAGGAGGAGCAAGGCGTTTATGGCAAGACAACGGCGGCAAAAGCCGATGCCATCGCCCACGCCACCAAAAAAGTCATCACTGAGAAGATGGCTGAAGATCCTGCTTTCTATGAAAAATTCTCCCGCTTGATCCAGCAGGCCATTGAAGATTTTCGAGCAAAGCGTATTTCCGATCTTGAGTATTTGAATATGGCGGTTGAATACCGCACAAAGGTAGTTACCCGCCATCACGACGACATACCTTCTCAACTTGCCGACAATGAAGAGGCCATGGCCTACTTTGGGGTTCTGAGACCATTTCTGATGGAACTAAATCTCGGGCAGGATGAATGCGAAGCGGTTTCAGCTGAAATCGCGCTGGCAATTCAGACCATTCTCGACCGTCATTGGAAGGTGCAGTTCTGGGATGATGACGATGCCAGGAAACAGGTTATAAACGACATCGACGATTACCTGTTTGATGAGGTCAAAGGGGCCAGAGGAATCGAGATCAGCCTGGACAGGATGGACGATCTGATTGAAGAGACATTGAAGGTTTCAATGAGCCGGAGAAAGTAGCAATGCCTCATGGCACGGTCACATATGGAAAGGAAACCATTCAGTATACGGTACTCCACGTCGCCAGAAAAACCCTGGCTATTGAAGTGTTACCCGACGCCAAAGTGGTCATCAAGGCGCCTCTCGAATCCACCCAGGAAGAAGTTCGTCGAAGGGTGCTCAAACGCGCCAGATGGGTCATTAAACAGCAGCAGTATTTTCGGCAGTTCGATCCGAGAACTCCTGAGCGGCAATTTATCGGAGGAGAGACCCATCTATACCTTGGCAAACAGTACAGGTTGAAGGTTTGCGTGGCAGGCCAGGATAAGGTTTTGCTGTCACGGGGGTATTTTGTAGTAGAAACAACGGTAGAATACGGTCCTGAAGAAACAAAATCACTGATGAAGGGTTGGTATGCGGAGAAGGCAGCAAGTACCTTTCAAAACAGGTTCAAATTTTGCTGGGTGAATTTCGAAAAAATGAAGCTGACTATGCCACGACTGCAGGTCAGACGAATGAAAAAACGTTGGGGCAGCCTTTCCCGGGGCGGTATGCTGACCCTCAATACCGACCTGATTCGTGCCCCAAGGGAATGCATCGACTACGTTATTACCCATGAGCTTTGCCATCTAAAATACCATGATCACAGTCCCGAATTTTACCGGTTGCTGGAAAAGATCATGCCAGACTGGGAAAAGCGAAAGCACAAGCTGGAATTGGCGCTGGTTTGACTGGTTCGAAGTAATTGAACCTGGAGAAAGTTACATGAATTCGATAAGTACCGCACGCGTTATTAAAGCAATGGTTGTGGCAGTGCTGGGCACTTTCACTCCGGCGCTGTTATCTGGTGCAGTTGTTGGAGTATTCTTTCCACAGTCCTTCTGGTACTGGACATTAGGGATAGCCGGGCTAGCCCTCTTTTACATTATTCTTGATCGAGTTCCTCTGCGGCTGTACCTCGGTGCATTGAACGGCTTTTCTTTATGGCAACTTCTCAAGTATGGGTATGCAGCCCCAGAACTGCGGCCTACGATGTCAGCTGCGGAATATGAATGGTATATGAACTGGATAATCTACAGCACTCCGTTTCGCCTGTTCCGTGATCGCCGAAGAAAAAAGGACTCTTCAACTTTTCATCACTGGTGAAGGCGAACATACTCCCATGCGCCGCTCAATTTCAGGAGTTCGTCTCGATTAATTTCGATGCAGCCATGATACTGCGCAACAACAGCATAGGGATCTGATTCATAGAAATGCACATTTGTGCCTTCTGCTTGCTCAAGATGTTCAAGAGCCTCGAAGGGTATTGGTATTTGAACCCCTGAAACGTTAAGAGCAACCCCGTATTCCGCCAGATCGAATTCCACATTCTCCATTGGTCCTGCCGGCACACATCCGTTTCCCATAATTGCGATTATCCCGTCAGAAACGAATAATATCTTTTCAATCACACTACCTCCTTGTCCCCTTGGGCTGAGGACCGCCGCTTCTGGGAAGCGGTGAGTTTTTGCTTTGGTACTGGAGAATTTTGCTGGTCCTTTGCATTTGCTGCTGCACACTCCGAGACTGTTGCTCCGCTGCTCGCGCTATATCGCGCTCTGCCGTACTTGCAGCAACATTTGCTGCTTCTTCTCGTTTAGTCACAGCAGCTTTATAAGGACCAACCGTTTTTGCAACATCACCTACAATTCCTGCTGTTTCGTGTAACGCCCCTTGTCCAACCGCAATCGTAGTTGCAGCCGTACCCGCATTGATTGAGCGCCCATCGGTAAATTCTTGCGATGCCGCACTGCCAGCAAGATTTTGCTTGGACTCAACCCTCGTTCCAACCACCTGTGAACTCGAATAATCCGCCTTGACCCCGCCATCGGCATGGATACTCCCGGTAATTCCACCGCCTGACCTGGTGCTGACCACCGCCGCACCTTGCTGCGACATCTGGATGAACTGGTCTTCGGCAATCTCGGAACGCTTGCCGGCAACCAGATTGCCGCTCTTATCCATCTTCCCCTGCACCTGCGAATAGTGCAGATTGCCGTCCTTGTCCTTGGCGTACATCAGCACATTGCCGTCGAGGCCGTTGGAGAACGAGCCACCCACCACCTCCGTCTTGCCGGTCTTATCGTTCTTGGCATAATACCAGTCACCGTTAACCATCATCTGCTTGCCGCCAGCCTGGATCATATAGCTACCAGATTTTCTGGAAACATTCAGTGACTGGTTTTCGTAGCCGGTCTTTATAAAATCCCCGACGGTCTTGCGAAGGCCTTTGTCGACGGTCGATACGTTCCGATCCAGCCGTTCGATGTCAGTACCAGTTCTGCTCTGACCGAGATCGAACTTCTGTACCCGCCCGCCCTGATCGATGCTGAACGATGCGAGATTGCCGTTACGGTCATAATCCGCTTTATAGTCGAATGCCTGGCCTGACATCCTGGCGACATGGGCGGCAGCGCTCTGGAAACCGGCTCCTTTAAGCTGCTTCTGCAGATCAAGCGACTTGCCCCTGTCTCCCTTGGCGACGGTGCCGGCTTCGGTGGAGTTCACGACACCGCCATCCATGCCGACATTGACGACACTCTTGCCGTCGGTGGTCGTGAAGGTGATGTTCTGCCCCTCCATGGCCTTCTGCATCTCGGCAAAGCCCCGTTCAGTCAGGTGGCCGTTTTGGTACATCTCCTGATCATTGGTGAGATGCGGCGCCACCTTCCCGACCATCTGATCGGCAGCTGAATGAACCAGCTGATTGCGGGCGATACGTCCCGAAACGTCATTACCGATGAGTTGCTGGTAGTTGTCATATCCGCCCCCTGCGTAGATCCCCTGTATCTTGCCGCCGGTCTCCGTCGCCACGACACGGCCAGCTTCCGTTCCAGCCGCCACCGGGCCGCCTAGCTGGTTCGAGAGTCCGGAAACCTCTGAAGCCTGCTTACCCTGATTGAACAGGGAATTCATCTGCATGAGGTGAGCTGAAGAGATCCCGTAGGAGTCGGCAATCGTCCTCACGGCATCGGCATTGGCGTAATCACCCAGAGCAGATATCTCCGAGCGGAGCGAATTGAACTCACGCCAGCTGCCGCTGAAGCCGAGTGACCTGGCACCGGCATAGGCGCCCATTTCCCCCTGAAGCTGACCGACACTCTTGTCCATGTTGGCAGTCAGGAACCCGGCATAGTTGTCGCCATTGCCGAAGACATTGGCCAGGGCCCGGTCGTTGGCAACCCCCATCTGGGCAAAGGCATGGGTGTCGCCGCCGTAGCTGTTGCCGACCACATCCCTGACCGCTGCCGACTTGTCCAGACCCAGTCGACCATCGAAGGATTTCAGGTCATAGGACGATGACAGGCCATTCTCCCGCATGGCCCTGCCAGCGCCGCCGAAACCGATGGTCCGGCCCAGCTCCCCGTCGGCAGCCATCCGGCTGGAAAAATCCATCCCGAAATCCCGGATCATGTCGCTCGCTGCCGTGGTCTTGGCCGACATGCCGACCAGCGATTGTGCCTGTCTGGCCTGGAAGCTGTGCTCATTGCTCCATGCCTGAGTCGGCATGGCCGTCACGTTGCGCTGCATGGCCGACGCCCGGCCGGCCGGGTCCTCCACCTCATGGGCCGCCCGGCTCCCTGCCGATTGCACCTGGCTCCCCAGACCACCGGTCATCATCGCCATGGCATGCCCGCCGAACTTGATCAGCATCCCGGTGATGACCGTGGCCAGCATCATGCCGCTCATCCGGAGCGTGCCGAACATGCCGAGGATCTTCACGGTCTGGTCCGGAAAGAAATAGAGTGCATCCATGCCAAGCTTGTTCTGGCGAACCATTTCGTAGGCCTGGTTGGCGTAGTCCACGGCGAACTGATGGACGATGGCATCGGTCACCCCCCAGGCGGTAAGCCAGATGAAGAAACCGGCGATGATCCCCACCGCCTTGCCGATCAGCGGCGTGGGGATGAAGAGCGCCAGGAACGGCAGCAGACCCACTGCAATGGCCGTGAGCGCCGCCTTCAGGATCGGCAGCCACTCGTTGGCCGATTTCATGGCCCCGGAGGCGTTCAGGAGGAACTGGTAGTTGGTGGCGCCGGCAGCATTGCCGCTACGGAAGATTTCTTCCAGCCGCTGGGAGATGTAGGCCTGTTTCAGGAAATCATCAATGCTCGCCGCCCCGAGACCAGTCCCGCTGTTCACGTTGTTCAGGACCGACTTGCACTGGGTGACGGCAGCGGCATCGGTTACGTCATAACCGAGATTGGCGCAAACCGAATCGATGTTCTTCGTCAGGCTTGCAGGGGTGAGTGCCCCCTTGATGTTGGTCCAGGCGTCGGTGCAGGTGAGAGCCTGTCCCTGAGGGTTCGCTGCGTTATAGTAGACCGTCCAGATGGCCGGGTTGACCGCCTTGTCCAGGGAACCGACAAAGTTGGTAGTCGTTTTCCGGAGTTCATCTACCGTCAGATTGGCGTTGGGATTCATCAGGGCGTAGGATACGCAGTCCTTGACGTAGCGCCGCATGGAAGCATCCAGATTGCTGTCCACTGCCGACAGGGGAATGCTGGTGAGCTGAGCCAGTCCCAGGAATCCTTTCCCGCCCGCCTGGCTCTGATAGTTCAGCGGGTCACCAGCAGTGGTGACAATATCTACCAACCCCCGCTCGACCTTGTTGAGGATACCGGCCACTGCCACCACGCCATCCGGAATGCCGCCCACCGCCTGGTTCTTGTTGTAGACCGGGTCGTAGACATGGATGGTTCCCTTCGGCACCACCAGGGCCAGGTAGACCATGACGCCGATCAGGGTCGGTACGATCCAGGTCATGACAGAACCATTGGCAGTTCCCAGAGACTTGGCGAACACCGTCACGCCGCCGAAGAACAGACCGGCAGTGATTACCACGAAATAGAGCGACTTGTAGGCATTGTCGCCGAAGATCAGCGCCAGTTTGCCGAAGGCGTTCACCACGGCGTCATGGCCTCCCCAGACATAGAACTCCATGTCCAGGGCCAGCGCCATGGTCGGGATCAGCACCAGCAGAAGCGCCAGCCCCAGCCTAGATACGGTCCGAATCGACATGCACGACTCCTGCGGCAATGAGTTTGCGGTTGCGCAGCCACGCGACGAACATGGCGGCAATGGGTATAATGATGAACACCGCTGTCGAGACCAGGACGAAGTAGGCAGAGATGAGGAAGATCCCCTTGAACCCCTGAACCCAGTAATAGACCTTGGCGACGGTTGCAGGCGTGGTTTTGGCGTAATAGAGTTTTGCCACGGCCCAGAGCACGTTACTGTCCGAGAAGATCTTGAAGTAGAGGAAATGGAAGGCGATGAAGGCCACCACCGCCTTGACTATTGCCCCGAAAACCATCCCTCCCAGAAGGTTCAGCACCATGGCCCGAGTGTACTCGCCGATGAAACAGGTGGAGGCCTTGGCCATGAAGATGGCGTACCCCAGCGAGAACCCGAGCGCCAGCAGGAAGGCGCTGAACTTGTCGAACAGGGTTGGCGACGGGTCGCCGAACATGGGGATGTACTGTTCGATCACCCCTATGGCAATTGGAGTGAGGAGCGCCGAAACAATCCCCGAGGCAAAGGAACTCCTGAACCCCACCTCCATGAATTCCAGCCGCTGCTTGGTGGTCAGGAAGCGTGACTTGATCATGCAGCCCCCCAGCTCATTGGCGAAATTCTGGTCGATGTACGAGATTGCCTCCAGGAGGCCTCGCGGGTGGATCTCGTTGCTCGGTGGCACCGGCATGATGTCCGGTGTACTGTGACTATCCTTCGACACGTCCTCTCCTATCCCGTGAATGAACGGATCAGATTCATGATCCCGCCGCCATAGGCGACAATGGCCGCCAGCAGCAGGCAGATGGCAGCCAGAGTCGGATTGCGCTGTCGCACCCCGACCCAGAAGGCGGATACCACCAGGGCGACGAAGAAGCAGCGCCCCCAGAAGCCATAGAGGATCGTGGCGAAGAGCTTCTGCCAGAAGCCGGTGTATTCGGCCTGCCCCATGTAGTGCAGCGGATTGAGTTTCTCGATGGGCACGCTAATCCTCTCAGAAGATCGGGTAGGCTCTCGCCAGGATGCGGCTCTTGTCCACGAAGCCGAAATACCGCGAATCGTAGCTGTCCTTGTGCTCACCCATCACGAACATGGCCCCCTTGGGGACAATGCCGTTGAAGGCGAAGTGCTGCAGCGGTGCCCCCTTGAGTGAAAAGTCCTTGGCCCTGACCAGGTACTCGCCGTTGCAGTAGAACTTCTTCTCCGCGTCCACGGTGAGCAGATCCCCCTCATTGCATCCCACGAGCTTCATCATATCCTCCGACTTCTTCATCCCGACCCTGGCAGCCAGTTCCTTGTCGTGGAACAGAACATACTCTCCCCGTCCCACACGGTCCGGGTTCCGGGTGAGCCAGTAGACCCGGTGTTTGAGAGATGGCGTCAGGGTGACGCTGACCTTGTAAGGGAGCAGCGTACCCGCGATAAGCAGGCAGGTGATCGCCAGCCAGAGCCGCCAGTTATGGAAATCAAGGCTTAACGGTTTCGGCATTGCGCACCACCGCGTCACCCATGATGATCACCCGGTTCTTTGGTATGGCTGTAATGACCGCCTCAAGACGGTCGAAACTCTTCCGCAGCTCGTCATCGTTCAGCTTGCCGGCAAGGTAGTTGTCCCGCTGCTGGGCGATGTACCCCTTGATATCGACGGCCACGACCTTCTGGGCATACCAGTGGTCATACCCGGCAACGGTTGCCAAAGATGCTGCCAAAGATACCGCCAGACAGATGCCAATCAGGGCCAGTGTACCTGGTTGCCGTTTGGTTTGCTCTTTGGGGTACGTTTTGGGAGGCTCTTTCGGTACCGACACGGCATCCATCTCTTCAGAGGCTTCACTGGTTTTTATACTGATCATTTCACTCATTGATTGTGACTCTCTTTCCTCGTTCATTTCCGGTCACCCGAGACGGTCAGTAGTGCGGCCAGTGAATCCGACCCGCTCTCCCTCCGGATCTGGTCGAGCAGATATTCCAGTCTGGCGTCTCCGTATGCCGCATAGTGATCCGAGATGGTGGTATTCTTGGGATCTCCCTCGCTCAAACCGGCATCCTCGGTCTTGAGCCCGCGGGTATAGACCACGGCAGGAACCCGGTCGATCCGGTACCGGCGGAATAGCAGGGGATCAACGACCAGCCCTGCCGGCAGCATCTCGCAGCCACCGTTCTGGGGGCGGCATGCCTGGTCGCGCTGCAACACCGAAGCAATGAAACCGATAGTCGGCTGGATCTTGGTCATCCCGTCCACGAATCCACGCATGACCAGGGAAACATTCGGGTCACCCAACCGGGCCACGGAGGCTGCATAGTTCCTGATGGTCGCAAGGGGCATCGCCGACGAGATGAAGACGTAGACCCGCTCGGACGCGGCCAACTTGCCCTTCGGTGCTTCCTTACCCTTGTCAGTGTAATAACCGGAGATCTTGTCCCCGAACACTTCCGATTTGATCCGCTCCGTCTCGCTCTTCACCCGCAACTGGAATTCATCCGAGTGGTAGTAGGAATCGAGCGTTCCGGCCAGATCTGCCATCTCTTTCTCGTGCCGGTTCCCGGGAACGGTCATCTCTTTCGCAAGCCGGTCGGCATTGGACAGGCTATTGGCCAGGTCCGGCACAGTCAGCCCCTCCACATCAGTCTCCTTCCACAAGGTTCCCTCAACGACTACCTTCACTTTCTTCAACTTCGTTTCGATGTATGCCCGACCCGACTTGCCGGTGCAGACACCGACCTTCCTAAGATGGACCGTATCCTCAACCACCCTGTCCACCACACAGCAGGTGTCGGGAGTGGCGATGTACCCTGGAGTGCCGGCAGCTGCGACCGTACAAGACGAAGCAACCGCAAGGCAGCAGATCAATTGAGCGCATAGCCGACGCAACAGACCCTCCTTCGTGTCAGTGACCAGAGAAAATTGTCCGGTGACGTATTGGTTGTCCCGAAGGGGGGATTCTTCGCCGTCCCCCAGATCAGTGACGGCCGGCCAATGGGGATGCAGTCGTTGCCGCGTACCGGTCGGGCGATCTGGAGCCGGTAATTGCTCTTGACCAGGATCGGCGTCACGACCCCGGCGCTGGCGCACTGGTTGATGCCGGTATCGTAAAGGAGCGTTTCTCTGCCGAGTTTGAACAGCATCCGGGCCGCCAGGCCGGCGTTGACGTTAAACGGGTTGTTCTCGATCATGCTCCCCGACAGGGGGTAGAAGGAGCCCCAGCTCCCCATGCACCAGAACAGGGGATCGATGGGATACGACATGGTCGCTCCCACGCTATCGGCAACGCATGCCAGCTGCGACACCGGGTTGCCGAACAGGAGCGCCTCCGGGTTGATGATGAATGACAGGCTGTCGTCATTCCACATGGGGTCAACTTCGGTCATGTAGGCCAGGTCGAAGGCCTTGTTTTCGGCACAGGGGAAATCCATGAACAGCTTCAGGATCGACCAGGCCGGGAAATAGAAGTAATGGGCCTGTTGGAAGGCGTAGTCGGAGTCGCCGTACTCCTTGCTCCGGTTCTCCCCGGACGAGAAGCCCGGCTTCGGGTTGGTCATGCCGGTGCCCATGACCGGGAAGCAGAACGGGTCCTTCACGGTCTCGATCAGACGGGCATGCTCCCAGAATGCGGTTGACACGCCGATGATCAAGACCCCCTTGCTGTCGGGACAGGCACAGACCGGCGAGGTGATATTACCTGGTGCCGGCTCGGCGCCATTGCCATAAGAGACGCTCCCCATCTTTACCGGGAACATGCACTGCCAGCAGATGTCGGTCACCGGGTTGAGCACCTTCCCCTTGCAACTACCGCCGGCACCCCAGGCGAGTGGTACTGTCATGATGAGCACGATCAGCGTGAAGATCGGGATGTTATGGTTCAGGTTCATCCTCATATCGCACCTTGAATTCGGACCCTTCGTCCGTGATGATGATTGACCGCTTATTCCCGGTTGGATAGCGACCGACAGTTCCTTTGCCATTGGTGGAACTGCTGTTGATCTGGAGTTGCTCAGGGGATATCTCACCCCAATCACGGGCACGGAACCGGTTCTGCATTGCCAGCACCTCTTCCATGAACTTCCCGTCACTGCTGAAGTCATCCAGCACCCTGCGGGTCAGCACGAACTGCTTCCCCCGCTCGGAATCTGTCCCCATGGATGCAGGTCTGGTGGCAGCCCTGCCGGCCATCGCAACCCAGCTGACCGGCGCCAGGATCGGTGCGGCCACGGATGGCAGGCGGGATGTCTCCTCCACCGTTGTCCAAGATTCATGGGAACACCCGGAACACAGCGCAATGATGCAGGCTGTTGCCAGGCGACGTAATAGCTGCGACTTCATGGTGCCCCCTTCCTGCCATGTGCTGGTGTACCGATAATCTTTGTCAGCTTGACCTCCGTTACCTCCATGATCCGTCCCTTCTGCCTGACAACTGACGGCACCGCCTGCAGCTTGAGCCGTTCAACGATCTTGCGGTCGGCATAGAACAACGGGCGGCTGATCTTCTTCGACACGGCCCCGAAGCTCCCCCCGGTGAGAAGGAGTGTCACATCGAGCCGCTTGTCATACTCGGAAGCTGCAAACCATTTCACCTGGTCCGCGTCGGTGCCGTCGATGACCACCAGCGTTTTCGGGTAGGTCACGTAGTCGAGCGGATTGAAGGTATATCCCTTCGGATAGAGGATGCCCCCCTTGCCGTCGGGAACATCGATTTCTGTGGTATAGGTCATATCAACCGGGAAGCTCCGGTTCCGCTTCGCACGCGGCAGGCGCACCCGGTCCGGCGGCCCCTGGAAGTTCTCGACCTTCTGTTTGTCCAGCACCTTGTGCCAGTCCACCTGCCTGGCCCGTTCCTCGATCTCGGCCAGGGCATCCCGCTCCGCAATCCTGTACGTCATGCCGAAGGTGCCAAGTTCTTTGGCCTGTGCCGATGAAACGCACACCATCAACCCAATCGCTGCCAGTCCGTTGCGTATGGTCATTTCGTGGTCGCCTGATACTTGTTCTGGATGTTCTGCATGATGGTCTGTTGTGAACCATCGATCTTGGTAGCAAGATCCTTCTGTACGTCTTCGAAGTATTCCGACAGATCGATCCGCGAGAAATCCAGGGACTGGAATTCATCGGGGGTGAAGCCACGGCAGTTGGGAGCTTCCGGTACCCCCCAGGCGCCGTTCGGCTGAAACGATTGCAGTTGCGGTCTCCCTTGTTCATGGATGATCCTCGCCATTTTCGAGTTGAAGCAACAGAAGCTCTTGGCCTTCTGCACACATCCCACCAGCGGCCATTTCTTCTGGCAGTAATCCCCCACGTAGTGACAGTCCTTGGCGGCATTCTGCATCCCGGTCTGGATATCACCCTGGTCACAGCCGCTCCCCATCAGCACCTTCATCACCACCATCACGACGATGGCAATGGCAATGGTGGCCGGATTGAACAGCGCAGCAGCGTAGGCCTGAAGACCAGCGCCAAGGGCCGATGCTCCTGTCGCCCCACTGGCCATGGTAGCGTATGCACCGGTAGCTGCCGCTCCTGAAAGCGTGGTTGTGGTGCCGGTAGCCGTGACCACGGTCATGGAGGTGACAGCTCCGGTTGCCGTGGTCGAGATAGCCGAAATCTGGGCCGCTCCAGTGACCAACGCATTGCCGTAATAGGCGACCTGGCCGATTTCATAGGCCATCTGAATGCCCTGAGCGGCATACTGTATGTTGTTGCCGGTATCCTCCGAGGCGACCTTGTCGCTTTCACAGCAGTTGTTGAGGTACCCGACCGTCATCCCCGGGGGACGGCAGCGGGACGCCTTGCCGTTGAAAATGTAGATCTGGCCAAGGCAGTTACCGTTCGCATCTTTCGGTCCATCGTCCTGCAGCATCGACTCGTCGAGAGTAGTGGTCACTTCTGATCCGGGCGCACCCGGGTTGAAGCAGGGATTCGGGGAACACTGCATTTTCCCTTGATATTCCATGCACGCGTACTGAGTCCCAAGCGGACAGGTATTGAACCCCTCGAAACAGCTGTCCTTCTGGGGGTTGTAGATGCCGGCGCCACTGCAGATCGGCACGGCCTCGCACTTGCCGATAGGAAGCGGCGTGTAGGTGGTTCCTGCCGGACAGTCGTGCTGGACGTCGGAAACGCATTTGTCGAGCGTGGCAGTAAACTTGATGGTGGCAGCTTGGGAAAAGGTCGAGTCCTGCGGGCAGGAAACCGGCTGCAGGCATTTGAAATCGGCCTGGCTCCACGAATAGCTGCCGCAATCCCTGGTCAGAGTGGCCTGACATACATTGAGGCTCGCGTCATAGGCGCCATTGGCGCAGACCGGTGCGGAGTAGCAGAGGTTGGCGCCGGCATCGAGCGCATAAGTGCCGCAATCCTTGGTGATGACCGCCTCGCACTGATCGGTTGCCGTATTCAATGTGCCGTTCGGACAAGAAGGCACCAGAACACAGAGACCACTGGCGCTGTCATAGGTCCCCTGGGTACAGGTCGGTGTATAGGCGGCCCAGCAGACATCAAGATTCGGATCGAAGTTGCCGCCGGAACAGGTCGGATTGGTAGCTGAAAGACACTGGTTACCATTGATCAGCGCCTGCCCGGGGGGACAGACCATCTGGGTCGATGACATGGTGAACGAACCGGAAAGCATCCAGTCGCTGGCCGGTGAACCGTCAGCACAGTAGCGGTCCATGAAGTAGTAACTGCAGTTGCCGACACTGTCGCACTGCAACGCCGAAAGTGCATACCCGGTGCTGGTCAGCTCGGTCCTGCTCAGCAGATTGAGCGGCGACTGGATGGTGATCGAATCGGAACCGAGGCAGCAGTAGTTGGCGACAACACTCACCTGTCCTTGCGGACCGCTCGGGCAGGAAATGTTGACGTTGCAGCAGGAGTCGGCGTAAGAGGCGCAGAGGAATGACTTTGGACTGCAGGCGAGCACCTGTTGGGAACTGGCAGCGGAGATGGCGTCGCACTTGTTGGTCACTCCGTTGTAGGTGGTTCCGGGCGGGCATTCCGGGGCCTTCTCGCACCGGGAACGACCTGCATTGTAGGTGTACCCATTGGGGCACGAAGGGACAAAGGGCTGGACGCACAGATTGTAGGCGCCATTGTAGCTGCCATAGGTGCAGATCGGCGCCCGCTGGCAAATACCGGTCTGGGCATTGTAATAATAGCCGTTGGCGCTGTCACAGACCGGCATCCAGGCCTTCTCGCAGCGGTCACGGGCGGCAATGAACGACCCACCGCTGCTGCAGCTGGCCGACTTCACGCAGCGGTCATAGGTCGGGCTGGCCGGGTTGGCGTCATAGGCATAGCCGGCAGGACAGACATTCTGGACCAGTTTCTCGCACCGGTCGGCAACCGTGTTGAAAGTACCGTTTTCCGGGCAGACTATATCCTTCACACACTTATCGATGCTGGAATCCCAGGTGTAGCCGCTGCCACAGATATTCTGGGCCGTTGCCTGGCACATGTCGCGGTTCGTTTCCAGGGTCGAGCCATTCGGACAGACCGGTGCGGTATAGGTTTCAACGCATTCCGTGGAACCGACCGGGCAGAATTGTCCTTGAGCTGTCTGAATGCAGTTGGCTGTTTCTTCCGGGTCACCGGCATAGCCGTTGTTGTTCAGATCCTGACCGCACATGATGTTATTGATGGCATTTGGATCAGGAGGCGGCGGTGGCGGTGGTGGCGGAGGCGGGGTAATAGTGCCGGGATCGATGTACGACAGAGCGCAGTCGAGCTTCCCTGAAAATTCCACGATCTGAGAGCTTCTCGTCCCATCGATGCCACTCGTCCAGACACCGTCACTCCCCATGACGACCGCCTGCGGGTCCTGACCGGTATAGGGTCCGCTTGCCGGCCATTTGCTGAATGAGAGCCCGGAACCATCAATGGCAGCGAAACCACTTGGACCGAACTCCTTCCAGGCATCGATATAGGTGCTCTTATCCGATGACGAGACCCCCAAATAGGCACCATACCGCTTGATCAGGAAATCCAATGTCTGCTGGCTGTCCACACGTACCGGTTTTGCCGCCCCGAACTGCCCGAGAGAAAGCATCCGCTTGAGCGAAGCCGTATCAGTGCCGGTCATCAGATATTCCCGGCTGATATTCGCCGAAAAATCGAAATAGATGTCGGGAAGCGACTGACTGCCGCTGACCGCTGATTTGGCGATGGCGTAGGTCTTGCCGTTGAACTCGGTGAAAAACGCCAGGGCATCGACGTAACGGTAGGTGGTTCCCGTCGTGATCGTGTCCTGGCAACTGACAACAGCCTGCGCGGTAGAAACAACTCCTGATAGTGTAAGGAGCAGAACGGCGTAGATTGCTGAGTAGACAATTCGGAATAGCATCTGGTCTTACCTCGACTGCATCGGCTGTTTCTGGCCGCTGGAACAGATATTGTCCTTGCCGGCCAACCGGAGCGTCTGGATCACCGTGGCAGCCTCGGCAAACTCGTTGATGCACTGGCAATCGATGAGGATTTCCTCGCCCGGATTGACGGTACAGCTGTTGTTGATGCAGGTTTTGTAGAAGATGTCGTAGGACTGGGCGGGAACCCGCATGTCATTGACCGTGCCGGTCGTCGTTACCTGGGTATCGGTTTTGGCGATGCGGGTCTTGCAAGCCACTTCGCATTCCGAGGCTGGGTCCCGCTGCGGCAGGTTGATACTGCCATTGGCTATGGTCCAACCAGTTGGACCGAGACGCGGGTCCTGGAAGGTCAGGTTCGCTGTATTGTCGCTGGCCGAGGAGACCACCTGCCCGAAACGGGTCGCCACATCGGAGAAGTCGTATTGAGTGCTGCCGCAGACATAGGTACGCTTCTTGTGCCACCAGTCCCGGCAGATCTTGTTGGTACCCACCTGACCAGTGAAGTTCTTGCAGGATGGGAGCGGATTAAAACCGGTTGGATTGAAGTTCTGGTAGGTCACGACACCGTCAATATCCTCTTCCTTGAGTCGGCAGTCCGGGTCGTTGGCCAGGGTTGCACATTTGTCTTCAACCCCTTCCGTGTAGGTATCTTCCTTGAAGTCGAAGAAATAGCTCCAGTTGAACGAGACCCCCTGGGCACCGCCTGCAGGACAGACGATGCCGGTCTGCACAGAGGTATCAAAACCGTTGATGACCCCATCCACCGAGGCCGAAGCGGAATTGCAGCCGCCGCCACTCATGTTGTTCATGTTGAATGTGGCGGCCATGAGCTGGCCGAGTTTGGCCGGATCAGGAGTAGACACGATCACAGTTTTGACGGTATGCCAGCCATCGCCGCCAGGACTGCCGCCGCAGTTGTTGTGCGCCGCTCCCGGTCCTCCCGGGCCGGTGTCTAGGTATTCCAGCTGATAGGTCAGGTCATCGACCTTGTGGACCCTCATATAGACCAAATGGTCGGTGCAGAGTGAACTGCTCCCTGAGTCATTGAACGACTTGACAGTGGTATCGACCCGCCCGGCACGGTCGATGGTGCAGACGCTCGCCTTGCCCTGTGCCTGGCGTGCCGCGCCTGAATTGGAGATCAGGTAGTAAAAACTGCTGGGATCGGAAGATTGGGAGATGGCGGCGGAGTCACGGGCAGCAGTCAGCTGCGGCCAGTTGGTGTAGTAACCCGACAGGGTGGCAACGGTCGGTGATGAAGCGAAGGCCGAGACGCTTGACGCAGCATTGTTTGTCTGGGTGGTCACCTGCCCGTAGTAGGTGATGGTGGTGATGTCAGTGGCGACGTTAGTGATGGTGAATTGGGTATTGCTGGTATGGACGGCGTTGACGATCCCTCCGCCAATGTCCTTGAGAACGATGGCGCTGTTCACCCAGACCAGGTTGCTGCCGCAGCTGCTGTTGATGCAGTAGCACCCACCAAGGTCGGTAATGGAGGCCGGCGCTTCGGTAACCCGGCCATCGGCGTCGGCTGCCCACGTGAAGTACTTGCAGTTCGACCAGCTCCCGGCAGTGCAGGAGATAAAGCCGTTGGCGCAGACCCCGGAAATGATTGCCGGGACAGTATGGACGTTGTCGATGCTGCCGTCGGTGTTGAGATCCTGACTGACGATGACCTGCTGCAGGTCGCCGGTCCCTGCCGGCTGGATCAGCACTTCCAGAAATTTGGCCGAGGACGGGGCGTTCAGGGTCGCCGTAAAACTGGTGGCACCGTTCACCGTCTGCATGAGGTTTGCGGAGTTGGTCATCGGCAACGAGATGTTGCTGTTAATACCGTTCTTGGTGCCGAACCGGGAAAGAGCCGTCTGACCAGTGCTCTGGCCTGCGGTCTTCCCGTCCACAGCCAGTGCGTGGGAACTCGCAAGTGCCAGGGCCACGGTCAGGCTAGCTGCGGTATTTCTTGACCATCTCACGGATCGCATCCTCATAACTCACTCCGCCATCCACCATTGCCTCTATTTCGGCAATCTCGCTCGCATCCGACGTGAACACGTAATATGAAAACGGATCGACGGCCAACCTGCCGATGCCGGCCCCGAAAGGCGTGTCCATGAAGATCTCCGAATACTTGGGTTTGTTGCTCTTGGTTGACTTCAGAATCCGCATGGTGAAGTCGTCATAGTCCAGAAGCTTCTCATCCAGCGCCTTCTCGAAATCCGACGACTCCAGGAAGAATTTGAAGGCGGAGTTGTTCCTGATCACGTCGCCAACGCCCCCGAACAGCTTCATGTCGAGCACCGACTGCGTGATTATGGTGAAGCTCCCTCCGTATTTCCGGGCCCGGCGATACCCCTCCTCGATGACCTCCTTCAGGGTCGAGCTCTCCCCGAGAAACTGCCAGGCCTCGTCGAAGACAATCAGCCGCTGGTCCGACTTGTCGGAGAGGTAGAGATCCTGGGTGACGGCGTTGATTACCTGGAGGGTGACGACCCGGAACAGCTCCTTGCGGGACTTGAGATGCTCCAGTTCGAGCACTACGAACTCGTCGTTGGAGATGTCGAGGCTGCTTTTGCCGTTGAAGAAGCGGCCAAAGGCACCGTCACTCCGAAAGTCAGCCAGGTTGAAGGCCAGCCGAGAGGCGGCTTCCTTGATCTCGCCACCCTCGGAGGAATAGCGCTCGAAATTGGCAAGGAATTCGTAGACCGTATCGATGCCGGCATCATTCCCCTCCTGCTGCCAGGCCCAACGCACAGCCCCCTTGATAAGGGTCATCTCTGTTTCACTGGGGATGGTCTTGCCGGTGGAGAACACCATCTGGGCGACGATGGGAGCGATGACCGGGATGTCGTACTCGGGATCGATGATGTTGGTGAAGGGGTTCAGGCAGACCTGGGAATCCTCGCTGAAATCCAGATAGCGGGCACCGAACAGCTTGGTCATCTTCTTGTAAGAGCCGCCGATATCGATGATCCTGATCTTGGAGTTCATGGCGAAGTAGTTGTAGACCAGATAGTTGATGAAGAAGCTTTTGCCGGCACCGCTGGAGGCGCATACCATGGCGTTGTGGTTGTTGACCCCCTTGTTGAAGATGTCGAGACCGAACAGGTTCCCCTTCCGCCCGGCAAAGAGCATGACCGGCTTACCAAGCCCCGAGAAGTCTCCCTGGATCGGCAGGGTCACGGCAATGCTGTCCACCGGCATGATGTGGTCACGGTCGAGGGTGTCGATGTTGCTGCCGTTGTCGTAGAGCCCGAATGGCAGAGACGAGATGAACAGGATAGGAAGAATTCCCTTGTCCTCCTGCATGACGTACCCTTGCCCCTCCCAAACGCGTTTGGCTCGGGTGACTGACTCGTTCACCAGCCACTCGTCACTGCCGTAGACCCACATGATCGGGATGATCCGGTAGAACTTGGTACCCCGTTCCAGTTCATCCACGGCCCAGAGGTATTCATCTTTCTTGCGAGCCAGCGACGGGGCGAAGCTACCCACTCCCTGCTGCTGCAGGACCAGGTTGCACTTGGTGTGAAGCTTGTTCTTCTGGTTACGCAGAAGAATGTTGAGAGTGAAGAAGAACGGTGTACGGATCTGGTCTGAGTCGGTCGCCATCCCCATGATCCCGCCGAAGAGCTGGTTGGTCTGGATCGGGTCGCCATTCAGGGGGAACGATTTGGGGGTGACACAGCGGAAGTGTCTGTTATCGAAGCGGAGCGAGGTAAAGCGCTTTTCGATCTTCGTACCGAGCAGCACCTGTTTGCGGATGATGTTCCGGTCATCATAGTGGGTCGAATTGCCGGATGGATCTTCGTTCAGCATCCGCCGCAGCCAGTCCAGCAGTCGTCCCGGTCCCACCACGACCGGGGCGAGGCCGGCACCGCGCAGCACTTCCTGAATGGTGCCGAACACTTCGTCCAGGTTCACATGGCCGATCTCCTTGACCGGAAACTTCACGGTGAAGAACATCCGGAAGGTGCGCACCGGAATACCGCTCAGGCAGCCGAGCCCCTCCACCCCCTCCTGGAAAAACCGCATGACATTGTCGGAGACATCGTGGACCAGCTTGCTGCTGCGCGTCTTCTGAGCCCCATAGGCATTGACAATCGGTTCGACAAACGGGTCGGCAAACAGAATGAACTGCATGACCGAACCTTCCGGCAGGTTGACGCGAAAGATTCCCTCCAGGGTTTTGATGCTCGTTTCGGAGGCGAATGCCAGGGGAGCGCACTCCCACATCATCCCGAAGGTGTTATCGGTGTTGAGGTAGATATTTTTCCTGTCGTCGTAGGCAATCCAGGGGAAGTAATCGGAGAACTTCTCCCGACGGGATATCTGTTCCAGCTCTCCCTTGGTAATGCCGCCGTCCTTTCCGAATAGACTGGACATGATCCCCATTGCGCTACTCCTCCTCACCGGACGACACGGTGTCGCCCAGGAGCCAGCGCGGTTCGTCCACGAAGAAGTAAACGTAGCGCAGCATGTAGAACTCATTGTCCTGCCCGGTATAGGGAAGCAGAAGCACCCGCATGGTCTTGGGGGGAGCAACGACCGGCGTGACCGGCTCCTTGAGTAGACCGGTGAATTTGTCGAAGAGTGCGGCACGGTATTTCGTCAAGGCTCCGTTCTCTTTCGACGCTGGGTTGGTTCCTGCCGCTTCCTTCGTGCTTTCGGTGCAGGCGCCGGAATTATCGGACTCTGGTCCGCAGTTCTCACGGGATTGATCGGCAGCCATATCCTTAGTTTTGGCAACGCCGCCTGATGATTCGCTGTAGGCCGTCTGGACTGAGACACATTTGCCGTTGTAACTCTCCGGGCAACTGAAATTGCTTTCGTAAGGATTGAGCAGGGCACAGCCGCTCATGAGCAGCATTCCCGCCAGAGCCAGTGTTCTCTTCACTTTCCGCCTCCCTTGGCGATCTTTTTGATTTCCAGGTTGATCCCCTCGCTAATGACCAGCGTCACCGGCTTCGTGGCGCCTACCTCGATGACCGGCATGGTCTGCTTGGCCAGTTCCATGTAGAACTTCTGGATCTCTTTGAAGCCGCTCGACAGCCCTGATCCGGCGCCTGACATGGCAATATCCTTTGGATCTACGGTCTGGGTGGTGCCGAGAGGACTGACGGCCAAAGTTGTCGCCGACGCCTTGATAGCGTCACCGGCACCGCCGAAGAAACCGGCCAGCATGCTCCTCGCAATCATAGAACCCATCTTGGCCACGACCCGTCCCCGCAGGCCGATCTTGCCATCTGCGTCGACGACAAATCCCTTGACCTTCTGGTCAACCACGGCCTGCCCCTTACGGTCGAGGCATGACAGGGAGACCAGCAGCAGTTCGGCCCGCTCAGTAGCCAGGTTCCCCTTGCCGTCAGCGATGACAAAACATCCCTTGAGGTTGGCTTTCACGCTGTTGGGCAGAACCGCCGGAGTCTTGACCCTGAGCAGTACCGGGACCGGGTTACCTTTGGCTTCCGAAGTGGTCGGGGCGTCCAGGCCACTCAACAGGGTCGCCTCCATAAAGGAAGGCGGCAGATAAACTGAACCTGCTGCGTCTTTTTTTTTATCCTCCGATTCGGCTTTCGCCTGCTTTCCTGCCCCGGGTGACGACACGACGGCGATGTCGCCTATTTCGGTCTCGGGGAGTGATGGCGGTTGTCCGGCAGCCATCGTCTGCGCTGACGTGGGAGGAGGCGGCAGCGGAATGGAACTGGTCTGCGGAATTGGCGGTGGCGGCAGCGGCTGTTTTGCCAGTACGGATCGTCCCGATCCGGCTTTTTGAACCTGCCCCTGGGCAGATGCAGCATTGCGGGCATCACCTGATATGGGAAGTGACGTTCCCGGCTGCAGCACTGGAGCTGCCGGTGCATCTCCCTTTTTCTCCCGGGTTATTTCATCGAGCTTTTGCTGGAGTTCGGCAACCTTGTCATCCCGCTTGGCTATTTCCTTCTGGCTCTCAAGGTACTGCGACTTCTCCAGAAGCTTTGGTTCGATGCTCAACGGTGCCTGCTTTGCGCTCCTCACCGGTTGAGGCGACTTGCCGTGGTTCATGGCCATGCTCCCGAGCACGAAAGTCAGACCGAAAATGGCTACACCGCCCCCCCAGACTAACAGTCGCCTCTGGTTGCCGGTCAGGCCGTTCCAGTAAGAAAGCAGCTTATTTTTCATCATCTGCCTCCTGGTCAGCCGGTGCCGGTTGCGGTTTCTGGGCCGTGTCCAACTTTGCCTTCTGGCTGGAAGCGGAATGATCCATGACCGGCAGCTCGCCGGCCAGTTTCCGGCCTTCCTGCTTTTCCGCCCGCTGCTCCACCACAAAGATCCGTGAGGTATCCCCCTGACGCAGAATGTGTCGTTCGAGTGCGACAGCCACCGGGTTTTCCGCCAGTTCCGTTCTCAAGAACATCTTCTCGTTCATCCTGAACTCAGCCGGCTCCCCCCGCAGGTTCGCCTCGTACTCCTTGATCCGGAGCCCTTCGCCTTCGATATCCACGGTGCGCTTCAGTGTCAGGACAATTTCCCTGAATATGGAAAACCGCTTGTCCCTGCGCATCACGGAGTAGGAATCGGGGATGTTCTCGGTATAGACGTCCCGAATGGCGCGAAGCAGCTTTTTCTCGAAGGGCAGACCTGCGTACAGCGACAGGTTGTCCTTGATCTTGCGCTCCCTGCCTGACGAAAGTCGGATGGTCTGAGAAGGAACCCTCTGGGGAAACACGATCATGCTGAAGGTTTCCTCGCCGCAGACGACATACAACTCGGTTGGTGTGGTCGAATAAGAGAGCTTGTCACCTTTCTTCGTGACCTTGAACTTCACGAAGGCATCCTTGCCGGTGATCTTGATGGTGACCCCTTTTTCCGTGGAGGTGAGCGCCTCGCGGATCTCGGCCGGACAGGAAATACGGTTCAGATCCGAACTGGACAGGCGAATGGTGGTCGTCGCCTCCGGCAGCACCACTGTAGGGAATTCACTTTCAACCGGTTTCTCCATAACCTGGTCATCGGCGGTTCTCTTTTTTGGGATTGCGGATTGATCAGCCGCGTGGAGTAGTGCCGGAACCAGCAATGCTGCCAGTAACACAACCGTGCTGCGCATCATGCCCCCTTGCTTTCGCCTTGGGCCGGCTTCTCGTAGAGGCGGACCAGGATGAATTTTCCATTATCGATGCGGTACTCGATGAGATAGACCTTCAGGGTGTCCTCTGCCTTCTGGTCCACCATGTAGGTCTTCTTGGTGCCGGTGACTTCGAGCCGGCGCTTTTCGGTGTCGTTGATGATCGACTGGATGTAAAAGGCGCTGGAGGCCTTGGTATTTTCAATTTTGTCGGCCAGCTCGTACAGCTCTTTCCTCGCTGTCTGGAACTGGGAGGGATCATAGACGGCCAGCAGTTCGCTGAACTGCGACCGGGCATTGACCGGGTTATAGGTCAGGGCCAGGTTCAGGATGTAACGGGCAAATTCCTTGAGGTACTCGTCAGACGCCTTGTCCCCGGAAACGGAGATCTTTGAGTTGACGACCGGAGGCACGAGGATGACCCGCTGGCTGTTCAACGCCATGAACAGGCCGGCGGTATTGATGACGACGGCGATACCGAGAGCCACAACCACGAACTTGAGCAGCCGGTTCTCGGCGAAAATGTTGGAACTTTTCTGCAGGAAAATATCGAGGTTCACTTCATTGCTCCTGTGGTGGTCATTCCAGGAAATCCTTATCGAAAAACTGCGGGTACCCCTTCATCGGCGCCAGACCGAGAAAATAGAGCGCATGCCGCAGGAAGCCTCGCGGATACTGTCGTTTGAAGCGGCTGTAGGCCCACGGCACGATGATCATTGTCAGCCAGAGCCACCCGCCGAACTGCTGAGCCAGGATGAAGCTGGCGGTCATGATCGCCAGGTCATCGGGTTCGAACCAGAGAACCTGGAACGGCTGGGTCAGGTATTGGGGAAACTTGCGGGTCACATCCGGCTCCGTTCACAAAGGTGGTGAGGGGGGGCTTTCGCCCCCCGTTGTGTTCAGATGATCATCCCGAGCGAGGTGACGATCTTGTCCGAGTTGATGACAAGTACCCCCCCCAGGATGCAGAGAACTGCCGGGACCATCTTTTGCTGGATCATGACGACGACGCCGGCAATGATCGACAGGACACCGGCAATGGCGCCGAAGGGTCCTTTGAGGATGTTGTTGATGAAGAAGTCGTAGGCCTCGAAACCGAAAGAACCGGCTACCGGGGCAACGAGGGCCATGGCCTGTGATGCCACCAGGGTCACGATCATGGCGACGGCGGTCATCAGAAGTAATTTCCGTTTGTGCATTCATTTCTCCTTTGTGCTGGTTACGTGATGGTGCTGCGATGACAGTGGTACAGAATCAGTGTGATTGCGGCTTGCTCACCTCCTTTCCCTTGTCCAGAAGCCCGGATATCCGTTGGATGTCCGCACCATTCACGTGAGCACCTTCGATCCAGAGTGCCGGTGTTCCCCGAACCCCAATCCCAGCCGCAATCTTTTCCATCTCCTCCAGCTGCTGTTGCTGCACGCCGTCGGCGATGGCAATCGGTTTGCCGTCCAGCTGTCCGGTAAAAACCTCGTGAAAAGCCTTGCCCCTGTCGGGCTGGGACAGGATGTAACGGGCCTTCTTTTCTGCGTCGGGATGGATTCTGCGGAGCGGGACGAAATAGATGTAGCGAGTCACATCCGCGCGTTTTGCAAGGAAGTCGTCGACCTTTCGACAATAAGGACAGTCGGGGTCGGTGAACTCGATGACCTTTTTCGGGCCATTACCGATTTTCAGGGCTTTATCGAGGGGGAGACCATTGATTCGTTCTGCGACAACCTTTTCCCGTATTTCGGCGGTCAGGTTCTTGCCGTCCTTGGACCAGATCTCCCCGAAGAAGAGGTATCCTTCAGGGCTGAAGTAAAATACCTGCTCGCCTGCGGTGATCTCGTAGAGTCCTTTGAGCGGTGATTCTCTGAAACTGTCGATTTTCAGGTTCGGGAAGCTCTTCATCAAATTCTCTTTCTCCGTCTTCACGTCATCGTTCGCCATGGAGAACCCTGCGACCGCGACAAGAAGCAGTATCAATCCGCCAACCATCATGGTCCTGCCGTTAATGATCTTCACTTCTCCTCCTTTCGATGTTCCACGATTTCCACACGCCGGTTCAGGCGTTTGTCGGTCGAAACAGGGCAGCACTTGCCTTTTCCCTCCACAGTCACCACATTAAAACCATTAGATTTCATTATCCCTGCTACGTGATTCGCTCTCCTGATCGACAACCTCTTGTTGTAGCCATCAGTCCCAATCGTGCAGGTGTAGCCCTTCAGTCCGAATGTGCTCTGCTTCGACAATCCCGCCAACAGCCCATCAAATCTCAATCGCTCGTGACGTGACAGCTGATCGCTGTCGAAATCGAACTGCACGCTTGTGAGCTGCATTTCTGTCTCGATGGCGCCGTGGGTGGATGACTGGACAGGCTTTGCCTCAAGTGCAAGTTGCGGCTCCGGCTTGACCGGGTCGGAGAGTCGCATGGCAAGCATGGGTTTCACCGGCAGGAGGGAAAGCCTGTGATCTTGGCAGTCGGAACAGACGACGAACTGGTCATCCGGTTTAGCCGCAACTGCATCGAGCGAATAACTGAATGGCCGCTGGCGGATCTCTGCGGCATGGGTTGCTAGCGGAAGAATCAACGCCAGTACGGTGATGCTGAACGATTTCATCAAGGGGGACAGGCCTCCAGAAGGAGTGTGCTTCATTCACATAATCTATAGGGGGGGCAGGTGCAGTTGCCGCCAATGATCTGACCAACGCGCCATCTCTGGCTCATCTGCTCAAATACGACTCTGTGCAGGATGGATTGCATGGGGAAGTGATTAGGTACTGGAAGCATCAGGATGCGGAATGATCATCTACATCATTGGTGATGGTCAGGCCGAAGTGAGGGCTGAAATGAAGAACCTGCTGGGCGGCAAGGGGGCCAAGGCGGAAATGACCAGCACCGGCCTGCCGGTCCCTCCCGGCATGGATAACCTCAACGTATCTGGATTTTTCCAGCACGTAATTTTTTTCAGCAGAATTATTAGCAAGTTAAACGGTTTTATCGAGTCAGATCACGAATTGCACCTGCCCCCCTTATAGATATTAGAGACAGGGAGAAACACCAAGAACGGAGGAAAGGCAATGGAAGCACTTTTGAGGCAGCGTGACCTGATGGAAATCATGAACGTATCGCGTGCAACACTCTGGAGGATGCTGAGATACCAGGATTTTCCCAAGCCGGTCATCCTGATGGGATGCAAGCGCTGGAGGGCTGAAGATGTCGCTGTGTGGATCGAGGCGCGAAAAAGTGTCTGAAGGCAACACCAAACTATCAATGAGGATGAATCGGGAGGTTCCGGTTGCCTGACCACCTTCAACCGACCCTGTTCGCGGACGCCGGGAAAACACAAGCGTCCGACACGTTTCAGGAACTGCTGGCAAGTATCGCTGCCAGACCCAAGTACCTGCCAGACTGGCCGGAGAGTCACCGGGCTTTGCCCAATGAGATTCTGCGGTCGGCATTATTCAACTGCCGTAATAGGAACCTGCCTCGCATGTTCCTGAAGGAGGTTGAGATCGCAGTGATTGGAGATGGTCAGGTTATTTATCGAGGGGAAGAGCTTCGGCAGGATGACGAGCTGGTCTGGATGCACCTGATGCATTTGATCAAGAAGAGCCCGCTGGGAGAGTGCGTTGAGTTTACCCCTTATTCGTTCATCAAGGCGCTCGGATGGCCCATCAAGGGCCAAAACTATGATCGGCTCCGGAATTGTCTGAGTCGCATGCAGGCCACGGCGCTGCGCATACAGTCCAAGCGCTTGCACAGCTTTATCAGCATTTCATTGATCCTGAAATTCCTTTCCAGAAACGAGCGGAACGAGAGCCTGCCCCGATGGCAGGTATGGGTCGGGAAGGAGATGCAGTTGCTATTCGACGAGGAGTTTCTGACCAGGGTGATGTGGGAGACCAGGCGGTCGTTACCAGACGGCATTGCTTCGAAACTATTCGGCTACTGGGCCAGTCATCGGAAGCCGTACCCGGTTAAAGTCGAGACTCTGCTGAAGCTGTGCGGTTCCGGCATGCAGACAAAACACTTCAAGATTGAGCTGAAAAGGGCTCTCAATCTTCTCAAGGAATCAGGATTTCTGGAAGCATGGGAGCTTAAGGATGAACTTGTTGTGGTTGTTCGGAGACATTGACCTATGACCGACCTGACATTGACTTTTGACCGACTGACTATTGACCTATGGCCGACCGGTACTGACTTTTGGCCGACCGAACTATTGACTATTGACCGACCGAACCCATGACTTTTGGCCGACCGCCACTGTCCTGATTTCAATGAACAATTGATTGGTTAGAAGGTTATCAACACCCCGCTAACCTTCTTCTAACCATTTTTAACCATAAGAGGCGTCGGATTGACAGGAAGGAATACGATGATCTGCCCATTCCCGGATGAAGCAATGAAAACAGTGGTTTCGTATTTGCGCCGTTCAGGCCAGACCGTTGTCTTTTCGGAAGGTTCATTTGTCCTTGCGGAGGGGACTCCGAATCTCATCGTCATTGAGCAGGCATGCGCTGACGGTGCGATATCCCTTACCGAGGACGGGTCGATTCAGGTGTGCGGAACTAGGATAATGGCCGAGTTGGACACAGTGAAACTCCGCAGAAGAGTTGAAGACCACTTACGAAAATCGGCTACTAAGCAGGACATCATCCGCATTGCAGCATGTTTGGGGATCAGGCTGAAGTAACTACTGACCCCGTTTCCCCTGAATAAGTTTTCCCCTAGGGCAGTATCGCGTCTGTTTTCGGCCTGAAGCCGTTTCAGTCGCTGAATCGAATATTCATTCTGGCACGGCCTGGCTCACACAGATGAGCACAGGCAAAGCCGGTCATCGGAGCACGACTTCGAGGCCGGCTTTTTTTTATTCGGAGCGAGACCATGGATTTTGACAAGGCAGTTGCGTGGGTCGAAGAAAATAAGGCGATGATCAAGGGATATATCGCCAAGTACCGGAATTTTTCACCGTATGAAGAACGTGATTACATGCAGGAAGCCTACGAATCTGCTTTCGTAGCCGCATGTCGCTGCGGTGAGAAGAAGATCAAATTCGAGGCTGCCTTCTGGAAGGTATTTCGGAATCAGATCAGTGTCATAACGCCAGCGCCGGATATTCTGACCCATGGATCGAATTCGATTCCCTCACATTTCTGTTCTGACGACCTTTCGGCTGTTACTGAAAAACGCTCACAAGAAAGACAGAAAGAGCCAGACATCGAGGCGATATTCCAGTCGGTGCGCCATCACCTCACGGAAAAGGAGCAACAGGTCCTTTATTGGGCTCTCGGAATCGGTATGGAAGGACAGATGTCGAATTACGAGATTGCTGATCGGCTTGGATGCGTTGTTTCGAACGTCAGAGATATCCTCAGCAGAGCACTCGACCGGATCAAATCCCTTGTCGAGAAAGGCAGCATCGATCCCAAGAATTTGGTCTGATGTTGCAGCATATGCTTCATCACGAAAGGAGATGCACCATGAACCTGGAACAGGCAGCACAGCAGTATAAACCAGTACCACTGAAAGCCCTTAAACGAATGGTTAGCGAGGGGCTGTTGACTGAGCTTTTGGATGAGAAAGATCAACATGCGCTGCAACTGCTTTCCCGCATTTGGTCGGATGAATGGTATGTCGCCCGAATGAACATGTCTTTCAAATCAGACAAGAGAGCGCTGATGCTCGCATTCCCGAACTTCGGCAAGATAGAGCGCTATATTCTGTGTTCATACCTCCCGAAAGAGCACGGACCCAGGTACAGGGTATCGGTGCGCGATGTTGCCAATAACCTCCGCGCCTTTTTCCACATCGAGTACCCGGAGTTCAAGATCAAACGTATCCGTCAGATTGCCTACAACATGTTGCGCAGCTGCAGGGGAGAGAGTCGGAGACTGTACCTTTCCTTGACGGCTTTGGAACATCAGTCGATGGAAAATCAGCGCAGGAAATCTGTCAAATATTCCAACTAACAAACTTTTCTAAGGAAAAGTCTTAATAGAAAAGTTTGTATTACGACAAGGAGCCAGCAATGAAAGTTGAAGATATCGAAGAACTGCTCAACACCCGGATCATCGAAGCGTTTTCGAGAGGATTCAGTGTCGTTGAGATCACCAGGGCGCTGAGGAAAACTACCGCGACTTCGGTCTATAATCTGCTGCGCGATACTGGCCGTATCAAATCTATGGCTAGAAGCGAGTACCGCCGCCAATACGATATCGACCCGAGGTTGGCGACCGCATGCCGGCAAAAGGGATTCTCCTTTGGGCGATGGTGTCTCAGTTGGCGGCTTGATCCGCATATGGCCGTAGCTGAGCTGAAATCTGCCCCTGACACTGAGGAAGAGAGTGCTGCTCATGTGGCGCTGAAGAGAGATTTCCCGGATATCTATCTCAGGCTGTACAAAGGGGCAAAGATCAAATCGGAGAAAAAGGGTAAATACCGGTCCAAGCCTGCTTCTCTAATGATCGAATGGAGTTCGGAGCGGAAAGCGTTTTTAGCGACTGTCCCGGAATGTCCAGGCATCGAGGCCAGTGGCAAGAACTGGGATGATGTTTTCTTCGCCATAAAGTCGGTGCATCTGATGCACGAACATGTGAAACGGATTGACTGGCTTCTCAGCAGATCTGCCGATGAGTTTTGTCCGGCCAGTGGAGTCGAATAGTCACATCTCCGTATTTGCGCCAAATTTGGTACCAAGTTTGTTACCAAATTTGCGCCAAGTTCCGGAGGTGGCAAATTTGTCACCAAATATATCCCCATATTTGCCACCGGTACCTGCCCCCCCTATAGATATTTTGTATGGAGGCGTACTTGCCTTACAAAATATCTGGGGGTTGATATGAATGTGTTGGTGTGTGATCTCGGGTTTTCTTCGGCCAAGTGGATTTACGGGGAGCGCAAGGGAAGGATCATTTCTGCGTTCAGCTACAACGGCGATAATCTGCTCATCGGAGAAGATTCCCTGATGGCGTCGGGCTCTTCCTATCTGAAAACGATGGAAGAGCTTGTGCGCTACTATCCCGTATTTGTGGAACAGTGCCTGAAGCAGGCTGGCTGTGAGGGGGACATTCTTCTTGCCGTTGGGCTGCCGTACTCCTATTGGCAGGAGCAGCATAAGCCGGGCGGCGCCGTGCCAGCCTTGGCCAAGTCACTGACCGACGGAGCAATCAAGGATGTGGCTGTGTTCCCGCAGGGACTGGGAGGTTTGAGGGATTATCTCGATGGACTTCCGGAGCGCCCGACCGGCAATGTTCTCGGTATCGATATCGGCTTCAACACCATCATCTTCACCCTGTTCTCACCACAGAAAAAGCAGATCATCCATGGCAAGACCCTCAACAAACGGGGCGTTCACCAGATGGCAACCAGCTTTCTGCTGCCACGAATCAAGAACCTCGCCCCATCAGGCACCTTCACTCCCGTGGAGATTGCCTTCCTGATCGAGAAGGGCTATTTGCAGTACGGCTTCGAGCGGCACGATGTCACCCGTGAAATCCAGGAAGCCGGCGTTGCGTATATCGAGCACATCATCCGTGACATTCAGGGTGAGTTGCAGGCCCATGTCGGCATGCATGCCGATTTTGATCGTGTACTGCTGTTCGGCGGTGGTGCCGCCTTCCTGAAGAACGGCCTGCCTGCCAGAAACATCGAGGTTATTGTCCTACCGGAACCGGAATATGCCAACGCCAGGGGATTCCAGACACTCGCCTTTGCCAAGGGGGTGTGATGTGCCCCTGTACTCGCTCAAGCTTTCCATCTATGACCCGGAAATCATCGCAGCCTTTGAACGGCTGCGCAAAAGCAGAAAGCAGGCGACGTTCACCCACGAAGCGATCAAGCAATTCCTCGCGACGGAACGGGGAAAGCAGGTGCTGGCCAACATGGATGGGGGCACATCAGATCAGCAATTGCCGGCTCTTACTTCCATGGCGGTAAATAAACCTGCCGATAAGCCGCCGAATGAGACGATGTCTGGGGAAGGTGCTTCCGGATTTGTTCAGGACGTCGATTGCGCCGATGTTTTGAACAGTATCTTGGAGTAGCGCGATTTGCATATTCATAACGATAATTATATTTGACATTTCATGCTTATAATGTAAATAATAGTTCTCGCTATGAACAAGAGAACCGTAACCATATATCCGTCTTCGGCAAAAGAACTTGAAGCCATGGGTCAACGTCTCAAGGATGCCCGGCTACGCCGTCGCTTTTCCATGGAGACGGTCTGTGCCCGGGCGGATATTTCCCGGCCAACGCTCTATAAGGTGGAGAATGGCGACCCGTCCGTTGCCATGGGGATTTATGTACAGGTATTGCGTGTCCTGGGGCTCGTAGAAGATCTGGGCTTGATCGCCAAGGAAGATGCGCTGGGTAGGCGCCTCCAGGATGAAGCACTGCCACACCGCAAACGGGCGCCAAAGAAAACGCAGCAAACTGGCGGGTCACATGGCTAAAGTACAGGGCGAACATATCTGGGTCTGGCTTGACGATCCGTCATTTGGCCCCTTGCAGCGTATTGGTACACTTTCCCGTGGCGACCGGGGAAGTGTGCGTTTTGCGTATGAGACGACCTGGCTGAAGAAAGCCCATGCCTTCCCCCTTGACCCTGAACTGGATTTGACTGCTGGCGAATTCTACCCGGGTAATGCCAACTTCGGGGTCTTCATGGATTCCTGCCCCGACAGGTGGGGACAGATCCTGATGAAGCGAAGAGAAGCAGTCGAGGCCCGTGAGCAGGGGCGCACGCCGAGGTCACTTGGTGCATGGGAGTTCCTGCTGGGGGTTCAGGACTGCACCCGTATGGGGGCTCTCCGGTTCAGCCGCCCGGACACAGATGTCTTTCTGGCCGACGAGACGCGTTCAGCACCGCCGATTGCCCGCATTGCCGAACTGCAGGCCGTGGCCTTTGAGTTGACCAGAAAGAAGCAGGATGACCTGGACAAAATCAGGGAGTGGCTGAAGGTTCTGGTTGCACCAGGATCGTCGCTTGGCGGCGCCCGTCCAAAAGCCAATCTGGTTGATGAGGATGGCAGTCTCTGGATTGCCAAGTTCCCGTCAGGCGATGATGATTATGATGTGGCACTTTGGGAAATGCTTCTGCAGGAGCTTGCCAGGGAGTGCGGGATCAACGTTCCCGCTTCCCGTCTCATACAGATCGGCAGCGGCTATCACACTTTCATGGTGAAACGGTTCGACCGAGATGGCGTTGCAAGACGTTTCTTTGCGTCAGCCATGACCATGACCGGGCATCAGGATACCGAGGATGCCAGTTATCTGGAGCTGGCCGAATTCATCTCCACATGGGGCGAGCCAGATCATATAAATTGTGATCTCGCAGAGCTTTTCACAAGAGTTGCTTTCAATGTTGCCACAGCCAACCGTGACGACCATCTCCGCAATCACGGTTTCATGAGGACTCCTGCAGGCTGGCGACTCGCCCCTGCCTTTGATATGAACCCATCATTCAAAAAAGATGAACACGCGCTGGCCTTGGATCTCTATATCCGGCAACCGGATATTGATGTGTTGCTGGAAACGGCGGAGTACTATCGTCTCGGATTGGATCAGGCAAAGGAGATTGTCAGACGGGTCGGCAAGGTAGTCGAGGGGTGGAAGGCTCGTGCCAGGAGACTGGGACTGTCATCACATGAGATTGCCGAAGCTGAGCACCTTTTCCTGATTGCTTTTTAGAGTAATATCAACGCATTACGAGCTAATTGGAGACACAAGCGGAAACACTGAGTGCGTATTAGCCAGTGTGTCTTGTGATGAGTCCGATTAGAAACAAATTTACTATCCATCCACATGCTGATTTCACATCTTTGTTGCCTACCGTTTCACTCAGTTGTATGGTGCCTCACAAGATTTCATTGCCAAACGGAAACAAAAACGGAAACAAAAGCTCAAAAGGCAAGAAAAAAGGACTTAGCCGTGTCGGCTAAGTCCTTGATTTTCTTGGAGCGGGAAACGGGATTCGAACCCGCGACCTTCAGCTTGGGAAGCTGACACTCTACCACTGAGTTATTCCCGCTTGAGCCCTTTCTTTTAGCTTATACTGACTCACCTTGTCAATAGCTTTTCAATCGAACATGTCGGAAATGAAAGAGCCCGCATATGCGGGCTCTTTCATCCATTTCCTGGGGTGACCGTTCAGGCTGAAGCTCCTTTGACAAAGCTGCCGATACGGGCAATCATCCTCTCCGCGACAGACTGGCTTGCTACGTTGTAAGCACCCGACTCAACCTGTGCCTTGAGCTCTGCTACCCTGTCGGCCCGGAACTGCTCGCTGCCGTTAGCCGAAGATGCCGTCTTGCTGATGCTGCCAGCCGTTTGAGATATGGAGAGCTTGTCGGTTTCGGCTTGCTTCTTGTTCTCTTCAGCCTGTCGGGCATTCTGCTGGGCAACCTGATTGACCGTTTCTTCACGGATATAATTAACTGCAACCTGTTGATTACTTTCTTCAATCCTCATTCCATATCACCTCCGCATACTTATTTATTATGATATCATATCGACCGGGTATGCATAAACTTTAGTAAAAATTTGCTTTACCATCGGATTGGCAGTGTCAGTAGCTCACGGAAACTGTCGATGTGCCAATCCGCGCCCTGCAAAGCATCGAGCTCGCCATACCCGTAGGTGCAGGCAATGGTCCTGACCCCTGCAGCTCTTCCGGCGGCGATGTCGTTGATGCTGTCACCCACCATGACCGTATCCGCCGTATCCCGATTGAATTGCCTCATCACGTGGAGCAGCGGTTCCGGCGACGGCTTCCGGGCCGGGAATGAATCTGCACCATACACCGCCTCGAAATGACCGGCTAACCCCAGCACTTCCAGAAGGGTCCTGCAGAAAGATGCATCCTTGTTGGATACGAGCGTCATGGTCACACCCCGCTCCTTCAGGAGCGTGAGGGTTTCGGCAACACCGGGATACAGGGTGGTCTGATCGGCTATATGCGCCGCATTGTAGGCAAGGAACAGATCCAGCCCTTTCCGGATATCGTGCTCTTCGGCACCGGGCAAAGCCTGTTCCACCAGTCGACGCGCCCCTTGCCCGACCAGCTTCTGGACCTGCTTTCTGACCAGATGCGGCCGGTCGAATGCCGACAGCATGTGATTGACCGCTTCGGTCAGGTCGTCGAGGGAATCGATGAGTGTGCCGTCAAGGTCGAATATGATCAGTGTACCGTTTGCCATGGTTCCTATCAGAAACAAAGGGGATATTCTTGCGAACGCCCCTTTTGATCCTCTCTCTGCAGAAATCCTACTCCCACTCTATGGTGGCGGGAGGCTTGCTCGAAATGTCGTAGACCACCCGGTTGACCCCTTTGACCTCGTTGATGATCCGGTTGCTGATGCGGGCCATGTCTTCATAGGGGAGCGGGTACCAGCCGGCAGTCATGAAGTCCTTGGTCTCAACCGCGCGCAGGGCAATGACAAACTCGTAGGTGCGTCCGTCCCCCATGACACCGACGCTCCTGACAGGAAGAAATACTGCAAAAGCCTGGCTGATCTTGTCGTAGTGGCCAGACGCATAGAGCTCTTCAATGTAGATGGCATCGGCGCGACGGAGGATATCCGCATATTCCTTCACCACCTCACCGAGAATCCTGACGCCGAGCCCCGGTCCCGGGAAGGGGTGTCGCCAGACCATCTGGTGCGGCAGACCGAGTTCCTCGCCGATGGCCCGCACCTCGTCCTTGAACAGCTCCCGCAGAGGTTCGAGCAGCTTCAGCTTCATATGCTCGGGAAGCCCCCCCACGTTGTGGTGGCTCTTGATATTGTGCGCCTTACCGGTCTTGGCGCCTGCCGACTCAATGACGTCGGGATAGATCGTTCCCTGCGCCAACCAGCGGGCATCGGTAATTCCGCCAGCCTCCTCCTCGAAGATCTCCACGAAGAGATTCCCGATGACCTTGCGCTTCCGCTCGGGATCGGTGATGCCCGCCAGTGCATCGAGAAAACGCGACTCGGCATCGACGCGCACCACCTTTACACCCAGGTTGTCGGCAAAGGTGGCCATGACCTGGTCCCCTTCCCCCAGGCGTAACAGGCCGTTATCGACAAAGACGCAGGTAAGCTGACCACCGATGGCACGGTGGATAAGGGCAGCAGCTACCGAGGAATCGACGCCGCCTGAAAGCCCGAGGATGACCCGGTCCGTCCCGACCTGGGTCCTGATACGGCTGATGGCATCCTCGATGATATGACCCGGAGTCCATTGCCCGGAGCAACCGCAGACTTTCCGAACAAAGGTGTCGATGAGGATCTCGCCACGGGGGGTATGATTGACCTCCGGATGGAACTGTACCCCGTACAGGCGCCTGGCAACATCCTGGATGGCGCAGACCGGCGCATTGGACGTCTGAGCCACCACCTCGAAGCCTGCCGGGACCTGGGCCACGTGATCGCCGTGGCTCATCCAGACCGAGCTCTTCCCCTCGACAAAGAAGCTATCGAAGAGCGGCCCCGGCACCCCGCAGGCGTGAAGATCGGCATGTCCGAACTCCCGTTTCCCGGCAGGGACAACGGTGCCTCCATAGTGCCGGCTCATCAGCTGCATGCCGTAGCAGATCCCCAGTACCGGCACCCCCAGCTCGAACAGCGCCTCTTCAACCGCGGGCGCACCCTCTTCATAAACCGATTTGGGTCCCCCGGAAAGGATGATGCCTGCAGGTGCAAAGGCACGGATGGCTGCCAGGTCCATGTCAAAGGGATGAAGCTCGCAATAGACATGGGCCTCGCGCACCCGCCGGGCAATGAGCTGGGTATACTGGGACCCGAAGTCGAGAATGAGGATCTTTTCGCCGTGGATATCGGTGGACATGGTTAGTTTCCGGAAACTCGGTAGTTTGGCGCTTCCTTGGTGATGGTAACATCGTGGACATGGGATTCCTTGAGCCCGGCGCCGGTGATCCTGACAAACCTGGCCCTCTGCTGGAGTTCCCCGACCGACGCACAGCCGGTGTATCCCATGCCGGCTCGCAGGCCGCCGGTCAACTGGTGGATATTGGCCGAAAGGGGCCCGCGCAGCGGCACCATCCCCTCGATCCCTTCGGGAACCAGCTTGATCTCGCTCTCCACGTCAGACTGGAAGTAGCGATCCTTGCTCCCTTCCTTCATGGCCGCGATGGACCCCATTCCTCGGTAGCTCTTGTAGGCGCGCCCCTGGTAGAGGATGGTATCGCCGGGGGACTCCTCGGTGCCGGCAAAGAGCGAACCGATCATCACCACATCGGCCCCTGCGGCGACCGCCTTGGTAAGATCGCCGGAATACTTGACGCCACCGTCGGCAATGATGGGAACACCGTATTTCTTCGCAACCCGTGAGCATTCGCTGATTGCAGTGATCTGCGGGACCCCTACACCGGCCACAACGCGTGTCGTACAGATGGAGCCCGGCCCGATACCAATCTTGAGGGCGTCTGCGCCGGCCTTGATAAGTGCCTCGGCAGCATCAGCTGTGGCAATGTTGCCCGCAACCAGATCCATGCCGGGATAGGTCTGCTTCAGTTGCCGCACGGCATCGATAACTCCCTGTGAATGACCATGCGCCGTATCGATGACGATCACGTCGACACCGGCTTTCAGCAGGGCATCGACCCTGTCGATCATGTCAGCGGTCGGACCGACAGCCGCACCGACACGCAGACGACCCAGGCTGTCCTTACAGGCATTGGGGTATTTTCTGACCTTTTCGATGTCCTTGATGGTGATCAACCCTTTGAGGTTCTTATCATCGTCCACCACCAGGAGTTTTTCCACCCTGGTATGCTTCAGGTGCTCCTTGGCCTCTTCCAGGGTGGTCCCCACAGCCACGGTCACCAGATTGCGCTTGGTCATCCGTTCTGAGATGAGCAGGTCGAGGTTGGTCTCGAAACGGAGGTCGCGGTTGGTAAGTATCCCAACCAGCTTGCCATTGGGTTTGGTGATCGGAACCCCGGAAATCCGGTATTTCGCCATGATCTCCAGCGCCTCCCGAATCTTCTGGTTCGGACGCATGGTAATGGGATCGACGATCATCCCGGATTCGCTCTTTTTGACCTTGTCCACCTCCAGGGCCTGCTCTTCGATGGAGAGGTTCTTGTGAATGAAGCCGATCCCCCCTTCGCGGGCCATGCAGATGGCTGCGCGCGCCTCGGTCACGGTGTCCATGGCGGCACTGACCAGAGGGATATTCAAGATGACGTTGCGGGAAAGGCGGGTCGTGAGGTCTACATCGCGAGGAAGAACAGCAGACTGGGCAGGGATGAGCAGCACATCGTCAAAAGTCAGACCTTCCAGGATACGCTCGTCAAGCATCACTCGCTCCTTGGCTGAAAATATTTAACCGATGAAGTTAGTACAGGTAGAATGGCAAGTCAAGCCAAAAGGGGTTCATAAACATGAATACACCACTAGACAGGGCGAGCCCCACCCTGGCCGAATGCTACGCCGCAGTCCTCAGACAGGAATGAAGAGCTTTTTGTCGGTAATGCGGTACAGGGTTGCGGTTATGAGTTTGACGGCATGATCGAGGTCGCCCAGATCGAGAACCTCTACCGGGGTGTGCATGTAACGAAGCGGAATCTTCACCAGTGCGGTGGCCACGCCGTTGCGGGAGATCTGCATGACATTGGCGTCCGTACCGGTTGCCCGGGGGATACCGGAAAACTGCACCGGTATCTTCAGCTCGGCCGCTGTCGAGGCGAGCAGATCGAACAGTGCGGGGTTGATATTGGCCCCTCGCGGCAGCACCGGACCCTTGCCGAGTTTCACGTCGCCATTGTGCTTCTTTTCCACGTCGGGCTGGTCAGTGGCAAAATCGACCTCAACACAGATGCCGACATCCGGATTGACCGTGTAGCTGCTGGTGGTACCGCCACGCAGACCGATCTCCTCCTGCACCGACGAGACACCATAGAGATCCACCGGCAGCCGCTTCCGGGCTGCGGCAACCTGGCGGAGCACCTCGGCCACCACGAAGCTCCCGGCCTTGTCATCGAAACCGCGCGAGGTCACCCGGTTGCCGTGCAGGCGTTCCAGTATCCCGGCAAAGGTCACCGGGTCCCCGATACGGACGAGATTTTCCGCTTCCTTCCTGTCGACAGCGCCGATATCGATGTACTGGTTCTCCAGCTTGGTCACCGAATCCCGGTCCTTGGCCTCCATGAGGTGGATCGGCTTGCGCCCGATGACACCGGCAACGGCGCCGGTTCCGCTGTGCACGGTCACCCGCTGCCCCGGCGTCAGATGGGCATCCACGCCGCCAATGGCGCCGAAGCAGAGAAAGCCGTTGTCATCGATGTAGCGGACCTGCAGGCCGATCTCGTCGGAATGCCCGACCAGCATCACCCTTGGGCGCTCCGCCCCTTTTCCCTCGATGCAGCCATAGACATTGCCCAGCACATCACTGGTAACCGCGGCAAACGGTTCGATATACGAGCGGAATACCCGCTGGGCTGGCTGCTCGTACCCCGACGGGCTGGGTGCCGCCACCAGACTGGATAGAAATGCAAACGACTCTGTGCGCATCGGCGAGACTCCTCTCGTGCCGGGTTACAGCTCCCGGGCTGTACAGCAGATAAGCGGACGATCAGTCACCCATGCTTCGCCCACCCCGCACTACATGGGATATTTACCCATCTGGGACGGGTCGAGCCCTTCCAGATAGTCGGCGTATCTTTGCTCGTCGCTTTCGCGAACCACCGCCTCTTCCTGCAGAGAATACTTGGTAGCCCAGTCCATCAGTCCAGAAGAGACCATGAGCGGGATCTTGTAGGTCAGCGTCAGATTCAGGGCCTCGACGAGATTCACATCGACCCGCAGCTTCTGGCTGCCGTTTTTCAGCCAGACCGCTGCCGTGACGGAACCCCTCTCGTCACGCTCGACGGTTATCCGGTCGGGCTGCAGACCGACACGCTTGAGCAGGGCGGTCAAGAAGTCATTCCTCTCCCCCTTGCTGGCCAGGTCATGGCTGATCAGGTCTGCGGCAATGGACACCCCTTCGACGACACTGATCCAGAGGGGAACCGTGGTCCCGCCGTCCGCACTCTTGAGCAGCACCACCGGTCTACGGGAAACGGTATCGATGGTAAATCCGTACACGGTCATTTCTTGATACATGCAAACCTCTTTGTCATGCTTCACGCCGCTTCGCTGTCGACCGCCAGGGTCCCCAGGAGCGAATTCTGATAGCCCTTTGTCATGCATACGTCAACCATGGTACCGATGAGGGACGGGTCGCCGGCAAAATTTACCACGCGATTCCCCGATGTCCTGCCGTACAACTGGTCGCCACGCTTGCTCACCCCTTCAACCAGCACCTCGTGTATCGTGCCGACCAACGCCTCGTTCTGTCTGCGCGTGGCCTTGCGCTGGATATCCTGCAGCAGTTCGAGCCGTTCGCGCTTTTCTTCGTAGGACAGTTCCTCGGTCAGCCCGGCGGCCAGGGTACCCGGACGCGGCGAATACATGAACGAGAAAAGATCTGCATAGCCGACCTCATTCATGAGCGAAAGCGTCTGGGCAAAATCATCCGTCGTTTCACCGGGAAAGCCGACGATCATGTCCCCGGTAATGGCGATATCCGGGCGGGCCTGCTTGAGTTCGGCCACCATTGCCAGGTAGTGCTCGCGGGTGTATCCCCGGTTCATGCCGGCCAGAACCGCATTGCTTCCCGACTGGGCTGGCAGGTGCATATGGGAACAGAGCTTGGGCAGTTCGGCAAAGCATTGGATGAGTGCCCGATTGAAATCCTTGGGATGTGACGTGGTAAAACGGATCCGTTCGATGCCGGGGATTTCGGATACCATGCGGAGCAGCCCGGCAAAATCGGGCTCACCCGTGCTCTTGACCCCGTAGGAATTGACATTCTGTCCGAGCAGGGTGATCTCCCTGACGCCATGTTCGGCCATCTGCCGGATCTCGGCGACGATCTCTCCTGCCCTGCGACTCACCTCGCGACCGCGGACATAGGGGACAATGCAGTACGAGCAGTAATTGTCGCACCCCTGCATGGCCGTCACGAAACGGGTCACACCGCCGGGCCGGTCGTCAACCGGAAAGAGGTTGACCCGGGTATCGTTGTCGATGAAATCAACCTCGGCGAGCCGACGCCCCTCTTCGGCAGCCAGCACGATCTGCGGCAGCCGATGCAGATTGTGCGTGCCGAACACCAGGTCGAGATGCGGCACCCTTTCCAGGAGCCTCTCCCCCTCCTGCTGCGCTACGCACCCCCCCACACCGAGCAGCAGTCCCGGTTTTTTCCTCTTCATTCCCACGTAATTGGCGAGATGGGCATAGACCTTTTCCTCTGCCCGGGCTCTGACACTGCAGGTGTTCAGTATGATCAGGTCTGCGCGACGCTGGTCGTCGGTCAGCTCGTACCCGATCCGCTGCAGAAGCGCGGCAATCTTTTCCGAATCGCTCACATTCATCTGGCAGCCCAGGGTCTGCAGATACAGATATTTGACGGGTACCATTTTCCTCAAGTTCGCCTTCTTCATGCCGATAGACATAACGATGTATTTATATATAAATATTCTGCCGGGCATTCACTCTGTCCGCTCGCCCGAGAATAAACGCAGATATTACGAAATATGCCGGCCATACGTCAACATGAATTGCCGCGTAGCCGGGACAATCGCCCGGTCATCCCAGGCCCAGAAGGGGTCCGTCATTTGCCGACCTCCTCCGCTATTGCACGGAGCCACCCAGAATGCCCCAAAGATGATATCCTTACAATTAATGATTTTAACCTGTTGGCTTGCAACTTGCATTTATGCAGATATTTCTATATGCGCATTTTTAGCTTGACACAGCCAAAAGTAATTGTATATTTTAATAAATTTGCCTTAACCAGCCTTCTGGAACTACCGAGAATCACTGACTGACAAGCAGGACAACCAGCACCAACATCCAGACCCAAAGGAGGAACAATGAACTCAATCGGAAAGAAATTCGTATCGGCAGCTCTGCTGACAGGGCTTGCACTGCCTGCATCCGCGCTTGCCGCGGACGAAGTGCAGCAGAAGCTCGATGCACTGCAGAAGGAGATGGACTCCCTCAAACTGCAGGTGAAGAAGAACGAGGACAAGTCCATGGAGAAGTGGCTCACCATCGGTGGCGACTACCGTTTCCGGATCGATTCTCTCAGGGGCGAAACCAAGGCATTTACCAGCGCACAGGGTATGTTCAAGTGGATGGGAGCAAATGCTTTGGTTTCCGTTGATGGAGCCCCCTTTGGCTTACCGGCAGGTACATATCCCGCAGGGCAAATCCTTTCTAGTGCTGCGTATCAAATGAGCAATATCAAGACCTATAGTGCTGCTGCTGCCGCTGCGCCAACCTTTGCCGGCATGCTGAACAACCTGGCCGCTGCGCAGGCAGCTGCGGGTGCAACCCCGATGAACTTCGCTATCCCGGCAGGAAAACCGAGTAACGACACCCTCTACACCAACCGCTTCGGTCTCGACCTGCACGCCAAGGCGACCCAGAACGTCACCGTCAACGTCAGGATGCTCGCCTACAAGACCTTTGGTTCCAACGACGATACTGCCGTGACCGGCAGCGGCGGCACCCCCTACTTTGCCGACCGGGTTGGCGCCTTCGACGGCACCCTCGGCCATATCCCCTCCAGCGACTACCTCAACCTCGACCGTGGCTATGTAACCTGGTCGAACATTGCCGACCAGCCGATCTGGTTCTCCGTCGGCCGCCGCCCCTCCACCAACGGCATCCCCGAGCACCTGCGCCTCAACAACGAGCGCCCGGGTAACGGCGGCACTCCGGCTCTGCTGGTCGATTACGCCTTTGACGGCATGACAATCGGCTATGCCCCCGACATCGAGATGCTGCCCGGCGCCTACGCCAAGGTCTGCTATGGCCGCGGCTTCGAAAGCGGCGTCGATAACGGCAACAGCCTCAAAGACACCGACATGCTCGGCATCGCCGTCATCCCGGTCGATACCGATCCGCTCCGCGTCCACTTCCAGTGGAACCGCGGTTTCAACATCTTCGACTTCCCGACCATGGACAACACCTATTTCGGCAACACCTCACCCTCCATCGACCTGGGCGACATCGACTGGTACGGCACCGGTATCCTGAGCAACCTGAAGAAGGTCGGCCCGGGCAACCTGAACCTGTTCGGCGAGTTCGGTCTGAGCGTGACCCATCCGAACCAGAACGTCTCAGCCAATGCCGGCTTTGAAGGCCTGATGACCGGCTCGTTCATGAACCCCGAAGCTCCGAAATCCAAGACCGGCTGGGCAGCCTATGTCGGCGCCCGTTACGATTACGAGCCGACCAAGACCAAGCTCGGCTTCGAATACAACCACGGCTCGAAAGACTGGATCACCTTTGCACCTGCAGCAGACGACATGTGGACCTCGAAGGTCGGCACCCGCGGCGACGTGTACGAAACCTACCTGATCCAGGAACTGAACCTGAAACCGATCTCCTCTTACCTCTCAAAGGTCTTCTTCAAGGTCGGTTACCAGTACTACAACTTTGACTACACCGGCAGCAACAACTGGGTCGGCGCACCGGTCAAGATCGACGATATCAAGGCAAGCGACGTGCTGCTCATGACCCCGCTCAAAAACGCCCAGAATATCTACGGCACCTTCGAGGTTAAATTTTAGTATTGATATATATTGCAGGTTATATTATTGTTAAGCAAGTGAGAGGGGCGAAACGCCCCTCTCCTTTCGTGCGGCAACAGAGGCGTTGCTTGCATCGCGGCGAAAACCTGGTAGCATTAGGCAGTACTAACAACCCAAGCAAAGGAGTGCGACGATGAAAAGAGTAGTTTCGGTGATGGTTCTGGTTGCAGTGGTTGCCCTGGGGGTTCTTTCCTTCAGCCAGGTAGCCTCTGCCGAAGAAGTGAAAATGGTCGGTGTCATCACTAAGATCGAAATGGCAGCCAAAGATGCCACTACCGCAACCGTAACCCTCAAAGACTCGAAAACCGAAGCGCAGGCAGTCGTTATCGTGAACGACGATGAAACCCTCGATAAGTTCAAGGACCACCGCATTGTCGAAGGAGACGAGATCCGCGTCAAATACGAAAACAAGGACGGCAAGAACGTCAGCAAATATTTTAGAAAAACTGCCGGCTGCTGACACACATTGGCCAGGAAATGAGTATGCAGCCTGTTGAAGCTCCGGGCTGCATTTTTTCCCACTAAATACATTCGTTTATTTATATATTTTATTTATTAGTATATTCAACACATCTTATACATTACGAGGTAGCTGATGAACACACGCCGCATTATTGCCGCAGGACTGGTTATGGGTACCTTCCTGGCTTGCCGGGCCTTTGCCGTCGAGCACAAAGAGGGAAGTGAATACATCGAGAAAAATGGCTACGACGGGCCAAAAACCTGTGAAGTCTGTCATCCGGGTACTGCTGCCAATTTCCTGAAAACCGTGCACTGGACCCATGAGTCCAAGGTCGACAATGTCGAGAATCTCGACCCGGCCAAGGAATATGGCATGAAGAACCGTATCTACACCATGTGCAACGGCAATGACATCGTCAACAATCTGAAGGAGATCCCGAAAAACGTTGTAGGTAAAACCAAATTTTCAGGCTGCAACACCTGCCATCCCGGCAACCACCTTCTGAATGTTGGCAGCACCGGTCCTGAAGCTGAACAGGCCATCGACTGCCTGGTCTGTCACTCGACCAGTTACGATTTCAGGACCCGTAAACCGTTCAAGAACGAAAAAGGCGAAGTCGTCCTTGGTCAGGACAGGAGCAAGAAAGCTGCTCTTGGGATTGGCAAGCCGACCGTAAGGAACTGCATGGTCTGCCACGAAGCAGCAGGTGGCGGCGTCTATGTGAAAAGAGGCTTTGCCTTTAACAAGGAAAACGATGTACATGCGGCCAAGGGAATGGTCTGCGTCGACTGCCATAAGGCGACCGACCACCGTATCCCCACCGGCTACGACCCGAACAACTGGGCCAATGACGGTATCCGTATCTCCTGTGACGATGCCTCTTGCCATGGCAGCAAACCGCACAAGGATGCCGATCTTAACCGGCACACTGCACGTATCGCCTGCCAGACCTGCCACATCCCCCGTACCGGAGGCGCCTTGGCAAAAGACTTCACCGTCTGGGAACAGGGTCCCGACAAATTCTACGAACCGACCACCCTGAAGCGTGAAGCCAATGAAAACGCCCCGGTCTACGCATGGTACAACAAAACCGTGCGCAACCTCCCCGACTTCATCGGCCCCAAAGGGTTGCGGGGAGATGCCGCGAGCAAGATCTATCCTTTCAAGATATTCCAGGGCAAAGCATTCTTCGACAAAAAGACCGGCAATCTTCTCTCCATGGACTTTGCCCCCCCCATGGCAACCGGCGACACTCTTGCCGGCGTAGCCTCTGCTGCCAAAACCCTGGGGCTCAAGGATTACGAACCGGTCCCCGGTTGGCAGACTATTTATTTCGGCAGCAACCACCTGGTCACCAAGACCAAGGCCCTTTCATGCACGAACTGCCACGTACCTAACGGCATTCTCAACTTCAGGGAACTGGGGTATACTGACCGTGAAGTCATCAAGCTGACATCACCGGAACTCTACCTGAAGAAGCTGGTGGAAAAACAAAAAGAAGAGTGGTAGTATTCGCTGTTGCAGCATTTCATGAGGGCCGTCTCCGGACGGCCCTTTTTTATTATCCCTGACCCTTCTGAGCCCCTTGGATTCTTAACTTGAGGTTGCTTTTGATATCCAATTATATTAGTATTCGCTGCTGTTGTTGCGTGTCATACCCCATATAATTCAACGAAGGAGTCACCACCACATGCTCGGCATCATGCGAAAATACAAGGAATCAATCATTATCAAGATAGTCTTCGGGATTATCGTGACTACCTTCGTCGGCACCATATTTCTCGTCTGGGGCAAAGGAGATAGCGATAAAGGCCCGTCGGGTTTTGCCGCACGGGTGAACGGCACGAAGATCACCCTTGAACAGTACCAGCGCAGCTATTACAACCTGCGAAACGTTTACGAACAGATCTACGGCCAGTCGCTCTCCCCTGAACTGGAAAAGAAAATGGGGTTGAAGAAGCTGGCCCTTGAAAACCTCATTGATGCCACCCTAGTTCGCCAGGAGGCAAAAAAGATGGGGATCAAGGTGAGCAAAGACGAGATTGCCGCTGCCATCGCTGCCACGCCATCGTTCCAGAATAACGGCGCCTTTGACTTTACCCTCTATCAGCAGATCCTCAAGGCCAACCGGCTGACCCCGAAGGATTACGAGGAAGGTCAAAAAGACGAACTGATGAGCAAAAAGGCCCGTCAGCAGATCATGGACAAGGCACAGGTCACCGATGACGATGCTCTGGCCGCCTTCAAGAAACAGAACGACAAGGTAGACCTGCAGTTTGTATCCTTTTCGCCGGTAGAAGTCCGGAACGAAGTGAAACTGACCGAGCAGGAACTCGGCACCTACCTGCAGGGGCATCAGGAGCAGTTCAAGACCCCCGAGCAGATCAGCATCTCCTATCTCGTCCTCGATCCGGCAAAGGTATCGGGGAAGATATCGGTCACCGATGAAGAGGCGCAGGCATACTACCAGCGGAACATCGACCGCTATCAGGGCAAGGGGGGAATTCTTCCCTATACCGAGGTAAAGGAACGGGCCAAGGCCGACGCACTCAAGGCCAAGGCAGCAAAACAGGCATACGAAATGGCTGCCGACGCACTCAACAAAAACATCAAGAGTGCCGACCTCGTAGCGGCAGCCAAGACGCTCGGAACCGGCATCGCCGAAACGCCCCTATTCACGGCAGCAACCCCGCCTGCCACGCTGGCCGGCGAAGCTGCCGTGCTCAAGCGCGCCTTCACGCTGAAGCCGGATGAACTAGGCGGCCCGGTGGAGACGCCAAAGGGGATCTACCTCATCAAGTTGAAAGAGAGAAAACCGGCTGCAGTCCCCCCGCTTGCCCAGATCAAGGCCCTGGTAGAGAAGAGCGCTGCCTCGGACAAGGCGCAGGAACTGGCGAAGCAGAAGGCCGAAGCGGCCTTGGCAGCCTTTGCCAAGAACAGCTCCCCGGCCAAGGCCCAGGAAACCGGTTCCTTCGGCTATTCCGACAAGTCACCCGTCATCCCCAAGATCGGCCCGTCACCGGAGATCATGGAAGCTGCCTTCAGCCTCACTGCCCAAGCCCCTGCTGCCAAGACCCCGTTCAAGATCGGCGATCGCTGGTATGCCATCCGGCTGAAAAGCCGCATTGCAGCCGATACGGCCACATTCCAGCAGACCAAGGAACAGTTGAAAAAAGCCATGCTCCCGAAGAAACAGCAGGAAGTCCTGGATGCCTGGCTCAAGGAACTGAAGGCAAAGGCAAAGATCGAGACCAATCAGGCGCTGCTTACCGACTAAACCGCTGCCGTACGGAAATCCCGGCATCAGAACATCCAACCTCGAACCATCCAGGGAGACGACGCTATGTCCACAATAGTCCTGACCACTGATTTCCCCGATCTGAAACTGGCCGGACGCGGCAAGGTACGCGACATTTATGACCTTGGCGACGCCTTGCTCATCGTCACCACCGACCGGATATCGGCATTCGATGTCATCATGAACGAGGGAATCCCGGACAAGGGGTTCGTCCTGACCCAGATCTCCACCTTCTGGTTCCGGCAAATGGAGGATATCATCCCCAACCACATCATCTCCACCGATGTGGCAGACTTCCCCGCAGAGTGCCGCAAATACGCGGCACAGCTCGAAGGGCGCTCCATGCTGGTCAAAAAGGCCAAGCCCCTGGCTGCTGAGTGCATTGTCCGTGGCTACCTTTCCGGTTCGGGCTGGAAGGATTACCAGGCAACCGGCGCCATTTGCGGCATCAAGCTCCCCGCGGGGCTCGTGGAATCGGACAAGCTCCCCGAGCCGATCTTTACCCCCTCCACCAAGGCCGAACTCGGCACCCACGACGAGAACATCTCATTTGAGCAGATGATTGAGCTGATGGGTGAGGAAACCGCTTCAAAGGTACGCGACGTTACCCTGAAGATCTACTCCAAGGCCCGCGATATCGCCGCCACCAAGGGGATCATCATCGCCGACACCAAATTCGAATACGGCATCTATAACGGCGAGTTGATCATCATCGACGAATGCATGACCCCGGATTCCAGCCGCTTCTGGCCCAAGGACGGATACAAGCCCGGCGGCCCGCAGCCGAGCTTCGACAAGCAGTTTCTGCGCGACTACCTGGAGACCCTCGACTGGAACAAGACCGCTCCGGCTCCGCCGCTGCCGGACCACATCGTGGCAAAGACCGGCGAAAAGTACATGGAAGCGCTGGAGCGACTCACCGGCAAAGGGAAATAGCTCCAAAGAAGGCACTTGCTGGATAAACAAAAGCCCCGGCTCTGATGAGGAGACCGGGGCTTTTGTGCATTCGGGTGCTGTGCGGTTCAGGCCAGGAGGTCGACCGCCCCCCCTGCGGAAGAGGACGGGGAACTGTTCGCCTCGGCACCGGGCTGGGCCTGCGCCTTGGTCACCGTGGTGGTGGTGCCACCGGAAACGTAGGGCCTGCCGCACTCAGGGCAGATCGCGTAATGGATGGCAACGTTCTGCGACACCACCTCCCGATCCGATTCCTGGGCACGCACCTGCTCATGGTTGACGTGCTGCTGCTCGTGGGCGCGCACCATGGTTTCCGCCGCGCCCGGCGAAAGCCGGGTCGGACTCTGAAAGGAGACCGTGGCGTCGTTGGAGACATCCTGGTACTTGCGGTTGCTGCAGGTCTGGCATTCCTGCGGACCTGACGCGCCGCTTCCTTTGGGTGAACCGGTTACAGACGCCGCACTGCCACTGGTCGTGGTTGCAGCGCTGCCGGCTGCGAGGTCGCGCGCCTGGGCGCTGATGGTCACGCTATAGGAGAGACTGGCCGCAACCGCCTGCTGCGGGAGAATCGTCGATCCTCCGGACTGCTGAGGCGTCAGGCCCTGCCCTGCTTGCCCAGCCAGCAGACCCTGTGGCGTCCCTTCTGAAATGCCCTGAATTGCCATCGTCACACCCAACGCGAACATTCAGCTTGAATAACCGCAGAACATGAACAATATTACCAGAGAGCAGCGCAAAAACCAATTGGTGAATCAGTCGCTTATCCCCGTAGCGCCAACCGGCGGAAATATTCGGTGCGGCACCAGTTCTCCACCTCCACCAGGGCGCTGAAGGCCTCGGCAAATCCGGTGCGACCGATGGTGAATACGCCGTGACCGTACACCATTGCCCGTCCGGGGCCTGCGATCACCGGCGGCACCCGCTTGGCCAGACCGCCGGCACCGATCTCACCCGCCACCACCGGCGTCCCCCCCATGATCCGCACCTTGGGGCAATCCTTCCAGCAGTCGGTGACCGGGCACCCTTCCTCTTCGCAGAGCATGCTCATGACCACGGCGAACTTGGGATGGCCATGGAGGATCACCGCGGCATCGCTGGTCTCAAAGATACGGCGGTGTGCTGCCAGTTCGCTGGAGGCGGTGATCCCGGTGGTCGAGGTATTGCCGAAGGGGACAGGGTCGATGCACCCCGAGAGTTCATCCAGGCTGGCCGCGGTCTGGGATATGTAGATCATATCGCCGCAGCGGCAGGAGATATTGCCGAAGAACGAGTCGACCAGCCCCCGCTCCACTGTGTACCTGCCAACCGTCGTCACCTCGTCCAGGATCTCGTCCGGGTCCACGAGTGGCCCCAGCCGAAAGACGAGCCCCTCGGCGGTCAGCGGTCTCAGCCAGCCTGTGCGAAAGGCGGCAAATGCCTCCTTTTCGCCGGGGAGGCGAAACCCTTCAACCAGCAGGTCTTCCAGGTACTTGACAAAGGTTGCATGGAACACGGATGAGTAGTTGATGTAGGCCTGCTCCACGGTGAGCGCACCGCTGGCAATGATCCCCACCCCCTCCACCACCACCCCCTTGCGGCTTCCGAGCAACTGTGCGATCCGGGCAGCAGGGTCGGCTTCTAGATCATTGGCACGCAGGAACGGGATGTCATGGAGAAAGGTGCGGGTTTCCGTGTCGCGGGGCACGATGGCACAGTCTCCGGCCGGGGCGCGGGCCACCAGGAAATCGGCAAAGGGGACGGCAGGAGACGCCGCTACCAGGGAGAGGCAGTTGAGCCGGTCGAGGACACTGCCGGCAAGCCGCACCAGCGCAGGGTCGCCATCGGCCAGCAGCACATCATCCTTGGCCGCAATGGCTATGCGCCCCTCCAGCGCCGAGCGGTCGGCCAGGAGTTTCCCCGCATACTTGACGATCTGGTCCCTCATGGCTGACGCTCCAGATAGGTCGGATCGCTGAACGTCCCTTCCGGGGTCAGCCCCCTGATCCGGTAGTATTTCTGCAACTCCTCCTCAAAGCGCGCGCGATCGATGGGAAAGACCTCGATCCCTTCCCCGCTCGACCCGGGCTCGGCATAGAACCGCTCCGGCAGCCGGTCATCCGCCGTAGTGAAGCCGTTTTCGCAGTTATACCACCGCTCGGTGAGATAGATCCGCTCGCCGATCTCCTTCAGCGTCTGGGGGGTGAATTCCGTGCCGGTAGTGGCGCTGAGCAGCTCGGCATACTCCTCTAGGGTGGCGCCGAAGAAGGAAAACTTGCAGGCGACCAGGGAGTCCACAGCGGCATTGGTATCCTCGGCGATCTTGATGATCCGTGCCTTGCCGGAAAAGGAAAAGCGGTCGGTGGGAACCGGCTTGCGCAGGATCTCGTGGGAGATGGGATAGGCGCGCAGGTGGCAGCCGCCGCGATTGCTGGTGCAGTAGGCAAGCGCCATGCCGTACGCCCCGCGCGGGTCGTAGGCCGGAAGCTCCAGCCCCTTGACGCTCATGGAGAGATCGGGCCGGCCCAGCTGCTCGGTCAGCCGCCGCGAACCGAGGGAGAGAAGTTCGCCGGCGCCACAGCGCCCGGCAGCGGCACGTAAGAGCGCCGGAACCTCTTCCGCAGAGGGGAACCGCCCCCGGATCTCCCCCCATGCGGAAAGGGTGGCTGCCGCGGTGATGGTGTCCATCCCCAGGTCGTTGCAAAGGGTGTTGGCCTTGACGATGGCAGCGAGGCTGGAGATGCCGTTCAAGGCCCCGAAGTGGGAAACCGTCTCGTATTCGGGGAGATGCTCCCCCTGCGGGGTGCTCTTCTTGCACTGGATCGGGCAGCCGAAACAGCCGTCGTTCTTCGCCTGGTAGTCGCGGAGGATGGCCGGGCCGGAGTAGTTGCCCGATGCAGGGAAGACGGTCTTGCGGAAGTTTTCGGTGGGTGCCATGCGCCGCTGCCGCATCAGGTCGACCAGGGCCGGGGTGCCGAACTGGGCAATCCCCAGTTCGCCGAAGATGACGGGCGAGGCCCTGAACAGGCGCATGACGTCCCGCCGGGCATGCTCGAACCGTTCGGCATCGGCCGGGGAAACGCTCCCGGCACCGTCCACGGTGACGGCCTTGAGCCGTTTTGCCCCCATGACCGCACCGAGCCCCCCCCGCCCCACCGAATTCCCTTCCCCCATCATGATGTTGGCGAAGAGGACGCCGTTCTCGCCGGCAGGGCCGATGGTTGCCACGCTGCCGTGCCCTGCAAGCGCATGGACGGATTCCTTCACCTCCATGCCCCAGAGGGTATCGGCAGGCAGGAACTCGGCACTGTCCCCGTCGATGGCCAGGGCCACCGGGGTCGGGCTCTGGCCGGTGATGAACAGGGCGTCAAGGCCCGCGGCTTTCAGGCGCCACGCAAACCTGCCGCCGGCGGAACAGTCGTAGATGGTCCCGGTGAGCGGCGAACGGGAAACCACGGCAAGACGTGCGGCTGTAGGAGCCGGGGTGCCGCAGAGCGGGCCGACGGCAAAGATCAACGGCATCTCCGGGTCGAACGGATCGAGCCGGAAATAGTCGCGCATCAGGCGCACCCCGAGCCCCCGCCCCCCCAGGTAGGCGTGCAGGAACTCTTCGGGGATCTCTTCCCGCCAGATGCGCCCAGAGGTCAGATCGACCTTCAGTATGGTTCCGGTCCAGCCGTGCATGCTCACAGGTAGTGCGCCAATCCCCGTTTTTCCAGCTCTTCCACCACCTTCCGCACCTCCTGGGCCCTCTCCCTGGGGCAGACCAGCAGGGCATCGGCTGTATCCACCACCACCAGCCCCGAAACCCCCACCAGGGCCACCAGTTTGCCATTGCCGTGTATCAGGCACTCCCCGGCATCCACGGCCACCAGGGGGGTATCGTTCAATGCCACGTTGTCGTCGGCATCGCCAGGAATGAGCCCTGGCAGGGCGCTCCAGCTCCCCACGTCGCTCCAGCCGAAATCGGCAGGCACCACCTCGACCCGGTCGGCCTTCTCCATGACACCGTAATCGATGGATTGCCCGGCGATCTCCCCGTAAACTGAAGCGATCTGCGGTTTCAGGTCAGCAAGCTCCCAGATGTCGTCGGAGAAGACCAGTTTGTCCATGGCAGCGAACAGGTCGGGCATGTGGGTTGCCAGCTCTTCCAGGATGGTGGAGCACTGCCAGAGAAACATGCCGCTGTTCCAGAAAAAACGCCCTGCAGCCAGGAACTCCATGGCCCTTTCCAGCGACGGCTTTTCCACGAACCGCTTCACCGGATAGGGGCCGTTGCCGCGCAAGTCCGTATCCGCCTCGATGTAGCCATAGCCTGTTTCGGGCCGATCCGGAGTGATGCCGAGGGTCACCAGGTAGCCGTTGCGTGCGGGTTCCGCCGCCTGCAGGAGCGTTGCCCTGAAACCTTCCTCATCGATGATGAAATGATCGGCAGGAAGCACCGCCATGAGCCCCTGGGGGTCATGGCGAGCAATGACGGCCGCGGCCAGCGCAATGGCAGGGGCGGTATTGCGCCCCACCGGCTCCTCGATGATCTCCAGGGGGACCCCCCGCACGAAAGCGAGCTGGGCAGCCGTTTCGGCAGCCTGTTCGACGTTGGTGACGACCAGTATCCGCTTCGGCTTGAGGGGGATGACGCGATCCACGGTCCGCTGCAACATGGACCTGCCACCGAACACCGACATGAGCTGTTTAGGCTGTTTCTTCCGGGAGAGCGGCCAGAATCGGGTTCCGGAACCGCCGGCAAGGATCACTATATACATTGCTGGACTCCTGTGAGTGCTGATGCTGCGCGAGGACCGGCCGACAGTCGGTCAAGGCTGCTTGGGGAGCGTGAAGGTAAAGGTCGTACCGGCCGCCTTCGTGCTGGTAAAGCCAACCGTGCCGTGCAGATAGCGTTCGCCGAACAGCTTGACGCTGTAAGTCCCCATCCCCCGCCCTGACCCACCCTTGGTGCTGAAGGAACGGCGAAAGATTTGCAGCTGGATCGCGGGGGGGATGACCCCCTGGTTGTGGACGCGAAAGGTGACCGCATCGTCGTCATTGCTGCAGGAAAGGGTCACGGTCTCGCCCGGCTTGCTCGCCTCCAGGGCGTTCATCAGCAGGTTGCCCAGGATCCTCCGGACGATGTTGGCGTCGCTGATGATCTGACAGTCGCAGGTCTCGCCGAGAACAAGCTGCCGCCCCTCGGCAATTTCATGGTTTGCATAGAGGATCTGCAGCTCCTGGGCAAGCTCGGGAACCGGGATCACCCCCAGCTCCGGCCTGAACTCGCCCCGCTCCGCTGCCAGCAGTTTGCGGTGATGCTGGATCTCTTCGATCAGCTTCTTGGAGAGCGCAAGGACCCACTGCTTATACTCGGTTTCCTGCTGCCGGTTCAGCACTATGCTGCCATTGAGCAGTTCCGCAACACCGTGGATGCCGCCGACCGTGTTGATGACATCGTGGAAGAAGAGCCGTTCCAGGACGCCCCGCCGCTTTTCCGCGCTGATGTCCTTGAGGACACAGACCGTAACCGGCGTTCCTTCGACAACAGCCGGCGTGGAGGTCACCTCCAGGTCGAGGGGGATCGAATCCCGGCCGCCAACCGGAATATGGCACTCCTGGACATCCTGTTGTCCCGACTGCTGGCTGTGCAGAACCGATCGCAGGGTGCCGCAGACGCTGCAGTGCATACCGGAGCCGCATCCCGCCGGCCCCTCCTGGGCAAACAGGCATCCGAGCGCCTCGCCGGGACGGCGACCGGCCACTTGGCCAGGATCGACCCCGAACGTACGGAAGAGATTGGCATTTGCCAGGAGAATCCGGCGCTCCCGGTCCATGACCATGGCAGCATCGGGAATCGCCTCCAGCAGGCTACGGAGATTGGCGCGCACACTGTCGGCCCAAGGCAGACCTCCCTCAGCCGCCGGCAGTGCATGAAGGTCGGTCGTTACTAGCGGCCCGTCACTCGGCATAGCGGTCACTCCCCTTGCGATATTTCTCAACCCCCTTCTCGAAGGTTCGCTCGATCTCGTTCCGTTCGCTGCGGTGGCCATAATAGTCCATGAGTATGGGCGCAAGCCAGAAAGCGATGCCTGCAAGCACGGCCGCCACGATCAGCGTCACGATTAACCGCTGGCGACGGAGTGCCGCCACTTCCCGTGCCGATATCTCCGGCTCCTCAAGGTGGCTGTCATTCAGCTTCCCTTTTTGCTGCTGGATCTGCTGCAACTGCTCCAGGGAGATGAAACGGATGATGCACTCCCGATCGCGCTCGTCGATGTGACTGTAACGCATGCCCACGTAATGGAGGGGGTTGCCGCCGGGACTGGTGAGGACGGGGGTGCTCCAGACCACCTCCCCCACCACGTCGAGGGTGTTGGGCTTGGCAAAGGGGATGAAAAACTGCAGGGCAACCCGGTCGCCCGGACTGCAGCTCTGCGGCAGCTTCAGGCGGATGCCGCCGCCGCTGATGTTGACGGCCAGGGGCTGAAACTTCACCCGCAGGTCGTCGCGGGAAGACTCGAAACGGGCGCGCTGATCCGGCGTGAGCGGCTTCATCATCGGTACCGCCTCGTTGAGCTCGCTCCACTGCCAGATCCTGAACAGGCGGGTCTCCTGCCAGCGCTCGCGGATCTCCCGGCCGGTCATGCCCCGACAGATCTGGAAGGCCATGGGGAGGTAGGTCCCGATCCGATAAAAGTCACGCCGCTCGTAGACCAGCACCTCGCTGATCAGCCGCAGCGGGATGAGGCGACGGTTGTTATCACCGACCACGATGCCGCGGCAGCAGAGACCGGTCCCCTCCTTGCCCGTAACGAGCAGGAAGATGGTGCCGATCTCGATCCGCATCTCTTCGGGGAGGACGTCGCGGGAGAGCCGGATCTGGAAAAAATCCTGCTCCATCTCGACAATAATCCCCCATTCGCGGAACACCTGTCCGTTGGTCAGGGGGATGTCAATCCCGACCCGCATGCCGACGCGGAAATGCTGCGTGTAGTCGATGGTCGTCTCTTCCATGGTCATCCAGAAATGGTAACGGTTGTTGAAAACGAAGTTTCAGCGCAGCTAAAAGCAGCCATCTCGCCGCCGTCCTCGAAAAGCCTCCTTGTGCGGCGTAGCGCTGTTTATGCCCTGTGGGTACTACGCCTCCGCGGGGCTTTCTGCGGGTGCGACGATCTGACCGCTTTTGAACAACCTGTTCGAACCGGTACAGAGGGAGAAACTGGCTAGGAGGCGCTCCCCTCGGCGCAGCGGTGGAAATCGTCCTGGAAGCGGATAATGTCGTCCTCCCCCAGATATTCGCCGCTCTGCACCTCGATGATCACCAGCGGGATCATGCCCGGATTTTCCAGACGGTGGCTCTCGCCGATCGGAATAAAGGTCGACTCGTTGATGTTGACCATATATTCGCGCTCGCCGCAGGTCACCTTGGCAGTGCCGGAGACCACGATCCAGTGTTCGCTCCGGTGGTGATGCTTCTGCAGCGACAGCCGCTTGCCCGGCAGCACCTCGATCCGTTTGATCTTGTAGTTCCTGTTCTCTTCCAGGACCGTATAGGTCCCCCAGGGCCGTTCACCTCGCTCCACGGGCCATCTCCTTTGTCGTGAAATTCCAACTCCCCCGCAGCTGGATACCTTCGGGGTTTAAGCCGCGTTCTCCCGGCGCAACTGAAGGTACTGACCGAGCGCCTTCTGCCAGGGTTGGAGCTGAAAGCCGGTGTCCTGCACCAGTTTGCCGCACTCCAGGGTGGAATAGAGCGGCCGCCGCGCCGGGCGACCCAGCTGCTCCGTGTTGAGCGGGTTGACCCGCACCGAAAGGCCGGCCTCGGCAAAGATCGTCCGGGCGAATTCGTTCCAGGTGCAAAAACCGCTGTTTGCGGCATGGTAGATGCCGCTGCAGTCCCGTTCGATGAGCACCCGGATGGCGCGGGCAAGGTCCACCGTCCAGGTGGGGGACCCGACCTGGTCGTTCACCACAGCCAGCTCGTCCTTTTCCCGGCCCAAGCGGAGCATGGTTTCGACGAAGTTCTTGCCATGCAAGCCGTAGAGCCACTGGGTCCGGACGATCAACGCCCCGGGCGCGAACCGGGCATTCATCTCGCCGGCGAGCTTTGACTCGCCATAGACGCTCAAGGGGGCGACAGGATCATCCTCCAGGTAGGGAGTCCCCTTGTTGCCGTCGAACACATAATCGGTGCTCACCTGCACCAGCTTGGCACCGCTCTCCTTGGCAGCCATGGCGAGAATCGCCACCCCTTCGCCATTGACCTGCATCGCCAGTTCCGCCTGGGTCTCGCAGCCATCCACATCGGTATAGGCAGCGGCATTGACGATTACCTGCGGCCGGTACCGCCCCACCACCTCCAGCACCGACTCGAACGAAGTGATATCGATCTCGGGCAGGTCCACACCCCGCACCTCACCGGGCAGGACCTCCATCAGGTCGCGCCCCAGCATCCCCTCCGCTCCGACAACAAGAATCATGCACTCTCTCCCTGACCGTTATTTCCACTCGACTTCAGACCTGTCTCTCTGCCCATGCCCGGCAGTCGGGTTACTGCCCCTCTCCGTACTGGCTCGAATAGTAGTCGCGATACGCCCCGGAGGTCACGTCGGCCACCCACTCCTGGTTGGCCAGATACCAGTCGATGGTCTCGGCGATACCCCGCTCGAAGGTGTAGGAAGGCTCCCAGCCCAGGGTGGCGCGGATCTTTGCCGCATCGATGGCATAGCGGCGGTCGTGTCCGGGCCGGTCCTTGACAAAGGTGATCAGCCCCCGGTTTTCACCGTCAGCCCGGCCGAGCCGTTCGTCGAGCAGATCGCAGACCAGGTTGACGATGTCGATGTTCTTCCATTCGTTGTTGCCGCCGATATTGAAGACCTGGCCCGGCTCGCCGCGCTTCAGCACCTGCTCGATCGCCTCGGCATGATCGCACACGTGGAGCCAGTCGCGGACATTCTGGCCGTCGCCGTAGACCGGCAGGGGCTTGCGGGCGACGATATTGTGGATCAGGAGCGGGATCAGCTTTTCCGGGAACTGGTAGGGGCCATAATTATTGGAACAACGCGTGGTGAGGACCGGCATGCCATAGGTTTCGTGATAGGCCCGCACCAGCAAATCCGCACCGGCCTTGCTGGCTGAATAGGGAGAATTGGCGGCCAGCGGGGTCCCTTCCGTGAAGAAGCCTGTCGCTCCAAGGCTCCCGTAGACCTCATCCGTGGAAACCTGCAGATAGCGGAACCTGGAGCGCACCCCCGATTGCCAGTGCTTGCGCGACTCTTCCAGCAGCACCTGGGTCCCCAGCACGTTGGTCCTGATGAAGATCTCCGGGCCGCTGATGGAGCGGTCCACATGGGATTCGGCGGCAAAATGAACCACTGCGTCGATCGACTCTTCCTTGAGGAGGTTCGCCACCAACGCGGCATCACCGATATCCCCCCGCACGAAGCGGTAAGACGGGTTCCCTTCGATCCCCTTCAGGTTCTCCAGGTTTCCGGCATAGGTCAACAGGTCCAAGTTGACCACCCGGCAGCCGGGATTGGCAGCGAGAAACGAATGGATGAAATTGGCCCCGATAAACCCTGCGCCGCCGGTCACGAGCAGTGCGCAAGGGGTGGATGGTGCTGTCATGGCGGTCCTCCGGTAGTAGCTTTCGGCTCAGAACGTTTTGACCTTGCCCAGGTTGCCGATGCCCGCAAGGCTGAAGCTGACCAGGAATTCGCGGTTATCGGGCCGGTCGCGGTAGGTAAAGGTGACGCTCCAGCATTGATGACGGTACTCAAGGGCATAGAAGGACTCCAGGAAGCCCTGCCGGTCAAGGGAATATCGGCTAGTGTAATTGAAAATCAAGGGTTTGACAAGGCTGAGCCCCAGCTTCCCCTCCAGGTAGTCGACAGTCCCTTCGATGCGGCGATAGCCGATCCCCACCAGGTTCCCCTGGTCGTCATGCAGGTCGGCTGTGAGCGCGGCAGTGGTCACGTCCCCACGATAGGGCGAGATCCGGCCGTCGGCCTCGATCAGGAGATTTTTGTTCGGTTGCAGACGCAGTTCCAGGCGGAGATCGGTCAGGCTTCTGTCGCTGTCGGCGCCATGGAGCAGATCGCGCCGGCCGCCGCTCAATTGATACCCCTGGCTGAGCCTGGCCAAAAGGATTTCACGGTATTCCACCCCGTCAGGCCGCTCCGAACGGCCAGTCAGGGAGTTGGTAAGCGCCCAGCCGATGAGGTTCTGGCCAACCACCCGGTCGTCGTAATCAAAAAACGGCAACCCTGCCTGGTCTTTTTCCTGGACGAACGAGTAGGAGATCGACGGCTCCAGCAAGTGCTTTAGCCGGGAGAACCCGCCAATGCCCGCATCGTAGACCCGGTCGAAGGAGGCCGAGGCCATGGCACCGGCCAGTGCCAGGCCGGTGCTCGGAGCCCCCTCCCCTGCACCGTCCGAGGCCTGATAGATCCGCTGCTGATACCCCCCCCAGGCAGAGAGCGCCAGCCCCTGGGGCAGGTCGGCATTCCAGGTGAGTTTCGGCTGGAGGATGAACCGCTGTCCGACAAGACCTTCGCGGCGATAGAAATTGGTGAACCTGCTGTCGAGGCCGGCATAGAGTGGCAGGCTCCCGAGCCGGCTGCCGACGCCGGTCAGGGTCAGTTCGGGGAGCCGCTGCAGGGTCAGGCTGTTGTCCGTATCCTCCAGGGAGTTCATGAAACGGGTCTCACCGGCCAGATACCAGCTCTCCCAGCGCTTGGTGAGCGAAACCGAGGAATCCAGCGACTGCCGGTTGTAGTCGCCGCTCGCCTCGCCGAAATCGCGGTAAAAGGCACGGTCCGTGGCCAGGGTAAGGTCCGCGTTGAAGTCGATCTGCGGGGTCACCACCTGCTTTGCCGTGCCGGAGAGGTTGAGCCGCTCCCGTTGCAGGTCGGTATCGTAGATGGCATAGAGACGACCGCTGCCGTGGCTGCCCGATTCACCCAGGTAGGCGGCGTCGATGCCTGCGCCGACGCCGCGCTTCGTCTGGATGTCCAGGTCGAAGACCGCCTCGGAGCTGGGAGATATGGCCCAGTAGTAAGGGATATCGACAGAGACCCCCTTCTTGGTGGAGCTGCCGAGGCGGGGGAAGAGAAACCCGGACTGGCGTTCCCTTTTAACCGGGAAGAGGATGTAGGGGGTATAGAGGAGCGGCACGCCGGCGACGGAGAAGACCACGTTCTTACCGGTGGCATACCCTTCGACGGTCACGTCCAGGTCGCTGGCAGTGAATTCCCAGCTGGGCGGGTCGGCGTCGCAGGTGGTGAACGAACCCCGCTCCAAGCGGTACTCATCGTCGCCATGCTTTTCCAGGCGGGCACCCTTGACCCTGAGGTTCCCCTCGCCGGTCTTCAGTCGGGCATTGACCGCCTCCCCCTGCTGGGTTGCCAGATTGAGATAGAGACTGTCGGACGTCAGTTCGGCATCCCCCCGCAGCAGCTTCACCCGGCCCGTGGCATTGGCCGTGTCGATGCTCTGCCGGTAGTCTGCCTCGTCCGCAAGGAGGGAATAGCCCTGCCAGTCGATCCGCACATCCCCCTTGGCCCGAATGGTGTCATTGGCCCGTTCGTGCACCAGGGAATCAGCGGTGATCCGGACCGCCTGGTCGCTGTCGGCAGCACCGGCATGAAGCGGCGCCAGCAACAGCGCGCCGAGCAGGGCAGATCCGCGAGTGATGCGCATCATCCCCTCACCTGCAGACACGGCCTGGAAAGGAGCCAGGCACGTGCTTCGCCGACAACGAAGAGCGAACCGCAGACCAGCACCAGGTCGTCCGCTGCTGCCGTGGCCATGGCCTGACTGAGCCCATCCGCCACCCTGCCGGCCACCGTGCAGGGGATACGGCGCTCTGCCACCAGGTGGGCCAGCGCATGGGGAGTCATGGCCCGCTCCATGGCCGCTGCCACGGCAAACACCCGGCTCGCCAGCGGAAGCAGCGGGTCGAGGATCGCTGCCGCATCCTTGTCCCCCATCACGCCGGTCACCAGGATCAGACGCTGCCGTGGCAGATCCGCCAGTGAACCGGCCAGGGCTCGACTGCCGGCTGGGTTGTGGGCGCCATCAAGCAGCACCGGCGGGGGGCCGGCAAACAGTTCCATCCGTCCGGGCCATTTCGCCTGCGCCACCCCTTGCCGCAACGCCTGCAGGGGTATGCTGGCCACCCCTTCCGCAGCGAGGATCTCGGCGGCAGCCAGAGCGCAGGCGGCGTTCCCTGCCTGGTGCCGGCCGAAGAGCCCTGGCCGGAGATCGGTCAGGTCGGTGTGTAGGCCGTGGTAGACCAGGTCATCCCCCTGCCAGGATGCGGAAAAATCCCGCCCCGCCATGTAGAGCCGGGCTCCGGCAGCAGTTGCGGCATCCGCCAGGACGTCGGCGGCTTCGCTTTCCTGCCCGGCAGAGACCACCGGCCGATCTTTTCTTATGATCCCGGCCTTTTCCCGTGCAATAGCCGTCAAGGTGTCTCCCAGGTATTCGCAATGGTCGTAACTGATCGGCGTGAGCACCGACAGGAGCGGATCTGCGGTATTGGTGGCATCGGAGCGCCCCCCCATGCCCGCCTCCATCACCAGCAGATCGACCTTTTCCCGGGCAAAATAGTGCAGCGCCATGGCAGTGACGATCTCGAAAAAGGTGGTTTCAGGTGGGGCGACGGCCAAGACTTCGGCGGCAAGCTCCGTTACCTCGGCTTCGCCGATCTCGCGACCGTTGATCAGAAAGCGCTCGGTGAAGCTGATGAGATGGGGAGAGGTGAAGAGCCCGACCTTCAGGCCGGCAGCGGCAAGGATCGAGGAGAGAAAGGCTGCCGTGGACCCTTTGCCGTTGGTGCCGGCAATGGAGACCGTGCGGACCCTCTGTTGGGGATTCCCCAGCCGGGCCAGCAGGGTTGTTATCCGCTCCAGGCCGGGACGGATACCGAACCGGGTCAGGCCGAAGATGTGCGCGAGGGTCTCCTGGTAGGTCATGACAGGCGGGATTATAGGGAAACAGCGGTGAAAAGTCCATCTCTTGCTGCGCAAAGCATGCGGGGAGAGAGCCGGCAGCGGCATGCGCCGGGTCTTCCCTCCCTCGCCAGCCAGAACAGTGCCGCAGTTACCGGGGACGATAGAGCATGGAGAGAATATTGCCGATCGTCGCGCGCATATCCTTCCTCTCGACGATGATATCCACCATGCCGTGGTCGAGCAGATACTCTGCCCGCTGGAACCCTTCGGGGAGTTTCTGCCGGATGGTCTGCTCGATGACCCTGGGGCCGGCGAAACCGATCAGCGCACGGGGTTCGGCGATGTTGATGTCACCCAGCATAGCGAAACTGGCCGTTACCCCACCGGTGGTGGGATCGGTCAGGATGGAGAGGAACGGGAGCCCCTTGTCACGCAGTTTCGCAAGGGCTGCGGAGGTCTTGGCCATCTGCATCAGGGAGAGGATGCTCTCCTGCATCCGCGCCCCGCCCGACGCCGAGACGACGATCACCGGGTGATGCTGCTCGATCCCCCGTTCGATGGCCCGGGTGATCTTCTCGCCGACCACGCTCCCCATGCTCCCGCCCATGAAGGAGAAATCGAAGACCGCCATCTGCACCGGAATCCCTTCGATGGTGCCATAGCCGCAGATCACCGCATCCTTGGAGCCACCCTTGGCCAGGGTCGCATCGATCCGGTCCTGGTAACTCTTGGAATCCTTGAACTGCAGGAAGTCCACCGACACCATGGAGGCGTCAAACTCCTGGAAACTCCCCTGGTCGAGCAAGAGGTCCAGCCGGGCACGGGCGGAAATCCTGAAATGGAACGAGCATTTGGTGCAGACATTGAGGTTCTTCTCGATATCCTTCGAGATGATCACCTCGCCGCAGTTCTGGCATTTGGTCCACAACCCCTCCGGGACCCGGACCTTCTTCTCTTCGCTGGGTGCTGCCTGCTCTTTGGCTTTTCTGAACCACGCCATAATCTATGCCTCGCTTTAGGTAAACCGAATAAGTTTAGTCGCAATAAAACCGCTTGGTAACAGAAATCAGCGGCTGTGTCAAGAAATGGCTCGTAGCCGGTGGTCAGCCGTGAACCCACCGCAGCCCCTGATGGTGCCAGCGGCTACGAACCGGCCGCCATTCCCTTCTTGAGATCGGCAATGCCCGCGGCCAGCCGCCTTTCCAGCTCTTCGCCCCGGTACTCCTCGAAGAGCTTGACCAGAGCGCTCCCCACCACCACGCCATCGGCCTGTGCAGCCAGCTGGCCAGCCTGTTCCGGGGTCGAGACGCCGAAACCGACAACCACCGGCATGGCGGTCCGCTGCCGGATCTCCGTCACCCGGTCGAGAACGCTTCCCGCAAGCTGCTGGCGGGCGCCGGTCACCCCGGTCACCGAAACATAGTAGAGAAAGCCGTTACCGAACCTGAGGACCTGCTCGATCCGGGCGTTGTCGGAAGTGGGGGTAAGAAGGAAGATGGTGGCGAGCCCCTCAGCATCGGCCAGTTTCTTGAAACCGGCCGCCTCTTCGGGGGGGAGGTCGACCAGCAGGACTCCGTCCACGCCCGCCCCGGCTGCATCACGGACAAACCGTTCCACCCCGTACTGCATGACCGGGTTGAAATACCCCATCAGGACCAGAGGGACCTGCGACACGAGGCGCACCCGGCTGACCATCTCCAGGATCGCCTCCAGGGTGGTGCCGGCATGCAGAGCCCTTTCCGAAGCGCGCTGGATGGTGGGGCCATCGGCCATCGGGTCCGAAAAGGGGACCCCCAGCTCGATGATATCGGCCCCGGCCCCGGCCATCAGCGGGATCAGCCGCTCTGTTGCCGCCAGATCGGGATCGCCGGCCGTGATGAAGGTAATGAGGGCCGATGAACCTTCTCTGCGGACCCTGCCAAAGGTTTCGTCTATCCTGCCCATGCGTTCGCTCCGGTCCAGTTCGCTCGTCCGGCAACAAAAAACTCCCCGTGTATCCGATATGATCCAGGGGAGTTTTGGCCGGGGGAGCAGTATAACAGCATTCGGCCGGTTAATCAATCGCTGTGACGTTATCGTCGCATCAAACCTTGAAGCCGCTCAACTCGCTCTGGAAGACATCGATCTGGCCGGACAGGTTGTTGACCGCCTCGTCAAGCACCTTGGTGGCGGACATGTTGGTCTGGGTCGACTGCTGGATATCCCGTACGGCATGGACGATCTGCTCGCTGCCGCGGCGCTGCTCGTCGGTGGCCACCTTGATCTGATGGATCATGCCGGTGATATTCTCGGTCGCCTGGGCGATAAAGTTCCCCACCTTGGCCTGTTCACGCGTGGAGCGCCGAACCTCGCCAGTCAGCCCCTTCATCCGTTCCACCGCCACCATGATCATGTCGCTGCCTCGCGACTGCTCGCCGGTGGCCCTGGCGATCTGGCTCACCATCTCCGAGACCTGCTCCATGGCCTCGCGGATCATCTGGCTCCCCTTGGCCTGCTCGATGGTGGCGCGGGCGATCTCCCCCATCCGGTCGGTGGATTTCTGCACCCCGACAACGATCTTGTTCAGCGCCTCTCCAGACTTCTGCGACAGGAGCTCACCGTTGGCGATGCTCTTCTCCGCCATGCTGATCGACTCGACCGCCCGGTGGGTTTCGTCCTGGACCCCCTTGATGACCTGGGATATCTCGCGGGTCGAGGTGCTGGTCCGTTCGGCCAGTTCCTTGATCTCGTCGGCCACAACCGCAAACCCCTTGCCGTAGGAACCTGCCTGTGCAGCGATGATGGCGGCATTGAGGGCCAGGAGGTTGGTCTGCTCGGCGACCTCGTCGATGACGAGGAGGATCTTGCCGATGTCTTCCGCCTTTGAATAGAGCGACTCGATGGACTCGGAGGTGATCTTCGACGCCCGGCGAATCTCGTTGATCCCCAGGATGGTCGCCTCGACCGACTGCTTGCCCGACTCCGCATCGCTGCGGACCTCGTCGGAGATGGCAACAGTGTCCAGGGCATTCCTCTCAACCTGCTTGATGGAGCTGTCCATCTGGGCGATGGAGCAGGCCGTAGTGGTGGAGGCATCCATGAGCCTCTGGACGTTGCCGCCGATCTGCTTGACCGACGCGGCCATCTCCACGATGGAGGCACTCACGTCCTCGACAGACTGGGCCAGGGTGTCCACATTCAGCGCCACCTCTTCGATACTGGCAGCCATCTGCAGGATGGAAGAGGAACTTTCCGAAGCTGAGACCGACAGCTTGTCCACGCTCTGCCCCACCCGCTTCACCGAAGAACTGATTTCGATCACTGCCGAAGAGGTCTCGTTCACCCCTTTTGCCTGAATACCGGCAGCGCTGATGACCTGGTAGGACGCATCGGTAATCTTCGCCGATATCCCTTTCAGCTCAAGAGTGGAACGGTTAACCTTGACGACCATCTCACAGAGGCGCTCGACCATGAGGTTGAAGTCGGAACTCAGCTTGCCCAGTTCGTCGCCGGAATCGATCTCGACTGTGACGCGCAGGTCTCCTTCGGCGCCGCGGTCCAGGGCATGCCCCATCTTCTTGATCCGCCTGACAATGTAGCGGGTCGTCAGGATGCCGAGGAGGATGGCAGCGCCAATGGCCAGCAAAATGGCCGCCATGAACGCAAAGGGAGCCCATCGCTGGATATCGCCGACTTCTTTGTTGGCCTCGGTGATCTGGGAACCGATGGCCACCAGCAGATCGTCAACGATCTCTTTGGCCTTGTCGTTGGCTTGGGCGAGATCCTCCTCAGCCAGCTTGTGGAGCCGCACGCTGGAAAGTGCCGTCGCGCCTCCCCCACTCAGCAGCCGTTTCTTGGTCGAGATCAGCTCCTCAGCCACGCCCTCGAACTTCGCCCAAGCCTGCAGGGCGCTGGCGGTCCGCTGCTCGATGACGCCCCCCTTGGGCGCGGCCTTGATCCCGAGCTTCGCATTCCCCTTGAGAAGGATTTCGCACTGGCTCCGGAACAGATCCCGCTTCATCCGGTAGTCTTCGACATATCCCTCGAACCTGGCCGCATCATCCTGGATCAGGGCAGCCTGCAACAGATAGACATGGCAGACCTTCTGGGCAACCGCCATGAGTAGAACCAGTTTCTGCTGGTTGGTGAGATTCTGCAGCATGTTCTGGGTCCTGTCGCCTACCCGGTTCAGGGTTATGGCGCCGAAGATGCCGGTTATGCCGACGATCAGCGCCATGATCAGGAAGGATCCGATAAGTCTCTGGCCGAGCTTTACATTCTTCATGTTGTGTCCCGTTTTCGTATGATCTCAACCGTGGTTATGCCTGCAGAGTCAGACGCCCCGCTCAACCCGATCGCCCCCTGTCAGTGGGCAGCCTCGTCCAGCATGTAGTTCATCAGGTCGACAACGGCCTTGATCTCCTGCCTGCTCATGTTCGACTCGGGTTTCCGCATCATCTTGAAGCCATAGGCGCGGGCGGCATTATGATCGAAGGGCTGGCCGGAAACCGACGCTATGCCGGTGGTAATGGAGACAACGGTCCGCTCCATGGAATGGCACATGACACACTTGGTTTTCATAATCTCCCACGAGCTCTTCATCCGGGGTGGAAAACCGGAGGGATCGAAGGTCATCGATTCTCCCTTGCCGATCACCTTAAGGGCTGCATGACAGGGCTCTGCCATGAGGAATGCCGCCAAAAGGAACATCATGAAACGGGTCATCATACCCTCCTTCTTCAAGTGAAACCGATGTGGGAACCGGCCGGGATTCCGATCTACAGCAGACTACCGCGCACCTTTTCCGGTTATCATCTTTTTCTTCTGCTGGTGGTGGCATCCCTGGCATTCAGTCGGGCCAGCCTTGGCCGACTCGTGGCATCCACGACAGATCTTGTGCGCCCATGCCTTGCCGAGCCCCTTGATCTTTCCCCCCTTGCGGTCGTGGCAGGGCCGGCAGGTCCCGGATGCTTTGGCATGCTTTTGATGGTTGAAATAGACATCGCCGTTCTTGCTGGGAAAGGTGATCATATCCGGACGCTGCGTCTTGCCGGCAACCGTCGTCAGTGGGAAAAGCGCCATTACCAGCACTGCGGCAGCAACTGAGCCCCTTCTCATCATGACTCCTCGGCACGGCGTGGTTGGGATCCTGCATCCGATAGTTATCCGTATCGGCAGTTCCACGGAGAAATTTTAACAGAGAGTGCGCTGCAAGCCACATTTGTGCACGCCGATCCGGCAGGACACGGGGCGCCAGGCGAACGCAGTTCCGGAACCCCATGACGGCACAGGTTACATGGTAACACAATCTCAAGCAATGAAAAGCCGCCACCGGTAGGTTTTCGGCACAGCTTCACCGCATAGACCTCACCGGGAAACGGGAAAGCACGCATGAAGAGTCACAGAATCAGGCGTATCGCCGTATTGGCGATGCCCCATTTCCGGCAAGCAGCGGGAGCGGCCTGCAAGGAGAAGATCCCGTACGGTTTCCCGACCGGATACTGGCGCAATCCCACACAAAAGGCCCTGCAGGGATGCCGCAGGGCCTTTGATTCCGTATGCTCCAGCCGGTTCATTGCGACAAGGAGGAAATTTCGGACGGATTGTTGCGGTAAAAGGAAGACCGGTTGCGCTCCGGAACCGGTCATGGGGTGTCACGTCGCCGCTACGACGGGCGCTCACTCCGCGTACGGACCTCTTCGGCCCGTTGCTGAGCTCCCTTGGCCAGATCCGCGAGGATCTCCTTCCGGATCTGGCGCCTCTTCGTCTGGTAGGCGTCGGCAGCAGGCCCGATACCACAGTAGAACTTCTTTGCCTTCACCAGGTTGCCGTCCGCCATGATCAGTTTGCTGGAAAGCTCCCGCACGGCTGCTTCGGCGCACTTTTCATCGTTTTTCATCTCTTCGGGGGAGTAGCCGTGGCTCATGGCCCGGTCGGGCATCAGTTGCCAGACCCCCAGCGCCCCCTTCTGGGAAACCGCTCTGCCCGACAGACCGTGGCCGCCGGTTTCCACCAGGGCGATCTCGGCAATATCGATCGGCATGAACGGGGTCCCCAATGTCTTCAGGTAGCAGAGCGCTGCCAGCCAGCGGGCCCGCTGCAGATCGGTACGGCGGGCGAACGCCGCGGCAATGGCAGGTACCTGGCTTTGCCGATCCTCCAGGTTAATCCCCTTCTCCATGACCCGGCGGATCTCGCGATCCAGCTCCGTATCGCTCACCGCCACCTGCATCTGTTGCGACTGCGACTGCACATGGTGTGATCGGTCGCATGAAGAGATGCCTCCCATCAGCAATAACGCCGCCACCACTATCAATACTGCTATGCTATACTGTTTCATACGTCACCCAATCGTCTTTCTCGGCTTTGCCGGACGGCCTCACTGGCCCTCGGAATATCCAGAACTCCTTTCCGGCCACACACTCCTTTCCCCAGGGGAGTCAACTCGCTGCCATCACCACCCCGATCATGAACGTTATCGGGATGTTAGCCAAAACCAGCGGTTTAAAACGGCAAAAGGCCCCACTGGGGCCTTTTGCTTATACCTGCCAGCCGAGCAGGCAGCCACCTTATAGCGCAGCTCACCCATCGCTGTCAAACACTTTTTCACTATTTGCAATATTAATCGCGTAGTTACAAATACTTAGCTACTTTGGTATGCCACCATACCCCCTACTGTTTTACAACTTTATTCCCATCACCTCGGCCACGGTGTGGATGTCCTTGTCGCCGCGGCCGGAGAGGCAGACAACAACGGATTGCTCAGGAGGAAGCTGCGGCGCCAGTTTCAACAGATGGGCAACGGCATGGGAAGATTCCAGCGCCGGCAGGATACCTTCGGTTTCGGTGAGCATGCGGAACCCCTGCATCGCCTCTTCGTCGGTTATGGCCACGTATTCGGCCCGGCCCGTATCCTTCAGCCAGGCATGTTCGGGACCGACCCCCGGATAGTCGAGCCCGGCGGAAATGGAATGGGCATTGGCGATCTGGCCATGGCGGTCCTGCAGCAGGTAGGTCTTATTGCCGTGCAGCACCCCCACGCTCCCGGCACAGAGCGGTGCCGCATGCAGTCCGCTGCCGATGCCGTAACCGGCCGCCTCCACGCCGATCATCCGCACCCCGGCATCTTTGAGAAAAGGATAGAAGAGCCCGAGGGCATTGCTGCCGCCGCCGACAGCCGCCAGCAGGCAGTCCGGCAGGCGGCCTTCGGCCTGCAGATGCTGCTTCCTGGCCTCGCGGCCGATGACCGACTGGAAATCCCGCACCATCTTCGGGTAGGGATGGGGACCAGCCGTGGTCCCGATCACGTAGAAGGTGTCGTGCACATTGGTCACCCAGTTGCGCAGCGCCTCGTTCATGGCGTCCTTCAGGGTGGCCGTACCCGCGCTGACCGGCGTCACCGTGGCTCCCAACAGCTTCATCCGGAAGACATTGAGCGACTGCCGCCTGATGTCCTCCTCTCCCATGAAGACCTCGCATTCGAGGCCGAACAGCGCCGCGATGGTCGCCGTGGCCACGCCATGCTGGCCGGCGCCGGTCTCGGCGATCACCCGGCGTTTCCCCATCCGCCTGGCCATCAGCCCCTGGCCGATCGTGTTGTTGATCTTATGGGCGCCGGTATGGTTCAGGTCCTCCCGTTTCAGGTAGATCTTCGCCCCGCCCAGCTTGGCGGTCAGGTTGGCTGCAAAATAGAGCGGCGAGGGGCGCCCCACGTACTGCCGCAGATAGTAGTTGAACTCCTTGCGGAACTCCGGGTCGGCGCTGCACGACCGATAGGCCTCCTCCAGCTCCAGGAGCGCCGGCATCAACGTCTCCGGCACATAGCGGCCGCCGAACTGACCGAAGTGGCCCTGCTTGTCGGGTAACTTCATAATTATCCCTTTGCTTTTCTGATGAATTCCCTCACCTTCGCATGGTCCTTCCGCCCCGGCTCGCTCTCCACGCCGCTGGAGACATCTACGGCATAGGGGCGCACCTTTTCCACCGCATCTGCCACGTTGTCCGGATTCAGACCGCCGGCCAGGACCAGCGGGCCGTGCTCCTTGGCAGCCTCCGCCAGGCGCCAGTCGAAGGTCATGCCGGTGCCGCCGTGGGCATTGGCCACCCAGGCGTCCAGCAGATAGCCCGCCACCTGGTAACTGCCGAGCCTTGCCAGGCTGGCAGCCTCCTTGACCCGGAACGCCTTGATGACCCGCCGGTTGATCTCGCTGCAGAACTCCGGCTCCTCGTCGCCATGGAGCTGGACCAGGTCGAGGCCGCAGAAATCGGCGGTCCAGTTGACCCGTTCCGCCTCTTCATCCACGAAAAGCCCCACGGTCTGGACGAACGGCGGCAGCTTGGCGATGATCTCCGCAGCCTTGAGCGGATGGACGTTGCGGGGAGACTTGTCGTAGAAGACGAAGCCGAGGGCGTCGGCTCCGGCCGCAACCGCCGCCAGCGCATCGTCCAGGTTCGTTATGCCGCAGATCTTGACTTTGACCATGTAAGAACCTCACCACGGAGACACAGAGTCACGCTGTCGGCCTTTCTCTGTGACTCCGTGTCTCCGTGGTGGATGTCGGTATGCACCTGTCAGCCTTTCTCCGTGTCTCCGTGGTGGATGTCGGGGTTTAAAGCTGTACCTTCGGCAACCGGGTCAGCGCATCGCGGATATTTTCCTCCGGATACTCGTAGTCTTCCAGCCCCCCGGAGAGATAGGCGTCGTAGGCCCCCATGTCCAGCTGGCCGTGCCCGGACAGGCCGAAGAGGATGGTTTTCTCCTTCCCCTCCTCCTTGGCCATGACCGCCTCGTCGATGGCGGCGCGCACGGCATGGGACGATTCGGGCGCCGGCACGATCCCCTCGCTACGGGCAAAGAGGAGCGCCCCCTCGAAGCAGGCATTCTGCCGGTACGACTTGGCCTCGATCTCGCCGGCATGGTAGAGCTGGGAGATGAGCGGCGATTCGCCATGGTAGCGCAGCCCGCCGGCATGGATGCCGGGAGGGACGAAGTCGTGCCCCAGGGTATACATCATGGCAATGGGCGCCACCCGGGCAGTATCGCCGTAGTCGAAGGCATAGACCCCCTTGGTGAGGGTCGGGCAGGATGCCGGCTCCACGGCCAGGCAGCGGATCTTCCTGCCGTCGGCGCGATCGGCGAGGAACGGGAATGCCAGGCCGGCGAAGTTGGAGCCGCCGCCGCAGCAGGCGATCACCACGTCGGGATAATCGCCGGCAATCTTCATCTGCTCCCTGGCTTCCTGGCCGATGACCGTCTGGTGCAGGCAGACATGGTTCAGCACGCTTCCCAGCGCATAATTGGTGTCGTCATGGGTGGCGGCGTCTTCCACCGCCTCGGAGATGGCGATCCCCAGGCTGCCGGGACAGTCCGGATCGTGGGCGAGCACCGACCGCCCCGAGTTGGTGAACTCGGACGGCGACGGGATCACCTGCGCCCCCCAGAGCTGCATCATGCTCTTGCGATACGGTTTCTGCTGGCAGGAGACCTTGACCATGTAGATGGTGCACTCCAGGCCGAAGAGGGAACAGGCCAGGGCGAGCGAGCTGCCCCACTGGCCGGCGCCGGTCTCGGTGGCCAGCCGCCGGATACCCGCCTGCTTGTTGTACCAGGCCTGGGGGATGGCGGAATTGGGCTTGTGGGAGCCGGCCGGCGACACCCCCTCATACTTGTAATAGATCTTCGCCGGGGTCTGAAGCGCCTGCTCCAGCCTGCGGGCACGGTAGAGCGGTGTCGGCCGCCAGAGCCGGTAGATCTCTCGCACCTCATCGGGGATGTCGATCCAGCGCTGCATCGACATCTCCTGCTCGATCAGGGACATGGGGAAGATGGCGAGCATCTCGTCCGGGGTAACCGGTTTGAGGGTCCGGGGGCTGATGACTGGCGCCAGCGGGCCGGGCATGTCGGGGATGATGTTGTACCACTGGGTCGGGATCTGGCTCTCGTCGAGCATGATCTTGGTGTTCATGTTTGGACCTCGTGAAGCGTGAAATGTAAAGAAAATAAACGATGCTTTTGCAGGTTCAACCGTTCCCCACCAGCTCCTGCAGCTTGGCGCCGATATCGTCCTCCCGCATCAGCGATTCACCGACCAGGAAGGCCTGCGCCCCTGCCTGCTGCAGGCGAACCAGATCGTCCCGGCTGTTGATGCCGCTCTCAGATACGATCATCCGGTCGCCGGGGATGCGCTTGGCCAGCCGTTCCGTGGTGCCGAGGTCGGTGACGAAGGTGCGCAGGTTCCGGTTGTTGATGCCGATCAGCTCCACGTTCACCTGCAGGGCCGTATCCAGCTCCCGCTCGTCGTGGACCTCCAGCAGCACGTCCAGGTGGAGTTCGCGCGCCTGGTCAGTCAAGTCGCGCAGCTGCGAAAGCTCCAGCATGGCGGCGATCAGCAGGATCGCATCGGCACCGGCAGCCCGCGCCTCGAAGATCTGGTACGGATCGTAGATGAAGTCCTTGCGCAGAAGCGGCAGCCGCACCTGCTCGCGGATCAGGGCCAGGAAACGGAGGTGACCCAGGAAAAACCGCTCGTCGGTCAGCACCGACAGGCAGGCAGCGCCATGGCGCTCGTAGGTCTCGGCGATCTCCAGCGGGTCGAAATCGGGGCGAATCACCCCCTTGCTGGGGGAACCCTTCTTCACCTCGGCGATGACCGGCGTCCACCCCGAGGCTTCGGCATCCCGCAAGGCCCGGATAAAGCCGCGTGGCTGGTCTTCCAGGTCGGCAATGCGTGATTTGAGCTCGGAAAGCGGCTGGTCGCGCCGTGCCGAGTCAACCTCCAGGCGTTTGTGCTCAAGGATCGTTTTCAGGATATCGGGAGTCTCGGCCATGGCTGCTACTGCGCCTCGCTGGTCAGGGTTACCAGGCGCTGAAGCTGCTCCAGGGCATGGCCTGAGTCGATGGCGTCAACCGCCTGCTCCATCCCCTCTGTGGGGGTTTCCGCCTTGCCTGCCGCCACCAGGGCATAGGCGGCGTTCAACAGCACGATATCCCGTTTCGGCCCCTGCTCGCCGGAAAGGATGGCGCGGACAATGGCCGCGTTCTCCCTGGCATCGCCACCCCGCAACTGGTTCATGGAACAGCGGCTCAGGCCGTAGGTCTCTGGTGAGATGACCGAGAGAACCACCCCCTCGGGATTGACATCGGCAACGCAGGTTTCGCCGGTCAGGGTAATCTCGTCCATGCCGTCCCGGCCGTAGACCACGAACCCCCGCCGGCACCCCAGGTTGCGCAGCACATGGGCCATGGTCTCCACCAGTTCCTCGCGGTAGACGCCGAGCACCTGGCAGTCGGCCCCGGCCGGGTTGGTGAGCGGGCCGAGGATGTTGAAGATGGTCCGGATGCCGATCTCGCGGCGCGGGCCAATGGCATGTTTCATGGCGCCGTGCAGTGCCGGCGCAAAGAGAAAGCCGATCCCCGCCTCGGTGATGCAGCGCTCCACCGTTTCCGGGGTCACGTCCAGGTTGACACCGAGGGATTCCAGGACATCGGCGCTGCCGCAGGCCGAAGAGACCGATCGGTTGCCGTGCTTGGCCACCTTGACCCCGCAGGCCGAAACCACGAAGGCGACGGTGGTGGAGACGTTGAAGGAGTTGGTGCCGCTGCCGCCGGTGCCGCAGGTGTCGAGGATGGTTTCCAGATCCACGTTGATGTCGTCCCGGTCGATGTCCACCACCCCCTTGCCGACCCGGATCCGGGTGGCGCGTTCGCGCATGACGCGAGCCGCGCCGGTTATTTCGGCAATGGTCTCCCCCTTCATCCGCAACGCGGTGATAAAGGCACCGATCTGCGCCGGGGTGGCGCCGCCGGACATGATCTGGTCCATCACCTCGATCATCTCACCTTCGCTTAGGTCTTCCCGCTCGACCACCCGTGCAATCGCCCTCTTGATCATGAATCTCCCCCATGGCGGACGGACCGGTCCGCGATCCCGGCAGGGCGCGCGGACCCGCCGCTGGTGTTATTTCGTCATTTCCAGAAAATTCCTCAGGATATCCATCCCCCCCTCGGTGAGGATCGACTCGGGATGGAACTGCACCCCCCAGACCGGCAGGTCGCGGTGCTTAAGCCCCATGATCTCCCCCTCCTCAACCCAGGCGGTTATTTCCAGGCAGGAAGGGAGCGTTGAACGCTCCACCACCAGGGAGTGATAGCGGGTGGCGTTGAAGGGGTTGGCAAGCCCCTGGAAGAGCCCCTTCCCATCGTGATGGATGAGCGAGGTCTTGCCGTGCATGAGGAAGTCGCTACGCACCACCTCGCCGCCGAAAGCAGCGCCGATGGACTGGTGCCCCAGGCAGACGCCGAGAATCGGTATCCGGCCGGCAAAATGGCCGATCAGCGGCAGGGAGATGCCGGCCTCGCTGGGCGTACACGGCCCCGGCGAGATGACGATCCGTTGCGGCTTGAGCGCCGCGATCTCCTCCAGGGTGATCCTGTCGTTGCGGTGCACCTGCACCTCTTCCCCCAGCTCACCGAAATACTGAACCAGGTTGTAGGTAAACGAGTCGTAGTTGTCGATCATGAGTAGCATCAGTCAAGCCCCTGTTCGGCGAGTTCGATCGCCTTCACCACTGCCATGGCCTTGTTCACCGTTTCCTGGTATTCGGTAGCCGGCACCGAATCGGCAACGATCCCGGCACCGGCCTGCAGATGTATTTTCCCGTCCTTGATGACCAGGGTACGGATGGCTATGGCCAGGTCCATGTTGCCGGAAAAGGAGAAGTAGCCCACTGCGCCGCCATAGATCTCGCGCCGGCAGGGCTCCAGTTCGTCAATGATCTCCATGGCCCGCACCTTGGGCGCACCGGAAAGGGTGCCGGCCGGAAAGGTCGCCCGCACCACGTCGAAGGCGTCCTTCTCTTCCTCCAGGACCCCCTGCACGTTGGAGACGATGTGCATGACGTGGGAGTAGCGTTCCACGGTCATCAGTTCCGAGACCCGGACCGTCCCGGTCTTGCATACCCGCCCCAGGTCGTTGCGCCCCAGGTCCACCAGCATGACATGCTCGGCCCGCTCCTTGGGGTCGGCCATCATCTCGTGTTCCAGGGCATCGTCCTCCTCAGCGGTGGCCCCGCGGGGGCGGGTGCCTGCAATGGGGCGCAGCTCCACCCGTTCTCCCTCCTTGCGGACCATGACCTCGGGGGAGGCACCGACCACCAACGTTTCGTCAAGCCGGAGGAAGAACATGTAGGGTGAAGGGTTGAGCGTCCGGAGCACCCGGTAGATATCCAGCGGCTCCACGGTTAGTTCGCCGGAAAAGCGCTGAGACAGAACGAGCTGGAAGACATCGCCGGCCCGCACGTACTCCTTGGTCTTTTCCACCGCCGCCTCGAAGGCCTCGCGGCTGAAATTGGGGGTGAAGGCCACCCGCTTCCCTGCCGACGGGATCGGCGCCGGCGGTGCCGGGGCGGTCTTCAGCTTGAGGATGAGGGCGTCGATGCAGGCCACTGCCTCGCGGTAGGCGTCTTCCGGGCTCTTGCCGTCATCAAGGTGGGCATTGGAGACCACCTTGATCTTCTGCCGCACGTTGTCGAAGATCAGGATCGTGTCGGTGATGACGAAATAGGAGTCCCAGGCACCGATATGAGCAGGTTTTTCCGTGGGGAGGTCCTCGAAGAAGCGGACCATGTCATAGCCGAGATAGCCGACCGCACCGCCGAAGAACCGGGGGATGCCGGCAACCTCGACTGGCCTGAAGCCGGCCAGGAACTGGCGGACAAAGCCGAGCGGGTCGCCGGTTTCCACGATCTGCGGCGCTTCGCCGGTGCGGAGCAGCTCCACCCGCCGCCCCTGCGAGCGGATTACCACGGCGGGTGAAGCGCCGAGGAAGGTGTAGCGGGCCCACTTCTCGCCACCTTCGATACTCTCCAGGAGAAAGGCGTAACGGCCGTCGTCTATCTTGCGAAAGGCGCTGACCGGCGTATCCATGTCGGCCATGATCTCGCGGTAGACAGGGATCAGATTCCCCTGGCTGCAGAGGGATCGGAAGGTCTCGAAATCGGGGTAGTGCATGCGGTGCTCCCATAATGGTCACGGCCGGGGGGGTAACAGGCGAAAAAGGCGCGTCTTGAGCCTGATGAGGGAAGCGCTACCCTATCATAAGCAGCCTTTGAGTGTCAAGATCACGCCGGGAGGGTGAAAGAGAAGGGAGATTCCTTTGCGGGCTGGCTCGGCAGGGTGAAGTAGAAGGTGGCACCGACGCCGACCTCCCCCTCGCCCCAGACCTTTCCTTCGTGTCGGTTGATGATCCGCTTCACCGTGGCCAGGCCGATGCCGGTCCCCTCGAAATCGCTGGAATGGTGGAGCCGCTGGAAGGTCCCGAACAGCCGGTCGGCATACGCCATGTTGAAGCCGACGCCATTGTCTTTGACAAACCAGACCTTTTCACGGTCGATCTCCCGGCAGCCGAATTCGATGACTGTCTCTTCGCATTTGCCGGTGTATTTCCAGGAATTCCCCAGCAGATTGACCAGGAGGACCCGCAGCAGATGGGGGTCGCCCCAGGCGGTCATCCCCTCGGCGATCACGAAGGTGACGGAACGGTCCGGGCTCCCTTCCTGCAGATCGGCGGCGATCTCGGCGGCAAGCCGGGAAAGGTTCACCTGCTGTCGGTGCATGTCGCCGCGGGTGACGCGGGAAAGATTGAGCAGATCGTCGATCAGCACTGACATCCGCTGGCTTGCCCGGCAGACCCGGTTGAGATAATCCTGGCTGTGCGGATCGAGCCGGTCGGCGCTTTCCTCCATGAGGAGTCGGCTGAACCCTTCGATATGCCGAAGCGGAGCACGCAGATCGTGGGAAACGGAATAGCTGAAGGCCTCCAGCTCCCGGTTGGTCTCTTCCAGGGCATGGGTCCGTCGCTCCAGGTCTTCGTTCAGCCAGGAAATCTCTTCCTGGGCGGCACTCCGCTGCCTGACCTCTTCCTGCAGCGCCTGGTTGGCATCGGACAGTTCGCGGGTCCTCTCCAGCACGCGCTGCTCCAGTTCGTCATTGAGGCGGCGGACCTCTTCCTCGGTCCTGCGGCGCCCGGTAATCTCCCGGACCAGCTCGATCCCTGCCACGATGGTCCCGGTCCCGTCACGCAGCGGAGAAGCGGTGATCTCGAAGTAATGGTCGCCATCGTCCATAGAAACGCGGCGCTCCAGGGTATGCACCCGCCCGTCGGCATAGGCGCTCGCTACGGGGCAGTTGTCGCAGATACGGTCGCTCTTCTCGTAGACCTCGTAACAGAACTTCCCGTAAGCCTCCCCGATTATCTGCCGATGGTACTCGTTCTGCAATATGACCCGAAATTCCCGGTCCTGGATGGAAAGGCCGTCGCCCATGCAGGCGAGGATGGTCTCCAGCTTGTTCTTTTCGGACAAAAGCTCGTCCTGGCTCTTCAGGTACTCGTCGAGCTGCTGGCGCAGTTCCTCTTCCACCATGGCCAGCTCTTCATTACGGTCCTTGAGTTCGTGTTCGCGCTGACGAACCGCATGGGCCATGGCATGAAACGAGTCGCTCAGGAGGGAGATCTCCTGGTAATCCGCCGGTATCGGGGCAATGTCGTAATCGCCCGCGGCAAGGAGCTGGGAATGGGCCTGGAGCTGCCCGAGGGGGCGGGTGATCCGGGTGACGACCAGGAGGGAAAGCCCCAGGGCAACGGCAAAGGCAACGGTAAGGCCGACCAGCATCAGCAGCTCGGTCTTGCGCAGGAATCCGAAGACTTCGCTCTCGTTCTGGCCGACAACGACCAGCCAGCCGGTCTCGGCAATACCGAGCACGCTGCCGATCTCTTTCCCCCCTTTGACTGGGTATGAATAGGTCCCGAACTTCCCCTGCAACCCCTGGCGCACAGCAGCAATGGAACTGGCGCTGGCCTGTTCGCGGACCAGGGAGATGTCGGGATGGGCGATGATCCGCCCCTGCCGATCGACGAGGTAGGCATAGCTGGTGGAGCTGATACGGGTCTGGTCGACGATGCGGCTGAGCCCGGCAAGCGGGATCTCGCCGACCACCAGGCCTTCCTCCCAGGGAAGGCAGAGGTTGATGGAGGGTTCGCCGGTTGTGGGTGAAATGAAGGTATTGGACCAGACGAGCCGGCCCTCATCCTGGGTCTGCCGGACAAAATCGGTTGCCGAGAAATCGACCCCCAGAAGGTCCGAACGATTCCGGCCGGGTTCGCCGGCACCCCAGAACGCAACCACCTTCCCCCGCCGGTTCAGCATCATGACCGACTGGAAGTAATGGTCGGGCATGATGACATTGTTCACGAGGGAAGAGAATTCGCCGCCGGCATAGCCGCGACTGCGGGCGAGGTTTTTCACCCCTTCGAGAACCACCACCGGTTCATGGAGGAAATTGGTCACCGCTACCGCAACGGTTCGGGCCACCTGCATGTTCTGCTTTTCGACAGCAGCCCTGGTATTGGCATGGTTGACCATGAGGACGAGCAGGGTAACCACCAGCATCGGCACCACCGCCGCCAGGAGAAAACCGCTCACCAATGCCCGTATTATGCTCCGCTTCCCCATCTCAGCCTATTCCACCCTGGCAAACGCCCCGTTGTCGATCCTGATTACGAACACCTTCCGCACGGCATCGCCGAAACGGTCGAGGGTTATCTCCCCCTGCAGCCCCTGGAACTTCTGCATGGCGAGCAGTGTCTCCTTCAGTCGGCGAGAATCGCCGCCGTTACGGGCCAGGGCCGCGGCAATGATCTTGACCGCCTCGTAGGAATAGGCGGCTGCAAAGGTCGGCTCCACCTTGTAACGTTCGCGATACGCACTCTTGAACTGGAGGTAGGAAGGGCTCTGATCGCTGCTGTCGAAATAGCGGCACAGGGTCAATCCTTCCACTGCCGAGCCCCCCATCTTGAGTAGTTCGGTGCTCCCTGCCCATTCTGCGGCAAAGAGAGGGATCGATGGGTCTAGCTTGCGGACCTGCTGGCAGATCATGGCCGTATCGACGGCTCCAGCCAGGATGAAGATCCCGTTTGGCTTCGATTTGACCAGCGATTCGGCAAGTTGCAGATAACTGGGGCGTTCCTTGGAGGCAAACGGCATGATCTTGCCGAATTCACCGCCATTCCCGCCAAACTCCCGGCGAAAGAACGACAGATAGTCTCCCGTGTATGACTCGTTGGAGATATCGTAGACAACCGCCAAGGTCCGCAGGTTCAGCCGCTGGCGCAGATACCCGGCCAGCCTTCCTGCCGCCACATGGTTGTCCGGGTAGATCCGGACGAAGAAGTCGTCGATACCGGTCAACTGCCGGGTTCCGCCAGTGGGGCCAAACAGGAGCACCCTGGCCTGGTCGACCTCCGGAACGGCAGCAAGGCTCATGTCGCTGGTCAGATGACCGATGATCGCCACGACCCCATCCCTGATCAGCTCCCGATCCACCTCTTTCGCCACTGCGGGGTCGCTGCGGTCGTCCCGCGCGATCAACTGCAGCTTGCGACCGCCAATGCCGCCCGCGTCGTTGATCTCATCCACGGCCACCTGGGCGCCGTCACGGCCGGCAACACCGAGATCGCCCATCTTCCCGGTCATGGAAGCGGCAAAACCGAGCTTGATCGGTTCCCTGTTCCGGCATCCACCAATGGCTACTGCCAATAACAGCAGCACCACCACTGGATGCAACAGCAATGCGGAAAAGGCGTCGCGGCGCATCATTTCCCCTCCAACGGGATATGCGGACATTCCCTCAGTTATGCAATAAGTTATACCTGAGAGTTGGCTGCTTGACTATGGTATACACAAAAAAACCATACTTCTGTCCGGTACCCCTTGCAAAATGCAGAGACAATCATTAGCTTTACTGGGATTTCACAACTCAACACCTTACGCAAAGGAGAAACGATCCCACATGTCAAAAACCACCAAGCAGTTCCAGACCGAGGTCCAGCAGCTTCTCGACCTGGTCATCCATTCCCTCTATTCCAATCGCGACATCTTCCTTCGGGAACTGATCTCCAACTCCTCGGACGCCATCGACAAGGTCCGCTTCGAGTCCCACTCCAACGAGGCGATCCTGGAAGGGAATACCGACTGGAAGATCAAGATCATTCCGGACAAGGCGGCCGGGACCCTCACCATCCGCGACAACGGCATCGGCATGTCCATGGCAGAGGTTGAAGAAAATATCGGCACCATTGCCCGTTCCGGCACCAAGGCCTTCATGGAGAGCCTCAAAGGGAAGGATCTGGCATCCCATCCGGAGTTAATCGGCCAATTCGGGGTCGGGTTCTATTCCTCCTTCATGGTGGCCGACCGGGTCACCGTCATCACCCGCCCTGCCGGCTCCCCGACAGAGGGTTGCCGCTGGGAATCCACCGGCGACGGCACCTACAGCGTCGAGGAGTGCGAAAAGGAGCAGCGCGGCAGCGACATCATCCTCCACCTGAAGGAAGAGATGCGCGAATACCTGGACGAGTGGAAGATCCGCTCCATCGTCAAGAAATACTCGGATTACGTCCAGTACCCCATCGTGATGGACGTGACCCGGAAGGAGCCGGCCAAAGGGGTTGACGGCACCGTCATCGGAGGGGGCGGGGATATCGAGAAGACCGTGGAGGAGACGCTCAACTCCATGAAGGCGATCTGGACCCGCCCCAAGAGCGAGGTCACCGAAGAGGAATACGAGGAGTTCTACAAGCACATCTCCCACGACTACGACAAGCCGTTCCGCACCATCCATTACGCCGCCGAAGGGACCAGCGAATTCCGCGCCCTGCTCTACATCCCGGCCCACAAGCCCTATGACGTCTTTGTCCGCGACCAGCGCAAAGGGGTGCACCTCTATGTCAAGCGGGTCTTCATTACCGACCACTGCGAGGAGCTCCTCCCCGACTACCTCCGGTTCATCAAGGGGGTAGTCGACTCCAGCGACCTGCCGCTCAACGTCTCCCGCGAGATCCTGCAGCAGGACGTGGAGATCAGGCGAATCCAGAAGAGCCTGGTGGGCAAGATCCTTTCGACGCTCGGCGAGCTGCAGGAGAAGGAGGCGGACGAATACCTGAAGTTCTACACCGAATTCGGGCCGATCCTCAAAGAGGGGATCCATTTCGACCATGCCAACAAGGAGAAACTCCAGGAGCTGCTCCTGTTCGAAAGCTCGCGCACCGAACCGGGCACCTATGTCTCGCTCAAGGGGTACCTGGAGCGGATGCCCGAGGGGCAGAAAGAGATCTACTTCATCACCGGGACATCGCGCCAGGCCGTGGAAAACTCCCCCCACCTGGAAGCGGTGCGGAAGAAAGGGTATGAGGTCCTGTTCCTCATCGACCCGGTGGACGAATGGGTGGTGCAGTCGCTCACCGAATACGACGGCAGGAAACTGAAGGCCATCGACCGGGGAGATCTGGAACTGGAAAGCGAAGAAGAAAAGAAGGCGCTGGAGGCAAAGCAGGAAGAGGCGAAAAAACAGTACGGCAGCCTGCTGAATTACATAAAAGAGACCCTGGCCGACCAGGTCAAGGAGGTGCGTCTCTCGACCCGCCTCACCGACAGCGCCTGCTGCCTGGTGGCCGACGAATTCGGTATCGGCGCCAACATGGAGCGGATCATGAAGGCCCTCAACCAGGACATGCCCGAATCGAAGCGAATCCTGGAACTGAACCCTGATCACCCGATCATGGCAGCCATGACCCGGCTCTTTGAAAAGGATCAGAAGAATTCCCGGCTGGCCGACTACTGCGAACTCCTCATCGACCAGGCGCTGCTCACAGAAGGCTCCCCCATCAAGAACCCGCTCCGGTTCACCCGGCTGGTCAGCGAGCTGATGGTCGCCGATGCCAAGGGGTTGGCAGACTGACACTAACCTGCTGTTTGTAATGACTATTGCGGCACGTGCTGCATTTTTCTGCTTGACACCTTATCCTCATTAAGATAAAGTCGCAGCATATTAGTCAACAAACAGCAGCCGTAGGTAGACGACAATACTAAACCACCCGCGAGGGTGGGACGGAAAGCCCACAGGGTCTCACCGAGACAGCCGGGTCGCCGAAATATCCTAACCGATATGTGCGGCGACCCGGCTTTTTTTGTTTGTTCCGACAACGACGAACAGAGTCGCCGCCAAAGGATGACAGACATGAACCTGAAGAAGAATCTCTCGCATATAGCCATCTTCGTCGAATTCATCGCCGGTTCCGGCCTGGCCATCTTCTTCCACATGGTGCTGAACAACGAAAGCGCCGCCTACATCACCTTCGGCATCGGCATCCTGCTCTCGCTGGTCACCTACCTGGTGCGGGAGGAGATCGAGAAGAGCAGGGACCGGCTCCTGGAGCAGTACCACCAGGCCCACGAGATCCCCTTTGCCATTGCCCGGATCGGCAATCCCGAATGCCAGGTCAAGGCACAGGAGCTGATGGCCGGCACCAAACGGACCATTGCCATGCTCCAGCAGGGGTACATCCCGCTGGATGAAGCGGAATTCTACCTGGAAGGGGCCAAGCTCTCCGACATGACGACCCGGCACATCAAGGCGGTCGATCCCCTGACCCCGGGCTGGGGAACCCGCGGTGCCCTGCTCAACTTCTACCAGGCCAACCTGCGGGCCCTGGACAGGGGGGTAAAGATCACCCGGATCTTCGTCATCAACCGTGAGGAACTGGCGGAAGCAGAGATCCAGAAGGTACTCCTGGCCCAGCACCGCGACGACATCGACGTCCGTATCGTCTACCGTGAGGAACTCCCCACAGCCAGCGACTTCAGCAGCCGGGATGTCGACAACCACTGCGACTTCGCCATCTACGACGAACGGGTGGTGACCGAGATCTTTCCCCAGAGCGGCAAATTCTTCGGCCGCAAGACCAACGAGCCGGTGGAGGTGGCCAAGTATCTCCACCAGTACGATCTCATCGAACATAGCGCCCACGTGGTGGTAGAGGAGAGCGACCGGATTATCCTCGCCACCGATGCACTGGCCCTGGCCTGCTGATCAGCAGACATCACCCGTAAGGAGGTTTTCCGGGATAACGATATTTCTAACACAGGCACGGTACGGGCGCCTTTGACGATACACAGCCCGCACCCATACCCATGGTAGACGATAATGCTAAACCATCCGCGAGGATGGGGCGGAAAGCCCACGGGTCTCCACGAGACAGCCGGGTTGCCGAAATACCCTCACGATTCGGCCCCGGCTCTTTTTTTGAGCAGCGCGGGCCAGGAAAGGGGGCAACAACGACATCCTGTACTGATCCGTCAATGAGCTTCACAACCATAGGACATCAACAGCACGAAACGCAGCACAACCAAGGAGGAAACATGCAGATCAAACATATCATAAGCACATGCGCTCTCATGATCGTCACGGTCATTCTGGCAGGCTGCGGCGGCGGCTCAGGCACCGGGACGCAGGCAGTATCCGGCGTCACGGCCGGCGTCATTACCAGCGTCGACGGCAGCGCCAGCGGCAAGACCATCGCCCTCACCGGAGCCACCGGTTCGGGCAGCATCCAGATCAATGGCGAGGAATTCTCCCTGAACGGCACCCACATCATCAAGGACGACGATGACGACCAGCTGTCCACCGGCATGGTGGTGACCGTGAAGAGCCACGATGGCGGCGCGGGAAGCGGTAAGACCGCTCTGGAACTGAGCTGCGACCATCTGCTCAAGGGCCCGGTCGCATCCGTCGACACGAACGCCGGCACCCTGGTGGTCATGGGACAGACCGTGAACACCCTTGATACCACGATCTACGAACATATCAGCAGTCTGAGCGGGCTGACGGTCAACGACATGGTAGTGGTGAGCGGTTATCTGGATGCCAACGGTCAGGTTCAGGCTACCCGCATCGAACGGAAGAACAACCCCTTCATTCCCAACAGCACACCGGTCAAGGTGATCGGCGCGGTCTCCGCAATAAACGGCCAGACCATCACGGTTGGCGGCCTTACCATCGTCAGCACCCATGCGCTGCCGCAGCAGCTTGCCGTCGGTGTCCTGGTCAAGGTCAGAGGAACCCTGAGCGCAACGAACGGCACCCTCACCGCAACCCAGGTCTCCATCAAGCACCCTGAACTGGACGATGCCGACCACGCGACGATCGAAGGCATGGTGGCCAACCTCTCGGTGGCTGACGGGACCTTCACCGTAGGCGGGATCTCGGTGCTGGCAAACGGGATCGACCTGTCGGGTATTGCCGCAAACGACCGGGTCGAGGTCGAAGGAAAACTGGTCAACGGTGTCCTGCTCGCCTACAGGGTAACGCTCAAGCAGCATGGCAAAGGTGGCGGCATGCCGACCCCGACCCCGACGCCCACTCCGACGCCTTCGCCTTCTGCAGGCCAAACCGTGTTCAATAGCAACTGCGCCGGTTGCCATGTCCTGACCGGCACCACCACCATGAACCTTACCGGCAAAGGGACTCTGGTCAGCACGAAATTCCCGGCTGCCGGGACGAGCGGCCACAAGGGGATCACCCTCTCGGCCAGCCAGATCACCGACCTTGCCGCATTCCTGAATGGGCAGGCGACTCCGACTCCGACTCCGACTCCGACTCCGACTCCGACTCCGACTCCGACTCCGACTCCGACTCCGACTCCGACTCCGACTCCCAC